>CAWGMU010000002.1:0-826774 GCA_963823815.1 uncultured Acidimicrobiaceae bacterium
CGCTATCAGTCGCCCCATTTTTGGCTGCCATATTTGGATTGCGCCAGCTCGAAGCCCCGCACGCTGCCGGGGACTCCCACCGCGCGCCAGCCGTCGACCGAGTCCGGGTCGGGTTGCCCTGCGCGTCGAGATACATATCGCGCGTGGCTTTTTCCGGCGCGCGCTCGCGAAAATCGATGAAAGTCGACCGGCCATCGGCGAAGCGCACCAGCATGAATCCGCCGCCGCCCAGGTTGCCGGCGAAAGGGTGCGTAACGGCCAGCGCGAAGCCACCGCTACCGCGGCGTCGACCGCATTGCCTCCGCTCTTCAGCACCGCGACGCCCACGTCGGCCGCCAGAGGCTCATCGGCGACCACCATGCCATGACGCGCGCGCACCGGCTCATGAGCGCTCAAAACAGCACCCATCAAAGGCACCAGCAAGCAACCCGCGAGCGCATTGCCATCAAGCACGATTGTACTAAGCCCGGACTCTCGCAATGCCTCACAGTGGCAATGGATAGCTTTGAACTGGTACCATCATTAAAGTTGGAATTTGGCGGTCCGCGTTTGATCCCGTATACTAACCAAGTTGTTATTTCACGCCACGGAGCGTACCATGACCAGGTTGTCATTGTTATTCCTCTCTTTGTGTACCCTCGCTGCGGCCGAACCTGCCGCCGACCTCGAAAAACGTCTCGCCGATCTGGACAAGGCCACCAAGTCCGCGCAAAGCGCCGGCGACAACGCCTGGATGCTGGTCAGCGCGGCGCTGGTGCTGATGATGACCGGCCCGGGCCTGGCGCTGTTCTACGGCGGCCTGGTGCGGCGCAAGAACGTGCTCAGCACCATGATGCACAGCTTCATCCTGATGGCCGTGGTCACGCGTGCTGTGGGCCGTGGTCGGCTACAGCCTGGCGTTCGGCGAAGGGATCGCCGTTCATCGGCGGCCTGCATTATCTGTTCCTGCACGGCGTGGGCGCCGCGCCCAATGCCGATTACGCGCGCCACCATTCCGCAGCAGACCTTCATGATTTACCAGTTGATGTTCGCCATCATCACGCCCGGCGCTGATCTCCGGCGCGTTCGCCGAGCGCATGAAATTCTCCGGCATGCTGCTGTTCACCGAGCTGTGGACGCTGATCGTCTATTTCCCGATGGCGCACATGGTGTGGGGCAAGGGCGGATTGCTCAACGCCACTCTGGGCGGCAAGATTCCGTGCTTTCGATTTCGCCGGCGGCACGGTGGTGCACATCACCTCCGGCGTTTCGGCGCTGGTGTGCGCGCTGTATCTGGGAAAGCGCAAGGGCTATCCGCACGAGCCGATGCGGCCGCACAGCCTGGTGCTGAGCATCGATCGGCGCGTGCCTGCTGTGGGTGGGCTGGTTCGGATTCAACGCCGGCAGCGCGCTGGCGGCATCGTCGCTCGCGACCAGCGCGTTCGTCGCGACGCATTTCGCGCGGCCGCGGCGGCGCTGGCATGGATGGTCGCGGAATGGATGCAGAACGGCAAGCCCAGCGTGCTGGGCGGCGATTTCCGGAGCGGTGGCGGGACTGGTCGCGATCACGCCCGCGTCCGGGTTTCGTGAAGCCGTTGCCCGCGCTGCTGATCGGCGTCGCCGCCGGCGTGGTCTGCTTCCTGATGGTGACCGCGGTCAAGAAGCAAGTTCGGCTACGACGATGCGCTGGACGCGTTCGGCGTGCACGGCGCGGGCGGAACGCTGGGCGCGCTGCTCACCGGCGTTTTCGCCACCAAGGAAATCAACGACGTGCTGGATGCGGCAAGCCCATGGGCCTGGTGGACGGCAACGCCGGCCAGGTGCTGAATCAAGCTGATCGGCGTCGCCTGATCGCCTGGGTGCTGGCGATCGTGGGAACGTTGATCATCCTGAAGATTTGCGACGCGGTGATCGGCGTGCGCGTCGACGAGCAGGACAGGAAATCGAAGGGCTGGACCTCAGCATGCACGGCGAAGAAGGATATAATTTCGAGGCGTAGTCAGGAGATTTCCATGAAAAAAATCGAAGCCATCATCCAGCCGCACAAACTCGAAGAAGTGAAAGAAGCCCTCAAGGCCATCGGCATCGACGGCATGACCATCACCGAAGTGCGCGGCCACGGCCGCCAGAAGGGCCACAAAGAGGTCTACCGCGGCATGGAATACCAGGTGGACCTGCTGCCGAAGGTCAAGATCGAAATGGTGGTGCCGGACGCCCGCGCCGACGAAGTGATCCAGACGCTGGTCGCCGCCGCGCGCACCGGCAAGATCGGCGACGGCAAGATTTTCGTGTTCGACGTGGCCGAAGCGATCCGCATCCGCAACGACGATCGCGGCGACGCCGCCTTGTGACCTGGACGACGTGAGTTGGACGACGTGGTGGCTTTTCGCCGCACCAGGAGCCCAGCTTTGTCGGAAACAAGGCAATGACGTTCTTCGCCAACATACTATTTGGTTCGGCCATCTCTGACCTGCACACTTGCCTAAAGCTCGTGCCGATGCCACTATTGAAAAGCTTCAGCCTCGACGAAAGTGGATTTGGTCTGGACACCGAGGTAAGTGCCGAGGTGCTGCGCGCCGGATTTCGCCCATACCAAGTGCCAATCAGTTACGTCGGCCGAAGCAAGGAAGAGGGAAAAAAGATTCGCTTTAGCGACGCTCTCCGATGTGTCTACGTACTCATCAAAGTTCGTCTGCGCCCGGTCACCCCTTACGGGAAGCGAAACCGAACGCCTCACTCCCCAGGTTCAGACGTCTACAAGCTGAGACCAGTGACGGCAATACCAAACGTCGTTCGAGCATGAATTCGATCGCTCCGGTGATGGACGCGCATCGGTCCTGCCCAACGTCAATCCGGATCCAGATCGCGACCAAGGACGTCAATGTGTCGTTGACAGTGGCTATATCGTTCTGTCTATTTCCGCGTCCCCTCGGGCGTCTTGCCTGTTCGTACGCAGCCTACGACTCTACCGGGGAATTACCGATTACGCTTCGACATCACATATGGTTATTCCGTCGCAGAACTTTGACAAGCATTGCCCAGGGTAATCTGGAATGATGAGTCGAGGGCCTCTAAGGGCGATCCGACAGGAAAGCGTCGAAGGATAGCGATCGCGGTCGGTCTCAACAGAACACTTCATTCATGGGGCCCGTGGAGGTACTCAATGAAACGCCTTAGGGTCGCCGTCGTCACTGACGCGCTTTACCCATGGCACAAGGGTGGCAAGGAGGTCCGCTACCTTCACCTCTTAAGGGCCCTCCCCGACCACGACATGGACGTCGTGGTTTATTCGATGAAATGGTGGGACAGTCACCCGAAATAGTGAATCCCCGTCCGGGTCGCTGAGCTACCGTGCAATCTGTCCTCGAGTGCCGATGTATCGAGGTGCCGGCGATCCTTCGCCCAAGCACTACTCTTCGCCGCTTCGACACTTCGCCTCCTAACACGCAAGTTTGACGTGATCGAAGCCGATCACATGCCCTATCTCCAGCTCCTTCCGCTGCGCGTCGTCGCCTGGATCAACGAGTTCCTCTGGTCATCACGTGGCACGAAGTCTGGGGGAAGGAAGGTTGGCGCACTACATCGGCCGCATGGGCTTCGCGGCGGCCATGGTGGAGCGATTCTGCATCCGATTGCCAGACAGAATCGTCGCCGTGTCCGCGGGCACGGCAGAGAAGTTGGTGGCACGGGCGCAAAGCGTGATCGAATAAACGTCGTCCCAAACCCCCTTGATCTCGAACAACTGCTCGCCATCATCGCTCAGTCACCCGCACCTGAACTCCTCTTCGTGGGCCGTCTTCTGGAACACAAACACGCTGATCTGGCTATCGAAGCAACGCGGATACTCGCAGCGCGGGGCACGACGTCCACTTGGGCATAGTCGGAGTCGGTCCTGAAGAATCTCGATTACGGGCTCAAGTAGCGAGCCTGGGCTCGATGCCGGGTGACGTTTCTATTCGACCCTTGATTCCCAGCACGATCTCTGGTCTTGATTCGAGGAAGCAGGTGATGCTGGCGCCATCGGTTCGTGAAGGCTTCGGACTCGTGGTGGCAGAGTCACTTGCCCTCGGTACCCCCGTGATTTGCGCTCTCCACCCGGAAAACGAGTCCTCCAACTTGGTCGGCCCGGCCACAGGATCAGTCGTTCCGGCGTTCGACGCCTATCGCCCTCGCTGACGCCGCCGAATATTGGTTAAGTGACGAGTTCAGAGCGCACTGACCGCACGTCCGCCTTCCTCACAGAACACGGAGAATTCACGGTCGCCGCAATGTCGAAGTCGTACGCGAACATCCTTAGAGGCGTGGCATGGCATCTGTTTGTCACTTCGCGTGCGGCTCGGAGATTAGAGATGGCCAGTGTCCACTAGTAGAGAGACTCCGCGGCTAGTAGCAATGTCAATTGATGATCGCTATCTATGGCCGTGGGCATGCGCCGCTTACTCTGCTGTCCTCAATGCGAAAGTTCCAGTCCGCTTTCTTCTGGCGAACACCAACGGCTTACTAGGTTCCATCGCACAGGAGGTAGCAAGAGATTTCATGGCGTTCCTTGGGGTGGAGGGAGAGACCGTGGACATCTCCTTGAACATTAGACGAGGTCGATAAGTACCAGTGGAACGTCACCAGTTACGCGCGCCTCGGCCTGCTCGACACATTGGGTGAAAGATTCTTGTGGCTCGATAGCGACACGATTCTCTGCAGCGATTGGACACAGATTTTCGCGGCGGCCGAGGACCTAATGCAGGACTCTGCACGTCGTCGCCTGTGGTGTGTCGGATCGACCGGCGACACTCGACTGGCTGCGGAAGGAGGACGAACACCGCCTTTCAAACCGCGAATGGGGCGTACATCAACGCGGGAATAATGGTCTTCGATCCGCTCCGCTGGCGACACGGCGGCATGGACCGAACATGGGTGGATTTGGTTGCCACGCAGTCGGAGCGAGGGTTTGAGTTCCTCGGATCAAGATATTCTGAACTATCTCTTGGCAGGGAAGGTTGGGCTGCTACCGGCGCGATTCAATCACATCGTGTCCGAATCAACGAATGGGACCGAGTCGATACTCCATTTCGCCGGATCTCCGAAGCCGTGGCGACTCACAGAATCTGGTCGGGCACTCTTCATCTCGACGGAAGCCGCAACCTTTGATCAGGCTAAGGATCCGATGTGGGGCAGCGGGCAAGCATGGAAACTCTTCCCAAAGTATTGGGAAGTCGAGCAGGGCTCTGATTACGTCTACTCCAGAGAGAACGATCGCACTGAGCTGGCTAGTGCAGCTTCTGCGTCCCGCGACTCCCAGCTAATGCAATTGCCGAAACTTCAGCGAATGAAGTTTTGGGGAATCCGATTGCTCTCAAAGCAGATCTTTCCCTCAAAAGCCCGACGGTAGTTGACAACTCTGCCTAAAAAGAAAGGCAGCGTCTGAACGTTGGAACGGCAACGACGTCGTCCAATGCCGACGATTCGATGACTGCCAGGTGAGTGGTTGCCAACCTTACGGTTCCGTGGCTTCGAGTCTGCTCTGACACTTCATGCAATGACGATTGCAACGAATCGCTCTGAGCTCAAATCGACCGGTAGATTATTATCACGTACGTATCGAGAAGAGTGACGCACACCTCTTCCAACTTCAGGAGTTGCGTGTTGGATCGAAGTTCACAATCATACTCTTCCCAGGGAAAGGTGGAACCTCAAACGTCCGTCGAAGACGCCTTCTCAAACTGCGCCCGTGATCAGCACGTGACGACGTCCGTCGTGATTGTGAACAAGGACGAGCGACTTTTAAGTGAAACGCTAGATGCCTTAAAACCTTTCGTTGGGCAAATAATCGATGAGGTATTAGTCGTTGACGCGTCCAATGGTGAACTTGACGACATCCGGTTATCTCACGATTGGGCTCGATGGATTGACTACTCGCAGCCACCGGGAATCCGTATCACGATCGCTCATCAGCGCAACATTGGTGTGCGAATCGCGAAGGGCGACATCATCGTATTCACCGACTCGGGCTGCTTACCAGACGAAGGTTGGCTCGAGAGACTGGTAGCGCCGATTGTGAATGAAGGCGAGGTCGTCACTTGCGGCCCCGCGATGATCGATTGGAAAGAGTGTCTATTCGGGGGTTCACTCGCGGCAAGACACTGACATCGAATACGTTCCGATGGCTGCAACCATTAATTTGGCCTTTCGGCGTGAGGCATTCGATGCCGTGGGGGGATTCGACGAGTCGTTCGGCGCTGCCGAGGACATCGATTTCACGTGGAGACTGACTGACTGCGGTTATCGCATTCGGTGGGTATCAGACGCTGTAATCAGGCACGACTGTGGTACTCCGGCGCGGCAAATTCGGAGGGCATTTTTCTACGGCAAAGGAGAGTGTCGACTCCTGCGCAAGCATCCCCATCGAATTGTCGAAGCTACTCGGCAGAATGCGGTCCCCATTGTCTACGCCGCCTTTTTGCTCGGACTGCCTTTGACCGTGAAGTGGCGGTGGTACCCGCTGTTGCTGCTCTGGCCAATCTGGCGACATCGAAACGAGGAACTTTGGTGGTTGGTGTTTCCTCGATCATCTCACCATGGGAGTCGGGGTCCTTCACGAATTAGTGAGACCAGGTACGTGAAATCCGAGGCTGTCGGTGTTGGTGACGCCACCGCGTTCCTCACTACCTAGATCCCCTTTATCGAGACATCGAGACCTCTGGGGTGCGCGTCCGTTATACCAAAGGTCCCACTCCTTCTCAAACTCTCAATCTCCTCTTAGCGCCAGCGGTGTTGCTGTGGCATCGGGTACGCGGCTTTCGGATCTTGCATATTCATTGGGTCTTTGAGTTCTCCCTTCCCTGGGCGAAGCAAAAACTAGTGGGCCCGGAGATTAATGGAGTGGTGGTTTGGCTGTATCTCCGAACGGCCGACTTGCTGGGCTACAAGATCGTGTGGACGGCGCATGATCTGATGCCTCACGAGCAAGTATTTGCGAACGACCATCGAGCTCGCGATGTGCTCCTCTCACGAGCGAAGGTAGTGATTGCTCTCTCCGAGGCAACCGCAACCGAACTCCGCGCGTTAGGCGCCCACGCCTTACACGTGATTCCTATCGGTCCTTATGCCGATTCCTACCCGGTGACTTTGACCAAGGAGGAAGCGCGAGCGAGCTTTGGATTCGGTGGTGACGATGTGGTCGTGGCGCTAATTGGGAGAATCGAAGAGTACAAGGGGGCGGATCTTCTCTTAATGGCCGTCGCGCAACTGCCCAAGTCGTCAAAGATCAAGTTACTGCTGGCCGGTGTCTGCGCGGATGAAAGCTATCGACGCACACTTGACCGACTCATCAGTGAGACAGCGGAAAGAACGGTGACAAGGTTCGAGTGGTTGCCGGACGAAGATCTCGCCTCGCTATTTTCAAGCCACGGACTTCGCCGTGTTTCCGTTTCGAGAAATTACCAACAGCGCCTCTACTACTGCTTGCCCAATCCTTCGGGAAGCCCGTCTTGATACCTGACTTACCATCACTTGGCGATATTCCGCGTAACGCAGCGATCCGATTCGATCCGGGAGTCGGTCCGCTCGTCGTTGCGCTTCAGCAAGCCGAGCAGCTTTCGAGTCGGAGTACCGATGACATGAGCTCCAGTGGGCTTACCTGGGCTACACGATCCGATTGGGCGAACATCGCCCGTGAGACGATTGAGCATACGAGGAAGCGTTACTCAGTTAGACGCGACGACCAGGACTCGCTGATGGCTTGGGTATGCGTCTCCCAACAATGCGGCGTTCTAGCGACAGGACACGCGAAGACGATTCCGACACGTCGTCGACGCTCTCGACGCTCTGCCTCCTTGTTCTGTCCACTCGCGCGCACAACACCTACGAGGTATTTCAGTGGTAGACACGAGTCGCACCGGTTGAGTACACGACGTAGAAGTTTCGATTGAAGAATCGGATGGTGGATTGGTACGAGCTCTGATACGAGTTGTCGGGCGTCTCAGCTTGGGTAAGCTGGTCGGCCAGATTGACGGTTGACAGATAGATGTAGGAACCCGTGTCCACGTCGGGTGGCACAATCTCGGGCAATAGGTGATAGCTTCCTGGTTCGGAGAGTAAGACGAGTTGCCCAATGAAGTCGCTCTGGACAACATTGCGGATTGGCGTTGTTGCGCAGCCAGACCGCCGTCGCCAATTCGGGGGTGGAAACCGTAAAGTCCTCGACATTCACGTCTTGAGCCGAAAGCGACCCCGGAGCCTCGCCACCAAAGAACAGCGCGCCTAATCCAGTGGCGCCGATCGACGAGAACGGCAACCACGGCGGTACCCGCGCCCAACAAGACTTGCCGTCATTCGATCGCCGAGTGACATTGTCCAACGTTGTAAGGGAGAGACACCACGTCGTCGAGGAAGAGCGGTGACGGGTGCGGCCAGCAGAATCGCCGTAAAGATCGCCGCCCGCTCGGGGTCGTAGTAGGCGGCCAAGAGTTCCAGAGAATCGCAGGAATCCGCCGATGACGAAGACCGGTGACAGCAAGTCCCACAAGATCGGAGCTGTATTCGTACGATCGACGACGCCCAAGACGAAAGAGCCCGTAAAGCAGCGCTATCCCAAGCAGGACCCAAAGACCCTCTACGGTGAGATAACTCGAGTTCATTCCACGACCCCTTCAAGCTCGGGAGGACACCCGGTGACTTGGGACAGTGGTCGCGGACGAGATGAACGGAGTGCGGACCCTGGTACTGGCACAATCCAACTGTCGGTTTTCTTCAGTTCAATTACCAAGAGTCGTTCAAATTGGCTCGGTGAAAGACTGAACGTGTTCGATAGATGACGTGAAGCCCAACTCCTCTGGCGGTGACGGCGGTAACGGGATTGGCCAGAGCGTCATTTCGCGTGATGCCAAGATTCCATCCGAACGCGGCGACGAGCGCCACGCGCGACGAGAGCGCCATTGATGATGTTTCGCGAATGCACGTCGTGACGGTGCTTTTCAATCTTCGCCCTCGGTGTTCCGAGCCATCCCTTGGACCACAGCAAGCCCACCGGCCAAGCCAAAGCAAAATGGCCGCCAATAGATACGAGGTGGTGTAGTGAGTGAATGAAATGGCAGACAAGTAGCAGACCGATCACGATTTGGGCAGGACGTTTCAACATAGTGCGATCAAAGAGCACCATCACCAAGGCGGCCACCATGGTCAGCGCCATAGCTTGACGAGTGATGCTCACCAATTCGGAAGAAAATGCCGCGCTTGAAACGATGAGTCCCACGACGACGGCGAACGCGAGACCGGGACGAGGAGACGCTCGACCACTAGTGATCCAGCGAGGAACGCTCGAACGGTGGAGAACACCGCCAGGGGAAGCAGAGCAAGAATCGCGGGGACGACCAATTGAAAGAACGCCGAGAACCGCGAAGCTTAACCAGAGAGTGGAGAATCGTCGGAAGAACAGTGAGAGAGAGCATCGAAGCGTAGGGATCGTGGTTGGCGGGTATGACCCATACTCCGGCGCGGATCGTACTCGAGGCGACCCCAAACTCTTGTTGGACGTCCCAGCCATAGAGGTGCCCACCGCGCAAACTGGCTGACAACAGGAGCGCCAAGGAGGCGCTATAGAGCAGAGTGTTCAGCGGCCATCGGCTCGTCCGGCTCCATCCGCCCACGATTCCCGCCAACAGCACCACGACGTCGAGCGTGGTAGCGAAGACGGCGAGGTGGTCGTTGCCGCTGTGGTTCAATTGAGCGGCACCAAGAATCGAAAGCACTACCAGAAGACCGCATAGCCAGCGCGCCGAAGACGTTCGCCGTCTGAACACCCTCAAAGATCCAGGTGACGGGATCGCTGCCTCTGAGACGCCAGTCGCGAGCACGAGACAGTGTGAGAACACCCAGATCACGCTCTCAGGTAGCGCGTCCAATGGGTGCGCAAGACCCAACGTGCGGGCCAAGCAGACTGGCCACGCCACCGACGACCATGATGACCATCATGCTCAGGCATACGGCCAGCACCAGCCGCCCGCCGACGTTAGCTGGGCGGGTCCGTAGAGCTGACATAACCGTTGCGCCGGGGATGAGAAGGAACGTGAAGACCCCTGGCAATGGGACGAGTGGAGAGTGAGAGAGAGCCAGCCCAACGGACAACACCACGGCGACCGCGAGCCAGAGGCCCGTTGGTGCAACGTCTGACCAGCGGCCATTCACTAGAGGCCCGGCGTGGCGTTAGCGTCGGCGGGATCTCAATGCTCTCTCTCGTCTCTGGGTGTTTCGTACTCACGATTTCAGAATCGGCACCGTAACAAATATGCCCGGTGCCAGTCAGTGCGATCTGCAGCTTGCCGGTCACTGCACCCCGCGAAGGAACGAGAATCGTGGTTGACCGATCCATTGTCCAAGGTTTCTTCGCCGAGGCTGATAAGCGCGCCTCCTGAGTTGCACTCCAGTGATACGTCTTCACGTGCCCTGTGCGATTAGTCAATTGCAACGGCACGGGCTTGCCGGCGGGGAAATCCGCCTCGGCGTCTGAGGGAGTACGGAACGACAGAGAACTATACGAGGTCGGAGCGAAACTGCCGTTCACCGAACGAAGCAGGCCTCGGGATATTGGCGTGAATCCAAACAAAAGAGCGAGAACAAGAAGCGATAAAAGCAGCTTGCTAGAACCAGGGCCGACGATCCTAGGCATGACCCGAGACTAGTTGTCGACCTCGAACAAAGGCCTGTCGGCTGAAGGGTACGCGCTCGGGTAGACGTCCGACGCCGCGGGCTTCACGTCTCATAGGTAGACGTCACGGGCTCTCCAGAGTTCGTTGTAGTTGTTGCCGCCCGGAATGCCTGAGACCCCTCCCGGTTTCGCCCGCCGACCTTGCCGCGACCAACAGCCCCGTATCCCGGAAGCAACCACTTAATTCGGCGTCGACGGAACCAGATGTACTGGCCAATCAGTACATCCAAATCCGGTGCCAGTTTTGCGACGGACCGTCCGAGCACGCTAGGGCCAGTGGGAAAATGCGGATCCTTTCCGTAGTACTCGCGCTCGCAGTTTTCCAACACTTGTTGAATGGCGTCATCAAGGATGGAGCATCCCGCTCGTGCAAAATAAAAGCTGTTCGCAACTTTCCAGCTCGTAAAGTCGGCATTGCCGTCCCTAAAACCGACGAAGTCGTACTCGCGAGTATCCGGCAGTTTCACGTCGCTCATTGATTGATCCAGATAGAAACCACCCAATCGATGGACAATGCAGTAGCGAGCCAGATCCGCCTTATACGCCAGCGGCTTCAAACGATCAAAAGCGCGCACGACCGAAGCGTCGAACTTTTCGACAAGAAACTCCCGGGCCGAGCTAAGAGTCCACAGTCGATATCGACTATCACCGACGAGCTCAAATACTGCTTGGCAGTTCGGCGGGAGCCTTTCTGGATCGGGCAGGAGAGAAAACCAGATCTGATGAACCGCCGGAAGGTGCCTTTCATCTTCAGTCACGTTCCCGCTTCTTCCTGAACACGAATCCGACGTGTCAACTGTGGCCCCTAATAGTCTGCCCCATCAACTGGCTCTCCGGATCGTTGCTCCGGTACTTCCGGTGAGGGGCGACACCGAGTACCGCGGTCGACGGTCTCGCCCCCTTGCCCATAGAGCTTCGGTTCAGTGGGCTCACCCCGCGCACTCGATGAGATGGGCGGGTAAACTGGAATCTCAGTCGCTGATGACAGGTTCGCTAACGACGGTCCTATGACGGAGAGCCGCGGTCCGTCGCGGGAAAGCAGTCCGCGAACGATCGGCACCAACTCGCTTGGTATCCCCCGAAGTAGGAATAGAACCAATGCAAACATTGCGATCACTGGGATCGCAAGCAAGAGGTCCGTTGGCGACGATGCCCTTCCGTTTCCGTACCAATGCCAGAGAACCACACAGGGAACCAGCGGCGGCGAGTGCGGCTCTCCATGAGGACTCGAAAAATGTGTGGAGTGACTCCAAGATTCATTCGAATGATGAGCGCCATGACCATTGACAGGAGCAGCTCGCACGCAGTGGTGGCAGCGGCCGAGCCTCGTATCCCAAAGGAGGGGATCAAGATGAGATTCAAGGCGACGTTGAGTACGAGGCCAATCGAGTTGCACAAGAACAGCCTTCGTGATGCCCTCGCGCAATCAGATGCTGGAGAGACCCTGGGTCATAAAGAGAACGATTTGACCGGCACTGAGTATTTGGAGCGGAACGACCGCGCTATCGAAGTGCGGCCCCGCGTAGAGTCGGATGACGCTTGCCCCAACCACGATTCCTAGGGCGGCGGTCAACGCTCCCGCGATCGCGAAATAGTCAAGCGCAGCGTTGACGACGGACTTCAGTTTGTCTTCGGCAGTGTGCACGATCGTTGGAAGGATCGCAATGGAGAGTATCGAGGGTATCGTCTGGAAGACTGATACAACCGCGTACGCGATTCCGTAGCTACCCACCTGGCCCGACGAAACCATCACCGAGAGAATCAGGATGTCGGCGTTCAGATAGAAGAAGCCGATGATCGACGACAAGCCCACCGACGTCGTTTCGACAAGCATCTTCTTCCATTCGCGACGGTCGACTTGCGAGGCCGAAGTGAACTTCGCGCCTCACCAAGACCAGGGAGACGCAAGTTGCCACGATGGATGCCCGCCACAGTCGCCGCGACACAGATCAACGATCGACAAATCGAAAGACGATGACAAGGATGACGAAAAGGACGAAGGTGACTTGCTTGACAATCCCGATGATGGCCACCGTTGGTAGACGAGCAGTTGCTGAGAAGTAGGCGAAAGGATTTGCAGCATCGCCGTCAGTGGCAGGCTGAGCAGAGAGGATAACGATGGAAACTTTGAGAGACGACGAATGGTGTCTATAGACGACTAGCGCTATAGCAACGCCTACCGGCACAGCGACGCAGCTCAACGTCATTCTCAATCCGAATGACCAAACTCATAAGACGAGGCGCGCGGCTCTGGTCGCGAGCAATGTCGCGTTGAAGCACCTGAAAAAGTCCGAGATCCGTAAAACTTGCAACAACGCCGCCAAATGCGAGCGCGGTCACGAAAATGCCAAATCACCTGGCCCAAAGTGGATCGCCATTTCATGGGTTGCAACCGCGCCAAGGATGCTCACGACGAAGGTGTTGCCGAATCCCGAGATGACGCCCATGACAATGCGCTGCTCAGGGGATCTGAAGCCCTATTGAAGATCCCCATTACCGCACTCGCGTACGAGTTTGGGCCAGTCCGTCTCCCGTCGGCGGTCACGGCCCGCCGTCGGCGGTCGCTGGGGAGCGACACCCGCAAATTTCTCAAGAACGTGCTCATCCAAAACAGCGACGGCCCGGGCCCGTCCGACGTCGTTGAGAAAATCGTGGTCCATGCCGGGCACGATCTCTACTCGGCAATGATCAGATGAGCGAAGGCGACGTTCGTCGATCGATCCCAGGATCGGGATCCGCGGAAACGGTGAGATGTCTTCGGCGCTGACTAGCACGAGCAACTCCGTGTCGTTGCCGACGAGCGCCGCTCGCAACTTCGGGTTATAGGCCGATGGGAGCAGCAATCGCGAGGCCTGCCAGAGCAACTTGTCGATCCAGGGGTGCTGATTGAGTGAGTCGCCCGAATCGCCGCGCGATCGTCGCACATTCTCTGGCTCGGTGGTCGTCAAGCGTTCCGCGGTGCGCAGGATGCCCGGGCCGCCTTGCGGATTGATGGCGCAAACTCCTCGGGAATGAAGCTCGAGACCGACCGCTAAGTGCCTGCTGCGAGCCTGAGCACAGTCCGATCAATACCGATGCCGAGGGGTCGTCGGGAACGAGCGCACGGATAACTGCCGGCGAGGTCGTAGGGCCGCGCCGTGGCGCTCGAGTTCGCCTCGCGATCACTCAGTCGGGGGGCTCTCCCCGATCCCCCGGAAGTCGAACCGAACAGTACGCAGGCCGTAACCCGCCCAGCGACGGGACAACTCCACCCACAGTCTCGAAGGTCCCACGTGATCCTCGTTGATGCCGTTGACCATCACGATCAGGGGTCCGTGCGATTCACCAACTGGCTCGCACACAACGCCGAACAACTTGCGCGTTCCCATTTCAACGAAGGTCTCTCGCACGGGGTACGCGTTCGGCGACCTCGTGACGAGCGCGTCTCGTGTCAACGCGATGCCTCGATACGGAATCCGCGCTGACGGTTCCTCGCTCAGCCACGACTCGATGCGTGAGTTGGTCGAGATCGGCAGACAGCGATTGCGGCAACTCCGTTTCCAACATGGTTCCCTGCTCGGAGGTCGCGGTCCATTCGACGTCCTTTGACTCCCACGCCGACTCGAAGCGCCTTGGACACATTCCGATCGTCGCGTGCTATCACGAGAACGCGCCGTGCCAGCGGTTGCGGACCGGGTTTCGTCAGGTTGATCTTGCCGATGCGCTTGGCCGCGTCGACGCCGAAGACGTACTCGGATCGCTTTCCCGACATCGAAGAATCTAATGCAGATGCCATCTCGTCCAAGAGCCGCGAGGATCTCCACTTCGCGCAAGAATGCTCGTCCCGATTCGCAAGGGTCCCACAGCACCGCCGACGAAAGTCCAAGATCGAAGCTCGAAGCGGCCGCACCGAGGATTGTCGCCCCCATTCGCATACCGACTGCCGAGACGGAATCATCTCGAGCGAGCGTAAGAACGTGACGCCCTGATCAATCCCTCCATCCACGCGACATCGAATTCGTCGTCCAACATTCCGCTGGAGTCGCCAGTACCGTAGTGATCGAATCGCAGCGCGACGAAACCGGTCATTGCCAGATTCACGGCCAACTGTCGCAGCGCCCGGCGAGCGAGGCGTCCCTCTCGACCGATTGGAGGCGAAAGAAGTACGCCGCCCCGGGCCGACTCCGTCAGCGGTGTCGTCAACCGCCCGAAGAGGGGCGGTCCGGCGCGCCAAACCAGAGACTTCGCTCGCGGACTCCTTCAGCACCTTCCAGCGCCGTCAACGGTCCCCCAGAAAAGTAAGTTGTTCGACCGAGGATGGCCTGCACCGCCGCTCGTCCAACCATGACGCGCGACGCCCTCCATGTCGGCACATCGTGGCCCGCGAGGAACACTCGGCGCCGGACTGTGGCGAGATGAGAGAGCGCAGGGGTATCAACTTGCCGCTCTTTTGTCGCGTCGTGCCGCACCCTCACGAAGAAGGGGTACTAAGCGCTGGCCGAAGTCGATGGCGTCAGCCAGTGGGTCGAAACCCTTCAGCAAAAGTGCGGTAATGCCGAGGTCGTAGTAACGCAGCATCGCTTCGGCCACTTGTTCGGGCGTACCCACGAGGGCAGTCGAGTTGCCCGCCGCGCCGGTCAGGTTGGCTACCTTCATCCAGAGCCGTTCGTCGTAGACGTCCTGATCCGCGGACATCTCGATGAGCCGCTTGCGCCCAACGGACGTGGTGCCCCTCGTGTCTCGATCCACCGAATAGGTGGCGTTGCGACTGCCACCCAGACCCTCGTAGTTGTCCTTCCTGCCCGCCATTCGTTCTTTCGCGAGTTCGATCCGTTCAGCCGTCGTTTCTGCGATCCACTCCGCCTTCTCCCACGCCTCGTCTTCGGTGTCGGCGATGATCGGTCGAAGCGAGATGCTGTAGCGAAGCTTCCGGCCGTGCCTCGCAGCCACCTCATTGATCGCGGCCATCCGCGTCGCCACCGCGGCCCGCGGCTCGCCCCAAAAGGCGTAGACGTCCGCCTCGGCCGCTCCGACCTCGATGGCCGGTGGCGACGCGCCCGCGAAGTAGAGGGGGATGCCGCCCGGACTCACCGGCTTCACCGAACTGAAAGCGTTCTCGTAACGGTAGAACTCCCCGTCGAAGTCAAAGGGCGCGTCCTCGCTCCAAAGACGTCGCGCGATCGCCATCATCTCTCGAGTTCGCCGATAGCGCGTGTCGTGAGGGACGAAGTCGCCCTCACGACGCTGGTCGGCCTCGTCGCCGCCAGTGATGAAGTGGATGGCGATGCGCCCGCCTCCCGTGAGCTGGTCGAGCGTTGCCGCCATTCGCGCCAGCACGACGGGCTGAATGAAACCGGGGCGCTGGGCGACCAGCACCTTTAGGTGCTCGGTGCAGTTCAGCACAGCGCTCGCGACGGCCCAGCCCTCGGGAGCAACGGCACCGTAGCCGACGAGCACGCGGTCGAAGTCCCCCTGATCGTGAGCTTGCGAGATGTCTCGCAGGTAATCCGCATCGATGACCGGCCCGTCCAGCCAGTCGACGACAGGCCCGTCGACCAGGGGTCCCTTGATCTCCGAGGCGTCCCTTGTGCCGACCATTCCGATGATTTCGACTGGCATCGTCCTCCGTCTCGAGCGCCAAACGGCAGCCATCTGCGCCCTGCGAACCAGTGCCTGTCTTTCGATCAAACGCCCAGTTCAACGCTAACATCCGGTTGGTGGCCAGGGAAACGACTGACGCCTCACCGAGCGGCAGACGGCCCCTCATTGCGGTGGGCTACGGGCCTCGCTGCGTCCCCGTCATGCAGCTCACCGCCGCGGCGGCGGGCGTCTGCGACCTGCTGTGGATGATCGACGGCTCGCTGCCCGAGATGCGCCAGATGACCGACCTGTTGAATCGCTTCGGGCCTGTTGTGAACCTGAGCGGCCTCGGGGCCGACCAGGTCCTCAAGGAGTTGTCTTCGCCGTACGAACCCGACGGGATCGCGACCTACCTCGACGCCAACATGACCACCTTCGCCCAGGTGGCTGAGGCGCTCAACCTGCCCTTTCACTCGGTCACCGCCGCGGTTGCCTTAACCGACAAGGCCGAGCAGCGACGGGTCCTGAGAGAGGCGGGCTTCGACACGCCACCGTGCTTTGTCGTGACGCCGGAGCAGGCCGAAGGCGACCTCGCCGACATCGAGACGCAAGGTCGGTTGGCCCGCGGTCCTGAAACCACGATCGGCTCAAGGAAGCCGTTACACCTTCTTCGTCCAAGACCGGGCACGACTCGATGGGTATCTGACGGCGCTCGGACCGCACCGGCCCGACATGGTACTCGAGGGCTACCTCGCTGATGACCCGGCGAGGGTGGCCGAACCCTACGCCAACTACGTGTCGGTTGAGAGCGTCGTCTCGCGCGGGCGTCATCAGTCACCTCGCGCTGACCGGTCGCTTCCCGTTGGCCGAGAACTTCCGAGAGACCGGCTTCTTCATTCCTGCGGCACTCGGAGACGGCGACCAGTCGGCGCTTCTCGCGTTGGCGACCTCAGCGATCCGAGCGCTCGGCGTCACGACCG
Organism: uncultured Acidimicrobiaceae bacterium; assembly: GCA_963823815.1. Taxonomy (GTDB): domain Bacteria; phylum Actinomycetota; class Acidimicrobiia; order Acidimicrobiales; family RAAP-2; genus RAAP-2. The sequence goes on from CAWGMU010000002.1 coordinate 17,218, forward strand.
GATGTCTCCACACTGAGTTGAAGTTCACGCCCACTGGCCCAAAGATCATCGAGGTGAACGGGCGCGTCGGCGGGGGCGTGCCCGAGATGCTCGAACGCGCTGCGGGACTGAAACTTCTGGAGATGACCCTGCGCCTCGCCCTCGGCGAGGCTATCGAAGTTGCGGGACCGGTCCCGACCACCCGCATCGGCTACCGGTTCTTTCTCCAACCGCCCGCAGTCTCGGCGACGGTGGAGGCGATCGAAGGCATCGACGCGGTGAGCGACCATCCCGGCGTCGACACCATCAGCGTCCATCAAGGACCGGGCGCGGACCTTGACTGGCGGGACGGCTCAAGAAACCACATCATGGCCATCGTTGGCTCGGCGCAGGACTTCGATGAACTGCAGACCGTCAACCGCTTACTCAATCACGAGGTGACGGTTACCTACGCCAACGTGAGCTACTACTAGTGAGCGTGCGGCTGGCGCCGACGGCGTCGGCTGGTAGCGACGTCCTTCGCGCCACCGACGGCGGCTCGGCCCGGTGGCGGTGTGCGCTCGTCAACAACATGCCCGACGGCGCCTTCGACGCGACCGAGCGCCAGTACCTCGACCTGCTCGCGACCGGATCCCGTGCCGACGTCATCGAGGTGACGCGGCACACGATGGTCGGCGTGCCACGAGGCGAACGCACCGCCTCGAGAATCGCCGCGGAGTATCGTCCCGTCGCCGATATCTACGACCACCCGCCGGACCTCCTGATCGTGACCGGGTCGAACCCGATCGAACCCCGGATGTCGGACGAGCTCTACTGGGCCGACCTCGTTCAGCTGCTTCTCTTCGCCCACGAGCACGTCGACTCCTTGCTGCTGTCGTGTCTGTCGGCCCATGCGGCTCTCGCCGTGTATGACGGGATCGAGCGCGTGCGGCTCCCGACCAAGTGCACCGGCGTCTTCCCCCAGCACGTCGAGATCGGCGATCCGCTGACCGCGGGACTCGAATCCGAGGTACTCCTGCCCCACTCGCGCTGGAATACCTCGCCCCACGAGGCCATCGCGCACGCTGGCTACCGGATCGTCATCCACTCAGACGTCGTGGGCTGGAGCGTCGCCGCCAAGGAGGACGACGGGCGACGTGTGGTTCTCGTCCAGGGTCATCCCGAGTACGACCCCTCGAGCCTGCTCCGTGAGTACCGACGCGACGCGGGACGCTACGTCCACCGCGAGCGTGACGACCTGCCCTACCTACCGTTTCATTGCGTTTCCCACGAGGACTGGGGACCACTCGAGCAGCTGCACCACGAGATCATCCAGGGGTCACGCGACCCCGTCCTCATCGACACGTACCCGTTCGACGAGGTTGGCTCGAGGGCTCCGTGGCCGTGGCATGAAGTAGGCCAACGCTTTTACACCAACTGGTTGACTAGCGTCCAACCAGGAAGGGACTGATACATGCACGACGAGACGCTCGCGATCCACGCCGGGTACCAGGCCGACGGAACGCGAGCAGTAGCGGTGCCGATCTACCTGACCGTCGCCAACGATTTCATCGACGCCGAGCACGCCAACGCCATCATGGACCTCGCGATCCCGGGCTATCACTACAACCGGATCAACAACCCCACGAACGACGTGCTCGAGAAGCGCCTCACCGCCCTCGAAGGCGGCACCGCCGCACTCGTCGTGGCCTCGGGCATGGCGGCCGTCAGCTACGCGATCCTGACAGTCTGCACCGCGGGCTCGAACTTCGTGGTCGCTCCGCAGCTCTACGGCGCCACCTACACCTATTTCGCGCACGTCCTCTCGACGCTCGGCATCGAGGCGCGGTTCGCGGCCGACGATCGGGCTGAGTCGATGCTCCCGCTCTTCGACGAGAACACGCGCTGCGTGTTCGTAGAGTCGATTGGCAACCCGGCCGGCAACGTCGTCGATCTCGAGGCGGTCGCCGAGGTAGCGCACCGCCACGGCGTGCCGCTCATCGTCGACAACACCGTCGCCACGCCGCTGTTGCTAAAGCCCTTCCACCACGGCGCGGACGTCGTGGTGCACTCGCTCACTAAGTTCGTTGGCGGGCACGGCACGACGCTCGGCGGCGCCATCGTGGACGGCGGTCGATTCCCCTGGGGCGAACACGCCGAAAGATTTCCCATGTTCAACCAGCCCGAGGTGGCGTTCCACGACGTGGTCTTCGCCCGGGACTTTCCCGAACGGCCCTTCGTCGTGCGGGCTCGCTCCATCCAACTGCGCAACACCGGCGCCACCCTCTCGCCGTTCAACGCGTTCCAGCTGCTCCAAGGACTCGAGACGTTGGCCATTCGGCTCGAACGCCACGAGTCCAACGCGCGTGCGGTCGCCGCCTACTTGGCGGCTGACTCGCGAGTGACCTGGGTGAGTTTCGCGGGCTTCCCCGACAACCCCTACCACGACCTCGTGCAGCGCTACCTGAAGGGACGAGTGCCGGCGATCATCACCTTTGGGGTCGCGGGCGGCTACGACGCGGGGCTCGCCTTCTTCGATTCGGTGCAGCTTTTCAAGCGACTGCTCAACCTCGGTGACGCCAAGTCACTCGTCATCCACCCGGCCTCGACCACCCACCGTCAACTGAGCGGGGATGAGCTAATCGCCGTCGGCATCAGACCCGAGACGATTCGGTTGTCGATCGGACTCGAGCACCCCGACGATCTGATCGAGGACCTCGACCAGGCCTTGACCAAGGCCACCAGTTAGGTCACCCGCGCTAACCGATGATGGCTTCGACGCAGGCCTGCGCGTCGTAGACGGCCCGAAGTCGGCTCCGCGGCGACGGGAGGTAGTGGGTGAAGTAGCGCACGCCCTCGGTGAGTACGCCGAGCAGCGAGAGGTTCTCCTGTAAGCGACCCTCGGCGTCGTAGGGATGGAAGTCTTCGCTGATCGCGACGCTGCCCACCGCGGTCTCCCCGTAACTGAACTGGGTGAGACGCCCCTTCGCGTAGAGGCGGTTGAGGAGTGGTGAACTGGAACGCGCGAGCGAGGGCAGGTCGAGGTGCGCACGAACCACGCCGGCGAACGCCATCTCCATTGACTGCGCCAGCTTCGTGGAACGAATGACGACCTCGCCCGTGTCCCTCAGGGTCACCTCGGGGTGCGGCCCGAAGGGTAGGCGAACGACGCCCGCGTCAATGAGGGCGAGGAGCTGCTGGGAGCGAAGTGGCGGTGGGCCGGCTTCGAGTCGGTTGATGCGTCCGCGCACGTTGGCCTGGAAGTCGATGTAGGACTCGAGGGAGAGTCCTCCGTATTCGATGACCGTGCGCAGCTGGTCGCGCAGGATTCGCGTCACCTCCTGGGCGGCCTTCACGGGGCTCCCCCCGACCGCGAGCGCTTCGTCGAGGTCAGTCTCAATCATCTCGTAGACATGGGACTGGTACTCGTCGCTCGTGGAGAAACTGGCACCGTCATCGGCGAAGACGTAGTCGGCGGGGTTGAACTCTCCGTAAATCGGCCCGAGGCGCTCGACGTGACGAGCAAAGGTTCCCTCACGCCACGCTGACTCGAGTTGTTCGCGAATCTCGCCCGAGGCGGCGGCTCCCCCCTTCAAGAACGCCGCGTGCGCGTAGAAGCGCCCCTGCATCTCCGCGTAGAGCAACGGGAGTAGATCGTGGCGGAAGTCCACGCGACGGCGCAGCGGCGAACCGGCGGGGTTGGTCAACTCGCGAAATGCCTCGGGAGTGCAGACGATCGGCCGGTAGTCCCCTGTCGGATCGACGCCGTGAGCCGACTTCGCACAGTAGGGAACGCCGGATCGCGAGTAGAGGTAGACGGCGGGTTCGCGCCCGCTCGCGACGTAGCGCAGACGCTCGCCGACGCTCTCGAAGGTGCCACCACGGCCGACGGTGAGTCCGGCCAGCAGGTCGAAGGCGACCAGTCCCATGCCGGCGATGGCGATCGCCTCGCCGGGAGCGAGCGAGTTGTCGAAGTACTCGACGGGATAGGGCCGTAGGTAGCGCACGTCGCTCGTCGTGGCGATGGATTCATCGTTCCACGTGTGCCCCGAAGTGAGCACCACGTGTTCAACCTTGATCCGGAGCCCGTTGTCGGTGAGCACGGTCTCACTGCCCTTCGATTCAGGCGTAATGTCCGTCGCGGCCGCAAAGTGGCGCACGATCTCCAAGTTGTCGGGCGCGTCGGCGAGGAGCGTCTCGTAGAACCAAGCGAGGTACTCGCCCATCAGCCGACGGGGCAGGTAATCGGTTGGAAGGATTGGCTGACCCGCCGGGTCGATCCGACACTCGTAGCCGACCCATCGGTACCCGCGCTCCACGGCCCACTCGTGAAGACCCTTGGCGTAGGCCGGAGGCTCACTACCGTCGGGTGACGCGTAGAGGGAGAGCTGCCCACTGGGATTGTTCAAGACTAAAAAGTCGGGCTGCTCGGCGGCGTAGACGCCGCCGCCGAGTTGACCCGGTTCGATAACGTGAACGCGGATCCGGTCCGAGGTCGTGCGGGCCCGACTGACGGTGCGCTCCAGCACGCAGAGCCCCCAGGAACCCAAGCCAATGATGGCGAACTCGCTCATTTACACGCGTTCGAGCAAGCCCCGACGGAGTTCCCAGGCGGGCCCGTCGTGGGAGCTCTCGTTGCCTGACACCGCACTTTCATCCTTACGGCGGACCCTTCTCCCTCGCGCAGTCATTCCAGGTTACGCCGTCAATTTGGAGATGGGGCCTGGGTAAGATGACCCGGCATTCGGATGGGCGCCGGTACGGGAGCGGCCACTCCAGGCAACCGGTGAGGAAGGCGGGCCATGTTTGAGAGCACCGGCAGGCTGGCGCTCGGGACCCTCGACGTGCACCGCCTCGGCTTTGGCTCGATGCAGCTCACCGGTCCCGGCGTCTGGGGTCCGCCCTCGGACCGCGAGGGTGCACGCCAGGTCGTGCGCCGTGCCGTCGAACTTGGAGTCGACCTCATCGACACCGCCGATTCGTACGGACCGAACGTCGCCGAGGAACTCATCTTCGAAGCGCTCCACCCGTACCCAGCGGGCCTCACCATTGCCACCAAGGCCGGCTTCATCCGCTCCGGACCCGGTCGCTGGTCGACCAATGGGCGCCCCGAGCACCTGCGAGCCCAGTGTGAGGGCAGCCTTCGTCGACTCGGCGTCGATCAGGTCGATCTCTTCCAACTTCACCGCGTCGACGCCAAGGTTCCCGAGGACGAGCAGTTCGGTCTTTTGAAAGCGCTGCTCGACGAAGGAAAGGTCCGCGAGGTCGGCCTCTCCGAGGTGTCCGTCTCCCAGATCGAGTCGGCGCTGCGTGTCGTGCCGATCGTGAGCGTGCAGAACCGTTACAACATCGCCGATCGAAGTGCCGACGACGTGCTCGGCCTCTGCGAATCACGCGAACTCGGGTTCATCCCTTGGCATCCGTTAGGAAGCGGCAGTCTCACACGACTCGGCGGTCCACTCGACGACGTCGCCAAGGAACTAGGTGCCACCGTCTCGCAAGTCTCGCTTGCGTGGCTCCTTCGTCGCTCGCCGGTGATGGTACCCATTCCCGGAACCAGATCGCTCGCGCACCTCGAGGAGAACTGCGCCGCGGCCTCGATCGTCCTCTCTGACGCACAGTACGAAAGACTAAGTGAGGCGCGAAAGCCGCTACGGCGTTGGGCCATGGGCGGCTGAGCTGCAGAGGCGGACACGTTGAGCGCAGATCTGGTTATTCGAAACGGCCTCGTCGTTGACGGGACCGGGGGCGAGGCTCGTCGCGCCGACGTCGCCATCGAGGGAGAGTGGATCGTCGAGGTGGGAGACGACGTCGCACAGGGCCGCCGCGAAATCGACGCCGAGGGGCTGCTCGTGACACCGGGCTTCGTCGATCCCCACACCCACTACGACGGTCAGGCGACCTGGGACCCGCTGCTCGCGCCATCCTCGCAGCACGGGGTCACGACGGTCGCCATGGGGAACTGTGGCGTGGGCTTCGCTCCGGTCGCTCCCACCTTCCACGACGGGCTCATCGAGATGATGGAGGGCGTCGAAGACATTCCTGGCACTGCGCTGCACGAAGGGCTTCGCTGGGACTGGGAGTCGTTTCCCGAGTACTTCGACGCACTCGACCGCCAACCGCGCACCATTGACGTCGGCACGCACGTCCCCCACGCCGCACTGCGCGCGTACGTCATGGGCGAGCGAGGCGAGGATCCCCTCGCAGAACCCGACGACCGTGAACTCGCCGAGATGGCCCGTCTTCTCGACGAAGGGCTCGACGCGGGCGCCCTCGGCGTATCGACGTCGCGGACCGAGCGACATCGGACGAGCCGGGGCATGAATCTGGGAACGCTTCGTGCTCGAGAACCCGAACTCCAAGCGCTGGCGTCGGTGCTACGGCGCCGCGGCCAGGGGGTCTTCCAACTCGTCTCGGACAGCTATCGCACCGCCGACGACGACTTTGCCGCCTCCGAATTCTCGCTCATCGAGGCGTTCGCTCGCGCGAGCCAGCGTCCGGTCAGTTTCACCGTCCAGCAGGACTACGACGCGCCTGAGCGCTGGCGCGACCTCATCGACTTGGCCGTGTCGCTTCACGACGATGGGCTCGACGTGAAGGCCCAGGTCGCACCCCGACCGATCGGGGTGCTGCTCGGTCTTCAGGCGAGGGCCAACGTCTTCACCCCTTCTCGCGCCTACGCTCGGATTGCCGACCGGCCACTCGCTGAACGGGTCCTCGCCCTCGAGGACCCTGCGCTGCGCCAAAAGATCCTCGACGGGCACGCCACCGTTGACCGCCGGTCCCGACGCCCTGGCGGGCTACGCCTTCTTTCGTCGCTTCGATGAGATGTACGTCCTGGACGATCCGGTGGATTACGACCTTGACTCACGTCAGTCGATCGGGGCGACGGCGCGGCGCCTCGGTGTCGAACCGCGCGAGTACGCCTACGACGTGCAACTGCAGCGAGAAGGACGCCAGCTCATCTACACGCCCCTGTTCAACTTCGTCGACGGCAATCTCGCCGCGGTCCGCGAGATGATCACCTCTCCCGTGGCGATGTTCGGACTCTCCGACGGCGGGGCGCACTGCGGGGCGATCTGTGACGCGAGCATGACGACGAGCTATCTGACGCTCTGGGCTCGCGATCGAAACGGCGACGAGCGGTTGCCGATCGAGTCGGTCGTCCACCAGCTAACGAGTCGCCCGGCGTCGCACTTCGGTTGGCTCGACCGCGGCGTCGTGGCTCCTGGGTACCTCGCCGACCTCAACGTCATTGACTTCGAGGGACTGGCCTGTGCGCCACCGCGCATCGTGACCGATCTGCCGGCCGGTGGGCGCCGACTCCTGCAAGCGGCCACGGGATACCGCTGGACGATCAAGCGCGGAGCCGTGACCTTCGAGGATGGTCTGTCTACGGGACAGCTGCCCGGCCGACTGCTCCGCGGTGCGCAAGCAGCACGTCGGTGAGGCCGTCGTTGACGACGCCCGACGTGCTCCGCGAGATCATCGACCAGGCTCGAAGCGAACCGAACCACCCCGCCGTCAAGGACGACGGACGCGAGCTAACGTTCGCCGAACTCATTGATGAGGCGGCCGGCGTCGGCACCGCACTGGCGAGACGGGGCGTCAGTGGCGGCGATCGCGTCGCACTGCTCCTCGACAACTCGGTCGACTTCGTCGTCGCGGCGCTCGCGACCCTCTGGGTCGGCGCGGCCTTCGTCCCGCTGGCCGTTCGTGACCCCCCAGCTCGACTGGTGTCCATTCTGAGCGACTGCGAACCGACCCTCTTGGTGACCGCCAGCGCCGTGAGCGGCGATCCCGAGTCCACCTCGCTCGGCGACGTCCCCGTCGTCTCAATTTCGGCGCTGCGAAATGAGCGATCCGAGCCCGACGACGCTTGGCCGATCCCTCGTCGCTCGTGGCCTACATGATCTACACGTCGGGCACAACGGGAGCTCCCAAGGGCGTGCAGATCGGCAGGGCGGCGTTCGGAGCCGCCGTGGGGGCCGCCGCCGAAGCGGTCGGCCTCAACCGGGATAGCCGAGCGCTCTGCGTGTCGCCGCTCTACTTTGACGGTGCCTACGCGAACGTGTTCGCCACGCTGTTCGCCGGCGGCACGGCCGTGCTGTGGCCCCGCGACGCGCTTCTTTTTCCCAGGACGTTCTTCCAGGTCGTCGCGAGAGAGCGCATCACCTACACGAGCTTCTCGCCGAGCTATCTTCGTCTCCTCCTGGCCAGTCACCCAGGCGGCGACGCTCGGCGCCTCGACGCTCAGCCTCGTCGCGCTCGGCGGCGAGGCCCTCTCGGCCGCGGACGTTGACTCGCTTTGGTCGCTGGCGCCCGGCATCCGAGTGTTCAATCGCTACGGTCCGACCGAGACGACCATCGCGGTCTCGCACGTGGAACTGACGCGAGAGCTGTTGGAAGACGGCACCGCGCCGATCGGACGTCCCCACGACGGGGTGTCCTTCTATCTTCTGGACGAGGACGGGACGGTGATTGAGGGGGCCGAACCGCGTGGGCGAGCTCTACGTCGGCGGCTCGCAGCTCATGGACGGCTACTGGAACGCTCCGGCGCTCACCCGGGAGGTCCTGCGAAGCGACGTGGTACCCGGCGCGGTGGTCTACCGAACGGGCGATCTCGTCTATCGAGACGATCGGGGCAACTACGTCTACGTGGACCGCGCTGATCGAGTCGTGAAGCGCGGCGGGATTCGCGTCTCACTCATCGAATTGAATGAGACGATGCGTCGTCTGGCGAACGTCGCGGCCGTCGCGTGCATGACCTTCGACAACGATGGCGTACTCGGCATTGCCGCCTTCATCGTAACCGAGCGCCCGCTATCGGCCCTCGACGTGCGCTTAGCGGCACTCGAACGGATCCCCGAGACCATGTTGCCTGACCGGATCGAAGTGGTAGAGGAACTCCCACTCAACAAGACGAACAAGCTCGACGAGACAGCGGCTCCTCAGCGAAGCGGGCCTCCGGTCGCCCCGAAGAGCGAGTCACCCGGACACGGCGACACCGCCCTGAACCCAATGTTGCGGTTCGGACAGATTCTCGACGACTTCACGGGATTATCGTTTGCTCCAGGTACCGTCAACCAGGAGCGAAAGGCAACGTGACCCAAGTACCTCGCCTTGCGGTATTCCAAGATGAGCACTCCGCTCCGGTCCTGGCAATTTCCGAGGCATCTCGGGATGTGTGCCGAATCGTGTGGGTGGTCGGTTGGTCACCCCACGAGACTGCGCTGCGGCCCCTCAAACGCTTCGGTGAAGTCGTCGATCTGACCGACATGCCGTTCGAGGACAGTGTCAAACGGGTCGTCGCCGCCGAGCCCGATGGTGTGATCGTATTCACCGATGGCCCCCTGAGGCTGGCGGCCGCAGTTGCCGAAAAGCTCAACCTTCCCTTTCACAGCCCCGCAGTAGCCGAGAGGCTGACCGACAAACTGCTGCAACGAGCCGCGCTGCAAAGAAGCAGGCGTAGCCGTTCCGGCGTTCGCGGCCGTGCGCACCGGCGACGTTGACGCAACGGTGCCATACCCGGCGGTGCTCAAGCCGCGAGGGGGGGCGGGAAGCCGCGATACGTTCCTCGTCGAGAGTCCACTGCAGCTGGCTGCCGCTCTGGCGGAATGCGATCCTGGCGAAGAGTTCATTCTTGAGGCGTGGTTACCCGACCGAACCGCGCAGGAAGACCTCGACGCCGATCTGGTGTCGGTTGAGTCGATCGTTCGCGACGGGGCCATTGAGCACTTCATGGTCGCTGGCCGATTCCCCTTTGCCCCACCCTTTCGAGCGACCGGTACCTTTCTTCCGAGCAACTTGAAACCGTCTGACCGGGACGGGGTACTGGCTGCAGCGCGCGCCGCCATTGAGGCCCTAGGGATCCGACACGGGATCATTGATACGGAAATCAAGAGGACGCCCGCCGGTCCCCGGATCATCGAGGTCAACGGCCGCATGGGTGGCCATCGGAGTGCCATGGTGTCTCGCGTAGGCGGCCCGTCACTATTTGTTTGGGCCATGCGGTTGGCGCTGGGTCAAGAAATCGGTCCGATTCAAGCTCTTCCAGACAGTCCGATCGCGTTCTTTCGCATGATCGTCGCGCCACCAGCCGCAACCAAGGTCGAGACGGTCGAGGGTCTGTCAGAGGTGAGCGGCCTGCCGGGAATCGACACTGTACGCGTAAATCGTAACCCCGGTGATGCGGTGAACTCACGAGAGTCAAGCCATTTGGGCCACGTCATCTGGATCGACGGAATGGTCCAGACGCACGCGGAGTTGGCCCACCTCATCTGCGACCAGATCCCTTCCCTTCTCCGGATGACATTCTCCAGCCCGTGAAAGATTGAGCGGACGCAATCCGATGTCGTGTGGGGCACTTCTCAGAGCAACGACTGAAAGGAGTAGTTCCTCGAGGAGCCATTGATCGATTTGTGACGGATGATTGGAGAAGGCCTGTCACGCGGCAACGACGTTGCGCCACTTTGTAACACCCTCGCCAGAACCCCTTCGCTTCGGTGCCATCACCACTTGCTCAGTCCGGCGCATCGGTGACGCCCATCGTCACAAGGGCCGATCGAATCGCGCGCTATAGACTCAAAGGTGCTACGTCGCAAGAGCGAGTCAGGGAACTCCACACCGAATTCATCTTCGAGCGCGAGCATCACGTTCACGCTCGCGTGCGAGGACAACCCGCACCGGTAGAGGTCGTCGTCGTCAGCCAACGATGACACGGAGACAAGAAGGCGACCGTGTGCTTCGAGTACGTTGCGGATAGTCTCGTCGACCTCGCTCATCGAGACGCCCCGGCACTGCGTGTCGTCGCCATCACCGTCGCGATGGCGACTCCCCCGGCTTCGTCGAGGCTCAACGTCATGCCCAGGACGCCTTGGCTCTCGGCGAGCTCTGCGGCTTCTCCCGCGAGATAGATCGAGTGGCGACCCCGCCGATGCTCGTGAACCTCGATCGACTTCCAAGCGGGAACCACTTGGTCTTGACCAGGACTTTCAACACGGCTTCCTTGGCGGCGAATCGAGCGGCCAATAATGCGGCCGACGTGGAGGGATCCTCGCCGCATTCGTCGCGTTCATCATCCGTGAAGAGCCGTCGCGTGTAGCGCGAGCCATACCGGCGCATCGCCGACTCCACTTCGTGAATCGGCTGCAGGTCAACTCCGACGAGGGTCGTCACAAGCCCCCGTCGCTGCCAAGTGACGCCAACCGACTCGTCTCCTCGAATTGGGCTCATCCTCGGCGACCCGTGAGTCGTCGCCACCAAGTTTCGCTCCGGTCTTGCCATTTCCGGACCATGTTAGTTCTCTGTATGTTTTACCCTCTTCGATCGTGCTGTAAGCGCTCGTGCGCAAGCGAGCATTCGTGCGACGATAAAGCGCGGCTCGGTTGATCGACTTGCGAAGCCGCCGACGGCTGCGGAAACACGCCATCACCTGCCAGAGTTCGTGATCGAACCATCATACTGTGGCGACCAGGCATTCCGCAAGCGTTCAACCTGCTGCCCGGTGGCCCAAGAAATCTCACCGGCGCTGACGTAGTATCACCGATTGACATGGCAATCGCAGGGGAAACGGTCAACGAGGCGACCATCGGAACTGCTCTCGCCCAACGACGCGGACAGTTGGGACTCTCGAGAGTCCAGGCCGCCGACAAGATCGGAATGAGCCGCACCACGTACAGTTCCTACGAACGCGACACGCAGCGTCCTTCCGTCGACGTGTTCCCGGTTCTGGCAGGCTTCCTCGACGTTTCGATGGACGAATTCCTCGTTCTCTACGGGGCAACGTCCATCGCCGCCGTTCGTCCGTCGCTCGAACGCCTTCTGGTCGAGCGCGCGAATCCGGAGATCGAAGCGTTGAATCGGTTCCAAGACCCACGCCGGTGAAGGAAGCGGTGGGAACCGTTAGCGACGCGCTCTCGATACCCGTTCCCGCATCAGCCATCGAAGGCAAGAAGAAGAAGAAAAGAAGGGCAAGCGAGCCAAGGGCTAGCCCAGGCTTTAACTTGAAAGTGAAGTCATCGGCCCGCCACGCCGGGACCATCACCTTTAATGTTTCGTCGGACTGCAGGGAGCGTCAGGCGGGGACGCTTGACTGAAATCGGCGAACCGGCAGAATCAGATTCATACACTCGCTGATTTGTCTGGAACTGTAGGTAAGAGGTCAAGACTCCGAGCGCGAGTGATGCGCAGGCAACGACGAATTGAGCACCAACGTCACTGAAGGTCTTCGCCGTTACACCGCGCCCCTGCAGTTACTGCCTTCGACCATCGGTACTAGGTTGCGCACATGCGTTTGAGGGCGTGTTTGGCAAGGGCAGCTGTTGGGCTCTGTGCTCTTTTGCTCTCTTTCGCGGCAACCGCCGTGACCGCGCCGAGCGCTTGGGCTCAAGGCATCACGCAGACTTCGCCCACCACTGACTCGATCGACGTCGCCGCGAGCACGAGCTATACCCAGCAGCTGAACGCTTCGGGCGGCGACGGATCGTTTACCTGGACCATCACCGGCGGCGCGCAGGCGAGTGACTTCACGATGAGCTCGAGTGGCCTGCTCGCGACGACGGGCACCCTTGCGGCCGGCGGCTACACCGTCTCGGGAACGATCGGGGACGCGGACCTCGACGCCGGCACCTGGACCTACGACTTGACGGTGACTGGCGACATCATCACGCAGACTTCGCCCACCACTGACTCGATCGACGTCGCCGCGAGCACGAGCTATACCCAGCAGCTGAACGCTTCGGGCGGCGACGGATCGTTTACCTGGACCATCACCGGCGGCGCGCAGGCGAGTGACTTCACGATGAGCTCGAGTGGCCTGCTCGCGACGACGGGCACCCTTGCGGCCGGCGGCTACACCGTCTCGGGAACGATCGGGGACGCGGACCTCGACGCCGGCACCTGGACCTACGACTTGACGGTGACTGGCGACATCATCACGCAGACTTCGCCCACCACTGACTCGATCGACGTCGCCGCGAGCACGAGCTATACCCAGCAGCTGAACGCTTCGGGCGGCGACGGATCGTTTACCTGGACCATCACCGGCGGCGCGCAGGCGAGTGACTTCACGATGAGCTCGAGTGGCCTGCTCGCGACGACGGGCACCCTTGCGGCCGGCGGCTACACCGTCTCGGGAACGATCGGGGACGCGGACCTCGACGCCGGCACCTGGACCTACGACTTGACGGTGACTGGCGACATCATCACGCAGACTTCGCCCACCACTGACTCGATCGACGTCGCCGCGAGCACGAGCTATACCCAGCAGCTGAACGCTTCGGGCGGCGACGGATCGTTTACCTGGACCATCACCGGCGGCGCGCAGGCGAGTGACTTCACGATGAGCTCGAGTGGCCTGCTCGCGACGACGGGCACCCTTGCGGCCGGCGGCTACACCGTCTCGGGAACGATCGGTGACGCGGACCTCGACGCCGGCACCTGGACCTACGACTTGACGGTGAACGCCACGACGCTCGCCCAGGCGTCGTCGACCTCGGGCATGACGTCGACGGCGGCCTCGGCCACATTCAACCCCGGACCCATCTCTGTGCTCTTCAATACAGGCCCGGTGATCTTCGTTCAAACGAGCAGCCCTGACGGCCTGACGTTGACCGGCAACCTACTCGCAACGACGGGCACCCTCGGCACTGGTAGCTACGCAATCTCCGGTACCGACCACGACGCGTTTGGCGACACTGGCAGTTGGACCTACACCCTCACGGTCACGGCACCTGGCGGTGGTGGTGGCGGAGGTGGGGGCGTCAGCACCCTCTCCCAGACTTCTCCGACGTCCGGCACGACGACTATGTCAGCGTCGGCCACCTTCGCGCCGGGCACGATCGCCGTCGCCAACAACGTCGGTCCGGTGAGCTTTGTCACGGTCGAGTCGAGTAGCGCCCTGAAGGTCAGCACCGCAGGCCTCACGACCACGACGGGCACCTTGACACCTGGAACGTACACCGTCTCTGGAACCGACAGTGACGGCAGTGGCGATACCGGGACGTGGACCTACACGCTCACCGTGACCGGAGTCAATCAGACCGTTATCTTCGACGCCCACGGAGGAACCGGCACCATGACGCCAGAGAAGAACGACCTGGCGAGCGCCCTCACACTGAACGCCTTTACTCGCAGCGGCTATACCTTCGTCAACTGGAACACCGACGCCGACGGCACCGGTACGAGCTACGCCAACGGCGCTACGTACTCCTTTAGCGCCTCGATTACCCTGTACGCCCAGTGGAAAGTCGGGAAGGCGCCCACCCACACGGTTACCTTCGTCGCGAACGGCGGTGGAGGGTCCATGGCGACCGAGCGCGACAACACAGGGACCGCGCTCACGCCAAATCGCTTCACCCGCACCGGCTATCTATTTACCAACTGGAACACCAGGGCCGACGGCTCTGGGACGCGCTTCGCCGATGGTGCCACGTACCCCTTCACGACTTCGACGACCCTCTTCGCTCAGTGGACCAAGGTGAAGGTGAAGAAGCCTACGACGCCCAAGGCGCGGGTCTTCACGGTCTCATTTAACGCCCACGGTGGAAAGGGGACCATGGTGTCTGAGCGGCACGCCAAGCCCGAGCGACTTACGCCAAACCGCTTCAGCCGAATGGGGTATCGATTCAATGGTTGGGACACGGTGGCGAACGGCTCGGGCACCCACTTTGCCAATCAGGCCATGTACTCCTTCACTGCAAGCGGTACTCTCTACGCGCAGTGGCGGCACGTGAAGACCACTCCCCCGCCCCCAATCAACGCCCTTACGACGATCGGCCCCTTCGCCGCGAAGTCCTTCATCTTGACTCCAGCGCTTCAGTCCAGGGTCGATGCGCTGGCCAACCTGATCAAGAGTGACGGCGACAAGGCGATCGTCATCGTCGGCTACGGCGACAAGCTCACGGCAAAGCAGCAGAGCGACGAGGTTCTCTGGGCCGCCAACGTCGTCCTGAGCCAGCACCGCGCATCGTCAGTTGCGTCGTACCTCAACGAGCGTCTCGCCGCGCTCGGCGTGAAGTCGTACACGATCTCATCGGTCGGCAACGGCTCGGCCACACCGAACGGCTCGGGATCCGCGGCCAGCCAGAGTAAAAGCGGCTTCGTCATCGCGACGCTCTCCTGACGGCCATCACGCCACTCAAAGTGGTACGCGGTGCTTGGACCCGGTCGATTTCGAGCAGAACGCTAACGGGTCGTCGACCAAAGTCGGCGGAGCCAACTCAGTGCCCGAGCAGCGCGAAGCGGCGGGCGCGTTGCGACCCTTAATGACCAAAGCAAAGAACATGGCCGCCGCGTTCGGGTAGGTGCCGCTACTCGGGCAATGCGCGGGACAACCACGGTTCACGCAACGAGTGCCAGGTTCTGACACGTCGCGATAAGTCCGCCGTTTCCGGTAGATCTAACCGTCCCTGTCAAGGTGCCAGAACCTGACGTCTCGACCACGGTGGTCGCGTGGACCACGCTGGAGGCGGTCTCCAACGGTAGAGACGGCGCTCGGCTCACTTTCGTAATGCCCTGATTGACTCGCTGAGAGATGATGTTGAACGAACCGGTGATGTTGGACATTCGTGGATGGGTGGCGCCGATCGTAAAAGTGCGCGAAGCTGGCGCGCGCTCCGCCTGGAAGGGGCGAATCCCCCTGGAAGGCGACACTCGGTTAGGGCAGACGCGTCTCTCAGTGGGAACGCCTACAGAACCGCCTTCCTGAGTTTGCTCGCCGAAGGGGCGGACCCAGCGTGGGCAGCGTCCCGCGGGCCACTCCAACATCGCGACTGCAACATGCTGCTTCACCTACGGGGAGTCCGTCACGGTGTTACTAATTAGTGAGCCCTGGTACGCAGTGGAAGTGTACGCGGCGTTATGAGTAAGGTCCACGGTCCCGGTAGACCAGTTCCCACTTGACGGGGTCGCCGTTGTGGACCCGGTTTTGTTACTGGACGTGCACGGCGTTGCGGCAGGGGTGCAGTAGTAGATCGTGACCGTGCCATTACTAGAGGCTGTTCCATGAAACACCGTGTGCCCGGAACTACCGCTATAGGTTGCGGCAGTCTGAGTCAACAATGCAGCAACCGTGATGGTGTCGCTGCCACTCGAAGGTCCGGTGTAGTTCGTATTGCCGCCCCAGCTGTCAGAGACGACGTACGTGCCGGCGTAGGACACGGCGATGACGCAAGTGGCCTGGCTCGACCCGTTGAGCGTCAGGGTCGATGAGACGTTGCAGGTGGTGACGCCCGCGGTCCCGCTGACCGTCCAACCCACGGTTCCACCCGTCGGCGCCGTCGCGCCAGAAGGTCCGCTGACTGTGGCCGTGAAGGTGACGTTGCTGCCCTGCGCGATAGGTGTCGTGTTCGTTACCACGTTGGACGACGGCGCAACCGCGACCACCGTGATGGTGTCGCTGCCCGAAGCCGAGTTGTAGTTGGAGTTACCGCCCCAACCGTCAGAGACGATGTAGGTGCCGGCGTTGACCACCGTGAGCTCGCAGGTGGCTTGGCCTGATCCATTGAGCGTCAGGGTCGAGGAGGTGGTGCACGAGGTGACTCCCGCTGTCCCGCTCACCGTCCAGCCCACGGTCCCACCGGTCGGTTGCGTGACTCCCGCTGGCCCAGCAACCGTGGCCGTGAAGGTGACGCTGCTGCCAAGCGTGATCGGCGTCGAGTTGGCGACGCCGTTGGTCGGCGTCGCGGGAGTCACCGTGAAGCACTCCGTGTCGGTCTGCTGGGTCATCGACGTGTAGTTGCCACCCGCGCTCGCCGTGTAGCTGGCGTTGTAGCAGTAAGTACCCGTCGAGACGGGCCTTTCGGCGTCACCGCTCGGCAGAGTGAAGGTCGAAGCTTCGCCTGCTGTGGAGCTGGCCGGCGGTCCGACGGTGGCCACCGTTGCACCGCCCGTGCACGTAGAACCCACGGTCACGGTACAGAACGTGAAGGTGACCGAGCCAAGGGGAGCTCCGCCGACGGTGTTGCCCGTCACCGTTGCGGCGTCGTTCCAGGAGTTGCCGAGCGTGGACTGGGCCGGCTGTGCGAGGTTGGTGACAAAGCTCGACGGCGCGGCCGCGGTGACGGTGAAGCACTCGGTGTCGGTCTGGGTACCCAAGGACGAGTAGTTGCCGCCCGTGGTGGCCGTGTAGCTGGCGTTGTAGCAGTACGAGCCCAGCGCCGGGGGCGTCTCGGCGTCACCGCTCGGCAGGGTGAAGGTGGACACGTCGTCCAGGGTCGTGGGCGTTGAGACCGTCGCCACCGGGGTGCCCCCGGTGCACGTCGACCCCACCGTCACGGTGCAGAAGGTGAAGGCCACCGAACCGCTGGGTGCGCCGCCGTTGGTGTCACCGGTCACGGTGGCGTAGTCGTTCCACGACATGCCCAGCGTCGATGGGGACGGCTGGACCAGCGTGGTCGTGAAGCTCGGTGTCTCGGGGAAGGTCACCTGGTTGCTGGCGGCACCCGGACCGAGAGACCAGGTGCTCGCAGTGCTGACGACGTAGAAGACGGTCACGGTGTACGTATAGTTCTCGCCCGCTGTTCCGGTGGTGTCCGTGCACGAGGTGGTCGCGACGAGCGAGCAGGCGGTCGTGCCGTCGGAGCGCAACACCGTGTACTCGATTGTCCCGCTGTGTGAGGTGTCACTGAGGGTGACGGGACTCCACGAGAGTAGGACAGAGTTCGAGCCGGGGGTCTGATTGACGGCAGTCGGAGTCGGCGCCGTGCTCGAGGAGAACGTCGCGCCGGCAATGGAGTTGGCGCCCTGGGCCTCGCTGGAACTGTACATCCCGAAGGTGGCGCCGGCAACCAGCGTGGCGCCAGCCACCACGAGAGCCATCCAACTTCCCGCAAGAAGTCGCCGTCTGGTCGTGCCGCGTGTCATCATCAGCTCCAGCTCATTCCCGTGGCGCAGGACATTCCCGCGGCGGTGCAACTCGCGGGCAGGGCGTTGTTGCCGGCCTGCACGGCGTGGAAGGTAAGCGTGACGGTAGACGATCCGCCGATGTTGGCGTTGCTTGACGGGATCGGGAGGTGATAGTCAATCGTGAACTCGTCCGTGAAGGTGCCCGCCTGGGGGCTCGTGCTCACGAGCAAATCTGACGCCGTACCGGGACTGGCAAGGGTCGCGCCAAAAGTTGAGCCGCCCTGAGCGGTGTACGAGGTGCCACCGGCGCCAACGCCGCTGCCGATGAAGGTGGTCGAGCCATCCTTCACCAGAAGCTGCAAACCAGCAGCGGTGCCGTCGTAGAGGCTCGGCGTGCCATCGGCGACCGCGACATCGACCGCGAGCCACGCGCTTACTGAACCGGTGTAGGTGACGAAGTAGGTGCACTGGGTGCTCAACTGGTTCGCCACGCCGCTACCCGACGGGTAGCCGGTGGAGGCGTCGCCGGGAGCCTGGTTGGAGACGTTGCACTGCACGGACGTGCCGGAGCCCAGGCCCACGACGACCGAGCCGGACGTGAAGGTGCCGCTCTGGCTCGGCGACGAGGCGCTGAACAGCGCGAATGAGACGCCGGTGACGAGAGTGCTGGCGGCGACAAGAGAGAGAAGAGTGCTGGCGGCCATGAGCAACCGCCTCTTGGGGAACCCGGGTGGGCGCGGTGCTCGTGGCACCAAGGAACTTGTGGTGAGGGTGGGTAGGGCATCCAGGTTGAAGGGCCGCAGATCCCCCGCTGTGACGATCGCGGCCATTGCGGGCCGTACGGCAACAGGGGACATGGCCAGACCCGCTAGAAGAGGCGACCGGTTGGCTATCCGGCCCGTCACGAGGGTTCCCTGGACGCGCTGTTGGTGAGACTTCACAGGGGGATGTGCCGGTGCCGACCCGGGCCGCACCCTGGTGAGTACATCGAGATTGAATGGACGCAGATCCTCGGCCGACACCATTGGGGCTGCGCCGGGCCGTGCGGCCACTGGGGACATCTCGAGGCCCGCGATGAGGGGCGACGGGTTAAATGATGCCCGGGGCGTCGCAAAGGTCGGCGAGGGACGCCCTTGGCGGAGGTTTTGGTTATGGGACGTGGGAGCGGTAATGGGCCGCACGGCACCTAATGCGTTGAGGTTGAATGGCAGGAAATCGCCAGCCGCCACCCTCGGCGCCGAGGTGGAGCCGAGGGTGGCGGAGGACATGGCAAGGCCCGCGATGAGGGGCGCAGAGATAGACCCTGCCCCCCTCATCATCTCGGTCCCCCGAAAGGGTCGACTACGGGCCATGGTCTTCTACTAACTCCAGTTACCGGTACTGGCGGTGCCCAGCGTTGTGGAATCTGTGTTGTTCGCCGACTGAACCGAGTGAACTGTCAACGTGAACGTGCTCGTTGCACCCTGGTAGTTGTTGTCGATGCCACCGTCGATGGGCAGTTTCCAGCTCAACGTGTAGGTGAAGGGCGTCCCCGGGGAGACAGCCGCGCCGCTCATCAGGTCACTGACGGACGAGTTCGCCAACGTAAGACCCGAGAGGTCGTACGTGGTGGGCGTCGTGTCGGTGAGGCCGACTTGCAGGCCGTAGGATGTCGAGAGGTCGTCGTATAGACCGGCCGCCGGCGCGTTTCTCTCATGGTAGCCGTAAGCCTGCGGCACTGTCGCCGCACCCGAGCCGCTGACAGCAACGTCGATCGCCACGTTGGCGTCCTCGGTACCGGCGGTGGTCACCGTGAAGGTGCACGTGCCGGAGTCCCCGGGAACGATAGTGGACGGAATCGTGCAGCTTGTAACGGCTGGCGCACCAATCTGGACCGTGCCGGCGGTGAAGGTCGCGGATTGCGGCCCAGCGCTGGCACTGAATAAGCCGAAGGTGACGCCCGCGACCAATGTCGCCGCCGCCGCAACGGTTGTTAACGCGCCTGCTCCAATAGCCAGGCGCTTCTTGACTGACATACTCATAAATCGCTTCTCCTTGGTTCGGTTTCTGAATTGTTGTTTTCTAGGACTGCACTTCTTGAAACTTGAGATTCTTTGATGCACTTCTTTTGGGCACTTCGACTTAGCGACTCGTCACGGTGACCCTCCGCTCGCACGCGGCCGGTGAGGCGGGGGCCGACTCCCGATCCTTCTGAGGGCGACGTCAATCACTGGACGTCCCCCTCTGCCTTACCGGCGGGTTCCGCCGGGTCTCGGCTCGCCGGTCCGTCCATCTCGCGGGCCCACGCGAAAAGGAGGCCGGCGAGATACCACAGGATGGGCGAAGCTAAGAGCAGGCCCAGCACGAGCGGCTCGTGCAGGGCGTTCAGTATGTACCCGCCTCGCGGGATATCAGTCGAGAACACGCCGACCACGTCCGACGAAGGGCGAGGAGTGGCGTCGGCGGCGTTGTTGGCGTCACCCTTCGTGACATACGAGACGGACCCGCCCGAGTGCACGATTCCAACGATGCGGTGGGTGATGATCGTTTGACTGCCGGGCGTGTCGCGCACGCTGACTATCTGGCCGACGTGAAGGTGCTTGGCCTGGCTCGCGGTCACCGAGTCGTCAATGACGAGGTCGCCGGTTCGAATGACCGGCGTCATGGAACCCGACAGCACGATCATCACCGGGTGGCCGAAGACCCGGTACTGGCCCTTCGGAGAGAAGTGGGTCGCTACCGCCAGAACCAAGGCGAGGCTCGCGACGATTACGACGAGGACCGTCACGATGGTCGAAACGACGTTGCGGAAATACTGCCACGCGCTCTGGTCAGTGCTGGTGACGGACTGCGTGGTCGGCATGGTTTCGGTGGCGAGGGTCATCGGCTTCTCTAACTCCACGCGAATCCGCCGCTGGCGGGGCAGCTCATACCAATGGTGGACGGCGCGCAGCCCGCGGGAAGCGGGTTCGCGGCGCTCTGCACCGCTTGGGCGGTGAGGACCAGGGTTGCCGTGGCGCCCTGATAGTTGTCAGTGTTGGTGCTATTGAAGGTCGGTGTGACCGTCCAAGTGACGTCGTCTGAGTTGGCGAAGGTCTCGTTGGATGTCCCCCAGGCCGACAGCTCGGTCGTGGCCTCGTAGCAGATCGACCCGGCCGGCTCATTGAGGTCGCCGACTCCATTGGCGGTGCACTGGGTGTTGGTCAGTGCCGTCGTTGGAACCGTGTAGGCGTTCCCGCCAGCGGGCGAGGTGTCGTTGTCCTTGATGGTGAAGGTGATGCCCGGACCGGGGGGTGTCGAGATGCTACCTGGGTTGTACAGCGGCGCCGCCCCGGTTTGAGAACCGGCGTGGGTGACGATCAGCACGTCGAGCCCGACGTAGGCAGAGATGGAACCGGTGTCGGTGTAGGTGACGTCGAAGTTGCAGGGCGTCATGGCCGTGCCCGGGACGATGCCGGGGTAGGTGTAGTTGCACACCGTGCTGGCGCCGCTGGTGAGGGTCACCGAGCCGAACGTGGCGGAGCCGCTGCCCAAGCCGTTGGTTGACAAGGTGGAGGTGGCAACGGCAACGCTCGCCACCAGGGCCCCAACCACCCCTGCGAAAACGCCGTAGGAGACAAAGCGCGCACGTCTCGTGCGAAGCGCCCTGGCTAGCTGCTCGGTCGTAAAGAGGCGGCGCATTGTCCTACGCTCCCCCCGCCCCGGTATTGCAGGAGTTCGATCCCTTGGCCGTGTTGCCGGTGCCGACTACGCCCGGCTTGTCGCCTTGAAGCTGGCAGTTGCCGCCGGCGCTGTTGTAGAAGAGTGTGCCGCCTCCGGTATTGGAGGAGACCTGGATGTTGCCCTTGGCGGAGTTCCCGTAGCTAGAGCCGCCAATGGCGAGCTTCCCGGAGTTGCTAGTGATCTGGAGGTTGCCGCTCACGGTGTCCGCAAGACACGAGGCGCTTCCGCCGAGGACGAGCGGGTTGGAGTTGGAGGTGTAGATGAGGTTCCCGCTGACTGCGGTGTTGCAGATGCTCACCGTCGAAGTGCCGGTGAGAGAGGTGACTTGAAGGTTGCCCGAGATCTTGACCGAGCCGGCCGAGGTCCCAGACATGCAAAGAGCCGCACCCCCTGTCGCCTGGACGTTCCCGCTCACCGTGGTGCCCGCCCCGATGGCCAAAGAGGCGCCGGTGGCCTGGACGTTTCCGGCCACGGTCGTGCCCTGGAGTGAGACCGGCCCGGAGGTCGAGGTGATGTTCCCCTTCACTGTCCCACCGTTGGCGAGCAATGAGCCGCCAGAGGCGACGGTCACGTTGCCGTCGACGGTCCCGCCGTCGAGCCAGAAGGTCCCGTCGACCGTCACGTTGCCGGAAATGGTGGAGCCCGCTGCCAGATACTGCCGGTCACCGGCGGGCACGGTGTAGTTCGCCTTTTGGGATGGGATCGGTGTCGCTCCAGTGGTCGTGATGGTCACGCAGCTACTGGGGGCAGTGACCGTCTGGAGGTTCACTGGCGTCGAGGTGCTCGCCGAGTAGCTGCCGACATCGCTGCCCGCGGGGGTGAAGACGGCGTCGAGGTCGTAGGTGCCCACGGAGCCGAAGGAGGTATTCAAGTTCGCCACTCCCGCGCTGTAAGTCCCGGTGCCCAGAGAGGTGGACGGAGTGCAGGGGGCCGGGGTGCAGTCGTAGAAGGTCACGTAGTCCCCCGACGCAGAAGGTGGAGGGATAGATGGGGTCGGACTCGGGCTCACGGTGCCAGAGACCGTCGCCTGGAGGGCAACCGTCTGTCCGACCGTCGACGTGCTGGGCGTGTTGGTAAGGACCGTCTCGGTGGTAGCGGTGTACATAGCCGACCCGGTGAAACCGAAGTTGAACGTGGCGCTCTCACAGGCGTCCGGGGCTGTGCTCGCCGCCTCGATAGGCACGGCGATGGTGCCCGACGAACTCGCCGGTATCGGAGAAGGTGAAGACGTGGCCAGAGGGGGCGATGACGAACTGTCAATGGTCACGGTGTTGGTCGACGAAGTGGAGCCAACGAAGGCCACGCCATTCACTGACAGGTAGGACACCGGGCAGTTCACGGTGCCCCCCGAGGTCACCTGCACGGTCAGTTGGGTCGCGCTGATCGGAACGTTGTAGGGGTTTGTCGCCGTCACGGTGAGTGTGTTTGACACGCCAGGGGTGAGATAGGAGAGGGTGCCACTCAGGCCGAAATCGGTATTCGACGTGAGCACGGCACCGGGGAGGACATTGCGCCCGCGCGGGCTAAACACGACCACCAGGAGGGCGGCGACGAGTAGCAAAACCATCAGGTTTGTAGTCCGGCTCAGTCGGCGGCGGGCGGGCGGGCTGCTGTTCATGGGCTCGGAGTACCGGGGCCCGGGGCCCCGACTCTTGTTGGCTTATCCGACGAATCCCCTTCAATCTCGAGCAGTCGTTGGGCGATAAAAATATCGTCGGACTCACGAACCGCTTCGAAGGAATACGCTTCTTCGCTGAAAGCGGACGGGTTATCGCGAGAGTGTGGAACGCGCTCGAGAGGTAGCTCGAGAACGTCTCGCTCCTCGGTTTGAGGCGAGATCGACGTTGCTGGGACCACAAGAAGACCCTCAAATGCGTCTCGCATCACGGCCAGCGACAACCTGCTTGCGGCGATCGGGTAACCGATGTCCGAGGCACCGCCCGCATCATCCGACGCGATGAGACTCTGTCCTGACGACAAAGAGTCACTGAGTCGAATCGCTTGGGCAAAGGCGGTCAATGTTTCCTCCGACAACTGCCCCTGCGGAGAGTGACTATTACATTTCTGAATAGATTTGTCAAGCCGTAGTTTTTGCGTTGTGAATACGGAGGGTTCTTTCCTTCAAACAGATGTTCGCTTCATCGCGTATATGGCGTCCAAACGACTGAAAACATCGCCCTCTCGATCGCTTAATCCGCAACGCGGATCCAATGCCCGAGACTTGATGTCGATGTAGAACCGATGGTGTTGAGTGGTCTTCCCGGTCGGGTGCGCTTAGTGGAGACTCGCGACATTGTCACCTGCACGGTGGCGGCACAGCCGTCGTGCACGGTGAGCCAGCGGCGTAGTCGACACATCGCGGGCGTCGCGAACGGGTCGAGCTCTTTGGTTGCCCAAGCGCGCCGTCTCTGGCGGCGGTATCAACCTACGACGAGAGAATTTCGTCTTTCGTATGACGCCCGATTATGCGCATAAGTTTTCCGAATCATTCTGATTGTAGAGAACATTGGACGAATCAATTGGAACGCTGACTCTTCCCGTTGATCGAATGTCCGTTCGGGGTGTCGGCCGGCGAGCTGTTCTTGAAGGTCGAACGAGTCCGCTATCTGGAACATGGTGGCGTCGACAAAGAAGAAAATAATTTCAACACAACGCTGTTCTGCATCGTGTAGACAGAGAATGCTCTGTTGGCAATCGCACAGATGTAAAGCGACGGAGTCAGATTATGGTTCGCGGATCGTCAGCGAATCTCGATTGCATTTCAGACGTGGTTCGCCCCCGCAAGGGCTTGTCGGAGAGAACCACCTCAGCTGAGCACTGAGAAGCGACTTCGAGATTCCTGAAGTACCGGGACATCATGTATCAAAACCTCCGCCAGAGTCGGGCAAGGCCTGAGAAAGTTTCAGCGTCGCGGTCAGATCCCGATTCGGCCCGGTTTTTGGCGGTCCGGTAGCCGCTTTGGTCTCGGTCGCGTCGGTCGATGGGGACCACTTCGTGCGCGTCCCAGGTTTCTACATCGTCCCGAGATCCTCCTCCCGCCACCCGATTTGAGCTCGGCGCAGCCAACGTCTGGCAACTCCGTCGCCCGTTCGCTGAGACATTTTGACACGCCCTTGACGAAAACACTGTGGTGACAAATGCCCGACAACTTACGGCCAACCAGGACGTTTTGCGCAATCCATAGTGAATGATGTCTTCGCCCCTCGAGATCCTTCGAGGATGGTTCTCAGTGCTCAGCTGAGGTGGTCTTCCCCAACATGCCCTTGCGGGGGCGGGCCACGTCCGTTGCGCGGTGTAGGACGTCGATCATCGCACTTGTCCTGTTGTCGACCTAGCTCCCCGTTCCCAGTTCCTACGTCATGCTTAAAG
Organism: uncultured Acidimicrobiaceae bacterium; assembly: GCA_963823815.1. Taxonomy (GTDB): domain Bacteria; phylum Actinomycetota; class Acidimicrobiia; order Acidimicrobiales; family RAAP-2; genus RAAP-2. Next base: position 42,094 of record CAWGMU010000002.1, read on the forward strand.
TCCAGGGCCGCGCGTTCGAACACGACGGTTGCCAACCAATCCACCGACGATGAAGTGGTGACGTAAGAACTGACGTAATGACGACAACCCCGTGAAGGAAACGGGGGTTTGTCGGAGCGCTCTAAGGTTGTCCGATGGTCACCGCCGAAGGACGCAGCGCCGGCGTGCGTCTTACCGGTCTCGCCAAGTCCTACGGCGAGGTGAAGGCCGTCCGGGGCGTCGACATTGCGATCGCGCCTGGAGCGACGTTGGCGCTCCTTGGTCCGAACGGTGCTGGCAAGACGACAACGCTCGACATGATGCTCGGTCTCACCCGGCCCGACGCGGGCTCCGTCTCGCTCTTTGGTCAGACGCCCACTGAGGCGGTCGACGCAGGAATTGTCGGCGGCATGCTCCAGACCGGCACGCTGCCGGGGTACCTAAGCGTTCGCGAACTCGTCTCCATGGTCGCGTCGCTGTACCCGCACCCGCTCTCGATCGACGAGGCGATACGCGTAACCGGCATCCAGGAGATCGCCGATCGCCTGACCACCAAGCTCTCCGGCGGACAGACCCAGCGAGTGCGCATGGCAATCGCGCTCGTCGCCGATCCCGAGTTGCTCGTCCTCGACGAACCAACGGCCGCTCTCGACGTCGAGGGACGTCGAGACTTCTGGCTCGCTATGCGTCAAGTCGCCTCTCACGGCAAGACCGTCGTCTTTGCCACCCACTACCTCGAAGAGGCCGACGCCTACGCCGACCGGATCATTCTGATGGCCCGCGGCCGGGTCGTCGCCGACGGCCCGCCGACCGAGATAAAGGCCCGAGTCGGCAGCCGAACGATTCGCGCGACGCTGCCCGGCGTCGAGGTACCGCGCGCTCGCGGCGCTGCCCGGTGTCACCCACGCCGAACAGCGAGGTGACGGTTTTGTCCTCTCGTGCGCTGACGCCGCCTCGTCGGACATGGCCTTGCGCGAGCTGCTGAACCGCTTTGCCGACGCGCGCGACATCGAAGTGCGTGGCGCCGGCCTCGAAGAGGCGTTCTTGAACCTCACCGGTGAGGACGAGGACGCGCCAAGTTGAGCCGCTCGACCTACGTCCGCTACGAGGTCCTTCGGACCATCCGCAACCGCCGATTCCTCATTTTCTCGCTGATCTTCCCGCTGATCCTCTTCTTGACGATCGCCGGAGAGAACCGCCACGTCGAGATCGATGGCATCACCTTTCCTCTCTACTTCATGACCGGCCAGGCGGCCTGGGGTGCCATGACGGCCGTCATCTCGAGTGGGGGACGCATTGCCCAGGAACGAAGTGTCGGCTGGACCCGCCAACTGCGCGTCACCCCGCTCAAAACCAGCACCTACTTCTCGGCGAAGATCCTGACGGGCTACATGATGGCGCTGTTCAGCATCGTCGTGCTCTCGCTGGCCGGCACCGCCCTCGGGGTCCGTCTCAGTGCGGTCGAGTGGCTCACCATGCTCGGCCTCATGCTCGCCGGTCTGGTCCCCTTCGCAATCATGGGCATCATGCTCGGCCACCTCATCTCGACCGACTCGCTCGGGCCCGCGATCGGTGGCATCACGTCGCTCTTCGCGCTGCTCGGCGGAGCCTTTGGACCCCTCGCGACCCATGGGGTCCTGCTCACGATCATCAAGTACCTGCCCTCCTACTGGCTCGTCCAAGCGGGGAAGGCCGCACTCGGTGGCACCAACGTCTGGCCGGCCCAGGCCTGGATCGTGCTGGCGGTCTGGTCGCTCGTCCTCGCGCGGATCGCGGCTCGGGTCTATCGCCGCGACACCGTAAAGGTCCCGTGACCTTAGAGGCCCGAGAGCCGTCGAATCGGGCGCGCTAGCGCCGAGTTGTCGTCGTCGCCGTGACCCTGGGCGATGAGGCCGTCCTCGAACACCGCCGCCATCGCGGTCACCGGCAACACGGCACCAACGTCTTTGGCGAGTTCGAGTCCGATGCCGAGGTCCTTTCGGTGCAGGGCGATCTTGAAGCCCAATGGATAGACGTCCTCGATCATTCGCCCGCTGCGGTTCTCGAGAATCCACGAACCCGCTGCCCCGCCTTTTAAGGCCGAGAGGACCCGTGCCACGTCGAGGCCGGCCTTCAGCCCGAGGGTCACGCCCTCGGCCACTCCGAGGTAAACACCGCAGAGGATCACCTGGTTGATGGCCTTCGCCCACTGGCCGGCCCCGACCGGCCCAAGGTAGGTGACCGTCTTTCCCATGGCGGAAAAGACTCCGCTTGCCCGTTCAAAGGCGACCTCGCTCCCGCCCACCATGATCGAAAGCGTCGCGTTCTTCGCGCCCTCGGACCCACCCGAGACCGGCGCGTCGAGCATGGAGACGCCCTGAGCGGCGAGCCGTTCGGCGAACTCCTGGGCTTTCAAGGGGCTCAGCGTCGAGCAGTCGACGAACAGCGCGCCTTCGCTGAAGCCCTCGGCCAGGCCGTCCGGTCCGAAGAGCACGGCCTCGACTTGGGGCGAGTCAGTGAGGCACGCCACCACGACGTCGCTCGCCCGTGCAACGTCAGCTGGCGTCGCGGCCACCTGGACACCGAGCTCAGCCAGTTCAACGGCTTTACTGGCCGTGCGGTTCCAGACGGTAAGGGGGAATCCGGCGCGCGCGAGATTCCCGGCCATGAAGCGACCCATGGTGCCCAAACCGACGAAGCCCACTCGTAGGTCCGACGAAACACTGCCTTCTGACGTTGCACTCACGACTCGACCTTTCCGTTGCGACGCAACTCACCTGGGCGCCGAGACCCAGCAGTGTACCTAGCGGAATCGCGCGAACTCGTGGCCACGCGTCATGTAGCCGGGGTCGACCTCGGCACGCACCATGGCGCGCCGTCTAGTTTTTGTTGGCGAGCGTCGCTGCCCTGGCCGCGCTTCGCAGGAGCGCCGAGTCCGAGCCGACGCCGACAAACGAGAACCCTCGGTCGTTGAGAGTCACGACGTTCGCCGGATCGACGGTGAGAATCCCGGCTGCGACGTGCGCCGATCGCGCCGCGTCGGTCACGCGATCAAGCGCCGCCTGAAACTCTCGAGCGTTGATCTGGCCGGGGATGCCGAGCGACGCCGAGAGGTCCGCGGGACCGACGAAGAGTACGTCGACGCCCGGTACGGCGGCGATCTTCTCGACGTTCTCGAGCGCCGTGCGCGACTCGATCTGGACGACGCCGAGCAGGGACTGGTTCACCTCATCCGTTGAGCGGTCGTCACCACCGAAGCGTCGGGCCCGGTTGTAGGTGGCGACCCCGCGATCACCCCGTGGCGGATACCACAGGTGACGGAGCGCCTCGGCAACTTCCTCGGGAGTGTCGAGGCGAGGGAACATGACCCCTTCGGCTCCAAGGTCGAGCACGTGACCAACGCGGATTCGCGCCGCCGATTCGACGCGCGTCAGCATGCTCACGCCGTGGGCCGCCCCCGCGAGGAACTGACCAACGAGCGCTTCCTCACCCCCCGCGCCGTGCTCCAAGTCGACCAGCAACCAGTCGAAGCCACTGAGCGCACAGACCTCCGCCGCAAGCGGCGAGCCGAGGTTGAGAAACGTGCCCCTCGTCGGCGCACCGTCGCGCACACGCTCCCACAGCGTCGTCACGTCGGCGCACCTCGCGTGGCAAACGTCCCCGGCGACGTGACCACCACGGGCGGAGGAAAAGTTCTCATGCGTTAGTCTTCCACCACGGGTGAGGGGTCGCAACACGATGTCCCCGCGCGGCGACGTCGAAACCAATAGTCATGAACACATCGAGAATCACCAACGTCACCATCACGCCTGTCGCCTTCCGTGACCCGCCGCTGCTCAACGCCGTCGGGATCCACCAGCCCTTCGCCGTCCGCTCGATCATCGAGGTCGAGACGAGCGACGGCGTGACCGGTCTCAGCGAGTCGTACGGCGACGCGGGACACTTGCGTCGACTCGTTCAGGTCGGGCACGCACTCGTCGGCCACGACGTCTTCGCGACCAACACCATGCTCGACGACACCGCTTCGACGCTTGGCGGGATGGTGGGTAACGACGCGCACGGCCTGACCGGTGCGATCACCGCGGCGGGCACCGTGCTCCGGACCTACGCCGCGTTCGAGGTGGCGGCCCTCGACATCCAAGGAAAGATGGCGTCTCGTCCGGTCTCGGACCTCCTTGGAGGAAGCGTCCGATCGTCGGTGCCCTTCTCCGCGTATCTCTTCTACAAGTGGGCGTCACACCCTGGAGGCGAGCCCGACCGATTCGGCGAGGCGCTCGGGCCGCTCGCCATCGTCGAGCAGGCCCGCGTCATGCTCGAGGAGTACGGCTTTCGCGCCATCAAGCTGAAGGGTGGGGTCATGGCGCCCGACGTCGAGATCGAGACGGTGCTCGCACTCCGAGACGCCTTTCCCGACGTGCCCCTTCGACTCGATCCGAACACCGCGTGGACCGTCGAGACCTCGATCCGCGTTGGGAGCGAGCTGGCGGGCGTCCTCGAGTACTTCGAGGACCCCACCCCCGGTATTGACGGCATGGCCCAGGTGGCGCGGGAAGTGTCCATGCCGCTTGCGACCAACATGTGCGTCGTCGGGTTCGAGGACATCGCTCCGGCCGTGGAGATGCGGGCGGTGGGCGTCATACTCTCGGACCACCACTTCTGGGGTGGGTTGGCGAAGGTGCACGACCTGGCCACCATCTGCGCCACCTTCGACCTCGGGCTCTCGATGCACTCCAACTCGCACCTCGGCATCAGCCTCGCCGCCATGACCCACGTCGCCGCCTCGGTGCCGAACCTGACCTACGCCCTCGACACCCACTGGCCCTGGAAGAGCGAGGACGTCATCGTGGAAGGGACGCTCGCCTTCAAGGACGGCGCCGTGACGGTGCCGAGCGGTCCCGGTCTCGGCGTCGAACTTGACCGCGACGCGCTCGCGCGCCTCCACGAGCAGTACCTCGAGTGCGGAATCACCGAGCGCGACGACACCGCCTACCGCCGATCCGTCGACCCGTCCTTCAGCGCCGAGCTGCCCCGCTGGTGAGCGTCACCGGCTACGCCTACCCCTGGGACTATCTCGGGGATCCCGCGGCTCCGGCACGCGCCGTCGACCTGGGCGTCGACGTCGTCGCACTCGCCGCCACGTACCACGCGGCACGCGTCGTAAGTCCTCTTCATCCAGCCCGTCGGGTCACGGAGATCCCCTCGTCAGCGAGCTACATCCCGATTCGCGACGAGGTCTGGCGCGGCCACCGCCTCCGACCGAACCCGCCGACGTGGTTGGAGGGAGGCGACTGGTTCAACGGCGCAGAGCGACGCCTGTCGGACGCTGGGCTCGCGGTTGACGCGTGGATCGTCCTCACCCACGTCGACGGTGTCGGCGCCGACGCACCCCGATCTCGTGGTGCGAAACGCTTTCGGCGAGTCCTACCCGTACGCGCTGTGCCCGAGTTCTGATGACGTCCGCGAGTATTGCCTCACTCTGGTTGAAGAGACCCTCAGCACCACTACTTGCCGGGGCGTCGTGCTCGAGGCCTGCGGTCCGATGGGTTTCACCCACGCCAGCACCCACGACAAGACCGATTTTGCAACCCTCACTGTCGTCAGCGAGCAGCTGCTCTCCATTTGCTTCTGTACAACGTGTCACGCGGAACTTCGCGCGGTCGGCGTCGACCCCGTCGAACTCGCGAGCAGAGTGCGAACCGGCGTCGACGAAGGAACCGCCTCGGTCGAGGAAGCGCTTGGCGAGGACCTCGCCGAGATGGTCGCTCGGTATCGCGAGGGACTAAGCACGAACCTCCGGCGCGACGTCGTCGAGCGTATCCGCACGGTGCAACCTGGGGCGACCATCACCGCGCACGTCGGTGCAAGTCGCTGGGCGACCGGTTCTTTTCCCTCCGCCGGATCAAGGGGCGCGCTCAGCGGGCTGACCGCGGTCGTCGCGAACTGCTGGGACCCAGCACGGGCCGACATCGAGCTACGAGACCTCGCCGCGAGACTCTCTCCTGCGATCGCGCTTGGCGCGTACGTGCGAGCCGATCGAGGATGGCCGAGCAGCGCGCTCATAGGAGACGTAATTACTCGCTACGTTGATTCTGGCGCGAGTGAGCTCCATCTCTACCACTTAGGACTCCTGAGCCGTTCGGGTCTCGCGACGGCTCAAGACCTAGCGTCCACGTTCGGCAACCACCTCAGGAAAGGTGAGCATGAAACTAACGCGAAGTCCGATGACGCGTGACAGCCACGAGAGTGCCCAGTCGCGCACGTTGGTGAACCCGAAGACAGGTACCGCCCATGGATGAAGCGATCCTCATAACGGGGGCGAACGGCACGATCGGCACGTGGCTGCGACAGTCGCTTCGTCGGCCGGGTCGACATCTTCGCCTGCTCGACCTCGCCGAACAGACCCCCGTCGCGCCCGGCGAGGACGCCGAGGTCATCCAGGGATCTTTCCTCGACAAGAAGACCATCGCCCTGGCCTGTCAGGGCGTCGAGGCCGTCATTCACCTCGGCGGCCGCGCGTCGAGTGGCTACTCGTGGGCGGAGTACCTCGAGGACAACATCGACGGCACCTTCGCCGTCCTCGAGGCTGCGCGCCAAGCGAGCGTCACTCGCATCGTCTTCGCGAGCAGCAACCACGCGGTCGGGTTCCACCCCCTCGACCCGGGGGTCGTGCTTCCGGACTACCTCTTTCCCCAGCCCGACACCTACTATGGCCTCTCGAAGGTCGCCGGCGAGGGCCTTTGCAGCCTTTACGCCGACCGGCATGGGCTGGACGCCGTCTGCCTACGCATCGGCTCGTTTCTCGAACGTCCGACCAACGCCCGCAATCTCTGGTCGTGGCTCTCGCCCGGCGACTGCACCCGTCTTTTCGAGGCCGCGCTCAGCGCTCCGAGCCCAGGCTTTCGCGTCGTGTGGGGCGTGTCCGCAAACAGCCGCGGGCTCGTCTCGCTCGAAGAGGGCGCCGCCCTTGGCTACCACCCGGTCGACGACGCTGAGGCCTACGCCGATGAGCTGCTCGCCTCCCCCGACGCCGACGACCCGCTCTTTGGACGCTTCGTCGGCGGGACCTACGCCGCCCCGGACTTGGAGTAGTCACCCGTCACCGCGACGTAGACGTCGCAGAGATTCCACCCGGTGTGACCACCCTCGAGCAGCTGGCCGAGTTCGCCGAGTGCCGAATAGGCGTCGTTCGCACGCGCGACGGACTCCCAGTCGATTCCGGATCTCGTCGCTCGCTTCAGCGTGGAACCATCCACCCATCCTCCGGCGACGCCCTCGACGTAGTCGCGGCCGTCCGACGCTCGCGCGACAAAGGCGCTGTCACATTCAAGTCCGGCGAGTTTGTCCGCCATCAGCCACGCGAACTGCTGGCATCGACCGCCCCGCCCCTCGCCGCGCACTCGAACCGTCACTTCGCCGACGCCGATGAACGCCACCGGCTCCATGGAGTTTGCTTCGCGCCCTAGTGCTTCGCTCCACTCCCGACCGACGCGCTCCACGTCGCCCGTGACATGGTCGCCCATGTTGACAACTCGAAAGCCCCGCCGCCGCGCTTCGTCGTCCGCGGCCGCGAGCATCGTCAACGGTTCCGCAACGACGGTGTTCTCGTGACGCGCCAACTGGGAGAGCGACATCGTCGCAAAGCGCTCGGTCGACGCCGCGAGTATCCGGTCGCCCAAAGTCGAACCTCTAAGTCCGACCGCGTCAAGGAGTGCCATCACCTCTTCGCTGGTCGGGGCGAAGTCAAAGGTGAGGCCCGACGCGACCCACGGCGCGCCCGAGACGACGTTGTCGACCATGATCAAACTGAGTGACCGTTTCGTACGCACGTGGCGCAGTACGGCACCCCCCGCGATCGCCGACGCCGAGGCGCGGAGCATGTTGAGCGTCGTGATGTCAATCCCCGCGCTCAAGGCCGCCGCGAAGACGTCGCCCAAGTCCGACAGGGTGATCGGAGGCGCGGGCACCACACAGAGGCTCGACGCGCCGCCGGACAACAGAAAGATCGTGCAACCGTCGTTCGGGGAGGAATTGAGAAACCTGATCAGCTCGATGCCAGCCGCGAGGCTTCCTTCGCCGGGAACGGGATGCTCACCAATGAAGACGTCGGACGTCAGGTCTCCAAGCGCCACGCTCGCCTCATCGCAGACAGTGAAACGCCGCCGGACTCGCGCTCCAAGGACCGAGGTGACCGCAGCCGACATCTCGCGCGACGCCTTGCCGATCGCGACGACGTCGACCTCGACCTCAGCGACGTGCGCGTCGAGGAGCGCTCTCCGAGTAAGCGACACGAGGTCCATGGCGTTCAACCAAGCGACGCTGATCGCCCGCGCGTCATCGACGAGTCGCCCGCTCAACGTCCACCGCCTCCGCGTCGCTCGCCCATCCCCACTTCACCATCTTGGCCCCCGAACTACCCGCGACTTCACGCTCGACCCTTGAGTCGCACCTTGAGCGCCGTTAGGGTGAAGTCAGAGGGGAGACGCAATGGCGAAGGACACTGAGCCCGTGCACCTCAACAACCACCACCGGGCCACGTTGGCCAAGATCTTCCAGCACCCGGTCAGCCACAACCTCGAATGGAAAGAAGTCCTCTCGTTGCTGCGCGCCGTCGCGACCGTCGACGAGAAGCACGACGGCAAGTTCTCGGTAACCCTCGGCCAGACGACGACAACGCTCGAGGCGCCTAAGCACAAGGGTGTCGACGCACAGGACGTGCTGGACCTTCGCCACCTCTTCGCCGCCGCGGGCTTTGGCCCAAAACCGATCTAGACCTTCGTCGACGACTGCGACGCTCGGACGCGACCTTCGAACGTCGCCAACCTGAAGAGGACCTAAGAATCGCGATGGACGCGCGGAACTGACTTGCAATGGTCAGTTGCCTAGCCTAGGAATGAAGCGAGGAGTTCCGAGAGGGGCGTCAATGCCGTTCAGATTTCATCATCAGGGTTTCGCGTGGGGCGGCGGCGGTATTATCGCGTTCATCATCTTCCTGATCATCCTCGCCGCGATCTGCTGTGTGGTGTTCACGATGATCCGCCAAGGCGGACACGCCCACCCCCACCAACACCACGCCGGGTCGCCGCCGGCGGCGCAGACCGACGCGCTGAAGATCCTGAACGAGCGGTTCGCCCGCGGTGAGATCGACGCCGAGGACTACACGCAGCGTCGCGACCTTCTAAAGGGCCCGACCTAAAGCGCGACGGCGCCTGCCGCAGTGATCGCTACCAGGATTTCGGCAACGTTGCCGCGATCGCTTGGGCGATCAACGAGTAGCCGGCGTCGTTCGGGTGATCGTCGGGACCAAACGGCGCAGGGTCGCACATCCAGGTGAGCTCGCACGCCTTCTGGACGTTGGCCGGGATCTCGCCAACGTTCTGCATCGACACCCTGGTCGTGTTGTCGGTCTCGAAGAGGCCCGGCACGTTCGCGACCGCCACGCCGCCAGCGCCAAAGGCTTTGCCAAGCGCGGCGTTCAGGCTGTCGACCGCTTCCAGCGAGGCGGTGGCGACGGCCGGTCCGTTCGGCCCGTCCAGGTAGTAGGCGAGGAAGGGGTCGCTGTACTCGACGCCGACGAAGCGAACGTGGCGACCCGCAGCCGACTTGAGATCCTTGATGACCTTCGGCATGTCAACGCTCACCGCGGCGACCGCGGCCGCGACACACGCCTCGTTGACGGCTGATGCGCTCATGCAGATCCGCATGTTGTTGAAGCCGAGGTCGATCGAGACGACGCCGGCCTCGCCCTCGTTGGACCTGAGGAACGCGATCGCCTGGGTCATCTGGGTCTTGGGCAAGGTGTAGCAGTGATCGGCTTGGGTCGTGTTCAGGATTGACTGCACGGTCTCGGCCGGACAGCCGATCTGGTGCAAGGAGAGCGTCACTCCCTGGAGCGCTTCGATGTAGAGCAGGTCGTTGGCGTAGCCGGTGTTGGTGCGACGACCGTTGTGGTGGAGCACCCCAGTGGGCTGCATGCCGAGCGACGCCGACGCGCCGACGTCGAGGTAGAACGCACTGAACTTCGCGGGCGTGGACGTGGTCGTTGTAGAGGGCGTTGAGGAGGTCGTCGTAGTCATCGTGGTGGTCGTGGTCGTAGTCGTCGCGGCGCTCGCTGACGGCGCGGAGTCGCGCACGGCGAGGAAGACCCCGCTCGCAAGAGCGACGACGAGTACCGCCGTCACCATGATCCTCAGCCGTCGGTGCATGAACCTGTCCGTCGTTTCCTCGTCTATTCGCGACCCGTTCGGAGACGCTCGGCGTCTCAATCAGGCTTCGCGGACTGTGTCAAGTATAAATCAACGTTCGGACGAGCAGTCTGTTAGCCGTTCCACTCGCCACTGTCGAGCCAGGCCGGCGCCAACGTGAAGGCGATGGTCTTGATGCTCACCCCTGTCGGCAGCTGGAAGGCAACACAGCCGGTCGCGCTGTCGTTGCCCGGGAGGTCGAACAACCCGTACGTGAAGTTGGTGCATTCCGCGACCGTGCCGAAGTCCGCGTGGTACGTGGCGCCGTCCGAGCCGACCACGGTCGTTGAGTAGTTGACGTCGCCCTCGATGGCGCCACCACTCGTGTTGGCGAGGTTCATTTGGACCGCGACGAAGCGATACCCGGCGTCCGGCCCGCCCGAACCAGAGCCGGCGGTCGCTGGATCGACGACGGAGGTGACGGTCACCGACAGCGCGTCGCTGCTGAAGTCGTGCACGATCTCGGCCGCACCGATCGCCACCGGGCTTGGCGCCGCGTTAGTTGGACCGGTGATGATCTGCGGCAGGCCGAGGTCGGCGCGCACCTTGGCGTCGGCCTCGCGCTCGAGGACGGTGTCGGACTCGAGCGTGTTGAACTGAGTGCCCGCCGTTGACGCGCTGGCCTCGTACGCGCCGACCCAATCCCCGGCGAGTGCCTTTACCGACGCAGCGAGAGTCGTGACGTCCGAATGGGCGTTCGCGGGCCACGACTCCCTCTTCAACGTCGAGGTGAAGGTCCCGTAGGCCTTCGTCAGTTTTGCCAGGTCCTTTTGCAGTGCCGCCGAGGTCGCGCCGTTGTTGAGGTCGTTGTCGATCGTCGTCTGGTCGGTCGCCACGGCGTCGTTGAGTGTGTTCGCCGCCGCCAGGAAGGCAGCGCCCGGTTTCGGGACTTCGACGCGATTGGAGGGAGCCGAACTAGGGCTCTCCCCTCTCGAGCTCTTCGCGACCACCGTGAAGGTGTAGGACGTGCCCGCCTTGAGTCCCTTTACCGCACAGCTCGTTGAGCGCGTCACGCACCTGCGCCGTGCCGGATGCGAAAAGACGAGGTAACCCGTGATCGAGCCACTACCACTGCTCGCGGGCCGAGACCAACGCACGTGGACCGTTCCCGCGGCGATGCTGGCGTGGACCGAGCGCGGTGCCGACGGGCCGGGGGCCGCGCTCGCGAGCCCAGGAGCCACGACAACTGCCGCGAGCAGTGTCGCGGCCGCGAGTCCGACAAGCGACGCAACGCCCCCGGCACGCGACCGCGATCGGGATGCCAGCACGTTCTCAAGGGTAGTGACCACCAGCGCGGAGTCACTGCCACCTCTCTTTGGTATCACTCGGCCGCTGGGTAGGCTCTCGGCGAGGAGGTCCTATGGCTGGTGAACACTGGCAGACGGAGCCCGAAGCGCACGACTTTCCGGCCGCGGCGACGTACCTGAGCCTCCTCGCCGACTCCGATCTCGCCGCGAAGCTCGTCAAACTCCTGCAGAACGCACCGACGTCGACCTACGAGGCGAAGGACCTGCTACGCGCGAGCCGCCTGCGGCTGCTCGATCGGGACAACGCGCACGTGAAGGGCGACCTCGACAAGGTGAAGCGCGGCGAGAAGCTCTCGCCGATCCTCTTGGTGCGCGGCAAGTTCATGAAGGGCCGCGACCTCGTCATCGCCGACGGCTACCACCGCATCTGCGCCAGCTACTGGATCGACGAGAATTCGCCAATCCCGTGCCGCGTCGTCGACGCGCCGAACTAGTCGCCTCCGGGAGGAACCCGCGTTCGCCCACCGCGGCCGTCGGCGTGCTTACACTTGGCTCGTGCGTCGAATCGTCCCCCTCTCGCTTGTTGTCATGGTGCTGGTGGTTGCGCTCGTGACCTCGCGACTCTCCTACGTCCACTCGAGCACCCACCTGACGGGGGTCGGTATCACCCTCAGCTGCTCGAACAAGACCGGGGTCTCACCCACCGGCTACGTGCTGTTCTGCGCCGACGCCAACGCCGAGTTCACCAACCTCACCTGGACCGATTGGGGCCTCGCGACCGCGTACGCGACCGGGACGGCTCGCTGGAACGACTGCACGCCCAACTGCGCTGCCGGAACCTGGAAGAGCGCGCCCGTCACGGTCTGGGCCTGGCGTATCCGCGATCACCTCTACACACGCCTCGCGAGCAGCGACCCGAGTTTGCTGAAGGTCATGAAGCTTGCGCCCTATCCCGCGTAGGGCCGTCCCGCGCGCCACCGGGCAGGCGTGCACTGAAACCGGCGTCGCCACCTACTTATACTGAGCAGTCAGCGGCGTCGCACCGTCCACCCAGGCAGTAAGGCGATGACGCGCCGCCCTGGCACCGTCAACGTGGAGTACGTCCGATGAAGTCCCTGCGCAACGCCGTCGTCATCGCGAGTGCGCTTACTCTCGTTGCGAGCGTCGCGGCCTCGGCGAGCACCCCGGCGTGGCAGGCGGCACGGCGCGCGACCCTGCCCGGTGGGGCAAGGGGCATTCCGCTCGGCTTCTTGCCGGCACTCAGCTGTCCGACGATCGGCAACTGCGTCGCGGGCGGGTCCTACACCAACGCCAACTACGACGTCGAGGGACTGGTCATCACCGAAACGCACGGACACTGGGCGAATCCCATCGCCCTTCGCCCACCGAGTAAGTCGGCGAAGAACCCCGGGGTTACGACGTACGCGCTCTCGTGCGGCGCCACCAACTACTGCAGCGCGGCGGGCGGCTACGTCACGCGCTCGACCGCCACCGAGGCCTTCGTCGCTGATGACGTTGCGGGCGTGTGGCAGCGCGCGCAGGAGATCACGTTGCCCGCGAACGCGATTGGCTCTGGCCAGGTGGCCCAGATTCGATCGATGGACTGTCCTTCACGGGGCAACTGCAGTGCGACCGGGACGTACCTCGCGAACGCCAAGAACATCGCGCACAATGACGGATTCGTCGTCGACGAGGTGCATGGGACTTGGCAACGCGCCCGGACGATCTCGATTACGACGCGCACCAACGTAAATCCCTTCGTCGACACGTATCAGCTGGACTGCTCCTCGACGGGTAACTGCGTCGCCGTCGGCTCGTTCGTCGACTCGAGCGATGTCACGCAAGGCCTACTCGTCGACGAGGTCAACGGCACCTGGCGCGCCGGCGTCGAGCTCACGCTGCCACCCACCGCCAGCGCCTACGCGGGGGCGAGCGCAAACGAAGTCACTTGCGTGTCTGGAGTGAGTTGCGCGATCTTTGGCACCTTCACCGACCAAGCGGGTAACGCGCAGGGACTGAGCGCCAGTGAGACGCACGGCGACTGGAGTGGCGCCGTCGCGCTCACGATGCCCAGCAACGCGAGCCCCAACCCGCACGTCTTCCTCTACGACTTCGACGGCATCGCCTGCGCCTCGGCGGGCAACTGCGCCCTCGGGGGCCAGTACGAGGACGCAACCGGCAACTACCAGGGATTCCTCGACAACGAGGTGGCGGGGACGTGGCAGCCCGCGACTGAGTTGATGCTGCCGAGTGGTGCCGGCTCGGCCGGCAAGAACGGCGGGGTCGTGGCGGTCTCGTGCCCGAGCGTCGGGAACTGTCGAGCGAGTGGCGCGTACCTCGACGGCAACGGCGAGTACCAGGGGCTCGTGGCCGACGAGGAGAGCGGCACGTGGGATACCGCGACGATGGTTATTCTGCCCTCGGACTCGTCGACGGTGGGCATTGATGGTGGCGTCTACGCGCTGGTGTGCAACACCACAAGCTCGTGCACCGGCACTGGCACCTACCTCACCAAAGCAGTCATTTACGACGGTTTCACCCTCGCTAGTTGAGTGTCGTGGGCGCTAGAGGGCGCCTTCCGGCAAGGTTTCATCTGCCGACCACCTCGGGGTCTCCCGTTTTTCACCTTGCGGTAACTCTGCATTTTTAGGTTGGATCCGTGGCACGCCAACGATCTCAACGCCCCCTTGTCGATGCCGTGCGTGCCACACTTCGCTGCCAGCGCGTTCCGAGTTCCCCGTGACCGCGCTGGCCGAGCTCCAGGGCCGCAACACCATCCTCATCGTCGAGGATGAGGAGAGCTACCAAGACGCCCTGAACGTTGGCCTGAGTGTCGAGGGCTTCGTCGTGGTCGGTGCCACGAACATCGCCGAGGCGCGCACGCTGCTCGCGAGCGCCAAGCCCGACCTCGTGCTGCTCGACGTAATGCTGCCCGACGGCTCGGGCATCGACTACTGCCGCGAGCTGCACGACACGACGCACATCCCCGTCATCATGGTGACGGCGCGCACTAGCGAGGTGGACGTGGTGCTCGGTCTCGAGATCGGTGCGGCCGACTACGTCACAAAGCCCTACCGGTTGCGTGAGCTCGTCGCGAGAATCCGCGCGGTGCTGCGCCGCCCACTCACCTCCGTCGATGACGAGGTCATCTCCTTCGGGGATCTGCGAATCGACTTCTCGCGGCGCACGGTGACGCGCCAGAGCCGTGAGGTCGAGCTCAGTCGAAAGGAGTTCGACCTGCTCGCGCTCTTCGCCACGCGTCTCGGCCAAGTCGTCACGCGCGAGGTCTGCCTTGACACGCTCTGGTGGGGTCTTGAGCTCTCGGACACCCGCACCCTCGACACGCACGTGAAGCGACTGCGCCAGAAGATCGAGGACGACCCGGCGAACCCCCGTCATCTCATCACCATCCGCGGCGTTGGGTTTCGACTCGACGCCTAGCGTAGATAGGTGAGAAAGAACGAACTCGCCTACGACTTCAGCCTCGTTGATCAAAACGGCGAGGTCCGCACCCTCTCTTCACTTCTCGAAAGCGGCCCGGTCGTTCTTTTCTTCTATCCCGCCGCCCTGAGCGCCGGTTGCACCCGCGAGACGTGCCACTTCCGTGACCTCGTGGCCGACTTCGCCGAACTCGGCGCGCAACCGGTCGGCATCTCCATGGACAGCCCCGATCGCCAGGCGCTGTTCGCGAAGAAAAACGGCATCGACTACCCACTGCTCGCCGACGTCGACGGCGAGGTCGCGCGCCACTACGGCGTCAAGCGTTCGCTCGACTTCCTGCGCGTGAAGCGCGTGACCTTCGTCATCGACGTCGACCGGCGCGTCCGCGAGGTCGTCACGAGCGAGATCTCGATGCACGCGCACGCCGACCACGCGCTAGCCGCATTGCGCGCTTAGCTAGCCGGCGATGATCGCCGCGGCGGGGTCCTCGAGGAACTTCGCCACGTGCGCGAGCACGCGCGAGGCGAGCGCGCCGTCCACCATCCGGTGGTCGAAGGACATGGCGATCTCGGCGACGTAGCGCACGACGACTTCGTCATCCACCACCCACGGTGCCTTCGCCATCTTGCCGACCGCCAGGATCGCGCCCGTGTTCGGGGGGAGGATCGGCACGGCCGCGTCGACACCGAAGGGCCCGACGTTCGTGATCGTGAGCGTGGTGTCGAAGCATGTCGTCGGGCGTCGTCGTGCCGTTACGGGCCTTGTCGACGAGCACGTTGAGGGCTTCGGCCATTGCGACGAGGTCGAGTTGATCGGCACCCTTGATGTTCGGCACGATGAGCCCGCGCGCGGTGTCAGCAGCGATGCCGAGGTTGACGGTGCGTCGCACGATCACTTCGCCGGCCGCTGCGTCGAAGCTCGAGTTGACGCCCGGGTAGTGGCGTGCCGCGTCGCAGAGTGCCAGGGCCACGATCGTGAGCGGCGAGAGCCGCACGTTCGCCAAGGTCGGGCGCTGCTTCAACGACGCCAGCAGGTCGATCGTTTTCGTGGCGTCGAGACGCATCCACACCGCGGCATGCGGTGCGGTGAAGGCGCTCTGGGTCATCGCCTCGGCCATCGAACGAAGCACTCCCTTCACGGGGATGCGCTCCTCCTTCGGGCCAGTCGCCCACGACTCGAATCTCGCGGCCGACGAAACGTGACGTCGTCGTCGGGCCGGTGATCGGTGCGCTCACTCGTGCCGGCGCGGCCGGCGCAGCGGACGACGCACCGTTGAGAGCCCGTTCGACGTCGTCGCGCGTGATGACGCCGTCGCGACCAGTGCCGGCGACCGTCGCAAGGTCGAGTCCGTGTTGCTTGGCGTAGAGGCGCACGGGTGGCGTCGAGCGCGGCGCGTAGGCGACCGCCGTGCTCGGGGACGGAGCCGCCGGGACGCTCATCGGAGGTTCGACGGGCGGTGGTGTCGCAGGTGTTGCGCGGCGTTGGCGCTCCGCGCCGCGGCGACGGTGCTTGCGCGTCGCCACCCCGTCTTCGTTGGCGACGCCGTAGCCGACGAGAACGGCTTCGCGGCCCTCGCCAACCGATGCCTCCTTGGCGGGTTCCGTCGCCTCGGCCGGCGCTTCCGTCGTCGCGGCGACACTCGTCGCCGCCGGTGCTTGCACCGCCGCCGGCCTCGAACGTGATGAGCGGTTTATGTACTTCCATTACGTCGCCGACCTTGCCGTGGAGCGCGACGACGGTGCCCTCGTAGGGGCTCGGCAGCTCGACGGTGGCCTTGGCGGTCTCGATGTCGACGAGTGGTTGGTTCAGCGCGACGTGGTCGCCCACGTTGACCTTCCAGGTGACGATCTCGGCTTCAACCAGACCTTCGCCGACGTCCGGCAGGAGGAAGACTTGCTCGCTCAACTCTCGTACCCCATCACGCGTGTCGACCGCGTCGAGCATGCGGTCGACGGTCGGGCGATAGTCCTCTTCGAGGCGCGTCGGCGGGTAGGGCACGTGGTAGCCGCTCACGCGCATGCCCGGCGCGCTCATCGAGTAGAAGCAGCGCTGGGTCAGCTCGGCCACGATCTCGGACCCAATCGAGGCCATGTGCGGCGACTTCCTGGACCACGACCAGTCGTCCGGTCTTCACCACTGACGCGGCCATGGTGTCGAGGTCAAGCGGCGCGATCGAACGCGCGTCGATGACCTCCAGCGAAATGCCCTCGGTCGCGGCGGTGTCGGCGGCGCGCAGGATGGTCTTTAAGGACGCGCCGTAGCCGATGACGGTTACGTCGGTCCCCTCGCGACGCACGGCGGCCTCAAAGAGTCCGAGCGGGCGGACCCTCGAGGTCGACCTCGCCCTTCTCCCAGTAGCGGCTCTTCGGCTCGCAGAAGATGATGGGGTCGTCGTGCTCGATCGACTGCTGGATCATCCAGTAGGCGTCGTTCGGAGTCGAACAGGACACGACGCGAAGCCCGGCCGTCTGCGGCGAAGTACGCCTCGGGACTCTCGGAGTGGTGCTCAATGGCGCCGATGCCTCCCTGAAAGGGGATGCGGATCACCAGCGACATGTCGTAGACGCCGTCGGAACGCTTGTGCAGCTTGGCCACTTGGCGAACGATCTGGTCGAAGGCCGGGTAGACGAAGCCGTCGAACTGGATCTCACAGACCGTGCGGTACCCGCGGATCGCGAGCCCCACCGCCGTGCCGACGATCGCCGATTCGGCGAGCGGCGAGTCGATCACCCGGTCCTCGCCGAAGTCCTTCTGCAGGCCGTCGGTGATGCGAAAGACGCCGCCGAGCTTGCCGACGTCTTCGCCCATGATGAGGACCTTCTTGTTCTTCTCGAGGGACTTGCGCAGTCCCTCGTTGAGGGCCTTGGCCATGGTCATGCTCGTCGTCACGACGCTCCCCCGCTCACGCCGAGCTCGATCATCTCGCGCCGGCCCTCTTCGATCAGGGGGTGCGGCGCCGCGTAGGCGTTGTCGAACATCGTGATGGGGTCGGGCCGGTCCATCGCGAGGACGTCCTCGCGCAGCTGCTGCGCCATCTCCTCGGCTTCGGCCGCCACGTCGTCGAACTTGGCGGTCTTCACGTGGTACTCGCGCACCAACAGCGACTTCACGCGCTCGATGGGGTCACGGTGCTTCCAGACCTCGACCTCTGCGTCGATGCGATAGCGCGTCGGGTCGTCCGAGGTCGTGTGCGCGCCAAGACGATAGGTGTAGGCCTCGATCAGCGTCGGTCCGCCGCCGACGCGCGCGGTGTCGAGCGCGCGCTTGAGAGACCTCGTAGACGGCCAGCACGTCATTGCCATCGACGCGCACGCCGGGAAACCCGAAGCCGTGCGCGCGGTGGTAGAGCGGGATCTTGGACTGGATCGACATCGGCGTCGAGATGCCCCACTGGTTGTTCTGGCAGAAGAAGACGACCGGCGCGTTAAAGGACGACGGCCCACACGAAGGCCTCGAGCACGTCGCCCTGGCTCGAGGCGCCGTCACCGAAGAAGGCCATCGACGGCCTCTTCCGCCCCGTCGCGCTGGATGCCCATGGCGTAGCCGACCGCGTTCAGGGTCTGGTTGCCGAGTACGACCGTCGGCACCGAGTGGCGGTACTTCTGGGCGTCCCAGCCGCCGTTGCTGGTCGCGCGAAAGAGCCGCAGCATGTCCGCTGGCGGCACCCCACGACACCAGGCGATGCCGTGCTCGCGGTAGGTCGGGAAGGTGAAGTCCATTGGCTGCAGTGCGCGGCCGGCGCCGATCTGGGCGGCCTCTTGGCCCTGGACGGGCGCCCACAAGGCGAGCTGGCCCTGGCGCTGGAGCGAGGTCGACTCGTTGCAGAGTCGGCGGATGATCACCATGTCGCGGTAGAAGCCGAAGATCTCCTCGCCGCTCAGTGTCGACTCGTAGTCGGGGTTCGCCACGCGTTCGCCTTCGGGCGTCACCAATTGGACTAGTTCTTCGCCGATCATCGCACTCCTTACGGCCAATCCCCACTGGACACCCTAATCCCGTATGGTGGATGAGGTGCCCCGACTGCTCGTCGACATGACCCCGCTGCGCACGAGCCGAGACTTCCGACTGCTCTTCGTCGGCCAACTGATCTCGACTACTCGGCAGTAACCTCACCATCGTCGCCGTCGCCTATCAGGTGTACCCACAGACCAACTCGAGTCTCTGGGTGGGACTCGCGAGCTTCATCCAACTCCCCTTCCTGATCATCGGCGCGCTCTGGGGTGGCGCCCTCGGCGACCGCTTCGACCGTCGCACGCTCCTCGTCGGCGCGAGCTTCGTCCTCGGGCTCACTTAGCTGCGCGCTCGGCGGTCAACGCGCCTGCTCACCCACCCCAACTTCGTGGTGCTCGTGATGTCGCCCGCCCTTGCCGCGGGGCTTCGCGGGGCTGTCGGGACCACTGCGCACGGCGACCATCCCGATGATCGTGCGACCCGAGGAGCTCGTCGGCCGCCTACTCACTCAACCAGATCGTCATGAACGCGGGAACCGTCGTCGGACCGGGACTCGCCGGGGTGCTCCTCGCGACGGTCGGCCTCTCCTCGTGCTACTTCCTCGACGGCGCGACGTTCTTCGTCCTCGTCGTCGCCACCTTCATGATGTCGCCGATGCGGCCCGTCGGTGAGCACGCCGGGGTCGAAGATGTTCCGCGCGATCGCGAGGGCTTCTCCTACGTACGACACCACGCCTTGTCCAGGCGGTATACCTCGTTGACCTCAACGCCATGGTCTTCGGGCTGCCACGAGCGCTCTTCCCCGCGGTGACGAAGCACGTGTACCACGGCGGTCCCGAGATCCTCGGCCTGCTCTACGCCGCCCCGGGAGCCGGGCGCACTGATCATGGCGGTCCTCACCGGCTGGATGGATCGGGTGACGCGGCGGGGCCGACTGGTCGTCCTGGTCGTCCTCACCTGGGGCGTCGTCATGGCGCTCTTCGGTCTCGTGCCGGTCCTCTGGGTCGGTGTCGTCTGTCTCGCCATCGCGGGCGCGATGGACGTCATCTCGACGGTGCTGCGCAACACCATCTTGCAGACCTCGATCACCGACGACTATCCGCAGCCGCATCTCCGCGATCCAGATGGCCGTCGTGACCGGCGGGCCACGACTCGGCGACTTGGAGTCCGGAGCGGTCGCCAGCTTCACCTCGACCGAGTTCTCGATCGTCTCGGGCGGAGTCGATGTGCGTGCTCGGCGTACTGGCGCTCGATGCGCTGGCGACCGACGTTCTGGCGCGAGCGCTTTCCCTAACTCGCGCGAACCGGGAATCGACCGGGGCTTCGCGTTGGTGACGCTCGGCGAGCTGGCCGCAGGCCGCGGCGATCGAGCGACCCCGAGTGTTCCGCACCGTCGCGTTTACCCCCCGGCGTCGGAGCGCGTCGCGGAACTCGACGCACTCGCTCCCGTGAGGAGCCGCGCACCAGGTAGCCCGGCGTCGGGTTGAGCGGGATGAGGTTCACGTGCGCCGAGAGCGACGTCGCGTACTCGGCGAGCTCGTCGACGGCCCGGTCAGTGTCGTTCACCCCGTCAATCAGCGCCCACTCGAAGCTGAGGCGCCGACCGGTCTTCTCGATCCAGGTGACGCACGCCTCGTGGAGCCGCGCGAGGGGGTAGCGACGGTTGAGCGGCACCAATTCGTCGCGCGTTACGTCGTTCGCGGCGTGCAGCGAGACGGCGAGGGTGAGGGGCAGGCCCTCTCCAGCCAAGCGCTCGATCGCCGGCGCCACGCCCACCGTCGAGACGGTGAGGTGCCGCGCCGAGAGTCCGAGGTACTCGTTGAGCCGGCGCACGGCCGCAACGGTGACGCCATAGTTCGCTAGCGGCTCGCCCATGCCCATGAAGACGACGTTGGAGAGTCGCGCGGGCGTTGCGGCGCGTGCGGCGAAGAGGACCTGCTCGATTACCTGGCCCACGCTGAGCTGCCGCTGAAGCCGGCCTGGCCGGTGGCACAGAACGTGCACCCCATGGCACAGCCCGCCTGCGAGGAGACGCAGACCGTCACGCGGTCCTCGATAGTGCATGAGGACCGTCTCGATCGTCGAACCATCCTCGAGCCGAAAGACCCATTTGCGCGTCGCGCCGCGGTCGCTCGCCACGTCGTTGGCGACCTCGAGCGCCGGAGGAAACGCCGAGGCGAGCTTGGCGCGCAGCGACTTGGGAACCGTCGTGATCTCGTCGACCGCGCGTCCCTCAACCCAGAGCCCGTGCCACAGCTGGTCGACGCGGTAGCGGGGCTCATCGGTGAGATGGTTGGCGAGTTCATCCTTCGAGAGTTCGTAGATCGACGACACTCGGCAAACCTACCGGGGATGAATCGCCGACCTTGAATGCAATGAGGAGCTACGCCCCGGTGGTCGTCGTGGTAGACGTGGTCGTCGTGGTCGCCGGCGGAGGCGTCGGGAACGTCCCGATCAGCGAGCCGTCGCCGATGTTCATCTCGGTGAGCGAGCCCGTCGCCGCGCCTGGCGTCGCGCTATTGGCGCCGGAACGACTCGCGACCCACAGGTCGTCACCGGAGATCGCGAAGGCAGAAAGAAGGCTGAAGTAGTACGGGCCGTTCGTGTTGCACATGTACCAACTCGGCACGCCCGAGGTGGCCGCGACCTTCGTCACCATTGGGCTCGAGCCGAAGGGGCTCGCGATGTAGACGTTGCTTTGGGCCGCGATCACCATTGAGGGTTGACCAAAGCCGTAGCTCGCGTCCGAATCCGTATCGGTCGCCACGACGTAGCCGGTCGAGAGGTTGATCTGGGTGGCCGCGTTGCTCGAACTATCGGCGACCCAGACGAAGCCGTCCTCGACGGCGATGCCGTCGGGTGCGGCGAGGCCGGCGCCCGTGATAAGTCGCACGAGCGCGCCAGAGCTCGTGACTTCTGTCATCGAGTTGTTACCCTCGTCGGCGACAAAGAGGTCGGGTCCCGAGGCGGTGAAGGCGACCGGATTACTAAAGCCGAAGGAGGGACCGGCGATCCGCCGGATGAAGGCGCCGGTACGCGCGTTGAACTCGGTGATCGAACCCAGTATCGGCGTCGCGGCGCTCGGCCGGCCAGCGTTGAGAACGGCGACCGTGTTGCCCAAAGTGTGAACCGCGACGGGGTCAAGGAAGTGGTATCGCGCACCGGTGATCACGCGCACCAGGACGCCGCTATCGCGCAGCTCGCTCACGCTGCCGGACGCGTTGGCGACGAAGAGGTCCGGTCCCCAATTGGTGATCGCGGTCGGCTGGTTGAATCCGTCGGCGCTCGCGCGAATGGTCGTCACCCAAGCGCCGTCCGAGGGATCGATCTCCGTGACGGAGTTGCCCGCTTGATTGGTAACCCAGAGGTGTCCCCCGCCGAACGCGAGGCCCGAGGGCGAGTCGAATTCGTTCGCACTGGAGGTTTTCGCCGCGCCGGCGATCTGGGCCAATCCGACGCCCGCAAGGCTCGTCGTGACGACGACCGCCGCAAGCCACGTGGCCACGTTTCGCCGCTGGTGTCGGTTCATGAGACCGATTGTAGGTTGCGGCCTCCGGCGTAGGTTTGCGGGGCAGATTCACCCCACTTTCGCCGCATCGGGGCGCGATTCACAACTTTGTGGTGATAACCATCACCTTGTCGACGGTCGAAGTCGTGACGATCTTGATCGTTACATGAACCGAGACATGTCGCAGCAAATAGGCCGCTACGAGATCGGCTCTCCGGCGCGCGAGTGCCTTGTCGTCATGCGCGTATCCAATGATCGTGATCGAACTTCCTGAGACAAGTCTCTTGACAAGAGCGCTCAGAACATCCTTCGACCTAGGAGAGAGGACCGTCGAGTTTCTCGCGTACGTGACTTCTCTTGGTGTGGGGATCGACGTCGCGGGGGTCGGCGGCGCAACGGGAGCGGGTGGCGTTACGGGCGGCATCGGCGTGACGGTAACTGGGGGACTTGGAGGTCCGCCGCCGCCACCACCACCGCCACCACCACCGCCGCCACCGAGGCCAGACGTTGAGGCGATGCTGAAGGACTGCTGGACCTGGGCGGCCGACGCGTACGCGTCGCTCGCTCCGGAACTGGGATCGTTGAAGTCAATGACGCAGGTGCCGACCGCCGTGAAGCTCACGTCGCCGGCGTTGATCGCACAGCCGGTCGACGCGACGTCGAGGGTGATCTCCACGTGGTCACCCGAGGTTGCGGTGGCGTTCGGCGAATACGAGGCGCCGCCGACGACTGCGTTCGTCGGGGCGTTGGTGGTGGGCGTGATGACGTCGACGATCGACCCGGGCAAGACCAGGGCGACGTTGTCCGTGAACGTCCCACCAGCCGTGACGGCCACCGCCGGCGACGTGGGCTGTGGCGAGGCGTACGGCGTCGTGACGGTGCCACCACAGGTGGGATCGGCGACCACGTCGTAGGAACCAGCCGCCAATTTCGAGACCGCGTAGATCCCGTTCGCCGCCGAGGTAGCGGAACCGCCGCTGCCGCCGTCCGTCGACGTCACTGACACGCAGACACCCGCGACGTCTGACCCGCTGACGGCGGCGGTCACTGTCCCCGTGATTTTCCGCGCCGAGGGCCATCTCGGCGTCGATGTCGGTCGCGGGTGACGCTACCGACGTGGAGACGGCTAGAGCGTCAGCCGAGTCGGACGTGCCCGACGGGGCGCCGTTGTACCACTGCGAGGCGTAGTTTCCTCCTCCGCACGGATCCGGATCGAACTCGATGGTGTAGGCACCCGCTGCGATGCCGGAGATCGTGTACATGCCGTTGACCGCGGTCGTCGCGGTCTCCGGCGCGCCGCCACCGACGGGGTACGCCGTCACGCACACGTTGGCGAGGTCGGCGCCGCTCACTGCCGCGTTCACCGTCCCCGAGATGCTCGTGCTCAACGACATCGCGGCGTTGACGCCCGTTGCCGGGGAGATGACGGTCGCGGCAACGGCCACGCTCCCGACACGAGACGACGCCCCCGTCGTCGTGCCGTTGTACCACTGCGTCACGAAGCCTCCTCCGCACGGCCCGGCGGAGAACTCGACGTCGTAGCTGCCCGGCAAGAGCCCTTCAACCGTGTACGTCCCATCGGCCGCACTCGTGTCGGCGACGCCAGCGCTACTGGTCGCGCCAGCGGGGAACGCGCTGACGCAGACGCCCGCGAGATCGGCGCCGCCCGCTGCCGCGCTCACCGTTCCGGAGATGCTCGTGCCCGGCGACATCGTGGCGTTGATGCCGGACGCCGGTGAAGCCGCCGTGACGTCGACCAAGGTGCCCGGCGGCCGACTGCGGTTCCCGACGCCGTGCCGTTGTACCACTGCGTCGCAAGTTCCCGCTGCCACACCCTGGAACGAACAAGACGCCGTAGTTACCGGGTGCGAGTCCGGCAATCGTGTACGTGCCATCGGCCGCCGTCGTTGCCGACGCCGCGATGTCCGTGCCGTTGAGGAACGCCTCGACGCAGATGCCCGCGAGGTCACCGCCACCGACCGCCGTCACGCTTCCCGAAATGGTCGCGGCGTCGAGAGGGAGGCTGCCGAACCACTCTTGATACGCGGCGAGCGACAGCGGCGTGCTTGGTCCGAGTGGCAGGCTCGTTCCAGATCCCCCGTCGAAAGTAGGACTCGAAGGCGACGTCTCCGTTGGCGACCGTCGATCCCATGCCGTTGACGTACCCGGGATCGTCCCCGGAGGGGGTCGTCGCGAGACCCCACTCGGGAAACTCATGGGTTTACCCTGCGAGGCGGCGAACGCCTCGAAGTCGTCGAGCCCGTAGGGCTCGTTGGCGAGTTGCGAGAAGGTGACTGAGGTACTTGGGGCATTGCAATCCACGTCGTAGAGGTCGAGCCCCACGAGGTCGACGTACGCATTGCCGGGGTAGAAATTCGCGTACGGGTAGGCGCCCTTACAGGCGTTGGGGTTCCAGTCGATGAGGAAGTTCTGCCCGATCGCTTGGCGCAGCGCCGTTACTTCGTTGGCAAAGCACGTGGCCCACAGACTCTGCTCCTGCGTGGTCGTGCCCATGAAGTCCGCCTCCCAGGTGCCGTTCATCTCCGGGCCGAGGCGAATGACCGAGTTCTCTAGGCCGGCGGCGACAAGGTTCGTGCCGAGTGTCGTGGCGTAGGAGTCGAAGTCGCCCGCCGCGCACGACTGCTCCCAGCCCAACGGGTCGCTCACGTCTTCGAGGCTGCTCGGAATCAGGTCCACCGCCAAGACCAGTTGGCGACTCTGCGGGCGCTTCGGCGACCCACGAGGTGTACCCGTACTGCGATTGGGTGATCCACGGAGACATCCCAGTCGGCCCACGTCGCCGCACCGTTCAAGTACGCCGAAACGCACGTGACGGTCGAGTTCGTCTAGGGTATCGAAGCTCGTGACCGCAGCCTGAAGGGCCGCGAGCCCCGTGTCATCGAATGTCGGATAGAAACATTCGCTACGAGATGGACCGGCGCTGATCGGCGCTTCCGACGGCACGTGCGTTGACGGCACGTTCAGAGTGGTCGAGGCGAGGCCACCGGTGGTCGGGGTGACGGCTAGGGCCAGGACTGCTGCGCCCGTTCCAAGCGCCGTCATTGCGATCTTGAGAGTCTTCATGCCAGGCTCCGAAGAGAGTTCGCGGCGGACCCTCTCGGGGCATCCTTTCACAGTTCGATCAAGCCCCATGGGGTCAGGAGGACCAGCTGGCTTGGCGTCGGTGAAGGGCTCTTGCGTCACGCCGAGCCCTCTACGTGTAAGAACTCCACTCCAGCTGGATGCAATCCCGTTATCGGAAAGCCGACTCGGACACCATTCTTGTGAGCGCGTGCACGATCGCTCTTGAAGAAAGACAGGCGATTCTCTGACCGCGGTCGCGATTCAGATGAATTTCACAACCAGTTCTTACCGACTTCTTCGACCCGCCTTGAGCGGTCCTTGGACTTCCTCGGGAAACTCGTCAATGTCGAAAGGAATCAAAAGGTACATCGCGACGGTGACCGCTTGGTTATTTCGTCGCTCCCATCGGTTCGAGTGTTTCTCCTTCGGGGTTTACCTCCCTATCCCCGGGGTGCACTTAGGACTCAGTCACCAGCGCGAGAGCGCCCAGGAGGCAGGGTTTCGGACAGCGCGAGGTCGTCGCCGACTATGAAGCGAAGACGGCGTAGCCGGCCAGTGAGAGTGACCAAGCAAGGGCAGCGGGAGCGTCGCGTCAGCTTTAATTCCCGTCGTGGCGGGGCCGGGCAACCGGTCCCGCCACACTCCCATTCTGAGTCTGCTTGAATCGAATGCGCCGCCAACGTGCGGGCCAGCGACGGGAGCGGCATGGAACTTTCGAACACCTCAGCCATCGTGACGGGTGGCGCCTCGGGACTCGGTGAGGCAACGGGGCGAGCCCTCGCGGCTCGCGGCGTGAAGGTCGTCCTCGCGGACCTGAACGACGAAGCCGGCGAGCGCGTCGCCAAGGAGATCGGCGGTGCCTACGCGCACTGCGACGTGACGAGCACCGACGAGGTCATCGCCGCGATCGAACGCGCAAAGTCGTTGGCGCCGTTCTGGAGTGCCGTCAACTGCGCCGGGATCGGCTGGGCCACGCGAACGATCGGCAAGGACGGCGAGTACTCTTCGGCTCACGACCTCGACCTCTATCGCAAGGTGATCGAGATCAACCTGATCGGCACGTTCAACGTCTGTCGCCTCGCCGCGACCGCGATGAGCCACAACGCCGCCCGACGCCGACAACAACCGCGGCGCGATCGTGAACACCGCGTCCGTCGCCGCCGAGGACGGCCAGATCGGCCAGGCCGCGTACTCGTCCTCGAAGGGCGGCGTCGTTGGGCTCACGTTGCCGCTCGCGCGCGACGTCGCGCCGATCGGCGTGCGGGTGAACTGCATCCTGCCCGGGCTCATCGACACCCCGATCTACGGGAGCGGTCCCGCCTCGGAGGAGTTCAAGGCGCGCCTCGGCACGGGCGTCCTCTTTCCGAAGCGCCTCGGGTACGCGAGCGAGTTCGCCTCGCTCGCGGTCGAGCTGCTCGCCAACAGCTACATGAACGCGGCGACCGTGCGTATCGACGCTGGCATTCGCATGCAGCCCAAGTAACCAACGACTCGACCCCAACGCGGCCCCAAGCAACGTCACCGGGTTCGCGTTTCGACATCGGCCAAGGGCCGGGCAATCGAGCAGGTTGGACCTACCCTTAGGGCGTGAGTTGGGTCGACCTGATCATCCTGATCGTGGTGGTGCTCGCCGGGCTGCGAGGCTTCGCTGAGGGCTTCATCCGCCAGATCGCGGGCATACTCGGCCTCTGCGCGGGCTTCCTGCTCGGCGTCGCGATCGCCCCATCGATCTCGAAGGATCTCTGGAACAATGGCTGGCGACCGGCCGTCGCGCTCTTCATCGTCCTCATCGTCTCGATCTGCGGGGGGATCGTCGGCGGCGTCGTGGGCGCTTGATCGCGCGACTCGCCCACGCTCTCTTGCTCGGGATCGTCGACCGGGTCGCGGGCGCCGTGCTCGGCGTCGTCGGGGGCGCTCGTCATCTGCTGGTTGACTGCAGGACTTCTCGTTTCGGCGACCTGGGGCACGATCGCGAGCGGCATACAGCAGTCGGCGATCCTGAAGGCCGTGGACGGCGTCATGCCACCGGTGCCCGCGATCGAGGCGAAGGTGGAGACGCTCTTTCCAAACGCCCACGTGCCGAACGTCTTCGCCAATGTCGTGGAGCCAACCCTGCGGCGATTAATCAACCCGAAGGAGCTCGGCCCGAACGTCACGCCGCTCGCGAGCCCGACCTCGGTCGTCAAGGTGATCGCGAGCGGCGCCTGCAGCGCCTCCAGCCAGGGAACGGCCTTCTTCGTGACTCCCGATGAAGTGGTCACGAACGCCCACGTCGTGGCCGGCTTCAAGCATTTCAGCGTCGGCGGCGCGCCGGCCGAGGTTGCCCTGTTCGATCCACTCAATGACCTCGCGGTGCTGCGCGTACCGTCGGCCAACGCGTCGCCGCTTCGTTTCAGCGATCGCGAGCCGAGCGACGGCACTCACGTCGAGGTGGTGGGCTTTCCCCTCGACGCGTCGCGCACTGGCTCGCCAGGGGTCTACGAGGGCGAAATCACGGGACAGGGCCGAGACATCTACAACAAGACACTCTTCGCCAAGACCGTGCTCGCCGTTGAGGTGAACGTCCAACCCGGCAACTCGGGCAGTCCGGCGCTCGACGCCGGCCTCGTCGCCGGTGTCGTCGAGTCCAAGTTGCTCAGCGAAGCGAGCACCGCCTACGCCATCCCCGACGACGTGGTCGAACACGACGTCGCCCGAACTCCCGCCAGCGGGACCGCCTCGACCGAGCACTGTCTCTCCTAGCGGGTGCGGGGCCGCCGCGCCGGCTCAAAGTGAACGGCATTGGCCGCAAAGTCCGAGCCCGCAGTGCCGCGAACGACCTCGGTGCAGTCGCCCGCGGGACGGAGTCTCAATGATTCGTTGCTAGTTGGGGAGATGTTGTGATCGCGTTGAGGTCTCCGTGTTGAATCGGGCACAAAATTAACTGTCAAGTGCCGACGATGTCGACAAGGGCTCGCGACTCGCTGGTGGCGCGTCCTACAAGGCGGACGCGGCCCCACTGGTGGGACGAGATGACAACTGGACAGCACGTCGGAAGCTGGAGCCCTAAGACGCTCAAATCGTCGCGCCCCGCGGACTGGGTCATTCGCTTCCTGGACGCCCGAGCCGAGCGGAAGGCTGAGCGCGCGCGCTCCCCCGGCGACGATGCGAAGACCCGTCGAACGAAAAACCGATTCCAGTTCTGGACGCAACTCGTCGCCGTGGCAGCCGTGCTCGCCTACGCCGCCTCGTTGTACTGGTCCGCGCGCACCGGGTCGTCGCCCCCGTTCATCAGGTGGTTGGGCCGCGCGGCCCTCGCCACGCCGCTGGTGCCGATCGTTGAGCGGGTGTGGCACCGTCCCGAGCTCCGGTTCGCGTGGCTGACGATGGGTCTCGCCGTCGCGCTGTTCAACGTGGCGAGCCTCCTCGACCTGATCACCGTGGCTCGCGTCGCGCCGATCGTGACCGGCACGCCCCGCGACGTGGTCTACCTGCTCTCCTACGTCGCTCTCGCCGTCGCCCTCTCCGTCGTCGGCCAGCAGTCCTTCGGACCGCGCGCGTTCAGCGTGCGCCTCGACGGCGCCATCGCCGCGTTGACCCTCGCTGCGTGGACGTCGATGTACTGGTTCCGTACCTACATCGAGACGACCGGGCGACCGTTGGTCGCCGAACTCAACATGTTCAACCCGATCCTGGTGATGGCGCTGCTCGTCTTCCTTCTCGCGGGACTTGTCCCCAAGCACTCGCGCCTCGACGTGTCAACATCCTGGCTTCTCGTGGGGCTCACGTCCTTTGCCGCCGGCGACGTCATCGCGCTCGACCACGCGGCGTTCAACGTCGCGGCAACGAGCGCGGTCGTCGAGGTGTCGCGACCGCTGGCCCTGTGCTGCATCGCGCTCGCCGCGTGGCCGCGATTCGAGCGCCGTCGCGAAGCCCGCACCCTGATGGAGCCGGCTCGCGGTCTGAACCTGCTGCCCGTCATCTTCGGCACGCTCTCGATCATGATCCTCTCGGTCTCCGTCGTGAAGTCACTCTCGGAGGCGACCAAGTTCATGGCGCTGGGATCACTCTTGCTCGTGATCATCCGCATGGTCATGACCCAAGGCGAAGTTCGCCAGCTGGGTAAATCCAACTACGTTGACGCGCACACCGACCACGTGACCGGGCTCTCGAACCGGCGCGGTTTCCTGGAAGACGGCGGTGTTCGCCTCGAGGAGCTCAAGCCCACCGAGCAGCTCGGCATTGTCCTCATTGACCTCGACGGCTTCAAGGAGGTCAATGACTCCATTGGCCACGCGTACGGCGATGAGTTGCTGAAGGTGGTAGGCCAGCGATTCGCCAAGCGCCTCGCCGCACGTGGCACGGTCGCGCGCCTCGGCGGCGACGAGTTCGCCTACACCTTCGTCATCGACGCGGGCGCCGACCCGTGCGCCTCGGCCAAGGAGCTGGCACGCACCCTCGCCCGCGCGGTGTCACTCGACGGCACCAGCCTCCGCGTGAGCGCGAGCGCCGGGGTGGCCCTGTGGCCCCAGCACGGCGCGACGCACGCCGAGCTGCTCCGTAGCGCTGACGTCGCCATGTACGAGGCCAAGCGCAGTCGCAGTGGCGTCTGCGTCTACTCCGACGATATTGACGTCAATAGCCGTGAGCGACTCACGTTGATCGGCGAGTTGCGCACGGCGATCGAGCGGCACGCGCTCACGCTGCACTTCCAGCCGACGCGGAACCAGCGGACCCAGTCGGTGTACGGCGTGGAGGCCCTGGTGCGCTGGCAGCACCCGACGGGAGGTCTCATGTACCCCGACGAGTTCGTCCCCCTGGCCGAACAGGTTGGCCTCATCGTGCCACTCACCCGCACCGTGTTGGACCTGGCGATTGGAGAGTTGGCCCGACTCGACCGCGAGGGACACTCGCTGCAGATGAGCGTGAACATCTCGCAGTGGGACTTGACCGACCTGGAGCTGCCGTTCGTGTCTGGACCGCATCCTTAAGTGGCACAAGGTGCTCCCGGAGCGGATAACCCTGGAGGTCACCGAGTCGAGCCTGAGCCACGACCCGGTCCGCGCCAAGCAGAGCGTCGAGCGTCTGCACAACGCCGGTGTCCGGATCTCGATCGACGACTTCGGTGTGGGTTACTCCTCCATGTCGCAGCTGTTGGAGCTGCCGGTCGACGAGTTGAAGATCGACAGGTCATTCGTGCTCGCCTTGGGAAGCGACTCGCGGGCGATCTCGCTGATCCGCTCGATGATCGAAATGGCCCGGGCCCTCGGCCTCGTGTCGATCGCCGAGGGCATCGAGAACGAGGACACCTACGACGCGCTCAAGCTCGTGGGTGCCGACGTGATCCAGGGAAACTACGTGGCCCGACCCCTCACCAGTGCCGAACTCGACGACTTCCTGCGGCGCCAAGGCGACGCCTCGGCGTTCGACGCCGACGATCTCGACGGTCTCCTACCGACGATGACGAACACGGAATCGCCGGTCGCGGTACGCAACGAAGACTCCCGCGTCGCCTCGGCGAGCGAGCCTCCCCAGCACGCGGCGTTCGACGAGTTGCGCGTCCTGTCCGACTGACAACGACAGCCATCGCCGTCTTCCACGGCGGCGCCCCACGCTCGCCGGTCGGATCGGACGGACGCTGCGCAAGTAGAAGCGGAGACTAGATCTCGCGCGCCTCGGCGACGTTGTCGAATCGCGCGAACTCTCCGCGCCAGGTGAGGTGCGCGGTGCGCGTCGGGCCGTTTCGGTTCTTGCCGACGATGATCTCGGCGTCGGCCTTCATGTCGTTCGAGACCTCGCCGTACTGATCTCGGGGCGGAAGAGGAACAACACGACGTCGGCGTCTTGTTCGAGCGAGCCCGACTCGCGCAGGTCCGACATCATCGGCCGCTTGTCGGCGCGCTCTTCGAGCTTGCGCGAGAGCTGACTCAGCGCAACGACCGGACACTCGAGTTCGCGCGCGAGGATCTTCAGGGACCGACTCATCTCGGACGACCTCGACCTGGCGGTTCTCCGCGCGGCCGCGGCTGAACTCATGAGCTGGAGGTAGTCGATGATGACGACGCCCGAGGTCGCCGTTCTGCTGCTTGAATCCGACGGGCCCGCGCGCGCACGTCCATGACCGTGAGCGCCGGGTTGTCGTCGATGAAGACCTTGGCCGACTGCAAGTAGCCGAACGCCTCGTGGGCGCGGTTCCAGTCCGCCTCACTCAGGTCGCCGGTGCGAAGCTTCGAAGAGTCGATGCGCGCCGTCGAGGCGAGGATCCGCTCGGCGAACTCCTGACGGCTCATCTCCAGCGAGAAGAACAGCGCCGGTCGCTTCACGACGGCGCCCACGTGGATCAGGATGCCCGAGCGCGAAGGCCGTCTTGCCGGTGCCGGGTCGGGCGCCGACGATCGTCATGCTGAACTCTTCTGCAGTCCCTGGAGGATCTGGTCGAGCGAGCGGTACCCCGTCTCGAGTCCGTTGAGCTGTCCGCGCGTCTCGCCGCGCTGCTCGAGGATGTCGGCCTCGCTGAGGAGCAAGCGCTGGAGCGGCGAGACCGAGTCGGCGCGTCCGGTCATCGCCGATGGCGTTGATCTTGCGTTCGGCCTCGTCGATGAGACCGATCACGTCGTCGGTCGCGACGTAGGCGTCGTCGACGATCTCGCCAGCGACCGCGATCAAGCGGCGCTGCTGGGCCTTCTCGCGAACGAGTTCGGCGTAGTGCTGCGCGTTCGCGGCCGACGGCGTGTTCAACTGCAACGAGGAGAGCACCGCGAGCTCGACCGCGGCCGCGCCGCGCTCTTGGAGTTTCGCTTGCACCGTGACGTAGTCGACCGGCTCGCCGGCGTGCGCGAGCGCGATGATCGCCGAGAAGATCTGTCCGTAGAGCGGTCGGTAGAAGTCCTCGGGCGAGACGGTCTCGAAGGCGATGCTCACCGCCTCGGGCGAGAGCAGCATGGCGCCGATCAAGGACTCTTCTGCTTCGATGACGCTCGGTGGGATTCGTCCGCCCGGCACCGCCCGGGCGCGCGATGTCTCAATTTGCGTCATAAGACCCCAACGGTTGTCGACTTCGGTTGTGTTTCGCCAGAACAACAAGGTGTTCTTTTCCTGTGTCTAACCCCACGCGCTCCATGGTCGCGCCTGGGTGTTACACAACGCGGCCGGGGCGAGAAGCCCCGGCGACGTGCGGCGATGGCTTGGGTATTACTTCCCGACGACCACCACGTTCACGTTCGCGTCGACACCGTCGAAGAGTGTCACGCTCGCGGTGGCCGGACCGACTTCTTTGAGGTGTTCGGTCATGAGAATGGCGTGGCGATCGAGCGAGACGCCCGTCGCGGTGCGCAGTGCGTTCACGACGTCGGCTCTCGGTGACCGAACCAAACAGTCGACCGTTCGCACTCGCGCGCGCCTCGATGGTGAGCGTCGCCTGTTCGATCAACGTCTTCTGCGCCTCTGCGGCCTCGCGACTCTTCGCGTCAAGCACATCTCGCGCCTTGCGCATCAGAGCAGCTTGGGACTCGGTCGCGGTACTCGCCTCAGCGCGGCGCCGGAGGGGAGCAAGAAGTTGCGGGCGTACCCGGACTTCACGTTGACGATGTCGCCTCGACGACCGAGGCCGCGCACGTCACTTCGCAGCAACACCTTCATTCGCTCGTCTCCTCGACCAACTGCGTCTCAAAGACCTCCGCGGCCTCACTGGCGTCCTCGAGCAATCCGTCCGCCGGAGGAATCACTTCAGCGACCGGCGCCGCGGCGACCGGCGCCGCGGCGACGGGTTCGCTGGCTTCGCGACTCGGGCGTGTCGAACGCGGCCCGCGGTCGTCTCGTCCTTCGCGGCCCCGTCCACCACGACGCTCGGTGACCGTGCGCTGGGTGTAGGGCAGCAGGGCCAGTTCGCGCGCGGTCTTGATGGCGTCGGTGACGTCACGCTGGTGCTGCTGGCAGTTGCCCGAGACCTTGCGCCCGCGGATCTTGCCGCGGTCGGAGATGTACTTGCGCAGCTGGGCGAGGTCCTTGTAGTCGACGCGGTCGACGCCGTGCTGGCAGAAGGTGCAGGGCTTCTTCTTCTGCGCCGCGCCGGACGTCGACCTTCGGCGCGCGCTTCGGTGGCTTGGGGTTATTGATGCGGGGCACTAGAAGGGCTCCTCGTCGAAGGCGTAGCTCGTCGGCTCGTTGGTGCGCGGGGTCGTCTTCTCGCTCGAGGAGAAGCTCGAACCCTCGGCGCGCGGGGTGCGCGTGACGACGGCCGTCGCGAAGCGCAGCGACGGCGCGATCTCGTCGGCGTTGATCTCGACGATCGAGCGCTTCTCGCCGGCTTCGGTCTCCCAGCTGCGCTGCTCGAGTCGGCCCAGACGATGACGCGGGTACCCTTGGTGAGGGAGTTCGCGGCGTTCTCGGCCATCGAGCCGTAGCCCGCGACCTCGAAGTAGCAGACGCGCTCCTCCCACTCCTGGGTCTGGCGGTTCTGCCAGCGGCGGTTCACCGCGATCGAGACGCGTATGGCCGCCTGGCCGCTGTTCAAAAACTTCAGTTCGGGGTCGCGGGTGATGTTCCCGACGACGGTGATGGTGTTATCAGCCATGTTCTCTCCTTAAGCTACGCGTCCGAACTTACGCCTGCGTCGCGACACGCTTGGTGGTTATCCGCTCGTGACGGCGAAGAATCTTGAAACGAAGGACCTCGTCGGCGAGGGTGAGGATGCGGTCGAGCTCGTCGACCGTCTCGGTCTCGCCACTGAACTCCACGAGGACGTAGTAGCCCTCTTTGCGCTTGTTGATCTCGTAGGCCAAGGGACGCTTGCCCCAACGGTCGACGTTGCCCGGGGTGCCGCCGTTGGCCCGGATGGTCTCGAGTGCGCGGTCAAGGGCGATCTGGATGGACTGCGCGTCGACGGCGGTGTCGAACACGATCATGGTCTCGTAGGGCCTCATGGCCGTTTTCCTTTCCCTCTGGTCCGGACTCGCCGGGCTCTGCGGAAGAAGAGCAGGGTTCTATGTCGTTCCCACGGTTGCGGGAGCGATAAGTCTACCCGCTCTCGCCCGCCACTTCTACTAGAGCAGGTCCTCGGGGTTGGCGTACGCCTCGTCGGGCCCGGGAAAGTCGCCGCTGCGCACGTCGGCGGCGAAGTGCTCGAGTGCCTCGACGATCACCGGTCCGACGTCGGCGTAGCGGCGCACGAACTTGGCGGGCTTGCCCCTCGAGAGGCCGAGCAGGTCGTGAAAGACCAGCACCTGGCCGTCGGTGTCGGGACCGGCCCCGATGCCGATCGTCGGGATGTCGAGGGCCTCGGTCACCCTCGTGCCGACGACGCTCGGCACGCCCTCGATGACGACGGCGAAGACGCCTTCGTCCTGGAGGACCTTGGCGTCGAGTTCAAGTTGCAGGGCCGCCTCGCGGGTCTTCGCCTGGACCCGGAAGCCCCCGAAGGTCAGCACGCTCTGGGGAGTGAGTCCCAGGTGCCCCATGACCGGGATCTCGGCGTCGAGGATCGCGCGCACCACCTCGCGGCGCACGCGACCCCCTTCGAGCTTCACCCAGTCCGCGCCGCTGCGCACCAGCGCCGCGGCGTTGCGCACGCTGTCGGCGATCGAGAGGTGGTAACTCAGCCAGGGCATGTCGGCCACGACGTGGACGTCGGTGTGGGCCGCCGCGACCGCACGCACGTGGTGGCACATCTCCTCGATGGTGACGTGCAGCGTGTCCTCTTGGCCGAGCACGACGTTCGCCAGGGAGTCCCCGACGAGGATGAGGTCGACGCCGGCCGCGGCGGCAAAGCGGGCCCCGGGCTCGTCGTACGCGGTCACCATGACGATCGGCGGCGCGCCGTCGCGGCGCTTGCGGCCGCGAATCACCGGCGCGGTCAGCTTCATTCGCCTACTTCTTGGGCGAGGTCGCGCCGGCTGCGCTGGGCGCCGGCCGCTCCACTTGCGCACGAGGTGGTGGAACGAGCAGCCCACGCAGACCTCGACCGCGTAGCACTGCACGGGGTCGTCGCGACGTTCGAGTTTCAAGAGCTCGGCGCGCGTCGAGGGGCAGCTGCCGCCCGAGGGCAGCCGTGCGCCGAAGACGTAGGTCACCTCGACGAGTTCGGCGTCGTGGCAGACCGGGCAGGTCTCGCCGGTGCTGCCGTCCGAAGTTGCGCGCCGCGCGCAGCAGCTCGGGGTGGGCGTCGCAGACGTCCTCGTAGCGCAGTTGCCCGGCGGCGAGGCGCGCGAGCAGCGCGTGGCGCACGAGCCCGAACTCGACCACAGCCCCGTTCGCGGTGCTCGTGGCGGAATCGCTTATCCATTACCGGCGACTCTACAACCGGCTATTTCATTGGGGTGTCGGGGACCGCCTCGTTCGATATATCGAAGTGATATGCTCGTTCGCGTGTTGGACATCGCCATCCTCGGTCTGCTGATGGACCGCGATCACCACGGCTACGAGATCCGACTCAACTGCGCGACCGCCTCGGAGTTTGGGCCAATGTCTCCTTCGGATCGATCTATCCCGCCCTCGCGCGCCTCGAACGCCACGGCTTCGTCGAGGCGGTCGCGCCAGTCGCGCCGCGATTCGAGCGCGCTCTCGACGGGTTCGCTCTCCGGCGAACGCGCCTCGCTGCGCATCGCTGCGAGCGAGCTCGGGACTCGGACGTCGCGGTCGCAAGGTCTACCGCATCACCGAGCGCGGCCGCCAGGAGTTCGTCACGCTGCTCGCCGACCCCTCGACGCTCGATGACGGCGAAGAACTTCTCGCTGCGCATGGCCCTCGCCAAGTACCTGACCCCGAGCCTGCGCGTGCGGCTCCTCGAGCGACGACGCGAACGACCTCCTCGAACGACTCGCCGAAGTCCGCGCCGGCGCGCAGAACGACGAGCTCGACGACTACGCCCGCGGCGTCATGGAGCACGCCGCCAACGGGCGTCGAATTGGATCTCGCCTGGGTCGACGACCTGTTGTCCAGTGAACGCAGTAATCAAGACCTTCGCGCAACGACGCGAAGTAGGAAAGGAAACGCATGAAGAAGATTCGAGTGGCGATAGCGGGCGTGGGCAACTGCGCCAGCTCACTCGTCCAAGGCGTCACGT
Organism: uncultured Acidimicrobiaceae bacterium; assembly: GCA_963823815.1. Taxonomy (GTDB): domain Bacteria; phylum Actinomycetota; class Acidimicrobiia; order Acidimicrobiales; family RAAP-2; genus RAAP-2. The sequence goes on from CAWGMU010000002.1 coordinate 78,561, forward strand.
ACTACCGCGACGCCAGGGTCGGCGACCACGTACCCGGCCTGATGCACGTGGTGCTCGGCGGCTACCACGTGAGCGACCTCGAGTTCGTCGCGGCCTTCGACGTCGACGCCACCAAGGTCGGCAGCGACCTCGGCAAGGCCATCGAGGGCGGCATGAACAACACGCTCAAGTTCGCCGACGTGCCCACCCTCGGGGTGACCGTCCAGCGCGGCCCGACCCTCGACGGACTGAACAAGTACTACAAGGCCGTCATCGAGGAGTCTCCGCTCCTAGCCGGTCGACGTCGTCAAGTCGCTGCGCGACGCGCGCGCCGAGGTGCTCGTCTCCTACCTGCCGGTCGGCTCCGAGGACGCCCAGCGCTACTACGCCCAGGCCGCGCTCGAAGCCGGCGTCGCCTTCGTGAACGCCATCCCCGTCTTCATCGCCTCGGATCCCGAATGGGCACGCAAGTTCACCGAGGCCGGCGTGCCGATCATCGGTGACGACATCAAGAGCCAGGTGGGCGCCACCATCGTGCACCGCGTCCTCACCCGACTCTTCGAGGATCGCGGGCTCACCCTGGATCGCACGTACCAGCTGAACGTCGGGGGCAACATGGACTTCAAGAACATGCTCGACCGCGAGCGCCTGGAGTCGAAGAAGGTCTCCAAGACCCAGGCCGTCACCAGCCAGCTGGAGCTCAACGACATCGACCCCGACAACGTGCACATCGGCCCGAGCGATCACGTGCCCTGGCTCGAGGACCGCAAGTGGGCCTACATCCGCATGGAGGGTCGCAACTTCGGCGACGCGCCGCTCAACATCGAGCTGAAGCTCGAGGTCTGGGACTCGCCCAACTCGGCCGGCGTCATCATCGACGCCGTGCGCTGCGCGAAGGTCGCCCTCGACCGGGGCATCGGCGGGCCGCTGCTCGGACCATCGGCGTACTTCATGAAGTCCCCGCCCGTGCAGTTCCACGACGACGAGGCCCACGACCTCGTTGAAGCCTTCGCCGACGGCGGCGCGGAGAACCCGGTCTGGCCGTAGCGCGGGAGAGCCAGTGAGCCTCGACGGCTCTCCAATGCGGTGGCGCGGCGAATACCGACGGTGGCGAGCGTCAGGTTGGCACTGCTTGCCACAGGCGATCGACAGGTAGGACGTGCAGTCGGTCCTCGGCGGTGTACGAGCGCACGCCGGTTCCAAGGACCGCCCCCCCAACAAACTGTTCACCGAGTGCCTCACGAAGCTTTCGTAAACCATCGAGGTCTCGACCGGACGCACGTTCATTAGCCTTCACCGCAAAGGCGATCGTTCTTCCGTCATGAAGCTCGATCACTAGATCCACTTCGTCGCTCGACGTCGAGCGCCAATGACCCAAAGTGACCGACTCATCCAGCCACGAGACCTGTTTGCGCAATTCGCCGACGACAAAAGTCTCGAAGAGATGTCCGAATTCGGTCAGCGCGCTTGGACTTAGGGCGGACAACTTGGACTCGGTGAGGCCAAGCAGCCACGCGCCCACCCCCGAATCAACAACGTGGACCTTAGGAAGTTTGGCAGCCTTGCTCCTGAGAGTGGTTCCCCACGCTGGTAGTCGCTGCACGAGGAAGAGATCCTCGAGTAGGCGAATATAGGAGTCGACCGTCTTTCGATCCGCGGCGAGGCCGTCGGCGATTCGTGTTGCGTTCAGCAGCTGGCCGGTTTGACCGGCCAGGCGGTTGAGCACGAGTCGAAGCACGTCTCGTTGACGAATGCGGCCCAGTTCAATGGCGTCGCGCTCCACCGTCTGTCGAACGTAGTCGTCAAACCATCGCGATCGGGCGGCTCCCGTGCGTCGCAGCGCTAAGGGAAAGCCTCCGGCGCAGACGTACGATACGTAGTCCGCCCGAGTAGTCGACGACGTCGGGCTCGCCTCAACGACCGCGACCGGGTCGGCGATGAACACGCTCAGAAAGTTCTCGTGTCGGCCGGTGATCTCGCCGCGCGAAAGTGGCAAGAGGGAGAGGCCATGGGCGCGTCCAGTAAGGCTGTCGGCAATCGTCGCCTGGGCGTCTTGACGGGTCGAGCCCGTCAGAACGGCCGTTCCTGGCGCGGCGCCCTCTCGATTGAGTCTTGCCTTCAGCGCGGGTAGGAGGTCCGGCGCTCTCTGATACTCGTCGAAGCAGAGTGGCGTCGCACCGAGGACAAATTGGGATGGATTCGCATTCGCGGCGTCGCGTATTCCTGGATCGTCGAGGTCGATCACCGCCACGCCTCGAGCATCCGCAAAGGTCTTGAGAAGGGTCGACTTGCCAACCGTTCGGGGCCCAAGGACCGTGAGCACCGGCTCACTGTTCGTCAGTTCGTCAACAATGTCGAGTAAGCGTCTTCGAACGATGCCGCTGATCTCAAGGTTCACACCGCGAGTCTAGCCGGGCTCGAGTTTGCTACTCCTAAAATCGGCTACCATCACTTCCTAGTTTTAGTAGCTCACTACTCCTATTTCCCGCTGTCGTCCAATCCCATCCGGTTAGAAGCTCCAAGGGGCGGATAAGCGATCGATGGACCTTCACCAGGGCTTTCACCGAAAGTGTCGCCCCCAGGAGATCCACCACCGGCCTATCGATCTTTCCACCATGACCGCAGACGAGCCCGGGCCTCGTCGGCACTGATCTCTCCCTCGTCGAGGCGGATCTCCATCAAGAACTCGAGCGCCTCGCCCACCGGGCGGCCCGGTCCGATGCCGAGCGTGGCCATCACGGCGACCCCGTCGAGCGCCGGGCGCAGTGCCTCGAGGTCTTCTTCCTCGCGCAACTCGCCGATGCGCTCCTCAAGTTCGTCCATGCGCTCAGCGAGCAGCTTCGCCTTACGGGCGTCGCGTGTCGTGCAGTCACAGCGGGTGAGCTCGTTCAGTTCATCAAGCAGGTCGCCGGCGTCACGCACGTAGCGCCGCACCGCGCGGTCACTCCAGCCGAGCTTGTACGTGTGAAAGCGCAGGTGAAGTTCCACGAGCCTCGCCACCTGGTCGATCACCTCCTCTGGGTAACGCAGGGCCGCTAGGCGTTTGCGGGTCATCTTGGCGCCCACCACGTCGTGGAAGCGAAAGGTCACGCCGTCCTCGCTGATTGAACGGGTGTTGGGCTTTGCGATGTCGTGAAAGAGCGCGGCGAGTCGGAGCACGCGCGTGCGAGAGACTTTGTCGACGACGGCGTAGGTGTGACGAAGCACGTCCTTGTGCTGGTGGATGGGGTCCTGCTCGAGTTGGAGCTTGGGCAGCTCGGGCACGAAGTACTCGGCGAGCCCCGTGCGTACGACGAAGTCGAGCCCGATCGAGGGCCGCTCCGTCGCGAGCAGTAGGTCCAGCTCGCCACGCACCCGCTCCGGCGAGACCTTGGTGAGCCGCTCGGCCGTCTTTTCCGCCGCGCGCTCGATCTCGGGGTCGATGGTCATGTCGAACTTGGCGGCGAACCGAGCAGCACGCAGCATCCGCAAGGGGTCGTCGTTGAAGAGGACCTCGGGGTCGATGGGCGTTCGCAGCACGCGGTCCTGGAGGTCACCGTAGCCGTTGAAGTAGTCAAAGAACGTCTGAACTCCGGTCGCTTCCTCATTCAGGGCGATCACGTCGAGCGCCAGGGCGTTGATGGTGAAGTCGCGACGCGAGAGGTCCGCCGCCAAGGAGTCGCCCCACTCGACGGCCGGCTTTCTCGAATGGTCGACGTAAGCCTCGGAGCGAAACGTCGTCACCTCCACCTCCACGCCGTTCTCGCGAAGGATCCCGCCCAGCGTCCCGAAGGCCCGACCCTGCTCCCACGTAGCGCTGCAGAGCGGCCGCAGCAGTCGTTCGACGTCGTCGGGGCGTGCGTTCGTGGCGAAGTCGATCTCACCGCCCTCGGAGTGGATAACGCCGAGCAGCGCGTCGCGCACCGCGCCCCCGACCGCGTAGAGCGAGAAGCCCGCCGCACGAAAGGCGCTCGCGAGCGGTCGCGACAACTGGGCCACTTCACTCAATCGATCGTGGGCGTTCGTGTCGGAGTTCACTGCGAGTGAAGGTTAGGCCTCCCGGTCCGCGAAGCCCACGAAGGTAGCCTGGAACTGCAATGACCCACCGATTTACGAGCTGGTGGCGGGTGCTCTGCGTCGTTCTCCTCGGCCTCGCAACGGTGACGTGGCCCTCGGCCGCGCGTGCTGACACGACGGTGCGCGTGTCCATCGTCCACCAGAACGCGCTGGCGACCCTTAGTTCCCATGGGTTCACCCACTTCGCGACGACACTGCGGCTCTCTCCCACCGCCAGCACGCCGCGCGCGACGGTCACCATCTATCCGCGCCTCATCGCCCGCAGCCAGATCGAGCCCATCGTGGCCGGTCAGGGCACCTCCGCGGCCCCCCTCGCCTCGACCGGATCAATCCCCCTCAACTGCCGCCACGACGGCGAGGTGACGTTCTCCATCACAGTGCTGACGGGGGCCGCGAACACGGCCGTACGCTCGTGCGACGGCGTTGCCCCACGGCTTCGCTTCACCTGTGCCGGTGCCTGCGACGGCGTCTACCCGGTGCGTTACCAGGTGAGCGTGAACGGGCTCTCGATCACCACGTGGTCGCTCCTCGCGCTGAAGGCGACGAACGTCGCCCACCCGCTGCGCGTCGTGTTGCTCGAGACCCTGACGCGCACGTCGCTCCAACACCCCGAACGCTCCTTGGCGGTGCTGAAGACGCTCGGCACGTTCGCCTCGTCACCGCTCACACTGAGCGCTGACTACGAGTCACTGGCGGCGATCGATTACACCTCGGGAGACGCCCCGGCGTGGAAGGTCGCACTCGCCGCGGCCCTCGCGAGCCCCCTGCATCGCGTGGTCGATGCTCCGCCCGGCTCGATCGACTTCGCCGGTCTCGTCGAGAACGGCCTGACGACCCAGGTGCCTCAGCAGCTCAACCTGTCCGCCAACCTGCTACGCGACTTGACCGGACGCTACGTCGACGATCAGGTCCTCTTGAGCGGTGCGCAGTCCCCCGCCAGCCTGCTCGCCCTCGCCGGCGCCGGCGTGCGCGACGTCGTCGTTCCCGAGGGCGACCTCACCGTCGCACCCTCCACGACGCTCACCTGGGGCGCGCCCTTCCACGTGACGGGTTCGGGCAGCCTGACCGCCTTGAGCGTCGACCAACCGCTTTCGGCGCTCCTCGCCGACACCGGCATCGACCCGGGGCGACGGACCGCGCTGGCCCTGGCGACGCTCGCCTTTTTGCACTTCGAAGAGCCGAACGAGCCCGCGACGCGCACGGTCGTCCTCGAGTCGCCGGTGGGATCCACCTCGCGCGTCTTCGTCGCCGACCTGCTAAACGGGCTGCACGACGACCCCTTCGGTCAACTGGCGTCGCTCACGCCCTCGTTCAACTCATCACTCATCGGCACCGACGGCGCGCCGGCGGTGCGCGACCTCAACGCCTCCTTCGCGAGCTCGATCTGGAGCAAGAGCAACGTCGCCTCGCTCGTCGCGCTGATCGGGGACGTCAACTCCTTCGCCGACGCCATCAAGTCCGGTGACGAGTCGCTCGTCTTGCACGTCGCGGTCGCGCGCACCGAGATCGTGGCGAACGCCGACCAGCGTCAAAGCGCCATCAACGCGGCGACCAGCCAGTTGAACGCCCAGCTGCGTCTCTTCTCGGTTGACGCCAGCGCCATCACGCTGGCCGGCGCGGGCACCACGATGCCGGTGACGGTGATCTCGCACGCCCCCTACCGCGTCGACGCTGTCGTGCACCTCGTCACCGACCGGCTCTCGTTTCCCAAGGGCAGCGCCGTGTCCGTCCACCTCTCCTCCCCCACCAAGTCCATTCGCGTGGCGACGGCCAAACCACGTGGCAGCTCGCTCACCCTCCAGGTCGTCCTCACCACGCCCAATGACCAGGTCGTGCTGGCGCGCACCGCCATCCAGGTGCACGTCGCGGGGACGTCGGTCGTCGGCTACCTCTTGACCTTCGCCTCCCTCTTCGTGCTCGGGCTCTGGTGGTGGCGAACCAGTCGGCGACGCCCGAAGGGTCGACACGCGAGATGAGCGTGGACTCGACGCACTCCCAGCGCGTGCTCTCCATGGCGAGCGGCACGCTCGTCTCTCGCGTAACCGGACTGCTCCGCGTCCTCGTCCTCGCCTACGTGCTCGGCTTCACCCCGATCGCCGACTCGTTCAACCTCGCCAACACCGTGCCCAACATGCTCTTCGACCTCGTGCTGGGCGGTGTCGCGACAGCGACGTTCATCCCTGTCTTCGTCGAGCGCCTGGCCCTCGACGGCGAGCGCCGCGCGTGGAAATCGATCTCGAGCGTGATCACCGGTGCCCTCATCGTGCTCGTCGCCGCGAGCGCCCTCGCCTGGGTCCTCGCGCCGTGGATCATCCACGCCTTCACGTTTCTCCAGCGCTCCTCGAGCGTGACTTCGGCCGTGACGGTCGCGCACCAGCGCGCCATCGCGACCGAGCTGTTGCGCTGGTTCGTGCCCCAGATCTTCTTCTACGGCGTCATCGGCATCGCGACGGCGCTGCTCAACATTCGTCGACGCTTCGGCATCGCGACCTGGGTGCCGGTCGCGAACAACCTCGTGTGCATCGCGGTCCTCGTGTGGTTCCACCTCATCGATCCGACGCCGTCGCTCAGCACGCTCAGCGGCTCGCGCGACCTGCTCTTCCTCGGGCTCGGCACGACCGCGGGCGTCGCGGTGCAGTTCCTCTGCCTTCTACCCTCGCTCGCTCGTAGCGACCTCTGGCGGCTGAGCTTCCGGCTCGATCTCGCCGACCCCGCGGTTCGCTCGGTGGCGCGCCTCGGCAGCTGGACCCTGCTCGTCGTCGTCACCAATCAGATCTCGCTCTACGTGGTCCTCGCCTACGCCTTCGGCATCGGCGGCAACGGGCCCGTGAGCGCCTACACCTACGCCTGGTCCTTCATGCAGATGCCCTACGCGGTCGTCGTCGTGTCGGTGCTCGGGGCGCTCACCCCGCAGCTCGCGGGCTACGCGACCGACCAGGACTTCGGCGGCCTCACGGAGCGGCTCCGCTTCGGGCTGCGCCAGTCGCTCGTCATCATCATCCCCTGCACCTTGGTCCTCGTGATCCTCGCCCAGCCGATCGTCGGGATCCTGCTCAACCACGTGAACGCGAGCCACCGTCTCGCGACGGGCACCGTGCTGGCGGTGCTCGCGGCGGGGCTGCCGGGCTTCACCATCTTCCAGCTCTGCGCGCGAGGGCTGCAGTCGATGCAGCGCGCCAAGGAGGTCTTCGCGCTCTACCTCTTTGAGAACGCGCTCACGATTGTCCTCTGCGTCGCGCTCGGGCGCCACTCGCTCGCGGGCCTCACGGCCGCCGTCTCGCTCGGCTACAGCGTCGCGGCGCTCGCCGCCTTGGCGGTCCTCGCGCGTCATCGCGTCAACATCATCAGCGGCGTGTGGAGCGTGCACGTGCGCCGCAGCCTCGTCGCCTCGCTCGTAGCGACGCTCGCCATGGCCCTCGTCTACGCCGTGCCGACGTGGACCAGAGGACCCGGGCTGCTCGCGCGCTTTGCGGGCGCGTTCCTCGTCGGCGTGGTTGCCTACCTCGTCGTCGTCGCGCTCTGGCGCCGCTGGGTTCGACGGGCCTACTCCCCAGATGCGAGGCTAGAACGGTTCAAAGGGGGGACATGGCTCGAATTCGTGTGGTCACCGACAGCGCCAGCGACCTGCCCGCGGAGTACGCGACGCGTCTCTCCATCGACGTCGTCTCACTCACCATCCGCTTCGGCGAGGAGGAGTTCACCGACCGCGTCGACCTCTCCCCCGAGGAGTTCTGGGCGAGGTGCAAGGTCTCGCCGACGCTGCCCGAGACGTCGGCGCCCTCGGCCGGCGCGTTCCAGGCCGCGTACGAACGCGCGAAGGCGGAGGGCTGCGACGGCGTCATCGTGCTCGCGCTCTCCTCACTGCTCTCGGCGACGTATCAAGCGGCGGCGCTCGCGGCCGAGGCGGTCGCGGGATCGATCGACGTGCGCGTCGTCGACACGCTGAACGTCTCGATGGGCCAAGGGCTTATGGTGATCGACGTCGCGGAGATGGCGGCGACCGGCGCTTCGCTCGACGAACTCGAGGCCCACGCGACCGCGATCCTGAAGAAGTCGGCGTCGTCGCCTCACTCGACACGCTCGAGCACCTCATCAAGGGCGGGCGCCTCGGTGGGGCGAGGGCCCTCATCGGCCAGGTGCTCTCGATCAAGCCGCTCGTCGAGTTGCGCAACGGCGTGGTCGACGAAGCGGGGCGCCAGCGCACGCGCGCGAAAGCGCTCGTCGCGGTCGCCAAGGTCGCCGCCTCCCACGCGCCGCTTCGTCGACTCGCCCTCATCCACGGGGCCTGCAGGGAGAGCGACGTCGAGGCCCTCGAGTCACTGGCCGCAGGGATCGAGACCGACTACCCGATCATCGTGACCGACGTCGGACCGGTCGTCGGCACGCACGGCGGGCCGGGCATCATCGGACTCACCTGGATCGAAAGGTGAATGGCGACTTCCGGTAAGTTGCATCCATGACCGACGCCAGCGAAGAGCACGGACCCGACCTCGTCGATCGCCTGCTCGGCGTCCTCGACCACGGCCTCGACGTCGTCCACGACAAGGTGCTGCGCCCGATCATCATGGCCGCGCGCGCGGTCGCCTTCGGGCTCATCATCGTGCTCGCCGCGCTCGTCTTCGTCGTCGTCGTGATCATCGCCTTCGTTCGCCTCCTCAACGTGTACGCGTTTCCGGGACACGAGTGGATCACCTACGCCGCCGTCGGTGGGCTCTCGCTCATCGCGGGCATGGTGCTCTGGCGACGCCGCCGCCCCCTCAAGCTTCGCAAGTAATGCCCGAACACACCCGCGTACTCGTCGTTGGCTCGGGCCCGGCCGGGCTCACCGCCGCCATCTACGCCGCTCGCGCCCAGCTGAGCCCCATCGTGATCGAAGGTGAGCCCTCGTCCACGTCCGACCAGCCCGGCGGCCAGCTCATGCTCACGACCGACGTCGAGAACTACCCCGGCTTCCCCGAGGCGATCACCGGGCCCGACCTCATCATGCGCATGCGCGAGCAGGCCGCGCGCTTCGGCGCGGACCTGCGCGTCGAGAAGGTCTATCGCCTCGACGCGACGACGCGTCCCTTCCGCGCCTGGTTGGCGGGCGACGAGGAGCCGAGCATCACCGCCGAGGCGGTCATCTTGGCGACCGGCGCGAAGCCCCTGATGCTGAACGTCCCCGGCGAGGAGCGCTACTTGAGCCACGGGCTCTCCACGTGCGCGACGTGTGACGGCTTCTTCTTTCGCGGTCAGGACATCGCCGTCATCGGCGGTGGCGACTCGGCCATGGAGGAGGCGCTGTTCCTCACGCGTTTCGCCAACACCGTCACGATCATCCACCGGCGCGACACGCTGCGCGCGTCAAAGATCATGCAGGAGCGCGCCCTCGCCCACGAGAAGATCCGTTTCGAGTGGAACACCCAGGTGACCGAGGTCTTCGGCGACGACAAGGTCATGGGACTAAAGGTCCGCGACACGCTGAGCGGCGAGGAGAGGGTGCAGCTCGTGACCGGCGTCTTCGTCGCCATCGGCCACGAGCCCAACACGACCGTCGTCACCGGCCAGGTCGACCTCGAGGACAACGGCTACGTGCGCACCGGTCCCGGTTCGTACACGAACGTCGAGGGGATCTTCGCCGCGGGCGACGTCCAAGACCACGTCTACCGTCAGGCCGTGACCGCGGCCGGCTCGGGCTGCATGGCGGCGATCGACGCCGAGCGCTGGCTCGAAGCGAAAGGAATGTAGGGCTCGCTCGCTAGCATGGCTGCCTGCGCAAAATGGCGCCGAGGAGGTAGTTATGAGCGAAAACATCACGACCCTGACCGACGCGACCTTCGACGAAGTCATCGGCTCGTCGGAGAAGCCGCTTCTGGTTGACTTCTGGGCCGAGTGGTGTGGTCCCTGCAAGATGATCGCCCCGATCCTCGAGGAGTTCGCCACCGAGCAGGCCGACAAGTTCTCCATCGGCAAACTCGACGTCGACGAGAACGTCGCGACCGCCACGAAGTTCTCGGTCATGAGCATTCCGACGCTGTTGCTCTTCAAGAACGGCGAGGTCATCGCCCGCCTGGTCGGCGCGAAGCCCAAGGGCGCGCTCTTGCAAGAGATCACCTCGAACCTGTAGGTCACCTGACCTATCAGACGCTCCGACTCGGCGACACCGGCCCGCGCGTGCGCGAGCTCCACGAGCGCCTCGTCGCCCTCGGCGTGAGCCTTGACGCCAAGAGCGAGGTCTTCGACGCCACGACCGTCGCTCACATCGAGGCCTTTCAGCGTTCGCGCGGCCTACCGATAACCGGCGAGGTCGACGCCACGACCTTCGGACGCTTGGATGAAGCCGGTTGGCGACTCGGCCAGCGACTGCTGTATCTGACGAGTCCGCACCAGCGCGGTGATGACGTCGCCGAGGTGCAGGTGCTCCTCGCCCAGCTCGGCTTCAACCCCGGACGCATCGACGGCATCTTCGGGGCGGTCACCGCAGCAGCGCTCGTTGATTTCCAACGCAACTGCGCCCTCGAGGAGAGCGGCACACTGACCAAGGCCACCCTGCAGGGGCTTGAACGCGTGCGGGCGAGCCGCGCCCCTCGCAGCCTCGTCACCGACGCGCGCGATCTCGCGGGCTTCGACCCGCAACGCGTCGGATCCGTGCTCCTCTGTGGCAGCGGACCCCTCGCTGAGGGGCTCGCGCGATCTCTCGGCGACGCCGCGTCCGTCCACGTGCTGCTCGGCCGAGTCCCCGACCGATGCTGCCGATCTCGCCAACGCCCACGACGTGGCGCTCGTTCTGTCGTTCCAGCCCCTCGAGGAACTTGAAGGTCTACACCTGCACTACTGGGCCAGCTACCGGTCCCACTCGCGCCTCGGCGAGGTATTGGCGAGCGGGCTCGCGTCTCAGCTCGCCCTCTTACCTGACGTGCCGCGGGTTGAGGTGACCGGCATGGCGTTGCCGATCCTGCGCGAAACCAAGATGACGACCGTGCACGTCGAGCACGGAACCCTCTCTGAACAGGTACTTCACCAAGCCATCACCGCCCTTGGTGCCGTGGTGGGGCAAGTTATCCACAGACCGGCCTAGAAATACCTCGCCAAAGGTCCTCATTTGGCGGCGAAACACCGCTGATTCGCCGAAAACGTGGAGTAACCCACAACTTCATCCACAACTTGGGGAAAACTTCAACGAGAGGGTTAAGTCGAAGGTTGAAGGTTAGCGAGGTTTGGCGATCGCGCTGTAGAGCCGTTCGAGGTCGTCGAGGTCCGCAAAGTCAATGATTATACGGCCATTGCGACCCTTGAGGTCGACGTGAACCCTCGTGTCGAGGTAGCGCTCGAGCAGCTCCTCCAGCTCGGCCACGCTGGCGTCGGGCACCGGACGAAGACGGGGTGCGCCGTCAGGTGCCTTAGTGACGGTCTCCGCCGTCGTTATTGGACGGGGCTCGAGGAACGCCTTCACCGCCTCCTCGGTTGCCCGCACCGAAAGCTCGTTCTTGATCACCTTCGCGACCAGGGTGGCTTGAGCGTTCGGGTCGCTCACGGCGAGCAGGGTTCGCGCGTGGCCGGCGGTGATTTGGCCCGACGCGAGGGCGCTCTGGGCGGTCTCGCCGAGTTGCAAGAGTCGTAACGTGTTCGTAACATAAGCGCGACTCTTCCCCACGCGCTGGGCGACCTGGTCGTGGGTGAGGTCAAAGTCATCGACCAACTGCTGGTAGGCGGCGGCCTCTTCCAGAGCGTGAAGGTCCACGCGATGCAAGTTCTCGACGACGGCTTGCTCGAGCGAGAGGCGGTCGTTGACGTCATCTTGCAACAGCACCGGCACGACTTCGAGTTCTGCGATGCTGGCCGCGCGCCAGCGACGTTCGCCGGCGATGAGCTCGTACTTGTCCGGCTCGCCCTCGACCGGCCGCACGATCAGTGGTTGAAGGACGCCGAGCTCTTGCAGACGAGGCGGCGAGGGTCTTCAGGCTGTCGTCGTTGAAGGTTTTGCGCGGCTGGAACTGGTTCGGACGGATGGCGTCGATGGGCACCATGCGCAAGGGCCCTGACGGTGGAGCCTCCGGGGGAGTCTCGGGCGAGGTGGTCGCGTTGTCGGGGATGAGGGCCCCGAGCCCTTTTCCTAAGCCTGGTCGTCTAGCCATTCATGATCTCCTCTGCTAGTGCTCGGTACGCGCGTGCGCCTTTGGACATCGGGTCGAACACGGTGATCGGTTGACCGAACGATGGTGCCTCGGCCAAACGCACGGTCCGGGGGATAACGGTCGTGCAGAGCTCCTCCTCGAAGTGTTTCTTCACTTCCTTCGCCACGTCGCCCGAAAGGGTGTTGCGCGAGTCGTACATCGTCAGGATCACCTTCGTGATCTTGAGGGTTGGGTTGAGGTTTCGCTGGACGAGGTCCACGATCCTCTGAAGCTGGGTGAGACCCTCGAGCGCGTAGAACTCGGTCTGCACGGGCACCATGATCTCGGTCGCGGCGGCGAAGGCGTTGATCGTTATGAGTCCGAGCGACGGGGGACAGTCGATGAAGATGAAGTCAAACTCCCCCTCCACTGACGTAATCGCCCGTTTCAGTCGTAATTCCCTGGAGATGATCGAGGTCAGCTCCTGTTCCACGCCCGCCAGATCCAGCGTGGCGGGGGCCACGAAGAGGTTGTTGTAGCCGGTTGGTTCCACGATGTCCACCATGGGAACGTCGTTTAACAGCACGTCGTAGACCGAACGCTCGAACTGCCGCCCGTCAACCCCGAGACCCGTCGTGGCGTTCCCCTGGGGATCCAAATCGACGACCAGGACCCGTTTTCCCCGTTCCGCCAGCGCTGCGCCCAGGGATATTGTCGTCGTGGTCTTGCCGACGCCGCCTTTTTGATTGGCTACAGCGAAAATTCTCTTAATGCTGGCGTCAGCCATGAGCCTCTTTCCGGCTGTAGGTACGTACCGACACTCCGTCGAACCCCTGCCATTCAACTCGCTTTTCGCTGGCCCGTCAAGTACCAATGTTTCACGTGAAACATCTCAGCGAGTACTGCCCGGAATGTTTCACGTGAAACAAATCGTCGAGAAGAAAGGTTAAATTAAAGGTCTTTGGCGGCGCGGGGGAGTCGCCACGTTGGTTGCAGACTCAGCAATGTTTCACGTGAAACATCAGAACAAGGGACGCTTCTTTGGCGTTCCCGAGGCTCGGGGGTACTCGGGTGCCGTGGGCGCTCTTTTACGAGGACCTCGTAGCCAAATTCGTGGCGAGCCCGACCCATTGCCACCAGACCCAAGCGGATCCAGCCCCTTTTGGCTCCAACGGTCGTCCGCGCGCTCGGCCGGCGGTTCCGAAACGATCAGGACTCCCCCGATCTTGAGGAATCTCGCGGCGCACTCGGCCGTTACCGCAGGAGGACCAAACGCCCGCGCGGTAACCAGGTCGAAGTCTCCATCAAATTCCGGCCACCGAGCGGCCTCTTCCGCCCTCGCGACCACGACGTCTCCTCTCGCAGGCGCTCCCGGCCGGGCCAGGGCTTCTCGCACGAATTCGGCCCGCTTCCCCATGGAATCTAGGAAAACTTCGTGCGTCTGCCAGCGATCGATAAGCACCAGGCCCGGCAGTCCCCCGCCGCTGCCGAGATCGAGAAGTTCAACCGGGGGGGTGGGTCGTATCGCTTCCCAGCACTTGGCGAAGCCTTCAGCGTGGGCAACTGGGGTTCGATGGCTTGGGGGCCCAAATAGCCCCGCGCCCTCGATTCCTCGAGGGCGCGGGTGAGCCAATCATGGTCATGGTTCCATTATGCGGGAGCGACCACCACGAAACGCCGCGGATCCTCACCTTCGGAGCGGGTCACGACCGCTTCGTTCTCGGCCAGCGCGTCGTGGACCGCCTTGCGATCCGCCGCCGACATCGGCTCTAGAGCCCGTTCCTCCCCCGTCTCAATAACCTCGTTCGGCTACCTTGTTGGGCAAATCTCCCAAGCGCCGCTACCCGACGCTCCCGATACTGGGCAACGTCGACCAGGATGCGGTCGGTTCGGCTCGGGCTCTTCGACTGCACTACGGTGCGCGTCACCTCCTGCAGGGCCTGCAGCGTGGTGCCCCGCGGACCCACGAGCACGCCCAACTCCGTCGGCGGATCGGCGTTCACCGACAGTTCGACCGTCTCCTCGTCGAGCTCCTTGCACCGAGACCTCGGCTTGAATCGCCATCGACGTCAAGGAGTCCGATGAGGAACTCCTTCGCAATGGCTCCTTGTTCGGCCAGCGACATTCCTTCGGCCATACTCTCCTCCTTTTATCGGACTCTCGTTCGGCTCTTCCAGACGCTGCGTTCGCTGATCGCGACGCGCCGTTTTCCTTTTCCCTGCGACCTTCGCTCTGCGGACGCCGCTCGGCCCGAGGCCGGTCGCTGCGTCCCTCGCTCGAGCGGGGCCGCTCACTCTTCTCACCCGGACGGCGGGTACTCTTCGGGCGCGGTCCGCTCGGGCGAACTCGAGCTCGCACGCGCGCCTCGCCACGGACTCGTCCGAGGATGCCGGCTTCGTGGTTCTTCGATGACTTCGACCTCAGCGTCGTCGCGGTGTACTCCTAGATGGGCGAGCGCGCGGTCCGTCGCCTCTTCGATTGATTTTCCTGTGGTCTCAACCCATTCCATGGGTTATCGTGCCTTTCTTTTGCGCTTCGCTTTGGATCGAGGCTGCCCTTGGGACTTGGCCGGCGGACGCGATCTGGCTGACGGGTCGCTTCGCCGGGCGCGCCGGGTCCGGCTTCTTCACCGGTGCGGGCTTCGGTTTCGGCCCGGATCTCTTCGACTGGGACGTCGCTCCTCGGCGTCGATCGCCTCGGGGGCGGGCAGCGCTCGTTCTCCGCCTTCACGCCATTGTTCGTGGGTTCGAGACACCGGTGCGGAACATGATGTCCTGAGTAATTATTCGGATAATGTAGAAATAATCATGTACAACACCACGGCGGCGGGAATGATCATATAGAAGTATGCGAAAATGATCGGCAGAACTCTCTGCATGGTCTGCTGCTGGGCTCGGCATGGCCTGGCCGGTCTTGCGACTCCGGTTGTTCATCTGGGCCATCTGGAAGTACTGCAGCCCGACCGCGGCCGGCGACGAAGACGAAGAACGGGATCTGGGCAGCGAACGAACTGTGGACGCTGAAGAGCTTCAGGTTAGGTCCATGCCCCAGACGTTGATCTGGCCGAGCGAATGGAGACAGGTTCTGGTACATCTTCGAGCTGTGCGGAATGTAGCGAGGCTCGTGAGACCAATTTGCCGGTGCTTCGATGACCTGACGTTGGCGAGGCCCTTGATGACGCCGTAGAGGATGAAGAGGAACGGCGTTTGGAGCAAGCATCGGTAGGCAGCCGCCAAGGGGATTGACGCCCTCCTCCTTGTAGAGCTTCATCATCTCTTCATTGAGGAGTTGACGGTTCTCGGGGCCCTTGTACTTCTGTTGGAGCTTCTTGAGTTCAGGTTGAAGCTTCTGCATCGCCATCATCGACTCGCGTGCTCTTGACCGTGAAGGGGGTGAGGACGCCCATGATCACGAGCGTCGAGCAGCGCGATCGCGACCGCGTAGTTCGGGATCAGCCCGTAGAAGAAGGCGAGGATCCACCCGAAGAGTCGTAGGATCGGCTGGAAGAACGAGCCGACGAATCGTGGGCGAAGACTTCATCGCTGAGACTCCTAGCTCGCGTCGCGCAGGGGGACGAGGTCGATGCCGTGTGGACCGAGCGGTCGACACTTGAGAGCCGGCGCAGCGACAGCCACGAGCCGCGAGCCGCGCCGTGCACCTCGATCGCCTCGAGCGCGTAGTTCGAGCACGAGGGGTAGAAGCGACAGGGCGAGACGCCGACCCGCGGTCAGCCGCTGGTAGAGGCGCATGCCCGCGCGAAGCGCGCTGCGCGGGCGGCGAGCTCAGCGCGCGCCGGCGCGCTCGAGGGCTTCGCGGAGGTGATGCTGGAGTTCGTCATAGGAGAGGTTTCCTGTCTCAATACTGCACCTGATCAGGTATTAACCAGGCTTGGTCGGGGGTCAAGTCGTCGAAGAGTGCCCGGAGCCGTCGGCGCAGTCCGGTTGCGAACGACCGCGTTGCCGACCTTTCGACTGATCGCGTAGGCCACGTCGACTGACTGGTGATCAGGGGCTCCCGCGACGAAACTGATTCGAAGTGGGCCGCTCTGTCCCCGTCCAGTGGGTGTGGCGAAGCAAGCGCGAACTGCCGGCGGGTTCGGACCCGGCCGGGCACTTCGCTTAGACCGTCAGCTGGTGACGGCCCTTGTTGCGGCGGGCTTTCAGGACGGCACGACCGGCGCGGGTTCGCATGCGGGCGCGAAAACCGTGGGTTTTGGCCCTCTTCCGCTGGTTGGGCTGATAGGTACGCTTCACAAAATCCTCTTCTCAAATGATCTCATGCGCTTCGCGCTACCCCCTGGGGGTCGCTGGCGCGCTGCTGGCGAGCAATCTTACCCGACCGGACCGAATGCTCCCCGGCGAAGAGCGTCAAATGGGTGTATGGTGACTCTCCCGACGGGCACGCGCGGGCTCCTCGAGCGTCGCCTGTGGATAACGTGCAGTCGTGAGCTGTGGAGGAAGATGCGTGCAGAGGTGGCGAGGAGATCTGGGTCGCCCTTCGTGACTCCTTACGTGGTAACGCTTCTGAGGCCGTCTGGGCCGCCGGACTTAACACACTGCGCCTTGTGGATTACCACGACAACCAGATCGTGATCGGCGCGCCGAATCAGATTCAACTCCTGCGCGTCCAGCAGCGCTACCTCCCGTTCATCACCGAGCAGGCCGCAAGCTCGTTGGTCGCGTCCCGTGCAGGTCTCGCTCACGGTAGCGACGTCAACGGGCGACGGTCGCGGTCGCTCGACGCCGCCTCGACGAACCACTCGAGAGCGCGCCGGCGCCGTCGCCTTCGCGCCGAGTCGTCGATCAACCAGCCCGCCTCGATCCGCGGATGACGTTCGACTCCTTCGTGCCCGGGATCGTCGAACCGGCTGGCCTTCGCCGCCGCCGCAATCGGTCGCCGAAACCCCTGGTCGGGCCTACAATCCGCTGATGATCTACGGCAACTCCGGACTCGGCAAGACCCACCTCCTGCACGCCATCGGCAACTACGTCCAGGAGAACTACCCCGGGCGCAAGGTCCTCTACGTCTCCACCGAGACGTTCCTCAACGACTTCATCCGCGCCATCCAGACGCGCACCCAACTCGCCCTGCACGAGCGCTACCGCGAGAACGACGTGCTGCTTGATCGACGACATCCAGTTCATGGAGACGCGCGGCGAGACGTTCCACGAGGAGATCTTCCACACCTACAACGCGCTGCACGGCGAGGGCAAGCAGATCGTCCTCACGTCGGACCGCTCACCGCGCGACCTCGCCGGGACTGCAGGAGCGCTTTCGGAGCCGTCTGCTCCAGGGCCTCGTCACCGAGATCGACCAGCCCGACCTCGAGACCCGCATCGCCATCCTGCGTTCCAAGTCCGAGCGCGAGGGCATCGCCCTGCCCAACGACGTCGCCGAGTGGATCGCGCAGCGCGTGCGCGACAACATCCGCGAGCTCGAAGGCTCGATCACGATGCTGCGGGCCTTCGCCAATCTGCGCCAGGAGCCCATCACCCTGGAGCTCGCCAAGGCGCACCTCACCAACCTCGGCCAGGAGCAGGTGGTCCTCAAGCCCGAGACGATCCTCTCGGTCGTCGCCGACTTCTACGGGCTCTCCGTCGAGGAGGTCCGCGGTTCGAAGCGCCTGCGACCGCTGGTTCACGCGCGCCACGTCGCGATGTACCTCATCCGCGACCTCTTGAACAACTACTCGTACCCGATGATCGCGCGAATCTTCGACGGGCGCAACCACACGACCGTGATCAGCGGCGTAGAGAAGATCAAAGAGCAGATCACCGTCGAATCCCGAAATGCTCGTCCCAAATCAATCAACTCAAGCGTCGTCTTCAAGGAGAGAATTAGGGAATAGATTTGTGCGCAACGTTGGGCTCGCGCTGTTGACTTTCACGTTGACAACGAACCCGCTACTGCACAGCACTTCAGAGTTGAGCGCTGAGGGTTGAGAGAGTTAGCCACAGCGCTGTGTGTTGAGCGACGATCCAGTGAACACCGTCGCTAACCAGGGATTCGTGTACGACCTACCACATATCCACAGACCTACTACTACTAAGACTCTCTATACATTAAAAAACACACCGTAACCTCAGTAGCAACGAAAGGTAGTCCCATGAAGTTCAAGTCAGAGCGCGACATCCTCGTCGAAGCACTCAGTGCCGCGAGTCGTGTTGTCGCGACCCGACTCATCGGCGCCTCGTCGGGCGTCCTGCTCACCCTCACCGGGAATCAGCTCGTCGTCACCGGCACCGATCTCGACATCACCGCGCGCACGACGGTCGACGTGATCGGGATCGAGGACGGCGCGATCGGTCGTGCCGGCGCGCCTCGTCGTCGACGCGGTGCGCTCCCTCGAGGCCGGCGCGGTCACGGTGTCGAGTGCCGAAGACAACGTCGAGATCTCGCTCGGCGCGAGCGAAGTTCTCCCTGCGGACGTTCCCGGTCGCCGACTACCCGAAGCTTCCGCCGGTCGCCGGTCCCGTGACGTCGATCGCGGCCGACGGATCTGATCGCAGGGTCTCAACCAGGTGGTGCGCGCCGCGGCGAGCGACGACGCGCGCCCGCTTCTGACCGGAGTCCTGTTCACGACCGACAACGGGACGCTGCGGCTGTTCGCGACCGACTCCTATCGTCTCGCGGTGCGCGACGTGCCCGGTGTCGAGGGCATCGGTGACGCCGAGGACCTGCTGGTACCGGCGCGGGCGCTGCAAGAGCTCCAGCGCGCGGCCGCGTCCCTTCCGGCCGACGCCGAGATTGGCGTGACGCTCACGGACGCCGAGATCTGCTTCATGGTGGGGGCACCAGCATCGCCTCGCGGCTCATCGACGGGAACTACCCGTCGGTGCTCCAACTCATCCCGGCGAGCTTCCCGAACCAGCTGCGCATCGCCAAGGACACCCTGCTCACCTCGCTGCAAGCGCGCGAAGCTGCTCGCGAAGGACTCGACCTCCTCGGTCCGACTCACCATGAAGGACCGCAACCTCGAGATCCGCACCCAGAGCCACGACGCGGGCGACGTCGAGGACAACGTCGACGCGGACTACAACGGCGAGGAGATGACTATCGCCTTCAACCCCAGTTTCTTGATCGACGGTGTCGAGGCGGTCACCGGCGACGAGGTGGTCTTGGAGATGTCCGACGCGGTTCGCGCGGCCATGGTTCACGGGGTCGAGGACCTGCGATTCCGCTACCTTCTTGATGCCCGTGCGCGTCCAGTAGTCACGTCACGTCGTGGGCCTCCACGAACTCACCGTTCGCAACTTCCGGCTCTTCAGCGAGTTCACGTTCGAGCCGGATCCACTCGCCGTGACCGTGCTGCTCTCGCCCAACGGCACCGGCAAGACCTCGGTGCTCGAGGCCGTGCACGCGCTCGCCACCGCGTCCTCGTTTCGCACGAGCGTGGCGAGCGACATGATCACGCAGCGGGGAACAGATGGCCGAGGTCCACGGCGTCGTCTTCCAGCGAGAGCGACGCGTCCAGGTTGACCTGACGCTCACCCGAGGCGTGCGCAACACCACCAAGCGGATGCTGGTGAACGGCCAGCGTCCCCGTTCGAGCGCCGAACTCGCCGAGGCACTGCCGCTCACCGTCTTCACTCCCGAAGGCGTCGACGTCGTGCGCGGGGGACCGGAGCATCGTCGCACCTACCTGACGACCCTGCTCACCGACGTCGACCCGCTCACGTCGGAGGTCGATCGAGCGTTTCGCGCGCGTGCTGAGCCAACGCAACGCGCTGCTTCGCGGGCTCGAGGGACAGCGACCGTCACCGAGTCAACAGTCCGAACTCGATCTGTGGACGAGCGACTTCTGCAACGTGAGCGACGAGCTCGTGACACATCGTCGACGCCCTCGTGCGAGTCCCTCGCGCCACTCGTCGCGCACTACTACCACGATCTCGCCGAAGATGAGAGCGAGGTCGAGGTGCGCTACGAACCAACGTGGGTCACGAGCCTTGCGGCGGCACTGGCGCACTCCTTTGACGACGATCGGCTCCGCGGGTACACGACGGTGGGCCCCCATCGCGACGACGTGGAACTCTCACTCGAAGGTCGAGACGCGCGTCGCCAGGCGTCCCAGGGCGAGCAGCGCAGCCTCGCGCTGGCGTTGCGCTTGGCCGGTCACGAGCTGGTCCGCGAGCGCCGCGGCGTCGATCCATTACTCCTGCTCGACGACGTTTTTAGCGAGCTCGATCCGCTGCGCGCCAATCGCCTCCTCAGCCTCTTGCCCGCGGGCCAGACGCTCGTCTCCACCGCGTCGCCGCTGCCCGCAGCGATGACGCCGGCGGCGATCATTGACGTGACGCGGGTGCGCACGTGAGCGACGATGAGCCGGTCGCCTTGAGCGAGTTGCTGGACTCGCTGGCCGGGCGACTCCGTCGGGTCGACCTGCGCGTCATCGACGAGGCGCGCGCGTTGTGGCCGAGCGTGGTCGACGAGGTGCTCGCCACGAACTGTCGCGTCGAACTCGTCAAGGACGGCGTCTTGATCGTGAGCGTTCCCTCGGGCGCGTTCGCCGAGCGCGTGCGCCTCGCGAGCCCGACGATTTTGCGCGGGTTTTCGAGCCTCGGAAAACGGGCGCCGACGTCGCTGCGCACGGTGCTCCGCTAGCCGAAAAAACACCCTCCAAACAGGTGCGTGGAACGCGCGTTTTGGATCGAACGTGACACGCCAGCGGGTAGGATGGAGGGGTCAAAATGTTGACGGCCCGGGCACCGTTTCGTGCCCCTAACTCGCACTCGAAAGGACTCGTTCGTGGTCGCAAAGACCAAGGAATCGCCTAGCTACGAAGCTGGCGACATCACGGTTCTCGAAGGTCTGGAGCCAGTCGAGTGCGTCCGGGGATGTACATCGGTTCGACCGGTCCCGCGGGTTTGCACCACCTCATCACCGAGGTCGTCGACAACTCCGTCGACGAGGCGATGGCCGGCTTCGCTACCCGCATCGACGTGACGTTGCTCAAAGACGGCAGTGTCCGCGTCGTGGACGACGGGCGGGGGATTCCGGTCGAGGAACACCCCCAGTACAAGGGGAAATCGGCCGCCGAGGTCGCCCTCACGATGCTCCACGCCGGCGGCAAGTTCGGCGGCAACGGCTACAAGGTCTCCGGGGGACTGCACGGGGTCGGGCGTCTCGGTCGTGAACGCGCTCTCGACCGAGCTGCTGCTCGAGGTCGACCGCAACGGCAACCACTACGAGATGGTCTTTAAGGACGGCGGAAAGCCGCAGGGCAAGATGAAGGTCACCGGTCCGGCGCCGAAGGGTCGCACCGGGACGACCATCACCTTCTCGCCGGACCCGAGCATCTTCGAGGACGTCGAGTTCCGCGCGCAGACCGTCGTCGAGCGACTCCAGATCATGGCCTTCCTCAACCGCGGCCTCGAGATGCGCTTCGTCGACGAGCGACCGGGCCGCGAGGCGAAGGAGACCTTCAAGTACAACGGCGGCATCGTCGACTACGTGCGCCACCTCAACAACACGAAGGAGTCGCTGTTCCGCAAGGTCGGCTTCTTCGAGCAGAGCGAGGAGGGCCAAGAGCTCGAGATCGCGTTCCAGTGGAACACCGGCTACTACGAGATCCATCTACTCCTTCGCGAACGGCATCGCCACCATCGAAGGCGGCATGCACGAAGAGGGGTTCCGCAAGGCCCTCACCAACGTCATCAACCGCTACGCGCGCAAGCGCAACCTGTTGAAGGAGAAGGACGAGAACCTCAAGGGCGAGGACATCCGCGAGGGGCTGACGGCGATCGTCTCGGTGCGCCTGCTCAACCCGCAGTTCGAGGGCCAGACGAAGGGCAAGCTCGGCAACGTCTCGATCCGCTCGATGGTGGAGCGCGCGACCAACGAGAAGCTGGCCGACTGGCTCGAGGAGAACCCCCGCGAGGGCGGCCAGATCGTCGCGAAGTCGATCTCGGCCTCGCGGGCGCGCATGGCGGCCCAGGGGGCGAGGGACTTGACGCGTCGCAAGAACGCGCTCGACGGCGCGGGGCTGCCCGGCAAGCTCGTCGACTGCTCGTCGAACGACCCGCGCGAGTGCGAACTCTTCATCGTCGAGGGCAACTCGGCCGGGGGATCGGCGAAGGACGCGCGCAACCCGCGCATCCAGGCGATCCTGCCCATTCGAGGCAAGATCCTCAACGTCGAGAAGGCGCGTTCGGACAAGATCCTGACGCAACACCGAGATCCAGGCGCTCGTCTCGGCGATCGGCGCCGGGGTCGAGGGCGAGTTCGACCTCACGAAGATCCGCTACGACAAGATCATCCTGCTCGCCGACGCCGACGTCGACGGCAGCCACATCCGCACGTTGCTGCTCACCTTCTTCTTCCGCCAGATGACCGAGCTCGTCAACCAGGGACACGTCTACGTCGCCCAGCCACCGCTCTACTCGACCCTCGTCGGCAAGGAGAAGGTCTACCTGCACGACGACGCCGCGAAGACGGTCTTCTTGGAGGAGCATCCCGACCACAAGAACGAGTTCCAGCGCCTGAAGGGTCTCGGCGAGATGGACTTCGACGAGCTGCGCGACACGACGATGGACCCCACGAAGCGCGCGTTGCTGCAGATCACGGTCGAGCAGGCGGCGCTCGCCGACGAGGTCTGCTCGATCCTCATGGGCGACGACGTGCCCCAGCGCCGACACTTCATCCAGACGAACGCCAAAGACGTTCGCTTCCTGGACATCTAGAGGTCGATGACATCCGGCGAAGGGCGCCGAGCGACGGGACGGCGCCGCCGAGCGACGAGGTGCTCGGCTACGTCGAGCCCATCGAGATCAACCTCGAGATGGAGCGCTCCTTCCTCGAGTACTCCATGTCGGTCATCGTCAGCGCGCGCCTTGCCCGACGTGCGCGACGGACTGAAGCCCGTTCACCGCCGCATCCTCTACTCGATGTTCGACCAGGGGCTGCGCCCCGACCGACCCTTCGCCAAGTGCGCGAAGGTCGTCGGCGACGTGATGGGCACCTACCACCCCCACGGCGACACCGCGATCTACGACGCGATGGTGCGCATGGTCGTCGACTTCTCGATGCGCCACCCGCTCGTGAGCGGACACGGCAACTTCGGCGGCACCGGACCCGACGAGGGCGCGGCCGCCATGCGCTACACCGAGTGCCGACTCGCGCCCGCTCGCGCTCGAGATGCTCGACTCGATCGACGAGGAGACGGTCGACTTCGAGTCGAACTACGACGACTCGACCCAGCAGCCCGACGGTGCTGCCGTCGCGCTTCCCGAACCTGCTCGTGAACGGCTCCCAGGGCATCGCCGTCGGCATGGCGACGAAGATTCCTCCGCACAACCTCGGCGAGGTCATCGACGCGACGCTGCACCTCCTGGCCAACCCCGAGGCGAACCCCGACGACCTGATGAAGTTCGTCAAGGGCCCGGACTTCCCGACCCGCGGCCAGATCCTGGGGCGTCAGGGCATCCTCGACGCGTACCGCACCGGCCGTGGGTCGATCAAGCTGCGCGCCGTCGCCGAGATCGAAGAGGCCGGCAAGGACACGCGCATCGTCGGTGACCGAGTTCCCCTACGAGGTGTCGGTCGAGTCGATCGAGGAGAAGATCTACGACCTCGTGAAGAACGGCGAGCTCGACGGCATCGCCGGCGGTGCAGAACGACTCGGCCGGGCGCAAGGCGCGCCTCGTCATTCGCCTGAAGCGCGACGCCAACGCCAACGTCGTGCTTGAACAAGCTCTACAAGAACACGCGCTGCAGACGCACGCTTCGCGGTGAACATGCTCGCGCTCGTCGACGGCGTGCCGCGCACGCTCAACCTCGCCCAGGCCCTCGACCACTACGTCGCGCACCAGATCGACGTCGTCACCCGGCGCACGCAGTTCCGTCTGCGCAAGGCCGAGGCCCGCGCGCACATCGTCGAAGGCCTGCTCAAGGCCATCGACATGCTCGACCAGGTCATCGCGGCGATTCGCGGATCGGACGACCGGCCGGCCGCGCGATCGCGCTGATGGCCAGCGCCCTTTGACTTCACCGAAGAGCAGGCGAATCACATCCTCGACATGACGCTCGGCCGCCTCACGCGACTCGGTCGAAGCGAGCTCGAAGACGAGATGGCGAAGCTGCGCGAGACCATCGCCGAACTGCAGTCGATCCTCGCGAGCGACACGAAGCTGCGCGGCGTGATCGGCGACAGAGATGACGGCGATCCGCGACAAGTACGCGAACGCCGGCTCACCCAGATCGTGAACGACCCGGGCGAACTCGGCATCGAGGACCTGATCGAGGACGAGGAGATCGTGATCACGATGACCCAGGCCGGCTACGTGAAGTCAGTCGCCGCCGACGCCTTCCGCACCCAGGGCCGCGGCGGGCGAGGGGTGCAGGGCGCGAAGCTGCGCGACGAGGACTTCGTCGCACCAGATCATCCACACGACGACGCACGCGCTACCTGTTGCTCTTCTCCAACCGCGGGCGCGTGTTCCGTCTCCGCGGTCACGAGATCCCGATGAAGGAGCGCACCGCCAAGGGCACGGCCGTCGTCAACCTGTTGAACCTCCAGCCCGAGCGAGTCGATCCAGGCGATCGTCGACGACCGACGACTTTCCCGAAGGACAGGTTCCTCGTCTTCGCGACCGCGAACGGCACGGTGAAGAAGACCGCCTTCAGCGAGTACGACAAGTCGCGTCGCGAGGGGTGGATCGCCATCAACCTGCGCGAGGGCGACGAGGTGGTGCGCGTGGTGCCCACGAGCGGCGAGGACGACCTCATGATGGTCACCTACCGCGGCATGGCGATTCGCTTCCAGGAGGCCGAGGTCCGCGAGATGGGTCGCGACGCGACCGGCGTGCGCGGCATCAAGCTGCGCGCCGACGACAAGGCGATCTCCCTCGACGTCGTTCGCGAGACGCCGACCTGTTCGTCGTCACCGACACCGGCTTTGGCAAGCGCGTCAAGACCGACCGGTTCAACCGTCAGGGACGCGGGGGACAGGGCGTGCGGGCCATCAAGCTGACCGCCGCGCGCGGCTTCGTGGTCGCGGCCTTCATGGTCCGACTGGACGATGAGGTGCTGCTCGCCTCGAGCGGCGGCGTGCTCATCCGGACGCCGGTTCGCGAGGTCTCCTCCCAGGGCCGCGACGCGACCGGCGTGCGCGTGATGAATCTCGACGAGGGCCACTCGGTCGCCGCCGTCGCTGCCGTCCCCTCTGACGAGGAGTAACTAGGCGCTTCGGCGCGCCCGAGCTCGACCGAGCACGTCGAGGATCGCCTCGGTGCCTTGCGCGCCCATGACCATGAACGTGTTGTCGACGAGGAACGCCGGCACGCCGTTGATGCCGAGGCGCGCCGCGGACATCTCGTCGGCGCGAACGTCGTTGGCGAAGGCGTCGGTCGCCCAGAGCAGTCCGGCGTCGGCGACACCCACCTCGGTCGCGAGCGCGCAGAGCTCGTCGTGATCGCTCACGAGCCGTCCCTCGGAGAAGTAGGCGCGAAAGAGCCGCTGGCTCATCGCAAAGGCGAGCTCCTGCGTGGCGGCGAGGGCGATGAGTCGGTGGGCGTCAAAGGTGTTGGTCGGCCGCGCGTTCTCGAAGTGACCACTCGAGGCCGAAGTGCGCAGCCTGGGCCTCGAGTCGACGGTGCAGGTCGCGCGCGCGTTCGACCGGCAGGTCGTACTTCGCTCGCCACCAGCTCGTCGAGGGGAAGCTCGTAGGTGAGGGGCGAGTGGGGATCGAGCTCGAAGGCATGGTGCACGAGCACGACGTCGTCGTGGTGCTCGAAACGATCGAGTGCCTCGGTCAGCTGCCGCGAGCCGAGGTAGCAGAAGGGACAGACGACGTCGCTCCACTCGTCGATCACGAGCCGTTCCCCCATTACCAGATGGTCTCACAGATCGGCTCGTGCGGCAGAATGGAATGGTGGGTTTTCGAGCGAGCGACGCCGACGTTGTTGACGCCCCCTGGCGCGTCGCGGCCCCGCACGCCCCGCGCACCGCGCACGAGCCATTGAGTCGATAGATGCTCATCGTTCGGGACTTGGGGATTGAGATCGGCGCGCGCCGGCTGCTCGAGCCGGTGTCCTTCGTCGTGGGCGACGGCGAGAAGGTGGGCCTCGTCGGGCGCAACGGGGCGGGCAAGTCGACGCTCCTGAGCGTCCTGCTCGGCTGACCACCCCGAGCATCTGCGAATCGCGGGCACCGTTACGACTCAGGGCTCGCTCGCGCACCTGCCCCAGGAGCCGATCGCGGGCGGGCTCGGCGTCGAGCCGAATGGGCTCTCGCACGTGCTCTCGGCGCGCGGGATCGACTCCCTCGACGCCGACATGCACCACGCCCGACACGAGCTCGCGGCCGACCCGACCGACGAGACGATCGCGCGCTTCAGCGCACTCGAGGAGGAGTTTCGCGAGCGCGGCGGCTACGAAGCGGAGTCCGAGGTCGCTCGCCTCGCCGACGGGCTCGGTCTCAAAGAGGACCTGTTGCTCGAGGACCTCGACACGCTCTCGGGCGGCCAGCGCCGCCGCGTCGACCTGATGCGCGTCCTCTACGAGCAGCCCGACACCATGGTGCTCGACGAGCCCACGAACCACCTCGACCGGGCGGCCAAGCGCTGGCTCTTCGACGAGCTCGAGTCCTTCCGCGGGGCGGTCATCGTGATCAGCCACGACCTGGTGCTGCTCGATCGCTCGATCGACCGGGTGCTCGCACTGCGCGACGGCCAGCTACGCGAGTACCGGGGGAACTACACGAAGTTCCTCACCCTCGAAGAGGAGCGCCGACTCTCCGAGGAGAAGATCGCCGCGCACCAGGACGCCAAGATCGAGCAGTTCTCGCGCCTGGCCGACTCGATGCGCGGTCAGACCGAGAAGCGCGCGCGCCTCGCGAAGGTGCTGGACCGTCGCGTCGAGAAGTTGAAGGACTCGCGCGTCGAGGTCACCAAGCGGGAGAAGAAGGTGACCTTCCGCTTGCCGGCGCCCCCGCGCAGCGGCGACGTGCCGATGACCGTCGAGCACGTGGCCGTCACCTACGGCCCCCTCGAGGTGTTGCGCGACGTCAACTTCATCACCCGGCGCGGGGACCGAATCGTCATCGTGGGCCGCAACGGCGCGGGCAAGTCGTCGCTGCTGCGCTGCCTCGCCGAGACGCAGGTTCCCCAGGGCGGCGTGATCCGCTTCGGCGCGAACGTGGTCGTCGGCTACTTCGCCCAGGAGAACGAGCAGTTGGACTTCACGAAGACGGTCCTCGCGCACCTCGACAACTCGACCGTCGTGACCGAGGTCGCGCGGCGCAACCTGCTCGGGGCCTTCGGCCTCAAGGGCTCGGCCGCCCACCAGATGCCCTCGACGCTCTCGGGCGGGGAGCGAGCGAAGCTCGCCGTGGCGATGCTCGCGTCCTCGAAGGCCAATCTGCTGCTGCTCGACGAGCCCACCAACAACCTGGACCCGGCGAGCGTCGAGGCCCTCGGCGAGATGCTCCACCAGTGGAAGGGCACGATCGTCGCCGTGAGCCACGAGCGCGGCTTCGTCGAGACGTTGGAGCCGACCCACGCCGTGTTGCTGCCCGAGGAGTACTTCGACCTCTGGGACGAGGAGTACCTGGAGTTGATCGAGCAGCGCTAGTCAGTAGAGGTGGCGCTCGTTGGCCCAGTGCGAGAGCTGGTAGCGATTCGAGAGCTGAAGCTTTCGCAGCACCGAGGAGACGTGGCTCTCGACGGTCTTCGTGGCGATGTCGAGTTCCGTGCCGATGTCGCGGTAGGTGTAGCCCCGCGCGATGAGCCGGAGCACCTGGCGCTCGCGCGGCGTGAGGAGGTCGAGGTCGGGGTCGACGTCGCCGAGCTCGAGGCTCTTTCCGTCGAGTGAGAACGCGTCGAGCACGAAGCCCGCGAGTCGCGGGGAGAAGACGGCGTCCCCAGCCGCGACGCGGTAGATCGCGTCGACGAGATCGTCGCCCGAGATGTTCTTCGTCACGTAGCCCCGCGCGCCGGCGCGAATGACGCTGATGACGTCCTCGGAGGCGTCCGAGACCGACAGCGCGAGGAAGCGCACGTTCGTGTTGCGTTCGCTGACAGCCCGCAAGACCGCGATACCGCCGCCGCCGGGCATGTGCACGTCGAGCAGCACCACGTCGGGTGCGCGCTCGAGGATCATCTCGATGGCGGCGTCAACCTCGTCGGCCTCGCCGGCGATCTCGACCGATCCAGCGAGTTCGCTGCGAATGCCCGAACGGATCAGCTCGTGGTCGTCGACGAGAAAGACCCGGGGCTGGCCCACCGACTAGCTCCGTGGCAGGGACAGCTGGACGTCGGTGCCCGCCCCCGGCGTGCTCTTGAGCGTCACCGTGCCCCCGTGGCGGGTCATGCGCTGGCGGATCGAGAGTTCGATGCCCTGGCGATCACTCGGCACGGACGCGGGGTCGAAGCCCCGTCCCTGGTCGCGCACGAACAGCGAGATCGACGTGGGGTCGACCTCGGCGAAGACGAAGACCGAGGTCGCCCCCGACCACTGCGCCGCGTTGATGGCCGCTTCGCGGCCCGCCGCGACGAGCGCTGACACGTCGTCACTGACCGGGCAGTCGCCTACCGTCACCAGCTCGACTTTCACCCCGTAGTCGCTCTCGACGTCGCCCTCGAGGCCGTGCAGCAGCGACGTGAAGGTGTCGGTGTCACGGGTGGCGCTGGCGTAGTTCGGGTCGAAGAGCCACTGGCGTAGTTCGCGCTCCTGCGTGCGAGCGAGTCGGACGACGGCCGTCTCGTCGCCGGCCGCGCGCTCGATCAGGGTGAGCGTCTGGAGCACCGAGTCGTGGAGGTGCGCGGCGACCTTGGCGCGCTCTTCGCTCGCACGCGCTCGCGTCGTTCGCCCGAGAGGTCGTTCAAGGTGGCGAGCCACCAGGGGGCGAGGAGGACCAGCACGCCAATGGCGAGGACCAGCGTTCCGAAGATGGCCGGGCCCGTACTTTGGCCGAAGTTTCCGTCGAAGAAACGCTGTCGGTTCATGTTGCGGAGAATCTCGAGCCCCACGAAGAGCAGCACGACGCCGAGGGCGATGCGCAGCCAGAGGCCCCGTCGACTGCGCGACGCCGGCACGCCGATGAGCGGCGTCGACTTCACGAGGTCTTGGAGGTGTCGGCGCTCGTCAGGTGACGCGCCGCGCCAGACGCCGACGAGTCCGATGAGCGACAACAGCAGCGGCCAGGTGTAGATCCCGACCGTGGGCGCGCCGAGAGAGTGCGCGAGGAAGATGATGACCACGATCGCGATCAGGGCGATGACGATCCGGTGGAGCGGTCGGCGATGCCCGAGCAGCCGGTAAGCGATGGCCTCATCCTCGCCCGCGCGCGGCAGCGTGAGCCAGATGAGGACGTAGAGCATGATGCCGAGTCCCGCGGCGAGTCCGAGGAGCGCGAAGACGATCCGGATCGGTCGCTCGCTCACCCCGAGCCGGATCGCGAGGCCGGCGCAGACGCCGCCGAGGATCGCGTTGTCGACACCGCGACGATACGGACGTTGTGGGGTGCCCTTGATCGCACGGGTGGGGGTCTGGGTGGACACGTCGCTCCTCTCGTGGTCGTACGCGGCCGTGACCAAATTCTTCCACGGCCCCAGTGGGCTCGCCCATCGGGGGAAACCCTGACGCGGTGCGGCTTGCGAGGGGCCGTCTTAGGGTTCGCCCCGATGGGCAGCGCGCGCGCGCGAACGTAGGTTGAACGCATGGACGACCACGAGAACCTGCACGAAGAGCCCGTGACGGAACCGGTACCCGCGGTGGAACCGGCCGCGACGGGTCAGCGAACGTTGCATCGCAGCACGACGAAGAAGGTCTTCGGTGGTGTCGCGGGCGGCATCGCCGAGCGTTTCGACGTCGACGCCAACATCGTGCGCGTGGTCTTCGTGGTGCTCGCCCTCGTCTACGGGCTCGGCATCGCGATCTACCTCGCGATGTGGGCGCTCATTCCGAGGGGAACCTCGACCGGCGACGAGGTCGTCGTTGACGAGGAGACGACCGAGCACCGTCACTGGCTGCGTTACGCGCTGCCGCTCGGCGTGGTGGTGCTGATCATCGTCGTGCTCACGACGCTGCACGGGCTGGCGCGCTGGGGCAAGGGTTTCACGTTGCTGTGGCTCATCTTCCTCTTCGTGCTCGCCGTGATCGCCCTCGGCACGCCGGCGCGGCGCCTGACCCTGCGGCGCTTCGTCGCGCTGTCGTTCCTCGGTGGGGTGAGCTTTCTGATCCTCGTGATCGGTGTGTTCCTCATCTCGATCCAGGTCATCGGCGTGCCCGTCGAGGGCGGAAGTGGCGTGAAGGAGTGGAGTCCGGTCACGACGGCGCAGATCCTTCCGGCGTACCACGGCGCCTACGGCCAGTCGACCATCGACCTCCTGAACGTCCCGTTTCCCGCCGGCACGTGGACCATCACGGCCACTCAGGGCGTCGGGGTCTTGATCATCGACGTCCCGAGGAACGTGAGCGTGGCGCTGCGCACCCACGTCGGCATCGGCGGGATCTTTCACGACTTCTACTACGACGGCTTGGGCTCGACCGTGAGTACCGCGACCTCATCGAAGTCGGCGCACCTCGTCTTGGACCTTCAGGTCGGCATCGGCAAGATCGAGCTGCGCGGCGTCGGGAGCCGCACTCAGTAGAAGATCGAACCGGGCGCGGCCCCCGGCGGCGTTGAGCCCACCTGGACGTAGGCGGGGTCGAGCGCCAGTTCGCTCCACGTGCCACTCGGCGGCTGGCCGCTCGCGTGCACGAGGCCGGTGTAGTGGTAGACGGGCAACAGCCACGTGGTGCCGTTCGTGAGCTGATAGGTCTCGAGCGCCACGGTGTCCGAGTCGAGCGTTACGTCGACGATCGGTGCGGGGGTGGTGTTGGCCGAGGCGCCCGTCGCCGAGAACTGCGTCTGCTCGGCGGCATTGAGGGCCGCGACGCCCGCGAGCGGGCTCTGCAGCGGATAGTCCGTGGTCGTCTTCACGGCGAAGGCCGGTCCGGAGGCGTCGTCGACAACGTCGCCGGC
Source organism: uncultured Acidimicrobiaceae bacterium (assembly GCA_963823815.1). Classification (GTDB taxonomy): domain Bacteria; phylum Actinomycetota; class Acidimicrobiia; order Acidimicrobiales; family RAAP-2; genus RAAP-2. Next base: position 109,649 of record CAWGMU010000002.1, read on the forward strand.
GCCGATCGAGAAGTCCACCACTTGATCGGTCGCGAGCCCGTCCACGTTGACGGTGTAGGAGACGTCCTCGTCGCTCGTCGTGCTCGAGGTACCGCTCGCGCTCGCTGTCGTCGTCGTCGACGTGGAGAAACTCGGTGCGCTGAGCTGGTAGCCGTAGCCCAGTTGGGCGAGGTAACTCATGGCGGCCGCCGCCGCGTCGGCGGCAGTCGGTTCGGTGGTCGCGGTAGCGCTTAATGTCCCGGGCTGCGTCGTTCCGGCGACGCCCGGCGCGCTCGACGAGTAGTGCCACTGGGGCACCGCCGTGTTCTCGTAGTCGAGCGAGGATCCCGATGAGCTCGTGACGGTCCAGTCACTGCCGTCGCCATTGGTGTTCACCGGGCTTCCGGTGACACCGAAGATCTTCGCGACGCGCGCGGCTTCACTCTCGGCGTTACTCGGGATCGCGAGCCGCACCGAGGGTGTGGTGGGCGTGGCACCAAGTCCCGACCCGGCGCTGAAGTCGAGCTGCTCGTAGATCTGAATCGGCCCGGCCGCCGCCTTGTTCGCGAGCTCCGTCGGCGTCTGAGCCGCCTTGGCCGGCAGCGACAGGATGGCCAGGCTCGGCGCCGCTCCCTGGACGAGGGCGATCGCACTGGCGGTGATGAGCGAACCCGCGATCAAGAGGCCCCCGAGGCGCGGCACGACGACGCGCGAGAGACGACCACGCGATCCTGCGGGGAGACTGGTGACCCGGGTAATGAGACCCTCGAGGTCGCGGTGCGCGTACGGGTGCGCCGCTACTGGATCCAGCGCGGCGAGGCGGTCGTCCAACTCGCTCATGAGACTCCTCCGTCCACTTGCCTGGTTACTGTCGCCAGCCGCCCCATAGTTTCAGCGCACCTCCGCTCGGCTGAGAAGGTCACGGAACCGGCTCTTCGCGCGAGAGAGCCGAACGGCTGCGGCGTTCGTGCTGATCAGATAGTGAGCTCCGAGCTCGGCGGTGTCGAGCCCGTCCCAGGCGTTGAGCAAGAGGATCTCGCGGTCGTCGTCAGCGAGGGCCGCCAGCGCCTCGCGCACGCTCGCGTCGGCGATGACGTGCTCTTCGGCCGAGGCGTCGCTCGCTGCTCGGGGCAGCGTCGCCTCGAAGGCCGAGCGCCGATTCTTCGAACGCCGCGCGTTGCGCAGCACGTTGCGCGCCACCCCGAGCGTCCAGGCCAGCTCGGCGTCGGGCGGCACACGATCGAGGCGTCGCCACACGACGACGAACGTCTCTTCAACGAGGTCGTCGAGGTCCGATGGCGTCAGCGGGTAGAGGCGCCGGCGCAGGTAGTTGCCGACGGCGGAGGAGTGTTCGCGCACGAGGCGGGCGAAGCGTTCCTCGTCAGCGCCCATGTAGCACCCCTGTCCGCTCGGCGTTGCTCGTTACCGAGACTACGGCGGGCCTCCGCGGCGCTCGTGGGATCAGAAGGGTGGTGGCGCCCAAGGGCCGAGGCCGCGCACCCGGGTGGGGGTGACGTGGATGACGAAGCCTTCGGGCGGATCGGGCCGCGGTGGGAAGACGGTCCCCGGTCCGACGTAGCGCTGGGCGAGTTCTCCAAGCAGCGTCGGCGCGCCGCCCTCACGCACGCTCGCCGTTCCGTCGATCACGAGGTAGTGGCGCATGCCGTAGTGATCGCCGTCGGCTTCGATCGAGATCGATACACGAGGATCGCGCGCGATGTTGGCAAGCTTTTGATCGGCGAAGAGCTTGCCCACGACGACGTCGTCGCCGACGAGGCCCACCCACACCACGGTCGTGTGCGGCCGTCCGTCCTTCGCAACGGTCGTGAAGTGCGCCAGCCGACCGGACTCGACGACGGCACGCGCCTCGGGCGAGAGGGAGACGGCGTTGTCACTCATGGTCCTCCTTCATCCATCGTGAGGTTGCCACTTTTGTTCGGCCCGAGGAGTCACTCCCCAAGGAGTCGCGCCTCGTCGGCGGGGCTGAGCCACCGCTCGGGCCAGGGTCGTTCCGCCCACCAGTCGAGGACGTCTTCGACGCTGTCGCTGAGAGGTCGCGCGTCAAAGCCCAAGGAGAGCGCGAGCGAGCAGTCGATGGCCATCAGGTTCTCCGTGGTCGCGCCGCTCCACAACGGGAACTTGTCCTCAAGGCCGGCGTCACTGATGCGCTCGGCGCTCACTTCGACCAACGTCGTTTCGGGCGGCGCGACGGTCGCCGCAACCACTTCCATAGCGTGGCCGAAGTGGTCCGGAGGTGTCGGTCCGGCGACGTGGACCGCCCCGGCGAACGGCTCCTCGATGACGCGAACCACGAAGTTCGCGAGGTCGCGCGCGTCGACGTATTGGAACGCGTTGGTGCCCGGCCCCGGTACGGCGACGGTGCCGCCGCGGCGGACGCGCTCGACCCAGTAGGGGAAGCGCAGCGTCGCGTCGAAGGCGCCGATGACGAACGTGGGGCGCACCATCGTCGAGTCCTCGCCGAAGGCGCGCCAGCCGGCGCGCTCGCAGGCCGCTTTCAGTGGCCCGTAGGTCTTACCGGTGACGGGCGCGTCGACATCAGTCTCGTCGTCCCAGAGGGTGAGCGTGGTTTCACGGCCGCCCTCGGCCTCGGCGTCGCGGTAGGCGGAGATCGAGGAGATTTGCACGTAGTGGCCACCTCGATCGCCGAGCGCGTCGGCGAGACGCGCGACGTCGCTCGGGCGATACGCAATGACGTCGACCGTCGCGTCGAACGCTCGACCGCTGAGGACCGAGAGGTCCCCCTGACGATCGCCCCGTAGACGCTCCACCGACTCCGGCAGGTCGTCGGCCGTCACGCCGCGATTGAGCACGCTCACCTCGTGGCCGTGGTGCCACGCCGACCAGGAGATGGCGCGTCCCACGAACGACGTGCCGCCGATGATCAAGATCTTCACGTTGGTCCCTTCGGTCGTTCTCAGGATAGGAGACGACCCCTTGGACGGCGCCGTTCTGTGACACGATGGCCGAGGCTCAAAGGAGGGTCTCGTGCCCCTAGTAGGTAGCGCACATCGTCACGTCCCTCACTCGGGAGTCCTGACCGTGCTCGTCGTCACGGTGCTCGCGCTCGCGGCGCTCGCCGTGACGTCGCCGGGTTCGCGCGCCGGGGCCTCGTCGACGTCCCCGTCGGGTTGTAGCGGCGCCACGCCGGGCACGACCACGCTCTCGCTCAACGTCGACGGACACACCCGTCCCGTGTACGTCCACGTCCCTCTCGGATCAAGCGACGCCACGCCACTGGCGCTGGTGCTGAATCTGCACGGCAGTGGCGTGACCGCACTCGATCAGGTCTTGTTCACCGGGATGAACGTCGCCTCGAACCACGACAACTTCATTGTCGCCTACCCCCAGGGACTGATCCCCGACGGCACGGGCTTCGACTGGAACGTGCCGGGCGTGCCCCTGACGGGCGGCCGTGCGGTGCCGGCCGGCTCGGCGAACGACGTTACGTTTCTCACGAAGTTGGTGGGCGTCCTCGAGCAGAAGTACTGCGTCAACAAGGACGAGGTCTACGCGACCGGTTTTTCCGGCGGTGCGCGCATGGTGAGCCAGCTGGCGTGCTCGGACTCGAAGATCTTCGCGGCCGTCGCCCCGGTGAGCGGGCTGCGGCGCCCGAAGCCCTGCAAGACCGCGCGCGCGGTGCCGATCATCGCCTTTCACGGCACCGGTGACCCGGTCGATCCCTTCAACGGCAACGGGCAGGCGTACTGGACCTACTCCGTGCCGACGGCGGCGAAGGACTGGGCCAAGCAAGACAAGTGCTCGACGAAGGCCGTGACCTCAACGCCCGACACCGACGTGACGCTGCTCTCGTACGGCCACTGCGCCAACGGCGCCGAGGTCGAGCTCTTCGAGATCACTGGCGAGGGTCACGAATGGCCCGGGGGCCCGACGATGCCCGCCTCCATCGTTGGTGAGCTCGGACCGCAGTCGAGCGCCGTCAACGCCGACGCCGCGATGTGGTCGTTCTTCTCGGCCCACCACCTCTAGCCCGACGGCTAGAGGAAGCCGAATCGCGAAAGCGGCCAGATGCGAAGGAACGCCTTGCCGATGATGCTCGAGCGCGGGATCGTCCCCCAGAAGCGGCTGTCGCAGGAGTTGGGCTCGTTGTCGCCCATCACGAAGTACTGGTTCGGCCCAATGACCACCTTGCCGATCTGTCGGAACAGCGGCTCGTTGTGGGTCCAGGGCTGTTTGAGCTTCACGCCGTCGACGTAGATCTTGTTGCCCTTCGAGGTGAGGATCTGACCAGGAAGCCCGATGACGCGCTTGACGAGGTCCGCGACGTCGTCACCGCAGTCGGACTTGACGGCGGCCGGCGCCTTGAAGACGACGATGTCGCCCGTGTGGATGGTGCCGAATTCGACGCTGAGCTTCGAGACGAGGATGCGATCGCCGATCTGCAGCGTCGGCTCCATCGACCCCGACGGGATGAAGAAGGTCTGGAAGACGTAGGTGCGAATGAGCAACGAGACGAGCACCGCGATCGCGATGACGAGCACCCATTCGATAATCGTTCGCTGCCTCGAACGGTGCTTCACCGGGACGTCCGTCACGGGTTCGGCGAGCGTTTCGGGGGCGGACACCCACACGACCTTAGTTGGCGCCATCGAGGGCGCCGGTTCGCCCCCGCGCGCGAGACGCGTTGTCGCGCTGGCAGCGGCGTGTCACGGCGCGACTTCTAGTATCGACGCGTGACGCACGACGAAGCCATCGACGAACTCGAGCTCGAGATCGAACGCTTTGCCGCGGCGCTCGACGACGCTGACGTCGCCACGAGAGTGCCCACGTGTCCCGAGTGGACGATCGAGGACCTCGCCTTGCACTTGGGGCTGATCCACCAGTGGGCTGACCGACTGGTGCGCGCAAGAGCGACCGTTCGCATTCGGCGCGCGGACATGGACCTCGACGCCGGACCCGTTGACGCGGCGTGGCTGCGACGAGGTGGCGCGTCACTCGTCGACGCGTTGCGCACGGCCGATCCCGCGACACCGATGTGGGCCTGGGGCCCGGACCAGCACGTCGCGTTCTGGTCGCGACGACAGTTGCACGAGACCTTTATGCACCGCGTCGATCTTGACCTGGCCCGCGGCGCGACACCCTACGTCGAGCCGATCGTCGCGGTAGACGCGATCGATGAGTTTCTCGTGAACTTGGCCTCTGGCGACGACTCGCCGAGCGATGACGCCGACGAGTTGGCGAGCGGAGCAGTTGTGACCGTCACCGCAACTGACGTGCCCAAAAGCTGGAGCGTGCAACCTCGCGATGACGGTTTTCGACTCGTCGAGGAACGAAGCGCTGAAGCGGAGCTCGCGGGTCCCGCCGGCGCGCTGGCCCTTGTCGTCTATCGCCGCGTGGCGATCGACCACGGCGCAGTCTCGGTGAGCGGCGACCGGTCCCTCGTCGACTACTGGCTCGACCACTCGGTCTTCGACTAGCGAACGCGCGAAGACCGGTTGACGCGTTCGGTCTATCTGTCGGCGGTCGTCGCCGCGTCGAGCCGCTCGAGCATGGTGGAGGCTCCGAGTTGGACGAAGATGTCGCGCGCCTCTTTGGCGACGGTGGCGTCGGTGTCGTCGGCGCCGAGGGTGAGGACGAGATCGAGTTCGGAGAGGGCGAGGTCGAGCGTGCTCTGCAGCGAGCGCCACCGCTCGAAGGCGTCGCGGTAGAGTTCGGCGGCCTCGTCGGGCCGCCCCTCGAGCGCCGCGACGCCGGCCTCGGTCGTGCGTCGAAGGGCGCTCACGGCGCGTCCGCGAACCCGCTGCGTGGCGGCGAGGATGTCCCGCAGGCCGTCGAGGTCACCGAGCCACAGCGCCGCGCGTCCAGCGATGCCCATCGCCGCCGAGCTGTTGATGCCCATGGGGTCGAGCTCGACGGCTTCTCGAGCGCGCTCGTAGGCGGCAACGACGTCGCCGTTGGCGAGCGCCGTGAAGGCGAGCGACGTGAGGCGCGTTGTCTGGGAGCCGAGCTGGCTGCGGACAGACGCGTCGACCGCGAGCAGGCGCGCCGACGTCTCAGGGTCGCCGCTCATCGCGGCGAGGATCGCCTCGAGCCAACTGAGCCACTCGAGGTGCCATGGGCCGAGTTCGCGTTGGCGAAGTTCCGCGATCGCCTCGCGTGTCGCGTCCCAAAGACCGAGGTAGAGGGTCGTCTCGGCGATGTTCAAGAGGTTGGTGAGTTCGATGCCGCGCTCTCCCGCCCGCCGCGCGATCTCGGCGCCCTCCTGAGCGATCTCCACCATGGCGCGCGGGTCGTCGGGCAACATGTAGAGGCTGAGCGCCGTGCGCGCGCGGGCCTGTTCAAAAAGCGCACCGGCCCCGTCGGCGATGACGGCCATGCCGCGAGCCAGCATCGCCGCCTCGCGGTGGCGACCGAGCGTAAAGAGGGCGAGCGAGCGCGAGCCGAGGGCGCCCGCGAGCAGTTTCGTGTCGTCGAGCTCCTCGGCCAGCGCGAGGGCCGTCTCCGACCACGCGAGGGCGCCCGTCACGTCACTGCTGAACGACATGACCCCGGCGATGGCGCCGGCGAGTTTCGCGCGCACGCGGGCGTCGCCCTCGCGCAGGACCTCGAAGGCCGCCTTGCATCGCTCAATGGTCTCGGAGCCCCGGTCGAGAAAGCGCGCGGCGTCGGGCAGCTGCGAGATCGCCGAGCCCCACGCGTCGAGATCACCCAGGGCGTGGTAGATCGCGACGGCCTCCTCGCGCTGGGTGAACCCCAGGTCGTAGAGCTGGCGTCGCACCGAAGCGTCGCTCGCCAGTTCGAGGAGTGACGCCCGTCGCCGGTCGTCAGTCGCGAGCTCGAGGGCCTGCTCGAACGCCAGCGCGGCCTGTTCGGGCGAACCGAGCGAGAGCGCGCGCTGACCGGCGCGTTCGAGCCACTCGAGTGCCCGGGGGGCGACGCCGTCGACGTCGTCCTCGTCAGGCGTGGCGCGGTGGGCCTCGAGGTAGTGCGCGGCGATGACGCCGGCGAGCTCCTCGTCCTCGCGCCCCTCGGCGTAGCGCGCGATCGCCAGGTGCTTCGCGCGCCGGTCGCGGCGGGCCAGCGTGCCGACGGCGACTTCGCGGACGACGCCCTGGACGAAGCCGTACTGTCCGCGTTCGGGCGAGCGGGGGTCGTTGTCCGCGAAGAGGAACTCCTTGCGCACGAGGTCGCGTAGTTCGGTCTCGAGCTCGTCGGGTGCCGTGCCGTTCACCACGAGCAGGCTGTCCAGGGAGAACGTTGAACCGACGATCCCGGCGTCTTGCAGGAGGGCGCGCTGGTGAACGGGCAGCGCGTCAAGGCGTGAGGCGATGAGCGCGTGGAGCGTCTCGGGAATCTCGAGCGTCTGGAGCTCGCCAGCCACTCGGTAGCCGCCGTCAGCTTCGACGATGACCCCGCGATCGACGAGCATGCGGATCGTCTCGACGGCGTAGAGGGGGACCCCGTCGGCGCGCTCAAGCACGCGGTCGGTGACCTCGACGGGCAGTCCGGTGACGAAGCCGCCGAGCAGGGCGCGCATGGCGGCGTCGCTGAGCGCTTCGAGATGCAGCGAGGTGAAGTTGCGAAGACCGGCCCCCCAGCTGGGTCGGCGGTCCATCAACTCGGGTCTCGAGAGGGTGGCGATGAGGATCGGAAAGCTCTTCGACCACTCGAGGATCGATTCGACGAAGTCGATGAGTCCGGCGTCGGCCCACTGCAGGTCCTCGAAGACGAGGACGGTGACCCCGAGCTCGGCGATGCGCTCGAAGAAGGTGCGCCACGCCGAGAACACCTCCTCGCGTCCGCCCGAGGGTGCCTCCGCCAGACCGAGCAGGTGGGCGAGGTGCGGCTCGATCCAGCGCCGCTCCTCGGCGTCGGGGACAAACTGATCGAGGCAGGCGCGCAGCTTCACCATTGAGGGGGCCGGCTCTTCGAGGTCGAGGATGCCCGCGCGCATCCGGACCATCTCGCCCAGGGCGCCAAAGGCCACCCCCTCGCCGTAGGAGCGCGATCGACCCTGGTGCCAGTAGACGGTGTCGGCCAGTCCGTCGACGTACTTCACGAACTCCCAGGTGAGTCTGCTCTTTCCGATGCCCGGGATACCGGTCACCGAGACCAGTCGGGCCCGCTGCTCGCGGCCGGTCGCGTGCAGCAAGTCCTTGATCTGGCGGACCTCTTCCTCTCGACCGACGAAGGGCGGCTCCAAGCGCTGGGTTCGCCCGAGGCCCCGGCGCTGTCCGACGACGCGCAGCGCGCGCCAGGCGTTCATGGCGAGCGACTTGCCCTTCAGCTCCAGCGCGCCGACCTCCTCGAAGGCGATGGCGCTCGAGGCCGCACGCCACGTCGACTCGTCGACGAGGACGGTGCCCGGCTCCGCCACGCTCTGGATCCGCGACGCCGCGTTCACGGTGTCGCCGAGGACCATGCCCTCGGCGACGCGGCCGATCGTGATCGCGACTTCGCCGGTGACGACACCGCCGCGTGCTCGCAATCCAGCGAGTCCGGTCTCGTCACCAAGTTCGCCCACCGAGGCGACGAGATCGAGCGCCGCGCGAACCGCGCGCTCGGCGTCATCCTCGTTGGCGACCGGCGCTCCCCACACGGCCATGACGGCGTCGCCGATGAACTTCTCCACGGTGCCGCCGTAGCGGTCGATGATCTTCTGGGCGCGATCGAAGTACTGGGTGAGTAGTTCGCGCACGCTCTCGGGGTCGCGCGTCTCGGCGAGCGGCGTGAATCCGACGAGGTCGACGAACAGAATCGAGCAGAGGCGTCGTTCCGCTTGGGACGTCGAGCCGGGCACTCCCTGGTTAGCGATCGGCGCGTTCGTCGTGGCGCCGACCGGTGCCGAGACCGCCGTCCCACAGCTCGCACAGAAGGGCTTATCCGCGATGAGCTCGGAGCCGCACGAAGGGCACCGGGGCGCGAGAGCGGCCCCGCAGTTCGCACAGAACGGCTTGTCGTCTGGCGTCTCGCCTTGACAGTTCCGACACTGCATGATGCCTCCTTGGTTCGGCATCTTACGACGCGGCGCCCGTCAACGGGCCGGAGCGTGGTCCGCGCTCCTCACTAGGGAACGAGGATTCGCCGAAAGCGTCGCGCGGCGAGGGTGAGCCCCACGAGGGCGAGCGCCACGAGGTAGCCGGCACGAACGAACATGATCCACTGGAACTGACCGAGGGCGAGACCGCGCAGGAGCGCCGCCGACTGGTAGAGGGGCGAGAACGACACGATCGCGCCGATCCAGCGGGGGTAGAGCGTGATCGGAAAGAAGGTCGCCGAGAAGAGGAAGAGCGGCAGTTGGATCAGTGCTACCAGGTCGAAGTCCTGCCACGAGCGGACGTAGGTGCAGGCGGCGAGTCCGAGGCTGCGAGAAGGCGAAGCTCGTGAGGATCGCACCGGGCCAGCACAAGATGACCCAGGCGCTCCCCGCGTCACCGAGGAGCGCCATGCACATGATGAAGGACGCCGCGTAGACCGTGGCGCGCGCGAGCGCCCACCACACTTCCCCCAGGGCGACGTCGGCGACGTCGAGCGGCGTCGCGAGCACCGCGTCGTAGGCGTGGGAGATCTTGAGCCGGAAGAACGTGTTGAAGATCGAGTCGATCACCGCGCCGTTCATCGCCGAGGTCGCGAGCATGCCGGGCGCCACGAAGGTGGCGTAGCTCACCACCTGGCCGTCGACGGGCAGGGGGCCCGACCAGTTTGTTGAGGCCGATCCCGATGCTGAGCAGGTAGAACAGCGGCTCGAAGAACCCCGAGACCAGCATGAGCCACTGGGAGCGGTACACCATGAAGTTGCGTTCGAGGACGTGCAGCGACCGGCGAGAGCCGAACCGCGGGAGCGTGCGCGTCAGCATCAGTCCACCAGCCGGCGACGCATGGTGCGCCGTCCCCAGGCGACGCCGAGCGTCGCGAGGGCGACGAGGAACGCGACGTGGCCGCAGATGGCGAGGAAGGTGCCCTGCCCGAACGCGGCGTCGCGCGCGAGCGCCACGCCGTGGAAGAGGGGAATGAACTGGAGCACCGGTCGCAGGTACCCCGGGTACGCCGAGACCGGATAGAACGTCGCCGAGAAGAGGAACATCGGCACGAAGGCGAAGCGGTAGATCGTGATGAACGAGCCGTCGGACTGGCTGCGCGCCGCGTAGGCGACGAGCGGCGCCGAGAAGGCGAGCGCGATGAGCGCGCCGATGAAGGGCAGCGTCAGACCCCACCACGACTGCAACGCACCGAAGACGCCGATGACGACGGTGTAGAGGACGCCGGTGGCGAGGGCCCGCGTGACGACCCAGGCGAGCTTGCCGAACAGGATGTCGTCGGGCTCCAGGGGCGTCGTCGCCGCGGCGTGGTAGGAGCGGATCCACTTCACGGCCGCGAGGACCGGCCAGAGCGACTCGCCCTCGCCCAGCTGCATCGTCGTCGTGGCGAGCAGGCTCGGGGCGATGAAGTGCAGGTAGGTCTGACCGTCGACGAGACCGTGTGTGTCTCGCGACGAGGTGGCCGACGCCGATGCCGAGTGCGGCGAGGTAGAAGAAGGGGAACAGCACCGTGCTCGCGACGGACCCGCGCCACGTCTGGGCGTAGTACTTCGCGTGGTACCACCAGGCGCGCCGCCACCGCGGCCACTCGAGCGTCGGCGTCGGGGTGCTCGCCACTCAGTCCACCAACGTCCGGCCGGTGAGACGGAGGAACACGTCCTCGAGCGAACTGCGACGCACGAGCGCACTCGTGGGCACGACGCCAACGGCGTGGAGTTCGCGCAGCGTGTCGTCACCCTCGTCGACGTAGAGCAGGATCCGATCCGGCAGGGCCTCGACGCGCTCGGCGAAGGGCGCGAGCTGCGAGTGGAGCACCTCGTGGGAGTCCGTGTCGAAGCGCAGTTCGACCACCTCGCGCGTTGAGTGGCGCGCGATGAGATCGCGCGGTGGTCCTTCGGCGACGATGGTGCCGTGATCCATCACGACGAGTCGGTCACAGAGCTGTTCGGCCTCGTCCATGTAGTGGGTGGTGATGATCAGGGTGACGCCCTCGCGCTTCAGCCGGTAGAGACGCTCCCAGAGGAGGTGTCGAGCCTGCGGGTCGAGCCCGGTCGTCGGCTCGTCGAGTATCAAAATCTCGGGCTGGTTCATGAGGGCTCGGGCAATCGTGAGGCGACGCTTCATCCCGCCGGAGAGGTCGTCGACCTTGTCGTTGGCACGCTCGGAGAGCTGCGTGAACTCCAGAAGCTCGGTCGCGCGCTCGCGTACCGTCGCCCGCGGTAAGTCGAAGTAGCGACCGTACATCTCGAGGTTCAGTCGGACGGTGAGTTCGAGCTCGAGCGTATCCTCCTGCGGCACGACACCCAGGCGTCGACGGATCTCGGGCCCGTCGACGCGCGGGTCGAGCCCGAGGATGGTGATCGAGCCGGAGCTCGGCTGTGAGACGGCCGAGATCATCCGCATGGTGCTGGTCTTGCCCGCGCCGTTGGGACCCAAGAAGCCGAAGCTCTCGCCCCGTTCGATGGTGAAGCTGACGCCCCTCACCGCTTCGAAGTCGCCGAATCGCTTGACGAGATCTCGCGCCTCAAGGACGTGCTCGTTCGCGCCGCGGGACGACGGCGGCATGTTGAGATCCTTCATCGGTCGGCTTTCTTCAAACGGCAAGGTGAGTTCGTAGTTGGGTCGCGCCAAAGAGTTGGCGCGGACGACTGGTAAGTACGGCTGGCGACGGGCGACGCGGCACTCCCAACTTATTACGTCGGGAGTGTGACGACTCGCCGCACAGGGAGAAAAATCGGGCTCTTGACGTTACGAGTTGGTGACGAGATCCCGGTCCGGAGACAAGGGTGTCGGTCGTGTCCCCAACTCGCCCCGGCTGATGGATGAACTCGGCGCGTCGGCGAAGTCGCTCGTCAAGTGATAATGAGTGAGCCGTCGTCCCGTAGGTCAAAGGCGCCGAAGGCCACCTCCCAGAGGTAGCCATCGGGGTCAGAGAAGTACCCGCTGTAACCGCCCCAGTCAGTGTCCTGGGCGAGCTTCTCAACTCTCCCGCCAGCCCTTTCAGCCTCTCGCAGGACCTCGTCGACTTCGTCCCTGGTGCGAACATTGTGGGCGAGAGTGATGCCAGGAAACTTTGATCGCTCGACGTCAAACTCACTCGAGACGTCGCTCGCCAGCGCATCGTACGGAAAGAGCTCGAGAGAGACTCCGTTCGTCTGGAAGAAGATGACGCCATCGCTCACCCGGCCCGTCGTCGGCAAGCCGAGCCCGTCTCGGTAGAAGCGCAAAGAACCTTCTAGATCCCTCACGCCAAGACAGATGATGCTGATGCGCGGCTCCACGTCATCATCTTGAGAAGCCGTCGTAGTGACGTGCGATTCACGGGTGCGTCCCTGGGGAGAGGAGAACCACGAATCCATCTTCTGGAGTTTCGTTGCAGCCATGAACCGCCTTCGTCGCGGAAGAGGCGGACATCTCACTGGTCGCGAGATAGTTTCGGAGGATTGGCAGTACCTCTTCGCAAGAGATTGGGAGCGACGATGGTCCGGCGAAGCAGATCTCGCCTCGTGCAATGGGGTCTCGCTGCGCTGTTGGTACTGCTGGGATGGCCGCTCATCTACTCGCCGACGAACGCCGTCGCGTCAACGCTGCCGACGGGGTTTTACTTAGACGTTGGTGGCTCGAGTTCCCTTGGATACCAGCCAACGGGACGACTCACCAAGGACGGCCAACTCTTCGACGCACCAACCAACAGGGGCTACGCCGACGACCTGGTGAAACTCGAGGACCAAAGCGTGTCGCTCAGCCTTTTCAGGATCGGCTGTCCCGGTGAGACGGTTGCGACACTCCTGGGTGAGAAGGACCACTGCTATAAGTTGCCCGTGACACAGATGTCGATCGCCCAACGGATTCTGAAGGCCCATTTCGACGACCCCGGGGTCGTGAGCATCGACATCGGGTTCAACGACGTGCAGCCGTGCATCGAGACGGCGGTCGTGGAAGACGAGTGCGCCAGCGCGGCGCGACAGCTCGTCCAGGAGGACCTACCAAAGGTTGTGAGTGAGCTGAAGAGTGCGGCGGGACCTCAAGTTCACTTTGTGGGCGTGGAGTACGGGGATCCGTTTCTTGGCCGTTACCTCGAGGGGACGAGTGAGCACGCCGACGCCACGGAGACCCTGTCGGAGATCACCGAGTTGGACCAGGTGCTGACCTCGGTGTACGCCAAGGCATGGCGTCGCGGTGGCGAGCGGCGCGACGACCTTCTCGAGCGCGTCAACGACGCCGACGGCCATGGCGAACGGCGTCGTGGTGCCCAAGAACGTCGCCGTCATCTGCGCCGACACCTACATGTGCCGCGCGTACCCCTTTGGTCCCGACGACCATCCGAACGATGCCGGCTACGAAGCCATCGCCCAGGAGATGTTTCGTGTCTTACCTTCAAACTGGTAGCGCTCGGTCGTGCGAGTCAACGCAAGTAGTGGGGAGGCGGTTTCTTGGTGGGCGAGGGAGGGAACTGCCTTCGGTGAACCTATGGCCGACCTCGAGTCGTCTAGCGTTCAACAGCTGCGATTGCCGCTCGGACAGCTGGGTTGGCGTTCACCGGCACAAGGTGTGACGAAGGGTGCTCCTTAGCCCAGACTCGAAACAGCTCATCGGCGAATCCCTGCCCAATCTGGGTGATGCCACTGAAGTCGAGTTCAATGACCTCAAAGCCCTCGAGACGTGCTCCGATTAGTTTGGCCTCTGTCCTCGAAACGAAGTCTCCGCGGCGGAAGAGTTCGATGCGAATGGTTGTCTTGTTCAGGCGCTGAGTCACAGGATCCTGTTGAGAGCCCATCACCTCCGGCAGCGTTTTGGTGGTGTTGTAGCGAATCTCGCATCGCACGGCAGTGCCACGCCGGGGACGGTCGAGCCATCCCACTGCTGAGTCGCCGACGTCGTTGTCGACCGTCCAGGTGAGTCGGTTTGCCGCGAGAACGAAGCGATCCACCAGTCGGGAGGTCAGGAAGATCCCCAGACCGCTGTGCCGGACCGGATCAGTCGTCTGCTTACCCTTGGAGAGCTCGCCGACAGCCTCAAAGTCGTCCTTCAGCTCGCGTGACTCGCGAATGGACTCGAACGCTCCGATCCCATCATCTTCGATCTCGAAGGCGAGCACGCTTTGATTTAGGAACCAACGGACCCGTACTTCGGTCCCCCTGGAGTGGTCGATCGCGTTGTTCACCATCTCGGTGAACGCGAAGTTCAGGATTTGCCTAAGTACCGGCATCTCTTCGATGTCCGGGTCAAATTGGTGTAGGGCGACGCGCTCGTTGCCCCAGACTTCGTTCTCCGTGAGGTCGGCGAGGGGATATGTCGTCGATCGCTGAGCGTTGAGCCGGTAGCGACTGGATCGCCTGTTGCCCTCATGGACCAAGATTCCGTCCGACGTCATCTGGGTCAACCACTTATACGCGGCCTGACGCGAGACACCCGCTGCAACCGCGACCTCGGGTGAAGTTATGAAAGTGCGGGCGGAAAGCAGTCGTTCGATGACCTTGGATACCGTCTCCTTACGCGCCACCGCATTCTCCTTGGTTTACTCAAATCTTGGGTCAATGCTTAACTCTAGTTTACTAATTTACTCAAACGCTACTTTGCTTTACTATATTACTCAACGCTTCGTAGATCCCGGAATTGAGTATAAATGTAAACCAGGGCGCTCGATATTTCATCCGCGTTGCGTTAAACAGCGACTCCAGTTGGTTAGCAGGAGAGGTGACTTTCTGAGGTCCCTTCAGACCCCCTCCTCGACCAACACAACTTCTGCGGCGCGACGCGGGCGGTGGGAAGAGAGTGCCAATGTCAGTCGTTGTGGAGTTCTTCCACCATCGAACGGGCTACCTGGCCGATGGCGGCGTCGACTTGCGCTTCGTCGATTTCGTTGTCGTGAAGCTGTCGCGCGAAAACTGCGACGGCAAATGCTGAACCGTCGAGAAACGTGACGACACCGGCTTCGTTCCGAACGACTTAGAGGAGTGAAATTGTCGGACGAATGTGCATTCACACGGCCCAAACTAATTCGAGACGATGATGGCATGAACCGCGCAACGACGAAGTCGACCCACGTGACGATCCGCATTATTCAAGGTAGGTGGTCGAATCTCGCTGTCACCACGCCAGGCGACAGCGCAGCGACTATCGATGATGCGAATGCCGGTGCAATTGAGGATTGCAAGTCGTCGGAACTACTGCGGTCCGAAGGGACCTCAGTTCGTGGGCGAGGGGGGACTTGAACCCCCACATCCTTTCGAATACAGGCACCTGAAGCCTGCGCGTCTGCCAATTTCGCCACTCGCCCTGAGACCCCGCAACATTACTCGACGGTAGTTGGACGCCTTCTCGCACCTACGTTTCCGGGGTAGTGGCCGGTACAGTTGGAAGTGTCATGGCTCTCAAAAATGTCGAAAATCGCCTCGAGCGCATCTTCGAACGCACCTTCTCGCGCCCCTTTCGCAATTCGCTGCAACCGATAGAGATCGGCACGCGCATCGTGCGCGAGGTCGACCTCACGCGTCGCCTCGCGAACCAGGGCCCGATCTCGGCGAACGTGATCCGCGTGTGGCTCGGACCGGCCGACGCGAAGCGCTTCGAAGGATTTCAAAAGGCGCTCGTCAACGAGCTCGAGGAGACCGTGCGCCAGCACGCGCTCGTCGAGGGCTACTCCTTCGTCGGCCCGGTGAAGGTTGAGATATTTGTCGACGACGACCTCAAGGTCGGCGCGCTCGAGGTGAAGACCGACTTCGTCGGCGGCGAGAGCCGGCCCCGGCTCGTCGTCAGCGACGGCCGGAGCTTCGACGTCGCGGACGTTCCCCTCACCATCGGGCGAAGCCCCGACGTCGACGTCGTGGTGAGCGACCCCAATATCTCGCGTCAGCACGCCGAGGTCTGGCGGACCAGCGAGGGGGTGGCGATCCGCGACCTCCAGTCGACCAACGGAACCTACGTGAACGGCCACCGGGTCTCGGCCGTGTCGCTCTCGCCCCGCGACGACGTCACGATCGGCGGGTTCCACTTTCGGATCGAGCTCGCTTGAGCCTTTGGGGCACGACGACGAACTACGGGGCCGTCATCCGCCCCCTCCAGGTCCTCGTCATGGTGGTGGCGATCCTGTTCTTTGCGCGCGTGTTGCGCGTCGCCGCGGTGCAGGCGCGTCCGATCAACTACGAGAAGCCGGTGCGCCAACGACGTCGGCGGACCCTGGCGCTCGAGTTCATCGAACCCTTTGACCGCAGTGGCGAGCGCATCGAGGTCGACGGGGGTGTCACCATCGGACGTGCCCGTGACTGCGACCTCATTCTCCAGGACACCTATCTCTCGTCGCGTCACGCGCGCCTCGCGAGCGACGAGGGCGATCTCTCCATCGAGGACCTTGGTTCGACGAACGGCACCTACGTCAACCAGGAGATGGTGAAGGGCCGCGTGCACCTGTCGCGCGGCGACGTTGTCCAGGTCGGCGGCGTGCTTTTCGAGGTCGTTCGTTGACGCGTTGGCGTTACGCCGCGGCGACCGACATCGGACTGGTGCGTCAGGTGAATCAGGACGTCATCTACGTGGACGACGATCTGGCGATCATCGCCGACGGCATGGGCGGGCACGCGGCCGGCGAGGTCGCCGCCGCCATCTCGATCGACCTCGTGCGGGAGGGTTTCCAGCGCCGACCCAGTGTCGACGGACTGGTTGAGGCCATCCAGGGGGCGAACACGGCCGTCGCCAACGACGCGCGCGAGAACCCCGAGCATCACGGCATGGGCACGACGGTGATCGCGGTCGGTCTCACCTACGACCACGAGGGGGTCGTGACCCCGACCTTGGTGCACGTGGGGGACTCGCGCGTCTACCAGTTGCGTGACGGCGCGATCCGCCAGCTGACCGAGGACCACAGCGTCGCCGAGGAGTGGGTACGGATGGGACGGCTCACCCCCGAGGAGGCGGCCGTGCACCCGCGCCGACACCAGCTCACGCGCGGCATCGGGATTGAGGACTCGATCATGGTCGACGTCATGTCGGTCAACGCGGTCGCGCGGCGATCGGCTGTTGCTCTGCAGTGACGGGCTCTCCAATGAGGTCGACATCGACACGATGGCGCGGATGGCGAGCGCACCCAACGGCCTGGAGTTCGCTGTCGAAAGCCTGGTGAGCGCGGCTCGAGCGGCGGGTGGCCGCGACAACATCTCGGTCATCCTGCTCGAGTTCGACGAAGTGAACGCGCCCACCACCCCCGTCCGGCGCACCATGAGCACCGCGCCGCCCTCGGTGGAACGTCGCGGTGGCGGCGGCGACGGCGGCAACGGCGAGGAGGGCGCGGCGCGCCGCGGCGCGCGACCCCGGCGATTCCTAACGTGGCGGGTGTTCGCGGTGCTCGTGGTACTGGTCGGCGTCCTCGGCGGCGCCGTCGCGATCGTGCACTGGTACGCGTATTCGACCTACTACCTTGCCGATGACGGACCTATCATTGCCGTGTACCAGGGGCAGCCCTCGGGCGTCCTGTGGTACCAACCGGTGAAGGTGGTCGGTACGAGTTATCTGACTTCGGACTTGCTCCCGAGTGACCAGCGGGCGCTGAAGGCAACGATCAGCGAGCCGACGGTAACGAAGGCGATCGACTTCGCCGCGTACATGTACGGCGAGTGGCGCCTCAAGAACCCGGTGAAGAAGAGCACCCCGACGTCGACCACGACGACGAGCGCACCGCCGGTGACGACCACGACGAAGAGGGCCTAGGCGATGTCCCGGCGCCTCAGCATCCTCGCCTCGGCGATCCTGGTGCTGCTCGTCGTGATCGCCGTCCAGTCGGCCAACATCCAGCTCTTCCGCGCGAACGCGCTCGACGCGTCGTCGATCAACCCGCGCAACCTCGTCGTCTCGAGCACCTCCCCGCGCGGCAAGATCATCGCGGCCGACGGGTCGGTGTTGGCGGAGTCCGTGCCGGTGGGCGGCAAGGGCCTCTATCGGCGGGTCTATCCCTACGGGGCGCTCACCGCCGGGCTCGTTGGATTCGTCTCGCCCTTCTATCCGCCCTGGGCGCTCGAGGCGCAGTACAACACGGATCTGACGTCGCACAGCCAGCCACCCCAGAGCCTCGAGCAGGTGCTCGCGCCCCAGCACGCCGCCGACAACGTGGTCTTGACCCTTCAGCCTTCGCTCGAGCGCGTGATGGACGCGGCCCTCGCCGGTCGCGACGGGGCGGCGGTCGCCCTCGACCCGAAGAACGGCGACATCCTGGGGATGTTCTCGAATCCGACCTACAACCCGATACCACTGACCTCGTCCACGTACGCGGTCGCGGCCGCGGCCTGGAAGAAGGACACGACGAACAACGCCGAAGGGTTCCCGCCGCTCGGCGAGGTCGCGACCCAGCAGACGTTTCCGCCCGGGTCGACCTTCAAGGTGGTGACGACCTCGGCGGTGCTCGTCTCCAAGCCGTCGCTGCTGCAGAAGGTCTATCCGACGCTGTCGACGACGCCGCTGCCCGACACCAACAAGACCTTGTCGAACTTCGGCGACGGGACCTGCGGCGGGACGATCGCCGAGATGTTGCCGCCGTCGTGCGACACCGGCTTCGCCCTCGTCGGTCTCGACGTCGGCGCCACCGCGATGTCCCAGGCGGCCGACAGCTACGGCTACAACGAGATCCCGCCGGTCGACCTGCCCGGCGCGGTGGCGAGCAACTTTCCCCCGGCGTCGTACTTCGCGAGCAATCTGCCGATCCTCGCCTACTCGGCCATCGGACAGGAGAACGTTCGCACCTCGGCGTTGCAGAACGCCTTGGAGGCGGGCGCCATCGGCAACGGCGGGGTCGAGATGACCCCGCACTTCCTCAACTACGTGGAGGGTCCAAACGGCAACGTCATCACGCGCTTTAAGCCGAGCGTGTGGAAGACGCCGCTCACGAGCGCCCAGGCCGGCCAGCTGGTTCCTCTAATGGAAGCCGTCGCCGCGTCCGGCACGGCCTACGGGGTCTTTCCCTCGGGCCTCGACGTCGCGGCGAAGACCGGCACCGCTCAAACGGGCAACGGCTCACAGGACACGGACGACTGGTTGATCGCCTTCGCGCCCGCGAAGGACCCGACCATCGCGGTCGCCGTGGTGCTGCCGTTCCAGTCGGTGTCGGCGACCGGCGCGTTGGTCGCGGGGCCGGTCATCTGTCGCGTGCTCGTCGCGGCGCTCGCCGTGCAAGCGGGCACGTCTGCCTCGGCGGCGGCGGCGACGTGTCCGTAGTGACGGGATAAAGTCCGTGAAGACCAGAGCGTAGGATTGGCCGCGTATGGAGCCCGTTAACGACCCCCGGTTGTACTCGCACCGCTACGAGGTCACCCACCTGATCGCCCGCGGGGGCATGGCGATGGTCTACCGGGCCCAGGACACCCTGCTCAACCGGGCGGTGGCCCTAAAGATCCTCTATCCGGAACTGAGCGCGGACCCGCTGTTCGTCGAGCGCTTCCGCCGCGAGGCCCAGGCGGCGGCCAACCTTTCGCACCCCAACATCGTGCCGGTCTTCGACTGGGGCGAGGACGACGGCGCGTACTTCATCGTCATGGAACTCGTCGAGGGGACGTCCCTCGCGGAGCTGTTGCGCGGCGGCGCCACGCTCTCGCCCGCGCGATCGGCCCAGATCGTCGCGCAGGTCGCCGCCGCGCTCGGCTACGCGCACCGCAGTGGCGTCGTGCACCGCGACGTGAAGCCCGGCAACATCTTGCTCACGCGCGACGGTCAAGTGAAGGTGACCGACTTCGGCATCGCCCAAGCGGTCTCGAGCGAGGATCACCTCGCGGAAGCCGGATCGGTGATGGGCACGGCGACGTACTTCTCACCCGAGCAGGCAGAAGGCGCGGCCGTTGACGGGCGAAGCGACGTCTACGCCCTCGGCGTCGTGCTCTACGAGATGCTGGTCGGCCGACCGCCGTTCATCGGCGACTCGCCGGTCAACGTCTCGAGTCAGCACGTGCACACGGCGGTGCCGAAGATGTCGGACTTCTCAGACACGGTGCCCAAGGATCTCGAATCCATCGTCATGGAATCGTTGAGTAAATCACCTGATCAACGCTATCAGTCGGCCGACGAACTGCGCGCCGACCTGGTGCGCTTCAGCGAGGGGCAGCCGGTGCAGGCGTCCCAGCGCGACACCGCCTTCTTCGGCGCTGACGCGACGCGCGCCGTCGCCGCGGTGCCGGGTGAGCGAACGCGTTCGGTGCCGGTCATGGCGGGGCCGCGACTCGACGTGCGTCGACGTCGGCGCAACTACGTGGCGCCGACCATCGTCGTGCTGGTCATCTTGTTGGTCGCCGGTGGGGCCGTGTACGGCTACGCGCACTACCACGACGCGCCGACGGTCAACAAGATGCCGGACCTGATCGGCAAGTCGGTCGCAAAGGCCGAGAGCGTGTTGAAGGCCGACCAGTTCACCGTGGTCACGAGCTACGTGCAGTCGAAGGACCCGAAGGATTCGGTCGTCTCGACGGATCCGAGGGTCGGCGCGCACGTCGTGAAGGGCCAGACGATCACCCTCGATCTGAGCAAGGGCGTCACGACCTCGCCGGTGACGGTGATGGACTACGTGGGCATGTCGCTCGCCAACGCGGTCGGTGAGCTGCAGCAGCAGAAGCTCGGCTCCAGGCCGATCTACACCGACACGGTGCCCTCGGGTCAGAACGTCGTGCCCGGCACGGTGCTGGAGCAGAGCCCGCAGCCCGGTACGAAGGACCAGACCGGGGACACCGTGACCTTGACGGTGCTCGCCGCAGGCGCGAAGTACCAGCTCACCGACGTGGACGGCGACAACACGATCTCGGCGACGTCAGCCCTCACCGCGCAGGGCATGTCGGTGAAGCCGACGTTCAATCGCGTGTGCTCCAACACCGTCAATCAGGGACTCGTCGTGTCATCAAGTCCCGTCGCGGGCGCCTTGGTGACGGCAGGAACGTCGGTCCAGCTCTTCCTCTCCTCGGGGCCGTGCCCCACGGTCGTGCCCACCCTGATCGGACTCACCGAGTCTCAGGCGAACGCCGCGCTCGAACCCACGGGACTCTCGGCCTCGTACTCGATCGACCAGAACACCGCCTGCCAGCCGGGCGCGCTGCCGACGGTCGACAGTCAGTCCGATCCCCCCGGATCGTCGGTCCCGTGGGGATCGGTGGTCGGCGCGACGCTGTGCAACGCGACGACGCCCTAGCGGGCACTCGTAATAGCATCGACGCCTATGGCGAAACCGTCCGCGAAGCAGAGTCCGAACCCGAAGAAGTCGGTCGGTCGCTACGTCCACCCCGAGGTGCGGGGAAAGGTCACCGCCCGTCGTCCGACCGGCACCAAGCACAGCCCGCGCTGGTACGGCCAGCTGCTCCTCGCGATGCTGATCATCGGCATGCTGATCATCGTCTTGAACTACCTGCTCGTCCTGCCCGGCTCGGCCTCGCCCTGGTACCTCGCGCTCGGGCTGGTGACGATGTTCACCGGCTTCTACCTCTTCACCCACTACAAGTAGCGAGTCCGCCTAGCTAAGGCGTTCGATGATCATCGCGTTGGCGAGCCCGCCGCCCTCGCACATCGTCTGGAGTCCGTAGCGGCCGTTCGTGCGCTCGAGCTCGTTGAGCAACGTCGCGAGGAGCTTCGCGCCCGACGCGCCGAGCGGGTGACCCAGCGCGATGGCGCCGCCGTTCACGTTCACCTTCGCGAGGTCGGCTTTGAGCTCCTTCTGCCAGGCGAGGACCACCGAGGCGAACGCCTCGTTGATCTCGATGAGGTCGATCTCGTCGAGCGTCAGGCCGGCGCGCTCGAGGACCGAGGTCGTGGCCGGTATCGGTCCGGTGAGCATCGTGACCGGGTCGACGCCCGCGAGGGCGAAGGCGCGGAACCTCGCGCGCGGCCGGTAGCCCAGCTCGTTGGCGCGCTCCTCGCTCATCACGAGCACCGCCGAGGCGCCGTCGGTGATCTGAGAGGAGTTGCCGGCCGTAACCTTTCCACCTTCCTTGAAGGCGGGCTTCAACTTCGCGAGCGCTTCGAGGCTCGAGTCGGCGCGGATTCCCTCGTCGCTCGTCATCAGGTCGTCCGTCATCTCGCCCTCGTCGTCACGGACGTTGATCGCGACGATCTCGTGCTCGAAGCGTCCTTCGGCGGTCGCCCTCGCGGCGCGGCGGTGGCTCTCGAGCGCGAACTCGTCGAGCTCCTCGCGCGAGAGGCCCCACTGGTCGGCAACCAATTCGGCGCTGACGCCCTGGCCGACCAGCCCGCCAACGGGGGCGTAGCGGGCGCGCACGCGCGGGCCGATCGGGCGGCCGGCGTTCTCGCCGACCGACGATCCCATCGGGACGCGGGTCATCGACTCGACGCCGCCCGCCACGACCACGTCGTAGGCGCCGGCCATGACGCCCTGGGCGGCGAAGTGCACGGCCTGCTGGGACGAACCGCACTGGCGATCCACGGTCGTCGCCGGCACCGATTCGGGCCAGCCGGCCGCGAGCACCGCCATCCGTCCGACGTTGAAGGTCTGCTCACCGACCTGGGAGACGCAGCCCATGATCACGTCGTCCACGAGGCTCGGATCGAGGTCGTTGCGACGGGCGAGGGCCGAGAGCGCCTCCGACGCGAGGTCGACGGCGTGCCAGTTCTTGAGTTTGCCGTTGCGCTTGCCACCCGGCGTGCGCAACGCGTCGACGATCACGGCGGTGGTCATCGTGCTCCTTACCCGGGCCGCTCGGCCCAACGGGCGAAGCCTAATGGTGTGCCGGGGTAGCGTCTCGAGCGTGAGCGACGCGACGAGCGCGAAGAACATGGACCGTTGGCTCGGCGACGGTGGCATGGCGATTGTTGGACTGCTCGGCGCCGAGTTCGTCGCCTACGGCGTCGACGGCGAGGACCTCGGCTGGTCGAGCGGCACGTTCACGCCCACCGACCTCGCGTGCAATCCTCACGGCACGGTGCAGGCCGGCGTCCACGCGCTGCTGCTCGACGCGGCGATGAACTTCGCCATCAACACCGCTCTGACGGGCCGCGACCGCACGCAGGGCACGATCGAGATGACCACCGAGCTGTTACGCCCCGCGCGACACGCCGAGCGCTACGCCCTGCGCGGAGAAGTGGTGCGACTGACCCGTCAGATCGCCTTCGCCGAGGCGACCCTCTCGAGTGACGAGGGCAAGCTCGCCAGCCGGGCCTCGGGGACCTTCCTCATCTGGCGTGACGAGGTCGATTAGCCGGGCGACGTTGATCGCGCCCGTAGGCGACGGCCACGGCGACGATGATGAACGCGCTGAAGAGCATCGACACGTTGCCGGGTCCCCAGGCGCGTCCGCCGACGACGTGGGGCATGCCCAGGTAGTCGGCGAAGGACGCCCCGAGCGGACGCGTCAAGACGTAGGCGGTCCAGAACATGGCGACGCCGTTCAGGCGAAGCAGGACGAAGCCGAGTGACGGCAGGCAGAACAAGATGGCGAAGTAGAGACCGGATCGCAGGTACCCGAGGCCGAACGTCGAGGCGGTGAGGTCGCCAACGGCCGTGCCGAAGGCGAAGGTCGCGGTCACCGTGGCCCAGTAGAAGAGCTCGCGCCGGGTCGTCGTGATGGAGTGGATCGAGAGCGTGTGCTCGACGCGCGACCACGAGAGGAAGATGACCGCGAGGACAACCGCGTAGAGGCTGGCCGACACCGCGTAGGGGACGCCGAAGCCGACGTGGAGCACGTCCGCGCACATCGTGCCAAAGACGCTCACCATGACGACGGCGAACCAGTAGGTGAGTGTCCGGTACCGGGGCGCCTGCAGTTGGCGCCACAGCGCGAAGGCGAAGACCACCGCGCCGCCGAGCACGGCGAGCTCGGGGTTGAAGCGGTGCACGAAGAAGTCCGAGGTCGCTTCACCCATGGCGGTTGTCAGGATCTTGATGAACCAGAAGAGGCCGTCGATGGTGGGGACCTTGCTGGAACGGAACGTGCGTCGTATGGAGAACGGCATGTAGCGAGAGATTCTACGACGCGCGTTCTCGTCGCTGAAGCTACGACGTCGCCAACAGTCGACGCGAACCGCTACTGTCGGCCCATGAGTAGCCAGCGGGTACCCGGCGGTGTCGTGCACAAGCTTCCACAAGACCTTCGCGCCACGTTGATCGCCAACCCGTCCGCACTCGAAGCGTGGACCGACATCACGCCCATAGCCCGCAACGAATTCATCTGCTGGGTAGAGAACGCGAAGCAGGCGATGACGAGAGAGCGTCGCGTCCGCCGTACCAAGGAGGAGCTGGAGGACGGACAGCGTCGTCCCTGCTGCTGGCCGGGATGTGCGCACCGCGAGCGCTCCTCGAAGCGGCGAGCGGTCGAGTGAAGCACGGACTCTTTCTTCCGCCGTTCGACGGACTCGCCGACGTCGAACGGATGGCGGACCTCGCGGTGCTGGCCGAGGAGGCGGGTTGGGACGGATTCTTCGTCTGGGACCACCTTCGCTACGGAGCGCCGGTGCGCGACATCCTCGATCCGTACGCGTGCCTCGCGGTCATGGCCGCGCGGACCTCAAGGATCGCTCTCGGACCAATGGTGACGCCGTTGATCCGTCGTCGCCCGCAGGTGGTAGCGCGTCAGGCCGTCACGATCGACCGGCTCTCTAAGGGCCGTCTCGTCATGGGCTTTGGTATCGGCGACGACTACCCCGGCGGCGACCTCGCCGCCTTTGGCGAACTGACCAACGCCGTCGAGCGCGGACGTGCACTCAATGAGGGGCTCGCCATCTTCCAAGGACTGGTATCTGGTGGGGAGGTGAACGTCACCGGTGAGTTCTTCAAGACCGAGGGGGTGACGTTCCAACCGCCCTCGTATCGCGCCGACGGCATTCCGATATGGATCGCTGGTCGGTGGCCCAACCCAGCTCCCGTGCGTCGAGCCGCAAAGTACCAAGGCATGATGGTGATCCAGATGACCGAGCCCGAGCACGTTCTCGAGCTCAAGAAGAAGTTGCTCGAAGCAGAAGCTGACCTCGATCATTTCGACATCGTGGTCTGGGGTCACCGTGACGACAAAATGGTCCACCGCGAGGACGAGCGCTACGACCAGTGGGAAGGTGCAGGCGTGACCTGGTTCCTCACCGGACCGGGGCCTTTCGACCTCGTCTACGACGACGTGCGCGAGTACGTGATGGCCGGTCCACCTCGTTACTGAGAAAAGAGCGACGGGGACTGCAATATTGACGGAGATGCGTCGCGGACACGTCGTCCGAAGTTCACGTGGTGGGGCTAGTAAGAATCGAACTTACGACCTCGTCATTATCAGTGACGCGCTCTAACCGACTGAGCTATAGCCCCGCAGGGGTTCCAATCTACACCAGTGAAAAACGCGTCCTACGGGAGTGTCTCCTCAAGGAACCTCGGCGACATCGATTGGCTGGCCGTGGCGAGCAGCGTGCCACTTCGACTCCAGAGGAATCCGGTGCCCTGGGCGAAACCCCCGCGCAGCGCGTGCATGTGGATGTCGATGAGCACCCACTCGGTAGGTTCGAGCGCGACGACGCGCAGCGTGTTGTCGAGACTTCGTCCCATGACGCGACGCCCGAGCGGTTGCATCGTCCCGCCGGAGACAAGGTCGCCGACGATCGCGAGCGTGGCGGCCGAGGGGTCGAGGTGGTCGGGGAGACGCGCCCACATCGCCGACACGGGGGAGCCGGACGATCCGTCGAGTTCGTCGAACGGTCGCCCGATGGCGACGCGGGTCTCGAGGTAGTCAAAGATCGACGGGCCGACCCGCCGGATCAAGACCCGCGGGGGGCTTGCTTCCGGCGTCGGCACGTCGGGCATGGTGGTCCAGGGCTCGGGCGCCTCGAGTTCGCCCCGACCGAGCGCCGCGTTCACGGTCAGTACCTCACGGCCGTCGACGCGCGCTGACGCCCTCGCCTGGGTGACGCGGTGTCCCACCGCGGCGAGGTCGACGTCAATGAGCACCTCCGCGTTCGGCGGCGCGAAGGAGAGGTAGTGCGCGGCCGCGTAGACGGTCGGACGTTCGCTCGCCTCTTCGAGTGCCACGATTCCCGCGGCGAGGCCGCAGCCACCGTAGAGGAACTGGCCCGGCGTGAGCAGCCGGTCGGTGACGACAAATCGCCACCTCATCTCGTCGACCCGCTCGAGGTCCAAGAACTCCGTCACGTTCACGGGGCCCGAGGCTACCTGACCGCTCATCGGCGATCGCGCGATGACGTCGACCGGGCGGCGCTGGACGACGTCGTCGGTGAGCGTTACCGTCGAGACGTGATCAGGTTGCTGCCGTTTAACTGGCATCCCGCGGTGATCGTCGTCATCATTGCGGCCGGCGTTGCGCACCACCTGCTCGTGACCTCGCGACACCAGCGCCGGCTCGCGCGCTACGCGCTACTGGCACTGCTCGTGGCGACGGTGTGGCCGATCGGCGACCTCGCGGCCTCGGTGTCGCTCAGCGTGGCGACGGCCCAACGGCTCGTCATCATGCTGCTCGTGGCGCCCATGTTGCTGCTCAGCGTTCCGACCGAGGTCCTTGGTCGGTTGACGCGCCCCGCGCCCGTCGACTTTCTCGTGCGCAAGCTGGCCGAGCCGGGCGTGGCGCTCGCCGTCGTCACGGTGGCGGGCACGGCGACGCTGATCGCGCCGGTCGTCGACTTCGGGGCGCGCTCCGAGTCGGGACGCGACCTCATCCTCCTCGCGGTCCTCGTCCTTGGCGTCGTACTCTGGATCCCCGGCCTCGCGGTGATGCCAGGGACCCACCGGCTCTCACCGGCGGCTCGCGCGGGCTACCTCTTCGCCTCA
Source organism: uncultured Acidimicrobiaceae bacterium (assembly GCA_963823815.1). Classification (GTDB taxonomy): domain Bacteria; phylum Actinomycetota; class Acidimicrobiia; order Acidimicrobiales; family RAAP-2; genus RAAP-2. Next base: position 136,370 of record CAWGMU010000002.1, read on the forward strand.
TCGCTCATCGTGACCAGCCTCTCGTTCGTGTGGATCTTCGCTCGTCACCCCATGTATCCCGCGCTGCACCACCAGCACGCGCTGCTACACGTCACGCCGCTCTTCGATCAACAGCTCGCGGGTTTCGTCGCGAAGTTCGGTGCCTACGTGCCGATGTGGTGGGTGGCCTTCGTGATCTTCTCGCGCGCCGAGGAGCAGGGCACGCCGACCGAGGAGACGCCGCTGCACTGGGCCGACGTCGAACGCGAGCTCCAACGCGTCGACCGTCAGCGCGCCCGCACACTGCGCCACCATCGAGCGAGCTGAGGTCCCTTTGGTACGATGAGGTTCCCGGGGACGTAGCTCAGTCGGTAGAGCGCGGGCTTTGCAAGCCCGAGGTCGTGGGTTCGATCCCCATCGTCTCCACTTCACGTCGGCACGGGTGGTGAGTCTTTACAGTCGGCACGGGTGCCGAGTTCTTACAGTCGGCACGGGTGCCGAGTTCTTACAGTCGGCACGGGTGCCGAATTCTTACAGTCGACCCGGGGGCTGTGGGGGTCGACTCGGGCAGTTCACCGAGAGCAGGAAAACCCACGCTCGGTCACTAGCTGCCGTACGGCAAGTCGGCGGGAATGTTCTTTCGACAGATGGCCAAGTACTTCACGAAGAGCGTCGAGTTCTGATTGATGCTCGACGGCAGGTTGAACTTCACGTTGCCACCGGTGAACGTGGGATCTGGAAACTGGGGGAAGCCGTGCGCGCGCATGCACGCAACGGCCTTGAGATAGTCGACTTGATCCTTCTGGGGGACTGTGTGGCTCTGCTGGGACTGCAATTGCAGCGGCAGCAAGTCACGGCACGCCGCCTCCGCCTTCACGTATTGGGGAGAGTCAGCTAGCGCGCCGGGTGTGCCCACCTGCATCGTGACGGAGTTCCCGCTCACGATCGGGTTCTGGTAGCCAGGTAGACCGTGGTGGCGCATGCAGGCGCCGTACTTGTCGAGCTGTGCGCTCGACGTCGCGGGCGTGGACGCGTTCGTCGTCGTCGTCGTGCCGAGGCTAACGACGCCAGGGCCCCCTCCTCCTCCGCACGCGGCCAACACTGCGCCACTGACAACGATCGCCAACAACAGCGCGACGTGTCGAAGGTGACGTTGTCGCGTCGGGACTTCGACGTGGACTTTCTTCACTACTGGCACCGTAGACGTCAAGGGGTCAAAAACGTCCCTCAAGTTCGCGACCTCACTCGGGGATGACCCTGAGTCGATATCGGCTCGTCGTCGAAAGGTGAGGGTAATCCCCGGTTGCCAAAGAACGGTGCGGTGTCGACTCTCCGATGTAAGAGCGATGCAGTAGGCCAGTGAGCCCGACGAGAGTCTCTCGCGGGTGAGGGCGAGGCTGTGTCGCCCACGCGCTAGATCCGCCGCGACGTGCGCGTGACCGCCTTCGAGGCGGTGATCATCGCCTCCGGTCGAAGCATCGCATTCGTCCTAGGGACCAGCCATGCTCCGATAGTGCTCGCGCCAGATGAGCCGGTAGACGCGCGACCATCTCGGAATCGAGCGCACGCCCGGGATGAAGGGCACGAGCAAGAGTCCGAGCGAGAGCAGCATCATGATGGCCCAGACGAGGACGTCGCCGTTGCCGCTCGAGTTCATGGGCGGAACCTGGTACCAGAACGTGTAGAGCCACAGCCACGCCTGTCCGGGGTAGTTGCCCGTCTCGTTCATCATGCCCCACTGCTCACCGGTGAGGTGCTGGCGTTGGGCGAGATCACCGAGGTAGTTGCCGTCGGCGAGGAACAACAGCGGCAACGTGAAGTCCGTCGTGTAGAAATCAGCGTGCGTGACGAGATCCTGATCGAGGGCGCCGGAGCGCGCCATCTGGGTGAGGTCGTTGATGAGCGCGGGCACGGGTCCCGCGTTCGTGACGCTGACGTTGACCTGCCCGTCGACGAACTTCATCGAGGCCGCGGCCGAGGCGTAGTGGTGGAGCCAGCCCTGACGCGTGGTCGCCGACGCGCTGGACCACTGCCCGAGAGCCGCGGTGAGTGGCGCCGACGGCGGCAGGGACCGCAACGGATTAATGACGAAATCGTTGACCGTGTTGATCGGGATCCGCGCGCCGACCCATTTAGCGAGCGAGAGAGGTCCGAGCTCCTGACCCACGGCGGCCGCGTTATAGGGGGCGCCGTAGGTTGCGGTGCCCGAGGACTGGTCGAGCTCACTGAGGGCCGTCGTCGCGAAGTCAACCGGCGCGGCGTTGGACCAGGACTTGAGCGTGACCTCGGGCACGTCGGGCGAGCCGAAGACGACCGCCAGCGCGACGGTGAGCAGCGCGACCACGACGAGAGCGATGGCGCCCTCCTTCACGATGTCGTAGGGGGTGTGGCCGCCCTTCCACTCCACCGCGTCGACGTCGGGACGAAAGCGCTTCACGCGTCGACCGTGGCGTGCTCTTCAAAGGGGGGCACGACGCCCTTCACGCGAACGAGCAGGACGTGCAGGGCCGTGAGGACGACGGCGGCGAGCGGCAAGAGCACGATGTGCCACATGAGCATCTGGCCCATGTTGAGCACGTTCCAGTAGGCGCCAGCGCCCGTGGCGTTGATGCCGTCCTTCGCCTGGGTGGAGATCCACTGCGAGTCGAAGTTGGTCTGGCAAAGATAACCAGTGAAGGCCGCGCCGATCGAGGTGAGGAACGTCACGACGCCGGTCATCCACGTGAGAGCTCGCCCGCCACGCCACGCCGCCATGAAGTACTTGCCCCACAGGTGCACCACCATTGCGAAGAAGAAGATCTCCACGCTCCAGAGGTGGAGGGAGTTCACGAAGTGGCCGACGCTCGACGTGTGCCACCACTGGGGACCGCGCAGGGCGAGCAGGCAGCCCGAGGCGATCACTACCCCGAGGGCGGCGAGCGTCGTGACCCCAAAGACGTAGATCCATGACGCCACGTACGTCGGCTGGGTATCGGGCAACAACTTCTCCGGCGGGAGCCGGCTCACGACCCTACGACGCAGCCGCGTTGTCCACTGGCGCTCGACCTCGACGTCGCTCATCGGTTCTCCTGTCGCCGGCGACGTCCGGGGAAGCGCACGAGGAGAGCGGCGACGAAGGTGACGACCATCAGCACGATCACGATGAAGTTGGCGACGCTGATCTGGATCCAGCCCCAGTGCAGGTAGTGCCCCAGGGTGTTGAGTGGCAGAAGGGCGGCCCACGTATAAAGTGACGTCACTATCCCTCCCCAATTATTCGGGCCATCATGTCACCGCGGGGCATTGTGCGTCCAGGGACCTTTGTCCTTTTCTGCTTGCCTAGCCGTTCGGCCCGGGAGACGCTGACCCTAGCTGAGCACGGACGCGGACATCGGCGCCGCGGATCGCTTGGTGCCCGGCTCGCGATCGCGCGCCACCTGGCGCACGTTGAACTGCGTCAGTCCAATGGTGAGGACGACCGCGCCCAAGACGTGGAGCTCGACCAGGCCGGGTGGCAGGTGCGTCAGGTACTGCGTCGCCCCAATGGCCGCTTGCACCAGTGCGACGTAGACCAGGCGCCGCACGCCACGTTGCAACGCGAGCGGCGCGCCGCAGTGCCAGACCGCGAGCAGCAGACCGACTATCAGTCCGATGAAGAACACGGCCGCGAGCGAGTGCACCCACGCCGCCGAGGAGAGCGCGAAGGGGAGACGGCGAGCAACGAGCTGGCCCTGACTGCGCCGGCGTGGGGGCCCGAACCGCTGGTGGCGGTGCCGGTCAGCACGAGAACGCCAAAAGGTAGCCAGAGCCAGCGCGCCACGAGACGGAAGTGCTCGTCGCGCACGTCGGCGCGCGCGCCCGGTCCGTAGCGGTACTTCGCGTGATGGTAGAGCAGCGCACCGAGGGCCACCATCGCGAGGCTGAGCAGAAGGTGCACACCAACGAGGTACGGGTTGAGCTTGGAGTAGACGACGAAGGCGCCGAGTACGGCGTCCGCGATGACGCCGAGGACGAGCAATCCCGAGAGCACGACGAGGTCGAGGCGTCGTGGCTGGCGATAGATGGCCGCGAGCAACGTGGCCCCGATGACGATGACCAACGCGATCGTGACCATGCGGTTGCCGTACTCAATAAGCGGGTGAATGCTCCACGGATCCGGTTACCCGGCCGTGGAAGCAGGTGGGCCAGTCGGGACAGCCCAGTCCCGAACCGGTCAGGCGCACGGCGGCGCCGGTGAGGATGATGAGGACGAGCATCGAGAAACGACGCGAAGGCGAACCAGCGAAACGTCGGTCCGCTGACGCGGCGGGGTGGCGAGGTCGGCACCTACCTCAGCCTAGGTACTGAGCGGACTCGTAGAATGTGGCGCGTGACCGCCGCGACCATGTCGTTCTCGAAGAGCGACGTCGTAAAGGGGCTACGTTGCCCTCACCAAGCCGCGCATCATCGAGCTGCTGCTGGTGACGACCGTGCCGACCATGATCGTGGCCGCCAACGGCTTCCCGGCGCTGTGGCTCATCGTCGCTACGCTCGCCGGCGGCACACTCGCCGCCGGCGGGGCCAACGCCTTCAACATGGTCATCGACCGAGACATCGACGCGGTGATGGAGCGCACCAAGCGCCGTCCCCTCGTCACGGGCGTCATGACGGCGCGTGCAGCCGCGCTCTTCGCCTTCGCGCTCGAGGTCGTCGCCTTCTTCGTGTTGCTCATCTGGGTCAACTTGCTCTCGGCGGGGTTGGCGGTTGTCCGCGACGGCCTTCTACGTCATCGTCTACACGATGGGCTTGAAGCGCCGGAGTCGCCAGAACATCGTCATCGGCGGGGCGGCCGGAGCGGTGCCGGTGCTCGTCGGCTGGGCAGCGGTCACCAACTCCCTCGGGCTGGACCCCGGTGCTCTTGTTTCTCGTCATCTTCATCTGGACGCCACCGCACTTCTGGGCCCTCGCCGTTCGCTACCGCGACGACTACGAGGCGGCCCACGTGCCGATGATGCCGGTCGTCGCGTCGCTGCGACGCACGACGCTCGAGATTGTCATCTACTCGGCGCTGCTCTGGGCGTTGACCCTGCTGATCGGCCCGAGCGCGCACCTGGGTTGGGTGTACGCCGTTTCGGCGACGGTGCTCGGCGCGCTTTTCACCTTCTACGCGCTGCGGCTCTACGCGCACGCCCGCAACGACGGGCCAACGTCGGGGAGGCGATGCGCCTCTTTCACTTCTCGATCACGTATCTCTCGGCGCTCTTCATCTTGATGGCGGTCGACGTTCTTGTTCGCAGCCACTGAGGCGGCGCGGCGCCGACCGTCGAGGAAGAGACTTGCCCTGATCGCCGGCGTGGCGGCGATCGCGATCGCGGCCGTCGTCGTTGTCTCGATTCTGACGGGCGGAAAGGTCACCAATGGCAACGCTGGTCCTAAGTCCGCGCTCGTCGGCAAGCACGTGGGCACCTTCAAGCTCGACGGGTTGAACGGCGGCGTGGAACGAGCCCCCTGGACCGAGCATCAGCGAGCGTGCTGATCTTCTTCGCCAGCTGGTGCGGCCCGTGCAAGGGAGAGATGCCCAAGGTGGCTCGTTATCTTCGTACGCAACGACTCGAGTCCGGTCGAGGTGCTCGGCATCGACGCCAACGACACGCTCTCGGGCGGCCGGGCGATGGTGCGGCGCGACGACGTCACCTTCCCGATCGCCTTTGACGCGCACGGCACCGTCACGAACGGCGACTTCGGCTTCGACACCGTGCCCGAGAGCGTATTCATCAACGCGAAGGGCGTGGTGACGAACGTCTACTTCGGGGCCATTCCCGAGAAGAAGCTCGCCGCGGGCATCGCGAAGCTGAAGTCGGCCTAGTCGTAGCGAAACGTCCGCGCGGCGAGCAGCGGCGCGGCGACGGCCCAGAGGCCGAGCGACAGCCAGTCCGCGCCGCTCGGCGCGAGACCGCTCCCGAGCACGCGGTGCAGCGACCTGCGCCATCGCGCCCGAGGGCAGCGCGATCACGACCGGTCGAAGGCCCGAGGGCAGTGAGGTGATCGGCACGACGATGCCCGAGAGCGAGCAGCAGCACGAGGTAGAGCCCGTTGCTCGCCGCGAGGTTGACCTCGGCGCGCAAGCTGCCGGCGAGCGCGAGCCCGATGCCGGCGCAGCCAGCCGAGCCGAGGACCAGCGCGAGGATCACCTCGGTCGCGCCCGCGCCGCCGCCGCTCGGCCGCCACGAGATCGCGAAGGCGAGCGCCACGACCGACCGCGACCTGGATGCGCCTCGGTGACGAGCACGCCGCCGATCTTGGCGCCGATGAGGCGCCCCTGGCCGAGCGGCGTGACGTGCAGTCGACGCAACACGCCCGAGGATCGCTCGAAGCCCGTCGCGATCGAAAGCGCCACGAGCGAGGTCGAGAGCACGCAGAGGGCAAGCACGCCGGGCGCCACGAAGTCGACACGATGAGTTCGTGGCGTCGTCGTCACGTGGGTGAGTGAGAAGAACAGCAGCAACAGGACCGGGATGCCGACCGTCAGTAAGAGCGTCTCGCCGCGGCGGAGCGTCATCGTGACCTCGGCGCGCGTCTGGGCCAACCACGCGTTCACGGCCGCGCTCTCGCTGCGCTGCTCGCCGATCAGTTCGAGGTAGCGCTCCTCGAGCGAGGCACGAGTGCGCAGCGAGACCATCGAGAGCCCGAGGCTCGCCAGCAAGTTCGTCACGATGGCGATGCGCTCGGGCGTCGACCACGACGGCACAGCGAAGTTGGAGCGGCGGCGACCTCGGTCACGGTGCAGTGGAGCGCGAGGGCGAGCGGCGGCGGGATCGACCGGTCCCGAGCTCTGGACGATCATCTCCGGCTCGCCGATGAGCTCGTCGAGCGTGCCCTGGATGAGGACGTGGCCCTCGGTGCAGTACCACGAGTCGCTGGGCGTAGCGTTCGGCCTCGGCGAGCTCGTGGGTCGTCACGAGGATCGCGCAGCCGCGCTCGCGTTCGCGCCGCGAGCAGGTCGCGGATGACCGGGTCGTCCTTCGGGGTCGACCGCCGTCGTCGGCTCGTCGAGCAGCAGCGCCTGCGGGCGACCGAGCAACGCGAGGGCGAGCAGCGTGCGCTGTTGCTCGCCGCCGCTCAGCCGGCGCCAGGGCGTCGTCGTGCACACGCCTCGAGGTCGAGCAGCGCGACGAGTTCGGCGACGTCGCGCGGCGCGTCGTAGTAGGAGGCGGTAAGGCGCAGCACGTCGCGCGGGCTCATCGGGGCCCAGACGCCGCCGCGCTGCAGCAAGGCGCCGGTGCGCACGACGACCTCGCGATGGTCGCGACGCGGGTCGAGACCGTGGACGCGAACCGTGCCCGCCGTCGGCGCGCGAAAGCCGAGCAGCGTCTCGACGAGCGTGGTCTTGCCCGCGCCGTTGGGGCCGAGCAGGGTCGACGACCTCGCCGTAGGCGACGTCGAGGGAGACGTCGTCGAGCGCGCGCAAGGAGCCGAAGTCGACCTCGAGCTGCTTGACCTCGAGGGCGTGACTCACGCCTATCGAAACTAGACGCTTCAAGAAAGTGCTCAACGGGCGCTCGGTAGGCTTGACGCATGATCGACCTCGTGCAACTGCGACGCGAACCCGGCGTGGTGACGGTCGCCCTCGCTCGTCGCGGCGTCGACGCCTCCACGGTCGCCGAGATCATCGCCCTCGACGCCGAGCACCGCCGCATCTCCAAGAGACCGAGGCGCTGCGCGCCGAGGTGAAGGAGCTCTCACGCCAGGTCGGCGAGGCCCGACGGGACGGAGACGAGGCGCGCGCGAACGAGCTGAGCGAGTGAGAGTCGCGCGATCGGCGAGCGATGAGCGCCTCGCGCGCGAGGCGACCGAGGCGCTCGCCACGTCCGCTGCGCGACCTGCTCCTCGTCGTCCCGAACCTCCCTGATCCCCGGGTCCCCGACGGGGTCGACGAGAACGACAACGTGGAGGTGCGCCGCTGGTGGACGGGCACGACCAGGGTGAGGACGAGCCGACCTACGCCGAGCACCAGCGCGTGCCGCACTGGGAGATCGGCACGGCGCTCGGGATCTTGGATCTGGAGGCCGGCGCCAAGATCGCCGGCTCGATGTTTCCCGCTCTACCGGGGCGCGGGGTCCCGGCTAACCCGCGCGCTCAGCTCGTTCTCGCTGGATCGTCACGCGGACGCCTACGAGGAGATCCGACCGCCGACTTTCGCCCTGACGACCACGATGCTCTCGACTGGCCATCTGCCCAAGTCGAGCGACGAGATGTACGCGATCGAGCGCGACGGACTCTGGGCCATCCCGACCGCAGAGGTTCCGCTCACGTCACTGCGACGCGGGGAGCTCCTCGACGAGGACGAGTTGCCGATGCGCCTCTGCGCCCTCACGGCGTGCTTTCGCCGCGAGGCCGGCGCGGCGGGGAAGGACACGCGCGGTGTCCTGCGCGTGCACGAGTTCGACAAGGTCGAACTCTTCGCCTACTGCACCCCCGACGGGGCTCAGGCCGCCTTCGACGACATGCTCGCTCGCGCCGAGGATCTCCTGCAAGCCCTCGGGCTGACGTATCGACTGGTGAACGCTCTGCACCGGCGACCTCGGCACCGCCTCGGCCTACACGATCGACCTCGAGGTCTACAGCCCCGGGGTCGATCGCTGGCTCGAGGTCTCCTCGGTGAGCTGGTTTCGCGACTACCAGGCCCGTCGGGCCAACGTCCGTTACCGAAGGAAGGACGGCGGGAACGAGTTGGTGCACACCGTCAACGGCTCGGCGCTCGGCGTGGCCGCGCATCTGGGCTGCGATCCTCGAGACGTACCGCCAGGAGGACGGGTCGATCGCCCTGCCCGAGGTGCTCGCTCCCTACCTGGGCGGCAACGCGACGATCCGCTAGGGCTCGGCTCGATCTCGTAGCGGTAGCCGACGCCGCGCACCGTCGTGATGTGCGTCGGGTTCTTCGGCTCCTCCTCGATCAGCGTGCGCAGTCGCTTGATGTGCACGTCGAGGGTCTTGGTATCCCCGACGTAGTCGTTGCCCCACACCCGGTCGATCAGCACCTCGCGGGTGAGGACCCGTCCGGGGTTCTCGAGGAGGAGTCGCAGCAGCGCGAACTCCTTCTTGCGCAGCTTGATCTCCTTGCCGTCCACGTAGCATCGGCGCGCGTCGACGTCGAGTCGGAGATTGCCGAGGTCGATGACCTCGTCGACCTCGAGGTGCTCGTGGCCGTCGCGACGTCGCAGCACGGCGCGGATGCGCGCGACGAGTTCGCGCAGCCGGTAGGGCTTCGTCACGTAGTCGTCGGCGCCGATCTCGAGCATGAGGACCATGTCGACCTCTTCTCCCTTGGCGCTCACGACGATGATGGGCACGTCGCTCGTCGCGCGTATCGCGCGACAGACGTCGAGCCCCGAGAGCTTCGGCAGCATCAGGTCGAGCAAGACCACGTCGTAGTGGCCCTCCGAGAACAGCGACAGTCCCTGCTGGCCGTCGCGGGCCGACCGTGACGTCAAAGCCCTCGCGATCCAGTCCGACGGTCAACGCGTCGAGGAAGGACTCCTCGTCCTCGACGACGAGGACGTTGAGGCGCTGGTCGCTCGAGCGTTTGGTCATTGCTGGTTGAGCGGCAGTTCGAGCGTGAACGTCGAGCCCTCGCCCTCGCGAGATTCGACGAGCACGGTGCCGCCGTGGTTCTGGGCGACGTGGCGCACGATGCTGAGCCCAGTCCCGTCCCGCCGGTCTCGCGCGCCCGGCCCGGGTCGACACGGTAGAAGCGTTCGAAGATCCGTTCGAGGTCTTTCGTCGGGAATGCCAACGCCCTGGTCGCGGATCTCGATGTCCACGCACGGTCCGACCGTCTCACCGTCACCATCGATGGCCGCCTCCTTGCGGGTGACCGCGATGTCGACGCTGCCGTCCTGAGGCGAGTAGACGACGGCGTTCTCGAGCAGGGCGTGCAGGGCCGAGATCAGCTGTCGCCGATCGCCGAAGACCACCTGGTTGGTCTCGGGCTCGTCGAAGTTGACCTTCACCTCGTGCTGCTCGGCCGCGGTGCGGATCCGTTCTATGGCGTCCGCGACGATGAGCGACACCGCGACGGGCTCGCGCGAGGGGGAGCCCTCACCCTCGATGCGCGAGAGGTCGAGGAGGTCCTCGATGATGCGGTTGACGCGGAACGCCTCGGAGTTGATGCGTTCGGCGAGACGCTGGGCGACCGTGGGGTCGCGCTCGGACTTGGAGGGTCTCGGCGAGCAGTCCGAGTGCCCCCATCGGGGTCTTGAGTTCATGGCTCACGTTGGCGATGAAGTCGCGCCGGACGTCTTCGAGACGCCGACGCTCGGAGACGTCCTCGATCACCGCGAGCACGCCGAGCGAACGACGTCCGTCGTCGATCACCGTCGCGCGGATGGTCAGCGTGCGCCGCGGCGGTCCGTAGATGTCGATGGTGCGCTCGGCGACGCCACTCGACCAGCCCTCGGCGAGGACGTCGGTGACGGCCTGGGCCGCGATGGCGTCGCCGTAGCGGCTGGCCATCAGGTGCTCGGCCTGGGTGTTGCGGAAGATGACCCCGCCCGCCTCGTCACAGAGCACGAGACCGAGGGGCAGCGTGTCGAGGGACCGCCGCAGTCGGATCGACTCGGCGCTCGACTCACTCACCGCGTTGTGCGCCGCGCCGGTCACCTCCTCGAGGTAGCTGAGCGCCGACTCGACCTTGCCGTCATCGTGATGGGGTTCGACCGCGAGTCGAGAGGCGAGGGCGGTGAGCCGCTGGGCGATCGCGCGATGACCACGACGACGAAAGAGGAGGATTCCGATGACGACGCCGACGATCAACACGCCGGCGCCGGCTCCGTAGAGGGCGGCTGGGGGCCAGTTCGAGATCACGTTGTTGGTCGTCGCGACGAGCACCAGCCCATTCTCGCAGACGCGATGCTCCCGTCGTGCCGCGACCGTTGTGGAGGCCCATTTCGAAAGCGAGATCACGATGTTGTTCGCCAATGTCACCCTGACGCCCTCGCCAACGGACCTGCCAGGCAGCGCCGCGCTCCAGCAGCTCGCCGACGGCATCGCCTCGTGGGCGCTGATCGGCTCGCTCGTCGCGCTCCTCCTCGGCGCGGCGCTCTGGGCGGTCGGCAGTCATACCCAGAACGTGCACCACTCGGCGCAAGGTCGTCGGGCCGTCATCACCTCGTTGGTCGCGGCCATCTTGATCGGCGCGGCGCCGACGCTGATCAACTTCTTCTTCAACGCGGGGCTCAGCGTGCACTGATGACGCATTTCCTGTGCCTCTTCTCGCCCACCACCTGCGTGTCGTCGATCGCCAAGTCGACGTTCGGCGATCTCTTTAACGCGCTCACGAGCTGGATCCTCGCGAGCGTCCAGTGGTTTCTCGACGCGGCCGGCCACGTCCTCACCTCGGCCAGTGACCCGAGCGTCGTCCTGACGGGTGCCCAGGACGAGTTCACCGTCTTCTGGTTGTGGCGCCCGGCATCATGATGCTCGGACTGCTCGTGACGACGCTGCAGGCGCTGCGTCACGGTGACGCGCCGACGCTCTGGCGCGTGTACCTCGGGGTCGCTCCGGCCTGCGTCGCGGGCATCGCCCTGGCGCGGCCACTCGCGTCGTTGGCGCTCACGGCGATCGACCAGCTGTCCTCGACGGCGGCGGCGAACGTCGTCGCGCACGAGGCGACCGTCGCCCAAGCGCTCAACGGTCTCACGCCCACGGCGCCCGGCTTCGGTGTCTTCGTGTTGGCGGTCGCCGTCGTCATCGGCACGGTGCTCTTGTGGTGCGAACTCATCGTGCGCAACGTCGTCCTGACGCTGCTGCTCGTGCTGGTGCCCGTTGTCGTGCCGCTCGCGACGTTCCCGGCGCTACGACGCCTCGGGTGGCGTCTCGCCGAGACGTTTCTCGCCGTCGCCGCGAGCAAGTTCCTCATCGTCGTGGCCTTGGTGCTCGGGCTGGACGAACTCCAGGGCGATTCGGCGACCGAGGTTGTCACCGGCGCCGTGACGCTGCTCCTCGCGACGTGCACGCCGTTCTTGATCCTGCGGGTCATCCCCTTCGTCGAGCAGTCGGCCCTCCATCACCTTGACGGCCTACGATCGCGAGCCACCCGCGCCGCTGCGGGCGCGTCGAACTCGCCGGCGGTGCAGATTGCGCAGTCCCTGAGGCCCGACGTGCCGGTGCCCGGACCGCCCGAGCGTGGCGAAGACCTCGGTCTCGAGACGTGGCCCGGGGTCCCCGAGACGCCGATGCCGGACATGGACGGCGAGCGGCCGCCACCGCCGATCGGCAAACCGACACTTCGCCGCGGCCACGTCGTGTACCGGTCGGACGAAGGGGGCCCGGTCGTCGGATGGCACTTTGACGAGTGAGTACGTCACCCTCGGCGAAGCCGACGCCGAGGCACGCTGGATCGGGATCCGGCGCCACCAGGCGGCACTCGTCATCGTCGGCATAGGCCTCGCCGGCGATTGGGTGATCAGTCCGCGCGCGCCCGTCATCGAAGTCGTGGTCGGCGTCGTGCTCCTGCTCTGCGCCCTTCCCGCGAGCGATGGCCTGACGGCGGGGGAGCAGGTCGCCGTCATTGCCCGCTTCCTGTCGCGGTCACGCTGGCGCGAGCTGACGGTGCGTGAACTCGGCGACGACGTCGTGCTCTGGGCGAGGGGCGACGTCTCCTTTCGCGCCTACGAGCTGGTCCACCGTGGACGTCTCGACCTCTCGGGTCGCGACGAGGTCGTCGCGGAGGCACTGGCGGCGCTCGCCGACGCCGCCAGTGCGGCGAAGATCTCCCAACACTTCTCAGTGCACGTCACTTCGACCCGCGACGGCGCGACCACACTGCTGATTCTTCCCGTCGACGTGCCGGCGCCCGACGGCTGGCACCCGAACAACGAGCGCGCTCTCGCGCTCCTCGGACCCACGCGCTCGACGCTGCGACTCCTCGATCGCTTCACCTACACGCGAACCCCTCACGAACTCGTGCGGCTCTATCGCGTTCGGGACTTCTCCTCGGTGCCCGACGGCCGAGGACTCCTCGAGCAGCTGCTCCGAGTCCCGACGCCCCACAACGTCACCCTCCACGTCGAGGTGGTCTCCGGGCCCCGTGCACAGCGCGTCGCGGCGCGAGCCGTGCACCGAGTCGGCAGTGACGATGAAGCCGCGCGGGCCGCGGGTTTTCGCCGCACGGCGCGAACCTCGAGGAACTTCGCCCGGCTGAGCCAGCGCGAGGCGCTCGTCGCGAGCGGTCGCTCACTGCTGCGTGTCGCGGTCTTCGTCTCGGTGCGCGGACAGTCTCTCGAAGAGCTCCATCGCGATGGTGCCGACCTGTGGCGCGGCGCGCACGACGGTGGGCTTCGTCTGGAGCGCGGCCGCGGTCGACAGACCGGGTGGTTCGTCGCGCAGCTTCCGGGCGGGCCGGACTGGTGAGAGCCTGGACGCACTGGGCGACCTCGCGGGATCTCATGAGCCTTCGCTCGCCGGCGCACGACGCGGGGACCGGGCTGGTTGGTGCCGGGCTTGGCGAGGCGCAGTTCGGCGCGACCTTCGTCTTTGACGTCTTCGACGCGTACGGTGCCGGACTCGTGTCGAACCCCAACGTCGTCGTGGCGGGCGCGATCGGCGCGGGTAAGAGCACCGTCGTGAAGATGCAGCTCGAGCGCGCCCTCACTCGGGGGCGGCGCGCGGTCGTGATCGACCCCAAGGGCGAGTACGCGGCGCTCGCCGCGGCGCACGGGTCGAGGCCGATCGCTCTCGGTCGCGATGGCTGGTGCAGCCCGTTCGCCGAGAACGACGCCGAAGCACGCCAGCTCGTGCGCGCACTCTTCGCGAGCGCCCAGGGCGCGCCGCTCTCGCCCGACCAGCACTTCGCGCTCGACGAAGTCTGGCGTCGCCTCGCGACGCCGCGCCCGCGTCGCGTGCTGTGGTCGCTCTACCAGTCGTTGGCGACGCACCTCGAGTCCTCGGAGTCGAACGCGCGCCGTTCGCTCGCCCTCATCCTCTATCGATTCATTTACGGCGACCTCGCCGGTCTCTTCGACGGTGAGGGCGAGCCCCTGACGTTCGTCGGCGACCTCGTCGTCGTGGACCTCTCGGCCCAGTGGTCGTCGAACACGCTGTCGGTCGCCGTGCTGAGCGCCGTCGCCGCAGCCCAGCAGGTGGTCGGCTCGAGCGACGAACTCGGCTATCTCGTGATCGACGAGGCCTGGGCCCTGCTCGGCGACGGTGACGCGTTGCGCTGGTTGCAGGGCTCCTGGAAGCTGGCGCGCGCGAGGGGCCTGGCTCACGTGCTCCTCCTGCACCGATTCAGTGACGTCGGCGCGGCGGGTGACGCCGGTAGCGCGGCGCGCGAACGGGCCCGGGGGCTGCTTCGCGAGTGCGAGAGCGCGTTTCTCTTTCGCCAGCCCCGCGACGAGGCGCGCGAGATGGCGGTCGCGCTCGGGCTGAGCGAGCGCGAGGAACGGTACCTCTCGGCGTTGCCCAAGGGCGTCGCGCTCGTGCGCTACGGTCCGTACCGCTCGATCGTGCGGGTGCGGCCCGACGCGAATGACGCGACGTTCATCGACACCGACGCCGCGATGCGCGAAGCGACGTGAACGACCGCCCGGTGCTCGGCCGTCGTTACTGGAACGGCATCGCGTTTGGACCCTCGGTCACGCTCGAACGACGCAGCTCACTGCTCATCGTTGGTCCGACGCAAGCGGGCAAGACCACGGCGCTGGTAGTGCCCGCACTGCTGCGCTGGGGCGACGCGCTCGTCGTGACCAGTGTGAAGAGCGACGTCGTGCACGCCACCATCGAGTGGCGGCGTTCCCTCGGCGAGGTGCAGGTCCTCGAGCCGGGCCTCGACGGTGGGCTCACCTGGGATCCTCTCGAAGGGGTCACGACACTGCGTCACGCCACCCGCGTGGCCCGCGACCTGACGACAACCTCGCGCGACCGCGGCGAGACGGAGTTCTGGAACTCACTCGCGACGAAGTTGGTAGCCGGGCTCATGACGCTCGCCGCGCAGGACGGGCGCACCATCTTCGACGTGGCGCGCGTGGTCGAGCGCCGCGACGTGCGCGAATGGCTGAGCGATCGACACGGAAGCGACGCGGGTGAAGTCGTGCGCAACTTCCTCGAACACGACTCGAAGACCCTCGACGGCGTTCTCACGACCGCCGAGACGATGCTGCTGCCCTGGCGATTTACCCAGCCGCTCGCGCGCGTGCGCGACGTCGTCGCGGGCGCCAACACGCTCTATCTCTGCAGTCCGCGCGGCGAACAGCGTCACTACGAGCCGCTCTTTCGCGGTGCCCTGCGCATGGTGCTCGAGGAACAGCAGCGCCGCGTCGGAGGCAGGATCGTCGCGAAGCGTCCTCCTGGTCCTCGACGAGGCGGCGACGGTGGCCTCACTCGACGAGCTCGATCAGCTGGCGGCGACGGTGAGCGGTCACGGCGTGACGCTCGTCACCGTGGTCCAGGACTTCGCCCAGCTGGCGGCGCGCTGGGGACCGCGGGCGGCGACCATCGTGAACAATCACACGACACGCGTCGTGCTGTCGGGGCTCGCCGATTCGACCGTGGGCACGTACCTTCCCGAGCTGGTGGACAAGCGACCCGACACGACGTCCGTGCCGCTTCGGCTTCGCCCTAAGGGGACGGCGTCGGTCGTCGCTGGCGGCCGCAAGGTCTTCACCGTGCGACTGCGACCGTGGTGGAAGGACCGTCGGCTGCGCCACCGAGGCGTTTTGGTGGGTTAACTACGCTTTGGCGATGGCGTATCAGTCGTTGCTCCTCCAAGAGCAGATCCTCGCGATCGACATCGGGGCGACGAACATCAAGTTCTCCCACGTGAACGACCTTGGGGTGCTGGTGCGCGGCGTGCGCCGACGGCCCACGCCTTATCCCTGCACGCCGGCGCGCCTCGTCGAGTTCTTAGAGGAGCGGATCTCCAAGAGCGGGTGTCGACGCGTCGGGGTGGGCTTTCCCGGGGAGTTCCGCGACGGTGTCGTGATGGCGCCCGGCAACCTTTCGCGTCCGGGAGGCGCCGCGACGGAGAAGGACTCGGTGATCGACGGGCAGTGGCGCGGCTTTCACCTCCAGGACGCCCTGCGTGAGGCGAGTGGACGCGACGTGCGCGTCGTCAACGACGCCACCATGGCTGCGCTCGGTTGCATCGAGGGCACGGGCACCGAGCTCGTCCTCACCCTCGGGACCGGACTCGGACTGGCGCTCGCCGTCGACGGGCGGCTTCAGCGGGCGCGAGACGTCGGCGCGGAGATCTTCCGCGACGGCAAGACCTACGACCAAAGCGTTGGGGAACGCGCCCGTTCACTCGACGACGAGCGCTGGAATCCGACCCTCGTTGACGTGGTTGAAAAGTTCGCCGAGGAGTTCCACGCGACGACCGTGCACCTTGCGGGGGGCAACGCGCGTCGCGTCGAGCCCGAAGAGTTCGAGAAGTTACCCTTTCGCGTCGTCATCAACGGCAATGAGGCGCCCTTGCGCGGCGCGGCTCGACTTTTCGCCCTCGGTGACGCGCCGCTCTACGAGACGGCCAACTAAACGCTCGCGAGGTCGACGGCGCCCTTGGCGCGAGGGTCAGCGGAACGGTAGCGAGCACCACGGGCTCGAATTCTCGCCCGCTAGGATGGTGGGCCAGCATCAACGCGGCTGTAGCTCAGCGGATTAGAGCATCGGTCTACGGAACCGAGGGTCGGGAGTTCGAATCTCTCCAGCCGCACTTTGTGATGAGGGGATAGGTGATAGGGCCGGTTGAAACTTCCGGCGCCACCTTGTTTAGGGGCTCATCGGAAGTTAGCGGGGTCACGCGCCTGACGGTCGTTGCGTAGACGACGAAGGTGCTTCAGGCTTTAGGTGTGATCCAGAAATCTAAAAGCACCTTCGTCATTAACGACCCTAGTGAAATCGTCGAGGCCCTCGTTGGCCTGAAAGACGTGCGCGTTCTTTCCTACGAACGCCGCGCGCGCGAGGCGCAACTCTGCGTCGAGCAGGTCCTCGGGCTCGTTACCTGTCCGGCTGTTCCCTGCCGGCGAGGGTGAAAGAGCGCCCGGTGGTCGCCTACATCGACCTGCCCGTCTACGGCCATCCGATGCGCCTGCTCTGGAAGAAGCACCGGATGCGCTGTGTGAACGAGGGCTGTCCCACCAAGAGCTGGGTGATCGGCGACCACCGGATCGCCGCGAAGAACTGCCTGCTCACGACGAGAGCGGCCAAGTGGGCGACGCTCCAAGTCGGCACCGGACGCACCGTCAAGGAAGTCGCCGGTGAACTCAGCTGCGACTGGCACACCGTGAACGACGCCGTCACCACCTACGGCACGGCCTTGCTCGAGGCCGATCGCCGACGCCTCAACCAAACGAGCGCCATTGGCCTCGACGAGACGAGTTTCGTGAACTGGGGGACACCACACCACTACGCGACGACCGTCACCGACGTCGAGCACCACCGGATCATCGACATCCTGCCGACGCGTAATTTCGTTGACGTGGCGGGCTTTTTGGACGCTCAGAGCGAGGCCTGGAAGAGTCGCGTCCTCTACGACGCTCTCGACATGTCCAACGTCTACGCGGCGGTCTACTCGGTGATCTTGCCCAAGGCCGCCAAGGTCGTCGATCCCTTCCACGTGATCTCCCTCGCCAATCGCGCACTGGATTCGGTGCGCCGACGGGTGCAGACCGAACAGACGGGACATCGCGGTCGACGCGACGATCCGCTCTATCGGGCTCGTCGAGCCCTCCTCACGGGCGAAGAGAAACTCGATGAGCATGCCGCCGCGCGTCTTTCGTCGTCGCTCCACTGGTGACCCCGACGCCGAGGTGGCCATTGCCTACCGGGTGAAGAACGACTTCGCGACTTCTATCGGACCTTCGACGTGAATGAGGCACGGACCATGCTCGAAGAGTTGCAGGGCCACTGCCTGAGAATCTCCAGCTTCCCGAGACCAAACTCGGACAAACGACCCGCTTTGCCTGACTTGAATTATCTCACTTCCAGTCGCCGTGTCATCAATGCACGACCGAGCCATCAACAACTTGATCAAACGCATCAAGCGCGTCGGCTTTGGCTTTCGGAACTTCGAGAACTACCGATACGAGCCTGCTCTACGCGGCAAACCGAACTGGCGGTTGCTTGATCGTGGTCCGATGAGACTCACCCCGTCAGAATGTGTGTTTAGGAGCAGCCCTGTGGATATAGACGTACGAGTGGCGTCTCCTGCGCTGGCGACTTGGTCACAGGATTTCTCCGCAACTTGTTCTCCACTAGTTACAAGGGCGATTGGCGATACCGCGGTCCAATTTGAAGAGTTGACTACGCCAAAGCCGAGGTTCTCCTCAAGCATTGCGGCCACGGCGAGCTTGGGCTCACCGCTACGGCGACGCGTTGGCCCGCTTGAGCGCCAAGTTAACCACTTGCTCGAAGGAAAGCTGCAGACCAACTCGCCGTCGCGGTGATGTGGACTTCGGGCTAGCGGACGCGTCCCGGCCGTCCCAAGGCAAGATCGATGACCTGATCGAAGGGGAGGGTCCGCCCGATCGACGTGTACCGCTCGGCCTCGTCGGCGCCCAGGGCATCGAAGATGCTGGCGCGGTTCGCGGCCTCCCACTGGATCTCCGGCGGGGAGTAACCGAACCCTGCGTATTCGGGAGTGCGGAGTTGCAGTGCCTCGCGGGCACCTTCGAACTTGGCGGCGAGCTCGAAGTCGCCCTCGGCCGCGGAGCACCAGGAGAGGGTGAGGAGATTGAATTGCTGGTGCCAATCTGGCTTGCCGTTACGGCGGATCGCGCCGATCGATTGACGAGCGTAAGTCCGGGCCGGGTTGAGGTCACCGAGCACGCCACACCACTCCGCGAGATCTCCCCACACGCCGGGCAGCGCCCAATTCGCTCCCAGCTCCTCGGCCACGGCCACGGCCTCCTCGGCGATCTTTCGGTTTCGGGCAACGTTGTCGACGGTTTCCAGATTCATCTTCGACAGAAAGTTGAGCATGGCGATCGACCAATTCAGGTTTCCGATGCTGCGAAAGAGTGCGAGACCCTCTTCGTACAGCGGGACTCTCTCCTCGGGGGTGGGCAGCGCGTAGGCGAGACCCTCCAACGCTCGACCCACAACATAGGGGTCGCCAGTCTTACGGGCGATAGCCAGGGACTCTCTGCCCAAACGCAACGCTTCGTCGTCGTTTTCTAGGACTTTGGTCATCCCGCTCAGCCACGCGAGCGCCATGGCTTCGAGCCGCTTGTCACCGAGGCGCCGGGCGGCCACGATCGAGCGCCGGCAGAGTTCGCCACTCGCCTCCAACGCGGGCCGAGCGTCTTGGGCCCAGTACTCCCACTGCGCCAGAGCGAAGAGAGCTCGAGCGTTGAGGAGTGGGGAATCGCGAGGGGCCGCTTCAATCGCGTCCCAAGATAGGTGATCGGCACGAGGTGCATGCGAATGAGGCAGAAGGTGAGCGACGCGACCGCGAGGCGCAAAACGTCGCCCGGTCGATCGGGGTCGGCGGCGTAGAACTCGAAAGTGGCCTTCAGGTTCCCCCACTCGATGGTCCAGTCGCCTCATCCAGAGAACCTGACCGTGCCCGTTGATGGTGAGCTGGGCCTCTTCGGCCAGGCGTAGGTAGTGCTCGGCGTGGAGCCGTCTGGTCTCATGGGCCATGTCGTCTCCGTCGACCTGGAGAAGTTGCTCGACCGCGTACTGGCGGATCGTCTCGAGCAGTCCGTAGCGCAGGGCCCCCGACGAGTGCTCGGCCGTGACCAGGCTCTTGTTCACGAGTGAGCCGAGGATGTCCGTGACGTCGAAGGACTCGATGCCCTCGGTGGCGCACACGGCCTCGGCTGCGTCAAGGTCGAAGCCGTCGACGAAGACGGTGAGCCGGCGCAGGACCTCACGTTCGGGCTCACTCAGCAGGTCATAGGACCATGCAACCGTTGCGCCGAGGGTCTGCTGGCGCGGGAGGGCGTTGCGACTCCCCCCGGTGAGGAGCCGGAACCTCTGATCAAGTCGCCGGCTGAGATCGACGAGCGACATCGACGACAGGCGGGCCGCCGCGAGTTCTATCGCAAGCGGGATCCCGTCAAGTCGCCGAAGACCGATCCCACGAGCGCCGCGACGTCGTCCCCGAGCGCGAAGGTGGACTCGTGGGCCCGGGCTCGCGCCGCGAAGAGTTGCACGGCGTCGGATCCCTCCAGGTCGGCGACGCTCTCGACGTCGACCGAGGGCAGCGAGAGCGAGCGCACTCGATAGACGCAGCTCACCGTCGACGCCGAGCGGTTCGCGTGAGGTCGCGATCACGGAGACCCGACGACAGTGTCGGCCGAGTTGATCGGCGAACTTCGCCACTTCGTCGATGATGTGTTCGCAGTTGTCGAGCACGAGCAGAATGTATTGATCACGAAGGACTCGCAGGAGTGAATCGTGGGCAGAGGGGCCCGCCTCTGGGCGAAGCTGCAGCGCCTCTAGGACGGCGGTCGCGATCTGACTCGGGTCGCTGATCGGAGCGAGCTCTACGAACCACACGCCCTCGCCACTTCCGTCGAGCAGCTCCGCCGCGACCTGGAGGGCGAGCCGCGTCTTACCCGAGCCCCCCGCGCCGGTGAGTGTGAGGAGTCTGGACTCGAAGATCAAACCGCGGACTTCGGCGAGTTCCGTCTGACGCCCGATGAAGGGGTTGAGCGACGCCGGCAGATTGTTAGGCAGATCTGGGTTGTCGAGTGATCGCAAGGGCGCGAAGTCGCTGAGCAAGCCTGGTGCCTCCAACTGGAACAGCAATTCGGGACGCCCGAGGTCCTTAAGTCGGTGGGTGCCGAGGTTTCGCAGCGACACCTCACCGGGCAGGTAATTCTCGACCAGTCCGGCCGCCGCCGACGACAGGAGGACCTGTCCGCCGTGGCCGATTGCGGCAATGCGCGCCGCACGATGTACCTCGTAGCCGACGAGGCCCGTTGACGCCTCCGAGGCTTCGCCGGTGTGAATGCTCATGCGCACTCGCGGGCGCTCCTCACTGGGCCAGGCGTGTCGAGCGAGCTCGTGCTGCATCTCTAGCGCGGCGGCTACGCAGGCAGTGGCTGAGGTGAACGTAACGAAGAATGAGTCGCCTTGGGTTCCCTCCTCTTTGCCTCCCTGCTCTTCGAAGCACCGGCGGATGATCTGGTGATGCTCGGCCAGGATCTTGGCGTAGACGTCATCGCCACGCGACGCAAGAGGGTGGTCGAGCCCTCGATTCGGAAGAGAGGAAGGTCAGCGTCTGGATGAGGGAATGGTAGGAGAAATGAGGGTCGCGAATCTAACGTCAGTGCTGCGCAGGCCCCGACAAGAGATCCTCGCTGGGGATCGACCAGCCCAATCGTTCGCACGAGGACATAAGCCTGCCGTCAGGGATGATGTTGTCGATCTCGTCACCAACAAATGAAGTAGTCACTCGACCACTCATTCGCCTACTTCGGGCCTGGGACGTCCTAATCGCAGAGCGTCGCGTCCGCTTCAGCACCTCGCTCGGCGATTACGTTGCCGACGTCGCCGGTATCGGATGACGCGCGACCGTGACAGCGCCGTCACGGCGACGGGCTGTGAGCTGATCACAAAGTTTCCCGCCGAGGAGTTACTGGTCGCCGGTCAGCGGTACTTCTCCGCTGGTGGCACGCTCAGCGCGCTTCGCGAATCCCAGTCCAGCCTCAATACCCCCTGGGGAGAGAGGTTGTCGTAGCAATCACCTATCCCCACTACCATGACCTTCCCCGATGACGTGGGCCGCGACGGGGCGAGCCGACGCCGGAGACCGCGGTTGGTTTTGTTGACAACGGCGGACCCTTGCGTTAGACACTGGGATGATTCGGCGCTCGTCGCCTTCGGATGTCCAAGTTGAGGGAGGACGTTGATGACTGGTCCTGGCACCTATAGCACCGACACGTCGGATATGTTCGCGGTGCACAAGGCACTTCTCAGTTCTCTCGACGCGGCTCCCGCGTACGTATTGGGTGCCGGTGACGACGCCGATCGTGTGGAGATGATCGGCTCCTACTACGAGAACGTGCTGGAACTCTTGCACGTGCATCACAGCGGCGAGGACGAACTGCTTTACCCGCTGCTCGAAGAACGCTGCGTTGATGGCCGGGCCGAAATTACCCGCATCAACGACCAGCACAGGGTGTTGGACCCACATCTTGACGCGGGCCGATCCGCCATCGCCACTTGGCGTTCGACGCCAACACGCGAGGGAGCTCAGGCGACCGTCGACGCTCTCGCCGCCATCAACACGACGCTGCGACCCCACTTGAGCGACGAGGAGGTGACGGTCGTGCCACTGTGCAGCGTCTGGTTGAGCCCCGAAGAGTGGGCCCAGCTTCCAGCGCACGCCTTGCAGTCCTTTCGGGCCGACAAGGTCTGGCTCGCGTTAGGACTCGTCTTTGAGCAACTCACACAGGAGCAACGCGACGCCATACTTTCCGGCATGCCTCCAGAGCTGCAGACCGTGTGGAACGAGCAGTGGCAGCCCGCCTTCAGCGACTTCATCGCCCAAGTTCGCGGCTAGCTGAGTACCTGCGTCAGCCCTCCCTTTCAGAGGTGGCCGACCCGAGATCGTTCACTGGTTATCACGTTCGCCCGCCAAATCCCCGGTCTCAGGCGGTCCCGGGGGTGGTGGATGCCACGAACGCGTTGTCACAATGGCGACAACGCGTTCGTGACTGGCCAGTCGCGGGACCTGAGACCGGTCCTACGAGCCGGTGTACCCGCCGGCCGCGAGACCAATGATGCTGGCGTCGTAGTTCGCGTACGCGATAGCGATGTTCGCGTTGAGGATCGCGTGATTCTCCGCGACGAAGGTGTTCGTGTTGCGGGGGTATCCTTGCGGCGTCTGGGCGAGCACGACGGCCTCGACGGTCGCGATTCTCTGTGACCAGTTGGCGATCCGCTCGACGAATCGGTTGAAGTGGTTGAGGGCATTCTGGTATCCGGGCAGACCCGTCAGTGACGCGACCTCGGTCTGGAGCGTGGACTCGTTGCCCTGCATGGTCACGACTTGGCTTGCCACGACCGAGGCTTCAATGGATTCGAAGACCTGGGGTGACATCACCGCGTAGACGCGGTTGTCCAACACCATGGCCGCCCGGTCCGCCTGGAGTTGGGCTCTGGTGGTGTCGGTCGGGACCTTGGCGATGAGCGAGTTGATGCTCGACTCCTCGGTCGAGAGACGCGCTTGGAGTGTCGAGGAAGCAAAGGCACTGAGCGAAGTCGCCGCGCTCACGTCGGCGTCGATGTGCTGGAGCCGCGTCAACCGGCCCGCGAGTTGGGCTTCCAGCTGCTGTTGCGACGACAGGAAACCAGGACTAGTTGAACCGGACGAATGTGGCGAACTGGCGTACGCGACGGCCGGAGCAGTGATTCCCGTGACCGTGATGAGTGCGAGTGAGGCGATGACACGGGCCGACAGTATTTTCATGAGCTCTCCCTTCAAAGAAGCAAGGCTCAGAGTAGGTAACACATCTGTGACAGTCATGCGCAAGAGCTGTCCTAGACCTGATAGTTGACTTCGAAAATCTTGAGAAGCGTCGGGGCGCTCTCGAGACCGCTCGATTCAAGAGATCGATTGTCGTCACCGCGACGTTGTGCCTCGTGACGTCACAGGATCATCTCAGATGGGGGCAGGTAAAATTGACCGGAGGAACGTCCAAATCTCGTCCATCTATCAACCGACGGTTGGTCGAGGTTTCAGGAAAGGAGTGTGAGTAATGGGACTTCCAGGCATGGTACTTAGCGTCATGGCGGCCGCTGCGGGCGCGATCATGTATTGGGCAATCACCTATTCTGGCCACGGCTTTCGGATCGGCACGGTCGGCGTAATTCTCATGATCGCTGGCGCGTTCGGTTTCGTGGTGTCGGCAACCGTCTTCGCCGTTTCGCGGAGGTCAGTCAGTTCGAAGAAGCGTTCACTCGACCGTCAGATCGTAGACGCGCAAGGGCACACGAGTTCGCTTCACGAAGAGGTCAAGTAGCGGATCGATCCAAGGTGGCCTCGACATCAGCGCTCGAGGTTGGTCATCGGCAATGACCTGGTTCGGGTCTCGGGGACTCGAAATCGAATGAATGCGCTGACGTTCGAGGCAATTCGAAAAGTGAAAACTTCAATAACTCCTGGAGGCATTGTGATCATCTTCGGTTTGATACTTCTTCTCATTGGGTACATCACTGGAATCGCGATCTTTTGGTCCATTGGCGTGATTGCGCTCCTTCTGGGACTGGTGCTCTGGTTTCTCGGGGCGCTGGGTCACGCTGTTGGGGGTCGGCGGCACTACTACTGACCGTCGAAGGACGGATGAACAGGCCAGGTGGAACCGCTGCGTTGCGCGACTTCGTTACAAAGTGAAGTTGACCTTGAGGACCATGGGGGACTGATCGTTCCCCGCCCGAACCACGTCGTCGCCGTCAAGCCACGCGACGTGATTAGGGACGAGTCGATGGTGGGGCGGACCGGGCAGACCGTAGGTAAGGTGAGCCGAAGCATCAAGTAGGCGAGGAGTGATTATGGCCAACTTCACCAGCGCGCAGGCCAAGTACCTCAAGAGTCAGCGTCTCGGCCGACTCGCGACGTTACGGCCCGACGGAACGCTGCAGAACAATCCGGTCGGCTTCAGCTTCGACGAGGCAGACCGGCACGTTCGAGATAGGGGGCATGAACTTTGGCGGGTCCCAGAAGTACAAGAACGTTGTCGCCAACGGTCAGGTGGCCTTTGTCGTGGATGACCTAGCGACCGTCGACCCCTGGAGGCCGCGTATGGTGGAAGTTCGCGGGACAGCTGAGCCGATCGCGAACGAGGATCCGGCGAGATCGAAGATACGAATCCATCCGGACCGGGTGATCAGTTTCGGAATCGAATAGCGGGGTCGCTCTTCGATCCACGTCGCTGGTGCCTACGATGTGGCATCCGTTCCGGCGTCCTGCGTCCGTTCAATCGCACTCGCGTCGTGACTCGGTCGTGCGAAGCGGTGCGGCAGTGAAATGTCCTCTTCGCCCAACGCCTCCTCCTCAGGAGAGCGGACGCCGGTCGGCGGTACGGCGAGCCGGCCGCTCCCAACGTCTTGATGCAACTGGTAGAAGCGATTAGCCAGAGTTAACACGCGGTTTCTCGGGCGGACCTCATCGCTCGCTCGCGATGAAAGCAAGGGTCGTCCGCGGACGAATGACGACGTCGTGGGCCAGTTAGCGGATGGCCGCAACCGAGACATTCCGTTCGTCGGTCGGCGGTCGCGTCGGGCCGTCGCCTATGTCCCTACTCGTCGACGCGAGGTGCCCTTCGGCCGAATAGATGTCGCAGCGACGAAACGATGCCGGTGTCCCAGCTGCCGACCATCTCCCAGGCCCGGCCGATCCCGATGAGTAGCGACGCGATGAGCACGTTCCCGACCGTGCTGAGATCGTTGCTCGAATCCGGATGGCCAATCAGAAGGACGCCGTACACGATCTGGAACCCAAAGACGACGACGAGGCCGATGATCAGCAGGCGCTGATTTCGCCGCCGGCGAATCTCTGGAGGTTGGGCGAGCGTCGTTCGAATTCCGGCCCCCGCGAAAAAAATGCCGATGACCCCCATGATGAGTGAGGGGTAGCCGATGTTGTTGCCGGGCACCATCCCAAAGAGCGAAACGGTGAGCGCGTTCATGAAGGCGAGGAGCGAGGCCGCAGCTCGGTACTCTCCGATCTCTTGTGAACCCGCTGGTCGTCGTGCGTTGGCTACCGTCACGGCGACGAACAGCAGGCCGATCAACGTGGCCGCCGACTCGGCGATCACGATGAAGAGCTCGCTAAAACTACTGGTCACCACTGCGAACCCCTCCGCCGAGCCCTAGCCCTCGCCGGGCCATCGGTTCAGCCCGCGTTGTGCCAAGAGTAGGGCTGAACGGTGCCCCGAGAGAAGACCCGGCGACACGCGCCGCGCAGCAACCCCGGCGAGCGTGGACCACACCGCGGCGAACGGCAGCCGAGGGATCTCGCCGATTGACAACGTGGTCGCGGCGAGGTAAGAACGCGGCACGTAGAGGAGGAGGTCAGCATGGCTGGATTGACTCGCAAGAGTTTGGACGCACCTGACGAGACGCGGCCGTTTGAAGGTGGGAAAGGTCAACTCGAGGTGGTGCTTACCGACGCGGGTTCCGTTGGCCGGGCCACGTTCTTGCCGGGTTGGAGATGGTCGGAGCACATCAAGCCGATTGCCAAGACCGAGAGTTGTGAGGCCGCGCACACGGGCTACTTCATCTCCGGTCGGATGAAGGTGGTTATGAACGACGGCGAGGAGATGGAGTACGGGCCCGGGGACTTTGCCGTCATGGCGCCCGGTCACGACGCGTGGGTCGTCGGTGACGACCCGTGTGTGGTCATCGACTGGCAGGGTTACGGCGACTACGCCAAGAGCTGAGCACCGACCCTCGGACGACGAAGAAGCGTGACGTAGCGGCAGTCTGGCCTGCGCGAACCAAAAGCTAAGTCGAGGATGAGCGGCCCGCCCCGTGGTGGGGTCGGGGCGGGCCGCTCATGGGTCACTCGATTGGTTGGTGCGCGATGCCCGGAGGGACCCGTCCGGACGCGATCCACCCAACCGCGGCCGCGACGGCCGGCATCGCGACCAAGATGAGCAGCAGGTTCGTCACCGGGACTGACGCCAGCGACGAGATGCCGTCCTGGGCGCTCGTCCGGCTGAAGCCGAGCATCGCGACGTACGCGGCGGCAGTGCCCGTCACTGCTCCAATGAGCGCGAGGGCACCCGCGGTCGCGGCGGTGAGGTTGCGCCGCGTGACGCTGCTCGCGCCGGTCGCGGCGAGCACGCGAACGTCGCCGGCCGTCTCGCTGCGGATGAGTCCGATGGAGAGGGCGAGCACGCCGAGTGCGAGCAGGACGCCGATCAGGGTGGCCCAGTTGATGATCGTCGCCGAGGTCGGGATGCTCGACTTCGTCTCGATCCGCATGTCTGCGGCGGCCGCGGTGCTTCGCGCCTCAGTGAGCTGGGCGGCACTGAGGGGACGCGCGGTCTCGATCAGCCAGCCCGCCGTGCCCGGTTGCAGACCCAGCTTCTTGACGGCGTACTCCGTGATCACCGTGTTCGGCGCCGACGTGCCCGCCGGGAGCGCCGACACCTCTTGCATGACGGGATTGGCGAGGCAGTCGCTCTTCGGACACGGCCAGGCGCCGGATGGACCGCCGCCGGGCTTCACGTGGCGGAAGTAGTTGCCGTAGATGATCTGCATGTTGCTGATAGAGGCGAAGCCGGGACGCATGGAAAGGATCTCGGCCTTTCGCTGAATGCTCGAAGCCGGGATCCCGAAGGCGCTGAGGAGCTTTGGTGTCGCGACGTAGAGGGGTCCGGAGTAGCTGCGCCCGGACGCGGCGTGCTGCAACGTCGCGCTTGTGGACTCGAGCGTCACGATCTGGCGTGCGTCGAGGGCGCGCGCGATGGAGTGCGCGTTTCTCTCCATCGACGCCTCGCTCTTAGTCGACGGCGCGCTGCCGTTGTAGGCGTCACCCGGCCCCGCTCCGTAGGGGCCGTTGGGCGTGTAGACGATGAGCTGCGTTGACGCGACGTTCGGGCCCGCGTAGTCCATCACGTTCCCAAAGCGAGCGGCCGAGGCAATGATAACCACCATGGCGATCAAGACCCCGACGCTGATGGCGCCGAGGGCCGCGCCCGAGCGGGCGCGATAGCGGGCGAGGTCGCGCATCGCGAGCCGAATGGCGAAGGGGGCGTTATGAGCCGTGCCGGCGAGCACCGTGAGGAGGAAAGGAGCGAGCAGCACCACCGCGACGGTCAGCGAAATGAAACCGAAGAGGAGCTCTCCGACGCCACCACCGTTGCCGCCACTGGCGCCGGCCGCTCCGAGAAGGAAGAAGGACGCCGCGCCGAAGACGATCCCGGGTACGGCGCTGCGGCGAAGTTTGCGCGGCGGCGCCGGGCGCCCCGATAGTGCGGCGACGCTCGAGAGTCGGCTCATGGCGCGCGCGGGCCGCGTCGAGGCGACGTAGGCGGCGAGCACCGCGAAGGCGACCGCCACGAGGATGACTGCCCAAGGCAACTGCCACACGCCGACGACGTGGTGTGCACTCGATTGCAGAATCGGTCGATAGGCCAGCCAGGCGGCCAAGCCCAGGACGAGGCCGACCAGCGCGCCGACGACGCCGACGAAGGCGCCGTTCGCGCGCACCACCAACCGGATGCCTTTGTCAGTGGCCCCGAGGGCGCCGAGCATGCCGATTGAGCGAAGGCGTCGTTGCGCCACCACGGTGAAACCGGCGACCGCCACGAGGGCGATGAGCAGCATCGCCATCGTGGCGAGCACGATCGAGATCGTCTGGGGGTTCATGATGTTGCTTTGAGCGATCGAGGACGGGGTGATCACGTTGCGCCCGAGCTTTGCGGGCGCGACGCCGGGCGCGTCGAAGAGCGCGGTTACTTGGCTCGGAGACGTGACCTGTCCCGGTTGCACGAGCGCGAACTCGTCAAGGAGGTTCTGGGGATTCTCGACGATGCCGACGACACGCCGCAGGGTTCCTCCGATCCTCCAGCTAGCGCCGAGCTTGAGGTTGAAGTCGGCGGCCACGCCCGAGGTGACCGCGACCTGATTGGACGCAGTGGGAAAATGCCCTGACACCAGGGCGAGCAGGGGCCGACCAAAGGCACCCTCGGGGCTCTGCGAACGAAGGTCAAAGGTCTCGATGGTCCCGGGCACCGTGACCGTTTGGTTGTCGATGACTTCGACGGCGCCGTAGCGCTGGTGCCACTGGGCGATCGTGGCCGCCGTCGACGCGCTGGCGCTCGGGAAGGTGGCGAGATCCCGCGCGGTGCCAAAGCCGACGTACGAGGACAGCGGCGTGTTGGTCGACACTCCGACGCCCACGGTGGTCGCCGCCACCGCGAGGGCGATGAGCGCGAGGATGAGGAGCTGCTGCCGCCACTCGCGGCGGAACATTCGCCACGCCCATCGCGTCACCGCGCGTCGCGCGGGGATCCCACCGTCCAAGGGCCGATTGGTGTGTGCCTCGAGTGTCGTGGTCACGGCTCGTTCGGCGTTGAGACGTCGGAGTGCGCCACGCGATCGAGACGCGGCTTCGAGTCCCCGTCGACCTCTCGCCCGTCGCGCAGATGGACCACCCGATCGGCCAGGGATGCCAGCTTCTCGTCGTGGGTGACGACGACGGCGGCGACGCCGTGGCGGCACGCTTCAAGGATCATCCGCATGACGGCCTCGCCGTTCGTCGAGTCCAAGGCACCCGAGGGCTCGTCAGCGAGGAGCAGGCTGCGACTTCCGACGACCGCCCTCGCGATCGCCACTCGCTGACGCTCGCCGCCCGAGAGCTCGTCGGGAAAGCGCGAGGCTCGGTCCGACAGTCCCAGTTCGTCGAGCGCCGCCATCCCTTCGACGCGCGCGGTCTTCATGGCCACACCGTCGAGTTCCAGCGGCAGCGACACGTTCTCGACTGCCGTGAGGCCGGCGAGGAGATTGAACTCCTGAAAGACGTAGCCCACTGTCCGACGACGAAGGCGCGCCTTCGCGTCACGCGCCATGCCGACCAGACTCGTCCCGTCGATGAGGACGTCACCGCTGGTGGGCTCCTCGAGGCTGCCCGCAATGGTGAGTAGCGTGGACTTTCCCGAACCACTCGGTCCCATGACGGCGACGAGGGCGCCCCGCTCGACGGACAAGTCGACGTCGGTGAGAGCGCGGACTTCGGTTGCGCCGCTGCCGTAGACCTTGGACACGTTTCGAAGTTCCAAGTAACTCATCAATGGGCCTCCCGGCGACAACGAACTCCACTCAAGAGCTCTTCTGTGCAGGACGCTACGTTCACGCCGTCCGCAATCCAATCGGGGAAAACCCGCACGCGACCCTCACGGGACGGTGAGTTCTCGGGGCTCTCCATGAGTCGAGGTGGGTCGCCTTCTGTAGGGTTGGGCCGTGAATAACGACATCAAGTCTCTCGCCGATCGGCTCGTCAGCGCTCGCTTCCAGCAGGAGCCCTTGGAGGCGGCGATGCTCGGCCTTCCCGAGGGTGACGTCGGTCTCGCCGATCTCTCGACGTCGGCCGAAGGGGCGCTCGTAGACGCTTACGGCACGATCGCCGCGGCGGCCGAAGAACTCTTCCGCCAGGAAAGTGACGCTGGCGCGCTCTCAGCCGAGAGCGACGTGTTGACCTTGGACATGATCCGTCACACCGCGGCGTCGGCGGTCGACGCTCTCAGTGTTCCCACGCTCGAGTTCACGGCGACCGACCTATTCACCGCGCCGCTCGCCGGCTTCATCGCGACCGTTCCCCAACTGCCCCTCGATACCGCTGGTCGACGCGACGGACACCTCCAACGCCTGGCGGACCTACCGCGGTATCTCGACCAACTGGCCGAACGCCATCGCGAAGGCTTGACAAAGGGACGGGCCCCGACGGCCCGGGGCGTGCGCGCGGCCATCAACCAGATCGACAAGGTCCTCGGCGACCCGGCGTTGAGCGGCGTCCGGCGGGACCCGCCCGACGCGTCGGACGATTCGTTCCAGAGTGCGCAGGAACGCCGACTGGAGGAGGACGTCGTTCCGGCGATCCGTCAGTTCCGCGCGTTCCTCGAGGATGCCGTTGCCGCGAGCGGTCGCTCCGACGACCAGCCGGGGCTCGCGTGGTTGCCCGACGGCGACGAGATGTACCGCCTCCTGATGCGAGCGTCGACCTCGACCGAACGAACCGCCGAGGACCTCCACAACACGGGGCTCGCCATCATCGAGCGGCTGAAGGAGGAGTTCTCGGTGCTGGGCGATCGCCTGTGGGGCACGAGCGACGTCGACGCGATCCACGAGCGTCTTCGCAGCGATCCCGAGCTGCGCTACTCGAGCGGCGAGGAGATCCTCGCGAGCGCAGTCGAGGCGGTGCGTCGCGCCGAGGACGCCGCGCCGGCGTGGTTCGGCCTCGTTCCGAAGACGCCTTGCGCAATCGAACCGATACCCGAGGCGTTGGCTGACGGCTCACCCCCGGCGTACTACTACACCGGGGCCCTGGACGGATCTCGAGTGGGCACGTACTTCGTCAACACGACCAAGCCCGACCTGCGCTTTCGCCACCTTGCCGAGGCGGTCGCCTTCCACGAGGCCGTGCCGGGCCACCACTTCCAGCTCACGATCATTCAGGAGGTGGTGGGCAATCACCTCGTGCACTCCGTCTTCGGCGACGTCGCGACGGCCGAGGGTTGGGGACTCTACGCCGAGCGGTTGGCCGACGAGATGGGCCTCTACAGCAACGACCTCGCGCGGCTCGGCATGGCGAGTACTGACGCGTGGCGCGCCGCTCGCCTCGTCGTCGACACCGGTCTGCACGCGTTTGGCTGGTCGCGCCAACGGGCCATCGACTGGATGGCCGAGCACGTTCCGATCAGTCCACTCGAGATCCACTCCGAGGTCGACCGGTACATCGCCGTGCCCGGCCAGGCACTCGCCTACATGGTTGGCCGACTGGAGATCGAGGAGTGCCGCCGCAACGCGGCCGAGCGACTCGGGACGCGCTTTGACGTGCGGGAGTTCCATGACGTCGTCCTGCGATCGGGACCCGTGCCGCTGGCGGCGTTGGCGGCGGCCGTCGATCGCTGGATTGTGTCGGCCGCTTCGTAGGACTTTGTTTCGCTGCGGTGAGACGGTCGCGACGTCGCGCTTGGCGGGTGAGTACAGTCGGCCTGGTGGACCGCCTCGTCAAGGTCATGGCGCGTAACGACGTCGACCAGGACGTCCACTACCAGCACGCCGCCGGACCCGAGACGACGTTGTGCGGCATGACGAGTGCGGGGACACTCGTCGAGCGTGACGTGACCTGCTACCGATGCCACCAGTTCGCCATCGGCGACATCTGAGCTACCCGCGACGATCGGCGTCGGCGGTCGACACGGTACGCGCCACCAAGGGGGCGTCGGCGAATTAGCCGTTGCCGTTGCCGTGGCCATGACCCGGCGACTGGACCTGGCCCGTGTTGGTGCCCTGACCGAAACCGTTCGGCGGTCCTGGCGACGTGGTCGTCGTCGTTGGCGGCGTCACCCCGAGCGCCGTGGCGAGGGCCGTGAGGTCGTTGATCAAGGTTTGACCCTCGGCTGAGGTGATCATCCCGTTGTTGACGCCGTTCGACACCGTCATCGCCGCCTGGTTGAGGTCGTTGCTCGCCTGGCTCAGGTGGTGCGCCGACTGATCGGCGAGGGCCTGCTCGGCCTGCTGGGCGATGCTCTGCTCCGATCCGGGGTCGATGCTGCCCGCCGCCTGGCCGAGCTCCATGTCGCTCACGAGCGCGGCGATGGCGTTCGAAGCGTTTGACGCGTTGGGCAGTGTCGTGGTCGTGGTTGTCGTCGTCGTCGTTGTGGGGTGCGTCGTCGACGTCGGCGGCGTCTTCCTCGGGCTGTGGCCGAGTCCCAGGGCGAGACCTATCCCTAGGGCGACGAGCGCGACCACGACGCCTGTCGTGATCCACCAGCGTCGACTCCCGGTGCTCCACTTGTGTGAGGACGGCGGCTTCGACTTGAGTTGGCCGCGCGCCACCATCGTCGCGTCGCCGCTCGCCGCGAGGGCAGTCGTTCCGGACGCCGAGAGCGTCGCGTCAGGGTCGATGAGCGCCGCGGTGACGACGCCGGGCATCAGCGCGGTGAGGTCGTAGGGTGACGCGGGCTGCGACGACGCCGTTTTCTTGCGAGATGGTTTCCACGGCGTGTCGAAGGCCGGGGTCGAGAGCAGCGTCGCGACGTCGGTGCCGCTCAGGCGACGCTCCGCGTCGTGGTCGAGCATGCCGATGAGCACGAGACGCCACGCGGTCGGGAGGTCGGCGGGAATCGGCACGGGCGCGACGAGACGCCGAGCGACGACCTCGCTCGGCGATCCTTCATAGGCGCGCTTCCCGGTCAGGCACTCGAGGAGGACGATCCCGAGGGACCAGATGTCGGCGCCCGGACCCACCGTGTGGTCCTCCAGCTGTTCGGGCGCCATGTAGGAGACGGTGCCGAGCGTCGTGCCGGCCATCGTCATCGTCGTCGCGTCGTGGAGTTGGGCGATGCCGAAGTCCCCGAGCCACGCCTCGCCGTTGGCGGTTCGCAGGATGTTGGAAGGCTTCACGTCGCGATGCACGACGCCCCGGCTGTGGACGTAGGCGAGGGTGGCGGCGAGTCGGGCACCCAGGTCGGCAACGGCCGCGGGGCCGAGGGGCCCGTCGCGCAACGCCGCCGCCAGCGTCTCGCCCTCCACGTACTCCATCACGAGGTAGGCCTGATCGTCGGCGATCCCGGTGTCGAGCAGGGCGATGAGACCGGGGTGGGTCAGCCCCTCAAGGGCCCGGGCCTCTTGGGCGAGGCGCCGTCCGAACTCGGGATCGCCCGAGCGGACGAGTTTCAGGGCAACGAGACGGCCGTCGGTCTCGTCGATGGCTTCGTAGACGTCCGACATCCCCCCGTGGCCGAGCAGGCGCACGAGCCGGTAGCGCCCTCCGAGAACGTCAGCGATCGAGGTCATAGTTCTTGGACAACCCCATTCAGCGTAACCCTTGATGACAAGGGCGTTTCAAGTCTCCGCGATCCCTCGAACGCGCGGGGAATCATTGATGACGAGCAGCATCGTCCCAACCCGTACAGTGAGGCTATGGAGGTGCAGATCTCTGATCCGGCGCGTCGCTACGTCGTTTCGCGCGGTGGCAAGGTGTACGTGCGCACGCACTCGTACCGGTGTTGTTCGGCCGGTTCGCTCACGCTGCTCGACGCCGAGACGACACCACCGCCCGACGAGCTCAACTTCGATCACGTCGACTGCGGCGACGTCAACGTCGCCTACTTCGGCGGGAAGAACGGTCGACCGGAACAGCTCCTCATCGAGATGCGTGGCAGGTTTCGCCCGCGCCTCGTCGCCTACTGGGACGGGTGCGCCTTCAAGGTGTGACCGCGGCGACGAGCGCGCCGCTCAGTCCAGGTAGAGCTTGACGCCGATGGCGAGGATCACGAAGGAGAGCACGATCGGCGTTAACACGGGCCCGATCCAGACGACCGGGATCAGGAAGAAGACGTCCTTCGTGAAGAGGCTGTGGGGCCAGTTCGCGATGATCCTCAGGAACAGGTAGTAGGAGAGGTCCCAGCACGCGAAGCCCACGAGGAAGGCGCCGACGCGCTTGGGCCACAGTGGCGCGGCGAGGTACGCGAGGCAGACGAGCATCACGATGGTCGCGCTCTCTCGCACGAGCTCGACGTCAGCCACCCGGTGCGTCGTGAGCAGTTGCTGGGTTGGGTCGACGAAGGTGATGAAGCCGAGGTTGAGCAGGACGTGGTAGTGGGTGATCACGTTGCCATCGTGGAAGTTGATCAGCTGGCGCAGGTAGTAGACGACGGCGGCCTCGACGAAGCCGAAGGCCACGCCGAAGACGATCAGGACGATCAGACCGGTGCGCGACGAGCTTCTCGCCCGCTCGAAGCGAAGCACGGGATCAGTGTACCGAGGGGTCCGCGGCGCCCAGGGCGTCAGTCGTCGGTGAACTTGGTGCCGCACCCCATGCAGTAGTTCTGGCCGGGGAGGCGCATCTTTCCGCACGACGGGCACTTCGACGAGGTCGAGGTCACGCTCGCCTCGGTGACCATCGGCGTCGAGCGGTCGTTCGCGTACTGGTTGTCGATGAGCTTGGAGGGGTAACAGAGCAGGATGATGCCCCAGGGCGCGATCGCGAGGGTCAGCAGCCACCAGCCGGAGCGGCCCGCGTCGTGCTCGCGACGCACCCCCACGGCCAGTCCCGGCAGGATCAGCGCGAGCGACCAGATGGTCCGCAGCGCAACGACGCCCGTCAGGGAGAAGACCACGCTGCCGATGACGTTGAAGAGAAAGAACCACCAGTACTCGGGGCGCGACGCCGTCCCCGTGAAGGTCGCGTACTTGCGCAGACACGTCCGAACGGCCGTCACAAAGTTCATGGATTCCTCGTCCTGCCTCGTCGCGCGCTGCGCGCCGACACGTCTCAACGCTACACGGGACCCTCGAGCGCTCTTGGAAGAGTGGCGACGCTGCGACGCCCTCGCGACGGCGCGGAAGCGAGGGGGTGACGGGAGTTCGTTGGTAGAGTTGAGTGACACCGAGCCCATCGCGAGGGCTCCGCTGCCCGGGCAGCCGTCGCGAACGCGCTAGGAGTTTTTCATGAAAGTACTGGTCCTTGGTGGCGACGGCTTCTGTGGCTGGCCCACCTCGCTGCACCTCTCCGACCTCGGCCACGAGGTCACCATCGTCGACAACCTCAGCCGTCGAGCGATCGACCTGGAGCTCGAGGTCGAGTCGCTCACGCCCATCCGACCGATCGGGGAGCGCCGCCGCGTGTGGAAGGAGCTCACCGGCAAGGAGATCGGCTTCGTCCACCTGAACCTCGCCGAGGAGTACGACCGGCTCGAGGGTCTGCTCCGCGAGCTACGTCCCGACGCCATCGTCCACTTCGGCGAACAGCGCGCGGCACCCTACTCGATGCGCAACGAGGTCGCCAAGCGCTACACCGTCGACAACAACGTGCG
Source organism: uncultured Acidimicrobiaceae bacterium (assembly GCA_963823815.1). Lineage (GTDB taxonomy): Bacteria > Actinomycetota > Acidimicrobiia > Acidimicrobiales > RAAP-2 > RAAP-2. The sequence continues at coordinate 171,805 of CAWGMU010000002.1, forward strand.
CGCCACGCACAACGTGCTGGTGGCGGTCTCGACGACGGGACTCGACGTCGCCATCGTGCACCTGGGCACCATGGGCGTCTACGGCTACGGCTGGTCGGGCTCGGCACCAATCCCCGAGGGCTACCTGACGGTGAAGGTGCCCACCCCCGACGGCGAGATCGAGCGCGAGATACTGCACCCGGCGAACCCCGGTTCGGTGTACCACATGACCAAGACGCTCGACCAGCTGCTCTTCTCCTTCTACTGCGCCAACGACCAGCTGCGCATCACCGACCTGCACCAGGGGATCGTTTGGGGCACCCAGATCCCCCAGACGGCGCTCGATGAGCGCCTCGTGAACCGCTTCGACTACGACGGCGACTACGGCACCGTGCTCAACCGGTTCCTGATGCAGGCGGCGATCGGCCACCCGCTCACGGTGCACGGCACCGGCGGTCAGACGAGGGCCTTCATCCACATCCGTGACACCGTGCGCTGCGTGCAGATCGCCCTGGAGAACCCGCCGGAGCGCGGGGACAAGGTGAAGGTCTTCAATCAGGTCACCGAAGTGCACCGCTTGCGTGACCTGGCCGCGATGATCTCGAGACTCACGGGCGTCGAGGTGGCCTACCTGCCGAACCCCCGGCGCGAGGCGCCCGAGAACGAGCTCAACGTCAGCCGCGAGAACTTCCTCGCCCTCGGGCTCAACCCGACCAGGCTCTCCGAGGGCCTGCTCGAGGAGGCCCGCGACATCGCCATGCGCTACAAGGACCGCGCCGACGTCACGAAGATCATCGCTCGATCGACGTGGCGCCCGGGCATGGAGACGTCACCGGACCTGATGAAGGGTTAAGCGGCCGGATTCACCCTCGCACGCCGAAGGGCGTGTGAGAATCCGAGCATGTCCAAAATCTATAACTACGTCCGTCATCCCCGGGCGAGCGAGTTGGCCCGACTCGGCCGTCCACTCAAGACCACCGACTTTCGAAGGACGAAGTCGAACAACCCCTTCATTCGTTTCAACGCACGCTTTGGGCTGCGGATCACACTCGTCGTCGGAACCATGTGGTGCGCCTACCTGTTTACGGTGATCGCGCTCTTCGCGCTGCCCTCGGCGATCACCCAGGGCACCTACTTCATCGTGGTGTGGCTCTCGAGCAGCTTCTTGCAGCTCGTGCTGCTGCCGATCATCATCGTGGGACAGAACATCCAGGCCGCCGCCTCGGACAAGCGCGCCGAGGAGACCTACAAGGACGCCGAGGCGGTACTAAAGGAGTCCGAGGAGATCCAACGGCACCTGCTCGCCCAGGACGAGGTCATCTCGGGCATCTTGGACCGGCTCGAGGCGCTCACCGGCAAGGCGCCGCCGCCGACCAGCTGAGTCAGTAGCCCCGCACGCTCACGAGCTCTTGGATCTGATGGACCATCTCGCTCCAGGTGGGTACCCCGTCGCGCAGTAGGGCGCGGCGGAACGGCTCGGCGAACTGATTGAACTCGAGGGTCTGCACCGACGGGGTCACCGTGGCGAGGAAGGTCACGCCGATGGTGACGAACACGATCGAGCGGATGAGGTAGCGCAGACGGTCCTTCTCGTCCTCGCTGACGTTGCTGAGCAGCGGGATGACGCTCTCGAGTTCACTCACCTGACCGAGGATGGCGTCGCGCAGCTTCTCCGAGTGGGCCGAGGCGAGCGCCGTCTCGAGGGTGAAGCTCTGGCGAACGGCGTTCAGTTCGCTGGCCGCGCCGTAGAGCAGCTGGGTGAGCGAGCCCTCTTCGAGAACGTTGACGAAGTTCCCAGCTCGCATCCAGCGCGCGCGCATCAGGTCCATGAACGCGGCGACGACGAGGTCCTCCTTCGACGGGTAGAGCTTGTAGATCGCGCCGGGCGAGCAGTTGGCTCGGCGCGCGATGCGCGAGATCGTGGCGCGGGTGTAGCCGCTGCGGCCCACCACGCCGAAGGTCGCAAAGGCGAGTTGAGCCCGCAGGTCGTCGCCCGAGGCGAGCACGATCCGGTCGTCGGGCTCGTAGACGGTGATCTCGTTCACGTCGCGGGGGTCGGTCTCTAGGGTCTCGAGGGTGAGCTTCTCCAGCACGTCCTGGTACGCGGCGTCACGACCGAACTGGGAGTCGGCGAAGATCTGGACCATCGACATCGCGAACAGGGTGAGCCCGCGCGCGAAGGTAGCGCTCTTCGTGTTGAGCGGACCCGACTCGCGTTCGAGGTAGTCGCGGATGAAGGGCTCCACCTCCTCGTGCAGCGTGGGGATGCGCCGGGCGGTGAGGAGGACCTGCACGCTCGCGACGTCGGCCGGAGTGGCCTCGCGGATGAAGTCGAAGAGGGCGCCGACGGTCGTCGTGCTCGGAACTTCGGCCGCGTTCATGCAGAGTTCGAACAGCATGATCGCCCGCCGGCAGAGCTCGGAGTTCCAGAGGTCGACGAGGAGCTCGTCGACGTCCTCGTAGCGGGCGTAGGTGGCCCCATGGGTGAGGCCGGCCTCGTGGCCCACGTCGCGCAAGGAGACGTGGTCGACACCGACGCGCAGCACCTCGGAGACGGCAGCCCTGCGAATGGCCTCGTCGTTGGCGACGGCGCGGGCGCTACGAGCGCGCTGGCTTCTTGGCATGGGCCCCTGTCGAAACTATTCGCGATTACGAAGTACGAAAGCCATAGTAGTGGGCGCTTTCGAGCGGCCGAGGAAGTGCGAGATTGGAGGCGTGGAGCACGTGGCTGGTCTCGCGGGGGACGTACTCCTTGCGGCGTCGCCGGACGTGCCCCGTGTGGCCGTGCTGCCCGCGGCACGGGTCATCGTCATCGCTGTGCCGCGCGCCGCGCGACGGAGGCACGGCGGGTGACGAGTGACGCGATGCCCTACGTGCCCCTCGATCCGAGGGGGTGGCGCCTCGCGATGGGGCTGCGCCCGTTGGATCTCGCGGACTGGCTCGAGTTCGACGACCGCTACGACGAGGAGTTGGCCCTCAAAGCGGCGCTGCTCGAGACGGACTACGACGCCGTCGTCGCGACGAACCCGGAGGGCGACGAACCCAGCCTCGAGTTGCTCGAAGAGGTGCTCGGTCACCTCGCGCGCTACCGGCCCGACCTGAACCGCGGCGCCGAGAGTGACGAGCATCCGGTGGTCGCGGCGAGCCGGCTCGTCCAGGAGGACCTCTGCGTGCTCGTGCGCAGTGACGCGTGGCGCCTACGCGCGGCGTGCGTCTGCTTCCCCTCGCGATGGCTCTTGTCGTCGAAGATCGGCACGACCCTCGACGAGATCCACGGACCCGTGCCCCACTACGACGAGGAGCTCGCTCGCCCCACCAACGCGTTCTTCGATCGGCTGAAGAGCGATCGCTCGTTCTGGCGACTCAACTGGACCCTGCTCGATAGCCCGACGCTGCACCAGCCACACGGCGCGCGGCTCGCGCCGAGCGGTGACCTCGATGACTGGTTCTTTCGCGTCGAGCGCCAGACGCTACGGCGCCTCGCGCGCTCGGACGCCGTAGTCTTCACCATCCGTACCTACGTCGCGAGCGCCACCTCGCTGCGCGAACGCGACGACAACTTCGTGCCGACGCTCCTCCACGCGCTCGAGACCGCTCCTGACACCACGCAGGCCTACAAGGGCTGGGTCGGCGTCGCCGAGCGACTGCGCGACGCCCTCAGCTAGGGGCGGGGCGAGGGGACCGACGACGCGGCGTCGGGCGCGGCGATCGCCGAGCCGCTCAGGCGATCGATGAGCACGCCGAACCACGAGGTCTCGACGTAGGCGACGACCAGGGGACCGACGAAGAGCCAAGGATCGGCGCGCGACGACGAGGCGAAGAGCGCCAGCAGCGCGATCTCGGAGAGCACACGCCAACTTCGTCGACGCCCGAGACGCTGGGCGACGAGCACGCTCGTGACGAACAGATTGACTCCCGGCAGGAACGCCTCGATCGTCCAACGGCCGCGCAACTCGCGCACCGCGAAGGCGCAGATCACCGAACCCACGAGCAGTAGCGCGACGGCCGCGTTGCTGGCGGCGAGCGCGAACCAGCGCGGCTCTGGATGCGCCGTGCCCGGCCAGTGGGCGAGGACACCGACGAGTAGTCCGAACCCACCGACCACGCCAACGATGCCGGCGCCGAAGGCGCGTCGCAGCGCGAGCAGGAGTTCCAGGTTCTCCTCGAACGGCGGCGTAACGACGGGCTCGCCGTAGGGCCGGGTGACCTCGGACCAGGTCACCCCCGTCCACACGCGCCACTGGCGTGCGCCCGAGGGATCGGGATACCAACCCGCAGGAATGGCCTCACTCACCGTTCCAGCCTCTCATAGGGTTTCGCGGCGACGGCTACGAGGACGCGGGAATGCTCACGAGCGTCGTGACCGCGATCGCGGCGCAGACCTTCGTGCCGCACGCGACGTCAAAGAGCGGCGTGGGTACGTAGCGCAGCGCCGCGTCGGTGGCGACGCCGTGGCGCAGCTTGGCGAGCCAGGCGCCGGCGTTCGTCCGTTGGCCCACCACGACGCACGATCGCCACGCCGTGCACGCGAGGGCGGCAGCGCCAGGCGTGAGGGACTTGCTGGTCCACGAAACCCCGAGGTTGGTGGTGCGCACGATCAGCGCCGTGCGCGCCGCTTGCGCGAGCGCGACGCAGCGCGTCACTTGGCACGACAGCGACGAGAGCGCCGTCCACGTCGCGGGCGTCGTGCTGGTCGTCCACGTCGCGCCGCCGTCGAGCGTCACGTGGACACTGAGCACGTGCGCGCGCGAGAGTGCGCTCACCACGCAGTCAAAGATCTGGCCACAGCTGACGTCGGTCACGGCGTCGCCCGTCGCCCAAGGCATCGCGAGTGGGTTGGTCCACGTCAGACCGCCGTCCTCACTGGAGCTAAAGCGCGTCGTGCCGCCGGGACCAGCGTCGATGAGAGCACAGACCGAACCGTTGCAGCCGATGGCGACGACGCCGCGGCCGTCGGGCGGAGGCGTCGCGGGGGCGACCGTGTGCGTGGCCGCGTCGAAGCGCCACAGCAAGTCACCGCCGGGTTGTGAACCGCTAATAAGGCACTGCGCGCCCGAACAGGCGGTCGCGTCGATGAGGGCAGTGGGCGAGGTCGGCAGGCGCAGGTTGAGCCAGCGCCCGTGCGGGGTGGAGAACTCGGCCACCGAGCTGGTGCCCTCGGGCTGACTCGTCGAACCGGTCGCCACGCAGACGTCGTCGAGCGTGCAGCTGACGCTCGAGAGCGGGACCGAGATGCTGAGCGCGGGGGTCCCGAGCAGATGCTCGACGGCGACCTTCGCTGGCGCGCAACTGGCGAGGACGAGCGCGCCAGCCGCGAGGGACAGCGCGACGCAAAGTGCGGCGCGCGAGCGTGCCTGACTGCTAGTCCTCACCGCCACCTCGCACCCGCCGGCGTCAAATGACTTACTGCACGGATCGAACGGCGGCGTTGAGAACGCCGAGTCCGTCGGCCAGCTGATCGTCGCTGATGATGAGCGGTGGCAAGAGCCGAATGACGTTGCCGTAGGTGCCGCAGGTGAGGACGACGACGCCCTCTTGCTGGCAGGCGGCGACGATGGCCTTCGTGGCGGCCGCGTTCGGTGTCTTCGTGCCGGGTTCGACGAGCTCCATGGCGACCATGGCGCCGCGGCCACGCACGTCACCGATGACCGCGACCTCGCGCTGCAGCGAGCGGAGGTTGCTGAGGAGGACGTCGCCGATCACGCGGGCGCGTTCGGCGAGATTGCGCTCGCGAAGCGTCGCAATGGTCGCGAGCGCGGCCGCCGCCGCGACGGGATTGCCGCCGTAGGTGCCGCCGAGACCGCCCTCGTGCACCGCGTTCATCAGTTCGGCGCGACCGGTGACGGCCGCGAGCGGCATGCCCCCCGCGAGGCCCTTCGCCGTGGCGACCAGATCGGGGACGACGCCCTCGTGATCGACGGCGAACCAGTCACCGGTTCGACAGAATCCGCTCTGGATCTCGTCGGCGATGAAGACCGCTCCTTGCTGGGTGCACCAGGTCGAGAGCGCGGGCAAGAACCCGTCCGCCGGCACCACGAAGCCGCCTTCGCCCTGAATCGGCTCGATCAACAGCGCCGCGACGTTCTTCGCACCCACGTCGCTCTCGATGATCGAGATCGCCAGCTTGGCCGCGTCGGCGCCGCTGAGCCCGTCGCGGAACGGGTAGCTCATGGGCACGCGATAGACCTCGGGCGCGAACGGACCGAAGCGGTCCTTGTAGGGCATGTTCTTCGCGGTGAGGGCCATCGTGAGGTTGGTGCGCCCGTGATAGGCGTGCTCGAAGACGATGATGGCGCTGCGCCCGGTCGCGAGGCGCGCGATCTTGACGGCGTTCTCGATCGCTTCGGCGCCGGAGTTGAACAACGCGCTCGTCTTCGCGAATGATCCCGGGGTCAGCGCGGCGAGCTCTTCGCAGACCTCGACGTAGCTCTCGTAGGGCGTCACCATGAAGCAGGTGTGGGTGAAGTTCGCGACCTGCTGGCTCACCGCGTCGACGAGGGCCGGTACGGCGTGGCCAATAGACACCACGGCGATCCCCGAGCCGAAGTCGAGCAGGTGATTGCCGTCGACGTCCACGAGAATCGCTCCCTCCGCGCGCTCGATGTAGACGGGAAAGCCGTTGGTCAAGCCGGTGCTGACGACGGCCTTGCGACGTTCGTGCAGCGCCTGGGACTTGGGTCCCGGCAGGGCCGTCACGACCCGACGCTCGGTTCCGACCGACGATTCAACTGACGAGACCATGGCTGCTCCTGGGAGATCAAGCGACGTAGACACCCCAATCGTACCGGGGCGACTTGGCACGACCGTTGGCGCGACGAAACGGGTGACCGAAGTCACCCGTTTCGTCGTGGCGGAGGAGGTGGGATTTGAACCCACGGTGCCCGTAGACACAGCAGTTTTCGAGACTGCCCGATTCGGCCGCTCTCGCACCCCTCCGTCGCGCAGTCTACCGCCGCTCCTTCAGGCTCTCGAGGCGACAGCTGCCCTACGCTCGTTCGACATGGACGACGACGAACGCTTCATGCGAGAGGCGCTCGCCGCCGCGGCGCGCGCGGCGCTGCACGACGACGTGCCGGTCGGCTGTGTGATCGTCGAAGACGGCGCCGTCATCGGCGTCGGCGAGAACCGCCGCGAGGTGGACAACGATCCTACGGCTCACGCCGAAGTGATCGCGCTGCGCGAAGCCACTCGCTCGCGCGAGCGATGGCGACTGGACGGCGCCACGGCCTACGTCACGCTCGAGCCCTGCGTCATGTGCGCCGGCGCGCTGCTCAACGCTCGCGTTTCGCGCGTCGTGATTGGGGCGCTCGATGAGAAGGCCGGCGCGGTCGGTTCGCGCTACAACGTGTTGAGTGACCCGCGCCTGCTGCATGAATCCTCGCTCACCTACGACGTGCTCGGCGAGGAGTCCAGCGAGTTGCTGCGCGCCTTCTTTGAGCAGCGCCGAGTTCCCTAAGCGAGGAGAACCCTCTCCGAGCCACGCCGGCGCCCGGTCAGGTCACTTCAAGGTGGGTGAGTCCCAGCTTCTTCGCGACGAAGAGCGAGAACGCGGCACCACCCATTCGACGCGCCGAACTCGTCGGTGACGCGTTGGCGTTGAGGTCGGTCACCGTGACGAGACCGCAGCCAGCGGTCTGAGCGACGACGATCGCGTAGGCGCGCGTTGCGCCTGGTTGAAAGAAGCGAAGTGTGATCGTCGCCCCGAAGTCAGCGGGACAACCCATCGGGTAGGGGCTCGTGGGCGGCAGGGCGTTGACCTTGGCGATGATGGCGGCGATGGTCGCTCGGTTCGACGTTCCGGCGTTCGCGTAGCGGTGTGACGTGGCGTTGAGACCGCGGTCGAGGCGAACGTCAAGTCGCGCCGCGCCCGAGGCGAGGGTGGAGGTCGCTGCGGCCGAGAGCGTCGTTACGACGAGAGCCGTCAGCGCCAGCGTGGCGAGCGCGGCGAGTCGCTTGATCCGCGTCCGACGCGAGGGTACGACTGTTCTTCCAGACAATTCCTCCATGACTTTGTTCTGTCCGCAGCGACCCGGCGCTTACCGTAACGACCACGTGACGATCCCGCTCACCGTTTTCGACATTGTCTCTGAGCGGGCTCGAGTGAAGCCCGGCTAGTTGGCGACGTCTAGCCACGTCACCAGGACCACAGGTCCTCGTCGTGGGTAGGGGCTCGGTACTCGACCGTCCACCACCCGTCGAGATGACGTGGCTGCACGGTGCCTTCCTGGCGAGCTCGGTCGTTGGCGAAGAGCGCGACAGCACGTACGTCACGACGAATCGGGCTCTTCTCCCCGTCGCCAGGTTGGAACGCTTCGCGCCGACGCAAAGAAACTCGGCGACGCTTCGTGAAAGGTTGGCGCACTCGACGGTTCACTACCTCAAGGTACGTGGCGAAAGTAACGCAACGGTGACGACAGGTGGTGGGTCGCGAACCAATCGCGCGACGGGAGAGGCAACTTCCGTGCCCGAGAGATCGAAGGTGTCGGGAGCATGGCGTACTTTCTGGAGGTCCTGACCACAGGCAAGAAATTTGACGTCCGTCAGCGGAATGTCCCTGGCGTTGCCAGTTCCTAGATTGAAGACCATGAACGAGCTAGACGAGTCCCGCTGGCGCAGCGTGGAGGCAAGGGACGGCGCGTCATCGGGCATCTTCGTCTACGCCGTCGCAACGACCGGTGTGTACTGTCGACCGGGTTGCGGGGCTCGTCGGCCGCTTCGTCGAAACGTGATGTTCTTCAACACGTCGGCGGAGGCGAGGGCTGAGGGCTTTCGAGCGTGCCGCCGATGCAATCCCGATGGTGACGGGACGACCGATCCCGCGGTCGTGGCGGTCACCGCGCTCTGTCGTGAACTCGAACGCGGCGGAACAGTCGACGTCAGCGCGACGGCGAGGGAGCTGGGCTACAGCGAGCGACACCTACGCCGGCTTTTCGGCGACAAGGTTGGCGTCTCGATCGGCGCTTACCAACGGGCGCTTCGTGCGGCTACTGCTCGAGAAGTGATGTTGTCCGGTCGACCCGTCACTGAGGCCGTGATCGAATCGGGATTCGGATCCTTTCGGGGTTTCTACGAGCACGGTGCCATGCGCCTCGGGATGACGCCACGGCGGTTCCGTCACGGCGCGCGCGGCGAGGTGATCCGCTACACCTCGCTCGTGACACCGCTGGGCGTCGCTGTCGTGGCGTGCACTGTTCGAGGAGTCTGCTTCCTTCGGCTCGGTCGGGACGAGGTGCCCACTCTTGAGGGTCTCACCTCCGAATTCCCCAACGCGACGATCGCGCGCGACGACGAAGGCCTAGCGGACGTCGCCGTCGTGCTCGCCGGCGCTGTTCGGGGCGAGTTGGACGCGACCTCACTACCCCTGGACGTCGAGGGAACCGCATTCCAGATTCGCGTGTGGGAGGCCCTGCGCCAGATTCCGAGGGGCGAGACGCGCACTTATTCGCAGGTGGCTGCCGAAATCGGTTCGCCGCAATCGGTACGGGCCGTTGCCTCGGCGTGCTCGGCGAATCGCGTGGCGCTCGCCGTACCGTGTCACCGCGTCGTTCGCGCGGACGGGTCGCTCGGAGGGTACCGATGGGGGGTGGACGTGAAGGAGGCGTTGTTGACCGTCGAAGAACGATCGTCTTCAATTGCTGACATGGGAGGGTACCGGTCAAGACTCAATTCGTCTTCTGATAAAGGCCAGGGGCGAGACAGACTAGAAAACTCCTCCGACTGTTTCGGTGGGGAGCGGTAGCGGCTAGCGCCAAGGGGAATGGCTTCGCGATCCGTATCGGCTGCTGGCGACAGAGGCCAAGGTATGACTGGCTTGTGGACTCCACAACGCGCAAACTTCGCTTATAGCAATCTGGAGAAGTTGGCTTCGTTTGCGCCATTAGCGTTATGAGATATAATAACACTATGAACGAAACAGCCTCATTGGTGAAGAAACTGCGACAGAACTCTGGACACCCACTGCGGGAGTTGGCCCGCCGCGCCAAGACGTCGGCGGCTGCAATCGTGGACTACGAAGCCGGACGTCATGAAGTCAAATTGTCGACTCTGCGACGACTTGCGGAGGCAGCAGGCTGTGATCTCGTCGTCGAGATTCGCCCGCGTCTTACATCTCCAGAACGTCGAACCTTGGAGATGCACAGGGCGGTGGCGGCACACTTCCAAACACATCCCGAACGAATTCGCGAAATCGCCAGGAGAAACCTGCAAGTTATGCGCGATGCTGATCGCGAAGGTCACGGTTCCGTATATCTCGAGGTTTGGGAAGATTTACTGTCAGCGGAGGACGCCCAACTCATCGAAGCGATGACGTCTACTGACCAACCTGCTCGGGCTCTTCGTCAGGCGAGCCCATTCGCAGGCGTACTCGACGACGAGGAGCGGCTCGTGATCGTGAAAAGCTCAACGTCAACGCCGGAAGCACCGTGAGTCGCGAACAGCTAGAACACGCCATTCGAGCCTCGGGAGACCTCCTAAACGAAGATGAAGTGATAGTGGTTGGCTCCCAGTCGATTCTGGGCGCCTTCCCCGAAGGCCTGCCGAGCAGTGTCCTCTTATCGATAGAGATTGACATCATGATGCGTGACGATCCCCAAGATGAAAAGCAGCAGTTAGTAAATGGCCAGCAGGGTGAACTGACGATGTTTCACTCAACGCATGGTTTTTTCGTCGAAGCCGTGGGAGAAGACCTCTGCCGATTCCCTTCGGGTTGGCGCGGCCGAGTCGTCGAAGTGAATACGCCCGGGACAAACGGAGTCACGGGATTGTGTCCGGATCCTCATGATCTGGCGATCGCGAAACTGCTGGCGTGCCGCGAAAAGGACGTTACCTATGTCGCAGCGCTTCTCAAGTCGGGACACCTTCAGGCGAGCGCGCTCGTGGAGAGAGCGCAAATCACCTCGATGAACGACTACGAGCGAGAGCTTGTCCTCGGCGTGATTGATATCGCCGGAAAGCCAGGTCGTCGAAACACGTCACGCCACGAGGTTCGCGCATTCAGGCGTCTTCTTGAGAGCAATCGCAATAAGGCTCAGCCTCCAGGCCCTTGATTTCCGGCGAGGACCATGGCGCACCGAGCAAGGCGCCGCTCGAAACCAGTCACAATGAATAGGCCCGGCCGGAGAGACCTTGGACTGGGCTTCTGCCACTGCCAGCGACTTTCGTCACCGCCCGAGCCTTCTGACTGGTTGGCACCTGGCCAAACCGCGGAGGAGGTGGGATTTGAACCCACGGAAGGTTTCCCTTCACACGATTTCCAATCGTGCCGATTCGGCCGCTCTCGCACTCCTCCCACGACGTTCATCTTGAGAAATGAATGTCGGCTCGCCAGGCTACCCGAGGCTCGCTCCGCGAGTCCGGTAACGTGGAGCCGCCGAGGTTCAAAGCGGTGGTCGGGTCCCGTGCGACGGCCATTCGTGAACCGAGTCAGGGGTGGAAGCCAGCAGCTCTCAGCGGACTGAGCCGGGTGCCACGGATCGCCTGACCACCGCTTTGGACTTCGGTGTCCTACAAGCCACCGTTAGCATCGGTGAATGACTACTGCGAAGGCGACGCCCACGTCTCTTGACGGCGTCACCTCGCTGTATCGGCGCTTTCGACCGGCCCGATTCGCCGAGCTGCGCGGCCAGGATCACGTGGTTCGCGCCCTTCAGGGAGCGGTGAAAAACGACCGAATCTCCCACGCCTACCTCTTCTCCGGGCCCCGCGGCACGGGCAAGACCACGACCGCCCGGATCCTCGCGAAGGCGCTCAACTGCGAGAATCCGAAGGACGGCGACGCCTGCGCCGTCTGCGCGAGCTGCGTGGCGATTGCCAAGGGCACGTCCTTTGACGTCGTCGAACTCGACGCTGCCTCCAACAGCGGCGTCGACGACATGCGCGATATCACGGCGGGCGCCTGGCACAACACGCCCGGGCGCTGGAAGGTCTACATCTTCGACGAGGTCCACCAACTCTCGAAGGCGGCGTCGGCGGCACTACTGAAAACGCTCGAAGAGCCCCCGTCCCACGTGGTCTTCGTGCTGGCGACGACCGATCCGCACAAGGTCCTGCCGACCATTCGCTCGCGCACGCAGCACCTCGAGTTCCGCTTGTTCGACGCCGACACGCTGGCAACGTTGCTCAATGACGTGAAGACGGCGGCCGGCCTCGGCGCCGACGAGGCGACGATCGAGGCCGCGGTTCGTCTCGGTCGGGGGTCGGCCCGTGACGCGCTGAGCGCGCTCGACCAACTGCTCGCCACCGGTTCGATCGCCGAGACTCAGCCCGAGTTCGACGGCCTCTTCGACGCGCTCGCGAAGGTCGACGCCGTCGCGGCCCTTCGATCGCTGGCCGTGCTCGCGCGTGAGGGGTGGGACCCTGAGCAGCTCGCCGAGAACTTCGTCGCTGAGGTGCGCCAAGTTTTCCTCTTGCAAGTCGCGCCCGAGGTCGCCGACGCGGTGGACGCCGACCGGGAGCGCCTGAGCGCCTGGGGCGAGCAGCTCGGGCTCGCCCGCAGCGTTCGCGTCCTCGAGACCGTTGGGCGCGCGATTAGAGAGATGAAGAGCGCTGCGGAGAAGATGGTCACCCTCGAAGTCGCCTTGGTGCGACTCACCAAGCCTGAACTCGACCAGACCTATGAAGCCCTGGATGAGCGCGTGACGAAGCTCGAGCGAACGGGTGCGCGAGTGACGGCGGGCGAGCCGTCGCCACCCCCGGCGCTGCGTCCGATCGGCTCGGGCGTCACCAAACCGGCGCCCACACCACAACCCGCGCCCACCGAAACCGTCGCGCCAACAGCACCGCCAGCGATCGAGGCGAGCGAAGAAACGCCAACGACGTCGAGCACGATGGCGTTCTCGCTCGAGGACGTGCGCCAACGATTCAGCGACCGCGTGATTCCGCGGACTTCGCGATCGGCGCAGCTACTGCTGCGCTCGGCGAGGATCGAGTCCCTTGATGGCCTTCTGGTCACGATCGCCGTGGCCAGCGAGGAGATGCGCCAGAACACCGAGCTCATCACTCAGGGCCTGAAGGGCGCCCTCGAGCACGAGTTCAAGGCGCCGCTCACCATCTTCTGGACGGTCGATTCGACGCTCGCGTCTGCTCGCACGCCGGCGCCGCCGCGACGGACAGCGCCGAAGAGCGCGCCGGTCGATGACGAGCTCGACGCGACCGAGGATTCGGTGATCCTCGTCGACTCCGCGGCCGAGCATCTCATCACGGAGATGTTCCCAGGAGCCGAGGAGATATCGTGACCTACCCGCCCGCCCTGCAGGCGGTCGTCGACGAGCTTGGGCGCTTCCCGGGTGTCGGGCCCAAGTCGGCCCAACGCATCGCGTTCTGGCTCATGCGCCAACCGAGCGAGGACGTCGATCGACTTGCTTCGGCGCTCGCCGAGATGCGCAGCAAGCTCTCGTTCTGCGAGCGCTGCTGCAACATCGCCGAGACGGGCGGACTCTGCTCGATCTGCGCGGACGCGCGTCGCGACCAGACGACGATCTGTGTCGTCGAGAGCCCGCCCGATGTCGTGGCCGTCGAGCGCTCGGGCGCCTTCCACGGCACCTACCACGTGCTCCACGGCGTCTTGAACCCGCTCGAGGGCGTCACGCCGGATCGGCTGCGGATCCAAGAGCTGCTCGCGCGGCTGCACGGCCCGGTCAAGGAGGTCATCCTCTGTTTCAACTCGAACGTCGAGGGTGATCACACCGCGATGTACTTGAGCCGACTCTTACAGGTGCCCGGCCTCGTCGTCTCCCAGCCGGCGAGCGGACTGCCCGTCGGTGGGGACCTCGAGTTCGCCGACGATTTGACGCTCGGGCGCGCGATCGACGGACGACGGGTGTTGAGCGACTAAGCGAAGCGCACGACGCAGGCGAGTCCCGCGACGAGGCAGTAGATCGCGAAGGGTGTCAGCGTGCGCGTCTGGAACCAGCGGGTGAGGAAGCGCACCGCCCCGTAGGCGCAGACCATGGCGACGAGCGCGCCGACCAGCGTCTGGAGTCGAACACCGTCGCCGAGCGAGCCGAAGAGCTCGGGCAGCTTGTAGAGGCCGGCCATCAAGATGACGGGCGTCGCGAGCAGGAACGAGAAATTCGCCGCTCCCTCGTGATCGAGCCCGCTTAGCAGCCCCGCGACCATCGTGACCCCGCTGCGCGAGATGCCCGCGAGCAGCGCGAGGATCTGAGCGCTGCCGATTCGCAGCGCTCCCGTAGGTGAGATCGTCGCGACTCGCTCGTGCTTCGCGTGACGTCCCTCACCGCGTCGGAGTGCCTCGCCGCCGAGCAAGATGAGACCGTTGATGGTGAGAAAGATCGCCGCCGCGAGGGGCTTGGCGAAGAGCTCACGCAACTTGCTCTCGGCGAGCACGCCCACGACGCCAACCGGGATCGAGCCGACCGCGAGGATCGCGAGCAACCGGTAGTCCGGGTCGATCGAGGTCTCGTTGAGTCGCCAGAGCGACGAGACGCCGTCCTCGCGGACACGTGCCAGCTGGGCGAAGAGCCCACGAAAGAGCCGCTCCCACGTCCGCCGGTAGAAGATGACGAGTCCGATCGCGGTACCGACGTGCAGGCCAACCAGGAACACGAGGAAGAACGACTGCTTGACGCTCTGGCTGCTCACCAGGTTGTGCCAGCCAAAGAGCGCGGGGACCAGCACGCCGTGGCCGAGGCTGGATACCGGGAAGAGCTCGGTCACCCCCTGGATGACTCCCATCACGATCGCCTGAAAGTAGCTGAGCGACGCGTGCACGGGGCCTACGCTAAACCACGGCACAGTGGTCCCGACGCGGCGGGTGGGTCAGACTTGAGCGATGCGCTACCTCACGATCGTCCGGCACGCGAAGGCCGAACGTGCGTCGGGTCACCAGTCCGACTTCGATCGTGCACTCAACGACCGGGGACGGCGACAGTGCGAGACGTTGCGCGCGTGGGCGAGCGACAAGGACCAACTCGGCCGCTACGGACCCACGGCCGCGCTCGTGAGCGCGGCGGCGCGCACCGCGGAGACCTACCGGCGGGCCTTCGAGGGCACGTCGTTCGCCGGTGACGTGACCTTCAGTGAGTTGATCTACAACGGCCTGCGCGAAGTGACGGCGGAGGACGTCTTGATCGACCTCGCCGCGATCGACCCGGTGACGACCTCACTGCTCGTCGTCGGCCACAACCCAACGGTGCTCGACCTGCTCGCGGCATTGGTGCGCAAGTTGCCGGCGCCGATGCGCGAGAGTTTTCCCCTCGCCGGCGCCTACGTGTTGGCGCTGCCCGACGGCGAGCAGGTCGGTCTCGCCCACTACGAGCTGGTCGAGCGCTTCGTCCCCGATTAGAGAGAGCGAAGGATCGCGGCGTCACCCTGACCGCCGCCACCGCACAACGCCACCGCGGCGACACCGCCGCCGCGGCGGCGCAGCTCCATGAGCGCGGTGAGCGCGAGTCGTGTGCCCGACATGCCGATGGGGTGGCCGAGCGCGATCGCGCCGCCGTTCACGTTGATCCGTTCCTCACCGACGCCGAGGTCGTCCGCCGAGGCCAGTCCCACGGTCGCGAAGGCTTCGTTGATCTCGATGACGTCGAGGCCCCGCACGTCGAGGTCGGCCTTCTTCAGCGCCTGGAAGATCGCGTGCGACGGTTGGCTGAGCAGTGAGGTATCGGGCCCGGCGACCTGGCCGTAGCTGACGAGCTCACCGAGCGGCTGGAGACCGAGTTGAGTGGCGCGCTCCTCCGAGAGGACGAGCAACGCCGCCCCGCCGTCGGAGATCTGCGAGGCGTTGCCGGCGGTGATGGTGCCGTCGGACTCGAAGGCGGGGCGCAACTTCGCGAGGGATTCAACCGTGGTGTCGGCGCGCACGCCCTCGTCGGTCAACACGTCGACGGGATCGCCCTTTCGCTGGGCGACGGGAACGCCGACGATCTCCTCGGCGAAACGGCCCGACGCGATCGCGGCCGCGGCCAGCTGGTGACTGCGGGCGGCGAACTCGTCCTGCCGGGCGCGGCTGATGCGGCCGTGGTTGTAGCGCTCGGTGGCGAGACCCATCGCGCAGTCATCGAAGGAGCAGGTGAGTCCGTCGAACATCATCGAGTCGACGACCTTCTGGTCGCCGAGTCGATAGCCCGCCCGGGCCCCGGGCAGGAGGTAGGGGGCGTTGGTCATCGACTCCATGCCGCCGGCGATGACGACGTCGGCCTCGCCAGCGCGGATCATGAGGTTGGCCAGGTACAGGGTCTGCAGACCGGAGAGGCAGACCTTATTAATGGTCGTGGCGTGGACCGTCATCGGCACGCCCCCCTTCACTGCGGCCTGACGCGCGGTGATCTGGCCCTGGCCCGCCTGGAGGACCTGGCCCATCAAGACGGCGTCCACGCTTCCGGGGTCGACGCGAGAGGTAGCGAGAACCTCCTTGATGGCGGCGCCGCCCAAGTCCTGCGCGCTGAGGGTCGCGAAGGCGCCCGAGAACTTGCCGATGGCGGTGCGACTACCGGCGACGATGACACTGCGCGACATGGCGACTCCTTAACGACGTCTCTTCACGACGGACACCTGAAACGATAGGCGCTGCTCGCTCGAAGTGGGCCAGACGCCTCGTGGTCGCGCGACGCCGAAAGAGTATTCTCAGGTGACCGGCGCCGCTCGAGGCACGCAGCGTGCCTTCCACGTCGCCGAGATGGGGTGCGGCGATGTTCGACGTGGTGGTAGTCGGGGCGGACGCTTCAGCGACCGCGAAGAAGGCGGTCGAGGCGGCGACCGAGATGGCCAAGATGTCCGGCGGTGTCTTGCACATCGTCACGGCCTACGAGCCGAAGTCGCGCACGGAGAACTACCTGCCCGACGCGTTCCGGCACCTCACGACCGAGGGCGAGATCGACACGCTGATGCAGGATCTCTCCTTCATTCCGAAGAGCCAGGGGATCGCGTTCCAGCTCCACGAGATACCCGGCGAGCCGGCCGAGGTCTTGATCAAGGCCGCGGAGGATCTCGACGCGGATCTGATCGTTGTCGGCAACAAGGGAATGCACGGAGCGCGGCGCATGCTCGGGAGCGTTCCCAACTCGGTCGCGCACGGTGCCCCGTGCTCCGTCGCGATCATCGACACGTCTGATTGACCTCGCTGCGCCGCGCGGGCGCGACCAGAGTCCCAACTAGCCTCACGCCAATGAGTGAGATCCTCGAGGCCGTCGTCGCGGGCGCCACGCCCGCGGAACTCGAGGCGATCGAGATGCCCTCGACAACCCGCGCGGTCTACGTCCGACGCGACGAGGTCGCGATATTCGAGGGGCTCGCGAGTGAGGAGAAGGATCCGCGACGGAGCCTCCACGTCGGAGAGGTGCCGATACCCGAACTCGCTCCCGACGAGGTCTACCTCGCGGTGATGGCGTCCTCGATCAACTTCAACACCGTCTGGACGAGCATCTTCGAACCACTGCCGACGTTCGGCTTCCTCGACCGGTTGGGCAAGGAGTCGATCTGGGGACGCCGTCACGCCCTCGACTACCACGTCGTCGGATCCGACGCCGCCGGCGTCGTGTTACGCGCGGGGTCCCAGGTGCGCAACTGGCACGTGGGCGATGAGGTGACGGTGCACTGCAACTACGTCGACGACCAGGACCCGAGCGGCCACGACGACTCGATGCTCGCGAGCAACCAGCGCATCTGGGGCTTCGAGACGAACTTCGGCGGGCTCGCCGACGTCGCGGTGGTGAAAGCGAATCAGCTGATGCCGAAGCCCTCCCACCTCACGTGGGAGGAGGCCGCCGTGAACGCGCTGTGCAACTCGACGGCGTACCGAATGCTCGTCTCGCGCAACGGGGCGCCGGTCACCCCAGGCGACGTGGTGCTCATCTGGGGCGCGTCGGGCGGGCTCGGGTCCTTCGCCGTCCAGCACGTCCTCAACGCCGGCGGCGTGCCGGTGGGTGTGGTCTCGAACGAGTCGAAGGCGGCGACGATTCGCGAGTTGGGCTGTGCGCACGTGATCGATCGCGCCGAGAGGGACTACCGGTTCTGGCGCGACGAACACACCCAGGACGAGGGCGAGTGGCGTCGCCTGGGCCAGGACATCCGCGAGCTCGTCGGGCGCGACCCCGACGTCGTCTTCGAGCACCCGGGCCGTTCGACGATGGGCGCGAGCGTCTTCGTCGCGCGCCGCGGCGGCGTGATCGTGACCTGCGCCGCGACCAGTGGCTACCTGGTCGAGTACGACAATCGACACCTCTGGATGAAATTGAAGACGATCAAGGGTTCGCACTTCGCCAACTATCGCGAGGCCTGGGCCGCCAATCAGACGATCGTCGACGGCACGGTGGTCCCGCCGCTCTCGGCCGTGTTCGCGATGGACGAGACGGGCGAGGCGGCCCGCCAGGTCCAGCTGAACCGCCACGAGGGAAAGATCGGTGTTCTCTGTCTCGCTCCGCGTGAGGGCCTCGGGGTCAGCGACCCCGAGACGCGCGCTCGCCTCGGTGAGCGCCTCAGCGTCTTTCGACGGCACGACACGAGGTAGCGGTGGACTCCCTGCTCACCGAGATCGACCACGTCGCCATCGCCGTGCGCGACCTCGACGCGGCCGTCGCGTGGTACGCCGAGGTCTTCGGCGCGAGCGTCGTGCACCGCGAGTTCGTCGACACGGACGGTGTCGAAGAGGCGTTGGTGCAGGTCGCGGACTCCTACGTGCAGCTCCTCACCCCGACGCGCGTCGACTCGCCGGTGGCGACGTTTCTCGAGACGAGGGGCGAGGGACTCCACCACGTCGCGTACCGCGTTGTCGACTGCGCGCTCGCGCTCGAAGCGGTGAGGCGTGCCGGCTATCGGGTGATTGACGAGGCCCCGCGACCGGGATCACGCAACACGACGGTCGCCTTCATCCACCCACGCGCCTCCTTCGGCACGCTCATCGAACTGGTCGAAGAGAGCGGTTGAATCGACGTCGTCGGTTACTCGCGAGTTCGGCAATCGCTACTTCTCGGTAACAAAAAAGTTCTACTTCGCGGTAACGCAAGTGGCGACGCGACGTTGCTCCAAAACGCGTCGCGAGCGCCGTTTTGCAGTGGGAATCGACGTGTCGTGCTCGCTAGCCTCGATGGCAATGGAGCATTCGATGGCGGAGCGACTCAAGGAGCTCGAAGCCCTAAAGGCTGAAGCTCGAGTCGCCGGTGGCGAGAAGGCGATCGAGCGTCATCGCGCCAAGGGCCGCATGACCGCGCGCGAGCGACTCGAGTACCTGCTCGACGAGGACTCGTTCCAAGAGCTCGACATGCTCAATCGACACGTGACTTCGGGAATGGGACTCGAGGATTCGCGTCCGTACTCCGACGGCGTCATCACCGGCTACGGCAAGATCGACGGGCGCAAGGTCTGCGTCTACTCCCAAGACTTCACCGTCTTCGGTGGCGCGCTCGGTGAGACGCACGGCGAGAAGATCCACAAGATCATGGACCTCGCCACGACGATGGGCCTGCCGATCATCGGGCTGAACGACGGCGCCGGCGCGCGCATTCAAGAGGGTGTCGCCGGACTCAACGCCTACGGCGGGATCTTTCGCCGCAACGCTCGCGCCTCGGGCGTCGTGCCCCAGATCTCGGTCATCCTTGGTCCCTGCGCGGGCGGCGCGGTCTACTCGCCGGCCCTCACCGACTTCATCTTCATGGTGAAGGACACGAGCCACATGTTCATCACCGGACCCGACGTCGTGAAGTCGGTGACGGGCGAGGACGTCACCCTCGAAGAGCTCGGCGGCGCGCAGACCCACGCGACCAAGTCGGGCGTCGCGAGTTTCGTCCTGCCCGACGAGAAGAGCGTCCTCGACGAGGTGCGCTACCTCCTGTCGTACCTGCCCTCGAACAACATGGAAGAGCCCCCGCGAATCATGACCGGCGACGACCCGGACCGGCTGTGCGAGGACCTGCGCGAGCTGCTGCCCGCGTCGTCCAATCAGCCCTACGACATGAAGAAGGTCATCACCTCCGTCGTCGACGGCGGCGACTACATGGAGGTGCACGCCACCTACGCTCAGCAGGTCACCTGCGGCTTCGCTCGCCTCGACGGCCACACGATCGGCATCGTCTCCAACCAACCCCAGATCCTCGCGGGCGTGCTCGACATCGAGTCGAGCGAGAAGGCCGCGCGCTTCGTGCGCACGTGCGACGCCTTCAACGTGCCGATCGTCACCTTCGTCGACGTGCCCGGCTTCATGCCCGGCGTCGCTCAGGAGTACGGCGGCATCATCCGCCACGGCGCCCAGCTGCTCTACGCCTTCTGCGAGGCGACCGTGCCGCGCGTCTCGGTGATCACGC
Organism: uncultured Acidimicrobiaceae bacterium; assembly: GCA_963823815.1. Classification (GTDB taxonomy): domain Bacteria; phylum Actinomycetota; class Acidimicrobiia; order Acidimicrobiales; family RAAP-2; genus RAAP-2. Next base: position 192,039 of record CAWGMU010000002.1, read on the forward strand.
GCAAGGCGTACGGCGGCGCGTACGTCGTCATGAACTCGAAGTCCATCGGCGCCGACCTCGCCTACGCCTGGCCCACGGCCGAACTCGCCGTCATGGGCGCCGCGGGCGCCGTCGGCATCGTCTACCGCCGCGACCTCGCCGCGAGCGACGACCCCGAGACGCTGCGCGCCCAGTTGATCGACGACTACGAGGAGCGCTACGCGACGCCCTACATCGCGGCCGAGCGCGGCTTCATCGACGACGTGATCGACCCCGCCGAGACGCGTCAGGTCCTCGCCCGTTCGCTCGACCTGCTACGGGGCAAGCGCGAAGAGTTGCCCAAGCGCAAGCACGGGAACGTGCCCCTGTGAACTACGGCCTCAATCCCCGTCCGAGCCTCGAGCCCGAGGAGATGGCGGCGCTCGTGGCCGCCGCCGAAGAGCTGTTACGGGCCGAGCGCCGTCGCGCGCGCGACAAGGCGCCGTCGTGGCGCTTCTCGGGTCGCTGGTTCAACGCCGGTCCCTACGCGGGTCGTCGCCCACAGCTCGTCAACAGCTAGGTTGTCGACGCCTCGACGAGGTCCAAGAGGTCGTCCATGATGTCGGCCATGGCGAAGTCCTTCGGCGTGTAGACGGCCGCCACGCCCATGGACTCGAGCGTGCGCGCGTCCTCGTCGGGCACGATGCCGCCGACGACGACCTTCGCCGTGCTGCCCGCGGCTCGCAGTCCCTCGACCACCGCGGGCACGAGGGTGAGGTGCGAGCCCGAGAGAATTGACACCCCAACGAGGTCGACGTCCTCGTCGCGGGCCGCGGCGACGATCTCCTCGGGCGAGAGCCGTATTCCCTGGTAGATGACGTCAAAGCCCGCGTCGCGCGCGGCGACGGCGATCTGCTCGGCCCCGTTGGAGTGTCCGTCGAGCCCGAGCTTGGCGACGAGCAGCTTCGGCGGGGTGCCGCGTCGCTCGCCCAGCGACTTGGAGCGCGCGACCAGCTCCGGCGAAGTGCTCGCCGCGTCGAGCGACGCCGCCGCGCACGCCGGTCGGCGCTCGGAACTCGCCGAAGACCTCGCGCAGGGCGTCCGCCCACTCGCCGGTCGTGCCTCCCGCCTTCGCGAGCGCGAGGGTCGGCACCATGATGTTGTCCTCGCGCGCCGTGCTCGCGGCGACGCGGCGCAGTTCGGCGAGCGCCTCTCTCACCGCGTCCTCGTCGCGTTCGGCGCGCCACTCGCGCAGGTTCTCGATCAACGCCTGCTCCATCGCCGGATCGATCGTCAGAATCGCTTCGAGCGAGCCACTCGTGAGGGGCGACGCGGCGGTCTCGGTGAAGCGGTTGACGCCGACCACGATCTGTTCGCCGGACTCGATGCGCTCGACGCGCGCGGACTGGCTCGCGACGAGGCGCGCCTTCAGCTCGTCGATCGCGGCGAAGGCGCCGCCGAGGGCGAGCACGTCGTCGAGTTCGCTCCGGGCGGCGAGGGTGAGCTCGTGCACGAGGGACTCCATGACCTGGGAGCCCGCGAAGAGGTCGGGGTACTCGAGCAGGTCGGTCTCGTAGGCGAGCACCTGTTGGACGCGCAGGCTCCACTGCTGGTCCCAGGGTCGCGGGAGGCCGAGGGCTTCGTTCCACGCGGGCAGCTGAATGGCGCGCGCGCGGGCGTCGGCCGAGAGCGTGACGCCCAGCATCTCGAGCACGATGCGCTGGACGTTGTTCTCGGGCTGCTGCTCGGTGAGTCCGAGTGAGTTGACCTGGACCCCGTAGCGGAATCGGCGCAGCGACGGGTCCTCGACGCCGTAGCGGGTGCGACAGATCTCGTCCCACAGGGCGGTGAAGGTGCGCATCTTCGCGACCTCCTCGACGAAGCGCACGCCGGCGTTCACGAAGAACGAGACGCGTCCGACGACTTCGGGCAGGCGGCCCGACTCCACCTTGCCCGCGTCGCGCACCGCGTCGAGGACGTCGATCGCCGTCGCCAGCGCGTAGGCGACCTCCTGGGCCGGCGTCGCGCCGGCCTCTTGGAGGTGGTAGCTGCAGACGTTGATCGGGTTCCACTTGGCGACGTGGTGCACGGCGTAGGCGATCATGTCGGCGATGACGCGCTTCGAGGGTTCCGGCGCGAAGATGTAGGTCCCGCGGCTCAAGTACTCCTTCACGATGTCGTTCTGGGTTGTGCCCTGGAGCTCGTTGAAGTCGACGCCGCGCTCGTCGGCGAGGGCGAGGTAGAGGCCCCAGAGCCACGCGGCGGTCGCGTTGATGGTCATCGAGGTGTTCATCTCCTCGAGCGGGAGGTCGTCGAAGAGTTCGCGCATATGACCGAGGTGCGCGACGGGGACGCCGACGCGACCCACTTCTCCGGCGGCGGCCGGGCTATCGGGGTCGTAGCCCGTCTGGGTGGGCAGGTCGAAGGCGATCGAGAGTCCGGTCTGACCCTTGGCGAGATTCGCGCGGTAGAGCTCGTTCGAGGCGGTGGCGCTGGTGTGACCCGAGTAGGTCCTCATGACCCAGGGCTTGGCGCGCGCTCGCATGGCCCGACTCGTTACTGACCGTACTGGTAGAAGCCCGCGCCGGACTTTCGTCCGAGCAGGCCCGCGCTCACCATGCGACGCAGCAGCGGGACGGGCGCGTAGTTGACGTCGGCGTACTCGGCGTGCAGCGCGTCGAGGATGGCGACCGACGTGTCGAGTCCGACGAGGTCGAGCAGGGCGAAGGGTCCCATGGGGAAGCCGCAGCCACCCTTCATCGCGGCGTCGATGCCCTCCTTCGTCGCGACACCCTGCTCGAGCAGTCGCACGGCGTTGTTGAGGTAGGGGAAGAGCAGCGCGTTCACGATGAAGCCCGCCTGGTCCTTCACCTCGATCGGTTCCTTGTCGCATCGCCGCACGAACGCGGTGACGGCCTCAATGGTCTCATCGCTCGCGCTGAGTGGGCGAACCACCTCGACGAGCGTCATCACGTGGGCGGGGTTGAAGAAGTGGATCCCGCAGACCCGTTCGGGCCGCGAGACCTGCATCGCGAGGTCGATGATCGGCAGGGTCGAGGTGCCCGTCGCGATGACCGTGCTCGCCGAGACGACGGCGTCCAGAGCCCGAAAGAGGTCCATCTTCACGGCGAGGTCTTCGACGACCGTCTCGATGACCAAGTCACAGTCCGCGAGGTCCGCGAGGTCGGTCGTGGTCGTCACGCGCTTTCGGATCGCGGCGGCGTCCTCGGCGTCGCGCTTGCCCTTCTCCACCTGGGTCGCCAGCGACTCGTCGATCGCGACGAGTACCTTCTCAGCGCTCTCGCTCGATCGCGACTGCACGATCACCTGCGCGCCGGTGCCGGCGGCGACCTCGGCGATGCCGCTGCCCATGATGCCCGAGCCCACGACGCCGATGTTTTGGAAGCTCATGGAGGAACACTAGCGTTACCGTCCGGTAACGGCCGTGGGAGACTGGCCCCGTGACGGCGACGACGGTGCTCGTGGGATCACTCGACGCGCTGGCGTCGTCGGTGCGCAGCGGACTCGTGCCACTCGCGCGCGGCGCGAACGTCGTCGTCGTGCCCACGGCCGCGGCGTTCACCGGGCTCGAGCGGGCGGCGAATGAAATCGCGACGACGCTGGCGGAGTTCGACGTTGCCGTCGAAGCGCTGATGGTCGCGCGACGGCCCGACGCGCTCAATCCCTCGATGGCGGAGCGACTGCGCGGCGCCGAGCTCGTCGTGCTGAGCGACGGTTCATCGCTGCACGCGAAGAGCGTCTGGCACGCGACGCCGGTTGGCGAGGGCATACGCGACGCGCGCCGACTGGTCGCCATCGGTTCGCTCGCGACGGTGCTCGGCGACGTCATGATCGACCCGCGCGGCGGCGCGCCGACGACGGGCCTCGGGTACCGACCGGGCATCGTCGTCAGTTCACCCGAGAGCCCCGAGCAGCTTTCGCGCACGCGCTCCCTGCTCGGCGCCGACGTCAACTTCGCCGTGCTGGGAACGCGAGGGGTCCTCGCGTTCGAGAATCGGTGGTTCGTCGTTGACGACGTGCTCGTCACCCGAGGCGAAGAGGTCGTCGAGCTCTAGCGATCGCCACCGCGACGTCGTACCCAACGCGACGGGGTCGAGCACGCGGCGGCGAGAGCCCCTAGCGCTCCTCGATGGTGACGGACTCGATGACCACCGGTTCGCGAGGCTTGCCCGACGACGTGCCGGCCTCGTTGATAGCGGCCACGACGTCGAGGCCCTTCGTGACCTTTCCGAAGTGCGAGTAGAGCGGGGGAAGACGCACGCCGTCCGGACCGGAGATCACAAAGAACTGTGAACCGTTCGTGTTAGGTCCGGCGTTCGCCATCGCGAGCGAGCCGACCTCGTAACGACCGGGCTTCGGCAGTTCGTCGTCGAAGCGGTAGCCCGGGCCGCCGCTCCCGCTTCCCGTGGGGTCGCCGCCTTGGAGCACGAAGCCGGGGATGATCCGATGAAAGGTGACGCCGTCGAAGTAGTGCCAGCGAGCGAGGAACACGAAGCTGTTCACGGTCATCGGCGCCCCGTGATGATCGAGCAGCAACTCCATCGTGCCCTTCGAGGTGACCATGGTCGCCGTGTAGGTCTTCTCGGGGTCGAGCAGCATCTCGGGCGCGGAGGAGAACTTCTGGCGCTTCTCGCTCGAGCCGTCAGGATTGGGAACGTCAGTCACGCCTAGCTCTCCTTGATCGTGATGTTGAGGATCCGGTAGGTGACGAGCGGGGGTATGCCGTTCGCGGCCTGGCTCGGGTTCCCCGCGTTCTGGATCGTCTTAACGACGTTGACGCCGCTGATCACTTTGCCAAAGAGCGAGTACTGGGCCTGGAGCGACTCGCCGTTTGCCCCCGTGACGATGAAGAACTGGCTCCCCCCAGTATTCGGACCGGCATTGGCCATGGCCACGCTGTAGAGCGGGTAGGTCGGGTTGCCGGTCTTCGGGAGCTCGTCGGGAATTGAGTAGCCCGGTCCGCCGCTGCCCGTGCCGGTCGGGTCGCCGCCCTGAATGGCGAAGCCGGGGATCACGCGCTGGAAGATCACGCACTTGTAGAAGTTGTGCTCCGCGAGGAAGACGAAGTTGTTGGTGGTGATCGGCGCGGTCGCGGCGTCGAGCTGGACGACGAACGCTCCCGCCGTCGTGTCGAAGTCGGCGTCGTAGGTGGCGCTCTTGTTGATGGTCATTGCCGGGGCGCTCTTCCAGGTCAGCGTGTTGACCCTCGTGGCGGTCGAGACGGGACAGCCGAAGGCGACGGCCTTCGCGTTCGACGCCGCTTGGGCGCTCTGGAGGGCCTTCGAGAGCGTGGTCGTCGTCGTTGGCGGCGTGGTGCTGGTCGTCGACGTCGTCGTGGTCGTCGTCGGCGTCTTCGAGCCGGCGAAGAGGAACGCACCGGTGCCGACCACGAGCGCCGCGATGATGGCCACGATCACGCCGCGTCGGATGTTCTTGCGTCGCCGCTCGAAGCGCTGAATGCGCTCGAGTCGTTCGCGCCGGGCCGCCTTCTGCCGTTCACGTTTGCTCGTGGCCATGGGTGCGACATTACTTGGCCGCAGAAGACGCTCTAAACCGCTCAACTATCCTTGCTGCGCATGGCGCTCATCGTTCAGAAGTTCGGCGGCACGTCGGTGGGCGACGCCGAACGCATCCGCGCGGTCGCGACGCACGTGGCGCGCACCCGCGGCGACGGCAACGAGGTGGTCGTCGTGGTCTCGGCCATGGGTCAGTTCACCGACGACCTGATCCTGCTCGCCGACGAGGTCTCGCCGACGCGTCCCGCGCGCGAGATGGACATGCTGCTCACGGCCGGCGAGCGGATCTCGATGGCCCTCGTGAGCATGGCCCTCTCCACCGTGGGAGTGGAGTCCGCCTCCTTCACCGGGAGCCAGGCCGGCATCATCACCGACACGAGCCATACCCGCGCCAAGATCCTTGAGATCCGCCCCGACCGGGTGAAGGAGGCGCTGGACGATGGCCTGGTGCCGGTCGTCGCCGGCTTTCAGGGCGTCTCGACCGAGCGCGACATCACGACACTCGGTCGCGGCGGCTCGGACGTGACGGCCGTGGCCTTGGCGGCGGCGCTCAAGGCCGACGTGTGTGAGATCTACACCGACGTCACCGGGGTCTTCTCGGCCGACCCCCGGGTCGCCGAGAAGGCCCGGCGCCTCGATCGCGTCTCGTTCGAAGAGATGCTCGAGATGTCAGCGACGGGGGGCCGTGTGCTGATGCTGCGGTCGGTCGAGTTCGCTCGCCGCCACCACGTGCCGATGCACGTGCGCTCGAGTTTCACCTGGGAGCCAGGCACCTGGATCGTAGAGGAGGACCCCACCATGGAAGAGGCCATCGTTTCGGCCATCACCGACGACACGTCCGAGGCGAAGATCACCGTCGCCGGCGTGCCGGACCGACCGGGCGTCGCGGCGACGCTCTTTCGCGAACTCGCCAACGACGGCGTGAACGTGGACATGATCGTGCAGAACACGAGTGCCCACAACGTGACCGACATCTCCTTCACCGTCGCCAAGACTGACCTCGAGGCCGCGATGAAGGCGTGCGAGCGCGTGCGCGTCGACATCGACGCCGCCTCGATCTCGAGTGATGACGGCATTGGCCGCGTGAGCATCATCGGCGCGGGAATGAAGTCGAGCCCCGGCGTGACGGCCCTCATGTTCGAGACGCTCTACAACAACGGCATCAACATCGAGATGATCTCGACGAGTTCGATTCGCATCTCGTGCGTGCTGCGCGCCGATCGAGTGGGTGACGCCGTGCGTCATCTGCACCACGCGTTCGGGCTCGACGCCGAGTAACCTAAACTCCCGCTATGCGCGTCGCCATCGTCGGAGCCACGGGTCAGGTCGGCACCGTCATGCGCACGATTCTCGCCGAACGCGAGTTCCCCCTCGACGACGTGCGCTTCTTCGCCTCGTCGCGTTCGGCGGGAACCGTCCTCGAGTGGCAAGGTCGCGCGATCGAGGTTGAGGACGCGGCGACGGCCGATTTCTCCGGCATCGACATCGCGCTCGCCTCGTCGGGGGCGACGTCGTCGCGCGAGCTCTCCCCGCGCCTCGCGGCCGCCGGCGCCATCGTCATCGACAACTCATCGGCGTGGCGGATGGACCCCGAGGTTCCCTTGGTCGTGCCCGAGGTGAACGCGCACGCGCTCATCACGATCCCGAAGGGCATTGTCGCCAACCCCAACTGCACGACGATGGTCGCGATGCCGGTGTTGAAGCCGCTGCACCTGGCGGCGGGTCTTACCTCGATGATCGCCTCCACGTACCAGGCCGTGAGTGGCGCGGGTCGCGACGGCGTCGACGAGCTCGCCGACCAGCTCGAGAAGACTCGCGACGCCGACGTGCGCGTCCTCGCCTTCGACGGGGGCGCCTTCCCGTTCGACGAAGGCGTCAAGTTTCCCGGCACGATCGCCCACAACGTCCTGCCGGTCGCCGGGGCGCGCTGCGAGGATGGCTCGCTCGAAACGGTCGAGGAGCAGAAGCTGCGTGACGAGAGCCGCAAGATCCTCGAGATCGCGAACCTCATGGTGAGCGCGACCTGCGTGCGCGTGCCGGTCTTCACCGGTCACTCGCTGGCGCTGACGCTGAGTTTCGAGCGGCCCCTCTCGCCTGAACAGGCGACCGAGATCTTGAGCCGCGCGCGTGGCGTTGAGTTGAGCGACCTACCGACGCCACGGCTCGCGACGGGCAAGGACCCGTCCTACGTCGGACGTATTCGCCGGGCCGAGGCGCTCGAAAACGGCCTCGCGCTGTTTGTGAGCGGCGACAATCTGCGCAAGGGCGCGGCGCTCAACGCGATCCAGATCGCCGAGGCGCTGCTCGAACTTCGCTAGTCGGCGCCGCCGCGGCCGAGTTGGCGCCGCGCCAGATTGACGCAGTGATCGCCGAATCGCTCGTAGAAGCGCGCAATGAGAGCGACTTCGACGGCGACGGGCACGCTCATTGAACCGGAGGTCAACTCGGCGGTGAGCGACACGTGAAGGTCGTCGAGTTCGTCGTCGATGTCTTCGATGGCGCCTTCGGCCTCGGTGCGGCCGTCGATGATGACGTCGGTCGCCTCGCGCCAGATCGACGACGCGACTTCGCCCATCCGCTCGACGAGCCCCCGCGCGCGCGGTGACATCTCACTGCCGAGTCCCCGCGCCGCGCGACGGGCGACGTGCTCGGCGAGATCGCCGTTGCGTTCGATTTCGGGCAGGATGCGCAGCAGAATCAAGAGTTCGCGCCGGCCTTCGACGTCGAGGGCCGCGCTGTCGAGCAGGCGCTCCTCGGTCCGTGAGACCAGCTGATTGACGAGGTCGTCAATGAGGATGTCCTGGCTCACGACGCGCTTGGCGAGCTCGCGATCGTTGGCGAGGAGCGCGTGCGTGGCGCCGGCGATCGCCTCGCCCACCAGCGCGAAGATCCGCACGGTCGCGGGTCCGAGGTCATCGCTCAGTTGAGCGAGCGGCACGTTCGGCGTCTCCTCGGACCGCGAGAATCGAAAGAGCCGGTTCATCGCCCAAAGGCTACTGCCGCGTGACAGCCGTTCTCTAGGGTGGTGTCAGCCGATCGAAGGGGAGAACGTGGTCGTTGCGCTCACGGGGGCCATTGGCGTCGTCCTGGGCGCGGCCGTGGCGTGGTCGGTCGCGGCACGACGCACCCGCGGAGAACACGACGAACGCAACCGGATGCGCAGCGACCTCGCGGTGCGCGAGTCCGAGCTCGCCAGCGCGCGGACCGAACTCGAACGGGTGCGCACCGAACACGAGCTGGCGTTCGAGAACATGAAAGTGCTCTTCGAGAACGTGTCCAATCGCGTGCTCGCCGAAACGGTCCAGCAGTTCAATCAGTCCCAAGAACAGGTGATGAAGGAGCGCGAGAACACGCTGGATCGCACGCTGAAGCCGCTGGCCGATCTCCTGGACGAGTACAAGCGCAATCTGGCGGAGTTCGACAAGCAGCACGTCGGTGCGTTGAGCGAGGTGAAGGGCCGCGCCGAGGAACTGCTCACCGAGCAGCGAAAGAGCCAGGAGGAGACGCGTCGCCTCAACCAACTGCTCGGTCGAAGCGATCACCGTGGCCGCTGGGGCGAGGTCCAACTCGCCAACGTGCTCGAAGCCTCGGGGCTGCGCGAACACATCGATTTCGAGCTACAGGTCACGACCGGGGACGCGGGCCGCGCGCAACGCCCCGACTGCGTCGTCAACATGCCGAACGGTTCGCGCGTCGCGATCGACGCCAAGTTTCCCTTTGACGCGTTCGAGGCCGCCCTCAGCGCTGACGACGCGGATGAGCGACGAAGCTTCGAGGCGAAGCACGCGCGCGACCTGCGCGCGCACATGAAGACGTTGCGCGAGAAGGCCTACTGGGAGGCGATCTCTCCCGCGCCGGAGTTCGTGGCCTGTTTCGTGCCGAGCGACGTCGCCGTCAGCGCGGCGTTCGAGGCCGACCCCGAGCTCATGACCTACGCGGCCAAGGAACGGATCCTCATCGTCGGTCCGACCAACTTGATGTCCTTGCTCTGGTCGGTCGCGATGGTGATGAATCAGCATCGCCTCGCGGTGAACGCCGAAGCGATCTACAAGGTCGCCGAGACGATCTTCGAGCGGATTCGTCTCGTCGCCGCGCCAGTTGAAAAAATGGGCAAGGCGCTCGACGCCCAGGTGAGTGAGTACAACAAATTGGTCGCCTCCTTCGAGACGCGGCTCATCGTGAGCGCCAGGAGCCTGCAGCGGCTCGGCGGCGCCAGTCACGCGAAGGAGCTACCCGAACTCGGTCCGGTCGAGCGACTGACCGCGCGACCGAACGCGGCAAAGTGGGGCGTCGATGAGGCTGCTCCGCTGTTCGACGGCGCGGCTGACGTGCTCGACGTCGATGGTTTCGAAGAGGAAGAGTAAAAGGGTCGACGAGTAAGTTTTCTCAGCGTGGCCCGTACTCGCGCGCAACGACGTCGGCGAACGCTCATCATCACCGTCGCGCTGGTCGCGACCCTTCTCGTTCTTCTCTTTGCGCGCGACGTCTCTCGGGCCGCCCACGGCGCGATCACCGCTCGTCGCAGCGAGAACCGCAGCTTCGGCGCGCTCGCCAACACGCTCATCGCCAAGGAGAACAACTTCGACGGTCGACTCGACCGGTTGCTCAGCCAGGGCGCGTCGCTTCGCCGCTACGTCTTCGCCGCCCGGCTCGACCAGCTCGGCGGGGCCCTGCCGGGTTGGATCACCGCGGCCGATCAGCTGCGCCGACCGAAACTGGCTCACGGGGTCAGCGAGAGTCTGTACGAGCTCACGCTCGAGCGAGCGGACGCCTATGAGACGCTGCTCAGCGAGGTCGCGCACGCGCTGACCCTCCCCTGGAACGACGACGGCGTGTCGACGATTCCGAGCCCCGCGCCGACACTCATCGCGACGAGCGAGCGTTGGAATATGGAGCGCTTCGCGCTGGTGAAAGAGCCCGGCACGGTACGTCTCGCGGCAACCTCGACGCAGAGCGCGCACTACGTCCAGGCAAGCGGATTTGGCTCTCTCGTGCACTCGGCGAACCTGCACCTCGTGCGGGCGATCTCTCTCGCGGCGGTGCGCGTGAAGCCGGCACCGTTGCCGGCGAAGGCGGGCGTGTGGCTGTTGCCGCCCGTCACGTCGGTGCATCTCGGCGTGTCGGTCATGAACGAGGGGTTCGACCTCCAGCCGGTCACGCTCACCATCCAGGTGACTCCCCTCAACCGCCGCGGCGCGCCGTTCACCCAGACGATGCGCGCGACGCTCGCGCCGCTCCAGGGCTACGCCTTCGTGCCGAAGTCGCTGACGACCGCGGCGAGCGAGCAGGCGCGCGTCGTGCTGCGCGTCACCGGCGCGCCGGCCGCCGCGGGCGAGGTCACGACCGAGGTCTTTCGTCTCGTGCTCTCCCCCTCGGGGACCACGCCGACCTCGTAGCGCGGCCGGGTTACTGGCCAGTTAGCGTACGATGGCTGGGGCCCAGAACTTGAATCGAGGAACCGTGACGCAGTCCATCACCGTCACCGACAACCGAACCGGTGCGACGCGCGAGATTCCCATTGAGAACGGCGGCGTCGCGGCCAGCGAGTTCGCGAAGCTCCTCCCGGGCGTCTGGTTCTACGATCCCGGCTTCATGACGACGGCCATGGCCGAGTCGGGGATCACCTTCATCGACGGCGACGCGGGCATCCTGCGCTACCGCGGCTACCCGATCGAGCAACTCGCGGAGAAGTCCACCTACCTCGAGGTCGCCTACCTGCTCCTGCACGGGGAGCTACCCAACGCCGAGCAGGCCGCCGCCTGGGAGACCGAGGTCACGTACCACACCTATATCCATGAGAACGTGCGCAAGCGCTTCCTCGAGGGCTTCAACTACGACGCGCACCCAATGGGCATGCTCGTCTCGGCGATCGCGGCGCTCTCGACGTACTACAAGGACGCGAAGGTGCTCGACGACCCCGAGAGCCTGCACCGCCAGATCGTGCGCCTCATCGCGAAGATGCCCACCCTCGCCGCCGCGGCGCACCGCTTCAGCGTCGGGATGCCCTTCGTGTACCCCGACAACACGCTTAACTACGCGCAGAACTTCCTCTCGATGATGTGGAAGGTCGCCGAGCCGCGCTACGAGCCCGACCCCATCCTCGCCCACGCCCTCGACGTGCTCTTCATCCTGCACGCCGACCACGAGCAGAACTGCGGCACGACGGCGATGAGGGTCGCCGGCTCCGCGCACACCGACCCGTACTCGGCGACCGCGGCGGCGACCGCCGCGCTGTATGGCCCGCGTCACGGCGGCGCCAACGAAGCCGTATTGAAGATGCTCACGAAGATCGGCAGCACCGAGAACGTCCCCGCCTTCGTCGAGACGGTGAAGCAGGGCAAGGCGCTGCTCGACGGCTTCGGGCATCGGGTCTACAAGAACTTCGACCCTCGCGCGACGATCATCAAGAAGACGGCCGACGACGTCTTCAGCGTCACGGGCAAGAACCCGCTGCTCGACATCGCCCTCAAGCTCGAAGAGGTGGCCCTCGCGGACGACTACTTCATCTCGCGGCGCCTCTACCCCAACGTCGACTTCTACTCGGGGCTGATCTACCAGGCCATGGGCTTTCCCGTCGAAATGTTCACCGTGCTCTTCGCCATCCCGCGCACGTCGGGCTGGCTCGCGCACTTCCAGGAGCTGCTCAGCCAGGACACGAAGATCGCTCGGCCTCGCCAGCTCTACGTCGGTGAAGGCGCGCGCGACTTCGTGCCGATGCACCAGCGCTCCTAGTCAGTCACCGCGTCATAGTCGTCGGCGTAGGTCGGCCGCGTCAGTCTCGGGTCGCCGGGCGAGCTGTGCGGGTGAGGCCCTCTTGCACCATCGAGACCTTCAGCTCGCCGTCACGCGAGAACAGAAAGCCCCGCGCGAGTCCACGTCCGCCTGCGGCGACCGGCGACTCGGTGTCAAAGAGCAGCCACTCGTCGGCGCGAAGGTCGTGGTGGAACCACATGCAGTGGTCCAGGCTCGCGCCCATGAACGTGCCGTCGTCCCAGGAGATCGAGTGGGGCTTCACGATGGCGTCGAACAGACTCATGTCGCTCGCGTAGGTGACGACGCAGGCGTGCAGCAGCGGATCGTCGGGCAGGACGCCGTCGGCCTTGATCCACAGCAGCTGACGTGGCTCCTTCGAGCGCGTCGGACTGAAGGGGAGCTCCCCAATGAAGCGTTGGTCGATCGGGTGATGTCGCGTGAACCAGTCATCGACGTCACCGAGATCGCGCACGCGCTCGGCCAGTGGAAGAATCGTCTCGGGACCGGGCACGTCGGGCATGGCGATCTGGTGCTCGATGCTGACCTCGTCGGTGTGAAAGCTCGACTGCATGTTGTAGATCGCGCGGCCGTGTTGGATCGCGACGACCCGTCGCGTCGTGAAGGACTTTCCGTCACGTATGCGGTCGACCTCATAGAGAATCGGCGTGGTCGGATCGCCCGGACGCAGGAAGTAGGAGTGCAGTGAGTGCACGCGACCACGCTCGACGGTGCGTCCCGCCGCCATCAGGGCCTGCGCGGCGACCTGGCCGCCGAAGGTGCGCTGGCGCTCCTCTTTCAGGTTGGTTCCCCGATAGACATTGACCTCGATCGTCTCGAGATCGAGCAGGTGGAGGAGGAAGTCGAGGGCTTCGGACATTCGACCATTGTGGCACCCGGCCTTCCAGTCGACGCGGGGGCCTTCGGTAGACTCGACGCAGTGATCGCTCGAATTGACTCTCTCGTCGCGTGGTCGCACACCCACCAGGGCAAGAAGATGACCCGCTACGTGCTGGGCTCGGTCGTCACGACCGCCGTCTCGTTCACCTCGATCGCCGTCCTCTACGGCTTTCGCATCATCCCTGGCGTCATCTGGGCGACGCTCGCCGGCAACCTGATCGCGACGCTGCCCGCCTACCACCTGAATCGAACCTGGACGTGGGGCAAGCGCGGGCGCAGCCACTTCCGACGCGAGATCGTGCCGTTCTGGAGCATGTCGTTCCTCTCGATCGCCTTCAGTCAGCTCGGCGCGTTCTGGGCTCGCCACGAGGTCCACTCGCACACCTGGAGCCACCTCGCGAACACCGGGCTCGTGACCGGCACGAACCTGCTGTGCTTCGGCATCTTCTTCATCTTGAAGCTCGCGGTGTTCAACAAGATCTTCCACATCAACAAGCTCGAGCGCCTCGAAGAGCACCTCACCATGGAAGAGCGCGCCGAACAGGAGCGCGCGGCACCCTTCGAACATCTCGACTAGTGAGCGCGGTCGGGCGACCTCGAGCGGTCAACGACGTCAGGGTAGGTTGGGCGCGATGACGGACCTGGCCCGCAAGCTCCTCGTCTGGTCGCACTCGCACCAGGGCAAGAAGTTCATCCGCTACACCGCCTCGTCGCTCATCACCACGGCGGTCTCCTTCGGCGCGGTCGCGGGGTTCTACGGTCTGCGGATCATCCCGAGCGTCATCTGGTCGACGCTCGCGGGCAACGTCGTCGGGATGCTGCCCGCCTACAACCTCAATCGCCGCTGGACGTGGGGCAAGAGGGGGCGCAGCAAACTGCGCGCCGAGATCGCGCCGTTCGTCGCGATGTCGGCCCTCGGGATTGGCTTCAGTCAACTGGGCGCGTGGTGGGCCCGCGACGAGGTCAACTCACACGCGTGGAGTCACTTCACCAACACGCTCCTCGTGGCGGGCGCCAACCTCTTCTGCTTCGGGGTGTTCTGGGTGCTGAAGCTGATCGTCTTCAACCGGATCTTCCACGTGCACCCGCTCGAGGAGATCGGCAGGGAACTCGACCTCGAAGAACGCAGGCCGACCTAGTCGCGGAAGTTCACGAACTGCAGCGGCACCGCGATCTCGGCGTCCTTGAAGCGGGCGATGGCGCGCTGGAGGTCGTCGCGCTGCTTGCCGGTGACGCGCAGGTGATCACCCTGCATCGACGACGAGAGGTTCTTGCCGCCGAGTTCCTTCACGATCTTGTTGAGTTGCTTGCCAATCTCTTGGCTGATGCCGGCCTTTAAGACCACCTTCTGTCGAGCGCTGCCGTGGCTGGCCTCTTCGACCTTGCCCGGCTCGAGGGTCTTCAACGACACCGAGCGCTTGACGAGCTTCTCTTCGAGCAGCTGGTAGAGCGCGCGCAGCCGGTCCTCACTCGAGGCGCTGAGCGTGAGCTCCTTCTCGCCGAACTCGATCAGGGGATCGGTCCCCTTGAAGTCGAAGCGCGTCGAAGCCTCACGGTTGGCTTGGTCGACCGCGTTGCGCACCTCTTGGAGATCCACCTCGGAGACGACGTCGAAGGTTGGCACGACCCGATGCTAGGTCGGTCGCCCGCGCGGAGCCCGTTTGGAATGCGCGCGGGTTCGGGCAGTAGAATTCCCGCGGGTCAGTGCCCGAGTGGACAATGGGATCTGGCTGTAAACCAGACGGCTTAGCCTACGGGGGTTCAAATCCCTCCTGGCCCACCAAGGACGGTCCCAACGTTGGGAGCCGCCCCCTCGTCGGCGAGTTGAACCCGAGGCGAAATTCGGAGACACTGGTCGAGGCGAGAGGAGAGACGTGAGGCGAGTTGCGTCGTGGGCGGGTGGCGTGAGACGCACCTACGAAGGCGTGGCCACCCGGTTCGAGTCGGGCGTGCAGCTCCTCGAGCGTCGCTACACCCCCCTCGGTCGCTTCAACCCCGGTCCCTTCGAGGGCTGGAACTTCCTCTGGCAGCCGGCGCTGCTCGGCTTCGCCGCCATGGTGTCGATCCTCGCCGGGACGTCCTTTACGAACTCGCCGTTCAAGCTCGACCTCGCGAACACCTGGTTCTTCGGTGAGCCGTCGCCGAGCGCCGTCGGCACGCCGAGCGTGACCAAGTACATCGTCTCGGTCGTCCTCGTCTACGGCGGCCTGCTGCTGCTGATGCGGGTGTGGCTGCGCCTCGCCGAGGTGATGAAGTTGCACGCCGGCGTCGCGCTGAAGAAGCTCTGGTGGATCTTCGGGCTGTGGTCCGTGCCGATGATCGTCGCGCCGCCCCTGTTCAGTCGCGACGTCTTCAGCTACGCGGCCCAGGGCGAGATGACGGCCGCCCACATCAGCCCGTATCTCTATGGTCCCTACACCCTGGGCGGTGGGCCCTACGTGCCACCGGTCGATCCACTCTGGTGGAACACGCCCGCCCCCTACGGCCCCGGCTTCCTCTCGATCGACGGCTTCATCGACCGGATCACGCGCCCGCACGAGCTCTGGACGGTGGTCGGCCTGCGCCTCCTCGAGGTCCTCGCGGTGATCCTCATCGGCTACGGGGTGACGATGCTGGCGCGGGGACTCAGTCGTGACCCCGGTGAGGCGTTCGTCCTCGCGGCGATGAACCCGCTGGTGCTGCTCACGCTGATCGGCGGCGCGCACAACGACGCCCTGATGACCGGCTTTCTCATCGTTGGTCTCGCGCTCGCCGTGCAACGACATCCCGTCTGGGCCCTCACCTTCGTCTCGCTCGCCACCGCGATCAAGGCTCCGGCCGCGATCGGTCTCGCCTTCGTCGCGTGGAACTGGCACGGGCCCGACGCGAACCTGCGAGAGCGACTGCGCCCGTTCGCCATTGGTGGGGTCGTCGCCGCGGCCGTGCTCGGCCTCACGACGCTCGCCGCGGGGTTCGGCTTCGGGTGGGTTGACAATCTTCTCTCCAACGGCACGGTCCGCTCGTGGGCGGCGCCCGCGACCGGGGCGGGCATGGCGATCACCAACCTCGTCCACGCGCTCGGGCTGCACTCGATCACGCTCGGCTCGGTCCTCTCGGTGACGAGGTTTCTCGGCCTCGTGACGGCGGCGGGCTTCACGCTCTGGCTGCTGTGGCACTCGAAAGAGCGCGGATGGGTGCGCTCGCTCGGTCTGTCGCTCCTCCTCTTCGTCGAGCTCGGCCCCGTCGTGCAGCCCTGGTACCTCGCGTGGGGGATCGTCGTGCTCGCGGCGAGCTACAAGGGCCGCGAGCACTTCTGGCTGTTGTTGCTCTCGATCACCGGACCGTTCATCGGACTGCCCGGCGGGCGTCAACTGCTCGCCGGACTCGTGCACTCGAATCCGCTCCTCATCGCGCTCGCCGTCGCGATACTCGGCGGCGTGCTGCTCGTTCCCATGGGCCGCTGGACCCAGTGGTCGTGGCCCGAGAGCGAGCTCGAGATGGAACCCGAGACCGAGTTGGTGCCGGCGCTAACGGGTCCCGAGGACGCACTGGTACTCGCGGACGTCCAGCCAGCGCCCGTGTTTGCGGCCGACCTCGACTTCGGTGCCTACGAGGGTGAACCCGCACTTCTCGTGGAGCCGGATGGATCCGGCGTTCTCGCCGACGATGCGCGCGATCACGGAGTGGTAGCCCGAGACCTTGGCCGTCGCGAGCAGGTCGTTCAGCAGTCGCTCGCCGACGCCGCGTCCCCGAGCCTGGCGGTGGACGTACACGGAGTTCTCGACGGTGGTGGCGTAGGCGGGACGGTCCCGAAAGGGTGAGAGCGAGGCGAATCCGAGGATTCGCTCGCCGTCAGCGCCGACCTCGCCGAGCTCGTCCTCGGTGTTGACGGCGACGAGGCACAGGTGCGTCGCCTGGTGGTCGAGGATCCAGGCGCGCTGCTCCTCGAGGCTCCGCGGCACGAGGTCAAAGGAGACCGTCGTCTCGGTGACCTCGGGGTTGAAGATGGTCATGAGGGCCGCCGCGTCGTCCGCTGCGGCCGGGCGCGTGCGCATAGGGGACCAGGGTACCAACCGGTTGTTGGAACGAGAGGGGAGCGAAAGAGTACAATCTCTTCTCGCGACTTTTTTCGCGGATGCCCTCTTAGCTCAGTGGTAGAGCACTTCCATGGTAAGGAAGGGGTCGTCGGTTCAACCCCGACAGAGGGCTCGCCAGGCGGCGTAGCTCAGGTGGTTAGAGCACACGGCTCATAATCGTGGTGTCGCGGGTTCGACTCCCGCCGCCGCTACCAGGCAGCAGGCCCGACAGTAGGAGAGAAGGAAGTAATGGCGAAGAACGAGAAGCGCGTCCAGGTGACCCTGGCCTGCGAGGAGTGCAAGCGGCGCAACTACATCACGATGAAGAACAAGCTGAACGACCGCGAGCGCATCGAGATGAAGAAGTACTGCCAGTGGGAGCGCAAGCACACCCTGCACAAGGAGACCCGCTAGGGAGTTCGCCGTGGGGATGGTAAGATTGACGTCCCTGGGGCCACGTCCAACGGCGGGGCCGCCTAGGGCAGTGGCTCAATTGGTAGAGCACCGGTCTCCAAAACCGGTGGTTGGGGGTTCGAGTCCCTCCTGCCCTGCTCGAAGAGGTCCTTCGACCCGTAGTGCCGTACCACAAAGAGACGTGAGATGAACCGCGAACAGAAGCGCATGATGCAGCGACAGGGCCAGGTGGGTGCCGACGGCACCACCTCGTCTCGTCGCACCTCGGTCCAAGACGTCCAGCGTCGCCGCAGCGAGCGCGCGCGCCCGGCCGAGTTCGTCCGCCAGATCCGCGAGGAGATGCGCCAGGTCTCTTGGCCCACCCGACCCGAGGTCATGAACTACACGACGATCGTGTTCTGCGTGCTCGTCTTCATGACGAGCCTCATCTTCGGGCTCGGCTTCGGCTTCTCGAAGTTCGTCTCATTCCTGTTCATCAAGTAGGCACCGTGAGTAACCTCGACACCCCCCTCGACCCCCAGCCCGACGTTGACGGGGAGATCCTCGACGTCACGATCCTCGAGGAGGACGACGAGCCGGTCGTCGAGAGCGCCTACGACCGCCCGGGCCGGTGGTACATCGTGCACACCTTCGCCGGCCACGAGCAGAAGGTCATCGGCGCGCTCAACAACATCATCAAGAGCCGCGAGCTGAGCGACTCGATCTACGAGATCTACCTGCCCGAAGAGGACGTCACCGAGTTCAAGTCCGGTAAGAAGGTCACGGTCTCCAAGCGCATGTTCCCGAGCTACCTGTTGATCCGCTGCGAGCCCGACCCCGAGATCTTCTACGTGATCGGCTCGACCCCGGGCGTCACGGGCTTCGTGGGCGCCGAGAAGACCAAGCCCACGGCGCTCACGCGCCGCGAGGTCGACAACATCATCCGCCCCCACGTCGAGGGCGTCGAGGTGCCGAGCGCCAAGCGTCGCCTCCCGACCCACGAGTTCGACGTGAACGACACCGTGCAGATCAAGACCGGTCCCTTCGCCACCTTCTCGGGTCACGTCGCCGAGATCAACGAGGACCAGCTGAAGGTGAAGGTGCTCGTCGACATCTTCGGACGCGAGACCCCCGTGGAGCTCGACTTCACCCAAGTCACGAAGCTCTAGAGAGGAATCGTCATGGCCAAGAACGTCGTCGCCGTCGTCAAGATCCAGCTCGAGGCGGGCGGCGCCACGCCCGCGCCGCCGGTCGGGACCGCCCTCGGGCCCCACGGCGTCCAGACCATGGAGTTCTGCAAGCAGTACAACGCGGCGACCGAGTCGATGCGCGGCACGGTGATCCCTGTCGAGATCTCGATCTACGAGGACCGCACCTTCACCTTCATCCTGAAGACGCCCCCAACCCCGGTGCTGCTGCGCCAGGCGGCCGGCATCGCCAAGGGCGCGCACCTCGCGGGCCGAGAGACCGTCGCCACGGTGACGATGGAGCAGGTCGAAGAGATCGCCAAGACCAAACTGAAGGACCTCAACACCGACGACGTCGAGATGGCCAAGCTCCAGGTGGCCGGCACGGCGCGCTCGATGGGCATCACGGTCGCGGGCTAGGAGAGAGATGCAACACGGCAAGAACTACCGCAACGCGCTCGCCCAGGTCGACCGCGAAGAGTTGCTCAGCGTGCCTGAGGCGATCGAGAAGGTGAAGGTCCTCGCGACCGCCAAGTTCGACGAGACGGTCGAACTCGCGGTGCGCCTCGGCGTCGACCCGCGCCGGGCTGAGCAGATCGTGCGCGGCACGATCTCGCTGCCCGCGGGCACCGGCAAGACCAACCGCGTCGTCGTCTTCGCGGCCGGCGAAGCGGCTCAGGCTGCGCGCGACGCCGGCGCCGATGAGGTGGGCGCCGACGACCTCGTCGCCAAGGTGGCGGGGGGCTTCCTCGACTTCGACGTCGCGATCGCCACGCCCGAGCTGATGGGCAAGGTCGGCGGCCTCGGCCGCGTGCTCGGTCCTCGGGGACTCATGCCCAACCCCAAGACCGGCACCGTCACCGCCGACGTCACGAAGGCCGTCACCGAGTTCAAGGGCGGCCGCGTCGAGTACCGCACGGACAAGATCGGCAACGTGCAGCTGCGCGTGGGCAAGGTCAGCTTCACCCGCGACGACCTGGCGCGCAACGTCACGGCCGTGCTGGATGAGCTGGTGCGCGTGAAGCCCGCGAGCGCGAAGGGCCGCTACCTCGTGAGCGTGACGGTCTCTTCGACGATGGGACCGGGCGTCAAGATCGATCCGGCGCGCGCCCGCGACGTGGACGAAGCGCTCACTACCGCCTAAGGGTTTTGACCGGGGCCGGGCGGTCCCGCTACGCTTGATCGTTCGCACCACGTTGGTGCCACAGTTGTAGAACGCCGAAGACATCCGGTGCACGCGAGTGCCCAAGGGACGCAGGTCCGCCTGATTAGGGGTTCGAGTCTCCGGACTCGTTCGCTGGGATGTCCGAGGCCCGTTACCGGGCGGCATCCGGCGGAGGAGTCAGTATGAGCAAAGGCACGGTCGCCAAAGTCGCGACGGTCGACGAACTGAAGGCCAAGGTGGCCACCACCTCGACGGCCGTCGTCACCGAGTACCGGGGGCTCAGCGTCGCCGAGATCTCCGCGCTGCGGCGCCAGTTGCGCGCCCTCGACGCCGACTACAAGGTCTTCAAGAACACGCTCGTTCGTCGGGCCATTGTTGGCTCGAGCGTCGAGGCGCTCAACGAGTTCCTCGAGGGGCCAACGGCCATCGCCTTCGTCGGCGGTGACGTCTCGGCCGTCGCGAAGGCCCTACGGGACTTCGCCAAGTCGACGCCGGCTCTCGTCGTGAAGGGCGGGGTCCTCGACGGCCAGGTACTCAGCGTGAAGGATCTGGTGGCACTGGCCGATCTGCCCTCGCGCGACGTCCTGCTCGCGCGCTTCGCCGGCCTGCTCGTCTCGCCGCTCTCGACGATGGCGGGACTGTTGAGGGCCATCCCCCAAAACCTCGCCTACGGCCTCTCGGCCCTCATCGACCAGCGCGGCGGCGTCCCCGCCGCGCCGGCGCGGGAGCCCGAGCCGGCCGCCGCGACTCCGGCCGGGGTCGAGGACGCTCACGTAGCGAGCGACGTCGACGACGACGCCCGTCGTCGACGCCGCGACCGAGGTCGACGTGGCCCCGGTCGAACCCGACACGACCGAGGCGTCAAGCGACGTCGCGGACGAACCGGCCGATCAACCAACCACGAAGTAAGGAGAGAGAACCATGGCTGCAACCCTCACCAAGGCGCAGATACTCGACGGCATTGCGGCGCTGTCGGTCATCGAGCTGAGCGAACTACTGAAGGACTTCGAGGAGAAGTTCGGCGTCACCGCGGCGGCCCCCACGGCCGTCGCGGCCGCACCCGCTGCCAGCGACGGCGGCGGTGCCGAGGCCGAGACCGAGGAGAAGAGCAACTTCGACGTCATCCTCACGAGCGGCGGCGACAAGAAGATCCAGGTCATCAAGGAGGTCCGCTCGCTCACCAGCCTCGGCCTCAAGGAGGCCAAGGATCTCGTCGACGGCGCGCCGAAGCCGGTCCTCGAGAACGTCTCGAAGGCCGACGCCGAGAAGGCCAAGGCGGCCCTCGAGGCTGCCGGCGCGACGGTGGAGCTCAAGTAATTTCAAGGAAAATTGGCGGTTCCCGGCCGGCTGCTCGGCCGGGAACCGCGATTCCTTGAAAAGTGCGGGCTGGAGGAGACTTGACCTGGGCGTGAAATCTGCCTAGGGTAAACGCAACCGATATTGAACGGCCGCGTTTCTCCTTCGAGAGCGCCAGTTGCGCATTCCCTGGCGGAACCACTAGAGTGGTTAGACCGTGTTCCTGCCTTCAACTTCGTCATCTCTTGACGCCGTTTTTCGCCTGACCCGGCACGTACCACTGGCCACCCACTCTCGGAGGATGACTTTTGACGTCTCGGTCCACTAGCCCGGAACGCTTTAATTTCTCGGCATTGGGTGAAGCACATCCCCTGCCGAACCTGCTCGAGATCCAGCGCGACAGTTTCGACCTCTTCATGAAGCAGGGTCTGCGCGAGGCGTTCGAGGCGATCTCGCCGATCACCGACTTCACCGGACGGCTCTCGCTCGAACTGGAGTTCGACCCCGACGACGCGGACCTGAAGAGTCCGCCGAAGTTCACGGTGGAGGAGTGCCGCCAGCGCGCTACTACCTACTCCCAGCCCATCTTCGTGCGCGCGCGCTTCCTCAACTCCGAGACCGGTGAGATCAAAGAACAGACCGTCTTCATGGGCGACTTCCCGATCATGACGGAGCAGGGGACCTTCATCATCAACGGCACCGAGCGCGTCGTCGTCTCCCAGCTCGTGCGCTCACCCGGTGTGCTGTTCCAGCCCGGCAAGGACGAGAAGGTCGCCTTCGAGGGCACGATCCACCCCAGCCGTGGCGAGTGGCTCCAGGTCGACCTCGAGGAGAAGAAGAACAAGTCCGCGAACGCCGGCGCGCGCATCGCCCGCAAGCGCCGCATCTCGATCTTCACGCTGCTGCGCGCCCTCGACACCTCGATGGACGAGCCGTTCTTCGAGAAGTTCGTCGCGCACTTCGACTTCCTCGAGGACCAGTTCCACATGGACTGGAAGAAGGCCCACCTCGAGATCGCCAAGCACATGGAGAAGTTCAACATCGAGGACACCCCCGAGAACTTCGTGCGCGCGAGCCAGGAGACCGCCTGGCTCGAGATCTACCGCCGCGCCCGTCCCGGCGAGGTTCAGACCGTCGAGGCGGCGCGTCAGTACTTCGAGGGCGCCTTCTTCTCCGAGAAGCGCTACGACCTCTCTCGGGTCGGTCGCTACAAGCTCGACCGCAAGCTCGGCGACGAGGTCGCCAAGAACGTCGAGCTCTTCGGCGACCTGCTCGAGCGGCCGAACCCCGCCCTGCACGTCCTCGCGAAGGCCGAGGTGCTCGCGACCGCGACGTACCTTTGAACCTGGCGCGTGACCGCACCGCGAAGGAGACGACGTACCACATCGACGACCAGGACCACTTCGCGAACCGCCGCATCCGCAGCGTGGGCGAACTGATCCAGAACGCCCTGCGCACCGGTCTCTCGCGCATGGAGCGTGTCGTGCGCGAGCGCATGAACACCCAGGACGTCGAGGCGATCGCGCCCCAGACGCTCATCAACATTCGCCCGGTGATGTCGGCGATCAAGGAGTTCTTCGCCACCAGCCAGCTCAGCCAGTTCATGGACCAGAACAACCCGCTCTCGGGTCTCACCCACAAGCGCCGGCTCTCCGCGCTCGGCCCGGGTGGTCTCAGCCGCGAGCGCGCCGGACTCGAAGTCCGCGACGTCCACTCCTCGCACTACGGGCGCATGTGCCCGATCGAGACCCCCGAGGGTCCGAACGTCGGTCTCATTGGTTACCTCGCCACCTACGCGCGCATCAACGAGTACGGCTTCATCGAGACGCCCTACCGCGTCGTCGACGAACGGCCGCGTGACCGGTGAGGTCAAGTACTTCACCGCCGACGAGGAAGAGCGCTACGTCATCGCCCAGGCGAACACCGAGGTCGACGAGAGGGCCTGATCCGCGCCGAGCGCGTGCTGGTCCGTCGCGGTCCGGTGGGTACGGGTCTGCGCGTGGGTTCGTCCAACAAGTCCTCGTCCACGACCTCGGAGATCGACTTCGTGCAAGGCCGACGAGGTCGAGCTGATGGACGTCTCCACCAAGCAGATCATCTCGGTCGCGACCTCGCTCATCCCCTTCGTCGAGCACGACGACGCCCAGCGCGCCCTCATGGGCGCCAACATGCAGAAGCAGGCCGTGCCGCTCATCATGCCCGAGGCGCCCTTCGTGGGCACCGGCATGGAGGCCCGCGCCGCGCTCGACTCGGGCGACGTCCTCATCGCCGAGGGCAACGGCGTCGTCAAGGCCGTCTCCGGCGACCGCATCGTCGTCGAGTACGACAAGGAGGCCCTCGACCGCTACGGCAAGGCCTTCGGCCGCAAGACCTACAACCTCAACAAGTTCCGCCGCTCGAACCAGGACACCTCGATCAACCAGAAGCCCCTCGTCTTCGGTGGCGAGACGGTGCGCGAGGGCGACCTGCTTGGCCGACGGCACCTCGACGAGCAACGGCGAGTTGGCGCTCGGCAAGAACCTGCTCGTCGCCTACATGCCCTGGGAGGGCTACAACTACGAGGACGCGATCATCTTGAACGAGCGACTGGTGCGCGACGACGTGTTGACCTCGATCCACGTGAAGGAGTACGAGATCGACGCGCGCGACACGAAGCTCGGCGCCGAGGAGATCACCCGGGACATCCCGAACCTGCCCGACGACATCCTGGCGGACCTCGACGACCTCGGCATCGTGCGCATCGGCGCCGAAGTCGAGCCCGGCGACATCCTGGTGGGCAAGGTCACCCCGAAGGGCGAGACCGAGCAGAGCCCCGAAGAGCGGTTGCTGCGCGCGATCTTCGGCGAGAAGGCGCGCGAGGTGCGCGACACGTCACTTGAAGGTTCCCCACGGCGAGTCCGGCAAGGTCATCGACGTCAAGGTCTACAGCCGCGACGAGGACCACGAGATGCAGCCCGGCGTCAATCAGCTGGTCAAGGTCTACGTCGCCCAGAAGCGCAAGATCTCCGAGGGCGACAAGCTCGCCGGACGCCACGGCAACAAGGGCGTCATCTCGAAGATCCTGCCCGAAGAGGACATGCCGTTCTTCGCAGACGGCACGCCATCGACATCATCCTCTCGCCCGCTCGGCGTGCCGAGCCGCATGAACGTCGGCCAGGTGCTCGAGAGCCACCTCGGCTACGCGGCGCGCCACGGCTGGGCCGGCATCGAGGTCTACTGCGACGTGGGCACGTCGGGTCACGACGACCAGCAGGACCCTGTGACGCGGCCTTACCGCAAGACCCGTCCGCGCACCGAGCCCGCGGTCTACGTTGCGACGCCGTCCTTTGACGGCGCGCACTGGGACGAGACCGAGCGCGCGAAGGACAAGCCCACGATCCAGCAGACCTTCGAGACGCTCAACGTTGACGGCCAAAACGGCAAGCGCCTGCTCGCGGGCGACAACGACGGCAAGGTCACGCTCTTCAACGGCCGCACCGGCGAGGCCTACGACAGTCCGATCTCGGTCGGCTACGCCTACATCTTGAAGCTCGCCCACATGGTCGACGACAAGATCCACGCCCGCTCGACCGGTCCGTACTCGATGATCACCGCCCAGCCGCTCGGCGGCAAGGCGCAGTTCGGTGGCCAGCGCTTCGGCGAGATGGAGGTCTGGGCCCTCGAGGCCTACGGCGCGGCCTACGCGCTCCAAGAGCTCCTCACCGTCAAGTCCGACGACATGAAGGGTCGCGAACGCGCCTACGAGGCCATCGTGAAGGGCCAGAACCTGCCCGAGCCGGGCATCCCCGAATCGTTCAAAGTCCTCATCAAGGAGATGCAGTCGCTCTGTCTCAACGTGGAGGTGCGCGACAAGATCGGCGCCCACGTCGATCTGGCCGACACCGAGGAGGACTTCTTCTCGGTCACCCGCGAGCTCGGCATCGACATCTCGAGGCCCGAGCGCGGCAGTGACGAGGAAGACGCCCGTCGCGCCGCCGAAAGGAAGTTGTCGTGAGCCCACTCGACGTGAACCAGTTCGACGAGATCTCGATCGGTCTCGCCACGGCCCAGAACATCCGCAGCTGGTCCTCCGGCGAGGTGAAGAAGCCCGAGACCATCAACTACCGCACCCTTCGTCCCGAGAAGGACGGCCTGTTCTGCGAGAAGATCTTCGGGCCCCAGAAGGCCTGGGAGTGCGCGTGCGGCAAGTACAAGCGCGTGCGCTTCAAGGGCATCGTCTGCGAGCGCTGCGGGGTCGAGGTGACGAGCGACAAGGTGCGCCGCGAGCGCATGGGACACATCGCGCTCTCCGCGCCGGTGGTGCACATCTGGTACCTGCGCGGGACGCGCTCGTGGCTGGCCTACCTCCTCATGGGCACCGCGCCCAAGGAGGAGCTGAAGGCCAAGCAGCTCGAGAAGGTCATCTACTTCGCCGCCCACATGGTCACCTACGTCGACGAGGCCCGTCGCCACGACGACCTCGCCGACCTGCGCGTCGGACTGGCCGACGAGATGGACGAGATCGCCGAGCGCGAGGTGCGCGCCATCGAGAACAAGCTGAAGGAGATCGAGGCCCGCGCCGCGAAGCTCGAGGCCGACGGCGCCAAGGAGTCCGAGCTGCGTGCCCTGCAGCGCGGCACCGAGAAGGAGCTCGACGGCGTGCGCGCGCGCTTCGCCGAGGAGCGCGAACTCGCCCGCCAGGCCTTTGACACCTTCGAGGCGCTGCACATCGCGCCAGATCATCGAGGACGAGGTGCTCTATCGCGAGATGGACTTCCGCTACGGGGAGTACTTCGAGGGCGGCATGGGCGCCGACGCGATCCTCCAGCTCATCGAGCGCATGAACCTCGACGACGAGGAGAAGATCATGCGCGAGATGATCGACGCGAAGGACGGCCGCAAGCCGCTCTCCGCGCAGCGTCACGCGAAGTTCCTGAAGCGCCTCGCCATCGTCCAGTCCTTCAACCGTCGCGACGACCACGGCCACCGCCTGAACGACCCGCGCGCCATGATCCTCGAGGCCGTGCCGGTCATCCCGCCCGACCTTCGACCGATGGTCCAGCTCGACGGCGGCCGTTTTGCCACCTCGGACCTCAACGACCTCTACCGTCGCGTCATCAACCGCAACAACCGACTGAAGCGGTTGCTCGACCTCGGCGCGCCCGACATCATCGTCAACAACGAGAAGCGCATGCTCCAAGAGGCCGTCGACGCGCTCTTTGACAACGGCCGTCGTGGCCGTCCCGTCGCGGGCCAGAGCGGCCGACCGCTCAAGAGTCTCTCGGACATGCTGAAGGGTAAGCAGGGACGCTTCCGCCAGAACCTCCTCGGCAAGCGGGTCGACTACTCGGGCCGATCGGTCATCGTGGTCGGTCCTCAGCTGAAGCTCCACCAGTGCGGCCTGCCGAAGATGATGGCCCTCGAGCTCTTCAAGCCGTTCGTCATGAAGCGGCTCATCGAGACCCAGATCGCCCAGAACATCAAGAGCGCGAAGCGCATGGTCGAACGTCGCAAGACCGTCGTGTGGGACGTCCTCGAAGAGGTCATCCGCGAGCACCCGGTGCTGCTCAACCGCGCCCCGACGCTGCACCGCCTCGGCATCCAGGCCTTCGAGCCGGTCCTCGTCGACGGCAAGGCGATCCAGATCCACCCGCTCGTCTGCAAGGCGTTCAACGCCGACTTCGACGGCGACCAGATGGCCGTGCACGTGCCACTGTCGGCCGAGTCCCAGGCCGAGGCGCGCATCTTGATGCTCTCGACGAACAACATCTTCACGCCCGCGACCGGTCGGCCGATCACCGAGCCGGCCCAGGACATGGTCTTTGGCGCCTACTACCTGACGCTGCCCTTCGTCGGGGAGATGGAGAACCCGAAGGTCTTCCGCCACGTCTACGAGATCGAGACCGCCGTGAACGACAAGCTCGTCGGGCTGCGCACGCCCATCGAGATCCGTCCGCTCGACGGGTTCGAGTCTCGACACCCGTCTGGAATCGGCCGGCGTCGAGCAGAACGGCGTCGGACGGCGTCTCGTGACGACGCCGGGTCGCGTGCTCTTCAACGAGGCGCTGCCCTTCGGGTTCCGCTACGTGAACGACCTCATCGGCAAGAACGCCGTGCCGATCGGCACGATCGTCGAGGAGATCTCGGCCAGCTACTCGCGCCAGGAAGTCGCGGAGTCCCTCGACGCCATCAAGGCGCTGGGCTTTCGCTTCGCCACGAAGTCCGGGCTCACGATTTCGATCGACGACATCGTCACGACCCCGGAGAAGGCCGCGATCCTCGAACAAGTACGAGGAGCAGGCGGCGAAGGTCGAGACCAACTACCGCCGGGGCGTCATCGTCGACGACGAGCGCCGCCAGCAGGAGATCGAGATCTGGACCAACGCCAACAAGGAGGTCGGTGACGCCACCGACCGCGCCATGAACGTGATCGGCGACAACCCGATCCGCCAGATGGTCGACTCCGGCGCGCGTGGTAACTCCCAGCAGATCCGTCAGATCGCCGCCATGAAGGGCCTCGTCTCGAACCCGCGCGGCGAGATGATTCCGCGGCCGATCAAGTCCTCGTTCCGCGAGGGCCTCTCGGTGCTCGAGTACTTCATCTCGACCCACGGCACCCGCAAGGGTCTCGGCGACACGGCGCTGCGCACCGCGGACTCGGGCTACCTCACCCGCCGCCTGGTCGACGTCGCCCAGGAGCTCATCGTGAAGGAGTTCGACTGCGGCACGGCTCGGGGCATGTGGATCGAGCACGTCGCGCCCGACACCCGGGCCCAGCGCGCGCACCTAGAGACGAAGCTCTGGGGACGCGTCGTCGCCGAGGACGTGACGCTCAGCGACGGTTCGGTGATCGCGGCCGGCACGATGCTGTTGATGGACGACGTCGAGCGCCTGCGCGACGACGCGAACGTGAACCGCGTGCGCGTGCGTACGACACTCACCTGTGACGCCGTGCAGGGGGTCTGTGCCAACTGCTACGGACTGAGCCTCGCGACCCACCAGCTCGTCGAGCTCGGCGAGGCGGTCGGGGTCATCGCGGCCCAGTCGATCGGCGAGCCGGGCACCCAGCTCACCATGCGCACCTTCCACTCCGGTGGGGTCACCGAGAGCGACATCACCCACGGCCTGCCGCGCGTCGTGGAGCTCTTCGAGGCCCGCACCCCGAAGGGCGCCGCCGCCGTAGCCGAGTTCTCTGGTTCCGTGCGCGTCGAACTCGTCGGCCGCGAGCGCAAGGTCACCATCGTCGGCGACGACGGTCAGGTCCAGGAGGAGTCGATCTCGATCGCGCGCCACCTGCTCGTCGAGGACGGTCAGGAGGTCGAGGTCGGCACGCCGCTGCACGACGGGCCGCTCGACCCGAAGCTCATGATGAAGTTCCGTGGCACCCGCGAGACCCAGCAGTACCTCGTCGAAGAGGTCCAGAACGTCTACCGCGACCAGGGCGTGTCGATCCACGACAAGCACATCGAGCTGATCGTGCGTCAGATGACCCGCCGCGTGCAGATCGTCGACGCCGGACTCTCGAACTGGCTGCCCGGGGCGCTCATCGACGTGAAGCTCTTCAACGACACGAACGACGAGCTCGAGGCGAGCGGCATGGAGGCGGCCGACGGCCGCGCCCAGTTGATGGGCATCACGAAGGCCTCCCTCGCGACCGACTCGTGGCTCTCGGCCGCGTCCTTCCAGGAGACGACGCGCGTCTTGACCGAGGCCGCCATCGAGGGCAAGCGCGACAACCTGGTTGGCCTGAAGGAGAACATCATCATCGGCAAGCTCATCCCGGCCGGCTCGGGGCTCGAGTACTACAACGAGCGCGAGCTGCGCCTCGACATGCCCGACGCCGAGCTGCTGCCCGCCTGGGCGCAGGTCAGTGACGACGACCTCGACCTCGCGAGCCTGCTCGGCGAGCTCTCGAGCGACGACTCCTTCAGCGCGGACCTGACGGCGTTCCAGAACATCGGCGCCTCCTACGACGAGTCCGCCCTGCCCGAGAACGACGCCGTGAACCCCGAGGACCATCTCGGCGGTCAGGCGCTCTAAGCGGGGCTTGCCCCGCCGAGCGCGGGTGTCGTAGGATTGACAGTCCGCCCTCGGGCGACGAAGTAGTTCGACAGCAGTACCAACAGAGAGGTTGTGCGTGCCCACCATCGCGCAGTTGGTCCGAAAGGGCCGACAGGACAAGGTTTCCAAGACGAAGACCCCGGCCCTCAAGGGGGCGCCCCAGCGCCGCGGGGTCTGCACGCGCGTGCACACCGTCACGCCGAAGAAGCCCAACTCCGCCCTGCGCAAGGTCGCGCGCGTGCGCCTCACGAGCGGCGTCGAGGTGACGGCCTACATCCCCGGCGTCGGCCACAACCTCCAGGAGCACTCGATCGTCCTCGTGCGTGGCGGGCGCGTGAAGGACCTTCCCGGCGTGCGCTACAAGATCATCCGCGGCGCCCTTGACACCTCGGGCGTGCGCGACCGCAAGCAGGCCCGCAGCCGCTACGGCGCGAAACGGGAGAAGTAATGCCGCGCAAGGGCCCCGCGCTGCGTCGAGAGATCCCCGTCGACCCCATCTACAAGTCCGTCCTCGTGACCCAGGTGACCAACAAGATCCTCGAGCGCGGCAAGCGCACGATCGCCGAGCGCATCGTCTACACCGCCTTGGAGCAGGTCGAGCAGAAGACCGGCACCGACCCGGTCGCGACCCTGAAGCGGGCGCTGGAGAACGTCCGGCCCGAACTCGAGGTGCGCAGCCGTCGCGTCGGGGGCACCACGTACCAGGTGCCCGTCGAGGTGCGCCCGCGCCGTTCGACGACGCTCGCGATAAGATGGTTGACCGACTTCGCGAAGAAACGTCGCGAAAAGACGATGGCCGACCGCCTCGCCAACGAGATCATCGACGCCAGCAACGGCGTGGGGGCGGCCGTCAAGCGCCGCGAGGACATGGCCAAGATGGCCGAGTCCAACAAGGCCTTCGCCCACTACCGCTGGTAACAAAGAGAGCTTCAAGGAAATGACCGCACGCGAGTACCCCCTCGACAGAGTTCGCAACATCGGCATCATGGCCCACATCGACGCGGGCAAGACCACGACGACCGAGCGCATCCTCTACTACACGGGCAAGAACTACAAGATCGGCGAGGTCCACGAGGGCGCCGCGACCATGGACTGGATGGTCCAGGAGCAAGAGCGCGGCATCACCATCACCTCGGCCGCCACCACCTGCTACTGGAACGGGAATCGCATCAACATCATCGACACGCCCGGCCACGTCGACTTCACGGTCGAGGTCGAGCGGTCGCTGCGCGTGCTCGACGGCGCGGTCGCGGTCTTTGACGCCGTCGCCGGCGTCGAGCCCCAGACCGAGACGGTCTGGCGCCAGGCCAACAAGTACCACGTGCCGCGAATCTGCTTCGTGAACAAGATGGACCGCGTCGGCGCGGACTTCTTTCGCTGCGTCGACATGATCGAGGACCGCCTCAACGCCGTTGCGGCCGTGACGCAACTTCCCGTCGGCGTCGAGGGGAGCTACCAGGGCGTCGTCGACCTCACGTCGATGAAGGCGATCCTGTACCACGAGGACAAGGGCGAGACCTTCGACGTGGTGGAGATCCCCGAGAACCTGCGCGAGCTCGCCGAGATCTGGCGCGGCAAGCTCCTCGACGTCCTCACCACCTTCGACGACCACCTCTTGGAGAAGGTCCTCGGCGACGAGACCGTCACGACCGAGGACGTGCGCCGCGCTCTGCGCGTCGGCACCCTGGAGAACCACTGCGTGCCGATCCTGAACGGCAGCGCCTTCAAGAACAAGGCCGTCCAGCCCATGCTCGACGCGGTCGTGGACTACCTGCCCTCGCCGGTCGACCTGCCGCCGACCCAGGGCACCAAGCCGGGCAAGGACGAGGTCCTCGAGCGCAAGCCCGACGACAGCGAGCCCTTCTCCGCGCTCGCCTTCAAGATCATGACCGACCCCTACGTCGGCAAGCTCACCTACCTGCGCGTCTACTCGGGCACCCTGGAGAAGGGCGACACCGTCGTCAACACCACGAAGGGCGCCAAGCGCGAGCGGCTCGGGCGTCTGCTCCTCATGCACGCGAACAACCGCGAGGACCTCGACACGATCCGCACGGGCGACATCGTGGCCGCCGTCGGCCTGAAGCAGGTGACGACCGGCGACACGCTGAGCGATCCCGACCAGCCGATCCAGCTCGAGACGTTGACGTTCCCCGAGCCGGTGATCCACGTGGCCGTCGAGCCGAAGACGAAGGCCGACCAGGAGAAGCTCGGCAAGGCGCTCTTCGCGCTCTCCGAGGAGGACCCGACGTTCCGCGTGCGCACCGACCAGGAGACCGGCCAGACCGTGATCTCGGGGATGGGCGAACTGCACCTCGAGGTGCTCGTGGATCGCATGCTGCGCGAGTTCAGCGTCGACGCCAACGTCGGCAAGCCCCAGGTCGCCTATCGCGAGACCATCCGCAAGAAGGTGGAGAAGGTCGAAGAGAAGTACGTTCGCCAGACCGGCGGTCGGGGCCAGTACGGCCACGTCGTCATCACCGTCGAGCCGACGGGCCCCGGGGGCGGCTACGAGTTCGTCGACGAGATCTCCGGCGGGGTCATCCCGAAGGAGTACATCCAGCCCGTCAACCAGGGCATCGTCGAGGCGCTCACCTCCGGCGTGCTCGCGGGCTACCCGATGGTCGACCTGCGCGTGCGCCTCACCTTTGGTAGCTACCACGACGTCGACTCCTCGGAGATGGCCTTCAAGATCGCGGGCTCCATCGCGGTGAAGAAGGCGACGCGCCTCGCGAACCCGGTGCTCCTCGAGCCCGTCATGAGCGTCGAGGTCGTCACGAGCGAGGACTACATGGGTGACGTGATCGGCGACCTGTCGGCGCGGCGCGGCCGCGTCGAGGGCATGGAGGCGGTCGGCAGCAACCAGGTAATTAGGGCGCTTGTGCCGCTGGCTGACATGTTCGGCTACGCTACTGACCTGCGTTCTCGCACTCAGGGGCGAGCGACGTACACGATGCAGTTTCATTCGTACGCGGAGGTACCCGACGCGATCGCCAAGGAGATCGTCGCTCGGGCCACCGGCGCGTAGAGGCTGGGCGACCAGCGAAAAGAGGGCCGCTCCCTAGGGGCGGGCAAGAGACCGGTTCAGGGTGAAGCGGTCGCGAGAGAGAAAGTTAGTTCCCGGCAATGGCAAAGAAGAAGTTCGAGCGCACCAAGCCGCACGTCAACATCGGCACGATGGGCCACATCGACCACGGCAAGACCACCTTGACCGCGGCGATCACGAAGGTCCTCTCCGAGCGCGTCCCCGGCACCTCCTTCACGCCCTTCGACGAGATCGACAAGGCCCCCGAAGAGCGCCAGCGCGGGATCACGATCTCAATCGCCCACGTGGAGTACGAGACCGCGAACCGTCACTACGCCCACGTCGACATGCCCGGCCACGCCGACTACGTGAAGAACATGATCACCGGCGCCGCCCAGGTCGACGGCGCGATCCTCGTCGTCTCGGCGACCGACGGTCCGATGCCCCAGACCCGTGAGCACGTCCTCCTGGCCCGCCAGGTCGGCGTGCCCTACATCGTCGTGGCCCTCAACAAGGCCGACATGGTCGACGACGAGGAGCTGCTCGAGCTCGTCGAGATGGAAGTCCGCGAGCTCCTAACCAGCTACGACTTCCCCGGCGACGAGACGCCGATCGTGCGCGTCTCGGCCCTCAAGGCCCTCGAGGGCGACGCGGCGTGGGGCGACAAGATCGTCGAGCTCATGGACGCCGTCGACACCTGGATCCCCGAGCCCGTGCGCGCGACCGAGAAGCCCTTCCTCATGTCCATCGAGGACGTCATGTCCATCACCGGCCGCGGCACCGTCGTGACCGGCAAGGTCGAACAGGGCGTCATCAAGGTCGGCGACGAGGTGGAGATCGTCGGTCTGCGCGACACCCAGAAGACCGTCGTCACCGGCATCGAGATGTTCCGCAAGCTCCTCGACGAGGGTCGCGCGGGGGACAACCTCGGCGCGCTGCTGCGTGGCACGAAGAAGGAAGAGGTCGAGCGCGGCCAGGTGCTCTGCAAGCCCGGCACCATCACGCCCCACACCAACTTCGAGGCCGCGGTCTACGTGCTCACGAAGGAGGAGGGCGGTCGCCACAAGCCGTTCTTCGCGAACTACCGTCCGCAGTTCTACTTCCGCACGACCGACGTCACCGGCACGATCGAGCTGCCCTCGGGCACCGAGATGGTGATGCCCGGCGACAACACGGACATGACCGTGACCCTGGGCAAGCCGATCGCGATGGAAGAGGGTCTCACCTTCTCCATTCGCGAGGGCGGACGCACCGTGGGCTCGGGTCGCGTCACGAAGATCCTGAAGTAGGGGCGATGGCCGACAACCGACAGAAGATCCGCATTCGGTTGAAGGCCTTCGACCACGGCGTCCTGGACCAGTCCACGGCGAAGATCGTCCAGACCGTCGAGCGCACCAACGCCCGGGTCCAGGGACCGGTCCCGCTGCCGACCGAGAAGCACCGCTACACGGTCGTGCGCGGTCCCCACAAGCACAAGGACAGCCGCGAGCACTTCGAGATGCGCGTGCACAAGCGCCTGCTCGACATCGTGGACCACACCGCGAAGACGGTCGACTCGCTCCAGCGCCTCGACCTGCCCGCCGGCGTGGACATCGAGATCAAGATCCGCCAGAACTAGTGCCGCGGCCCCGTGGCGGGGTTCGAGCGATCTGAGGTAGACTAAGTAGCCCCTTCTTTTGGGGTGAACAAACGAAGTGTTCAGTTGCCACCCGTGGAACGCTGAACCAACCAGTCGAGCGCTCCGTTCGGGTCCACCTGGCCCGGCGGAGCGTCTGTATGTCGGCCCTGGTCGACGCATGAAAGAGGAAGAGAACGTGGCGGCCAAGGCGATCGTCGGCGAGAAGGTGGGGATGACCCAGGTCTGGGATGACCAGCACCGGGCCGTACCCGTCACGGTGCTGCGCGTCAGCCCGGCGCGTGTCGTCCAGGTGAAGACCCCCGAAAAGGAGGGCTACTCCGCCCTCCAGGTCACCTGGGGCACCAAGCGCGCCTCGACCCTCTCCAAGCCCGAGCTCGGTCACTTCGAGAAGTCCGGCGTCGCCCCGGGCAAGAAGCTCGTCGAGCTGCGCCTCGACGACGTGAGCGGCTACAGCGTCGGTCAGGAGATCCTCGCCGACTCCTTCGAGAAGGGCGAGATGATCGACGCCACCGCCGTCGCCAAGGGCAAGGGCTTCGCCGGCGGCATGAAGCGACATAATTTTTCCGGTCAGGGTGGCGCCCACGGCAACCACAAGCACCACCGCGCGCCCGGTTCGATCGGCGCGTGCGCCACGCCCGGGCGCGTCTTTCGCGGCACCAAGATGGCCGGACGCATGGGCGGCTCCCAGGTCACGACGACGAACCTCGAGGTGGTCTCGGTCGACGTCGAGCGTCACCTCGTGCTCGTCAAGGGCGCCGTGCCCGGACCGCGCGGTGGCGTCGTCGTGCTGCGCACCTCGGTGAAGAACCCCATGCGCGCCGGGGGTAAGCGATGAGCGACGTCACCACCCTTCGTGGTCCCGTGAAGAAGGACCGACCGGCCCTCCTCGAGCGTTCGATCGAGCGCCGCTCACTTGAGGGCGCCGTCCTCGGCACGATCGCGCTCGAGCCGTCGATCTTCGGCGTCACGCCGAACGTGGCCGTGCTCCACCAGGTGATCACGGCCCAACTCGCCGCGAAGCGCTCTGGCACCCAGTCGACGAAGACCCGCAAAGAGGTTCGCGGTGGTGGGCGCAAGCCCTTCCGCCAGAAGGGCACCGGCAGCGCGCGCCAAGGAACGATCCGCGCGCCGCAGTTCACCGGTGGTGGCGTCGCCCTCGGGCCGAAGCCTCGCTCCTATGAGCAGAAGACCCCGAAGAAGATGATCCGCCTGGCGCTGCACTCAGCGCTGTCGGACCGTGCCGCCATGGAGCGCGTCGGGCTCGTCGAGAGCTTCGCCGCCTGGGAGGCCCCAAAGACGAAGGCGGCCGTCGAGGCGCTCGCGGCCCTCGACCTCGAGGGGAAGATCCTGATCGTGCTCGGTCGCGACGACGAGACGGCGTTTCGCGCCTTTCGCAATCTGATGAACGTGAAGACCATCGACGCCGGAGAGCTCAACGCCTACGACGTACTCGACTGCGACTGGGTGCTCTTCACCGACGAGACGTTGCCCCACGCGAGAGAGGCCCTCTGATGCGCGACGCCCTGAGCATCCTCATCCGGCCGGTCGTCTCGGAGAAGACCTACGCCTCGATGGAGGCCGGCACCTACGTCTTCGTGGTGGACCCGCGCGCCACCAAGGTCGACGTGCGCAACGCCGTCGAACAGGCCTTCAACGTGAAGGTCGTCAACGTCAACACCCTCATCCGCAAGGGCAAGAACACGCGCAACCGGCGCACCGGCGTGCGCGGCAAGAAGCCCGACACCAAGCGGGCCATCGTCACCCTGAAGTCGGGCGACACGATCAACCTCTTCGAGAACTAGGCAGACCATGGCACTACGACACCGCAAACCCACGAGCCCCGGTCGCCGGTTCCAGACGCGTCGCCGACTTCGCCGAACTCACGACGACGTCGCCGGAGAAGTCCCTGCTCGCGCCGAAGCCCCGCAGCGGCGGGCGCAACAACTACGGGCGCAAGACCTCGCGCCACCGCGGCGGCGGCCACAAGCAGCAGTACCGCGTGGTCGACTTCAAGCGCAACAAGGACCACATCCCGGGCCGCGTGGCGGCGATCGAATACGACCCGAACCGCAGCTGCCGGATCGCCCTCGTCAACTACGTCGACGGCGAGAAGCGCTACATCCTCGCGCCGAGCGGCCTCGCCGTCGGTGACTTCGTCGAGTCGGGGCCCAAGGCCGACATCCGCACCGGCAACGCGCTGCCCATGCGCTTCATCCCGACCGGCTCGACCGTGCACAACGTCGAGGTGCGCCCCGGCGGCGGCGGCAAGATGGCGCGCAGCGCCGGCATGAGCGTCCAGCTCGTCGCGAAGGACGGTGGCTACGCCACGCTCCGTCTGCCCTCCACCGAGATGCGCCGCGTGCCGATCGACTGTCGAGCGACCCTTGGGACCGTCGGCAACGCCGAGCACGAGCTCGTGAAGATCGGCAAGGCCGGTCGTAACCGCTGGAAGGGCGTGCGCCCCCAGACTCGCGGCGTGGCGATGAACCCGGTCGACCACCCACTCGGCGGCGGCGAGGGGAAGACCTCCGGTGGTCGCCACCCGGTCTCGCCCTGGGGTCAGCCCGAAGGTCGCACGCGTCTGCCGAAGCCGTCCGACGCGCTCATCATTCGACGTCGCCGTGGACGCGGCGCGCGGAGGTAGGAAGCCATGTCACGCAGCCTGAAGAAGGGACCGTTCATCGACGCCCACCTCCTCAAGAAGGTGGACGCGATGAACGCGGCCAACGAGAAGAAGGTCATCAAGACCTGGAGCCGTCGCTCGACGGTCATCCCCGACATGGTCGGGCACACCTTCGCCGTGCACGACGGCCGTCGCCACGTGCCGGTGTTCGTGAACGAGTCAATGGTCGGTCACAAGCTCGGCGAGTTCGCGCCGACGCGCACCTTCAAGTTCCACGCGGGCCAAGAGAAGACGGGTAGGCGCTGATGACCGGCTCGAAGACGAACGAGCGCGAAGGGACTCGCGCCAGCCTGCGCAGTTTCCCGATGTCCGCCAGCAAGGCGCGCGTCGTGCTCAACCTCATCCGCGGCGAGGACGTCAACACCGCGCGCGAGATCCTCGCGGGCACGACCCGCGAGGCCGCGGGCGTGATCGCGAAGGTGCTCGCCTCGGCCGTCGCCAACGCGGTGAACAACGACGCGCTCGTCGCCGAGGAGCTCTACGTCGCCGCCGCCTACGCGGACGAGGGCATCACGGCCAAGCGTTTCACCCCCCGCGCGCGCGGTCGCGCCGGCAAGATCTTCAAGCGCACGTGCCACGTCACGGTCATCGTCGCGCGCATGGACGAGGAACGCCTGGAGCTCGTGCGCGGCGCCCGCAACCAGCAAGCGGCGGCGAGCCGCTCGCGCCGAGTCGCCTCGTCGCGACGCCGCGCCGACCAGCAGGCGAGCCTCAACAAGCGCGAGGCGGCCCACGAGGCCCAGGCCGAACTCGAGGCCGCCGAAGCCGCCGCGGCGAGCGAGGACGTGGCGGACACCGCGGTGGAACGAGACAGCCGAAGAGCCCGAGACCGAGGCCGAGCCCGAGACCGAGCCCGAGACCGAGGCCGAGCCCGAGACCGAGGCCGAGCCCGAGACCGAAAGCGCACCGGAGGGTGACGAGATGAGCGACGAGACCGCGTCGGACGACGCGACGGAGGAGACCAACTAATGGGCCAGAAGGTAAACCCCTACGGTTTCCGTCTCGGCATTACGACGGATTGGAAGTCGCGCTGGTTCAAGGAGCGCGGCTACAAGGACCTCGTCATCGAGGACTGGAAGATCCGCGACTACCTGACCCGCCAACTCGAGAGCGCGGCCGTGAGCCGCATCGAGATCGAGCGCAACTCCGACCGCATCCGCGTCGACATCCACACCGCCCGTCCGGGCATCGTCATCGGGCGCCGCGGCGCCGAGGCCGAGCGTCTAAAGAAGGACCTCGAGAAGATCACCGGCCAGAAGAACAAGATCTCGCTCAACATCCAAGAGATCAAGCAACCCGAGCTCGACGCCGCGCTGATCGCCCAGGGCATCTGCGACCAGCTGCTGCGCCGCGTCGCCTTCCGGCGCGCGATGAAGCGCGGCATCCAGACGGTCCAAAAGGCCGGCGCCCTCGGCGTGCGCATCCAAGCCTCGGGACGCCTCGGCGGCGCGGAGATGTCGCGCCGCGAGTCCTACCGCGAGGGCCGCGTGCCCCTGCACACCCTGCGCGCCGACATCGACTACGGCTTTCGCGAGGCGCGCACCTCGACCGGTCGCGTCGGCGTGAAGGTCTGGATCTACAAGGGTGACATCCTGCCCTACCAGCTCACGAACGACGAGAAGATCGTGCGCGAGGCCGCCATGGCGGCGGGCGACGCGATGCCCGTTGGGGCGACGCCCTCAGGTCCGAAGGGCGTGGTGCGCGCCGGTGGGGGGCGTCGCCGCGTCGACGTCGAGCCGACGACCGAGTCGGGCCTGCAAGAAGAGGCCCTCGTCGAGGTCGCCGACGCGCTGATCGACGACGCCGTCGCCGACGTCGCGGTCGCCGACCTGCTCGCCTCGACGCCCGAAGTCGAGGCCCAGCTGAGCGTCGAAGAGGAGATCGAGCGGAGAACCGCGGCCGATCACACCGACACCCCGCACTTTCGTAAGGACGCGGAGTAGCCATGTTGATGCCCCGTAAGGTCAAGCACCGCAAGCAGATGCGCGGGCGTCGTGGCGGCCTCGCCAAGGGCGGGGTCGACCTCAACTTCGGCGACTTCGGCATCCAGGCCCTGGAGTCCGGCTGGGTCACCGCCCGTCAGATCGAGGCGGCCCGTATCGCGATGACCCGTCACGTGAAGCGCGGCGGCAAGGTCTGGATCCGCGTCTTCCCCGACAAGCCCGTGACTCAGAAGCCGGCCGAGACCCGCATGGGCTCGGGCAAGGGCAACCCCGAGTTCTGGGTCGCCGTCGTGAAGCCCGGGCGCGTGCTGTTCGAGCTCGGCGGGGTCGACGAGACCCTGGCGCGCGCCGCGATGGAGCGCGCCATCCAGAAGCTCCCGATCAAGGCGAAGTTCGTCGTGCGTCCCGGTACGCACGGCACCCCGGAGGTGACGGTCTGATGGCGAAAACCAAAGACCGGATCGCCGAGATGCGCCGTCTCGGCGACAGCGAGCTGCTCGGACGCCTCGGTGAGGCCCGACGCGAACTGTTCAACCTGCGTTTCCAGCTCGCGACCGGACAGCTCGACAACTCGGCTCGCCTCGGCGAGGTGAAGAAGGACGTGGCGCGGCTCTCCACGTTCCTGCGCGAGCGTGAGATCGCGGCCGCCGAAGCTCTCGAAGCCCAAGAAGAAGGTGCACAGCCATGAGCGACGAAGCCACCCCGTCACGCCCCAACCCCCGCAAGGTCCGTGAGGGCATCGTGCTCTCGGACAAGATGAACTCGACGCTGGTCGTCGCGGTGAACGAGCGCGTCCGTCACGCCCGCTACGGCAAGACCGTCCAGCGCACGAAGAAGCTCTACGTGCACGACGAGAAGAACGAGGCCCGCGTCGGCGACCGCGTCCGCGTCCAGGAGACCCGACCGCTCTCGAAGCTCAAGCGCTGGCGTCTGACCGAAGTGCTGGAGCGTGCCCGATGATCCAGCAGGAGAGCCGCCTCAAGGTGGCCGACAACTCCGGCGCGCGCGAGGTGCTGTGCATACGCGTCCTCGGCGGGTCGCGCCGGCGCTACGCCTCGATCGGCGACGTCTTCATCGCGACGGTGAAGGACGCCATCCCCGGGGCCGCGGTGAAGAAGGGCGACGTGGTGCGCTGCGTGGTCGTGCGCACCGCGAAGGAGAAGCGTCGTCCCGACGGCTCCTACATCAAGTTCGACGAGAACGCCGCCGTGCTCATCAACGAGCAGCAGCAACCGCGCGGCACGCGCATCTTCGGGCCGGTCGGGCGCGAGCTGCGCGACAAGAAGTTCATGAGGATCATCTCACTGGCGCCGGAGGTTTTGTAATGAAGATCCACAAGGGTGACGAGGTCATGGTCATGACCGGCAAGTTCCGCGGCCAGCGCGCCTACGTCGAAGAGGCGCTGCCCGGCGTCAACAAGGTCATCTTGGACGGCGTCAACGTGGCGAAACGCGCAACGAAGCAGCGCGGCTCGACCATGCAGGCGGGCATCATCGACAAGCTCCTGCCGCTCAGCGCCTCGAACGTCGCGCTGTGGTGCCCGAAGCACAAGGGCCCCTCGCGCGTCGGCTACGAGGTCATCGACGACAAGAAGGTGCGCGTCTGCCGCCAGTGCGGGGAGGTGCTATGACGACCACGATCCGCCCACGCCTGAAGGTCCGCTACGACGAGGAGATCCGCGTCGCGCTGAAGGACGAGCTGGGCCTCGCCAACATCATGGAGGTGCCGCGCCTCGAGAAGATCGTGCTGAACTCCGGGGTCGGTCGCGCCACCCAGCAGGCCAGCCTGCTCGAGGGCGCCCAGCGCGACCTCGAGATGATCACCGGCCAGAAGCCGGTCGTCACGCGCGCGAAGAAGTCGATCGCGAGCTTCAAGCTGCGCGAAGAGCAGCCGATTGGCGTGAAGGTCACCCTCCGGGGGGATCGCGCCTGGGAGTTCTTCGACCGGCTGCTCAGCCTCGCCATCCCGCGCATCCGCGACTTCCGCGGGCTGTCGCCCAAGTCCTTCGACGGTCACGGCAACTACACCTTTGGCGTGAACGACCAGTTGATCTTCCCCGAGATCGACTACGACAAGATCGACGCGCCGCGTGGCTTTGACATCACGATCGTCACGACGGCGAATTCCGACGAGCACGGGCGGGCCTTCCTGCGCGCCTACGGCTTTCCCTTCAAGCAGGAGAATCGATAAGCATGGCGAAGAAAGCACTGCGCATCAAGCAACGCAAGACCCCGAAGTTCTCGACGCGCGCCTACACGCGCTGCGAGCGCTGCGGGCGGCCCCGTTCGGTGTACCGCAAGTTCGGCCTGTGCCGGATCTGTCTGCGCCTGATGGTCCACGCCGGCGAGATCCCCGGCGTCACGAAGGCGAGTTGGTAGACCGCCATGACGATGACCGATCCCATTGCCGACATGCTCACCCGCATTCGCAACGCCAACGCCGCGATGTTCGACAGCGTGAAGATGCCCAGCTCGAAGTTGAAGGAGAACCTGGCGAAGGTCCTCGAGAAGGAGGGCTTCATCTCGGGCTACACCGTCACGAAGCTCGACAAGAAGCCCGGCTCCCAGCTCGAGATCAACCTGAAGTACTCCGAGGACCGTCAAAAGACGATCATTGGAGTGAAACGCGTCTCGACCCCGGGGCTGCGCATCTACAAGAAGTCCGACCAGATGCCGAAGGTCCTCGGCGGCGTGGGCGTGGCGGTCGTGTCGACGAGCCACGGGCTCATGACCGACCGCGACGCCCGCAAGGCGAAGCTCGGCGGCGAGGTGCTCTGTTATGTCTGGTAGTCCGAGGAGCGAGGAGGTTCGCTGATGTCACGCATCGGGAACAACCCCATCACCGTGCCCGCCAACGTCAACGTGGCGCTCGCCGATGACGTCGTGACCGTGACGGGACCCCACACGTCCATGAGCCGCACCATCCCCGAGGGGATCACGCTCAGCCTCGACGGCGACCACCTGGTCGTGAAGCGCCGCAGCGACGAGACCGCCGACAAGGCGCTGCACGGTCTCACGCGCACGCTGGTCGCCAACATGGTGACCGGGGTGACCGACGGCTGGAGCAAGGAGCTCGAGATCATCGGGGTCGGCTACCGCGCCGCGTCGGCGGGCCCCGGCGCGCTCGACCTGGCGCTCGGCTTCAGCCACAGCGTGAAGTTCGCCGCCCCCGCCGGGATCACCTTTGAGGTGCCTAGCCCGACGCGCGTCATCGTGAAGGGCGCCGACAAGGAGGTGGTCGGCCAGGTGGCCGCTAACATCCGCAAGCTCCGCAAGCCCGAGCCCTACAAGGGCAAGGGCGTGCGCTACCTCGGCGAACGAGTAGCGCGCAAGGCAGGAAAGGCCGCAAAGTAATGCCACGCACCACCCGTGAACTACGCCAGCGACGCCACCGTCGGCTGCGACAGACCTTGAGCGGCACCGCCGAGCGACCCCGTGTCGCGGTGAGCCGCACGAACAAGCACATCTCGGCTCAGATCATCGACGACGTCCAGGGACGCACGCTCGCCGCCGCCTCGTCGGTCGAGGCGGAGCTGCGCGGGGCGACCGGCGGCAACGTCGAGGGCGCGAAGGCTGTCGCGTCGCTGCTCGCGCGCCGCGCGAAAGAAGCGGGCGTCAGCGCGGTCGTCTTCGACCGCGGGGGCTACGACTACCACGGCCGGGTCGCGGCGTTCGCCGAGACCCTACGGGCCGCCGGACTGGAGTTTTGATGAGTGACGTAGAGCAGTTCGAAGAGCGCACGATCAAAGTGAACCGCGTCTCCAAGGTCGTCAAGGGTGGCCGGCGCTTCTCCTTCACCGCCCTCATGGTGATCGGGGACCGCAAGGGCCGCGTCGGTCTCGGCTACGGCAAGGCCAAGGAGGCCGGGCTCGCCGTCCAAAAGGGCATCGAGGAGGCGCGCAAGAACCTCTTCGACGTGCCCCTCGCGGGCGCGACCATCGTCTATCCGGTCATCGGCACCTCGGGGGCCGGCCGCGTGCTCATGAAGCCCGCCGCGCCGGGCACCGGGGTGATCGCGGGCGGCGCCGCGCGCGCCATCCTCGAGATGGCCGGCGTGAAGGACATCATCGCGAAGTCCCTCGGCTCGCCCAACGGCATCAACGTCGCCCACGCCACGGTCGACGGCCTGAAGCAGCTGCGCCGGCCCGAGGAGCTGGCCGCCCTGCGCGGCAAGCCCGCCGATGAGATCATCCCCTCAGGGACCCTTCGCGCCTACCGCGAGCGTCAGCGAGAGGGCGACCTGTTCAAGGTCAGTGAGGCCTAAGCCATGTTGAAGGTGACCCAGATCCGCTCCACGATCGCCACGAAGCCCAAGCACCGCGGGACGCTGCGCGCTCTCGGCCTTCGTGGCATCGGCCAGTCGAACGTGCTGCCCGACCGTCCCGAGATCCACGGGATGATCGCGCGCGTGCCCCACCTGATCAAAGTGGAAGAGGTCGAGTCATGAAACTCCATGATCTAAAGGCGCCCGAGGGCTCCACGCGCCGAAAGAAGATCGTCGGACGCGGCATCGCCGGCAAGGGCGGCAAGACCGCCGGTCGCGGCACGAAGGGCCAGAAGGCTCGACGCCAGATCCCCGCGGGCTTCGAGGGCGGGCAGCTGCCCCTCATTCAGCGCATCCCGAAGCTGAAGGGCTTCACCAACCCCTTTCGCGTCGCCTACACCCCGGTCAACCTCGACGCGCTCGCGACGCTCGGCCTCAGCGAGGTGAACCCCGACGTGCTCGTCGCCCACGGCCTCGCGCGCCCGAAGAGCCTGGTGAAGGTCCTCGGACGCGGGGAGCTCAAGGGTGCGATCAGCGTGTCGGCGCACGCCTTCTCCGCTTCGGCGAAGTCGGCCATCGAGTCCGCGGGCGGCACGGTCACGGTGCTCGACCCACCCTTCGCGGTGCGACCGCCCGCCTCAGGCAACCAACACCAGAACCGGTAGGGTCAAGCAGTGCTGCGCCGACTC
Source organism: uncultured Acidimicrobiaceae bacterium (assembly GCA_963823815.1). Lineage (GTDB taxonomy): Bacteria > Actinomycetota > Acidimicrobiia > Acidimicrobiales > RAAP-2 > RAAP-2. The sequence continues at coordinate 235,559 of CAWGMU010000002.1, forward strand.
GCGAACATCTTCCGGGTGCCGGACCTTCGCAACAAGGTCCTCTTCACGGTCGCGATCATCTGCCTCTACCAGCTCGGCGCCAACTTGCCCATCCCCGGCGTGAGCTGGAGCCAGGTGAAGGTCCTCCAGAGCAAGGCGGGCGCGAGTGGGGTGCTGGGCTTCCTTAACCTCTTCTCGGGTGGCGCGCTGACGCGCCTCGCGGTCTTCGGCCTCGGGGTCATGCCCTACATCACGAGCTCGATCGTGATCCAGCTCTTGACGACGGTCATCCCAAAGCTCACCGAGTGGCGCGACCAAGGCGCGGTCGGTCAGAAGAAGATCACCCAGACGACGCGCTATCTGACGATCGGCCTCGCCCTGCTGCAGTCGACCGGTCTCATCTACGCGTTCCACGGCCACGACGAGGCGCTGCTCGGCTTCAACATCGACCTCATCCCGAAGTTCACGCTGTGGCTCGGGCTCTTCATGGTCCTCGTGCTCACGGCCGGAACCGCCTTCGTGATGTGGCTCGCCGAACTGATCACCCAGCGCGGGATCGGCCAGGGGATGAGTCTGCTCATCTTCGCCAACGTCGTCTCGGGACTGCCCTCGGGCGGCAAGGCCGTGTGGGAGGAGGGCGGACCCTTCAAGTTCTGGGTCATCGTCGTCGTCTCGCTCGGCCTGCTCGTGCTCATCGTCTTCATGGACAACGGCCAGCGCCGCATCCCGGTCACCTTCGCGAGACGGGTGGTCGGGCGAAGAGAGATGGGTGGCAACTCCACCTACATACCTCTCAAGGTCAACCAGTCCGGCGTGATCCCGATCATCTTCGCGTCCTCGGTGCTCTACATCCCGGTCCTGATGTCGAACATCGTGCCGTGGGCGAGCTTCCAGCACTTCGTGACGACGTCGCTGACCCCGACGAACTTCTTCTACATCACCTCGGACTTCATCTTGATCCTCGCCTTCACGTTCTTCTACGTCTACATCGCCTTCGAGCCGCACCAGCAGGCCGAGCTGCTGCGACAACAGGGAGGGTTCGTGCCGGGCATCCGTCCGGGACTGCCGACCGAGAAGTACTTCGCGCGCATGCTCAGCCGGCTCACCGTCGTCGGCGCGGTGTTCCTCGCCGCGGTGGCGGTGACCCCGAGCGTGTTGATGGCGCTCTGGAACATCAACCGCTTCCCGTACTACGGCACCACCCTCCTCATCGCCGTGGGCGTCTCCTTGGAGACGATGCGCCAGATCGACTCCCAGCTCATGATGCGCAACTACGAAGGCTTCTTGAAGCGCTAGTCATGCCCGGCCAACTCAACCTTGTGGTCCTGGGCAAGCAGGGCGCCGGCAAAGGCACCCAGAGTCAGCGCCTGTGCGACGTCTACGGACTCGCCCACGTCTCGACCGGCGACATGCTCCGCTCGGCCGTCCAGGCCGGCAACGCGCTCGGGCTCGAGGTGAAGGGCGTGCTCGACGCCGGTCAGCTCGTCTCCGACGACCTGGTGAACCACCTCGTGCGCGACCGCCTGAATCGTCCCGACGCCGCGAAGGGCGCCGTGCTCGACGGCTTCCCGCGCAACATCGCCCAAGCCGAGGCGCTCGAGACGTTCCTCGGCGAGGGCGGGATCAAGCTCTGCGTCGACATCGAGCTACCCGACGATCTCGTCATGGAACGCCTCTCCTCGCGCCGCGTCTGCCAGGAGTGCGGCACCACCTACAAGGACACCGATCCCGCCGCCATCTCGGGTACCTGCGAGGTCTGCGGCGGCGACGTCGTCCAGCGCAGCGACGACCAGCCCGAGGCGATCCGCAAACGTCTCGAGACCTTCCGCCTGGACACCGTCCCGCTCCTCGCCTTCTACAAGTCGCGCGGGCTGCTCGTCGAGGTGAACGGCGACCAGAGCGTCGAGAAGGTGGCCGCTGACATCGACGACCTGCTGCACAGCCGGGGGCTCGCGTGATTCGCTCGAAGGACGAGCTCGACAAGATGCGCCGGGCGGGCAAGGTCGTCGCCGAGATCCACGACGTCACGCGCGCGGCGATCCGCCCCGGGGTGACCACGAAGGAGCTGAACGACTTGGCGGCCGAGGTGCTCGCGCGTCGCAACGCCCGGTCGAACTTCCTCAACTACAACGGCTTTCCTGCGGTCATCTGCACCAGCCCGAACGACATGATCGTCCACGGCATCCCCGGCGACTACGTGCTCGAAGAGGGTGACCTCATCTCGGTCGACGCCGGCGCCATCGTCGAGGGCTACCACGGCGACGCCGCCTACACCGCCCCGGTCGGCGAGGTGAGCGCCACGGCGAAGCGCCTCCTCGAGGTCACCGAGCGATCGCTCTGGGCGGGCATCGACCACCTCGTCATCGGGGGTCGGCTCCACGAGGTCGGCCGAGCCGTCCAGAAGGTCGCCGAGGACGCCGGCTTCTCGGTCGTGCGGGAGTACGTGGGCCACGCGATCGGCACCGAGATGCACGAGAGCCCCCAAGTGCCCAACTACTGGCCCGGCACGCCCGGACCGACGCTGAAGGCGGGGATGGTCTTTGCGATCGAGCCGATGGTGAACGTCGGCAGCTACGACACGTACGTCCTCGACGACGAGTGGAGCGTCATGACCGAGGACGGCGAGCTCTCGGCCCACTTCGAGCACACCGTCGCCGTCACCGACGACGGTCCCGAGGTCTTCACTCGCGGCTGAGTCGTAGCTCCATGGACGTCGCGCGGCGCCCGCTGCTCCTCTACACGTCGGCGATGATCGAGCCGTTCTGGTCGTCCACTTCGGGGTTGCGCACGTCGCGGGTCAGTCGATGTCTCTCATGCGTCGCGCGACGTTCTGCTCGGCCAACGAACCCTCGGCGAAGTGGTCGCGGACGGTGTCGTGGTCGATCACGGGTCGGTTTTGGGAGAGCTTCTCCTTGCCCTGGATCGAGAGGACTTCGATCTCGACGCCGACGATGGCGCGCAACTGCTTGTCGCGGTACTGCTCGTCGAGATCGTCGACGAGCCACTCAGGGTCGCGGCCCTCCTCGAAGTGATGCGTCAGCGCTCGCACCTGGTCGAGTTTCCACGACGCGTCGTCGTGGAGTGTCGCGCGACCGCGTACCTCGGCGGCGACGTAGTTCCAGGTTGGCACGACGCCCGGTTGCCCGAAGCGACTCGGGTAGTACGACGGCGTGACGTAGGCGCTCGCCGCGAGGAAGAGGGCGAGCACCTCGGTCCCCCCGCCGACCGACTTCCACCAGGGGTTGGCGCGCGCCACGTGGGAGAGCAGCGTGCGTCGCTCCTCTCCGACGAGCACGGGAACGTAGACGCTCGCGAATCCCGTCGGGGTCGTGATGATGAGGAAACCCGCGCCGGCGTCGCTGACGATGCGCCACGCCTCCTCGTCATCGACCGCGAAGTTGGGGGGCACGTACACCGAACCCATTGTTCCATGGACGGTCCTTCACGACGCCCGCGACTGCGTCGCGCCTCCGTCGACGGAGCCCGCTGATACGACCTGAGGGGCTTACACTTCCCCTTCGTAGGGGGGCATCGTGACGGCAGGACACACCACGGGCGTCGTGGTTCCAGTGGCGCTTATTGCGGCGCTCGTCCTGTCGCTCCAATCGGCCGCCGGTTCGAGTGACGGCACGCCCGTGACTCATGCGACGACGACGACGTCGACCACAACGACCACGACGACCACAACGACCACGACGACCACAACGACCACGACGACCACGACGTCGCCGCCGGGTCGCAATCGCGACAATCCCTTTAGCGCGCCGGCAACGGCCGCCTGGTTGCGAGACCGCAAGAACGACCTCACCGCCGCCGTCTACGACGTCAAGTCCGGCGAGACGTTCACCTACCGCAACGGCGTCCGTGAGCGCACGGCGTCAATGGTGAAAATCGACATCCTCGCCGACCTTCTCTACGAGTCCCAGCACTCCGGCACCGCCCTTACGGTGACACAGCAGTCGCTCGCGACCTCGATGATCGAGGACTCGAACAACCATTCGGCCAACGTGCTGTGGGCCGCGATCGGTGGCTATAACGCCATCAACTCGTTCAACGCGCTGATCGGCTTTAAGCAGACGATTCCGAGCTACTCCTGGGGTGACATCGAGACCACCCCGCTCGATCAGCTGCAGCTGCTCAAGGTCATCACCTTGCCGAACGCGATCCTCGACGAGGAGTCGCGCGAGTACGAGATGGAGCTGATGGAGGACGTGATCTCGAGCGAGCGCTTCGGTCTCGGCTGGGGCTCTCCCGCGAAGGCCTTCGTCGGGGTGAAGGACGGCTACTACCCCGAGACAACGACCGGTTGGCAGATCAACACCACGGGATTCGTCACGTACCAGGGGCGCTCGTATCTGGCGACGATCATGTGCGCCAACAACCCCGACGAGGAGTACGGGATCAGCACGGTGACCCAGCTGTCGACCTTCATCTGGAAGTTCTTGAAGCCCTGAGCGCGTCGCCCAATCGACTCGTAGCCAATTTTCGGGGTCGCCGCTAGGCTGGTGGGTGGCTCGAAGGCGTGACAACCGGCGCTAGCGCAGTGGAAACTGGCGCCAGTTTTTGCGTTTTCGGGATTTTCCGGTAGAATGGAAAGCCGACCTCGGAGCCACCCCGGGGTCCATCCGTACGGGAGCCCTGCTCTCGCACGTCCCGTAGTGCAGAGAAGGAGAGAGAACCTGAGTAAGCCCAAGGAAGACGCGTTCACCGTGGAGGGAACCGTCGTCGAGCCCCTGCCCAACGCCATGTTTCGCGTCGAGTTGGAGAACGGGTACACCGTCCTCGCTCACAGTTCGGGCAAGATGCGCATGCACCGCATTCGTATCCTGCCCGGGGACAAGGTCCAGGTAGAGATCACGCCCTACGACATGACCCGCGGACGCATCACCTATCGCTACCGGTAACTCATGTTCCTCGAAGTCAAGAAAGTCATTCAATGAAAGTTCGCGCGAGCGTCAAGCCGATCTGCGAGAAGTGCAAGGTCATCCGTCGAGCCGGGGTCGTGCGCGTCATCTGCGAGTCGAACCCGCGCCACAAGCAGCGTCAGGGGTAAGAAGATGGCTCGAATCGCTGGCGTCGACATTCCGCGCGAGAAGCGCGTCGTCATCGCCCTCACCTACATCTTCGGCGTCGGTCCGACGCTCGCCCAGAAGATCTGCGCGGCAACCGGCATCAACGAATCCACGCGCGTGAAGGACCTCACCGAGTCCGAGGTCAACGCGCTGCGCACCTACATCGACCAGAACGTCACCGTCGAGGGTGACTTGCGCCGCGACGTCGCCCAGGACATCAAGCGCAAGATGGAGATCAACTCGCTCCAGGGGATACGTCACCGCAAGGGCCTGCCCGTTCGTGGCCAGCGCACTCGCACCAACGCTCGCACCCGCAAGGGTCCGAAGCGCACCGTCGCCGGCAAGAAGAAGGTAACCAAGTAATGGCGAAGCCCACCACGGCCCGCAAGGTTCGTAAGAAGGAGCGCAAGAACGTCGCCTTCGGGGTCGCGCACATCAAGAGCTCGTTCAACAACACCATCGTCTCGATCACCGACCCCGAGGGCAACGTTCTGTCGTGGGCCTCGTCGGGTCAGGTTGGCTTCAAGGGCTCGCGCAAGTCGACGCCCTACGCCGCCCAGCTCGCCGCCGAGAAGTGCGCGCGCGCCGCGATGGAGCACGGCGTGAAGAAGGTCGACGTCTTAGTGCGCGGACCCGGTTCGGGCCGCGAGACCGCCATCCGTTCGATTGCCGCCGCCGGTATCGAGGTCGTCGCCATCAAGGACGTGACGCCGCTGCCGCACAACGGCTGTCGCCCGAAGAAGCGGCGCAGGGGTTAGTCGTGGCTCGTTACACCGGACCCGTCTGCCGACTCTGTCGTCGTGAGCGCACGAAGCTCTACCTGAAGGGTGAGCGCTGCTTCACGCTCAAGTGCCCCGTCGCCGAGAACTCGGACCGTCGCATCCGCGCGTTCCCGCCGGGCATGCACGGTCGCGACCGCCAACGCCAGGGCTCGGAGTACCTGACCCAGCTTCGCGAGAAGCAGAAGGCCCGTCGCATCTACGGCGTGTTGGAGAAGCAGTTCCGCAATCTCTACGAGGAGGCCAACCGCCGACCGGGCATGACCGGCGTCAACCTTCTGCAGTTCCTCGAGACGCGCCTCGACAACGTCACCTACCGCGCCGGATGGGGCTCCTCGCGCGCCCAGGCCCGCCAGCTCGTGCGCCACGGCCACGTGAGCGTGAACGGCAAGCGCGTCGACATCCCGTCGTACCGCGTGCGCCCGAGCGACGTCGTCACCCTGAAGCCCTCGACTCGTGACAACTTCAACGTGAAGCGCAACCTCGACGTCATGGACCGCTCGGTGCCTGGTTGGCTCGAGACCGGCGAGAACGGCTTCAGCGTCACCGTGCGCGTCGTACCCCAGCGCGAGCAGATCGACGAATCGATCCAAGAACAGCTCATCGTCGAGCTGTACTCCAAGTAACCAAATCGAAGTACCACACCCCAAGGAGTTCCCATGTTGATTATCCAGCGACCCACTATCGAAGCCCTCGGTGACGAGGTCAACAACCGCCAGTCCTTCGGGATCGGCCCGCTGGACCCCGGCTTCGGCCACACCCTCGGCAACTCGCTGCGGCGCACGCTGCTGAGCTCGATCCCCGGCGCCGCCGCGACGCGCGTCAAGTTCGACGCGGTCTTGCACGAGTTCGGCGTGATCGAAGGCGTGAAGGAAGACGTCCAGGACATCACCCTCAACCTGAAGGACCTGCTGCTGCGCGTCCACTCCGACGAGCCCGTCACGCTTCGCCTCGACAAGCGCGGCGAGGGCCCGGCCATCGCGTCGGACCTCTCCACGACGGCCGACGTCGAGATCCTGAACGGCGACCTGCATCTCGCGTACCTCACGACCCCGCGCAGCGTGCTGTCCTTCGAGCTCACCGTCGAGCGAGGGAAGGGTTACGTCGGCGCCGAGGGTAACAAGGGGTCCTCGACGATCGGGGTCATCCCCCTCGACGCGATCTTCTCGCCGGTTCGCCGGGTCAGCTTCGAGATCGAGCCGGTGCGCGTCGAACAGAGCAAGGACTTCGACCGTTTGGTCCTCGACATCGAGACCGACGGCTCGATCTCGCCTCGCGAGGCGCTGGCCTCAGCCGGAAAGACGCTTGGCTCTCTCGTCGAGCTGATCGCCGGCTTCGATGAGGAGGCGCCGTCGCTCGAGTTGGGCGACGTGGGCAGCGCCCAGGCCGCCGCGAGCGAGCTCGACATCCGCATCGAGGAGCTGGGCCTCACCGAGCGCTCGCGCAACTGTCTAAAGCGAGCGGGCATCAACACGATCGCCCAGCTGGTGAACGCCACCGAGCGCGACCTCACGTCCATCACGAACTTCGGCGCGACGTCGCTGAAGGACGTTAACGACCGTCTCGAAGAGCGCGGCCTATCACTGCGGGTCGAGGACTAGCCATGCGCGGCACCCCGACCAAGGGCAAGCGCTTGGGCGGCGACTCGGCCCACCAGAAAGCGATGTTGGGCAACCTCGTCGCCTCGATGATCGCTGCCGAGTCGATCGTGACGACCGAGGCCAAGGCGAAGGCGCTACGCCCGGTGGTGGAAAAGGTGATCACCGCCGCGAAGAACGCGCCCGAGGGCTCGGTCGACGCGCATCGCCGCGTCGTGGCGCTGATTCGCGACAAGGACATGGCCCACAAGCTCTTCACCGAGATCGCGCCGCGCTACGGCGACCGTCCCGGTGGCTACACGCGCATCCTGAAGCTCGGGCCCCGTCAGGGCGACAACGCGCCGATGGCGCGCATTGAGTTCGTCTGATCGACCCGGCGCCACGCAACGCTGGCGCCTCGACCTCGCCTACGACGGCCAGGTCTTCAGCGGCTTCGCCTACCAGGCCCATCGCGACACCGTCGTTGGACTGCTTCGCACGACGATCGCCTCCACTCTCGGCCTCGAGAAGCCGCCCACCATCGTCGGGGCCGGGCGTACCGACGCCGGGGTCCACGCCTTCGGCCAGGTCGTGCACGTCGACTTGCCCGTGGCGACGAAGGTTCGCACGCTAAGCGGCGAACGACTCGCCGCCTCTCTCAATAAACAACTTCGCGGACGCGTCCAGGTGCTGCGCGCCGAACCGGTGAGCGACGAGTTCCACGCCCGCTTCTCGGCGACGTGGCGCGAGTATCGATACTTGGTTCTCGAGAGCGACCAGCCGGGCCTCACTACGACGAACGCCTGGGCGTGGACCGTCGCCGGTCCCCTCAACCTCACGGCGATGAACCGAGCGGCCGCGCAGACGCTCGGCACGCACGACTTTCGAGCCTTCTGCCAGCGCCCGAGCGGTGCGACGAAAGACGACCCGCTGCTCCGTCGAGTGCTCACGGCGCACTGGGAACGTCTCGAGGACGAATGGGTGATGAGCGCGGGACGAGCACCGGCGTGTCGACTCACCATTCGTGCCCAGTCGTTCTGTCACAACATGGTGCGCTGTCTCGTCTCGACCTTTGTCGCGATCGGACAGGGCCGCCTCGACCCGGACACCGTAGCGACGCGACTTGAGTCGCTCAGTCGCCACCAACTTCCTTCGGCCGCACCGGCGAGCGGCCTCGCCCTGAGTGCCGTGGGCTACGGGGCTCCGCCGGAAAACGAGCTCGAAGGTTAGGGTGGCGGCGTGTCCGAGGGTGCGCGAAGTTCTGGTGTCGACGTCGACGATTTGAGTCCGGACATCCGGCCCCAGGATGATCTGTTCCTCCACGCCAACGAGCGCTGGATAGAGCGCACGCCAATCCCGCCCGACAAGTCCCGCTACGGGACCTTCGACATCCTCTTTGAGCAGGCCGAAGCGGCGATCCGACTGATCGTGGATGAGGCGCGTCTCGCCCCCGTGGGGAGCGAGGCGCGCAAGGTCGGCGACCTCTACGCGAGCTTCATGGATGAGGATCGCGTCGAGGCCCGGGGCGCCGAGCCTCTTGGCGCCCCGCTTCAACGGGTCGATGAGATCGCCTCCTTCAGCGAACTTCTCGGGGCGATCGGGCAGGGCCGGCGCGAGGGGCTCTCGGGGCTGTTCGAGGTCTTCGTCGACAACGATCCGGGCAACCCCGAGCGTTACCTCACCTTCTTCGAGCAGGGCGGCCTGTCGCTGCCCGACGAGAGCTACTACCGCCTCGAGCAGTTCTCCGACGTCCGCGAGCGCTTCCTCGCCCACGTGGAGCGGATGTTCACCCTTTCTGGCGTCGACGACGCGGCGACGAGGGCGGCGCGCGTCGTCGAGCTCGAGACCGAGGTGGCGAAGCGCCACTGGGACAAGGTCACCTCGCGCGACAGTGAGAAGGTCTACAACCTCATGACCTGGGCCGAAGCGGCGACGCTGTTTCGCGGCGCCGTGGCCGAGTCGGCTGGCGAGGGGGTGGATCTGGAGACGTGGCGCGCCGCGCTCGGGGCCCCCCAGGGCGCCTTCGACGAGGTCGTTGTGCGCGAGCCGAGCTTCGTCGGCCAGCTCGGCGAGCTCTTCGGCGCCGCTCGCCTCGACGCGTGGAAGGACTGGCTCGCCTGGCAGGTCGTGCGCGATCACGCGCCGTACCTCTCGAGGGCCTTCGTCGACGAACACTTCGACTTCTACGGACGCACGTTGACGGGCACGCCCCAACTTCGCGAACGCTGGAAGCGCGGCGTGTCTCTGGTCGAGGGCGCCCTCGGCGAGTCGGTGGGCCAGATCTACGTCGAGCGGTACTTCCCCGAAGACGCGAAGGCGCGAATGGACGAACTCGTCGCGAATCTTGTTGGGGCGTATCGCGAGAGCATCACCGGGCTCGAGTGGATGGGCGAGGAGACCCGCCAGCGCGCGCTCGAAAAGCTCCGGGCCTTCACGCCGAAGATCGGCTATCCGGTTCGTTGGCGCGACTACGGCGCACTGTCGATCGACCCCGACGACTTGCTCGCCAACGTCCACGCCGCGTACGCCTTCGAGTTCGACCGGCAGCTCGCGAAGATTGGCCAGCCGATCGACCGCGACGAGTGGCTCATGACGCCCCAGACGGTCAACGCGTACTACAAGCCCAGCCTCAACGAGATCGTCTTTCCCGCGGCGATTCTCCAGCCGCCCTTCTTCGACAAGGACCGTGACGACGCGGCTAACTACGGCGCCATCGGCGCGGTGATCGGCCACGAGATCGGCCATGGCTTCGACGACCAAGGTTCCAAATTCGACGGCACCGGCCGGCTCACCGACTGGTGGCAGCCCTCGGACCGCGCGGCCTTCGAGAAACGCACCGCGGTGCTCATCGACCAGTACAACGCGCTCTCCCCGCGCACGACGCCCGAGTTGCACGTGAACGGCGCCCTCACGATTGGCGAGAACATCGGGGACCTCGGGGGAGTCGGCATCGCCTGGAAGGCCTACGTGCGCTCGCTCCAGGGGGCCGCCATGCCGGTCATCGACGGTCTCACCGGCGCGCAGCGATTCTTCCTCTCGTGGGCTCGAAGCTGGAGGGACCAGGAGCGCGCCGAAGAGACCGAGCGCCTGCTCGCGACCGACCCTCACTCGCCGGCCGAGTTTCGCACCAACCAGATCGTGCGCAACATTGACGAGTTCTACGACGCCTTTGGCGTGAGCGCGGACGACGCCCTCTGGCTGGACGTCACCGAGCGCGTGTCGATCTGGTGACTGGCGCCCTGCGTGACGCATCGCCGCGCGGTGGTTACGTCGGCTGCCGTAGACTGGTTGGCTGCAGGGCGTGCCAGCGCCGGAAATGCGCCTAACTTGCCCCTCGGACTCCAGACTTCGTAAGATGGAGAGTCCGCTTGGGCCCGTCGGGGCTCTGCCATGAGTTTCTGAAAGAAGCACCGTGAAGACCTACTCACCAAAGACGAGCGAGTTGACGCGCGAGTGGCTGGTCATCGACGCTGAGGGTCTGGTGCTCGGCCGTGTCGCCACCGTCGCCGCGTCACTGCTGCGCGGCAAGCACCGCCCGTTCTTTGCGCCCCACGTTGACACCGGTGACAACGTGATCATCGTGAACGCCGACAAGGTCGTCGTGACGGCCAACAAGGCCAGCCAGAACTTCCGCTACCACCACTCGGGCTACCCGGGCGGCCTACGCGCCACCTCCTGGCAGACGCTGATCGACTCCGCACCGGAAAAGCTCGTCGAGAACGCGGTGCGTGGCATGGTGCCAAAGAACCGGTTGGGTCGCGCGCAGATGGACAAGTTATTCGTCTACGCCGGGCCCGAGCACCCGCACGCCGCCCAGCAGCCCAAGCAGTTCGACACCGCGGCAATCCGCCGCGGCTAAGGAGTACCGTGACCACACCGCTCACCCAGACGACCGGCCGGCGAAAGGAAGCGGTCGCACGCGTGCGACTGCGTCCCGGTACCGGCACGATCACCATCAACGCTCGGGCCTTCGACAACTACTTCACCTCGGCGACGCATCGCCAGATGGTGATGGAGCCGCTGCGGCTCATCGACGCGCAGCAGACCTACGACATCGAGGCGTCGATCGAAGGTGGCGGCGTCGCCGGTCAGGCCGGCGCGCTGCGCTTGGGCATCGCTCGCTCACTGCTCGACATCGACGAGGGCGTGCGCCCCGCGCTGAAGAAGGCCGGGCTGCTCACCCGTGACTCGCGCAAGAAAGAGACCAAGAAGTACGGTCTGAAGAAGGCGCGCAAGGCTCCCCAGTACTCGAAGCGCTGATGGTCGCTCCCGTGCGGTTCGGCACGGACGGCATACGAGGACGCGCGGGCGAGGAGATCACGCCCGCGCTCGCGTACCGCATCGGTCGCGCCGTGGCAACCGTCTTCTCGGTTCCCGTCTACGTGGGTTACGACACCCGCGAGAGCTCCCCGATGCTCGCGAGGGCGGTGTTCGCGGGACTGCGTGACGGAGGCGCCACTGGCGTCAACCTCGGGTACTTCACGACGCCCGGCGTTGCGTTCATCGCCCAGCAGCGCGGTGGCGCGGGCGTCGTCGTCTCGGCGTCGCACAATCCCTTCTACGACAACGGCCTGAAGGTGCTCGGCGTCGGCGGCGCCAAGCTCGACTTCGCGACCGAAGCCGCGGTCGAGGAGGCGCTCAACGCCCAAGGCGATCCATCGACCACTGACTACGCCGACGTCGAGGTCGACGAGTCGGCCGAGCACGACTACGTCAAGCGTCTGCGCTCGCTTGCGCCCGCGGACCTTTCCTCACTGTCGATCGTCGTCGACTGCGCCAACGGAGCGGCCTCGCACGTCGCCCACGAACTCTTCGCCTCGACCGGCGCACGCGTCACCTTTCTCAATGACCGTCCCGACGGGCGCAATATCAATGAGAACGCGGGTTCGACGCACGTCAACGGCCTAGTCACCGCGGTGCTCGAACACGGAGCGGACCTCGGTCTCGCCTTCGACGGTGACGCGGATCGCCTGATCGCCGTCGACGCCGAAGGCACGGTGCGCGACGGCGACGATCTCATGGTGCTCTTCGCTCTCGACCGACTCTCGCGCGGCGAGCTCGGCGGTGGTGTCGTCGTCACGTCCATGAGCAACTTCGGGCTGTACCGGGCGCTCACCGCGGCCGACGTCGAGATCGAAGAGACCGACGTGGGCGACCGCAACGTGCTGCTCGCCCTCGAGGAGCGATCGTGGCTGCTCGGCGCCGAACAGTCGGGACACGTGATCTTCCGCGACCTGGCGCCAACCGGGGACGGCCTGCTCACCGGACTCGTGCTGGGCGAGTTAATCGTGCGACGCGGGCCGCTGGCCGACCAGGCCGGTGCCGCGTGGCGACGGGTCCCACAAGAACTCTTCAACGTACGCATCGAACACTTCAGCAACGACGCGGTCGACGCGCTGCTCGAGGACCTGCTCGCGACCTACGACGTGGACCGTCAAGACGTGCGACTGCTCGTTCGACCTTCGGGTACTGAGCCGCTCGTGCGGATCATGATCGAAGCGTTCAACGCGGAGTTCGTCGACGTGTTCACCGAACGATTGATCGAGCTCTACGGCGAGTGACCCGCGGAAGAGCGGAAAACGCCCCGAGTAGGCTGGCCGCATGTGCGGCATCATCGGGGTTGTGGGCTCCACCGACACCCTGGACACGCTGCTCGAGGGCCTCGCGCGACTGGAGTACCGGGGCTACGACTCCGCCGGGATCGCCCTCGTACGCGCCGGCGAGACCTGGCGGGCTCGCACGGCCGCCGGCACCGCCTCGGTCGAGGCCTTGCGCGCGGAGTGCGCGCTCGCGCCGACGGGCTTTTCCTCAGGCATTGGCCACACTCGTTGGGCTACCCACGGTGGCCCGGAGACGGTAAATGCCCACCCGCATCTCGACTGCTCGGGCAACGTCGCGATCATCCACAACGGCATCATCGAGAATCACGCCGAGCTCCAGGAGGCGCTCGAGGGTCGCGGGCACCTCTTCAGCTCGGCGACCGACTCCGAGGTGCTCGCTCACCTCATCGAGGAGTCGCGCGCCTCGGGCCTCGAACTCCTCGAGGCGCTTCGCCAAAGCCTGCTCGTGGTGCGCGGCGCCTTCGCGGTTGCGGCGGTCGACGCGACGGAGCCCGACGTGATCGTGGCGTCGCGGCGCGTCTCGCCACTCATCATCGGCACGGCGATCGGGGTTACCTACCTCGCGAGTGACGTGCCCGCGATCCTCGACCGTGCGACCGCGTTCTACGCCGTCAACGACGACGAGGTGGTGCGCCTCGGTCCCGAAGGTTTTCGAGCGGTGGACCTCGAGGGCGTGCCGGTGCGCCTTCACCAACTCTCGATCGACTGGGACCTCGAGACGGCCGAGAAGGGCGGTAACGACGACTTCATGACCAAGGAGATCGACGAGCAGCCCGAGGCGTTGCGCGCCACGCTGCTCGATCGTCGCCGACGTGACGGGACGATCACCTTCGACGAGTTGCGCCTCGATGATCAGGAGCTCCGCGACGTTCGCCGCGTCGTCATCGTGGCCGCGGGCACCTCGAACCACGCGGCCCAGGTGGCCAAGTACGCGATCGAGCGGTGGGCCCGCGTGAGCGTTGAGGTCGACATCTCGAGTGAGTATCGCTACCGGGACCCGGTCATCGAGGTCGGGACGCTCGTGATCGGGGTCTCCCAGAGCGGCGAGACCATCGACACCATTCAGGCCATCCGCGAGGCCAAGCGTCGAGGGGCCCGGGTCATCGGCGTCTCGAACATCGTCGGCTCGTCGCTCGCGAGAGAGTCCGACGCCGTGATCTACACCCGAGCGGGCCTCGAGGTCTCGGTCGCCTCGACCAAGGCCTTCGTCGCGCAGGTCGCCGCTCTCGAGCTCCTGGCCTTGCGGCTCGCGCAGCTGCGCGAGACGCTGGCGCCCGATGACGTGGACGCCCTCTTCAAGGGGCTGAGCGCCGTCGCCGGGCAGGTCGCGACGGCCCTCGAGCGCCGCGCGCACGTCGAGGACGTCGCGAAGCAGCTGCTCGGCGGGCGTGACTTCTTCTTCATCGGGCGCCACGTCGGGTTCCCGACCTCGCTCGAGGGCGCGCTCAAGCTGAAGGAGCTCACCTACCTCCACGCGGAGGGCTACCCGGCCGGTGAGCTGAAGCACGGACCGCTGGCACTCATCGAGCCCGGCGTCGTCGTTGTCGCGGTCACGACGGACCCGTTGATCCACGAGAAGATGCTGTCCAACCTCTCCGAGGTGAAAGCGCGTGGTGCCACGGTCGTGGCCGTGGCGACCGACGACGATGAGTACATTGACGCGATCGCCGACTACGTGCTGCGCGTGCCGGCGACCGAACCGCTCTTTACGCCGATGGTCGACGTGGTCCCGCTGCAGCTCTTCGCCTACTCCATGGCCCGTGGACTCGGCCGCAACGTCGACCGCCCGCGCAACCTGGCGAAGACCGTGACGGTGGAGTAGTGAGCGTCGAGGGGGTCGGCATCGACCTCGTTGACGTGCAGCGCTTCTCGAAAGTGCTCGAGCGCCGCCCCCGGCTGCTGGACCGGCTCTTCACGGAAGGTGAGCGTCGCGACACCCACGACCGGCCCGAACGACTCGCCGCGCGCTTCGCCGCCAAGGAGGCTGTCCTCAAGACGTTCGGCGTCGGACTCGGGTCGACCCCGTGGCGTTCGATCGAAGTGCAGCTCAACGAGGCGGGCGCCCCCAGCGTGCTGTTGCACCCGCCCGCAACCGAACTCGCCAAGGCGGCGGGGGTGACGACGCTGCACATCTCGCTCACCCACACCGACGATCTGGCGATGGCCTTCGTCGTGGGCTCCTCGGACGAGGACGACGCGATTGACGGCTGAGGGAGTGCACCGACCGGCCTGGGCGGAGATCTCGGCCTCCGCGATAGCCAACAACGTCTCCGCGCTCAAAGCCGTCGTCGGCGAGTCGTCGCTGTGCGCCGTTGTGAAAGCGAACGGGTACGGTCACGGCGGACCGCTCGCGGCGAAGTCGGCCCTCGACGGCGGGGCCGACTCGCTCGCGGTCGCCCTTGTCGACGAGGGCATCGAGCTGCGCGGCGCGGGAGTTACCGCGCCAATCCTGTTGCTCGCCGAGATCCCCGCCGAGACGATCCCCGACGCGCTTGCCGCCTCGCTGACGCTCACGGTCGGGTCGCTCGAGGGTTCCAAGGCCGCCATCAACGTGGCGGAGAAGCTCGGAGGACGCCACTGCGTGCACGTCAAGGTCGACACCGGGATGCGCCGCATGGGTGTCGCCCCGGAAGAGGTGGATGAGGTCGTCGATCTGCTGAGTGCGTCGTCGGCGATCGACCTCGAGGGGTTCTACACGCACTTCAGCGTCGCCGACGGCTCGAGCGCCGAAGACCGATCCTTCACCCGAGCCCAGATTGCCCGCCTTGATGATCTGGTCGGCTCGCTCGACGCCCGCGGGGTGTGCCCGCGCGTCGTACACGCGGCGAACTCGGCCGGCGCCCTTGGCTACCCCGAAGCCCGCCGCTCGATGGTGCGCGCTGGCCTCGCGCTCTACGGCTACCTGCCGGCGCAGTGGCTCGCGGGACCGCTCGACGATCGGGGCCTGCGTCTCGAGCCGGCGATGTCGTTGCGCGCCAAGGTGGTCGCGGTACGGCGTGGCGCGGCGGGTGAGCGTCCGAGCTACGGGCGCAGTCGCGCGCTCGAGCGCGAGGCGACGATCGCGACCGTGCCCTTCGGCTACGCCGACGGCTACGCGCGCCGGCTGCGCGAGGGCGGAGCCGAGGTACTGATCAACGCCAAGCGCTACCCACTGGCGGGGAACGTCACCATGGACCAACTCGTCATCGACGTGGGCAACGACCCGGTCGCGGTCGGGGACGACGTGGTGCTACTCGGGCGTCAGGGCGCCGAGACGATCACTGCCGATGACTGGGCCGACTGGGCCGGAACGATCGCGTGGGAGGTCCTCTGTGACGTTGGCGCCCGTGTGCCGCGCGTGCTCGTGGACTGAACCGTGACCGACTTCGAAGGACTGTCAACGTGCACGCGCTGCGGACTTTCGGCGACGCGCCAGCGAGTAGTCATCGGCTCGGGTCCCCTCGACGCTCGACTCATGATCGTGGGCGAGGCACCGGGCCGCACGGAGGACGAGGGTGGCGCGCCCTTCATCGGCGCGAGCGGCCAACTGTTTTTCTCGCTCTTGGCCGAAGAGGTCGGGCTCCAGCGAGAGGAGTGCTACGTCACCAACGTCGTGAAGTGTCGACCGCCGGCCAACCGGACGCCCACGCCGAAGGAGATCGAGACGTGCCGGCCGTGGCTGATCGCCCAGCTCGATCGGGTGTCGCCACGTTTTATCCTCACCCTCGGCAACACCGCCGGTCGGGCCATCTTCGCCTACGAATCAGGCATCGGCCGCGTGCACGGTCACGTCTATCGCTCCGGGGCGATCCGCGGCGTGCCCACCTACCACCCGGCCGCCGCCCTGCGCGGTGGTCCGAGCGTCGTCGACGTGATGCGCGCCGACCTCGGGGTGCTACGCCGCTTGATGGAGACGGCGTGAGTTGGCGACGCCACTGCGTCACCGCCGACGACACTCGTCGGGCCGGTGCGGACTTCGCCGCCGTGGTGGAGCCCGGTGACGTGATCCTGCTGAGTGGCACCCTCGGCGCCGGCAAGACCACCTTCGCCCAGGGCGTCGGCCGCGGCCTGGGCGTGCGCGAGCGGATCACGAGCCCGACCTTCACGCTGGTGCGCCAGCACGACTGCGTGAACGATCGCGGCATCACGACGCTGCACCACGCGGACGTGTACCGGGTGGGCAGCCTTGACGAGATCGTCGACCTCGCCCTCGGCGAACTGGTCGAGGAGTCGGCGGTCGCACTCGTCGAGTGGGGCGAGATCGGCTCGAGCGTCTTCGGTCGCGACGTGATCAGTGTCGACTTCACCGTGGAAGAGGACGACGCGCGCACGCTCGAGGTGAGCGGCGCGACGGGCGGCCGCGACAGCGCGCTTGACGCCTGGGCGAGCTCGTGATCGTTCTCGCCATCGAGACCGCGACACCGGCCTGCGCCCTCGGACTACTGACGTACAGCGGCGAGGAGATAAGCGCCGTCGTCGACGACCAGCGCCATCACACCGAGGCCCTAGCGCCGGGCGTGCGTGACCTCCTCCATCTGGCGGGCATCGCGCCGGCGGCGCTCGATCGCGTCGTCGTTGACCGCGGCCCGGGACTCTTCACCGGCCTGCGCGTGGGCATCGCGACGGCGGTCGGACTCGCCCTGGGCGCGAACGCCGATCTCGTCGGTGTGACGTCACTCGAGTTGTTGGCCCACGGTGCACAGGACGAAGGCGTGCGCGGCACCCTCGTGTGCGCCGTTGACGGTCGTCGAGGAGAGGTCTTCGTCCAGACCTTCGACCTCGATGAGGCCGTCGTTGCTCGCGAGGCACCGTCGGTGAACGTTCCCGTGGCCGTCGCCGAGCGCTGGTCGACGAGCGGCGAGCACGTGACCTTCACGGGTGATGGTGCCGCTCGATACCGCGAGGTGTTCGCCGCGGTCGCGGGGGCGGCGAACTTCGATCAGCGCGTGCCGCCGCCGATCCAGGCGTTGCGCTTGGGCGCCGTCCGCGAGCCGGTAGCGGAGATTGTTCCGCTCTACTTGCGCGAGGCCGACGCGGTGGCGAACTTCGCTACCCGCGAGCGACGGCCGTGAGCGACTGGACGATCCGTGTTGCGGAGCGGCGCGACGTGCCCGAGTTGCTCGAGATCGAGGGCGCGCAGTTCCCCGAGCCTTGGACCCGCTCGATGTTGCTCGACGAGATCACGAACCTGGAGACCCGTCGTTACACCGTGGCGGTCGAGCAGAAGCGGATCCTCGGATACCTCGGTGTGATGTACGTGCTCGACGAGCTGCACGTGAACACGATTGGCACGCTGCCCGGTCACGAGGGACGAGGGGTCGCCACGTCGCTGCTCGACGAGGCGTGGATCGTCGCGAAGGAGCGGGGAGTCCAGCGCGCGACCTTGGAGGTCGCGGTCTCCAACAAGCGCGCCCTGGAGCTCTATACGCGCTTTGGCTTCGCGCCCGTCGGCGTCCGCAAGAACTACTACGAGCGGACGCGCGAGGACGCGCTGGTCCTCTGGGCCGACCTCGACTGAGCTCCCTCCTACGCTGTCGAGGTGACGTTGGTCCTGGGCATCGAGACGAGTTGCGACGATACCGCCGCCGCGGTCGTCGACGAAGACCTTCGCGTTCTCTCCTCGGTCGTCGAATCCTCGATCGACCAGCACCGCGTCTTCGGCGGCGTGGTGCCCGAGCTCGCTGGGCGCGCCCACGTCACGACCGTCGGGCCGGTCGTGCGAACCGCTCTCCGTGAGGCTGGTCTCGATCCGGCGGCGCCGGGACTCGTCGGCGTGGCTGTGACGAGCGGACCGGGACTCATCGGCTCCCTTCTCGTTGGGCTCTCGGCGGCAAAGGCGCTCGCACTTGCTTGGGACGTACCCTTCGTCGGGATCAATCACCTCGAGGGGCACCTCTTCGCGCCGCTGCTCGAAGCTCGAGACCTCGAGTGGCCACTCATGACGCTCCTCGTCTCGGGCGGGCATAGCCTCATCGTGCTGCAGCGGGGACCGGGCGAGCACGAGGTGCTCGGCGAGACCGTCGACGACGCCGCGGGCGAGGCCTACGACAAGGTCGCGCGATGGCTCGGACTCGGCTACCCGGGTGGACCTGAGATCGATCGCCTGGCGTCAACTGGCTCGCCCGATGCCGTGGCGTTGCCGGTGTCGATGATCGGGGAGGACTACGACCTCTCCTTCTCCGGCCTCAAGACAGCCGTCGTGCGCGCCACGACGCATCAGCAGGATCTCTCGCTGGAGGATGTTGCCGCCTCCTTCCAGCGCGCGCTCTGCGAGCAGCTCTTGCGCAAACTCCGTCGAGCGCTCGAGAATGTCGAGGTTCGTGGCGTGGCGCTCGCGGGGGGTGTCGCGGCGAATTCGGCCCTGCGCGGTGGCGTTGCCGAGCTGGCCGCGGAGTTCGGCCTTGCCAGCCACCTGCCGTCCGCGGCGATGTGCACGGATAACGCCGCGATGATCGCCGCCGCCGGTCTTTTCCACCTGGCTCGCGGCGAGTCGAGTGACCTCTCCCTCTCCGCGACGCCGAACTGGCAGCTCGCGGAGGTCTCGTGAGCGAGCGCTGGGTTCCGCTCGACGTCTCGAACGTCGACGCCGATCCCTTTCGGCAGTTTGACGTCTGGTTCGCCGAGGCACTGCCCGTCATGACCGAACGCGAGGCGGTCGCGCTCGCGACTCGCGACGACTGACGGCGTGCCGAGTGTGCGTATGGTCCTCCTGCGCCATCACGACGGCTCGTCCTATGGCTGGTACACGAACTACGACTCGCGCAAGGGTGGCGAGCTCGCGGAGAACCCTCGCGCGGCGCTGCTCTGGTACTGCGAGCCTCTCGGCCGACAGGTCCGCATCGAGGGCACCGTCACAAAGATGTCCCCCGTGGCGTCCGATGCCTACTTCGCCACTCGAGCGAGGGGAAGCCAACTCGGCGCGCGGGCCAGTCGCCAGAGCGAGCCACTCGCCTCGCGCGCCGACCTGGTCGCGCGGGTGGAGGAGATTGACGAGGGCTTCGCTGGTCGCGACGTCCCGCGCCCGGCGAACTGGGGCGGCTACCGCTTGACGCCGAATCGCTTCGAGTTCTGGCAGCACCGCGAAGACCGGCTCCACGACCGGGTGCTCTACGTGCCCGAGGGCGCCGGTTGGCGCCGTGAGCGCCTGAGCCCCTAGCGGCGAGCGGACCGGTGAGGTAGAGCATGGCCCGTACCGCGGGAATCGCGCCTGGTAAGGGGTTACGAGCGACTGTTGGCACTCGGGGCAACCGGCTGCTAAATTGGCAGTCGCAAGTATCGAGTGCTAATTGCTCAGGAGGCAAGAACCATGGAGTTGCACCCACTAGAAGACCGCATCGTCGTTCGGCCCAACAGCGCGGAGGCCACGACGGCTTCTGGCCTGGTCATTCCCGACACCGCCAAGGAGAAGCCCCAGCAGGGTGAGGTGCTCGCCACCGGCCCCGGTCGGCGCACCGACTCGACCGGCGAGATCATCCCGACCGGCGTGTCCGTAGGCGACACCGTCGTCTACTCGAAGTACGGCGGCACCGAGATCACCGTCGACGGCGAGGACCTATTGATCCTCTCCAGCCGCGACGTGCTGGCGACCGTTACCAAGTAAGCCGTGACGGGCTGAGCCCGTCACCCCAAGTGACTACGAAGGAAGAGCCATGTCAAAGCTATTGAAGTTCGACGAGGACGCACGACGCGGCCTCGAAGCCGGAGTCGACAAGTTGGCCGACGCGGTCAAGGTGACCCTCGGGCCTAAGGGACGCAACGTCGTCCTCGGCAAGAAGTTCGGCGCGCCCACCATCACCAACGATGGCGTGTCGATCGCTCGTGAGATCGAGCTCGACGACCCGTTCGAGAACATGGGCGCCCAGCTCGTCAAAGAGGTCGCGACGAAGACCAACGACGTCGCCGGCGACGGGACGACGACCGCGACGGTGCTCGCCCAGGCCCTCATCAAGGACGGACTGCGCAACGTCGCGGCGGGCGCTAGCCCGTCGGGATTGAAGCGCGGGATCGAAAAGGGCGTGAAGACCGCCGTCGAGGCGATCGCGAAGATCAGCCAGGAGGTCTCCGGCAAGACTCAGATCGCCCAGGTGGCCACGATCTCGGCCGCCGACGCCGCCATCGGCGAGGTCATCGCCGACGCGATCGACAAGGTCGGCAAGGACGGCACGGTGACGGTCGAGGAGTCCAACACCTTCGGCATCGAGCTCGAGTTGACCGAGGGCATGCAGTTCGACAAGGGCTACCTGTCGCCGTACTTCGTGACCGACGTCGAGCGTCAAGAAGCCGTGCTCGAGGACGCGCTCATTCTCTTCACGAGCAACAAGATCTCCGCGGTGCACGATCTGGTGCCGGTGCTCGAGAAGGTGATGCAGGCCAGTCGGCCGTTGCTGATCATCGCCGAGGACGTCGAGGGTGAGGCCCTCGCGACCCTCGTCGTGAACAAGATCCGCGGCACGTTCACTTCGGTCGCCGTCAAGGCGCCCGGCTTCGGTGAGCGGCGTAAGGCCATGCTCCAGGACATGGCGATCCTGACGGGTGGCACGGTCATCTCCGACGAGATCGGTCTCAAGCTCGACAGCGCCACCGTGGACCTGCTCGGCAAAGCCCGACGCATCGTCGTGACGAAGGACGCCACGACGCTCGTCGACGGCGACGGGACGAAGGAAGACGTCGCCGGTCGCGTCGCGCAACTGAAGCGCGAGATCGACGACACTGACTCGGACTGGGACCGCGAGAAGCTCCAGGAGCGTCTCGCCAAGCTCGCCGGCGGCGTGGCCGTCGTGAAGGTGGGCGCGGCGACCGAGATCGAGCTCAAGGAGAAGAAGCATCGCATCGAGGACGCGCTGAGCGCGACCCGCGCAGCGATCGACGAGGGCATCGTCGCCGGCGGCGGCACCGCGCTCATTCGCGCGCGCGAGTCGGTCGACAAGCTCGTCGCCAGCCTCAGCGGCGATGAGGCGACGGGTGCTCGCATCGTGGCGAACTCACTCGAGGCGCCACTTCGCTTCATTGCTCAGAACGCCGGCTTCGAAGGCGCCGTCAAGGTGCGCGAGGTGGCCGACGCGAAGGGCTCAGTCGGACTCAACGCCGCGACGGGTGTCCTCGAGGACCTCGTGAAGGCGGGCGTCATCGACCCGGCGAAGGTGACGCGCTCGGCGCTGCAGAACGCGGCCTCGATCGCGGCGCTCCTGCTCACTACCGAGGCGATCGTCGCAGACAAGCCCGAACCGCCATCGCCACCGATGGGTGACGGCGGCATGGGCGGCATGGGCGGCATGATGTAACTCGCCATGGCGAGCGAGGAACGACCGGGCCCCGCGCCCGGTCGTTCCGCTTTATGGCCGCGGTGACGCGCCCCGTGTTCCGCGAGGAAGATCGGAACCGAGTGCGCGGTAGCCTCCAAACGTGAGGAGATGTGCGAGCGTCGCGCTGGCCCTCGTGGCCGTTGCCGGGGTGCTGACCTTGGGCGCGGAGTCGGCCGTCGGCGCGTCGACGAGGTCGGTCGTCGTCACGGGGGCGACCGTCACCGCCGCAAAGGCGGGCGGCCCGACGGCCGTCGTCGTGAAAATTGACAACACGTCCTCGGGCCCGATCACGCTGCTGCGCCTGACGTCACCGGTCGCCGCCCAGCACATGATCGGCTACGACACGAACATGTGCCAAGGAGATCACGCGATGATCCAACTAACGAACATTCTGATCACGTCGGGGCACACGCAGAAACTTGGCTACCGGTACCAGGGCGCAATGCTGTGGGGGCTTCACCGCGCGCTTACCAAGGGCGAGACCATTCCCCTCACCGTCACCTGGAGCAACTTTCAGCACCTGCAGTCGGTGACGGTCGAGGCGCGGGTCGTCAAGCCCCCCGCACACATCAACTTCGGCATGTCCGGCATGCAGATGTAGTGACTGTCGAAAGGTCCCGTCGAGCGGCAGCCCCGACGTCGCCGGTCGAGTGACAGGCACGTATGCTCGAGACAGATTGATCCGCACGTTTGAGAGGCGAGCCGTGTCTCGACGCTGGAAGTCCACATTTTGGTCGCTGGCGCTGTCGGCGCTCGTGGCGGGCGGCGCGCTCTCCGCCCTTCCCTCGGGCGCCGCCGTCAAGCCCGCTCAGCCCAAGGCCTCCGTCGGCGTCGCGACGAACATCGCGCTCTCGAAGGCTGTCGCCAACGCGAGATTCATCAATCAAGACGGGAAGCCCGAAACGCTGGGATCGCTGAGGGGCAAGACCGTCTTCCTCGTTCCCTATCTGACCTTGTGCGGCGACACGTGTCCCTTCACGACCGGCAACATGCTCCAGTTGCAGGCCAAGTTGGACCAGCTCAGGGCGTCCAATGTCGAAGTCGTCGCCATCGACGTTGACCCCTACCGCGACTCGCGAGCGCGCATCGCCGCCTACGCCAAGCTGATCGGTGCCAATTTCCAGCTCTGGACCGAGGCCGGCTACACCTCAAAGCCCTACATCTCATTCAAGGAGTACGCGGCGAAGAACCCTCTTGGCCGCGGGGATCGTAACGCGAACCTCACCACCCTCGAAAAGTTCTTCGGCTGGACGGTCCAGGTCGTGCCGCAAGACCAACCGCCACCGAATGACTGGATGGCGCCCCACGATCCGCTGAGCTACGACATCAACCACTCCGACGGCTTCTGGGTGATCGACGCGCACCAGGAGGTTCGATTCGCCAGTGGTGACCTGCCGGCATTCACCGGCAAACTCTCCACCGTGCTCTCCGCCTTCATGGGCTACAAGAGCAACATCTACAACAGCCCCGTCTACAAGGGTGGATGGACGCCGACCGAGGGCCTCGGGGCTATCGAATGGGTGTCGGGGACGGCGTACTAGCGCACCATCGACGTAGTCGAGCGACCCGGGACCCGTGGCACGCCGCGAGCCTCGGACCCTGATGGCCCGGAGCAGATCGCGTCACTCGGTTGCTTCAACGGCGACGTGGGGCACGACCCGATCGAGCCATCGAGGCATCCACCAGTTCGCCCTGCCGACGTAGTGCATCAATGAGGGCACGAGCACGGTGCGGATCACGAAGGCGTCGATCAAGACCGCGCCACCGAGACCGATGCCGAACTCCGCGATGATTCTCTCGCCGCCGATCGAGAACGATAGGAAGACGCAGATCATCACGAGCGCGGCCGCGGTGATGACGCGGCCGGTGTTGGCCTGGCCGCGGATGATCGCCTCCTCGTTGTCATTGGTGTTGAGCCACTCCTCGTGCATTCGCGAGACCAGAAACACCTGGTAGTCCATGGAGAGGCCGAAGAGGATCGCGATCATGATGATCGGCAAGAAGGACTCAACCGGTCCCGTTCCCGCGCGGATCAAACTGCTGCCCCATCCCCACTGGAAGACAGCCACGACGAGACCGAACGACGCGCCGACGGCGAGAAGGTTCATCACGGCCGCCACGACGGGGATCAGCACGCTGCGAAAGGCGACCATCAGCAACAGGCAACCAAGGAAGACGATGACGCCCACGAAGAGCGGCAACTTGCTCGTGAGCACCGTCGCGAAGTCGACAAAGATCGCGGTGATGCCGCCCACGTAGATCTTCGTGTGCGAGGACGAAGTCGCGTCGGGGATGTAGGTGTTTCGAATCGTGGCGATGAGGTTGGCGGTCTTCGCGTCCTGGGGACTCGTCGTCGGGATCACGTTGATGATCCCGACGGTCCCGGCGGGATTGGTGATCAGCGGCAGGACCGTGGCGACGTCAGGCTTGCCGTGCAGTGACGCGTCGAGTGCGGTCATGACGGCCTTGTCCCGGCCGTCGTGAATCGAGCCGACGATGGTGAGCGGTCCGTTGAAGCCCGGCCCGAATCCCTTCGCGAGGAGGTCGTAAGCCTGACGTGTGGTCGAGCCCGCCGGATCGGACCCCTGGTCGGAGCTGCCGAGGTGGAGCGAGAAGAACGGCACGACGAAGACGGCAATGATGCCGATTGCGGCCGCCGAGAGCACGCGTGGGTGGCGGGACACGAAGTGCGCCCAACGCTGCCAGGGACCGCTCACGACCACCGGTCCGGGGCCCTTCTCCTCGAGGAGGCGTCGCTCGCGGCGGCTCAGCACGTGGCGGCCCTGGAACGCGAGCAGCGCGGGTAGCAACGTTAGCGACGCGAACATCGTGACGAGGACCGTGAGTGACGCCGTCACCGCGACGCCGTTGAGGAACGATAGCTGGAGCACGAGCATGCCGAGCAGCGCGACACAGACGGTCGTGCCAGCAAAGAGCACGGCGCGACCCGAGGTGTTGATCGAGCTGACGACCGCTTGCTCGATGCTCGCGCCGCGTTTGAGCTCCTGGCGGGCGCGGGTCACCACGAAGAGGGCGTAGTCGATGCCGACGCCGAGCCCGATGAGCGAGCCGAGAATCGGGGCGAACTGCGCGATGGCCAGTATGTGGCTGAGTAGGACGCCCGCCGCCAGCGAGATGCCGAGCGCGAAGAGCGCGACGCCGAGTGGCAGCAGCATGGCGAAGAACGACCCGAAGGCGAGCACGAGCACGATGGCGGTCGCGAGCAGACCGAAGACCTCCCCGGGGCTGCCGGTCGACGAGTCCAGCTGGCCGAAGGCGTTGCCGCCGAACTCGACGGTGAGCGACGCCGAGCGAACGGTCTCGGCCGCGGTCTCGACCGTCTGAATCTGCGGGTTGCGCAGTTTGTAGCCCGGTCGGTCGAAGTGCACGACGGCGTAGGCGATGGTGCCGTCGCGCGAGACCTGCGCCGCGCCCAGACACGCCCCGCCCGGGAGTGTCTCGCTGGCCGCGAACTTCCCGGTGCAAAACGGCGAGGTCACGCTGCCGATGACGGGCAGAGCGTCGACCTTCGTGAGCATCGCCTGGATGGTCGACGCCTTCGAGGCGATCGTGCCGTTCGGTACCTGGAAGACGATCTGGTCGACGTCACCGGACTGGCCGGGAAAGGCCGTGTTGAGCAGAGACTGGGCCTTCGTTGAGTTGGTGCCGGGCAGGCTGAAGGCGTTGGAGTAGGCCGAGCCCACGGACTGCGAGACCACGTTGATGAGGATGAAGAAGGCGAGCCACGCGCCCAGCACGTACCAGCGATGACGGACACAGAACTGGGCGAGGGATTTCAGAAGCGTGCTCCTGGGGGAGTTGGGGGCCGAGCGCGTTACCGTGAAGGACGATACGCCCCGACGAGTCTAGAGGAACGACGATGACGCCCCCGAGCGAACAGCCCACGCGCTTCGACGGACATCACTACCCTCAGGTCATCCCCGAGCCCGAGGTCATCGAACCGGGAGCGGCGGCGCCGTGGTCGTCGCGGCCACCGTCATCACGAAGCGGTATCACCCTCGCCGAAGTCCGCGACGCACTCAAGCGCGAAGGACGTCTGCTCGAGAACCCTCCGGCGAGTGAGGTCTCGGCGCTCTCGGTCGTGGGTGACGCGTCGCCGACGCCCATCACGGTGCGCTCGGCGGTGCTGCTCGCGCTCTTCGAAGAAGAGGGCGAGACCCGGATCATCCTCACGCGGCGCGCGTTCTCGCTGCGCCACCATCGCGGTGAGATCGCCCTTCCCGGCGGGCGTCTCGAGGGCGAGGAGACGCCCGTCGAGGGAGCGCTGCGCGAGGCGCGAGAAGAGGTCGGGCTCGACTCCGAGCTCGTGACGCCTCTCGCCTGGCTGAGTCCGCTCGCCTCCTACGCCTCGGGAACGTCGATCTGGCCGGTCGTGGGGCTCCTTCCCGGCCGACCCGAGCTCACGATCGACCCGACGGAGGTTGACCGCGTCTTCAGCGTCGCCCTCGCCGACCTGGTCGCCGAGGGCGCCTTCCTCGAAGAGCGCTGGCGACGCGCGGGTGACGGGCCGCGCGGCGATCGCGACGGCTTCTTTCCGATCCACTTCTTCAAGGTTCCGGGCGACCTCATCTGGGGCGCGACGGCGCGCGTGTTGACAGAGTTTCTCTGCGTCGTCACGGGTGTTCCCGCACCCGATCACGGCTGAGGCGGCCGGTCGCCCTAGTAGATTGGTGGCTACGCACGCGCTACCGGGAGCGTGCGCGCGGAGGATTCCATGGCGGACGTAGAGATCGGCATCTTCAAATCGGCTCGTCAGGCCTTCGGCTTCGACGACATCGCGATCGTTCCCTCACGGCGAACCCGCGACCCCGAGGACGTCGACATCAGTTGGCAGATCGACGCGTACAAGTTTGAGCTCCCGGTCCTCGGCTCGGCGATGGACGGAGCGATGTCACCGCTCACCGCCATCGAACTCGGCCGGCTCGGCGGGCTCGGCGTCTTGAACCTCGAGGGTCTCTGGACCCGCTACGAGGACCCCACGCCGCTCTTCGACGAGATCCGCGAGCTCGACGACGATAAGGCCACCGCTCGCATGCAGCAGATGTACTTAGAGCCCATCAAGCTGGAGCTCGTCGCCGAGCGCATCCGTCAGATGAAGGAGGCCGGGATTACCACCTCCGCGTCGGTGACGCCCGCGCGCACGGCGTGGATGGCCCCGACGATCATCGACGCGGGTCTCGACATCCTCGTGATCCAAGGCACGGTCGTCTCGGCGGAGCACGTCTCAAAGACCGTTGAGCCGCTCAATTTGAAGAAGTTCATCCGGGAGTTCGAGGTGCCGGTCATCGTCGGGGGCTGCGCCAGCTACCAGGCGGCGCTGCACCTCATGCGTACCGGCGCGGCCGGCGTGCTCGTCGGCGTCGGCCCGGGCAACGCCTGCACGTCGCGCGGCGTACTCGGCATCGGCGTGCCCCAGGCGACGGCCATCGCCGACGTCGCGGGCGCGCGCATGCGCCACCTCGACGAGACCGGTGTCTACGTCCACGTGATCGCCGACGGCGGCATGAGCAAGGGTGGCGACATCGCCAAGGCCATCGCGTGCGGCGCGGACGCCGTCATGATCGGCTCGCCGCTCACGAGCGCCGTCGAAGCGCCCGCTCGGGGCTTCCACTGGGGCATGGCGACGTTCCACCCGACGCTGCCGCGCGGCGCGCGCGTACGGACCCAGGTGCGCGGCACCCTCCGCGAGATCCTGCTCGGACCGGCGCACGAGAACGACGGCCGGCTCAACCTCTTCGGCGCGCTGCGCACGTCGATGGCCACGTGCGGCTACGAGACCCTGAAGGAGTTCCAGAAGGCGGAGATCATGCTGGCCCCGTCGCTGCAGACCGAAGGAAAGCAGTTGCAGCGCTCCCAGGGCGTCGGCATGGGGCATTGACCGACACGGTCCTCGTCGTCGACTTCGGCGCCCAGTACGCCCAACTCATCGCCCGACGCGTCCGCGAGGCACACGTCTACTCCGAGATCGTGCCGGCGACGATCAGCGCCGACGACGTCCGACGTCGCGCACCGCGCGCGCTGATCCTCTCCGGGGGCCCGAAGTCGGTCTACGCGGTGCCCGCGCCCCAGCTCGACCCGGCGATCTACGACCTCGGCGTCCCGATCCTCGGCATCTGTTACGGCGCGCAGCTCATGATGCAGCAGCTCGGCGGCTCGGTCGCGCGCACCGGCTCGGGTGAGTACGGTCGCACGGCGTTGGTGCGCCAGCGGGCCTCGCACTCGATGCTGATCGAGGACTGGCCCGCGCGCAGTGAGTGCTGGATGAGCCACGGCGACTCCATCGCGAGCATTCCAATGGACTTCGAGATCACGGCGAGTTCCGCCGAAGCCCCCGCCCTCATCGAGAACGCCGCTAGGGGACTCTTCGCCGTCCAGTTCCACCCCGAGGTCGCGCACACCGAGCGCGGTCAGGAACTACTCGCGACCTTCCTCCACCGGGTGGCACAGATCCCCTCAACGTGGACCAACACCTCGATCATCGAAGATCAGGTCGCCGCCATCCGTGAGCAGGTCGGCGGGCAGCGTGTGCTTTGCGCGCTCTCGGGCGGTGTCGACTCCGCGGTGGCGGCGGCGCTCGTCACCAAGGCCGTCGGGACCCAACTCACCTGCGTGTTCGTCGACACCGGTCTCATGCGCAAGAACGAGGGCGAGCAGATCGAAGAGACGTTCACGCGTCAGTTCGGCGTCGAGCTGATCCACGTGAAGGCGCAGGACCGGTTCTTCGAGGCGCTCGCCGGGGTGACCGATCCCGAAGCCAAGCGCAAGATCATTGGCGAGCTCTTCATCCGCGAGTTCGAGGCCGTCGCGCGCGACCTCGCCCGTGACGGGGAAGGCCCAGCGTTCTTGGTCCAGGGCACGCTCTATCCCGACGTGATCGAGTCGGGCTCGGGACACGCGGCGAACATCAAGAGCCACCACAACGTGGGCGGGCTGCCAGAGGACCTCGCCTTCGAACTGGTGGAGCCACTGCGCACGCTCTTCAAGGACGAGGTGCGCCGCGTGGGCGAGGAGCTTGGCCTCCCCGAGGAGATCGTCTGGCGCCAGCCCTTCCCCGGGCCGGGTCTCGGGGTGCGCGTCATCGGCGAGGTGACTCGCGAACGCGTCGAGATCCTTCGCAACGCCGACTTCGTCGTCGTCGACGAGATCCGAAAGGCCGGCCTCTACCGGGAGCTCTGGCAGAGCTTCGCGGTGCTGCCGGCCGTGCGCACGGTGGGGGTCATGGGCGACGGTCGGACCTACGCGTACCCGATCGTCATCCGCGCGGTCACGAGCGACGACGCCATGACCGCCGACTGGGCGCGCCTCCCCTACGAGGTGATCGAGAGCATCGCGAACCGTTTGATCCGCGAGGTCGAAGGCGTCAATCGCGTGGCGCTCGACGTCACGAGCAAACCGCCGGGCACCATTGAGTGGGAGTGACCCGCGGCCCGTTCTCCGATGAGTCGCTCTGGGAGAACACCAACGACGTCTTTCGTAGTGGCCCCGACCCCGAGGCGCTACTCGAGGGACTGACCGGTCCCCAACGCGAGGCGGTCACTCAGCGCGGCGGCCCGCTGCTCGTGATCGCCGGCGCCGGCTCGGGCAAGACCCGAGTGCTCACGCGCCGCGTCGCCCACCTGCTCGCGACCGGGGACGCTCGGCCCTTCGAGATCATGGCCATCACGTTCACCAACAAGGCGGCCGACGAGATGCGCCGACGAGTGGTCGAACTGGTGGGCGCGGAGGCCGACCAGATGTGGGTCTCGACGTTCCACTCGGCGTGCCTACGCATGCTCCGTGGTCACGCCGACGTGCTCGGCTACGAACGCGGCTTCACGATCTACGACGCCGGCGACGCCGAGACGGCCGTCGAGCGAATCATGAAGGAGATCAACCTCGACCTGAAGCGCCTGCCCCCTCGCAGCGTGACGGCGGCGATCTCGGCGGCGAAAAACGAGATGATCGGTCCCGAGCGCTACTTCGACACCTACGGCGACGATCCGCAGCGGCGACGGATCGCGGAGATCTACGTGCTCTACCAGGCGCGACTGCGCACGGCCAACGCCATGGACTTCGACGACCTCTTGTTGAACACCGTCGCGATGCTGCGCGCCGACGAGCACGTCTTGGCGTCCTACCAGCATCGCTTCAAGTACCTGCTGGTGGACGAGTTTCAGGACACCAACGGCGTGCAGAACGAGATCGTGATGATGCTCGCCGCGAAGCACCGCAACCTGTGCGTGGTGGGCGACTCGGACCAGTCGATCTACCGCTTCCGCGCGGCCGACGTGCGCAACATCCTCCAGTTCGAACAGCGCTTCCCCGACGCGGAGGTCATCTTGCTCGAGCAGAACTTCCGCTCGACCCAGACGATCCTCGACGCGGCGAACGCGGTCATCGCGAAGAACGCGAGCCGCCACGCGAAGAACCTCTTCACCGAAGGGGACCAGGGGGAGAAGATCCGGCTCTACCGCGCCGGTGACGAGTACGACGAGGGCCGCTGGGTCGCGAGCGAGGCGCGCCGGCTGCGCAGCGAGCACGGGATCTCCTGGAACGACGTCGCGGTCTTCTACCGAACCAACGCCCAGAGCCGCGTGTTGGAAGAAGAGATGCTGCGCGCGAGCGTGCCGTACCGCGTTGTCGCGGGGCTGCGCTTCTACGACCGCAAGGAGATCAAGAACGCGCTCGCGTACGCCCGGCTCATCGTGAACCCCCGCGACGAGGCGTCGGCCCGGCGCGTGATCAACGAGCCCAAGCGCGGCATCGGTGAAGCGGCGCAGGCGAAGCTCGGCGCCTACGGGGCAGAACACGGGCTGTCCTTCGCCGAGGCGGCGCACTACGGCGCGGCCGCGGGACTGAGCGGGCGGGCGCTTGGCGGCGCGGCGAAGTTCTCCTTCATGATGGACGAGCTGCGCGCGCTCGCGAACGACCTCAGTCCGCGCGAGTTGATCGACGCGATCGTGCGCGAATCGGGGATGGGTGACGCGCTGCGCGCCGAGGACTCCGACGAGGCCTACTCACGCCTCGAAAACCTCGGGGAGCTGGCCTCGGCGGCGGCGCAGTACGACACGCTGCTCGATTTCGTTGAGCGCATGGCGCTCGTCGCCGACTCCGACCAACTCGGCAGCGGTGAGGGCGCGATCTCGCTCATGACCTTGCACGTCGCGAAAGGTCTGGAGTTTCCGGCCGTCATCGTCACGGGGCTCGAGGAGACCGTCTTTCCGCACCGGCGCGCACTCTCCGACGACGCCGAGCTCGAAGAAGAGCGCCGCCTGTTCTACGTGGGCGTGACGCGCGCCATGCGACACCTGGCGCTCACCCACGCCTGGAGTCGCACGCTGTGGGGCCAGCGCGTCGAAGCGATCGCGAGCCGCTTCCTCCAAGAGATTCCGTCCGAACTGGTCTCCGACCTGACCACGACGCTGCCGACGCGGCGCTCGAGCTTCGCCCTCGAGGATGACGGCTTCGAGGGCCGTCGCGGCACCTTCACCGAAGGTCGTGCCTTTGGCACCGGCGCGGCGCCTCCCGTGCGCTCGACCGGCGCCGAGCTGCTCGGCCTCGACGTCGGTGATCGCGTCGTGCACGATCGATTCGGACCTGGCGTGGTGGTGCGCGTCGAGGGTGAGGGCTCGCATTCGCGTGCCGCGGTCGACTTCGACGAGCACGGCGTGAAGCACCTCGTGCTCGCCATGACCCCGATCCGACGGGCTTGATCAGCCGTTGGCGAGACGTCGCCAGAGCGGCGAGGGCATGAGACGAACCAGCACCATCACGTAACGCAGCACCGGCGGACTCCAGATGACGACGTCGCCACGCGCGAGTCCGCGCAGCGCGTTCTCGGCGACCTCGTTGGCACCGGTCGTGAAAGGCGTACGCGACTGGTGGGCGATCATGCGCGTGCGCACGGCCGCCGGACGAAGTAGTTGGAGCCGGACGCCGGTGCCAACGAGTGACTCGGCGAGTCCGACGCAGAGTCGATCGAGTCCGGCCTTCGCGCCCGAATAGAGGTAGCTCACGCGTCGCACGCGAACGGCCGCGGCCGAACTCATGACGAGGATCGTGCCGCTGCCCTGGGCCACGAGGCGCCGCTTGATCTCCGCGAGCGCCGCGACGGGCCACGCGACGTTCACCGTCATCATGCGGGCCGAAGCCTCGGCGTCGTTCTCGTCGGCGGCTTGGTCACCGATGGTGCCCACGGCGATGACGACGAGATCGATCCGGTCGCCCGCCTTGTCGAAGGCGCTCGTCACGGCGTGCGCGGCGTTCGTGGCATCCTCGGCGTCGAAGAGCACGGTGTCGGTCTTCGTCGCGCCGTACTCCTGGGCCTCGGTGACCGCCTGATCCAAGAGCGCTTGGCTGCGTCCGGCCAAGACCACGGTGTGGGTGCCATTGGCGCAGAGCTTCTTCGTGATCGCGCGGGCGATCTCCGAGCTGCCACCGAAGACGACGAGCTTCTGGGGTTGATCCGCGGGGAGGTTCACGCTCCTTTCCTACTAGGTGTCCGCCGCCCCCGGTGCACGTCCGGCGACGCCGCGACACGAATCACTCCGGCGCGCAACGCACGAGCTGTTGCACCGTCGCCCG
The DNA here is from genome assembly GCA_963823815.1 of uncultured Acidimicrobiaceae bacterium. Taxonomy (GTDB): domain Bacteria; phylum Actinomycetota; class Acidimicrobiia; order Acidimicrobiales; family RAAP-2; genus RAAP-2. The sequence goes on from CAWGMU010000002.1 coordinate 268,452, forward strand.
GAACCAGCACGAAGACAGGAGGACGATCGTCGCGGTGGTGGGCACGCGGCGACGATCCGCGCCATCGAGCGCGACGCTCGCGGCGGCTCGCCAGGGGGCCGTCGACCAAATTTTGGTGATTACGTCGGCCTCTATGCTGATGGACTGATGGAGCGCACGTATCGAGTGGTAGTCGCCAAACCCGGGCTCGACGGCCACGACAGAGGCGCCAAGGTCATCGCTCGGGCCTTGCGCGACGCCGGCTTCGAGGTGGTCTACACCGGCCTGCACCAGACGCCCGAGCAGATCGTCCAGGCCGTCGTCCAAGAGGACGCCGACGCCCTTGGTCTCTCGTTGCTCTCGGGAGCTCACCTCGTCCTCGTGCCGCGCGTCGTCGAACTCTTGCGGAGCGAGGGTCGTGAGGACGTGCTGGTCCTCGTCGGCGGCATCATCCCTGACGACGACATCGCCGCCCTCGAGTTGGCGGGCGTCGCCCGGGTGTTCACGCCCGGCGCGTCGCTCGATGAGATCGGCTCGTGGTTGGAGGCGACGCTCGACGCGCGCGAGGCCTCGCACCACTGAACCGATCGACCGCAACCGGAAAGTAGACCTGCATGGACCTCTTTGAGTATCAGGGCAAGCAGTACTTCGCGCGCTTTGGCATCGCGGTATCGCCCGGCGACGTCGCCGACACCGTCGACGAGGCTGTCGCCGTCGCCGACCGCGTGGGCTACCCGGTCGTCGTGAAGGCCCAGGTGAAGGTCGGCGGCCGCGGCAAGGCTGGGGGCGTCAAGCTCGCCGAGGACGCCCAGCAGGTGCGAGTGCACGCCGGAAACATCCTCGGACTGAACATCAAGGGCCACGTCGTGAAGCGGCTCTGGATCGAGCGGTCGAGTGACATCGCGAAGGAGTACTACGCCTCCTTCACCTTGGACCGGCCGAACAAGACGCACCTCGGGATGCTGAGCGCCCAGGGCGGCGTCGAGATCGAGGTGGTCGCCGAGGAGAATCCCGAGGCGATCTCGTTCCTCTCGATCGATCCCGTCCGCGGACTCGACCTCGAGACGTCTCGTCGCTGGGTGTCCGAGGCCGAGCTCGACGAGGCGGCGCGCGAACAGGCCGCCGAGCTGCTCGTCAAGCTCTACGACTGTTACACCAAGGGCGACTGCGATCTCGCCGAGATCAACCCGCTGATCCTCACGCCGGACAACCGGGTGCACGCGCTCGACGCGAAGGTGACTCTCGACGAGAACGCGTCGTTTCGTCACCCCGAGTGGGAGGAGTTCCGCGACGGTGAGTTCGAGGACCCGCGCGAGCAGATGGCCAAGGAGCGCGGCCTCAACTACATCGGGCTCGACGGAACGGTGGGCATCATCGCCAACGGCGCGGGGCTCGCGATGTCCACCCTCGACGTCGTGAATCAGGTCGGCGGTGCCGCGGCGAACTTCCTCGACATCGGCGGCGGCGCCAACGCCGACGTCATGGCGGCGGCACTCGAGGTGATCAACGCCGACGCCAAGGTGAAGTCCATCTTCGTCAACATCTTCGGCGGCATCACCCGCGTCGACGAAGTCGCCAACGGTGTACTCGAGGCGCTGTCGCGCGTCGCCATCGAGGCGCCCATCGTGCTTCGCCTGGACGGCACGAACGCCGTCGAGGGCCGAGCCATTCTCGCGCCGCACCTGAGCGAGCGGCTGATCACCGAACCGACCATGCTCGACGCCGCACGCCGCGCGGTGGCGCTCGCGAACGAAGGAGAGAGATGAGCATCTTCGTCGATGAGAACACCAAGGTCATCGTCCAGGGGCTCACGGGCTCGCAGGGTCGGTTCCACGGACTGCGCAACCGTGACTACGGCACGAAGGTGGTAGGAGGGGTAACCCCGGGCAAGGGCGGGATCAACGTCGACGGGGTACCGGTCTTTGACAGCGTGAAGGAAGCGGTCGCGGCGACTGGCGCGACGGCGTCGTTCGTCGCCGTCCCGCCGCGCTTCGCGCCCGCGGCGATCCTCGAGGCGGCCGAGGGTGGGGTCACGTTCATCGTCTGCATCACCGAGGGCATCCCCGCCCACGACGAGGCCGTCACGTACAACCGGCTGGTCGAGGAGTTTCCCGGTGTGCGCCTACTCGGTCCCAACTGCCCGGGCGTCATCAGCCCCGGCAAGTGCAACATCGGCATCACCTCGGGCGACATCGCCCTCGCGGGCGGCCCCGTGGGCATCGTCTCGCGCTCGGGCACGCTGACCTACCAGGCGCTTCACGAGTTGAGCGTTCAGGGCGTCGGCCAGACCACGTGCGTCGGCATCGGTGGCGACCCGGTCCCGGGCACCAACTTCATCGACTGCCTCGCGGCCTTCCAGGCCGACCCCGAGACGAAAGCGGTCATGATGATCGGCGAGATCGGCGGGTCGGAGGAAGAGCGCGCCGCCGAGTGGATCAAGCACAACATGACCAAGCCGGTCGTCGCCTACGTGGCCGGCGTGACCGCGCCGCCGGGACGCAAGATGGGCCACGCCGGGGCCATCATCTCGGGCTCGAAGGGCACCGCCCAGGCGAAGATGGCGGCGCTCACCGAGGCCGGCGTGCACGTCTGTCTCAACCCGACCGAGGCCGGCACGAGGATGGTCGAACTCGTGAGGGCGATGTAGCGCTTGGACCCGGTACGTCTCTGCGTCCTGGTCTCGGGAACCGGAACGATCCTCGAAGCGATGCTCGACGCGGGGCTCGACGTCGCGCTCGTTGGCTCGGACCGGCCCTGTCGGGGACTCGAGGTGGCACTCGCGGCCGGCGTCTCGGCGACGCTCGTCGATCGTGAGCGCTTCGGCGGCTTCGCTCCCGACTTCGATCGAGAGGGCTACTCGGTGGAGCTGGCGACCGAGCTGCGGCGAGCGCGCGTCGACCTCGTGGCGATGTCGGGCTTCGGCACCGTGCTCACGCCGTCGTTTCACGAAGCGTTCCCGGGTCGCGTGCTCAACACGCACCCGAGTCTGTTGCCCGCCTTCAAGGGGTGGCACGCGGTGCGCGCGACGATCGCGGCCGGCGTCAAGGAGACGGGCTGCACGGTCCACGTCGCGACGGAGGTCCTCGACGAGGGACCGATCCTCGCGCAGGCTCGCGTTGCGGTGCTCGCGGGCGACGACGAGTCGTCGCTGCACGAACGGATCAAGACCGTCGAGCGATCCCTGTACCCGCAGGTCGTCGCTAGGGTGATGGCGGCCCTGGCCCAGGGCGAAGAGCCGGCTGACCTGGCGGTCGCCACGAGGGAGCGGTAGATGCGCGCGTTACTGAGCGTGTGGGACAAGTCCGGACTGGTGGAGTTCGCGACGGGTCTCGAGGTGCTCGGGATCGAGCTCGTCGCCTCAGGCGGCACGGCCGCGGCGCTCGAAGCCGCCAACGTTAGCCACCTCGACGTGTCCGAGGTCACGGGTTTCCCCGAGATGCTCGACGGGCGCGTGAAGACCCTCCATCCAGCCATCCTCGGCGCGATCCTCGCCGACGTCGCCGAGGCCGGGCACCGGGACGAGCTGGCCGAGCACGGCATCACCCCCATCGAGCTCGTCGTCTGCAACCTCTACCCCTTCCCATCCAACCCGTCGATCGAACTCATCGACGTGGGGGGGCCGACGATGGTGCGCGCCGCGGCCAAGAATCACGCGCACGTGGGCGTCGTGACGAGTCCCGAGCAGTACCCCGACGTCCTGAAGGAACTCCAACGGCTCGGCGGGCTCACGGACGCAACGCGTCACGCGCTGGCGCGCGCCGCCTTCGCGCTCACGTCGGGCTACGACGCGGCGCTCGTGCGGTGGATGGACGACGGCGGCGCGATCGGTGGAGCTTTGAGCGACGTCGACGCCGTGGTGCCCGTGACGCTGCAACTGTCGTTGGAGCGCGCGGCCGTGACGCGCTACGGCGAGAACCCCCACCAGGTTGCCGCGCGCTACCGCCTGGCCGGCACGACGCCCTTTTGGGATGGCGTCGTTCAGCACGGGGGCAGCGATCTGTCCTACCTGAACCTCTTTGACGCGGACGCCGCGTGGCGACTGGTCCACGAGCTCGCCGCGGACGCGCCAGGCCACGCCGCCGTCGCGATCATCAAGCACGCGAACGCCTCGGGCGCGGCGCTCGGGTCAACGTTCGTCGACGCCTTCGAAAAGGCGCTCGCCGCCGACCCCCAGAGCGCCTTCGGCGGCGTCGTCGCCGTGGCGGGCGCGGTCGACCCGGCGCTGGCGACCGCGATCGCGAGCGGTCCGCAAGCCGACGTCATCATCGCTCGCTCGTTCACCGACGAGGCGGTCGAGACGCTCGCGGCGCGCCGCAAGGCGACGCGACTCCTCAGTGCCCCCGTGCCCGAGCCGCTCGGTCGTTCGGTGCGGACGCTCGGCAACACGGCGCTCGTCCAGAACGCCGATGAGTTGTTGGTGCCCGTCAGCCAGTGGCGCTGCGTGAGCGACGCGCGCCCGACCGAGCAGCAGCTGATGGACCTCGCGGTCGCGTGGCGGGTCTGCGCGCGCACGACCTCGAACGCTGTCGTGATCGCGCGCGACGGCGTTGCCGTCGGCGTCGGCGCCGGTCAGCAGTCGCGCGTGGTCGCCGCGGACCTCGCGGTGACGAAGGCCGGGGGACTCGCGAAGGGGGCCGCCGCCGCGTCGGACGCGTTCTTTCCGTTCGCCGACGGCCTGGCGTCGCTCACCGACGCGGGCGTCGCTGCCGTCGTGCAGCCAGGCGGGTCGGTTCGTGACGCCGAGATCATTGACGCGGCGAACGCCGCGGGAATCGTCATGATGCTCACCGGTGAGCGTCACTTTCGGCACTAGGAGACCGATGAGCGTACTTCTCGACGGCGAGCGCGTTGCCGCAGCCATCAAGCTGGAGTTGACCGAACGCGTGAACCGTCTCGCGGCGGTAGGCATCACCCCCGGGCTCGGAACGCTCCTCGTTGGGGAAGATCCCTCGAGCGTGCGCTACGTCGAGATGAAGATCGCCGAGAGCGCGGACATCGGCGTGCGCTCCTTTGACGTGCACCTGCCGAGCAGCGCCGGCCAGCGGGAGATCGTTGCAGTCGTCGACCGGTTCAACGACGACGACGACGTGCATTCGATCCTTGTGCAACTGCCCCTCCCGAACGGTGTCAACGAGGAAGAGGTGCTGCTGCGCGTCAACCCGAGCAAGGACGTTGACGGCCTGCATCCGACGAACCTCGGTCGCCTCGTCATGGGTGCACCGGGCCCGCTGCCGTGCACGCCGATGGGGATCGTCGAGTTGCTCGCCGCCTACGACGTACCCGTCGAGGGTAAGCACGCGGTCGTGATCGGACGCGGTCTCACCATCGGACGTCCCCTCGCGCTGCTGCTCGCGTCGAAGCGCCCGGGCTGCAACGCCGCCGTCACCGTGGTGCACACCGGCGTCGAACACCTCGAGGAACTGGTGCGCAGCGCCGACGTCGTCGTCGCGGCCGCCGGGCGGGCGGGACTGGTGACCCGCGACATGATCAAACCGGGCGCCGCCGTCGTGGGCGCCGGGACGAGCTGGGCGGGGCGAAAGCTGCTGAGCGACCTCGCCGATGACGTCGGCGAGGTGGCCGGTTGGGTCACGCCGAGGCTCGGTGGCGTGGGTCCGATGACCCGTGCCATGCTGTTGCGCAACGCGGTGCTCGCCGCAGAAGGGACGCGATGACGACCTACGACGAACGGGGACGCGAGTTCGAGACACGGCCGTGGGGCTCCTTTACCGTCCTCGACGACGAGCGCTTCGACCACAAGGTCAAGCGCATCGTGGTGGCACCCGGGATGCGCCTCAGCTATCAGCGTCACGCACAGCGGGCCGAGCACTGGTTCGTCGTGAACGGCACGGCCACGGTCGTCCTCGACGGGAACGAGTACGAGGTGCCCGCGGGCAGCAGCATCGACGTCGCCCTCGGCCAGGCGCATCGCTGCGAGAACCGCGGCACGACTCCGGTCGTCTTCATCGAGGTCCAGCACGGCACCTATTTCGGCGAGGACGACATCGTTCGAATCGAAGACGACTTCGGCCGAGCCGACTAACGGCGTGCGCGTTGACGAGCTGCTCGCGAGGGGCCCGACACGCTCCTTCGAGTTCTTTCCCCCGAAGTCCGACGAGGAGAGCGCCGTGCTCGAGCGCTCGCTCGCCGAGATCGGCGCGCTCGACCCCTCCTTCGTCTCGGTGACCTACCGCGGGGGAGCCGTCTCACGCCAACGCACCTTCGACCTCGTGACGGCGATCCAGCGAGCCGGGCGCTACAGCGCCATGGCGCACCTCGTGTGCGTCGGGAGCAAACGCGACGAGATGCGCGGGCTGCTCACCCGCTACCAGGAGGCGGGCGTCGTGAACGTCATGGCGCTCGGTGGCGACCCGCCCGATGACCACGCCCCGACCTCCTCGGAGTTCACCTACGCGTTCGAACTCGTCGAGCTGGCCCGTGAGGTCGGTGATTTCTGCGTCGGCGTCGGTGCCCACCCACAGGGTCACCCGCGCTCGAGTGACCGGGCTTCGGACCGCCGCCACCTGGCAGCGAAGCTCCAACTGGCGGACTTCGCGGTCACGCAGTTCTTCTTCGAGGCCTTGGAGTGGGTCCGCCTCGTCGACGAGCTCGGCGAGCTTGGCGTCGGGAGGCCGGTGCTGCCCGGCATCATGCCGGTGACGACGCTGTCGGGCGTGTCGCGCATGGCCGAGATGGGCGCGAAGGTGCCGAGCGCTCTCGCCGCACGGCTCGTCGCCGCGGACGAGCGTGGTGGCGCGCCGGCGGTTCGCGCCGAGGGCGTGCGCGCGGCGACCGATCTTTGCGTCGAGCTGCTCGAGTCGGGCGTCCCCGGACTGCACTTCTACACGCTCAACCGCTCGACGGCGACGCGCGAGATCCACCAGGCGCTCTTCGCCTAGTTCGCCCTCGGGTTGGGGCGGTCCCGCGCCGTAGGATAAGCCCATGGCTGAGAAGATCACGATGAGCGCCGAGGGCGTGCTGCACGTCCCCGACAACCCGATTATTCCCTTCATCGAGGGCGACGGCACCGGCGTCGACATCTGGCCGGCGGCGAAGCTGGTCCTCGACGCCGCCGCGACGAAGCACGGCAAGTCGATCGAGTGGAAGGAGGTCCTCGCAGGTCAGAAGGCCTTTGACGAGACCGGCGACTGGCTGCCCGAGGCGACCATCGCTGACTTTCGCGAGCACCTCATCGGGATCAAGGGGCCCCTGACGACGCCGATCGGCGGTGGCTTCCGCTCGCTCAACGTGGCGCTTCGCCAGATCCTCGACCTCTACGTCTGCCTGCGTCCGGTGCGCTGGTTCGAGGGCGTGCCCTCGCCCGTGAAGCGGCCCGAGGACGTCGACATGGTGATCTTCCGCGAGAACACCGAGGACGTCTACGCCGGCCTCGAGCTCGAGGCGGGTAGCGCCGAGGCGGAGAAGCTGCGCGCCTTCGTCCACGACGCCTTCGGCTGGGACGTGCGTGAGATGAGCGGGCTCGGACTGAAGCCGATCTCGGAGTTCGGCTCGAAGCGACTGATTCGCGCCGCCCTCATCTACGCGCTCGAGCGCGAGCGCGAGTCCGTGACCCTGGTGCACAAGGGCAACATCCAGAAGTTCACCGAGGGCGCCTTCATGAAGTGGGGCTACCAGTTGGTCCACGACGAGTTCCGCGACCTCGCGGTCAGCTGGGAGGACTGCGCGGGCAAGCCGGGCTCAAAGTTGCTCGTGAAGGACGCCATCGCCGACATCGCCCTGCAGCAGGTCCTCACGCGGCCACGCGAGTTCGACGTCATCGCGACGACGAACCTGAACGGTGACTACCTCTCGGACGCGCTCGCCGCCCAGGTCGGCGGGATCGGCATCGCGCCGGGCGCCAACATCAACTACGTGACCGGTCACGGCATCTTCGAGGCGACCCACGGCACGGCGCCGAAGTACGCCGGACAGGACAAGGTGAACCCCGGATCGGTGTTGCTCTCGGGTGTCTTGATGTTCGAGCACCTGGGCTGGACCGAGGCCGCCGACGATATCGTTGCCGCCTTGGAGGCGACGATCGCCGAGAAGATCGTGACCTACGACTTCGCGCGACTGATGAAGGGCGCGACCGAGGTGAAGTGCTCGGAGTTCGCCGCGGCGATCGTCGAGCGACTCTAGAGAGGAGCCATGACCAGCCCCGTCAACGTCACCGTCACCGGCGCCGCCGGCCAGATCGGCTACGCACTGCTCTTTCGCATCGCCTCGGGCCAACTGCTCGGGCCCGACACGCCGGTCGCGCTGCGCCTCCTCGAGATCGACCCGGCGATGAAGAGCCTGCACGGCGTCGTCATGGAGCTCGACGACTGCGCCTTCCCGTTGTTGCGCGGCATCGAGGCGACGAGCAACCTGAACCACGCCTTCAACGGGACGAACTGGGCGCTCCTCGTTGGCTCGGTGCCGCGCAAGGCTGGCATGGAGCGCGGCGATCTCCTGAGCGTGAACGGCCAGATCTTCAAGCCCCAGGGCCGTGCCATCGCCGACCACGCGGCGAGCGACGTGCGCGTCCTCGTCGTCGGCAACCCCTGCAACACGAACTGTCTCATCGCGCGCTCGAACGCCCCCGAGGTGCCCGACGAGCGATGGTTCGCGATGACCCGCCTCGACCGCAACCGCGCCGTCGCCCAGCTGGCGGAGGAGGCGGGCGTCTCGGTCGGCGAGGTGAAGAACGTCGCGATCTGGGGCAATCACTCCTCGACGCAGTTTCCGGACTTCGAGAACGCCACGATCGGCGGGCAGAAGGCGAAGGAGGCGATTCGCGACGACGCCTGGCTTCGCGGGGAGTTCATCACGACGGTGCAGAAACGCGGCGCCGCCGTCATCGAGGCGCGCGGACTGAGCTCAGCCGCCTCGGCCGCGAGTGCCGCGATCGACACGGTCGCGAGCCTCCTCGACGTGACGGCGCCCGACGACTGCGCCTCGGTTGCCGTCACGAGCCACGGCGAGTACGGAGCGCCCGAGGGGCTGACCTTCGGATTCCCGATCACCTCGAACGGCGACGGCACCTGGGTCGTGAAGCCCGGCTTCGAGCACGACGGCTTCGCCACGGAACGGATCAGGGTAACGACCGACGAACTGCTCTCCGAGCGCGACGAGGTGCGCGCACTCGGACTGATCTAGCGGTCAGTCCTCGGCGGGGTGCGTCGAGAGCAACCAATCGAGCAGTGGCACCAGCGCGTGAACGTCACCACGCAGCTTCAAGCGGCCCTCGCGCAGCGCGACGTTGCTCTCGAGCGTCCCGTTGGTGAGTGACTCGGCGTCGCGGTAGGAGAGCCGGATGACGGTCTGAGCGGTGAGGTCGTTGCCGACCCGGGCTCGCGCGCCCTCGGGCGTGACGATGAAGGTGAGGGCGTGGGGCTTCGTCGCCGGGCCGTCGGCGAACTCGAGGACCACCGTCACGGCCTCGCCCGTGACGAGCGGTGACGTTCCGGCCGACGCCAGGGTGTCGTTGAGCGCCACGAGCCAGTCGGCGCCGAGGAAGTCGGCCACGTCGCTAGGGCGCGGGCTGGACCGCCGCGTCGGCGGTCGAGGTCTTCGGTCGGCGTCGAATCTTGCGCCCGAGCCACGCCACCGGGTCGTAGTGCGCGTCGACGACCCGTTCCTTCAGCGGGATGATGGCGTTGTCGGTGATCTTGATGTGTTCGGGACAGACCTCGGTGCAGCACTTGGTGATGTTGCAGTAGCCGAGTCCCAACTCCTCGCGAATGAGGTCGCGCCGGTCATTCTGGTCGAGCGGGTGCATCTCGAGCTCGGCGTAGCGGATGAAGAAGCGCGGCCCGGCGTAGTGCACCTTGTTGTCGTCGTGGTCGCGGATCACGTGGCAGACGTCCTGGCACATGAAGCACTCGATGCACTTGCGGAACTCCTGGCCGCGTTCGACGTCCTCTTGGAACATGCGGTAGCCGTCTGCGGGCATGGGCGGGGGCAGCAAGGCGGGCACCTTCGCCGCTTGGACGTAGTTGAACGAGACGTCGGTCACGAGGTCGCGGATGATCGGGAAGGTCCTCATCGGGGTCACGGTCACCGGGCCCTCGGGCAGGGCGTCCATGCGGGTCATGCACATGAGCCGCGGCTTGCCGTTGATCTCGGCCGAGCACGAGCCGCACTTGCCGGCCTTGCAGTTCCAGCGACACGCGAGGTCGGGTGCCGTCGTCGCTTGGATGCGGTGGATGACGTCGAGGACGACCTCGCCCTCGTTCGGTTCCATGAGGAAGAGCTCGAGCTCGCCACCGCTCGCGTCCCCGCGCCAGATCCGCATCTCCACGTCCGCCATTACGCCTTCTCCTCGAGCAGGGCCTTCAGGTCGTCGGGCATGACGAGCAGGGGCGACTCCACGATCGACACGGGACCGTCCCAGGATCCGCCGTCACTGCTCTGAGCGAAGTTGACCTTCCCGAGCTCGGCGTCGGGGTTCGGGTAGTCCTCGCGGGTGTGGCCGCCGCGGGACTCCTTTCGAAGATCGGCCGCGAGCGCGACGCACGTGGAGTACGTGATCATGCTCGGCAGGTCGGTCGCCAGATTCCAGCCCGGGTTGAAGGCCCGTCCGCCGGTCACCGCCGCACGCCCTAGACGGTCGCTCAACTTCGCGAGCTCGGCGATCGCCGTCTCGAGCTCGCTCGCGGTGCGGATGATCCCGACATTCGACTGCATCATCTCCTGGAGGTCGTGCTGGATGTCGTAGGGGCTCTCGCCGCCCTCGCGATCGAAGGGGGCGAGGGCGTCCTTCACCGCGGCGTCCACCTCACCCTCGTTCAGAGTGTTCGCCGCCTCGCCGCTCGCGACGTAGTCGGCCGCGCCGACGCCCGCGCGCTTGCCGAAGACGATGAGGTCACTGAGTGAGTTGCCGCCAAGCCGGTTGGCACCGTGCATGCCGCCCGCGACCTCGCCGGCGGCGAAGAGACCGGGGACCGACGTGGCGGCGGAGTCGGCGTCGACCTGGACGCCGCCCATGAAGTAGTGGCAGGTCGGACCGATCTCCATCGCCTCGCGCGTGATGTCGACGCCGGCGAGCTCCATGAACTGGTGGTACATCGAGGGCAGGCGGCGGCGGATGTACTCGGGCGTGCGCCGCGAGGCGATGTCGAGGAAGACCCCGCCGTGGGGGCTGCCCCGGCCCGCCTTCACCTCGGTGTTAATCGCGCGCGCGACTTCGTCGCGCGGCAGCAGTTCCGGCGGGCGGCGTCCGGCGCTGTGGTCCGCGTACCACTTATCGGCCTCCTCCTCGGAGTCGGCCGTCTCGGCGCGGAACATGTCGGCGACGTAGTTGAACATGAAGCGTTCGCCGAGCGAGTTGCGCAGCACGCCCCCGTCGCCACGCACGCTCTCAGTGACGAGCAGTCCGCGCACGCTGAGCGGCCAGACCATGCCGGTCGGGTGGAACTGGACGAACTCCATGTCGATCAACTTCGCCCCGGCCCACAGCGCCATGGCCGCGCCGTCGCCGGTGCTCTCCCACGAGTTCGAGGTGAACTTCCAGGACTTGCCGGCGCCACCGGTGGCGAGGATCACCGCCTTCGCGTGGAAGGTGACGATCTCGCCGGTGGCGCGCCAGTAACCGACGCAGCCCGCGACGCGACCACTCTCGTCGTGGACGAGCCGTAGGACCTTGCACTCCATGAAGACGTCGGTGCCCATCGAGACGACCTTCTGCTGGAGCGTGCGAATGAGTTCGAGCCCGGTGCGGTCGCCGACGTGGGCGAGCCGCGCGTAGCGGTGGCCCCCGAAGTCGCGTTGGAGAATCTTGCCGTCACTCGTGCGGTCAAAGAGCGCGCCCCACTGTTCGAGCTCGCGCACGCGGTCGGGCGCCTCCTTCGCGTGGAGCTCGGCCATGCGGTAGTTGTTGAGGTACTTGCCCCCGCGCATCGTGTCGCGGAAGTGGACCATCCAGTTGTCCTCGGGGTACACGTTGCCCATCGCGGCGGCGATGCCGCCCTCGGCCATCACCGTGTGGGCCTTGCCGAGCAGCGACTTCGTCACGACGCCCACGCTGAGCCCGCGCTGCTTGGCCTCGATGGCGGCCCGCAGCCCGGCGCCACCCGCGCCGATGATGAGCACGTCGTACTCGTGGTGTTCGTAGGCGGGGTCGCTCACCGGTCCTTCGATCTAGAAGAGCTTGTAGTCGGAGATGGCGCCCGAGGCGACGAGTCGCACGTAGACGTCGGCGAGCGCGACGACGACGAGCGAGGCCCAGGCGAAGTTCATGTGCTTGGCGTTGAGCGGCGTGACGATCTTCCAGAGCCGGTGGCGCACGGGGTGGGCCTTGAAGCTCTTCACCTGGCCGCCGCAGAGGTGGCGACACGAGTGGCACGAGAGCGAGTAGAGCCAGAGCAGCGTCGCGTTCACCACGAGCACGATCGTGCCGACGGTGACGCCCCAGCCGATACCCGGCTGGTGGAAGGCCAGCACCGCGTCGTAGGTGAGAATCCCGTTGAAGAGGAGACCGGCGTAGAAGAAGTACCGGTGGGCGTTCTGCAAGAGGAGCGGGAAGCGCGTCTCGCCCGAGTAGGAGCCGTGGGCGTCGGCGACGGCGCAGCTCGGCGGCGACCACCAGAACGCTCGGTAGTAGCTGCGACGGTAGTAGTAGCAGGTGAGGCGAAAGCCCAGCGGGAAGATCAGGATCAGCAGCGCCGGCGAGATGGTCCACGCGCTCCACGTGAAGGCGAAGCGCGAACCCGGTACGCAGGTCTCGCCGACACAGGGCGAGTAGAAGGGGCTGATGAGGTCGCGGTGCACGTTCGCGCCGACGAAGTAGTACTTGTTCTGGAAGGCCGCCCAGGTGGAGTAGATGACGAAGGCGGTGAGCACCGTGACGACGGTGACCGGCTGGATCCACCAGCGGTCCTGGCGCAGGGTGACCTCGTTCGGACCGCCGCGCGCGCCGCCGAGCTGCACCGGCGTCGAACTCTCTAGGGCCGTCACCTACTCTCCTCTTCTCTCCCCCGGGTACCGCGTCGCGACGACCATCCTAGGCAGCACCCCCGCGCCGCTTCGGCCTTCACCGTCATCGCGTCAGCGATGACGAGCTACTAGTGATGTCCCCCTCGACGTCCCTCGGCCGTGCCCCCGAAGGCGGCCCACGCCACCAGTCCGAGACCGGGGATGAGGAACCAGATGCCAAAGACGAGCGCGATGACGACGAAGAACGCGCCCATGCCGAGCGTGAACGGCCAGATCGAGGTGCCCGGGAACGTGCCGACGACGCCGGCGCCCTCGGCCTGGGTGGCGTGCTGCTCGTCCTCGGGTCGCGGGCGCGTGCGTCGGTTCCAGAAGAGGAAGTACCCACCGGGGACGTAGCAGAGCAGCATGCCCGCGAACATCATCACGCTGCCGGCGTTCTCGTGGCCCCAGTTCCAGTAGACGACGAACATCACCCCAAAGAACGTGCCGAGACTCAAGAGGACCTTGATCTCGGTGCCCATGCTGCCGCGCCGTCGCTGCGTGGTCTCCTCTTCGACGCTCACGAGACCGGCACCTCCTCGTGGTGCGCGTGGTGGCCGTGCTCGGCCGCGGTGTGGCCGGGGTGGTTGTAGTCCCACGTGGGCCGTTCGGAGCGGATCTGCGGCAGCCGGTAGAAGTTGTGGTGCGGCGGCGGCGAGGTGGTGAACCACTCGAGCGTGTGGCCGTCCCACGGATTGTCACCGGCGGGGTACTTCTTCCAGCTGTAGGCGATGTTGGCGATGAAGAGGACGGTCGAGATTCCGACCAGCACCGCGCCGATCGAGGAGACCTCGTTCAGGTACTGCCACGAGGGGTGCAAGGGGTAGATGGCGACTCGTCGGGGCATGCCCCGCAGACCGAGCAGGTACATCGGAAGCGTGAAGACCTGGGTGCCGATGAAGAGGAACCAGAACTGAAGCTTGCCGATGGTCTCGTTCAAGAGATACCCCGTGACCTTCGGGCCCCAGTAGTAGAGGGCGCCCATGGCGCCCATCATGAGGGCCATCACGATCGAGTGGAAGTGGGCGACGACGAAGTAGGTGTCGTGGGTGAAGAAGTCGAGTGGCGGGCTCGCGAGGTAGATGCCGGTGAGGCCGCCGATGAGGAACGTGACGAGAAAGCCGATCGCCATCAACATCGCCGTCGAGAACCAGACCTCGCCTCGCCACATCGTGCCGATCCAGTTGAACATCTTGATGCCCGTCGGCACCGCGATCAGAAGGCTCATGATCGAGAAGAAGGGAAGCAGCACGACGCCGGTCGTGAACATGTGGTGGGCCCAGACACCGAGCGACAGCGCGCCGATCGTGAGCGTGGCGAAGACCATGCCCTTGTAGCCGAAGACGGGCTTGCGCGAGAAGACGGCGATGATCTCGGTCACCATGCCAAAGATCGGTAACGCGAGGATGTACACCTCCGGATGGCCCCAAAACCAGAAGATATGTTGCCAGAGCACCGGCACGCCGCCGCCGGCGACCGAGAAGATATGGGTGCCGAAGTGTCGGTCGCAGTAGAGCATGATGAGGCCGGCCGTGAGGACCGGGAACGCCAACAGGATCAGGATCGCCGTCACGAGCAAGTTCCACGTGAAGATCGGCATGCGGAACATCGTCATGCCCGGTGCGCGCAGATAGAAGATCGTCGCGGTGAGATTGACGCCCGTGAAGATCGCGGAGAACCCCGTGAGCAGCAGACCGCCGATCCACAGGTCAGCGCCGGCACCGGGCGTGTTGATGGAGTTCGAGAGCGGCGCGTAGGCGACCCAGCCGAAGTTGGCCGCGCCGCCCGCGACGAAGAAGCCCGAGAGCAAGGTGAGCGAACCCATGAGGTAGAGCCAGTAGCTGAGGGCGTTGAGTCGCGGGAAGGCCATGTCGGGCGCGCCGATCTGGATGGGCACGATGATGTTGGCGAGCGCGCCGAAGGCGAACGGGCCCATGAAGAGGTAGATCATCACCGAGCCGTGCATCGTGAAGAGCTCGTTGTACTGGGCCAAGGACACGAGGGTCCCGTTCGGCGTGGAGAGTTGCGCGCGAATGATCTCGGCGAAGACGCCACCGATGACCATCATGATGACCGACGTCACGGTGTAGGAGAGTCCGATGACCTTGTGGTCGGTCGAGGTCAGCCACTTCAAGATCCCGGTCGGGCCCGCGTGCTCCTCCTCGTGAACCTCGTGGGTGTCGGCAGCGACGGGAGGATCGAGGACGTCCGTCATCAGTTGTCTCCCTCGCTCTTGTAGGGCTTCGTCGGCACGATGGAGGACGTCTGCTGGTTCGTCGCGGTCTGGGCGGCCTGCGCCGCCGCCGGGTTCGCGTTGCTCGCGAGCCACTGGCTGTACGCGGCGTCAGAGACCACCTTCACGCGAAAGACCATCAGCGAGTGGTAGAGCCCGCAGAGTTGGGTGCACTGCCCGTTGAACGTGCCCATGGTCACGGCGCGAAACGTGAACTGGTTCAACACGCCCGGCAGCGCGTAGCGGGAGAAGTTGAAGGCGTGGACGTAGAAACCGTGGATGACGTCTGACGAGGTGAGGTTGATGTGGACGTTCTCGTTCACCGGCATGACCATCTCGGGGTCTTGGGTGGTCTGGCCGACGACCACGACGTTCTCACCGGGGTAGGTGAACTTCCACCCCCACTGGAAGGCGTTCACGTCGATAGTGACGTCCGTCTTCGGGTTGGCGACCTCCTTGTTTTCGACCACGAGCGTCGCGGCGAAGAGGCCGAGCACGATGAGGATCGGGACGATCGTGTAGGTCATCTCGAGGGGGATGTGGTACTGGCTCTGCTTCGGGATGTGGTCGCTCTTGCGGCGATAACGGAGGACCGCCCAGATGATCAAGAGAGTGGTGAACCCGCCGACGATCGCCGCGCCGATCGAAAAACCCTGCCAGAGGTGGTACGCCGACGCCGAACTCGTGGTCGCGCCCTCGGAGGCCCCGAAGGTCGGCACGGTGCAGCCCGCCAGGGCGAGCGCGGCTAGTGGGAGCACGACGAGACTTCGGACGCGCCGCCAACGGCGCGACCGGTTGGAGTCTCCCTGTGGGGGCAGGGCGGGTGGTTCCACGCAGAAAACCTTACTCATCTTTTACCGTCCACTTACCTGAACGGACGTCGATTCCCGCGTCTTGGACGCGGTCTCATCGCGCGATTTGCGAGTGGTCCCGAGACCGTCGTCAACGCCGTCGAAGCCGACGGCGACGCTAGGTGTCGCTCTCGGGGGACTTCGTCTCGGTGGCGTCGGTGGCCTTCGTTTCGCCGGACTCGCGGCCCGCCTTCAGGCCCTTTTCGAACTCGGTCTTCGCCGAGCCGAGGTTCCTCGCCAACTTGGGGATGGCCGCACCGCCGAAAATCAGAACGGCCACCACGATGACGACAATCAAGAGATCCGGTCCGAAGATTTCACCAAAGAACACGGTCTTCTCCTTTGACGTGCCTACTCCAGAGTAGTGCGCCCCTTATGAGAGGGCCGCGCGCCAAAGGAGGCTCTCACCAGGTTCGGCAAGAATGTGGCGGTGGCCACCGAGCGCGAGACGGTCCGCGACGCGCTCAGCGTCGCTGTCACCGTGGGCGCTTACGGCGTTGCCTTCGGCGCGGCGGGCATTGCGGCGGGATTCTCCGTCCTCCAGACGTGTCTTTTCTCTCTCATCACCTTCACCGGCGCGAGCCAGTTCGCGGCCGTCGGCGTCGTGGCGGCTGGCGGCGGTGCCGCGAGCGCGGTCGCCGCGGCGACGCTCCTCGGGACGCGCAACGCCCTCTACGGACTGCAACTCGCGCCGTTGCTGCGCGTGCGCGGTCTGCGTCGACTCCTCGCGGCGCACCTCACGATCGACGAGTCGACGGGCGTCGCCCTCGCCCAAACGCCGCGCGGTTTGCGCGCCATGCGACTGGGTTTCTGGATCACCGGCTCGGGCGTCTACGTCTTCTGGAACATCTTCACGCTGGTCGGCGCACTCGGCGCTAAGGCGCTCGGCAACCCCGCGTCCTGGGGACTCGACGCGGCGGTGCCCGCCGCCTTCCTCGGCCTGCTCTGGCCCCGGTTGACGAGTCCATTCCTGCGCGTCGTCGCGGTGACCTCCATGGCCTTCGCGTTGCTGATCACGCCGTGGCTCCCCGCGGGACTGCCCATCATCTCGTGCGTACTCGTTGCCGTCGTGCTCGGTTGGCGCCCACGATGAGTGACGCGACGTCGTGGATCGTCCTCGGGACGACGTGCGCGCTCTGTCTCGGCGTGAAAGTGCTCGGGTACTACGTACCGGAAGGTTGGCTGGCGCACCCGCGACTGCAGCGGGTGAACGCGCTCGTGCCGATCTCGCTGCTCAGCGCCCTCGTGGTCGCCGAAGGGCTCGTCGAGAAGACGCGTATCGTGCTCGACCATCGACTCGCCGGACTCGCCGTCGCTCTCGGTCTGCTGTTGGCGCGAGCGCCGTTCCCGGTGGTCGTCGTGGGCGCGGCGCTCACCTCCGCGCTCGTCTACCACCTGCACTAGCGATCACCGACGACGAGCCGCCGTCGGCTACTTGCCCTGCCAGTTCGGCTCACGCTTCTCGGCGAAGGCGACCGCGCCCTCGAGCGCGTCGGCGCTGCGGCCGATCGTGGCGAACGCTTCGTCCGACACGGCCCAGGCCTCATCATCAAAGGACTGTCGAGCGCGACGCATGACGGCCTTCGAGGCGCGGACCGCCAGGGGCGCGTTCTTCGCGACGCGCTCGGCGAGTGCGATGGCGACTTCGAGCACCTGGTCGCCCGGCACTACGCGATTCACGAGCCCGAGCTCGTAGGCGCGCTCGGCGTCGATGGGTTCGGCCGTGAGGGCCATCTCGTAGGCGACGGCGAGGGGCACGAGCTTGGGCAGGCGAATGAGGCCGCCCGCGCCCGCGACGAGACCGCGGGAGGCTTCGGGAATACCGAACTTCGCGTGGTCGGCGGCGACGACCATGTCGCAGCTGATCATCATCTCGAAGCCCCCCGCCAGTGCCGAGCCGTTCGCCGCCGCGATGAGCGGCTTGGAGAACTCGCGTTGGGTGATGCCCCCAAAGCCGCCGTCGGCGAAGGGCAGTTCTCCCGCGGCGAAGGCCTTGAGGTCCATGCCCGCGGAGAAGGCCTTGTCGCCCGCGGCGGTTAAGACGACGACCCAGACGTCGTCGTCGGCTTCGCACTCGTCGAGCGCGTGGCCGAGCGCCAGCGCCGTCGCGCGGTTGATCGCGTTTCGCGCCTCGGGCCGATTGATCGTGAGGACCGCGACGTGACCGCGTCGCTCGCTGAGCACTTCGTCGGCCATCGGGCCTCCTCGAGACGGCCCTCGCGGGCACCGCTCGAAACGCTAGTGGACGAGGCCGCGACGCGACCGTGCGAAACTGGCCCGATGACGCGCCCTCGGATCTACGCGACGCTCGAGGGCTACGCGGTCGAGGGTGGCTTCGACCGAAGGGGCGAACCCGCCACCTGTTACGCGCCAATGATCGCGCTCGGGCGACTCGCGGGACCCGGGGACGGCGACGACCTGTGGCGTCGCTACGAGAGCGTGCTGGACCTCGTGCCCGCACTGGGCTTCGACGGCGTTCGACTCAACCTCGAGTGGGCCCGGCTCGAGCCGCGCGACGGCGCCTTTGACGAGGCGGCGCTTGACCGCTACCTCGAAGTCGTGACCTACGCCCAGGCGATCGGCCTCGCGGTCACCGTCGCGCTCGTCGACGCGGTCTGGCCCGCGTGGCTGGGCCAGGAGGCCTGGCTGCTGCCCTGGGTCGTGCCGCACGTGCTCGCCCACGCCCGCCGGGTCGTCTCCTCACTGCCACGCGGCGTGCGCGTCGTTTCCTTCACGCAGCCAGCTGAGCTCGTGACCAGTGGGTATCTCGCGGGCACGATCCCGCCGTGGCGCCAGAGCGCGTTGCGCGACGCGGGCTTTGCCCACGCGCAGGTCGGGGCGATCATCGAGTCGCTTCGCGCCGACGACCTCGTCGGTCCTCATCTGGTCGAGAGCAACGCGACCACAAGCCTCGACGTCGCCGCCGACGAGCTCGTCGAGCTGCGAGAGACACTCGACGTCGAGGAGCTCTACGTTCGTTCGTTGGTACGCGGCAGCGGTCCAACCGCCGCCGCCCGCGGACTGCTCGCTCAGCACGGCGACGCCTGGCAGCTGAACGCTCCCGACGAGCTACTCGACGCCCTGCGCTGAGTCGCTCTCTGGATGATCGCGTTGCCACGCCTGCTCGTCGCGCGCCTCGCGTCGCTTTCGGGCGTAGTGGAGTGCGACGATGACGGCGACGACGAGGACGAGGACGCCCGTCGCAGCCCAGCCGGAGTAGCGCTCGATCGAGTCGAGGGCGTGGCCCGCGTAGTAGCCGAGCAGGGTGTAGGCGACGCCCCAGAGGAGCGCGCCCGCGGCGTTCGCCGCGAGGAAGCGGCGGTAGCGAAGGTGGCTCATGCCGGCGAGCCCCGGCATGATCGCCCGAAGGAAGGCGGTGAAGCGCCCGATGAAGACGTAGAGCGGCCCGCGACGGCGAAGACCCTCGAGCGCGCGACTGAGGGCGACCTGGCGGCGCCGCAGTATCGGCAGCGCGGTCAAGCGCGGGCCGAAGTGCCGACCGACCTCGTAACCCACCGAGTCGCCCAGGATGGCGGAGACGACGACGAGCACGCACAGCGCCCCGACGTTGACCTGTCCTTTGCTCGCGACGACGCCCGCCACGATGACCGCCGTCTCACCGGGCAAGACGAAGCCGATGAAGAGTGCCGCCTCGCCAAAGACCAGGGCCGCGACGAGGGTGTAGACGAGTCCCGCGGGTAGGTCCTGGATCCTGGCCACGAGATACGAGACCATCGAGGCATCGAGCATCACACCATTGTTGTTGATAAGTCTTCGATAAGACCGCGCTCGTGCGGGAATTAGCGCCGAGGGCCTGTGTCACGATGGACTGGTGCCACGAACCCCCCGTGCCTCCGGGCTGGCCCCTGAGCACGCACCTCGCTTCCGCGCCCCCGTGCGCGCCTGGGCGCTCAGCGAGTGGGCGCTCGTGCCGCTGCGGCTCTTCCTCGGGGCGACCTTCACGTACGCCGGTCTTCAGAAGCTGGCGAACCCGAACTTCTTCAACGCCCTGAGTCCGATTTCGATTCAGTCCCAGTTGACCGCCGCCGCCCACACCAGTCCCCTCGGGAGCCTGCTCACGCACCTCGCGCACGTCGCCACGGCCGTCGGGTTGCTCATCGCCCTGGGCGAGGTGGCGGTCGGCATCGGGACATTGCTCGGCCTCTGGTCCCGCGTCGCCGCGCTGGGCGGCCTCGTGATCTCGCTCAGCCTCTTCCTCACCGTGAGCTTTCACGCGTCGCCGTTTTTTACCGGCGCCGACATCGTCTTTTTCTTCGCGTGGCTCCCGCTGTTGATCGCCGGCGGCGGCACGAAGCTGTCACTGGACGCGCTGCTAGCAAAGACGGCAGCCCGGCGGGCGCGGCGGCCGTCACCCGAGCTGGTGGCAATCCCCTTCGCTACCGTCCAGTCGCTCTGCGGCAACTACGACAGCGGGACGTGCCGCGCGCGCGGCGGATTGGCCTGTGACGCGGGGGCCTGTCCCGTACTGCTCGGTCGTCGAACCCCGCTCGGTGCGCCACCGAGCGGCGACACGCTCGACCGTCGCACCTTTGCCCTTGGCGCCACGGCCGCCACCGTCGTCGGTGCGTCGGTGCTGCTGCTCGGCGGCGCGGCCGCCGAGACTGGTCGCTTGATCGGCGACGCACCGAAGCCAAAGAAGGTGCGACAACTAACGCTGTCGACCGATCCGACGACAACCACGACGCCGGCGACGACCACGACGACGCAACCGCGTCGGACTACTTCGACGACGTCGACGCCCACCACGACCACGACGCAACCGCACCGGACCAGTCCGACGACGACGACGCCCACGACGACCACGACCGGCGCGCCGGCCCCCAGCGGCACGTTGATCGGTGCCGCGAGCCAGGTGCCCGACAACGATGCGGCGAACTTCACCATCCCGAGCGACGGTGAGCCCGGCATCGTCATTCACACGACCAGCGGCCAGTTCGTCGGCTACAACGCGGTCTGCCCGCACATGGGCTGCACCGTGGGCTACTCCAGCGTCAGCAAGGTCATCGTCTGTCCCTGCCACGGGTCGCAGTTCGAGGTGAGCAACGGTGACGTGATCGTGGGCCCGGCGCCGCACGGTCTCACCAAGCTCAATATCGTCGAAGGGGGCAACGGTAACCTCTACCTCCAATGAGCGATGAACCTCGTCGGGTGCTCTTCGTCGAGGACGATCACGACCTCGCGAGAGCGGTAACTGGAATCCTCCAGGACGTGGGATTCGCCGTCGACGTCTACTACGACGGCGAGAGCGGGCTCGAGGCGGCGCTGCACGGTCAGTTCGACGTCATCGTGCTCGACATCATGCTGCCCAAGCGCAGCGGCTTTCGGGTCTGCCAGGAGCTGCGCGCGGCCGGGGTCGAGACACCACTGCTCATGCTCACCGCGAAGGAGGGCGAGTGGGACGAGGTCGAAGGACTCGACGTCGGCGCCGATGACTTCTTGCGCAAGCCCTTCGAGCGCAGCGTCCTCGTGGCCCGCCTCCACGCGCTGCTCCGTCGCCAGGAGCGGGGCCGTCGTGAGGCGCTGAGCGTCGGCGCGGTGACGCTCGATCCGGTGACTCGTCACGTGAGCGCCCACGGTCAACAAGTGACTCTCACGCCGCGCGAGTTCTCCCTGCTCGAGTACTTGATGAGCCACGCGAACGTGACGCTCGCGAAGAGCGAGATCCTCGCCGTCGTGTGGGGCGAGGACTTCGACGGTGACCAGAACATCGTCGAGGTCTACGTGGGCTATCTCCGCAAGAAGATCGACGTCGCCGACGAGCCTTCGATCATTCGCACCGTGCGTGGGTTCGGCTACAGCGTGCGCGCGACCTGATGGCGAGCGAGCGCCGGCTCTCGATCCGCGCTCGGCTCACGCTCATCTTCGTCATCGCGATCGCCCTGGTGCTCGTCTTCACCGGCGTCGCGCTGGTGAGCCTGGTGCACCGCTCCCTGCTCACCCAGGCGTCCAACCAGATCGACGCGGTGATGGAACAGACCCAGATGGCCTTCGCCAACGCGCCCGCGGCGCAGTACCACCGGGTGGAGCTCACCACCAAAGGCGACGTCGTCGTCCAGGTGACGAACGCCGCCGCGACCGAGGTGTGGGCGGCGAGCTCGGCCATCCTCGAGGCTCCGGTCCTCGCGAAACCGTTCGTCGACCTCGCGTCGGGCAGTCGCTTTGGCCTGCACCTCGTCCACAACGCGGGGACGGCCTCGACCCTGCCCCAACTCTCCTCGGGTCAGGTCACCACCATCACGACCAAGCGCGGACCGGGCCTGATCTTCGGCTTCGTCTACGGCGGTCCGATCGAGCACAGCGTGAACGTCCTGCTCGCCAGCCTCCTCGTGTCCTTTCCGCTCCTGCTGTTGGTGTCGGGCGCGCTGATCTGGCTCGGCATCGGCCTCGCGCTGGCACCGGTCGAGGCGATCCGGCGCCGAGTGGACGTCATCGCTGGTCGTGACCTCACCGAGCGCGTGCCCGTCACCGGCGGCGACGACGAGATCGCGCGGCTGGCGAGAACGGTGAACGAGATGCTCGACCGTCTGGAGTCGGCGTCGCGCTTCGAGCAGGAGTTCGTCTCGAACGCCAGCCACGAGCTTCGGAGCCCCCTCACGACGCTCCTCGCGACGACCGAGCGGGCCCTCGGCGACCCCACGAACGCCGACTGGCCGGCCGTCGCGGACGTGATCACGCGCGAGGGCCGTCGACTCGACGGCATCATCGCGGACCTCTTCTGGCTCGCGCGCCACGACGAGGACCACCTGGAGACCGAGAACGTCGAGGTCGACCTCGACGACTTGCTCTACGAGGAGGCGAGCCGGGTGCGTTCGATGAGCGCACTCGGCGTCGACACGTCGGCCGTCCGGCCGACGAAGGTCACGGGTGACCCGACGATGTTCAAACGCATGATCCGCAACGTCGTCGACAACGCGATGCGCTACGCCCACAGCGAGTTGGACTTCGACTCGCACTTCGAGGACGACGACGCGGTCATCTTGGTGAGCGACGACGGCGAGGGCATCGACGTCGAGGAGAGTGCTCGATACTTTGAGCGCTTCTCGAGGGCCGACTCGGCACGCTCGCGCCGCTCGGGCGGCACGGGGCTCGGGCTCGCCATCGTCACCGAGATCGCGTTGCGCCACGGCGGCTCGGCGCGCTTCGTCGAAGTGGCGACGGGCACGCGCATCGAACTGCGCGTGCGTCGCGACGGCGCGCGTCTCGCCGACGCCTAGAGTCGCACCCATGGAGGCCCTCGAGCTGTCGCGCGCGTTGGCCGACCCGATTCAGGTGCTCGGGATGAGCTTCTACTTCGATCCCCAAACGCGCGCGCGGGGCAAGGAGCTCGGACTCAACGTCTTTGAGTTCTACGGACTCGGGCGCGGCGGCGCTCTCGGCGACGTCGACACGCAGGCGGTCTTTGACGCCTTCACGTTCTTTCACCCCGACACCATCGACTTCCTCTGGACGAACGCGAAGACCAAGGCCGATCCCGTCGAGGTCGCCGCGGCGCACGTGCGCGCGGCGTACGAGTTCGCGGACCGGACCTTCGGTGCGATCGATCTGACGGTCCACCAACAGTTCGCGGTCGCCGCGCGTCGCGTCGTCGACGGCGAGCCGAGCGGCGTCTGTCCGCTGGTCGACGGCTACAAGCTGGTGCCCGCGCCGGCCGACCCCGTGCACGCGGCCTACCTCGGCACGATCTTCCTGCGCGAGCTGCGCGGCGGGCTGCACGTCCGCGCGGTGAACGAGGTCGAGCTCGACCCCCTCGTCGCGTGCTACCTCCAGGACCCCGCCCTCTTCACGCTGCACGGGTACCCCGAGGAGAGCGCCCCAACCGTGACGGCCGAGCTCGAGGCGAAGAAGCGTCGCGCCGAGGAGTTGACCGACGCCGCCGAGGCGAAGTGCTACGACGTGCTGAGCGACGCGCAACGAGACGCGCTGCTCGCCGGCGCGACGCAGATGTTCGCGGCGCTCGAGAGCCCCGTGCCGGTCGCGCGCTAGGGGAGCGACCGGCCGGCACCACGCGCGACGTCAGTACGTGAGGCCCTCGAGCGCGAGCAGGTAGCGCTTCACCTCGTCACCGCCGCCGTAGCCGCCGAGGCCGTTCGCCGCGACCACGCGATGGCACGGCACGACGATCGGGAACGGATTCGCGTGATTCGCGTTGCCGACGGCCCGCGCGGCGCCGGGCTTGGCGACGCGGCGGGCCACCTCGGCGTAGGTGCGGACCTCGCCGTAGGGGATCTCGCTGAGGGCGTCCCACACCGCGCGCTGAAAGCGGGTTGCCGCAACGGGCGCGAGTGGTACGTCGAATCGCCGACGTTGTCCGCTGAAGTACTCCTCGAGTTGGCGAGCCGCGACAGAGAGCGCCGTCGGCACGTCGCCGACGCTCGCGCGACGACGCTGGCTCGGCAGGTAGATGGCGGTGAGGGCGTCGCTCGTGCCCGCGACCCCCCAGGGGCCGACGGGGGAGTCGACGTTCACAACGAAGGCGTCCATCGCTCCGTTGTAGTCGAAGTATCGTTCCGGCGTGCCTTCGATCACGGTGGACAACGACGGGGTCAACCTCGTGGTCGATCTCTACGGCGAAGGGCCGACGATCCTTCTCCTGCACGGCTGGCCCGACACGTCAAAGCTCTGGGACGGCGTCGTTCCGGAGTTGGCTGCCGCGGGTTATCGCGTGGCCGTTCCCGACCTGCGCGGCTGTGGCCGAAGCGACAAGCCCGCTGACGTCTCCAGCTATCAGCTGCAGCACCTGGTGAGCGACGTCGCGGGCATCGTTGGGGCGCTCGGCGGTGACCCGGTCGTCCTCGTCGGCCACGACTGGGGAGCGGCTCTCGCTTGGGCCAGCGCGATCCTTCGCCCCGATCTCGCGAGCGCGCTCGTCGCCATCTCGGTGGGACACCCGACCTCGTTTCGATCGGCCGGTCTCGCACAACAGCTGCGTAGCTGGTACATGCTCCTCTTTCACTTCGAGGGTCTCGGTGAAGCGTTCCTGCGCCAGAACGACCACGAGGCGATGCGGCGTTGGCTCAACCATCCACGCGTCGACGAGGTCATCGCCGAGCTCGAGCGCGACGGGCAGATGGAAGCGCACCTGCGCTGGTACCGCGCGAACATCCCACCCGACGTCTTTGTCGCCGAGCCGCGGGCGTTGCCTCCGGTCGAAGTGCCGGTGCTCGGCGTCTGGTCGAGTGGCGACTTCGCCCTCACCGAGGCGCAGATGACGAACTCCGCGGGCTACTGCGCGCGGGGCTTCACCTACGTGCGACTCGATGGTCTCGGTCACTGGATTCCGCTCGAGGCTCCACGCGAACTCGCTCGCGAGATCGTCACGTTTGCTTCTTCGCTGGCGTCGGACAACTGAGCAGCTCTAGCGAGACTGGTAGAACTTGGAAATGAAGATCGCACTCTATGGCGAGTCGCGCCCGGGCGAGACCCGCGTCGCGCTGACGCCCGACGCGGTGAAGGCGCTCGCCGCCGACGGTTGGCAGGTCGAGGTCGAGCGCGGTGCCGGTGAGCAGGCGCACTTCAGCGACGAGCGCTACCGCGAGGCGGGCGCCGTCCTCGTCGAGCGCGCCGCGGGCGACGTGAACCTGCGCGTCAATCCTCCTTCTCTCGAGGAGGTCGCGCGGCTCCCCGAGGGGTCGCTGCACCTCTCGTTTCTTTCGCCGTTGCTCACTCTCGACGTGGTACGCGCCATGAACGATCGCAAGGTCACCATCGCCTCGTTCGACCTGCTGCCGCGGATCTCGCGCGCCCAGTACATGGACGCGCTCTCGTCCCAGTCGACCGTCTCGGGCTACCGCGCGGCGCTCGCCGGGGCCAGCTATCTCGACCGATTCTTTCCGCTGCTCACGACGGCAGCGGGCACGATTCGACCGGCGAAGGTCCTCGTCATGGGTGTTGGCGTCGCGGGGCTGCAGTCGATCGCGACGGCGAAGCGTCTCGGCGCCCGCGTGCGCGCCTATGACGTGCGCGCCGCGGCGAAGGAGGAGGCCGAATCGGCCGGCGCGACCTTCGTCCAGCTCGGCGTCACGGCCGAAGGCACCGGTGGCTACGCGCGCGAGCTCACCGACGAGGAGCGCCAGCAGCAGCAGGCGGCCCTCTTCTCCGAGGTCGCGGCCTCTGACGTCGTGATCACGACGGCCGCGGTCCCGGGTCGGCAAGCCGCCAATTTTGGTCACCACCGTGATGGTCGAAGGCGATGGCCGAGGGCTCGCTCATCATTGACATGGCGGCCGACGGTGGTGGCAACTGCGAGCTCACCAAAGTCGGCGAGGTCGTGACCCACCAGGGCGTGCGGGTCGTCGGCATGGCGAACCCGCCGGCAGAGATGGGCACGGACGCGAGCTTTCTGTTCGCGAACAACGTGCTGAAGTTGCTCGCGCTCTTCGGCGCCAAGGGCGAACTCGATCCCGACTGGAACGACGAAATCGTCGTCGGGGTCACCGTCGCGCGAAACGGCGCGGTCAACCACGCGGCGACCGCTGAGGCGCTCGGCGTCGCGCACGAGGCGATCGCGCCCGAGGCGAAGGAGACCGCGCCGATGAACAACCTGCTGCAGTACGCCACGGTGTTGGTGCTGACGGCCTTCGTCGGCACCGAGATCATCGCCAAGGTGCCGAGCATCTTGCACACGCCGCTCATGAGCGGGTCGAACGCCATCCACGGCGTGATCCTCGTCGGCTCGATGCTCATCCTCGGCTCGGCGACGACCAACCTCGAGGAGGTGCTCGGGCTTCCTCGCCGTCATCCTCGCCACCTTGAACGTCGTCGGCGGCTTCGTCGTCACCGACCGCATGCTCGAGATGTTCAAGGGCCGAAAGCCGCCGGCGCGCCCGACAAAGTCGCGACGAGGGCCCAATGAGCCGAACGACGCTCATCGATCTCTTCTACCTCTTCTGCGGCGACAACCTTCCTCGTCGCGCTGAAGGGACTCGGCAGCCCGAAGCACGCGCGCAAAGGCAACATGGTCGCGGCCCTCGGGATGCTGGTCGCGATCGTCGCGACGTTCTTCGCCCACGTCGACGGACACGCCTTGCATCACGTCGGGCTCATCCTGCTCGCGATGTTCATCGGTGTGATCATCGCCGTCCCGACGGCACGACTGGTCGAGATGACGGCGATGCCCCAACTGGTGGCCATCTTCAACGGGGTCGGCGGTGGGGCCGCCTCACTGGTGTCGATCACCGAGTTCGTCCACGTCAAGTCGACGAACCCCGCGACCTACGTCGTCCTCGAGGTGCTGCTCGGTGTCTTGATCGGCACCGTGTCCTTCGCCGGCTCGGCGATCGCCTTCGCGAAGCTCCAGGAGCTCATGACCGGTCGTCCCGTCACCTACCCCGGCCAGCAGATCATCAACGCGGTCGTTGGCGTGGGCGCGGCGGCACTCATCGTCGCGATCTTGGTCACCGAGCTCGACGACGCTGCTCTGGGTCTTGCTCGCCGTCGCCTTCGTCCTCGGTGTCGCCTTCGTGCTGCCCATCGGCGGCGCCGACGTGCCCGTGCTCATCTCGCTGCTCAACTCCTTCACCGGACTCGCGGTCGCGGCCTCGGGCTTCACCCTCGGCTCGAATCTGCTGATCATCGCGGGCACCCTCGTCGGCGCCTCGGGCATCTTGCTCACCCGTCTCATGAGCAAGGCCATGGGTCGCAGCCTCCCGAACATCCTCTTCTCCGCCTTCGGCTCGGTGGTTACGGCGACGGGCGCGAGTGCGCGTCGAGGGGCGCACGGTGCGCTCGGGCACCCCCGAGGACATCGGCGTGCTGCTCAGCTACGCGAGCAAGGTCGTCATCATCCCCGGCTACGGGCTCGCGGTCGCCCAGGGCCAGCACGTGCTGCGCGAGCTGGCCGACGAGCTCGAATCGAAGGGCATCAAGGTCTTCTACGCCATCCACCCGGTCGCGGGTCGGATGCCCGGGCACATGAACGTGCTCCTCGCCGAGGCGAACGTCCCCTACGAGGACCTGCTCGAGATGGACGAGGCGAACTCCGAACTCCAGACGGCCGACGTCGCCCTCGTCGTCGGCGCGAACGACACCGTGAATCCGGCGGCCGATCAACGACCCGAAGTCACCGATCTACGGGATGCCCATCATCCACGCCGACCTCGCGGAGAACGTGGTGTTCTTGAAGCGCTCGATGCGGCCCGGGTTCGCCGGCATCGACAACGACCTGCTCTACAACCCAAAGACGACGCTCGTCTTTGGCGACGCGAAGGACACGCTCACGAAGCTGGTCGCCGTCGTGAAGGCCTCCTAGGAACTAGGCGGTCAGCCGATCGAGTTCGGCGAGCTCCGTCGGGACGAAGCGTCGCGCACGGCGGCCGCGTTGGCGCGGATCTGGTCGGCGCGAGCTCGCCCCCGCGATCACCGAGGCGACGCGCGGGTGGCTGAGCAGCCACGAGAAGGCGAGGGAGAGAATCGGCGTGTCGCTCGTGCTCGGCGTAGGCGAGGAGATCCCCGACGCGTCCTTGCAACTCGTCGCTCAGCCAGTGCGCGCTGCGTTCGGCCGACATGTTGGCGAGCCGCGTGCCCGCCGGGATCGGTTCACCGGGACGGACCTTGCCGGTGAGGAGTCCGTTCGCCAGGGGATAGAAGGGCAGGAGGCTCATGCCGAGCTCCTCGCACGCGTCGAGCACGCCGTCGCGCTCGGGACTCGCGATCGAGGAGCGAGTACTGGTTCTGCACCGAGACGAAGGCCGGCCCGCTGCCCGCGGCCCTCGACTCGCGGAGCTGAGCGGCGTTGAAGTTCGAGCAGCCGATCTCGCGCACCTTGCCCGCGGCGACGAGTTCTCCGAGGGCGCCGAGGGTGTCGGCGATCGGGACCGTGTCGTCGGGGTAGTGCAGCTGGTAGAGGTCGATGAGGTCGGTGTTCAGTCGACGCAGTGAGTCCTCGCAGGCCGAACGCACGTAGGCGGGACTCGCCCCGAAGTGCGTGTCGTCGATGGGCATGCCGAACTTGGTCGCGATGACCACGTCCTCGCGCCGTGCCCCGAGCGCCACGCCGAGGAAGACCTCGGACTGGGTGGCGCCGTAGGTGTCGGCGGTGTCGAAGAAGTTGACGCCGGCCTCGAGGGCGCCGTTCACCACGACCGACGCGCCGGCCTGGTCGAGCCGCGACCCGAAGTTGTTGCAACCGACGCCGACGACCGAGACGCTTAAGGATCCCAGTGCGCGCTGTTGCATGAGTGTCCTCTGTCACGAGACGAGCGAGGCACCGGTCCGAACAGCGGTCGAAGCCGACTCAACTACGATGAGGTCGAAGGAGGTCCCGTGAAAGTAATTGTTGACTACGACCTCTGCACCTCCAACGCCGTGTGCATGGGCATCGCGCCCGAGGTCTTCGAGGTGCGTGACGACGGTTTCATGTACGTCCTCAACGACGAGCCCGGCCCCGAGTTCGACGAGCGGTTGCGCCAAGCCGTCCTCGGCTGTCCGAACGGCGCCCTCTCCCTCGAGGAGTAGGCGATGAGCGGACCGCGCGTCCGGTTCGCGCCCTCGCCGACGGGCTTCTTGCACGTCGGCTCGGCTCGCACGGCGCTCTTCAACTGGCTGGTCGCCCGTCAGTCGCCCGACGGCGTGTTCATCTTGCGCGTCGAGGACACCGACGCCACGCGCGACCGCGAGGAGTGGGTCGAGGTCATCTACTCGACGATGGCGTGGCTCGGCTTCGACTCCGACGAGGGCCCCTTCTCGCCAGAGCGACAACTGTCGCCGACGCACGAGGCCGCCGCGGGAGTACTGCGTCGCGAGCGGGTACCTCTACTACTGCGACTGCACGCCCGAGCAGATCGAGGCTCGCAAGCCGAAGGGCAACGCCAGCCCGGCTACGACGGGTTCTGCCGCGATCGCGGTCTCGAACGCGGGCCACACGACGGCGCTGCGCTTTCGCACGCCGCGACGAAGGGATCACGGTCGTTCGCGACCTCATTCGCGGCGACGTGGTCTTCGAGAACGGTACTCATCGACGACTTCATCGTGGTGCGGTCTTCCGGCGCGGTGCTCTACGCGCTCGCCAACGTGTCCGACGACCGCACACGACCGGATCACCCACGTCATCCGTGGTGAGGAGCACTCTGGCCAACGCGCCCAAGCAGATCCTGCTGTGGCAGGCGCTTAATGACGCCTCCGGCGAGCACGTGGCCGTCGCGCGCTACGCGCACGTGCCGCTGCTGGTGAACGAGCAGCGCAAGAAGCTCTCGAAGCGCACGCGACCCCGTCGCGACCGAGTCCTACCGCGACCAGGGCTATCTCGCGAGCGCCTTCATCAACTACCTGGCCCTGCTCGGCTGGAGCCCTCGCGGCGACGAGGAGATCGTGCCCTTCGCGACGCTCGATCGAGCAGTTCCGCCTCGAGGACGTCTCGCACTCGCCGGCGTTCTTCGACGTGAAGAAGCTGCACCACATGAACGGCGAGTACATACGCGCGCTCAGCCACGAGCGACTTCGTCGCGCGCGAGCGCGCCGTGGGTGCGCGCCGTGGTCGACCACGTGGCGGCCGAGTGACCGCGAACCGTGCTTGGACCGCGGGCCAGTTCAGCGCGGCACTCTTCGAGCGCGTCGCGCCACTGGTCCAAGAGCGCGTCGCGACCTTCGGCGAGATCCCCGCGATGGTCGAGTTCTTCTTCCTGGACGAACCGCGCTTGGACGAGGCGAGCCTTTGCGAAGGTGATTCTGCACGACCCGCTGGGTCGTCCACTCCTCGAGGGCGCGATCCTTCGCTACGAGCGCCTGACCGAGTGGGACAAGGCGTCGCTGCACAGGGCCCTCGAGGAACTCGGCGAGGAGCTCGGACTGCCCCTGCGAAAGGCCCAGGCGCCGGTGCGCTGCGCCGTCACCGGCACGCTCGTGGGGCCGCCGCTCTTCGAATCGCTGGAGGTCCTTGGACGCGCGTCGACCATCAATCGGCTGCGCGCTGCACTCACCCGTTCCGCGTGATCTGGGTAGTACTCCGACGGGTCCTGCTCGTCCTGGTCGTGCTCATCTCGGTCACCGTCCTCTACTTCGGCGCTACCTTCGTGCAGATCTGGCTGCGCGGTCACGAGCACTCGACCGCCTCGGCCCAGGCGATTCTCGTCTTCGGCACGACCGAAGACAACGGCACGCCGTCGCCGGAGTTGCAGCGCACGCCTCAATCAGGCTCTCACCGTCTATCGGGCGGGCCGAGCGCCCTGGATCGCGGTCACCGGGGGACGGCGGCCGGGTGACGTCTACACCGAGGCCGGCGTGTCGGCGACGTATCTGGAGAGCCATGGCGTGACGCCGTCGCGGATCCTGATCGGTGGCGGTTCGGACACCTGGCAGAACGTGAAATCGGTGCTCCCGCAACTCAAATGTCACGGCATCACGTCCGTCATCACCGTCACCGATCCCTTCCACGAGTATCGGGCGATGGCGATCGCCTCGGCCCAGGGACTCACCCCGTACCCATCGCCGGTGCGCAACTCGCCAACGATCAAGCACCAGCTCTGGCGCTTCTACCTGAAAGAGACGCTCGCCGTTGGCGTCGGTCGCCTCATCGGCTACGCCCGGTTGAGTTCGTGGACGAGCTAGTCGCGTCCGGGGCGATCGCGCGGGGCTCCGATAAGATTGCCGAGCCCTTCGGGGGTGGTGTAATTGGCAACACAACTGGTTCTGGTCCAGTTATTCAGGGTTCGAGTCCTTGCCCCCGAGCGAATGAGTTGGCGCGAGCCACCTCCTTCACGGTCCCATCGTCTAGTGGCCTAGGACATCACCCTCTCAAGGTGGAGGCACGGGTTCAAATCCCGTTGGGACTGCCGTTTAGGACTGCCAGCTGAGCTGAACCCGGTTTGATTACCGCGTGTCGTCGATGAGTAAGAGTCGAATCATCGATTCGGCCAGCCACTGCTTGTAGCGCTCGGGTTCCCAACCTCGCTCAAGCACGAGGCGGTGGTACCCGCCCGAGTCGGTGAGCAACCAGAGGATGTCCGCCGCCTCCTCGACGGTGCGGTCGGGCTTCAACGTTGACTGAAACCGCCGAGGCCTGACTCCCAGCGAGACATCGCTTATTCGATAAGAAAGAAATCGCCGAGCGCGACGCCCGCTCCACCGATCAGCACCGAATGGCTACTCGATTGTCGCGTCGCCGTCGTCACTCTCGAAAGGCATGTCCTCACCGACCCAGGCCAGCATTCCACCCGCGAGGTTGGCGACGTCAAAGCCGTGCTCCTCTAAGTAGGTCGCGGCGCGCTGCGAGCGCCCGCCCGAGCGGCACGCGCAAATGATCAGACGATCTCGAGGCAGCTCGTCGAGCACGTCAGGCAGTTGCGCAAGTGGCACGAGTGAGGCCATTGGAGCGTGGCCGGCCTCCCACTCACTCTCTTCGCGCACGTCGAGCAACATGGCTTCGCCCTCGAGCAACTCGATCGCCTCGCTCGGACCCACCTGGCTTATCGCCACTGATCATCACCACCTTGGACGAGAGAGCGGTCAGCTCTCGAAGGCGAATCTACCGGTCGCCATGGGCGACCGGCCTCGCTTCATGCCGGAGCGAGCGACCGCAAATCCGGTGCGAACTCGGTCCATTGCCATGCCCCGACGGGCGAGCGGAGTCGCCGTTTCGCCGGGTCGAGCAGGCAGATCGGCCAAGAGCGCCGTAGGCTGAGCCCGTGAAAGATTCAATGATCTCACGGTTGAGTGGCGACGAACTGGTGGCTCGCCTTGAAGGCCCCGACCTCTTCATCGTCGATGTTCGCGAACCCGACGAGGTGGCTGACTGGCGCATTCCAGGCGCCCACAACATTCCGCTCGGCTCGCTAGAGGCTCGCGTTGGCGAGGTGCCCCGCGATCGCGATCTCGTTGTGGTTTGCGCGCTGGGGCTTCGCGCGCGTCAAGGCGCTGAGGTGCTCGCTGCTCACGGCCTCGCGAGCTCCGTGCTCGAGGGCGGCATGAGCACGTGGGCGACGACCTACGACGAGGTTGCTGGTCAATTCGGCGAAGCGACGATCGTGCAAGTACGTCGGCGGGGCAAAGGCTGTCTCTCCTACGTCGTCGGCGCTGGGTCGAAGGCGGTTGTTATCGACCCCTCCCGCGATCTAGAGAAGTACCGCGGCGTCGCGCGAGACCACAACTGGACGATCACCCACGTGCTCGACACCCATCTGCACGCCGACCACCTGAGCGGCGCCCGGGAGCTCGCCGCCGCGACTGGCGCCGCACTCTGGTTGAATCCAGCCGACCCCTTCAATTTTGACTTCGAGCCGATCGCTGACGCGAAGGCGATCGAGCTCAAACCTGGCGTCGATTTGGTCGTTTCGTCGGTGAGCGTGCCGGGGCACACCGAAGGCTCAACCATGTACCAGCTGGGGGAGTTCGCCATCTTCACCGGTGACACGTTGTTCTTAGAGAGCGTGGGGCGCCCGGACCTCGCTGATCAGGTCGAATCCTTCGCCCACCACCTCTACCACAGCCTTCACGAGCGCGTGTTGCCACTCCCCGATGAAATTCTCGTGTTTCCAGCCCATTTTGGGCCACAAGTCGAGGTCTTTTCGGGCGAATTCGTCGCGAGAGAGCTCGGGTCGTTGCGTCACGCCCTGCCGGCCCTTGACCTGGACGAAAGCGCCTTCGTTCAGTGGGCGATCGCCAACGTGAAGGACCGCCCTGGGAACTACCAGGAGATCGTTCGGATCAACGCGGGTCTAGAGGAGATGGGGACTGACGCCGCGCAACTCGAGTCGGGCCCGAACCGCTGCGCCATTGCGTGAATCAACACACGCGGTCGTTTTACGCTTGCTCTCGCATCGAGTGCACAACGTCATTCGCGACTATTCACGGAATTTATAACGGAATGATTTGAGGTGACACGCCGATTTGAATGAGCTTCGCCCGAGGATTGCAATCACTGACATCTCACGTCAATCATGGTGCTTTGTCGTAGATTTGTCGAGCTTCTAAAGGCTCATTGTGCCCTCACCGAAGCACCTCAATCGCTAGCGATAGAGCCAAAACACCGGCTTACAATATGGTTACGATTTCTTAGGGACCTATAAGCCGCCATAACGTGGCGCGGTGGAATATTTTTTTCTGAGTCGTGACCAGGTATGTTACCGATGGCATCGCCGCGCATCCGACTGAATCGATGTTCAGAAGTTTCGCGCGGGTTCTTCGCTCCACCACTGGCCCTTACCTATACTTACTCGTAAGGAAACGGCCGTGTTATGTCACGAGGCGCTACCTTGTGAGTGTTATCGCAGTGCCGCAGGATCTAAAAATTAAAGGCTGACGGAGTTCGGCCCTTATGAATGGAGTGAATTGACAATGAATAATCCACGACGGATACAACGCCACTTGGCAAAGGCTGTTGCGGCCGGCGCCTTGCTTGCGGCTGCGGCGCTGCCACTGGCTTTCGCTACGGCTGCTGGTGCTGACACCATCACATCGGTGAGCTTCGTCCCTTCAGGTATCGTTACCAGTTCCTTTGGTGAAGGCGCCTCGGGCACGTTCGATCTCGTCGGAACCTTCGCGGGTGACGGTGGAAACACGACCGTTACCACGACTGCTCCTGGCGTAACCTTCACGGTTCTCACGAACACGAACGGTACGGACATCACTGGTGACTTTGCCTCGACCTCGGCCTCGGCTCCAGGTAGTTACCCGATTACCGCGACTGACAACGCCGGAACGGTGACGGCCGCAGGGGCCTTTACCATCAACGGGCCACCCTCGGCGACGTCCGTGAGTCCTTCG
Source organism: uncultured Acidimicrobiaceae bacterium (assembly GCA_963823815.1). Taxonomy (GTDB): domain Bacteria; phylum Actinomycetota; class Acidimicrobiia; order Acidimicrobiales; family RAAP-2; genus RAAP-2. Next base: position 303,180 of record CAWGMU010000002.1, read on the forward strand.
AGTGGCTCTGACACGGTGGGTGACACGCCCATTGCGGTGACGGTAACCGGTTCTGGCTTCGTCGGTGACCCGGTGAATCCAACGGTGGCCTTGACTAGCACTGTTGACGGCACGTCGATCACGGGCACGGTCACCGGCGTAACTGGTGGAACGACGCTTGCACCGGTTACGACCATGACGGTCTCGATCACACCTGAGAACCCGATCAACTTCGCTCCGGCAACTCCAGGTACGTACACGATGACGGTGACCAACCCTGACGGCGGCACGACCACGTCCGGGCCGATCTTCACCATTATCGGCAACGAGATCAGTACGGTCAGCCCATCAGCTCTTCCAAATGCTGTCGGCGCGTACGCCGTGACGATTCTCGGTGGCGGTTTCCAGTCTGGAACGACGGTTGCTTACGACGCGGGCTCCAACGCCAACTGTTCTGCTGACACAACCATTTCAGGGGTAACGGTGTCCAGTGCCTCGACTATCACGTTGACGGTGTCCGTTCCCACAACCGCGCCGGGTAGCGTCCTCTGCGGATTCGAAGTCACCAACACCGGAGGCAACCTGGCTAGCTTCGATGCGGCAAACGCGTTGGGTTTTGGCACCATGGGTGGAGAACTTCCCCCGATGATCACGGCATCAAGCCTGACCACGGGGACGGCCCTCTTGGCTGGCGCTCCGTCGACGACAATCGCTTTGACCGGTGAGGGCTTCAGTCCAAACTCGACGCCGGAACTTTCCGGTTACGGTACGGGCGACACTGCTGACGCCGCTGCGACGATCACTGGTCCTTGCATCGCGAACAGCGCTGGTACATCGTTGACATGTGCGATTGGCATCCCGAATGATGAGGTCGCTGGTCCGCACTTTGCGAATGTAGAGAACCACAGTGGCGTCCTTGGGAGTGAAGGCGTGTTTGCGAATGCATTCACGGCGGACGGCCCTGCCGTCACGTCGGCCGCACCGCCCGCCCTTGCGACTGGTGCTGCCATTGGAACGATTGTGGCCCTCACGGGCACGGAGTTCACCAACACGACGAGTGGCTCGACTGTTTTGCCATTCGTCAATGGTGTGAAACTCGTTGGAGCCGGAAACTTGAAGGGCTCCTTCCAGTTCGTCAGCGCGACGACGGAGAACTTCGTCGTCACGGGGTCGCCAGTCCAGGCTGACAACGGTGACCTTCTGCAGGTCGGCTCGATCAACGCCTACGGCGACACTGAACTGTCCCAGCCCATCGCACTTGGCATTGACCCGTCGCCGACGGTGAGTTCCGTCACCTACGCGACTGGTACGTCCGGCGTTGGCGTTGGTGCTACAGCTCAGACGATCACCATTAACGGCACGGGCTTCCAGACGGGCGCCACGGTTACCGCCTTCACCAACGGGGCTGCTGCGGCAGACGCCGCAGTGACGGCCAAGGTGACTGCGGTCAACAACCTGGGGACCACGATCACGGCGACCGTAGCGATTACGTCACCTGACGCCAACACCGTTGATGGCTACTCGGTTACCAACCCCGACGGTGGCGTCGCGAAAGCGCTTGCGGTTGCCCCCGCCGGTTTGGTCATTGACGCTGGCCCGACGATTACAGCGGTCTCGCCAACGCCAGTACTGTCCAGCGCGACCAACGCCATCACCATCACCGGCACGGGCTTCGCGGCGGGCGCAGTGGTAACTGCGACGGCGAACGCCACCTGCGCCGCGGCGACGGTTGCGTCCGCGACGTCGATCACCGTGAGTTGCACCTTCGGTGTTGCTCAGGCGACAGGTGCGAGCTTGGTAGTGACGAACCTTGACGGTGGAACGGCCACTTCGGCGGTCGTTCAGCCTGCCGCCACGCCGCCGCCGCCCAAGAAGCATCCCTTCCACGTGACGGCAGTACATGGCCACGCGGTTGCTGGCAAGACGGTGACGTTGACCATCACGGGTACTGGGTTCTTCGGTGCGCCGAAGATCACGAGCAACCTGGCTGGCACGAGGGCCCGTGTTTACAAGGACAACGGCAAGACGCTGTGGGTCCACGTGAGCACGCCCGCTGGCGCCCACGGAACGCATGTCTTCACGATTCGCCTTGCCAACGGCAAGTCGGCCAAGAAGGCGTACTCCGTAGTCGCTTAACCATCCAGTTTCACTCCTAACATAGGAAGAGCCCCCTCGAAAGAGGGGGCTTTTCCTTATTGTTGCCACCAAACGACTTTCGCAAGAGTTCGACGAATGGTGAGACGTTGGTGACTCGTGGAACGGTGATTCCGGCTGAAGGGGGTCGGGTGCTGATTCTGTCTCGGACTTTGCGTAAGGCACGGCTTAGTCGTCCAGAGGATCACGCTTATTGAGGCGACTTGCTGGCTTGCTTCGCAGTCTCTCGCGTCAGGAGTTAATCTTCAGCGTCCACGTCGTGCCTTCGGCGCCGTCATGCACTTCGACGCCCGACTCGGTCAAGACGCCACGGAGCATGTCCGCCAATTCATACTGCGAATTCTCTCGTGCGAGGACGCGGGCGCGAATGATGCCGTCGATGAACGGAGCCGGATCGACGAATCCCTCGCCACCCGTCTGGGCGAGCTGGACCAGGCTCGCGAGCGCGTCGAGCGCTTCGCTTCCCCCCGCGGCCGCCACCTCTCCGAGCCTCACTGGCCCTCTGAGCAACGCGGTCGTCTCACTTGGCTGATGGCGTGTTAGCACTGGTTTGAACGAACGCAGTTCGTCGAGTTTCGTAACGGAAGCGTTCTCTAGAACTCGGGTCTCGCCGTTAAGACGCCAGTACCCGTTCGAGCGGCCACGAACGCGCAGCGACTCGTCGGCGAAGTCGATGATGACCGCAGTGTGCTCGTCGACGCCCAGCGTCGCGACGCTCTCGGGGAGTTGCGCTTCCAGCTCGAGGAGTCGTGGCTCTCCTAGGTAGCAGTACCGGGTGTCGTAGTTGCCACCCTCGGCGTTGTCAAAGTGGGGGATGACAACGCAGTTCAGCCCGAACGATTGGAGGACGTTTAGACCCTCGCGCCATCGCGGTGTTTCATCGCCGACCTTGTAGATCTCGTAAATGGGCGCTGTGAAGGCGCCAAGAGTAAGGGCCGCTGCCGAGGCAAAGCAAAGGGTGCCCCCGCCCTCGAGCACGCTGAGGAGGTCGTCGCCGAAGTGAAGTGGCGCCCACTGCGCGAGTGCGTAAGTGGGGCTGCCTGGTCCGGCGAACACGTAGTTCGCCTCACGTACCTGCCGCTTGAAGAGCGTCCGTGCGAGGTCCGTCGAGCGAGCGAATGAGGGAAAATGCAGCGTGACGAGGTCGACGAGCAACGACGAGGCGAAGTACTGCTCGAGCTTTTCGCTCATCTGAGGTACGTTGAGCTGGAAGCCGTACGCGGTGTCGAGGTTGACTGCCCGCAGCGGGCGAAGTGGCTCGAGGATCTCGCGGTGGACCTTCGTCATCCCGGGAGCGGTCTCTCCGGAACCGAGTAACGCGAGCACGCCGCTGGACATTGCGCCAGCGTATCGTGGCCCCCTGACCAAAGAGTTCGGTCGTTCGCTAGGTTGGTTGCGTGAGTGTGGTCATTCAGTTCCGTGATCGAGCAAGAGGAAACGTCTCGGTGCTGATGGTTCTCTGGGCGATTGCGATGACCGTCATCCTCTTTCTCGACATTGTCGCGCCGTCGGCCAGCGTCACCGTGAGTGGCTTCGCCGTCACGGCGGTACTCGGTGCGTATCTCGGGTGGCAGCGTCGCGCGGGCGCCGTTATCGTCGCCCCACTCGTGAGCTGGCTCTTCGCCTGGTTCCCGATGGAGATCGCCAGCATGATCCACTTCGGCATTCTGAAGGGCTTCTTACTCGGGCTGCTCATCATCACCTTCGGCTGGATCGGCATCGGTTTCGTCGAGCTCGTCTGGCTGGCCATGGTCGCGCTGTTCGTGCGCGCGATCCACGGCTCCTCCCACGCCGAACCGATCGTCATCATCGACCCTGACCAGCACTAACTCCATCGAGCGACAGGCGGACCGCTAGTCCGTCAAGAGGCGATCTCAGGCTTGGCCGAGGCGAACATTCGCCGAGCGGCGCGGTTCCAGTCTTCCTGAGAGTCCCAGTTCAGTGAGAGATCGTGAAAGGCCCGGCTGAGCATCTGACCCTCGAAGAAGAGCGCCCACTGGTGCCCGGTCAGCTCGGTGTCCAGAAGTCCACGCCGGACGAGCTCGTCGTAGACCTCGTCGACCTGCACCATGAACTGCTCGTAGAGGCTGAGGAATCCCGGCCGGATACTCGGCCGCGAGAGCGACGTCGCCGAGACGCGAAGGAACATCCGGCGCTGCCGAGTCACCGTCAGTTCCTTGGCCGGGTCGGTCAGCATCTCATAGAGCGTGTCGACGAACGATCCAGCCGGATGCGGACCGTTCGCGACTTCGTGCAGGTTTTCCACGATCTCGTCGGTCACCACCTTGAAGACGTGCAAGAGGGCGGCGTCGATAAGACCCTGACGCGAGCGGAAGTGACCGTAGATGACGCTGGTGCTGAGGTTGGTCTCTTGACAGATGTCGAGGATTCGCAGTTCGCTCTCGTCGACCTCCCAGAGTCGACGGGCCGTGGCGTCGATCAGCAGCTCGCGCGTCGAAAAGTCATGGGGGGAGAAGGCCATGCTGCGAAATTACTCCGTCGCGTGCGATGGCGCATCGAAAACGGCATGGTTTCCGGTAGACGGACACTGTGTCCGCCCACTGGGGTCACGACGTCAGCGCGGCGCGGTCGTCGTCACGAGCGGCGCCAGATCACGCCAGTCGGCGAGCGGCGCGTTCCCGACGTCGCTGCCGAGCACCTGGAGACAGACGTGGTCGGCCCCGGCGAGTCGGTGCGCGTTCACGCTCGCGAGCACGCACCTCGGCGTCGCCGTGCACGACGAAGGCGTCGCAGAGTCGCTCCGAGCCACCACGCACGAAGTCGTCGTCGCCGAAGCCCATCCGGCGCCAACTGTTGCGATAGTTCTCGAGTCCCGTGTAGATCTCGAGGTGCTCGTGCGCTCGCCGCAGGAACTCCTCGCGGCTCTGTCCGAGGACGACCGCCTGTTCGACCGCGAGAAAGGAGTCGCCGAGACTTGCTCGCGCGCCGGCCGTGTGCTCGGGCGTCACGAGGTACGTCAGCGCGCCGTCGGCCAACGTGACCCGCGAGCTCGAGCATCTTTGGTCCGAGCGCCGCGAGGACGCGCGGCACGCGGGTTGCGCCCTCCTGCGCGAACATCGGCGCGCGGTCCATGGCGAGGAGGTACTCGCGCATCGCCGAGAGTGGCGTGTCGTAGTCGTGACCTCGCAGACGCGTCGACGAGGGGCTCGTGGCTCACGCCAAGGCCGAGCACGAAACGGTTGTCGTAGTAGTCATCGAGGGTCTTGGCGCCATTGGCTGAGGCCACCGCGTCGCGGCCCCAGATGTTGGCGATGCCCGTCGCGACGACCAGTGACGACGTCATCGACAGCAGCACGCCAGCGTTCGTGAAGGCCTCGCGACCCCAGGCCTCGGCGAACCAGAGGGCTCGTAGCCGAGCGACTCGATTCCCGGGCCGCCTCGGCGCTCTGGGCAGGGCGGAGCGCGTCCAGGGCGAACGTCCAGACGCCGACGGTCCCGCGCAGCTCCTCGAGCGGGCTGGGCCAGTCGGTCACGCCGACGATCCTAGGATGGGCTCCTCGTCGACCCGCCAGAATAGAGGGATGGCCTATTTCGTCGTGCTCGCGAGTGCCTTCCTCGTGGTGTCGGCGGCGACGGCGCTTCGCCCGGGTCGGCGCGGACTCTTCGCGGCGCTCGCCTACCCCGTCGGATGGGCGGCGGGCGAGTTGGCTGGCCAGGGGATCGTGCTCGAGGGTGCGCTGTTGGCGCTGCTCTGGTGGTGGGGCTGGCCGTCGACGAGTTGGTTGAGCGCGCTCGTGATTTCCTTGGCCATCGTCGTCGTCGCGGAGAACCTGGCCCTCATCGTGATTCTCTTTCTGTCGCGCGGGATCGTTCGTCGGGCGATGGAAGAGACGGCCGACTCGTCCGCTGCGCGTACCGCGCCCGCGCGAGGACGTCTTCGGCGCCTGGTGGCGCACGGCGCTGCAGGTACCCCTTCACCCGCGCGACATGCAATTGATGAAGCAACGTCGTCTACGGTCCGCTGGCGCGCCACCGACTGGACGTCTGGCGGCTCTCGACGACGCCAAGCACGCGCCGGTCATCCTCTACCTCCACGGCGGGCCTGGACCATTGGCGACAAGCGCGAGCAGGGTCGACCGATGTTGCACGAGTTCGTGCGGCGTGGCTGGGTGGTCGTCGTGCAGCAACTACCGCTTGGCCCCGCTTCCCCGTGGCCCGCGCAGATCGAGGACGTCGACGCGGGCGCTCGGCTGGGTGAAGAAGAACATCGAGAACTACGGCGGTGACCCCGAGCCGCGTCGTCGTCGCCGGCGGCTCGGCGGGCGGGCAGCTCGCGGCGCTGCTCGCGCTGAGCACTGAACGACGCGACGTGGCGCCCGACGGAGGTGACCGACGTCACCGACTGGTCGGTGCGCGGCGCGCATGTCGTTTTACGGCGTGCTGGAGATGACCGGTGACGAGGCGCAGTGGCGCGGGCTCGGGCGAGGCCTACGCAGCCTGCTCGAGACACCGAGTCGTGCAGGTGCCCTACGAGGGCAACGAAGCCCTCTATCGGCGATGTCGCCCTTCGAGCGCATCACGCCCGAGGCGCCGCCGTTCTTCGTCGTGCAAGGGGTGAATGACACGCTGGTCGAGGTGCAACGTGGCGCGCGACTTCGTCGAGCGGTTCGGCGCGATCGCCTTCGCTCCGATCTACTACGTCGAACTGCCCTTCACCCAACACGCTTTCGACATCTACGGCGAGTCCGCGCACGTCGGCGACGACGCGCGCAGCGGTCGCCTTCGCCGAATCGGTCGCGCGCGCACGCCCCGAACTCACGGCCGAGCTCGTCGCGAGCTACCAGGTACCGCCCACCGAACTCGGTGGAAGTAGACGGTGAGTGGCTCGATGCTCGCGAGGCGGCGAGCCGAGCTCGGTCCTCTTCAGGGTCGTCACGTCCGACAATCCCTATTGCGATGCCGCTGACAGACGGCGGAGAACGACGCGCGTCGTAGTCAACTGTTCGTTCCGTCGCACGTCGCGGGATCGACTTCACCGACGCGATCGGCCACGACGAGCTGGGTGCGCTGGCCCGACGAAGCGGGCGTCGCTCTCGTGGGCGTGACATCGCGACGACGCGCGGTCACTCGCCCGGGCCTGGGACCAGTTCGCCTTCTACGAGGTGACGAGTGACTCGGTCACGGTGCGCGACGCCGACCTCCGACGAGGTACTCGTCTAGCGGTCCTCGAGGGTCACCGCGACGTTGACCTCGCTCGCGCGGCTCGATGAGGAGCTCGCCCACGTTGCCCGCGGCGACGAGGTCGATCGCGCTAGCGCGAACCGCCGCCCCGAATTCGGCCGGGCACGCACGATGACCGAGCGTGACCGCCGCGCGCTGGGAGACCTTGGCCGAGCTCTTCTCGCGACGGATGGCCTCGAGCACGTCACACGCCGGCTGGTAGATCGAGCCGGCGGCTCGACGCCAACGAGTCCGGCAGCTCGCTCAGTGTCGGCCACGGGGCGAGCGTGCACGGAGCGTGTCGTGCCACCAGCGCCAGACCTCTTCGGTCACGAAGGGCATGAAGGGCGCCAAGAGGCGCTGGAGTACCGACAGGGTGAGGGTGAGGGTCGCGCGCGCCGATCTCGTCGCGGCGTCGTCGCCTTCGCCGTACGCGCGGGTCTTCACCAGTTCGAGGTAGTTGTCGCAGAACGACCAGAAGAAGCCTCGGTGCGCTCGAGCGCGCGCGCGTAGTCGTACCCCTCGAAGGCAGTCGTCGCCTCGCCGATGAGGTCGACCAGCAGCGCGAGGAGGTCGAGGTCGAATCGGTCGTGACGTCCTCGGGTCCGAGGGCCTCGTCGCCGAGACGCCGAGCACGAACTTGGAGGCGTTGAGGATCTTGATCCGAGAGGCGCCGACCGATCTTCATCTGGGCCTCATCGAAGGCGGTGTCGGCGCCCGGTCGCCCCGCGCCGCCCAGTAGCGGATGCGCGTCGGCGCCGTAGCGCTCGACAGCGGCATCGGCGTCACGGCGTTGCCGATGGACTTGCTCATCTTCTTGCGGTTGGGATCGAGGATGCAGCCCGAGATCAGCGCGTTCCTGAAGGGCAGTGCGTCGTACTCGAAGTGACTGCGTACGACCGTCGAGAAGAGCCACGTGCGGATGATGTCGTGCGCCTGGAGACGCACGTCCATCGGGAAGACGCGCTCGAAGAGATCGGTGCCCCACCGTCCGGCGATCTCGGGCGAGAGCGAGCTCGTGGCCCACGTGTCCATGACGTCAGGGTCGCCGACAAAGCCACCCGGCTGGCTGCGCTGGTCCTCGCGGTAGCCCTCGGGCACGTGGCTCGAGGGGTCGACGGGCAGGCGCTCGTCACTAGGCAGGAGGGGGCGATCGAAGTCGACCTCGCCCTATTCGTCGACGGGGTACCACAGCAGGAAACGGCACACCGAAGAAGCGTTGACGCGAGATGTTCCAGTCGAGGTTGAGACCCTCGACCCACGAGCGGTAGCGGTGCCTCATGTAGTCCGGGTGCCAGCGGAGCTCCTCGCCCCGGCGCAGCAGTTCGTCGCGACGATCAAGCGTCCGCACGAACCACTGGCGTGAGGTGACGATCTCGAGGGGACGCTCGCCGCGCTCGTAGAACTTGACGGGGTGGGTGATGTCGCGAGGCGTGCCAACGAGCGCGCCGCGCCGCGTGCAGCTCCTCGACGATCGTGGCACGCGCCTGAGCGACGGTCGCGCCCTCGAGCTTGGCGTAGGCCGCGCTCGCGCCAGTCGGGGTCGAGCGACGGCGAACGCGTCGGAGCGAAGTCGGCCGGGAGGAACCGACCGTCGCGTCCGATGAGCGCGCGTGTGGGCAGGTCCAGCTCGCGCCACCACGTGACGTCGGTCGTGTCACCGAAGGTGCAGATCATGGCGATGCCCGTGCCCTTGTCGGGATCAGCCAGCTCGTGAGCGAGGATGGGAACCTCGACGCCGAAGAGGGGCGTGACAACGTTCGTCGAGAAGAGCGGCGCGTAGCGCGGGTCCTCGGGGTGCGCCACGAGCGCGACGCAGCTCGCGAGCATCTCGGGGCGCGTCGTCTCGATCTCGACGTGACCCTTGCCGTCGCGTCGCGCGAAGGCGATTCGGTGATAGGTGCCCGGCCGTTCACGGTCCTCGAGCTCGGCCTGGGACACGGCGGTGCGAAAGTCGATGTCCCAGAGCGTGGGCGCCTCGCTCGAGTAGACCTCGCCGCGCTCGAGCATCGCGAGGAACGCGCGCTGGGTGATGCCTTGGGCTTCCTTGGAGATCGTCGAGTACTCGTAGGCTCCAGTCGACGCTGAGTCCCAGGTAGCGCCAGAGTTGCTCAAAGGCCTGCTCGTCGAGCGCCGTGAGCACCTGCGCAGAGCTCGACGAAGTTTCGCCGCGAGATCGCGATCTTCGTCGAGGCGGACTTCTCTGGCGGCCGCGTAGGCGGGATCGTAGGGCAGCGACGGATCACAGCGCACGCCATAGAAGTTCTCGACGCGCCGCTCGGTCGGCAGTCCGTTGTCGTCCCAGCCCACCGGGTAGAAGACATCCTTGCCCCGCATGCGCCAGAATCGCGCGACGACGTCGCCCTGGGTGTAGCTGAAGACGTGGCCGATGTGCAGCTCCCGGACACGGTCGGTGGGGGCGTGTCGATGCTAGTAGACACTCGAGCGCGTGGCGTTGTGGTCGAAGCGGTAGATTGACTCCTCGTCCCAGCGCGCCATCCACGTCGCTTCGAGGCCGTCCAGCGTGGGCTTCTCGGGCACCGAAGGTGAAAAGGGGTCGTGGCGTCAGGCATGGTTGGCGTAGTTTAGAACAGTGATTCGGCTCTTCGACACCGTTCGCGGCGAGGTGCGCGACCTCACGCTGCGCTCGCCGGGGCGTCTCTCGATGTACGTCTGCGGCCCAACGGTCTACAACGTGCCGCATCTCGGCCACGGACGATTCACGCTCGTCTGGGACGTCGCGCGTCGCTGGTACACGTTCCAGGGGCTGCAGGTCCACTACGTGAGCAACATCACCGACGTCGACGACAAGATCATCGAGCGCGCCCGTCTGCGCGCGACGAGCGAGTCCGAGATCGCCGAGGAGTTTGAGCGCGCGTGGTTCGAGGCGATGGACCAGCTCGGCGTCGCCCGACCCGACGACAGCCCTCACGCGACGAACTACGTCGACGAGATGGTCGAGCTCATCGGGTCGTTCCTCGAGCGCGACGTCGCCTATCGCACGAGCGACGGGGTCTACTTCGACGTCTCGAGCGTCCCCGACTACGGGCTTCTCGCGGGCCAGCCGCTCGAGAGCCTGCGCGTGGGGGCTCGGGTCGAGGTCAACGAAGAGAAGCGTTCGCCGCTTGACTTCGCGCTGTGGAAGAACGCCAAGCCCGATGAGCCGAGCTGGCCCGCGCCCTTCGGCGCCGGTCGTCCGGGCTGGCACACCGAGTGCGTGGTGATGGCCTTTGATCTCTTGGGCGAGGACTTCGACCTCCACACGGGGGGCTTCGACCTCCAGTTCCCGCACCACGAGAATGAGCGCGCTCAGGCGGTTGCCGCGCACAAGGCCTTCGCGCGACACTGGTCTCACCACGGCATGGTGACCGCGAACGGCGAGAAGATGAGCAAGTCGCTGCACAACTTCACCTCGCTCACCGATCTGCTCGCGAGGACGGATCCGCGCGCCTATCGGCTGTTGGTGCTTCGTGCGCACTACCGATCCCCGCTCGAGGTGACCCCAGAGACGATCGCCGACGCCGAGCGCGCGCTCGATCGGCTCGACGCCCTGGCTCGCCGATTCGAACTGCCGCTGCTCGCCGGTGAGAGCTTCGAAGTCGCGGCGTCGCGCGCGTGGGAGGACGCTTCGCTCGAGCTCTACGAGCGGGTGGTGTCGCTCATGAACGACGACCTCAACACGCCGCTCGCCGTGGCGGCGCTCTTCGAGGCGGTGAGCGCGGCCAACACCCTGGGCGACGAGGGTCACGCGGTCGCCGCGCGGCGCCTCGCGCTGTCGATCGATTCCCTCTTTGGCGCACTGGGCTTGCCGCTCATCGCCACCTCACACGTCATCGACGAGGTCAGCGAGAAGCTCGTCCTCGAACGCGACGCGGCGCGGGCGGCGAAGAACTGGACCGACGCCGATCGGCTACGCGACGAGTTGGTCCTGCGGGGCTGGATCGTGGAAGACGGGGATTCGGGTACGCTGATTCGCCGCCCTTAGTCCATGCTGCTCTCCCGTCAGGGTTTGGTCTATCTCGGACGCCGGTCAACACGCGGTTGGTCCGCGTGCGCCGGGCCGCCACTACCGCAGCGTCGGTTCGACGCCGATTATCTTGGCGTTGGGTCTGGCTGTCGGAGCGATGCTGGCCCTTGGCTTGACCCTGGCGTCGTCCGTGAGACGACGTCGACGCGATCTCGCCCTGCTGAAAACTCTGGGCTTCACGCGCCGTCAGCTCACGGCGGCGATCGCCTGGCAGGCTTCAGTGACGGCGGGCATCGGGGCGATTCTCGGGATTCCGCTCGGGGTCGTCGTTGGCCGCGAGCTGTGGACGCTATTCGCCCGGAGCATCAACGCGGTGCCGGATCCGACCGTGCCGGTCGTGTCGGTCGCCCTCGTAGGAGTGGGTTCGCTCGTCTTCGCCAACCTGGTGGCCGCTCTCCCGGGCCGCAGCGCAGCTCAGACGTCGCCTGCCTTAGTGCTCCGAGCCGAGTGACCCGTTTCTTCATTACCCAACGGGACGGGACGCCCCTCGGTTACCCGCGAACCGGCGGGCGAGCCAGTAGGTACCGCGGGCCCTACGTGGTTCGTCGCCACCGCAGAGCCTCCACCCAGTCATTTTGAGCGGTTCCGCTCTGCCGGTCGTCCTGGGTCCATCTGAGGGATGCTGATTCACGACCCTCTTGTCCCCGTAACCCTCGACCAAGTAGCGTTGGACCTGAGGTTGCCGTAGTGGTTCCCTCCCAAAACCGGAATACCGGACGTAAACGCAATAAGGAGGCCCACTGTGGCTGCAGGAACCGTCAAGTGGTTCAACGACGAAAAAGGTTGGGGATTCATCGCTGTCGAAGGCCAGCCCGACGTCTTTGTTCACTACTCGGAGATTCAAGGTGACGGGCGTAAGACGCTGGTCGAGGGTCAGTCCGTCGAGTTCGACATCGAACCCGGCGACCGTGGACCGCTCGCCAAGCGCGTCGTTTTGAACTAACGAACTCGATGTAGCGAACGACCGCCGCCCTCAAGGGCGGCGGTCGTTCGCTGTGTGTGCCCGCTTCCTACGGTACGTTTGGTTACCAGCAAGTAACTATTCGATTCCCTGAGGCGGCGATGAGCGACTTTTCGATGGCACTGAACGAGGACCAGGTGACGCTGCGCGACTGGTTGCACGGCTTCGCCGAGGAGTACATGCGGCCCATCGCCGCCGAGTGGGATGAGCGCGAGGAGACGCCCTGGCCCTTCATCCAAGAGGCGGCGAAGCTCGGCGTCTACGGCCTCGACTTCTTGATGAACGCGATCAAGGATCCGACGGGTCTCTCCATGATGATCGCCATGGAGGAGCTGGCCTGGGGTGACGCGGGGCTCTGCATGTCGCTCATGGGCACCACGCTCGGGGTCGCGGCGATCGTCTCGAACGGCACGCCCGAACAGCAACTCGAGTGGGTGCCGCGCTGCTTCGGCACGCCCGACGACATCAAGATCGCCGCGTTCGGGGTCTCTGAGCCCGACGCGGGCAGCGACGTCTCGTCGCTGCGCACGCGGGCGATCTACGACCAAGCGAGCGACGAGTGGGTCCTCAACGGAACGAAGACCTGGATCACCAACGGCGGCATCGCCCACGTCCACGTGATCGTCGCCTCAGTGGACCCGAAGCTCGGCAGCCGCGGCCAGGCGTCCTTCATCGTGCCCGAGGGGACGCCCGGGCTGCGCATGGGCCAGAAGTTCAAGAAGATGGGCATCCGGGCCAGCCACACCGCCGAAGTCGTCCTCGAGAACTGCCGAGTGCCGGGCCGCTGCCTGCTCGGCGGAAAGGAGAAGCTCGACGAGAAGCTCGCCCAAGTGCGCGAGGGCAAGCGCGCCTCGAGTCAGGCGGCCATGGCGACCTTCGAGGCGACGCGTCCGGCGGTCGGCGCCCAGGCGCTCGGGATCGCCCGCGCCGCCTATGAGTACGCGCTCGACTACGCGAAGGAGCGCAAGCAGTTCGGCCGCGCCATTATCGAGAACCAGGCCATCGCCTTCAAACTCGCCAACATGAAGATGAGTGTCGACGCGGCACGGTTGTTGGTGTGGCGAGCGGCGTGGATGGCGGCGACGCGCCAGCCCTTCGTGAGCGGGGAGGGCTCGATGTCGAAGCTCTTCGCTGGCGAGGCCGCCGTCCACGTCACCGAGGAGGCCATCCAGATTCTCGGCGGCTACGGCTACGTCCGGGACTACCCCGTCGAGCGCTGGCACCGCGACTCGAAGATCTACACGATCTTCGAGGGCACGAGCGAGATCCAACGGCTCATCATCGCACGATCGATCTCGGGAGTCCAGATCCGTTGAGGACGCGCTGACGCCGACGCCCCCGACCCTCCATTTGGTCACGCTGTGCACCGGCAACGTGGCGCGCTCGGTGATGCTCGGCTACATGTTGAGTGGGTTGGCTGAAGCCAACGGGCTTGACTGGCGGGTTCGCACGGCCGGGACCCACGTCCTCGAGGGCAGCGCTGTCAGCCCCCGTACTCGTGACGCGTTGCTCGCCATCGACGAGCTCGGCGAGCGAAACTACTCGACACACCGTAGCCACCAGTTGACCGACGACGACGTCCGCTGGGCCGACGCGATACTGGCGAGCGAAGCCGACCACGTCCGCTTCGTGCGAGCGAACTTCACTCTCGGTGCGACGAAGTCGGTTTCGTTACAGCAGTTTCTTCGTGAAGCGCCGCTCGACGCGCCCTTCTTGGACCAGCTGCACTACGTGGCCGCGCTCGAGCCCATGGAGTTCTTCGACGTGGTGGACCCGGCCGGCGCCGATCAGGCGACCTATGACGCGTGCGCTCGCCAACTCTGGGAGATGGCGCAGGTCTTCACCACGCTCGTCGCGAGTGAAACCTTCTAACTAGTCGAGCTGGACGGTGCGCAGCCCGCCCCAGGCGAGGGTGGCGCTGCGCGCCGCGAGCCGCTCAGCGACGCCGGGCGTCGGCGTCGGCCAGCCCTTGCCCTCTTGCTGGATCAGCCACGCCGTCGCGGCGCCCTCGGCGATGCCGACGACGCCGGCCGCGAGTTGTCGACGGTGGTCGGGTTTGATGCGCACGGCGATGAGTGGCTCGAGGAACGAGACGAGACCGAGTTCGACGTTTCGTAGGTCGCCCCTCGTCTCACCTTCGTGCGAGTGGATGAAGAGAATTCGGAAGGCGTCGGTCTCGCTGACGACCATCTCGAAGTAGACGCGAAAGGCCACCTCGATCTTCGCGCGCGGCGACTCGACCTCGGCGACGGCCTGGCGCAGCGACGAGAGCAGCTTGGTCGCCGTCTGGTTGACGATCTCGCGGTAGAGCTCGGTCTTGGACTCGAAGTACTGATACAGGATCGGCTTGGTGAAGCCCGCTTCCTTCGCGATGTCGTCCATCGTCGTCGCTTGGAAGCCCTTCTCCGCAAAGATCCGTCGCGCCACGAGCAGCAACTGGTCACGTCGTTCGTTTTGGGGGAGGCGGTCGGTCTGGGGGGATCGCTCGTCGTTAAGAACCATCAGCGAAAGCCTAGTTGTCCCTAATTGAACCCCCACGGCTCAAGGATGGTGGCCAGTTGTGCTGGTAGGTCGGCGAGGTTGAAGTGCTCACGAGCGATGGCGAGATTGTCCGTGAGCAGTTCGCCATCGGGTGCCGCGAGGAAGCCTTGCACGCCAGCGACGTCGTCGAGATCGAAGAAGCGAAAGCCGTAGGCGCGGATCTCGCTCAACACGGGATAAGGGTGAACCGCGAGGGGGCGTCGGTGCGTGACCGACTCGAGCACCGGATTGCCGAAGCCCTCCCACGTCGACGGAACGACGACGAGGTCAGCGGCGGCGTAGGCGTCCGCGACGCTCGCGCCCTCGGGCGGGCCGTGGATGACCGGAGCGCGCGACGAGGCGACGAGTCGTTCGAGCGTTGCACCGTAGCCGTCCTCGGCCGGGCCGAACACCCAGAGCGTCGCGTCAAGCGCCGCCGCCAGCGTCGACCGCTCCCGCCACATTCTTTCGCGCGATGGCGCGCGACGGCATGAGGGCGAGCGGCTGATCCCCGATGCCGAGGGCTCGTCGCGTGGCGCGCACGGCGGCCCACGGGCGGATCGCAGTCGAAGCGGTTGCGCAAGGTCACTGCCTGGATCCCGCGCGCCGCGAGCTCGAGTCGCGAGCGGTCGTTAATCGTGACGTGGCGCCAGGTCGGCCAGTCCCGGGGACCGTCAACGTCCGCGAACTCGGCGCGCTGCCACGGGAGGTCGTGATGACGAAAGAGCGCTGGGCGGTCAATCAGGACGTCGTAGAGCACGTCGCGCGCCGCGACGTTGAGGGGGAGCGACGCGACGTTCTCGACGACGACGAGGTCAGCGTCAGCGAGCGCCTTCTCGACGTCGTCGCGGTTCGCAGGGTTCTCGGCTCGTGCGGCGAGACCCGCGATGATGACGTCGGCGTCGCCCTCGCCGGCGATCGTCGTGACCTCGTTGCCGAGGTGTTGAAGGGCGTCGACCCACTTGGCCGCTTCGACGCTCACGCCATCCGCGCCGCCGAGGCGAAAGCTCACGACGGCGAGGCGGGCCACGCGGCAAGGCTAGGCGCGAAGGCCGTCGCGAACCCAGTAGTAGAGTCGTCTTCGGTAGTGACCCACCGTCAGTGCCCCTGCTGTGGAGGAAGTTCGTTGGCCAAACGCGCGCTCATTACGGGCATAACCGGCCAGGACGGCTCGTATCTCGCGGAGTTGCTGCTCGCCGAGGGTTACGAGGTGATCGGCCTCATGCGGCGCAGTTCCACCGTGAACATCGAGCGGATCAGCCACATCCAAGAGCATCTGACCCTCGTCTCGGGCGACCTGATGGACGAGGTCTCGCTGATCAACGTCTTGCGCGACTTTCGCCCGAGCGAGGTCTACAACCTCGCCGCGCAGAGCTTCGTCCAGGCTTCGTGGGCCCAGCCGGTCCTGACCGGTGAGGCGACGGCGCTCGGCGTGACGCGCATGCTGGACGCGATTCGCATCGTCGATCCGGGGATCCGCTTCTACCAGGCGAGCTCCTCGGAGATGTTCGGCAAGGTGCGCACCGTGCCCCAGAACGAGCACACGACGTTCTACCCGCGCAGCCCCTACGGCGTCGCCAAGGTCTACGGCCACTGGATCACCGTCAACTACCGCGAGAGCTACCACCTGCACGCCTCGAGCGGCATCCTCTTTAACCACGAGTCGCCCCGGAGGGGCATCGAGTTCGTGACGCGCAAGGTCACCCACGGCGTGGCGCGAATCAAGGCCGGTCTCGACACTGAGCTACGCCTCGGGAACCTGGAGGCGCAGCGCGACTGGGGCTTCGCGGCCGACTACGTGCGCGCGATGTGGCTGATGCTTCAGCGCGATGAACCTGACGACTTCGTGATCGCCACCGGCAAGACGCACTCGGTGCGCGAGCTCTGCGAGGTGGCCTTCCAGTGCGTTGGGCTGAATCACGAGGAGTACGTGACGATCGACCAGGCGTTTCTCCGTCCGGCCGAGGTCGACCTGTTGGTCGGCGACCCGAGCAAGGCGACGAGCGTGCTCAACTGGAAGTGCGAGACCGATTTCTACGCCTTGATCGAGATGATGGTCGAGGCCGACGTCAAAGCACTGCAGCACTAACCCGACGCGATGAGTAGTCCATCGCCGTCGGTCGAACTCCACGACGCGGTCGTCCTGATCGGAGGGTTTCCTCTCCTAAGCGGCGTCGACCTCGAGTTGGACGCCGGCACACTGACCGTCGTCACCGGCGCGAACGGCGCTGGCAAGACGAGCCTGTTGCGCCTCCTCGGCGGGCTGGTTTCGCTCTCGAGCGGCACCGGCGTCGTGAGCGGGGTCGATCTGAGAACCGGCGACCTTCGCGAGCTCCGGCGTCGCACCGGTTGGCTCGGCCACGAGGGAGCGTTCTATGACGACCTCAGCGCGACCGAGAACCTCACCTACGCGGCGAAGGCGCTCGAGCGTCCGATCGGTGAGATCGGGAACATTCTCGAGCGCGTCGGACTCTCGGCGACGCTCGAACACACCGGCCAAGCAGTTGAGCGCGGGCCAGCGACGACGGCTCGGCCTCGCGTGGCTGCTGCTTCGTCGGCCCGAGACGTGGTTGCTCGATGAGCCCTACGCCACGCTCGATCTCGACGGACGCGCGTTCTTCGACGCACTTGATCGGCGACGTCGTGGAGTCGGGAGCGACCGTCGTCGTGAGCGCGCACGACGCACTGCGCACCGAGCGGCTGAACCCTCGGACCCTCACTATGGCTGGCGGCCTCGTGCTCGGTAGCGAACCGTGATTCGCACGGCGCTGCTCGTCGCGGGCAAGGACCTGCGGATCGAGCGCCACAGCCGTGTGCTGCTGTGGCAGGTGCTCCCCTTTGGCGCGATGGCGCTCGTCTTGAGCGGGCTCGCGCTTGGTCCGGCGCACGCCGGTCGCTCGAGCGCGGGGCCGGGGCTGTTCTATCTCGTCATGCTCCTCGTCGCGCTCCTCATGATCAACCGGAGCCAGGTGATCGAGGGTGCCGTCGGCACGCGAACGTCGGTCGCGACGCTCGGGCTCGATCCCGCGGGGGTCTTCCTCGGCAAGGCGCTGGCTCTCGCCGTGGAACTCTGGATCACGGGAGCGGTGTTGCTCGCGGGCGCGGTGCTCGTGCTGCACACCGCGCTCGTCGGCACGCTCGAAGCCGCGCCGAGCGTCGTCGTGACCCTCGGCGCGCTGGCCGCGGCCGGGACCCTCTACGGCGCGTTGAGTGGTGGTGGCCAGGGACCGGCGACGCTCTTGCCGGTGCTGTCGCTACCGGCCTTCGCGCCGCTGCTCATTGCGGGTGAGCGCTCCTTCGTGGCGGCGCTGCACGGCGGGGCGCTCTGGCAGTGGTGGGTGATTTCCCTCGTCGCTCTGGCCGTCTACCTTGCGGTGGGCGTTCTCCTTTACGGTGTTCTGGAGGAATCATGACGAAGCAGCTGGCCCAACGACTACTCGGACCCGTCACGCTCCTCTTGCTCGCGCTCACGTTCTGGCTCGGTCTCTGGGTCACCCCGCCCGACAAGATCCAGGGCAATCTCGCCCGTCTGGTGTACGTGCACCCGGCCGTCGCCTGGGTTGCGCTGTACGTGTCCTTCGGCACGGCGACCATCGCCAGCGCGCTCTACCTCTGGCGACGGACGCGCTCGGACGTCATGGACCGGGTCGCCCACTGCGCCATGGAGGTGGCGACCGTCTTCATCCTGCTCACCCTCATCACCGGGTCGATCTGGGGACGGCCCACCTGGGGCGTGTGGTGGGCCTGGGACGCGCGCCTCACCTCGACGGCGATCCTCGGCGTCTTTGCCCTCGCTTACCTCGCGCTTCGCCGAGCGAACGACGACCCCGAACTGCGCGCGAAGCGCAGCGCCGTCTTCGCGCTGCTCGCGGCGATCAACGTGCCCATCATCCACTTCTCGGTCGAATGGTGGAAGACCCTCCACCAGGGCGCGACCGTGTTCGACGCCAACCGCCAGCTCCTGATCCACGGCATCATGGCCTGGACCCTGCTCATCAGCTTCTTCGCCTTCACGCTGCTGTTCTTCTGGTTGCTCCGCGCGCGCTACCGACTCGAAGTGCTGCGCGACTCAGCGCTACCGGGCCACCCTTGACGAAGCCCTGCTTCTTCGCCGCCGCGAGGGCGTCCACTGATGGGCTACGTCGCGGCGGGCTACGCCTTCGCCTTTGGGGGGTTAGCGCTCTACGCGCTGTCAATCTGGTGGCGAGGACGTCGTGCTCGACGCTGACGATCTTGACCTAACTCCCGTTCCCGCGCCGCCGACTCGACGCCGCGCGCGTCGGCGCACCATAGGCGTGCTGGTCGTCCTCGTCCTCGCCGTACTCGCGCTGCTCAGCCAGGGGCTGCTGCACTCGCTGAACTACTTCGAGACCGTCGACCAGGCGCTGAGCGCCCGCGCCAAGCTCGGCACGCAGACCTTCCGCCTCGAGGGCGTCGTGAAGCCCCACACGATCGAGCGCACGGCCTCCGGTGCGTCGTTCTGGATCACCGGGGGAGACAGCAAGGAGGTCTTCGTCGACGCGCACGGCTCACCGCCCCAGCTCTTCCAGGCCGAACATACCGGTCGTCGTCGTTGGACACTTCACGAGCGCGACGTCGGACCGCTTCGACGGCACGCAGATTCTCGTGAAGCACACGGCGGCCTACATCGCCGCGCACCCCAAGCGCGTGAAAGCCCCCAACGGGACGGTTCGATGACCTTGACCTGGCTCGGCCGGGCCGCCTTGTACCTGTGTTTCATTGGTGCCGTCGGCGGCATCGCCGAGCAGGCACTCGCCTTGCGCGCGCATCGGCCCTCGCGCGTCGCGGTGGTGGGCGGGACTCGCCCTCGCGGGAATCCTCGCCGCCATTGGCGTCATGGAGTTCGCGCTCGTGACCCACAACTTCGGGCTCGCCTACGTCGCGGAGAACAACGCGACGTTCACGCCGCTGCTCTATTCGATCACCGGACTGTGGTCGGCCCTCGAGGGCTCACTGATGCTCTGGGTGCTCCTCCAGAGCGCGCTCACGCTCGCCGTCATCCTCTACTACCGGCGCGAGCGCGACAATCCGGTCGTCGGCTGGGCGGCCATCGTGCTGCTCGCGATCGGCGCCTTCTTCACGTTCTTGATGATGGGTCCGGCCGACCCCTTCATCCATAGCGCCGCCGCGATTCAACAGGGCGCCGGACCCAACGCGCTGTTGCAGGACAATCCACTCGTCGCGGTGCACCCGCCCCTGCTCTACCTCGGCTTCGTTGGGATGAGCGTTCCCTTCGCCTTCGCGATCGCGATGCTCATCACCGGCCGAGTCCAAGAACGCTGGCCGCTCGAGCAGCGCCGCTGGACGGTGCTCGCCTGGGGTTCGCTCTCGCTCGGCATCGTGCTCGGCGCGTGGTGGAGCTACCAGGTCCTCGGCTGGGGCGGCTTTTGGGGGTGGGATCCCGTCGAGAACGCCGCGTTGTTGCCGTGGCTCACGGCGACCGCCTATATCCATTCGGTCATCGTCCAAGATCGGCGCGGACTCTTCCGCGTCTGGAACCTCTCGCTCGCGATCGCGACCTTCGCCCTCACGATCCTCGGCACGTTCTTCACGCGCTCGGGGGTGCTCGTGAGCGTGCACGCCTTCTCCTCGAGCACGCTCGGTCCGTTGCTCATCGGCCTGTTCTTCGTCGTCGTCGCTCTCGGGGCGGGACTGCTCGCGTGGCGCGGCGATCAGCTGCGCGCGCCGGTCGGCGTCGAGCACCCGTTGTCGCGCGAGGGCCTCTTTGTCGATGAACAACATCCTCTTCGTGGGCTTCGCGATCGTGGTGCTGCTCGGTACCGTCTTTCCCCTGCTCTATCAGGCCGTCAACGGCACCCAGGTCACTGTCGGGACGCCGTACTTCGCCTCGGTAGCCGCGCCAGTGAGCGTGGTCTTGCTCGCTCTCATGGCCGTCGCGCCGCTCATGGGTTGGCGCAACGCGGACGCCGCGGTCCTCTGGTCGCGGGTGCGCGTGAGCGCCTGGGTGGCGCTCGCCGCGGTCGCGGCGCTCCTCGCGGCGGGCGTGCGACGACCCGCCGAGATCGTGGCGGTCTTTCTCGGCGTCCTCGCGGCGGGCGCCGCGTTGCGCACGCTCCGAGGCGCGCTGGTGTCGGCGATACGACACGGCTCGTGGCGCAGCGCCGTGCGCGCCCCGTCGACCGGCGGGATGGTCGTGCATCTCGGCGTCGTGATCCTCGCGCTCGGCATCGTCACCTCGACGACGTACTCGACCGCGCCGAGGTGACGCTGGCGACCGGACAGAGCACCGTCGTCGACGGCCAGTGGTGAGCTTCCAGGATTCCAGAACGTGAGGGACGCGTTGAAGAGCGCGACGCAGCTGCGACGTGAGCGTCGACGGCCATCAACTGCGACCCGCCGTCACCACCTACAACGGCTCGCGTGGCACGACGGTCGGGACGCCGGCGATCGACTCGAACCTCACGCGCGACGTCTACGTCACCTTCGACGCAGTCGGTGGCAGTGGCTCGACGTCGGGCGCCCAAGTGGAGAGCGACCTTCCCGAAGGCTCGGTGGTACTCGGTGTCACCGTCGAGCCGCTGCTCGCGTGGCTCTGGCTCGGCGGGCTGATGATCGGCCTCGGCGCCGCCCTTTCGTTCGTGCGACGGCGCTACGGCGACGAGGTGACTCCGTGAGGCGAACGGTGATGATCACGGCGCTCGCGACGCTCGCGGTGGTGGTGGCGCTCTCGCTCTTCCTCGCGACACGCCACCCGGTGACCAACGCGACGCTCACGCGAGAGCCCCCTGCTCGGTAAGCCCGCGCCGGGGCTGTCGGGGACGAAGCTCGGTGGCGGCACGTTCAATCTGACGTCGTGATCGCGGCGAGGTCGTGGTGGTGAACTTCTGGGCTTCGTGGTGCGGACCGTGCAAGACCGAGGCACCGAATCTCTCCACCTTCGCGTGGCAGGTGCGCCACCGCGGGGTCGCCGTGGTCGGGGTCGTCTTCGACGACACGCTCGCGGCGGCGACGCCAGTTCTCCGCGTTCTACGGCTCGCTCTATCCGTCGGTCGTCGACCCCGGCGGGGTCATCGCCAATCGCTTCGGCGTCACGTCGCCGCCCACGACCTTCGTCGATGAACGCGAGGGGCGTGGTTGAGGCGACGCTGATCGGGCCGGTGAGCGTGCGCCAGCTCGAGGACGTGGTCGCGCGGGTGAAGTCGTGAGTATCGCTCGCTCCTTCGGGCTCTGGTGCGTGGCGTTCGCCGTCGTCACCGTGTTCGCCGTGGTGCTGCGCCCGAGCGGCTCGAATGACCTGGCGCGCATCGACCACCTCGAGACGCTGGTGCGGTGCCCGTCGTGTGACGACCTCTCGGTCGCGGTGAGCAACGCCACCTCGGCGATTGCCGTGCGCCACGAGATCGCGACCAAGGTCCACGAGGGCCAGTCCGACGACAGAATCTTGACCTCGCTCGAGTCGGTCTACGGCACCTCGATCCTGCTCAGTCCACCGTCATCGGGGCTCGGCGTCTTATTGTGGCTCGTGCCGCTGCTCGGTGTCATACTGCTCGTGGCGAGCGCCCTACGACTGACGAGGCGACGATGAGACGCAGCGAGCAGCAGATCCTTGACGAGATCACCCTGCGCGAGGCCTCCATCGCGGACGCGCAACGGGAGTTGGCGGCGGGCGAGCTCCCGGCGATCACCGCGGCGTTGATCGAGTCGCGCGAGCTGATCGCCCTCGAGGCGGCGAAGGAGGAGCTCGCGTCACTCGGCACGGGTGGGCGCCCGGCGCGACGTCGGCGCCTCTGGCTGCTCGTCGCGGGACTCGGGCTCGTCGCGACCGCGATCATCGTGCTGCTGATAGCGGAGATCACGCCGCGACAGCCCGGGAACTCCATCACCGGTAACGTCTCACTCGGCACGTCCCAGCAGGTGACCCAGCTCCTCACCGAGGCGCAGGCCGACGTCGCCGATCGCAACGTCGACGCCGCCCTCAGCGCGTACCAGCAGGTGCTCGCGCTCCGTCCGAAAAACGTGCCCGCCCTCACCGAGACCGGCTGGCTGGAGTTCTCCGCGGGCAGCTCGGCGACCGACCCCACCCTCGTGACCCTCGGGGAGAAGGACCTGCGCAAGGCGATCGCGGACGCCCCGCGCAATCCCGCGCCGCGCCTCTACTACGCCATCGTCGCCGACTCGACGCCGGGCAACGTGGGGCTCGCGAAGAGCCAGTTCGAGGTCTTCCTCACGCTCAGTCCTTCAGCGGGCCAACTGGCCGTGGCGCGTCCGTTTCTCGCCCGACTCGGTCTTCCCACCTCGTAGCGGCAACGCCGCCCCGAGGGCCTACATCCCGACGGTCTCCTCGGGCGGCATCGACTCCGGTGGGATCGTGAGCGGACCGGTCTCCGCGGGCACCATCACGGGCGAGCCGTGGTACTTCCCCGCGGCGAAGTAGTAGATGCTGCCGATGATGAGCACGAAGGCGAGCACCGTGTAGAGGATCGGGATCTTGTTGAGCCAGTTCATGCCCAAGCTAAGCAGCCCGCCCGTCTGAATGGGCTCGGGGTTGCTCGCGGCCCTCGGCCACGCGAAGTTGATCAGCATTCCGCCGCCCCACGCCAGAGCCAACACGTTGACGATCATGCCCCATCGACCGAGTTTGAAGGGCGACTCCACCTTGGGCCAGCCTTTGGTCCTCGCGTACATGATGGCGCCGTTGCCGAGGAAGTACGAGAGGTAGATCATGGCGGTCGCGGCAATCGCCACGATGCCCGCCCCGGCGTACTTCAGCATCGGGATGGCGGCGACGACGGCGATGGTGATGCAGGACCAGATCGGCGTGCGCAGCTGCGGGTGGACCTTCGCCAGGTGACGTGAGGCCGGCAGCCGGTTGTCGCGGGCCATGCCGAAGCACAGTCGCACGGTCGCCGCCATGATCGCCATGCAGCACACGAAGATGGCGGCGGTCACGACCAAGAGGTAGACGGTCGCCCAGAACTTATCGAAGTTGGCGTCGATGATCTGCGCGGGTCCCCAACCGTCCTTGATGGCCGTGCCCAGGTCCGGGATCGCCATCAGCATCGCGATGAGGAAGATCGCGCCGATCACGAAGGCCCCGGCGACCGACATGAGCACCGCTTGGGGCGCGCGCCGGCGCGGGTCGTTGGTCTCCTCGGCGAGCGTCGAGGCGGTGTCGAAGCCGTAGATGACGAAGAGACTCATGAACATCGCGGCGAAGAACAGGGGGAGCGTCACGTGGATCCCGCCGCTGTTCGTGACGATCGAGATCGACTGGCGGTGGTGGACGATGAGCATGACGATCGCGAAGACCACCATGCCGACGATCTCGAAGATGACTCCCGTGTTGTTGATCGTCGCAACCAGCTTGATG
Source organism: uncultured Acidimicrobiaceae bacterium (assembly GCA_963823815.1). Taxonomy (GTDB): domain Bacteria; phylum Actinomycetota; class Acidimicrobiia; order Acidimicrobiales; family RAAP-2; genus RAAP-2. The sequence goes on from CAWGMU010000002.1 coordinate 327,354, forward strand.
CTGAAGATGTTGAGCACCGTGATGATCACCAGCACGATCGCGGCCACCCAGATCTGGTCGTGCAGGGCGCCGGCGTCCACGTGCCAGCCCATGTTGTCGAGCGCCGGCAACACCGTGAGCGGGATGGTGACGACGACCGCGGTGACGGTGAGTATGCCCGCGAAGATGTAGATCCATCCCGTGAACCAGGCGTACGGCCGTCCGGCCAAGTACTTCGTCCACTGGAAGACCGATCCTGCGACCGGGTAGTGGCTGGAGACCTCGGCGAAGTTCAGGGCCACGATGATCTGACCGAGGGCCACAATCGGCCAGGACCAGATGAACACGCCACCGATGGTGATCAGTCCCAAAGAGAAAAGGGTGAAGATACCCGTCGACGGCGAGATGTAGCTGAACGCCGCCGCGAAGGAGCTAAAGAGCCCCAGCGTGCGGTGCAGCTCCTGTTTGTAGCCGAAGGACTCCAGGTCCTTTATGTCCGAGGACATCGATCCGGCTGAACCGTCTGCTTCCATGAACTCTCTCCCCCTGCTGATTGCGCAATCGACTTGATCGCTGGCCGGGTCGGCGGCTCGCGCCGCATCCGAGTGTCACGGTTGCGCGACATGGAACGTCGAATCGAAAGGATTCGCCCCGCCGCGTCGACGTTCTCGTCGCAACGCCACTGGCCCGCCGTGCCCCTACCGAAAATATCCCCCCACAAACGGACGCACGCACTGTGAGCGTGGCCGTCGCAGTTAAGTTAGCCACGGCCCTATTGAATGTCAATAACCACATAGCGGAACAACGCGCGCCCTCGCACCGCGCTCGCGAGCCGCGAATCGGTGCGCCACCTCAATGCGACGGGGTACTCTCGGTCGGATAACGGGCGCGCGTTGCCCTCTTTGATCAGTTCGAAGGACCCTCTCGGTGTCGACCAACGTGAACACATCACCGGTGCCCGAGCGCGCCCGCGTCGTCGTCATCGGTGGCGGCATCGGGGGCTGCTCGATTCTGTACTGGCTCGCGCGTCTTGGCTGCGACGACGCGGTACTCGTCGAGCGCTCGCAACTCACGAGTGGCTCGACGTTCCACTCGGCCGGTCTGGTCGGCCAGCTGCGCGGTTCACTGAGCTTGACGAGGATGATGATGAACTCCGTCGATCTGTACCGGAGCTTGGGCGAGGAGGTCGATCTCGAGACCGGCTGGCGCGAGGTTGGTTCGCTCCGCCTCGCGTCCTCGAAGGAGCGGATGGAAGAGCTTCAGCGCCAGGCCGACTGGGCGGAGACCTTCGGACTCCCGTTCCATCTGATCTCGGCCGACGAGGCGCAGTCGCGGTTCCCGGTCATGACGTCCGACGGCGTCTTCGGCGCAGCGTTTTTGCCGACCGACGGCTTCGTCGACCCGAGCCAGCTCACCCTGGCGCTCGCCAAAGGGGCGCGCCAGCGCGGCGCGACAATACTCAACGACACTCGGGTGACCGCGGTCAACATCGAGGCGGGGCGCGTCACGGGTGTCGAGACGAGCCGGGGGCCGATCGAGTGCGAGGTGGTGGTGAACGCTGGGGGCATCTACGCCCACGAGATCGGGCGCCTCGCCGGCGTAAACGTGCCGGTCATCCCGATGGCCCACCAGTACGTGATCACGAAGGACGCGGGGCTCCCGCGCGACATGCCGACCATGCGCGACCCGTCCCTCCTCGTCTACTTCCGCGGCGAGAGCGGCGGGCTCGTCGCGGGCGGCTACGAGCGCAACCCCGCGCCCTGGGGACTCGGCGGCATCTCAAGCGACTTCAACAATCAGCTCCTCACCGAGGACTGGGAGCGCTTCGCTGACCTCTACGAGGCGGCGAGTCTGCGCGTGCCGGTGCTCGCCAACGCCGAGATCGTGAAGCTCATCAACGGACCCGAGGCCTTCACCCCCGACGGCGAGTTCATCCTCGGGCCGAGCGACGTCGACGGTTTCTGGGTGGCGGCCGGGTTCTGCGCCCACGGGATCGCCGGCTCGGGGGGGATGGGCCAGCTCGTCGCCGAGTGGATCGTCTCGGGCCAACCCGGGCTCGACACCTGGGAGATGGACTCACGGCGATTTGGACCGCAGTACCGGAGCCGGGAGTACGCGCTCAAGCGCACCTACGAGGTGTACGCCACGTACTACGACGTGAAGTACCCCGGGCACGAGCGCGAAGCCGGTCGGCCCCTCCGCGTGCCGCCGGCCTACGAGCGCCTACGCGACCTCGGAGCCGCTTTCGGGGAGAAGGGCGGCTGGGAGCGAGTGAACTGGTTCGAGTCGAACCGCGGGAGCGGTGACGAGACGTTGCGTCCCGACGGCTGGGCCGGCCAACTCTGGTCGCCGGCGATCGGAGCCGAGCACCTTGCGTGCCGCGACCGCGCCGCCCTGTTCGACGAGACGTCGTTTTCCAAGCTCGAGGTGCGCGGCGCGGACGCCGCCGAGTTCCTCGAGCGACTGTGCGCCAACCGCGTGGCGCGCGCCGTCGGGACGCTCACCTACACGCAGTTGCTGAACCCGCGCGGCGGGATCGAGTGCGACCTCACGGTGACGCGCCTCGGCGAGGAGCGCTTCCGTCTCGTCACCGGCACGGCCTTCGGCAACCACGACCGCGCGTGGATCCTGTCCCAGCTCACGCCCGGCGAGCGCGTCACCGTCGAGGACGTCACGTCCCAGTTCGCGTGCTTCGCCCTCTGGGGTCCGCTCGCGCGCGAGATTCTCCAGTCGGTCACCGAGACCGACTGCTCGAACGACGCCTTCGCGTACATGCGCGCACGCGAGCTCAACGTCGGCGCGGCACCCTGCCTCGCCCAGCGGGTCACCTTTGTCGGCGAACTCGGCTGGGAGATCTACTGCCCCAGCGAATACGCGCTCTCGTGTTGGGACACCCTCATGGTGGCGGGCGCGCCCACGGGAATGATCGCTGGCGGGTACAAGGCGATCGACTCGCTGCGTCTGGAAAAGGGCTATCGAGTGTGGGGCAGCGACATCACGACCATCGACACACCGTTCGAGGCCGGGCTCGGCTTTGCCGTGCGCATGGACAAGGGGGAGTTCACGGGTCGCGACGCGCTCGTCGCGCTCGGTGAGCCGACGCGCCGACTCGTCGGACTCGTGCTCGACGATCCCCGAGCCGTCGCGCTCGGCTCCGAACCGGTGCGTGTCGAGGGCACGACGCTCGGGCGGGTGACGAGCGGGGGCTTCGGCTACAGCATCGGCTCGTCGATTGCCTACGCCTACGTGCCCGCCGAGTTCGCCAACAGCGGCGTCCGCGTCGAGGTACTCGTCTTCGGTCGTTCGGTCGGCGCCACGGTCGCGACCGAGCCGCTCTTTGACCCGACCAACTCGAGAGTCCGTTCCTAGGACGCGAACCCCTCGGCCGCGCGGGCCGTCGCCTCGAGGTCGAGCGCCGCGACGAGCGTCTCGAAACGGGCGCTTCGCTCTTTCGCGTACGCGGTGAAGTCGACTTCGAGTGACGAGACGGCCATCTGGACGACACCCCACATGGACTCGCGCAGTTCCGAGACCGTCTTCATGAGCGCGAGCAGGGCGAGTGCGGCGTCGTCGCAGACGCCGAAGTATCCCTCGAGGAGGGCTTCGTCGGCGTCAGGCGCCAGCTCGTGGTTGACCGAGAAGTTGGCCAGGTCGAAAAAGGGATCACCCATGCCGGCGTACTCCCAGTCGAGGATCCGGATCCGCTCGTCGTAGAGGAAGTTGGCGTTCAATAGGTCGTTGTGGCAGAAGCACCGAGGAGCGAACGGCCGCGCGGCTTCGATCACGTCAAGCACCGAGATCGCCGCCGGGTAGTCGAAGGGTTCCTCGACGCCGTAGGTCCGAGCGATCTGGTGATAGCCGCGGACGATCCGGAATGGATTGAACTTGGCACCGATCGTCCCGGCGCGGTGCACGCTTCGCAGCGTCGTCGCGAGTTCGCCGAGCATCGGCTCGCGCGCGAGCTCCTCCGGCGGGATCGGACGAGCCACTAAGAACCGCGTCACCATCCAGCCCTCGGAGGGGGAACGCTGCAGCAACGCGGGCGCAACGCCGATCGAGTGCGCGAGCTCGTTGGCCTCGGCTTCGTGGTCGCGGTCGATGCCGAGCAGGTCAGTGTTCTCACCGGCGAGTCGAACGACGACGAGTTCGTCGCCGAGATCGACCATGAAGTTCGCGTTCGTGATGCCACCCGGGAGAGCCTCAACGCGCGCCACGCGTCCCGGCCAGAGGCGCGTCGCGAGTTCGTTGGCGGCCCCGGTCATCCGCCGATGGTACTGCCAGCCGTGTTGGCTGTTGGTCCCTAGCGAGGCGAGTGCGCGAGCAGCGTGAAGGTGAGTGGGATCCGAGGACGTCCACTCGGGACCGTGAAGTTGCCCGGTGTCACCTCCTCGAGCCAGGGGAAGGCGCGGTAGACGGTCCAATCGTGCTCGGTGAGGGCGTCGAGCACGAGCCCCGGTGCGAGGACTGCGGTGACGATCTCACCGAGCGCGTGGTTCCACTCGTAGGTCCTCGTCGAGGAGAGCAGTCCGCCGTCGGTGTAGGTCGTGTTCTCGTCAGCGGCGAAAGGGCTGTCCGGCTCTTCGAAGTAGCCGTAGATCACTCGCTCACCGTCGTCATCGAAGCTGAAGGTGAAGGGGTGGACGTCGTGGAGGTAGAGCCGGCCACCGGGTGCGAGCAGGGCGGCGACGACCCGGCCCCATTCGGCGACGTCGGGCAGCCAGCAGAGGGCTCCGAGGCTGACGTAGACGACGTCGAACCGTTCGCCCTCGAGGGCGGCGACCGCGTCGTAGACGTTGGCGCAGACGAATCGAGCGCGCTCGCTCAGTCCCGCGCGTTGTGCGAGTGCGGTCGCCGTCTCGATGGCTGGTGGCGAGAAGTCGACGCCCGTGACGAACGCGCCGGCGCGCGCCCACTGCAGCGTGTCCATGCCGAAGTGGCACTGCAGGTGTTCGAGTGTCGCGCCATCGACGTCGCCGAGGGCGTCGCGCTCGCGCTGACGTGGTCCCGGTGCGTCACGGAACCAACCCTCGACGTCGTAGAACTCGGAGCGCGTGTGCACGCCGACGCGCTCGTCCCAGTTGGCCCGGTTGGCCTCGAACCGTGGCTCCACCGCCTCAGCGTACCGAGGGTTGAGTCGGGCGGCTGTGGAGAGGCCGTGTCAGGTCAAGCGGTCACGCGGCAGGCGTCGTCGCCGAGCGCCTTCGAGGTGAGCGTGACGGTTGTTCGTTCCGCGCCGAGTGCCTCGAGCATGCCGGTGATGAGACCGCGATCGACGGCGCAAAGGACCGGGTGGTGCAGCGCCGCCGAGCCAAAGGGGCAGTTGTCCGAGACGACCGAGCTCGAGGAGTCGGACAACTCCACGTGCGCGTTGAAGCCGTGGGCGGTGAGCAGTCCGGCGACCGAGACCATCGCGTCCTTCACCGATCGGGCGCAGTCGTTCGCGCCAACCGACTCGGTGAGCGTTCGGCCATACTCGACGCCGACGTCGTGCGCCATTGTCTCCGAAGCGTCCGGGCCGAGGCGCTCGAGTGCCATCTCGAGCAGGGCCACGAGTAGTGCGTCGCGACGCAGTGAGCCTTCCATCACGACCGACTCGTCGAGGACGCGGTAGCCCTTGGCCGGTCGGCCGACGGTCGTGCGACGAACGTTGTCGTAGGTGACGTAGCCGCCCTCGGTCAAGCGCTCGAGGTGGTGGCGCACAACGTTCGCGTGCACCTCGCAGTGGGTCGCGAGCTCGGTGGCCGTCGCGCCGGGGTTCTCCCGAAGGTAGAAGTAGACCTTGCGACGCGTGCCGTCGCCAAAGGTGTGCGTGAGGCTGGTGATCGTGGCGGCGAAGAGGGCCGGGTCGAGCTCGTTCTCGCTTGACATGGTCACGATCAAAAGTTTACGGGTGTCGCCGCAATGAACGCCGGTAACCTCGGGGGGCGCCTAAAGGACCCACGTGACAGCCGATTCCCACCTCCGCGACGATCTCGCGGCGATCCGCGAACCTCAACTCGTGCGGACCCTGGCCGAATTGGGGTTCCTCGGCGAGGTTCTCCGCGAGGGCCCGACGACCACCGTCGAACTGGTCCTGCCGGTCGCCAACTGGCCCCACTTGGAGAGCCTGCGCGCGGCCGTGCTCGAGCGGGCCCCGGGTGCCGAGGTCCGCGTACGCACCATGGACGATGAGGAGCGGCTCGCCCTTCGCAACTTCCTGCGCGGAGCGATGACGGCCCCCGGCGAGCACGGCCAGAGCGAGGCACCGCGCTTCCTCGACCGTCTCTCGAAGACCCGGGTGCTCGGGATCTCTTCGGGCAAGGGAGGCGTCGGCAAGTCCTCGGTGACGGTGAACCTGGCGATCGCCCTCGCGCAGGCCGGGCATTCGGTCGGCGTGCTCGACGCCGACGTCTACGGCTTCTCGCTGCCCAAGATGCTCGGCGCGACCAACGATCCCATCGTCCTCGGCGATACCGTGATCCCGACCCTCGTCCACGGCGTGCGCTGTCTCTCGATGGGCTACTTCGTTGACGACGCCCAACCGGTCATCTGGCGCGGACCGATGTTGCATAAGGCGATCGAACAGCTCGTCACCGAGGCGTGGTGGGACGAGCCGGACTTCCTCTTAATCGACATGCCGCCGGGCACGGGTGACGTGGCGCTCACGCTCTCGGAGATCCTGCCGAGGGTCGAGATGTACGTCGTCACGACCCCACAGGCGGCCGCCCAACGCGTGGCCCAACGCTCCGCCTACGCCGCGCGAAAGCTCAAGCTGGCGGTGCGGGGCGTGATCGAGAACATGAGCTGGTTCACCGGCGACGACGGCCAGCGCTACGAGATCTTCGGCGCCGGTGGCGGCGAGCGACTGGCGCGCGAGCTCGGCGTCACGCTGCTCGCCCAGATCCCTCTCGAGCCGGCATTGCGTCGCGGTGGTGACGAGGGTGAGCCGGTCGTGGTGACCAATCCCGAGAGTGAAGCGGCGCGCGCCTTCGTCGAGCTCGCGGCACGCGTGACTCAGCAAGGGCCGTCGCGGGTCTATCGTCAGGAACTCAAGCTGGTCTAGGTCGGGGGAGGGTCCATGGAGCTCGAGGGAAAGACGGCGGTCATCACCGGCGGGGCGAGCGGCATCGGGCTCGCCACCGCGAAACGATTTGCTGGCGCCGGGGTGAACCTGGTGCTCGGCGACATCGAAGAGGATCCTCTACACGCGGCGGTGAGTGGCCTGGTCAGTGACGGCGCCAGGGCCATCGGCGTCGTCACGGACGTGACCAACGAAGAAGACGTGACCGCGCTTCGCGAGGCGGCCCTCGCCGAGTTTGGCGCCGCGCACGTCGTCTTCAACAACGCCGGCGTCGCGTCGGGTCCAGCGATCGGTACGCCCAGTGACGTCTGGCGATGGGTCCTCGACGTCGACCTCTTCGGCGTGATCTACGGCCTCAACGCCTTCGTCCCACTGTTCTTGGAGCAGAACGAGGGCCACGTGGTGAACACCGCCTCGCTGGCTGGTCTCGCCGGCGGTCCGGGAATGGGCCCCTACTGCGCGGCAAAGTTCGCCGTCGTCGGGCTCTCCGAGTCGCTCTTTCAGGAACTGGCGCTCTCGGGCGCCAACGTCGGTGTCTCCGTGTTGTGTCCCGGGTTCGTGCGCACGCGCATCCACGAGTCAGAGCGCAACATGCCAAAGGATCTCGCGAACTTCAAGGACGACCCGACGGCGACCTTCATCCGCGAGCTCGCGAGTCAGGCGGTGAGTGCCGGCATCGAGGCCAGCGAGGTCGCCGCGGCGGTCGAAGGCGCCGTGCGCGCCAATCGCTTCTGGATCCTCCCGCACGAGCGCGTCGCGGTGCGCACGACGGAAATACGTCTCGAGTGGATGCGCGGCGGTCCGCCGATGCGCTTCGACCTGATGCAGGCGACCCGGCCCTAGCGGTCGACGCCGTTGGGCAGGAGGTCGATGGGCCAGTCCAGGAGTGTGACGGCGCTGCGGCACGCGTAGCGGTCGGTCATGCCCGCGACGTAGCCGACGGCGTCACGCAGCGCCGGCGCGTCGACAGTGGTCTCGCCCCGGGCGGCGACGTCGGGGATCAGCTCGGGGTGCGCGCCGTAGAACTCGACGAGCGCGCGCAGCATGCCCACGACCGACGAGGCCTGCTGACGCGACGCCCCCCGGAGGTAGATCGTCTCGTAGTTGAAGGCGCGAAAGGCGGCGAGCGCTTCGGCGAGACGCGCGTCCATGCCCACGACGCCGCTCGAGCGCACCGTCTTGATGACCGCGGTGATGAAGGCGCCGAGCTGCTCGCGACGGCGCACGCCGCAGCGTTCGCGCACGAGTGCGGGGAGTTCTCCCTCGTCGACGACGCCGGCGGATACCGCGTCCTCGAAGTCGTGGCAGACGTAGGCGACGCGATCGGCCCACGAGACCACCTCCCCCTCGGGGGTCGACGGCGCGGGGCGCGACCACGAGTGGTTGCGGATGCCGTCGAGCGTCTCGACGCACAGATTGAGCGGTAGCAGTGAGACGTCCGCGCCCCAGGTGGCGTGGTCGAAGCCGCCCTCGACGAAGGGGTCGAGGGCCTCCTCGCTCGCGTGACCACCCGGCCCGTGACCGCAGTCGTGGCCGAGAGCGATCGCTTCGGTGAGGGCGACGTTCAGTCCGAGAGGTCGCGCGATGCCGGTGGCGACCTGGGCCACCTCGAGGGCGTGGGTGAGCCGGGTGCGCATGTGGTCGTCGGGGAAGATGAAGACCTGGGTCTTGCCGGCGAGGCGCCGGAACGCGCTCGAGTGCAGGATCCGGTCCCGGTCGCGCTCGAAGCACGTACGAAACTCGTCGGGCTCTTCCTCTCGGGCGCGATGGCCACCCGCGTGGCTGCGGGTGGCACCGGGCGCGAGCAGCGCGTCGAGCTGCTCCTCGCGTTCGACGAGGGATCCGGCGAAGGTCGACGGTGCTCGGGGAGTAGCGTCAACGGTCGCCGCTCGAGTCGCGGTGGGCGACCGTGACGTCCTCACTGGCGCCCTCGTAGCCGCCCATGGTGGCGGCCCAGCGCCGGGCTCGTTCAGAGACGGTTTCGTCGTTCACGGCGTCTATCTTGGCCCATCGCCGTAACATAGGAGCGTTCCGCAAGCGTGGTAGAGAGGCGTCATGGAGATTCGAATTGGCATCGTGCAGTCGATGAAGGAGATCGACGTCGAACTTCCCGATGACGCCGACCGCGACAAGGTGATGAAGGAAATCGAAGAGGCGCTGACGGGCGAAACGGTGCTCTGGCTCACCGATCGCAAGGGTCGGCGTGTGGGCGTGCCGGCCCGTCGCATCGCCTACGTCGAACTCGGCACGCCAGCCAGCGAACGCGTCGTGGGCTTCGGCGCGGCGTAGTTCGCCGTGCTGGATTACCACCTGCACCTCTGGCCGCACTCGGAGTCCTCGGTCTCGTTCCAACTCGACCAGATCGCCGACTACTGCGAGCGCGCCCAGCGAGCGGGCGTCACTGAGATCGCCCTCACCGAGCACTCGCACCGCTTCGTCGACGTCGCCGCCCTCGTCGGACCGTTCTGGTTGCGCTTCGGTTCGGAGCCGACGAGCGCCGCGATGGCCGAGTACTGGGCGTTCCACGCGCGCAACTCGCTCGAGGAGTACGTCAGCCTCGCCCAACGCGCTCAGGACGAAGGGTTGCCGGTCAAGATCGGCCTCGAGGTCGACTACTACCAGGGCCGAATGGACGTCGTCTCCGAGCTCTTCGCGCAGTACCCCTTCGACGTCCTCATCGGCTCGGTCCACTGGCTCGACACCTGGCACCTTGATGACTACGAGAGCGAGGTCGACCTCGCCCAGTGGCGTCTGCGCGACGTTGACCAGTCCTGGCGTGACTACTCGATCGCGATCGACGATCTCTGCTCTTCGAACGCTGTCGACGTGCTGGCGCACCCCGACCTCATCAAGGTCGCCGGGTTCTACGCGAGCAGTCCCGGGGAGTTCTGGGACGCGATGACCGAGTCGGCCGTGCGAGTGGACGTCTCGATGGAGTGCTCCTCGGCGGGCTGGAACAAGCCCGTGGGTGAGCAGTACCCCGCCGAGGGCTTTCTCGATCGACTGGTGCAACGTGGAGTGACCTTCACGACGGCGTCGGACGCGCATCACAACGTGCGTGTCGCCGATCGCGTCGAAGACCTCGCGACGATGCTCGAGGCGCGTGGCGTCAACGAGCTCGCTTCCTACACGAAGCGCCAACGCGAGATGATCCCCTTGCGGGCCAAGTAGTGGCGACCCTCGCCGAGCTCGCGGCGACCCACACCAAGCTCGACGAGTCCGCGGTCGACCACCTCCTTCGCCTCATCGCCTCGTGGTCCTTGCTTGCCGACCTCGCCTTCTCCGACCTCCTGCTCATGGCTCGCGCGGACGGTGAGGATGGGGCCGGCTTCGTCGTGCTGGGTCAGATGCGCCCGAACAACCGAACGACGCTCATCAACGACGACCTCGTGGGTTCGATCCAACCGGCGACACGCTGGGCGCTCGTTGACGAGGCCCTCGAGAGCGGAACGCGGGTCATCGGCGAACTCAACCTCGAGACCGTGGCGGAGCCGGTGCCGGTGTGGTGCGTCCCAGTGCGCTCCAGCGGGGACGTCGTCGCCGCGATGGTGCGACTGCAGGGGCCCCTTCGCGGGGCCGCCTCCTTGTATGAGCAGTCGTATCTTTCGATCTTCGTGCGGCTCTGCGACATGGTCGCCGGGGCGACGTTTCCGTTCCGCGAGGACAGTGTCGCCGGCCCAGGGTTGCCCCGAGTGGGCGACGGCGTCATCCTCGTGGACGCACTCGGCCGGATCGAGTTCGCGACGCCGAACGCGGTGAACGCGCTCCACCGTCTCGGCGTCTACGCCGCGGCCGACGGCCTGACCTTTGACGAGCTCGGCCTGAAGGCGCGAGCCATCGATCGCTCACTCGACTTCGCGATCCCCGCGCTCGAGGAGATCGACTCGGGACACGACGTCGCGATCCTCGTCCACGGCGTGCCGCTCATCGAGGACCAGCAGGTCACGGGGGTCCTGACCCTCGTGCGCGACGTCTCGGACCTTCGACAGCTCAATCGTGTGCTGCTCAACAAGGAGGCGGCCGTGCGCGAGGTCCACCACCGCGTGAAGAACAACCTCCAGACGATCTCCTCGCTCCTTCGGCTCCAGGCCCGCCGCAGCGAGCAGGCTGAGACGAGGACCGCGTTGCGCGAGGCCGAGCGCCGCGTGCGCTCGATCGCCGTCGTGCACGAGGTCCTCTCGCGCGAGCCGGGTGAGGAGGTCGTTTTCGACGAGATCGTGCGATCGCTCGTTCTACTGGTTGAGGACACGGTGCTCGCGCTGCACCCCGTCGAGATCGTCGTGAACGGCGAACTCGGCGTCTTGCCGACGGACCTTGCGACGCCGCTCGCGGTCGCGCTCGCTGAGCTGCTCACGAACGCGGTCGAGCACGCCTTCACCGAGTTCGGCGGGGTCGACCACGATCACGTCGGCGTCGTGACGCTCAATCTCTATCTCGACGGTGATCAGGCCGTCGCGGAGATCCGCGACAACGGCCGCGGGCTCGGTGAGGACTTCTCCCTGGAGGTGCCGACCAGCCTCGGGCTCTCGATCGTACGCGACCTTATCCGCGCGCAGCTCTACGGGGAGATCGAGATGGAGTCGGTGCCGCTCGACGAGGGCGGGGGCACGCTGGTCCGCGTTACGGTGCCGGTGAGCGCTCGGCTCTAGCTGGCGTTGGCGGCGCGACGGCGGGCGGCCAGCCACTGCTTGCGCAGCTTGCGACGCTCGTCCTCGGTGGTGCCGCCCCAGACGCCGGACTCCTGGTTGGTCGCCAGGGCGAACTCGAGACAGGCCTTCTGGGCGTCACAGTGGTCACAGACACGCTTCGCCGACTCGATCTGGTCAGTCGCCATGCCGGTCGTGCCGACCGGGAAGAACAGTTCTGGCTCAGTATCGCGGCACGCGGCCACCGATCGCCACTCCGCGTCGTCCCACGCGTGGGTGCGGTTCCAGATCAACGACATGCAAATTCCTTTTACTTTGGGGGCGCACGTGACTGGTCAGGAAAATCACGTGCGTGGAAAGAAAATCCTAGTGAAATCGGGGTCGAAAAACAAGGGCGATCTGGGGTATTTAACGTCTCGCGGGACTGGTAATCCCTGGTCACGTGCGAGACTGAGGGTAGTGGCTAGTTTCAGCCGGCGCGGGCTAACGCCCGCCGGGCTCTACCGGCCCGCAAGATGTTGCGTGCGGCGTTCACGTCGGCGTGGGCCTCGTGCCCACATGACCGACATCGAAACACCGCTTGGTTGAAGCGGTTTCCCGGCGCGACGTGGCCGCACTCGGCGCACGTCTGGCTGGTGTAGTGGGGACTGACCATCACGACTGTCCGACCGGCGCTTTCAGCCTTGTACGAGAGCAGTGATGTCAGGGTGGCCCACCCCGCGTCGTGGATAGAACGGTTGAGACCGGCCTTCGCGGCGGCGCCATTGCGAAGAAACGCGCCGGGACGCTCGTGATCGAGCTCTGCCCGAGGCGTGCGCACCATTGTCTTGATCGAGAGTTTTTCGTACACGATGAGGTCGTAGTCGTTCACCAGCCGTCGGCTGAGCTGGTGAGCGGCGTTACGTCGCTGATTCGCGACTTTCCGATGTATTGCCGCGACCCGCTCCGCCTGAGCGGCCCGGCGCTTGGAGCCCGGATGCTTCAGGGCTAGCTGCTGCTGGGCGACGGCGAGCTGTCGCTTCGCTCGAGCGCCGAATTGTAAGCCCTCAATCAACTCGCCGTCACTCGTTGCGAGAAGGTTCGCAATCCCTAGGTCGAGGCCGACTTCGCGACCGTTCGGAGGTAGGGGTTCCGCCGGCACGTCGACGCAGCGCACGCTGAGCCACCACTTCCTGCCCTCGCGCTTCACCGAGATCGCCTTCGGAGTACCGGCGAGGGGTCGGTGGTAGGTAACCTTCACGTGGCCGATTCCCAGGAGATGGAGGCGACGATTTTCTGGCCCCAACTTCCAACCACTGTGGTCTTCCCACATGAGCGACGTGAAGCGTTGCGCCGACTTGAACCGGGGAAAGCCCGGCGCGGTGCCTCGCTTCACCCGCAAGTAGAAGCCGGAGAATGCCCGGTCGAGTCGCTTCAAGGTTCCTCGGCACAGCGTCACCCCCGAAGCGACGACCTCGGGGCGCACGTCAGCGAGTCCAGTCAGGGTTCGGGACTGGTCGACGTAGGTGACGCGGCGTTGCTCCCACTTCCACGCGCCGATGCGCTCTTCGAGTGCGGCGTTGTAGAGCTCGCGCTGGTAGTCAAGCTGACGACTAAGAGCAGCGTGCTGGCGAGTCGTCGGGTGCATACGGAACCGGTACGTGCGACAGCGCTTCGGAGCGCGGTCCTTCGTCGGTTGGTTCGGGAGATCGCTGACATTCCCAACGGTCGGCGGCCCGAGAGTTCATCCTGGGGAAACTTGACCGCAACCAGACTGAGCGCGTGACCCAGGTCTTTGCGCACCGTGGGGCGCACGACGAGGAACCGGAGAACACCCTCGCGGCCTTTCGGGCGGCCATCGAACTCGGCGTGGACGGGGTCGAACTCGACGTGCGTCGTACCCTCGAGGGCGCCCTCGTCGTCTACCACGACCCTACATTCGATGGGGGAATCGTCGCCCACCTGCACGCCGACGCCCTGCCGAGCCACGTGCCGAGCCTCGAAGACGCCCTCGACGTGCTACGCCCGGTGAGCGTGAACGTGGAGATCAAGAACCAGAAGAGCCCGCGCGAGCCGACCTACGACGACACCGGCGTCTTCGCGCGTCAGGTGATCGACTGCGTGCGCGACGTCGGCTCGACGACGACGAGTGTCTCGTGCTTCGATCTGCGCACTTGTGCGCAGATGCGCGCCTACGCAACACAGCTTCGCGTCGCCTGGCTGGTCTCGAACGTCGCGCTCGCCGCGGCGCTACGTGAGGCGGCCCGCCTGGACTTTAACGCGGTGAACCCGCACTTGCGCTTAGTTGACGAAGAGACCCAACACCTGGCGACGGCGCTCGCACTCGAGATGAGCGTCTGGACGGTCAACGAATCCGAGGACTTGGTGAGGATGGGTAAGCTCGGCGTGACGAGCGTCATCACCGACCGGCCCGACGCGGCGCTCGCTATTCTTGGGCGACGGTCCTAACCAGGCCTCGCTGGTCATGACCTAGATTATTCGTCGTGAACATCGTCGTCTGCGTGAAGCAGATACCCGATCCGGCCGCTCCGCAGTCCTTTGACGCGTCGAACAACCTGAACCGTTCGGGCAAACTCATCCTCGACGAGGCTGACACCTACGGCGTGGAGATGGCCCTGCAATTGGTTGACCGGGCGGGGGGCGGCGACGTGAGCGTCGTGTCAATGGGTTCGGCGAGCGACGTGGCGGGACTACGCAACGCGCTCGCGATGGGCGCCACCAGGGCCGTCATCGTCTCGGATGACGCGCTGCGCGGCAGCGACGCGTTGACGACCGCGAAGGTGCTTGCCGCCGTCGTCCGCCGCGAGAGTTTCGACCTCGTGCTCGCGGCGACCGAGTCGTCCGACGGCTACACCGGCACGCTGCCGGTCCAGCTCGCCGAGCTGCTCGGCCTGCCGTCGATCACCTTCGCGAAGGCCGTCGCGATCGAGGACTCGACCGTGAAGGTGAGCCGCCAGACCGAGGCCGGCTACGACGAGGTCACGGCGCCGCTGCCGGCCCTCGTCACGGTCACCGCGGGCGTCGTCGAGCCGCGCTACGCGTCCTTCAAGGGGATCATGGCCGCCAAGTCCAAGCCGCTCGAGGTACTTGCCGTCAGTGATCTCGGGCTCGAGAGTTCCGTCGGTGCCGCCGGCGCACGCGAGGCCGTTGTCGAGGTCGTCGCCGCCGAGTCGCGACAGGCCGGCGAGAAGTACGTCGACGAGGGCGGTGGCGCCGCGAAGGTTGTCGCGTTTCTTGAATCGGTAAAGGTGATCTAGGTCGTGACGCTCTCTTCGATCTGGGTCCTCGCTGAACCGTCCGGTGACACCTTCACCGCCACCTCACTGGAGCTGCTCAGCGCTGCCCGGACGCTGGCCGACAGTGTCGCTGCCATCACCTGGGGCGAGGGTCGCTCGCTCGCTGCGGTCGCCGGCGACTACGGCGCGACGACGCTCTACGACATCGGTGACCTCAATGGCGCGCTGCCCGGCGTCCCGGTGGCGTCGGCCATCAAGGCGCTCATTGAGCGCGTTGGCGCGCCCGCGGCGTTGCTCGTGCCGACCAGTTACGACGGGCGCGACGTCGCAGGGCGACTCTCGGCTCGCCTTGACCGACCCGTCCTCACGAACGTCACCGGTCTGCGCGACGAGGATGGCCTCGTGAGTGAGCATCCGGTCTTCGGCGGGTCGCTTACGGTGCGTGCGACGTTCACGGACGAGGGACCAGGCATCTTCGTCGTGCGCGCGAAGTCCTTCAACCCCGAGCCCACCGGCGGCGCTCCGGCCGAGGTCGTGGCCGCCCCAATGGGTGAGACCGGCACAACCGCTGGGGCCCTCATCGCCACCTCGCACCTCGAAGAGCGCACGGGTCCCAAACTGGAAGACGCGACGGTCGTCGTCTCGGGTGGCCGCGGGCTCGGCGACGCGAGCGCCTACGCGATGATCGAGGAGGTCGCGAAGCTCCTCCACGGCGCCGCGGGCGCGAGCCGGGCCATCGTCGACGCTGGCTGGGTGCCCTACTCGCACCAGGTCGGCCAGACCGGCAAGACCGTGAAGCCCCTGGTGTACCTGGCCTGTGGGATCTCGGGCGCCACCCAGCACATGGTGGGCATGAAGGGATCGAAGAACATCGTCGCCATCAACAAGGACGCCGACGCCCCCATCTTCCAGATCGCCGACCTCGGTATCGTGGGCGACGTGCACAAGGTCCTGCCCGCACTCATCGACGCGCTGAAGGCGCGCGGGTAGCGACCAGGAACCGGCCCGCGTTGACGCGAGATCGCCGGGCACTTACGAGACTCGACCGAGGGGTCGCGGCGTGAACCTCGAATCGATGGGCGCTCACACGAGACGGTGGTGGACGCTCGGGGTCCTATCGCTCGCCCAGCTGATGGTCCTGCTCGACGCGACGGTGATCAACATCGCCCTGCCCCGGGCCCAGGCCGACCTGCACTTCTCGACCGGCAACCGCCAGTGGGTCGTCACCGCGTACGCGCTGGCCTTCGGGTCGCTGCTCCTGCTCGGTGGACGCCTCAGTGATCTCTGGGGACGGCGCAACGCTCTCTACGTCGGTCTTGCGGGTTTCGCGCTCGCGTCGGCGCTCGGCGGGGCCGCCCACAGCTTCGCGATGCTCGTGAGCGCGCGTGCCGTGCAGGGGGTCTTTGGCGCGTTGCTCGCGCCCGCGGCGCTCGCGGCGCTCACGGTCACGTTCTCCGAGCCCAAGGAGCGGGCCAAGGCCTTCGCGATCTACGGGATCATCGGTGGCTCCGGGGCGGCGATCGGGCTGCTGCTCGGCGGCGCGCTGACCCAGTGGGCCTCGTGGCGATGGTGTCTCTTCATCAATCTTTTTTTCGCCGGGATCGCCCTCGTCGGCGTGGCGGTGTTCGTGCCCGGCGGGCGCGCCGAGCAGCGCTCTCGCCTGGACGTCGTGGGGACACTCCTCGCGAGTGCCGGGCTCTTCCTCGTCGTCTACGGCTTCTCGAACGCGTGGAACTCATCGTGGTCCAGTCCGGCGACCTGGGGCTCACTGCTCGGCGGCGTAGCGCTGCTCGCGTGCTTCCTCGCCTGGCAGTCGCGTTCGATCCATCCGCTGTTGCCCACGCGCATCCTCGCCAATCGCACGCGCGCCGGGTCGCTCGCGTCGCTCTTTCTCACCAGCATGGCCATTTACGCGTTCTTCCTCCTCCTCGCGTACTACCTCGAGGTGACCCTCGGGTTCTCACCACTGCGCGCTGGCGTCGCGTTCCTTCCCCTCGTGATCGCCATCACCCTCTCGGCCTCCCTCGCGAGCGCCCGACTCCTCGCCCTCACGGGTCCGCGCCCGCTCGTGCCAACGGGGATGCTGCTCTCGATGATGGGTCATCGTGCTCTTCACCCGACTCACCCCGTACTCGGACTACGCGGGTCACGTCCTGCCGGGACTGATCGTCTTGGGGCTCGGGCTCGGGCTGATCTTCGCCCCGGCGCTCGCGAGCGCCACCGCTACCGTCGAGCCGCGCGACGCCGGGGCGGCGGCGGCGCTCGTGAACACCACCCAGCAGATCGGTGGCTCGATCGGCACGGCGTTGCTCAACACCATCGCCGTGACGGTCACCCTGCGCGCGCTCGGCGGCGCGAAGCCCTCGACGTCACTCGTCGGAACCCTCGCGACACTGCACGGCTACGCGGTCGCGTTCTGGTGGGCGGCGGGCTTCCTCGGCGTGGGCGCACTCGTCACTGCCGTCACCCTCCAGTCAGGCAACCCCGTCGCCGAGCTGACGCTCGCGCCGTCCTATATGAGCGGCCAAGGGTAGGGGGGCCAGTCGGCGTCCTCGTCGGGCGTCGGGTAGAGGGCGTTCTCGACGAGCCCGTGGGCGCGCAGCTGGGCGAGGGCGAGCTCGCTCGGGTTGAGCCACTTCGCGACGTCGCCCACCTCACCCTTGGAGAACCGCTCGAGGCGCGCGAGCAGGTGCTCCTCGACCGCGAGTCCCGCGTACTCCCAGATGACCGTGCGCAGCTTGTCCTCCTCGTGAAAGCACAGCCCGTTGTCGATCGCCCAGAGTCGCTCCTCGTCGTAGAGGACGTGGCCCGCCTTGCGGTCGGCGTTGTTGGCGACGACGTCAAAGGCCGCGAGCCGCGCGAACCAGTCGTGGAACTCGGGTCGCTCGCGAAGCGTGAAGTAGTGGTCCTCGAGGTTGTCCTCCACCCACCACTGGATCGAGCCCGGCCCGAAGGGGCCGTCGTCGCGGCCCACGGTCGTGGGCACGAGGTCGGTCTCGAGCTGGACGTCGAGTTCGTAGGCGGCGACCTCGCGGCGCCAGAGGCCGTCGGGGAAGTCCCAGAGGGGCCGTTCCCCCGCCTCGGGCTTGTAGCAGGCGTGTCCCGAGAGCCCCTCGAAGGTCAGGTTGACGAAGAGGGCGTGATTGGAGGAGCCCACGACTCGTCCCTCCACGTCGATCGCCCCTCGGCTGAGGAGCAGCCGTTGCTCGTCGCGGTCCACGGGTCTAGCGAAGTGGCGCGCGATGCCCGTTGGTGCGCGGACAGTCGTGGCCCTTGGGGTCGAGTGGTCCGCCGCAGAGCGGACAGAGCGGACGCCCGGCCTCGACCAGACGCACGATGGCGATGGCGAGGCTCGCGGCCCACTCGCGGGTCAGATGGACGCTCAGCGTGGATTCCTCTTCGACCGAGGCCATCGTGACGTCGATGGCCTGGTGCTCGGCGTCGACGGAGACCGCGATGTCGCCAGCGACGAAGTCCGTCTCGTACTCGGGCTCGAGAGCGAGATCCTCCGTCAGGTGGCCCGGCCGCCCGAGGCCGAGCAGGACCTGGCCCATCCACTCGGCGAGCGCGGCGAGCTGGATCTTCTCGCACTTCACGATCACGAGGCGCTTGCCCTCGCGCACCTGAAGGAGGAAGAGGCGGTTGCCGACCTCGCCGAGAACCCCCACCATCACCTTGTCGGGATTGTCGAAGACGTAGTTCACGACGGCCCAAGGTCGCCGAGCGACGCGGTGGAGTTGACGAAGAGGACTTGCGGCGCGCCGCTCGTGAGGGCGATCGCGCTCACCGAGCAGGTCGAGATGAGCGTGCGCTGGAAGAGGTCGAGGGGCACGCCGAGCGCGTAGGTGACGGCGGCCTTGATGGTGTCAGCGTGGCTGACAGCGACGATCGTGCGGTTGCGGTGGTGCGAGGCGAGCCGCTCCACCGTCGCCCAGATGCGCTGTTGCATCTCGGTGAAGGATTCGCCCTCGGGGAATCGGAACGTGCTCGGTGCCCCCTGCACGCGACGCCACTCGACGCGCCGGCGAAGCGTCGAGAGGCGCTTGCCCGTCCACGCGCCAAAGTCGCACTCGTTGAGGCCGCGATCGACGCTCGCTCGAAGGTGCAGCGCCATGGCGATGGGCGCGGCGGTCTCCTTGGCGCGTTCGAGAGGGGAGACGTAGAGAGCGGAGGGCCGACGGGGCAGCGTGCCGAGTCGCTCGGCTAGCTCCTCCGCCTGGGCGCGGCCCCGTTCGTCGAGGTGGAGCCCCGGCGCGCGACCCGGCAGGACGGCGCCGGTAGTCGCGGTCGTCGCGTGGCGAACCAGAAGAACGGTGGTGAAGGTCTCTTTGCTCGCCACGTTCAGCCCGCGGTCACGGGCAGACGGCGCGGACCCGGCACTGCCGTCTCGGGCCAGCGCTGACGCGACACGCGCGCGAGCTTGTGGAGGAGCGCGACGGCCCCGGGATCATCGTCACCCGGACGCGTCTCGATGAGGCCCTGCGCCTTCATGTCGCTCAGGAGCTGTCGTCCGAGGTCGGTGCGTACGACGACGAGCGTCCAATCGCCGAAGGCGCCGATGCCGCCCGTCGAGAGGTCGGCGTGCTCGGCCGCAAAGTCCGGGCAGAGCTTGCAGCCCTCGCGGGTGAAGGCCTGCGCCTCCTTCAGGGGAATCTCGTGGAAGGCGCCGTCGGTGGTCCAGAGCTGGAAGACGCCCTTGATGTTCATCTTTACGATGTCGGCGCGCTTGATCTGGTAGCTGCGCCTCGAAGAGTTCCTCGAAGATCGAGTCGTCGAAGGTCTTCGAGCACATGAGGCCGATGGTGAGCGAGAGGCGCCGCGCCACCTTGCCGGCCTTGCGGGCCTGCATCGCGCCCGGTGCCGAGGCCATGCAGCCCATGCCGACGAGCGCGATGCGCTCGGCACCGCCCTCAACGGCCTCGTCGTAGGCGAGCAGGTTCGCGCTGTAGGTGTAGCGGGACTTGGCGGTCTCGATGACCTCCTCGCGCGTGCGCGCGACCATCGGCACCGCGCGCCACGTCGAGCCGTCGCCTTCGAGGCCGCTCACGAGGGCGGCGTCGACGACGTCGTGTTCGAGGGCGTAGATCAGCAGCGCCGACACGAAGCCGCCGTCCTGGCCGTTTTCAACGAGGGAGGGGTCGCTCGCCTTGGCGAGGAGGACGTCGCCGACGCCGTAGACCTCGTTCTCGGTGCGCTCGCGCGCGAATCGCTGCGTGTCGATCTCGCTCTCCCAGTTGCGAAAGCGCGGACAGGCCCTGGTGCACATGGTGCAGCCCTTCTGACCGTGGGTGCAGTCGTCGGGGCCGCCGTCGAGGTCCAGGTGGAAGGGCTTGTAGACCCCGTTGTTGGTGTCGTAGTCGAGGACGGGGTGGGGACAGGCGATGACGCAGGCGGCACACCCCGTGCAGAGTCCCGAGGTCACCACTTCACTGAAGAGTTCCTTCCACTGCGGTTTGTCGAGCGCCACGGGGCAACCTTACCGACCAGGGTTCTCGGCGAGTTCGCCGGTACGCTTCGACGCGTGCCTGAACTACTCGAGGTGGAGTCGTACCGCCAACTGGCCGATCGCGTGGTCGGCGCGACCGTCGGGCGGGGTTGGGCCGACACCTATCTCGCGAAGAAGTTGCCCTCGCCGTCCTCCTGGGCGCGCACGGTGAAGGGCCGCACCGTCACCGCTACGTCCCGACGGGGCAAGCTCCTCGTGCTCGAGACCGACGGACCGACGCTCGCGATGCGTTTCGGCATGACCGGGGTGCTGCTCCTCGACGGCGACGCCGGTGTCGAAGGCCTCTTCTACGGGCCGCACGACTTTCAATCGAAGTGGCTTCGCGGGGGGCTCGAATTCACCGACGGACGCCGACTTCTCATGCACGACCCGCGGCGCCTCGCGCGCTTCGAGATCGAACCGGACCTGGCGCTGCTCGGCCCTGACGCGATGGACCTCAAGAAGAAGGACTTCGAGCGGCTCATTCGCGTCGATCGCGGCGAGGGACCGGCGATCAAGGCGCGACTCCTCGATCAGTCGCAGGTCGCCGGCGTCGGCAACCTGCTCGCCGATGAGATCCTCTACCGCGCCGCGCTCGATCCGAGGACCCCGACCGGCACGCTCAGCGCCGACGAGAAGGACCGGCTCTATCGCGCGTTTCGCCAGACGATGTCGAGCCTGCGGCGCCGCGGCGGCTCGCACCTCGGCGACCACATGGAGGCGCGCTTCCCCGGGGGCCGCTGTCCAAAGGACGGGGGAGCGATGATGGTGGCCACGATCGGCGGACGCACGACCTACTGGTGCGCGACGCACCAGGTGTAGGGATCCTTCGCCCGCGTCGGCCAGAATGGACGGGTGCAGTCCTTCATCCAGAACTACGGCTACTTCGCGCTCTTCCTCCTCGCCCTCGCGAGCTCAGCCTGCGTGCCGATTCCCTCGGAGGTCTTCTTCGTCTTCGCCGGGGCGCTCAGCACGACCGCAGTCACCGGGCACGCCCAGTTCACACTGTGGGCGGTCATCGTCGTCGGAACGGTCGGATCGCTCGTCGGCTCCGAGATCGCGTACGAAGTCGGGCGCAGCGCCGGACGAACCATCGTCGATCGGTGGGGCAAGTGGCTGCTGCTCAGCCACCACGACCTCGATCGATCAGAGAACTGGTTCGAGCGCTACGGATCGGCGACG
Source organism: uncultured Acidimicrobiaceae bacterium (assembly GCA_963823815.1). Lineage (GTDB taxonomy): Bacteria > Actinomycetota > Acidimicrobiia > Acidimicrobiales > RAAP-2 > RAAP-2. Next base: position 348,942 of record CAWGMU010000002.1, read on the forward strand.
GTGCTCGTCGGTCGAGTGATTCCGGTCGTGCGGGCGTTCGTCTCGCTGCCCGCGGGCATCGCCGAGATGGGTCGCACTCGATTCATCATCCTCACGCGATCGGTTCGGCCGCCTGGGTGGCGCTGCTCGCCGGACTGGGCGACGCCGCGGGGAGCAACTGGCACCGCGTCTCGGGGGACTTCCACGACGCGGAGCTGCCGGCGATCATCGCCGTCGTCGCGCTCATCGCCTTCGCGATCTGGCACCGAGTGCGCGTGGTTCGTCGCGAGCCGCTAGGCCGACAGCGTGGCGAGGACCTTGCCGCGTGACCGTCGGCGCGAACGCCGTAGAAGGCGTGTCTCGATCGCGCCGCTCGGCGAGATGACGAACGTCGAGCGGATGACGCCGAGGACCTTCTTGCCGTACATCATCTTCTCGCCGTAGGCGCCGTACTTCGTCATGACTGTTCGCTCGGGGTCGCTCAAGAGGTCAAAGTTCAGTCCGTACTTCTTTTGAAAGGCCCGATGTGCCTCTCGGCGCCGTCGGGCGAGACGCCGAACACGAGCACGCCAAGTGTTATTGAGCGTCGGCAGGAGCGTCGTTGAACTGACAGGCCTCTTTGGTGCAGCCAGGCGTGTCGTCGGCCGGGTAGAAGTAGAGGACGATACGGTTCGCCCGCGAAGTCCTTCAAGGTGACCTTTTCTCCGTTCTGGTCGTTCAGTGTGAAGTTGCGGGGCTCGATCGCCCTCCTCGAGTCGTGTCATGATCCTCCTTGGCGTGCTTCATGGTCACATTCTGTCACGTAGACTAGAAGGGAAGCTCCACTGAGAATGGAGCTCGGGCCCATTTTCCTCGCACGCCGGTTCCGGGTCCAACCGAGAAACGACCGTATTTCCGTGAGTAGTGAAACAGAGGAGTCTGTCGCCTCGGCGCGATGACTCGTACGCCACCAATAAGACCTTCGCCGAACTCGGCGTCTCGCCACGAACTCGTCGCCGTCCTCTCCGCCCAGGGGATCACGACCGCCTTTCCGATCCAGGCTCTGACGATCAGCGACGCCCTCGCCGGGCGCGACGTGTGCGGCAAGGCCAAGACCGGCTCGGGCAAGACGCTCGGCTTCGGGCTGCCGATGCTCCAGCGCATCTCGCGGCGGGCGCGACGCTCAGCGTCGCCGACGGCCAGCCGGCCCGTCCGCGCGGACTGGTGCTGCTGCCGACCCGCGAACTCGCCGTCCAGGTGCACGAGGTCCTGAAGCCACTCGGCGCCGCCCTCGGACTGCACGTCGACCGCCGTCTACGGTGGCGCGGACATCGAGCGCCAGATCGAAGTCGCTGCGCAAGGGATGTGACGTCATCATCGCCACGCCCGGTCGACTCATCGACCTCGGTGACCGCGGCGAGGTCAACGTCGAGAGACCTCGACGTGCTCGTGCTCGACGAGGCCGACCGCATGGCCGACATGGGCTTCATGCCCCAGGTCGAGTGGGTACTGCGACGCATCGCCGAACGACCGCACCAGACGCTGCTGTTCTCGGCGACCCTTGACGGCGCCATCGACCGCTTGGTCAAGCGCTACCTCACCGATCCGGTCTTTCACGAGGTGGCGAGCGACACCCAGACCGTCTCGCTGATGGTCCACCACTTCTTGAACGTCCACCAGATGGACCGGATCAAGGTCGCCGCGACGATCTGCTCGTCCTTCGGCAAGACGCTGATCTTCTGTCGCACCAAGCGCGGCGCCGACCGGCTCGTCGAGCAGCTCCAGAAAGAGGGCGTCGACGCGGCGGCCATCCACGGCGACCTGCGCCAGAGCCAGCGAGAAAAGGCGCTGGCGGACTTCTCAGGCGACCGTCTGGCCGTACTCGTGGCGACCGACGTCGCCGCTCGCGGGCTGCACATCGACGCAGTCGACTGCGTAATGCACTTCGACCCGCCCGAAGACCAGAAGGCCTACCTGCACCGCTCCGGGCGCACGGCGCGCGCCGGCTCGACCGGGCGTCGTGGTCTCTTTGTTACTGTGGAACCAAATTATTGAGGCCGAAGTGATCATGCGCCGGCTCGAATCTGAAGCGGCCGATCGTGGAGGTCTTTTCGAACGACCCGCACCTGAAGGATCTGGCCGGTTGGGACCCGACCAGGGAGGACTCGGTTCTGTGAGCAAGAAGAAGGCGCTACCGGTCTTCAAGTACGACAAGTCCATAAAACGCGCCCTCGTCGTGGTGGCGCACCCCGATGACGTCGATTTCGGCGCGGCGGGAACGATTGCAACTCTGACCGCTAAGGGCGTCGACGTTGCCTACTGCCTCGTCACCTCGGGCGACGCCGGCGGCGACGGATCCGACGCTGACGCGCGAGGAGCGCATCGCCGATTCGCGAGACCGAACAGCGGCTGCCGCCAAGGAGGTCGGACGTGACGAACATCACATTCCTGCACTGGCCCGACGGCCGAGTCGAGCCGACGATGGCTGCTGCGTCGAGAGATCGCCCGCGTGATTCGCTCGCACCGGCCGGACCTCGTCATCACCCAGAGCCCCGAGCGCAACTAGGAGCGGATGCTTCGCGAGCCACCCCGACCACATGGCGACCGGCGAGGCGACGATGCGCGCCGTCTATCCCGACGCGCGCAACCCCCACGCCTTCCCCGAACTCATGCGCGAGGGCTTCGAGCCCCACACCGTCGCCGCAGGTGTGGCTCGGCGGTAGTCAGCCCGACGATGGTCGTCGACATCACGAAGACCTTCGAGCAGAAGCACGAGGCGCTCAACCGCCACGTCAGCCAGGTCGGTTCGCGCAAGGGTCTGAAGAAGATGTTGCGCGGTTGGTCCGAGAGCGAACGCGAAGAGCGCCGGGATGAAAAAGGGCACGTCTCGCCGAGGGTTTCCGCGTCGTCATCACCAACTAGAACACGCGGCAACGCCGCCGTAGTGTAGGTCGATGGGGCGATCGTCGACGACGGAGTTGGTCCGCGCACACCGATTGCGCTTCGACGCGCCCGCCGAAGGTCTGGCGCGAGACGTTCGCGGGGGTCACTCGGGCGAACTGCCGGTGGCCAGATCCTCGCTGGCATCACGCTGCTCGCCATCGCGATCCCCGAGCAACTCGCCACCTCACAGCTGGCCGGGGTGCCCGCCTTCATCGCGCTGATCGCCTTCATCACCGCGACGCTCGTCTTCGTCATCTTCGGCTCCAATCCGATCGTCTCGGTGGGCGCCGACTCGACGATCGCGCCGCTCTTCGCCGTGGCGCTGCTGCGCCTGGCGCCGCATCGACTCGACCCACTACATGGAACTGGTCGCGGCGACGGCGGTGGTGACCGGTGATCGTCATCGCCGCAATCGGTCTGTTGAAACTCGGCTGGATCGCGGACTTCCTCTCGTTGCCCATCGTGGCCGGTTTCCTCGGCGGGATCGGCGTCATCATCATCGTCCACCAGCTGCCCGACGCCCTCGGCGTGGCGTCGGGTGGTACCTCGTTCATCTAACGCCTCGAATGGATCAGCCACGTCCTCGGTCACGTGAGCGGTTGGTCGGTAGCCCTCGCCCTCGGCACGCTCGTGGTCATGCTGGTGGGCGAAAGACTCAACGCTACGCGTGCCCTGGGCGCTCGTCGCCATCGCCGTGGCGACGGTGCTCACCGGCACGTTGACGCTCGCCAACCACGGCGTCGTCGAGCTCGGCGCGGTCAGCGCGCGTTGGCCTTCGTGGCGCCTGCACTGGCTCTCCGCGGGTCAGTGGGGGGTCGCGGCGACAACCGCCCTGACGCTCGTCATCGTGATCCTCAGCCAGACGGCGGCGACCTCGCGCACGACCGCGGACGACCTCGGCGTCGCCTCGGACATCAGTCGCGACTTCGTCGGCATGGGGCTGGCCAACGTGGCGTGCGGGCTGGTCGGCGCCTTCCCGGTGAACGCCTGACCCGCGCGCTCGACCGTCTCGCGCCTGGCGGGCGGGCGCACCAAGCTGGTCGGACTGTCGGCGGCGGTGCTCGCCCTCGCGCTTTCGCCCCTCAGCCGCTTCGCGCACATGATCCCACTCGCCGGCACTGGCCGGGGTGCTGTTCTTCATCGCCATGCGACTCATCAAGCTCGGGGCGCTCGCGAGGATCTGGCGCACGAGCCGATTGGAGTTCCTCTTTGCCGCCGTCTCGGCGCTCGGCGTGATCTTCATCGGTGTGGAGCAGGGGCTCGCGATCGCCGTCGGCCTGGCGGTACTCGACCAGACGTGGCGAGCGGCGCGACCACTGGTGCTCGTTCTCGGTCGCCGCGCCGCACCACCAGCTGGGAGCCGCTCGGCGATGAACACGTGGCACCGGTCGAGCGCGTCCTGGTCGTGCTCTTCGACAGCGACCTGTTCTTCGCCAACGCCGGCGTGTTCCGTCGCGAGATTCACCAGCTCCTCACGGACAACCCGGGAACGAGGACGTCGTCATCAACGCCGTCGCGATGGCTGACATCGACTACACCGGCCATGATCGATCCTCGCCGAGGTGCTGCGCGACCTCACCGCGGATCACGTCGCGGTCATCATCGCGCGGCCGAACGACGGCGTGCGCGCGACGCTGCAACGATCCTTCGACCCGGGCGTGCGCGCGATCCCGTGCTACGACAGCGTGGACGAGGCCGTCGCGCGCGGTCGACGAAGGACGGCTGATTCAGGTCGAGGCGAGGTGGCGCAGCACGTAGTTGAGGACGCCACCGTGGCGGAAGTACTCGGCCTCGGTGGGCGTGTCGATGCGCAGTCGCGCGTCGAAGTTCAACGACGTCCCCGCTCGTCGCGCGTCACGTGCACGGTGACGTCGGCACGGTCTCGCCGCGGTTGAGCGGTCGAGACCGGTAATCGAGAACATCTCGGTGCCGTCGAGGTCGTAGGTCGCGGCGGTCTCGCCGGGCAGGAACTGCAGCGGCAAGACGCCCATGCCGACGAGGTTCGAGCGGTGGATGCGCTCGTAGCTCTCGACGAGGACGGCCCTCACGCCGAGCAGCTTGGTGCCCTTGGCGGCCCAGTCGCGGCTCGAGCCGCGTGCCGTACTCCTTGCCGCGCGATGATCATGAGCGGCGTGCCCTCGGCTGGCGTAGGCCATCGCGGCGTCGAAGATCGACATCTCGGCTCGCCCTCGGGCAGCTTGAGCGTGACGCCGCCCTCGGTGCCGGGGGCCATCAGGTTGCGGATGCGGATGTTGGCGAACGTGCCGCGCACCATGATCTCGTGGTTGCCGCGGCGCGTCCCGTAGCTGTTGAAGTCCGCCTGCTCGACGCCGCCGTCGATGAGGTAGCTGCCCGGCCGGCGACGTTCGGCGCGGATGTTGCCGGCCGGTGAGATGTGGTCGGTCGTCACCGAGTCGCCCAGCATGGCGAGCACGCGCGCGCCGAGACGTCGGTGACCTCGCCGGGCTCCATCGTCAGCCCGTCGAAGAACGGCGGGAGCTTCACGTAGGTGGACGCCGTCGTCCCAGGCGTAGGTGAGCTCGTTGGTCGTGGGCACCGCCTGCCAGCGCTCGTCGCCGCTGAAGGCGCTCTGCGTAGCGCTCTCGAACATCGACGGCGTGATCGAGGCGCGCACCGCCTCGGCGACCTCGGCGTCGGTCGGCCAGAGGTCGGCGAGGAAGACCGGCTGACCGAGGCGGCCCGTGCCGAGCGGCTCGGCGCTCAGGTCGACGTCGATCGTGCCCGCCAGCGCGTAGGCGACGACGAGGGGCGGGCTCGCGAGGTAGTTCTGCTTCACGTCGGGGTGGATGCGTCCCTCGAAGTTGCGGTTGCCCGAGAGCACCGACACGACCGAGAGGTCGTGCTCGTTGACGGCGTCCGAGACGCCCTCGAGCAGCGGACCGGAGTTGCCGATGCAGGTCGTGCAGCCGTAGCCGGCGAGGTAGAAGCCGAGCGCGTCGAGCGGCTCGACGAGTCCGGCGCGCTCGAGGTAGTCGGTCACGACCCGACTGCCCGGTGCGAGCGACGTCTTCACCCAGGGCTTCACGGTCGAGCCCGAGCTCGACGGCGCGCCTGGCGACGAGTCCGGCCGCCACCATCACCGACGGGTTCGAAGTGTTGGTGCACGAGGTGATCGCGGCGATGACGACAGCCCCGTCGCGCAGGTGCTCGGCCGCCTCGACGCCGCGCACCTCGATGGGCTCGCGCCCGAGGGCCTCGAGAAACGACGCCGCGCGCGCCCGAGAGCGAGACGCGGTCCTGGGGCCGCTTCGGTCCCGCGAGGCTCGGCTCGACGCTCGACAGGTCGAGCTCGGCGTACTCGGAGTAGATCGGCTCGGGCGCGTGCTCGTGGTGCCAGACCCCTTGCGCCTTCGCGTAGGCCTCGACGAGGGCGAGCTGGTCTTCGCTGCGGCCCGTGAAGGCGAGGTAGTCGAGGGTCACCTGGTCGATCGGGAACGATGGTCGAGGTCGCGCCGTACTCGGGCGACATGTTGCCAATGGTGGCGCGCGTCTCGAGCGAGAGCGAGGACACGCCCGGCCCGAAGGCCTCGACGAACTTGCCGACGACGCCGTGCTGGCGCAACAGCTCGGAGATCGTGAGGACGACGTCGGTCGCGGTGACGCCCTCGCGCGTCTCGCCGACGAGTCGGAGGCCGACGACCGGCGGGATGAGCATCGAGGACGGCTGGCCGAGCATGCCGGCCTCGGCCTCGATGCCGCCGACCCCCCAGCCGAGCACGCCGAGGCCGTTGATCATCGTGGTGTGCGAGTCGGTGCCGACGAGCGTGTCGAAGTAGGCGACGCCCTCGAGCTCGAAGACGACCTTGCCGAGGTGTTCAAGGTTCACCTGGTGACAGATGCCCATGCCCGGCGGCACGACGCGAAAGAGCTGGAAGGAGTTCTGGGCCCACTTGAGGAACGTGTAGCGCTCCTCGTTGCGCTCGTACTCGATGGCGACGTTCTCGTCGAAGCTCGACGCCAAGCCGAAACTCTCGACGATCACCGAGTGGTCAATCACGAGCTCGACCGGCACCAGCGGATTGATCTGCTTCGCCTCGCTGCCGAGGGCGACCATTGCGTCGCGCATCGCGGCGAGGTCCACGACGGCGGGCACGCCCGTGAGGTCCTGCATCAGCACCCGCGCCGGCGTGAAGGCGATCTCGCGAGCCTCGTCGCCCGCCGCCTCGCCGTGGCGCGAGGGCGCGTCGGCCCAGCGGGCCAGTGCCTCGATGTCCTCGGCCGTGACTTTGACGCCGTCCTCGTGGCGCAGGAGGTTCTCGAGGAGCACCTTGATCGAGTAGGGCAGGCGCTCGACGCCGAAGGCTTTCAGGCCTTCCGCCCGCAAGGAGTAGTAGGTGAGCGAGCGACCTCCAACCTCGAGGGTGCTCTTCGTACCAAAGGAGTTCATTGAAGAGGTCATGGACTCATTCTGCCGTCTTTTCAACGTGACGGTTCGGGCTCGGGTGCGACTTCACCGGGCCAAGTGCGAGACTTACGAGCGTGCGATCGACCTACGACACGCTGCTCGAAAAGCTCCAACGCGCCTTCGACACCATCGAGGTCGGAGCCGACCCCGTGCTGCGACGCTCCGAGCGAGGCGACTATCAGGCGAACGGCGTCATGGCGCTCGCGAAGCGGCTTGGGCGCGCGCCGCGCGAGGTCGCCGAAGAGGTCGTCGCGGCGGCCGACCTCGCTGACCTGGCGGACGTCGAGGTGGCGGGGCCGGGCTTCTTGAACCTCACGGTGCGCCCAACGTTCCTCGATCATCAGCTGGGCGAGGTCGCCCTCGACGCGCGTCTCGGCATTCCGGAGGCGCGCGTTCCCCTGCGAACGGTGATCGACTACTCGTCGGCCAACATCGCCAAGGAGATGCACGTCGGGCACCTCCGCAGCACCGTGATCGGCGACGCCCTGGCGAGGTTGTACCGCTTTGGCGGCCATCACGTCGTCGCGCGCAACCACGTCGGGGATTGGGGAACGCCCTTCGGCATGCTGATCGAGCACCTGGTCGACCTCGGCGAGGACCACGCCGCCGACGAGCTCTCCATTGGCGACCTCGACGGGTTCTACCGCGAGGCGCGAAAGAAGTTCGACGTCGACGACGCGTTCAAGGGACGCAGCCGCTCGCGCGTCGTGCTCCTCCAAGGGGGCGACCCCGAGACGCTTCGACTCTGGCACCTCCTCGTCAACCAGTCGATCCACTATTTCGCCGTCATCTATCGCCAGCTCGACGTCACGCTCACCGCGAACGACGTCGTCGGCGAGTCGTACTACAACAACCAGCTCGACGCGGTCGTCGAGGACCTCGACGCGAAGGGACTGCTCGTCGAGAGCGAGGGCGCCCTCTGCGTCTTTCCGCCGGGATTCCAGAACCGGTTCGGCGATCCGCTGCCGCTCATCATTCGCAAGCGCGACGAGGCCTACGGCTACGCCGCGACCGATCTCGCCGCCCTGCGCGACCGCGTGGACGCGCTGAAGGCAAACGAGCTCCTCTACGTCGTCGGCGCGCCTCAGGCGCAGCACCTAGAGATGGTCTTTGCCGTGGCGCGGATGGCCGGCTGGCTGCCCGACAGCGTGCGCTGCGAGCAGGTGACCTTCGGCAACGTGCTCGGTCCTGATCACAAGATGTTCAAGTCACGTAGCGGCGAGACCGCGAAGCTCGCCGCCTTGCTCAACGAGGCGATCGAGCGCGCCTACGCGATCTTGGATGAGCGCGGGACCGATCTCAGCGGTGACGCGAAGCTCGAGCTAGCCGAGCAGATCGGTCGAGCCGCCATCAAGTACGCGGACCTCTCGACCGAGCGCCAGCACGACTACGTCTTCGATCTCGACCGGATGGTTGCCTTCGAGGGCGACACCGGGCCGTACCTGCAGTACGCGCACGCGCGGCTTCGCTCGATCTTCCGACGGTTGACCGACACGTGGCAACCGGGACGCACGCACTTCGCCCTCGCGTCAAAACAGGAACGCGACCTCGCCCTCGGGCTCCTCGGCCTGCCCGAGGCGTACGCCGCGTCGATGGCGAGCTTGCAGCCGCACCGCCTCTGTACGTACCTCTTCGACCTCGCCCAGCGGTTCACCGCCTTCTACGACGCCTGTCCGGTGCTCGCCGCGGAAGGCGCGTTGCGCGAGGAACGTCTCGCCCTGTGCGACCTCACGGCGCGCACGCTCGCGCTCGGACTTTCGCTGCTTGGCATCGACGCGCCCGAGCGAATGTAGGTCGATACCGACGTCGGCCTCGGTAGAGTTACCTCCATCGGCGCGCGCCGTGCTCGCTCTAAGGGGAACGCATGCAGGTCCAAGCCTCACTCGTCACTGAACTGAACGGTCCGTGGCACACCGAAACGATCGAGATCGACGAGCCCCACGCCTTCGAGGTCAAGGTCAAGATGTCCTATGCCGGTCTGTGTCACTCGGACGAGCACTTACGCACCGGCGACCTCGTTCCCGACGAGGCGGTCGTCCAGATCCTCAGCGGGCGTTCCTCCATCTACCCGGTCATTGGGGGCCACGAGGGTGCCGGGGTCGTCGAGTCCGTCGGCGAGAACGTCACGACGGTGAAGCCCGGCGACCACGTCGCCGTGTCCTTCGTGCCGTCGTGTGGGCGCTGCGAGTACTGCGCCTCAGGCCGTGGTTACATCTGCGACCTCGGAGCGCACACGCTGATGGGCCCGATGATCGCCGACGGCACGTGGCGCCATCACCTCGGTGACGTCGACCTCAATCGGATGTGTCAGCTCGGAACCTTCGCCGACCACGTCGTCGCGCACGAGGCGTCGGTCATTCGCATCGAGCCCTGGTACGACCTGCGCGCGGCGGCGCTGATCTCCTGTGGGATCTCGACGGGCTTCGGGTCAGCTGTCAATCGCGGTGGCACGAAACCCGGCGACACCGTCGCCGTCATCGGCTGCGGCGGTGTCGGCTCGGGCGCCATCCAGGGCGCGGTGCACGCCGGGGCACGCGCCGTGATCGCGATCGATTCCAATCAGTCGAAGGTCGACCGGGCTCTCAAGATCGGCGCTACGCACGGCTGCACCACCACGCTCGAGGCCGCGTTCGGGATCCTGCCAGAGCTGACGATGGGTAAGAACTGCGACGTCACGATCATCACGACCGGCGTCCTCACCGGCGAGCTCGTCGAAGAGGCCCGCTCGATAACCGCCAAGGGCGGCGTCATCGTCGCGACGGCGGTGGCGCCGTTGTCCCAGCCGACGGTGGAGCTGAACCTGGCGATGCTCTCGTTGCTGAATCAAGAACTTCGCGGCACGATCTTTGGATCCGAGAGCCCTCGGGTGCAGATCCCGCGGCTCCTTCGACTGCACCACGAGGGCAAGCTTCACGTCGACGACCTCATCACGCAGGAGTACGCACTGGACGGGGTCCAGCAGGGCTACGACGACCTCGCCTCGGGCGAGAACCTCCGGGGCGTCGTTCGTTTCTAGGTCGATGGGAAATCGCGATGTTGATGCGTCGCCGGCATCCCCGACCCGACGACGACTCGCGGGTTCCGTAGCTCGCTGACATGATGAGAAATCCGATCCCGCTAAGGAGCGACCCGAAGGAAAAGAACCACGAGATGAACATGTACCAATCGGAGAACTCAACGCCGATGTCGTAGAGGAAATACGGTAGCGACATGAGGAGCGCCTGAACTCCGAGCCCTAAGAAGGCCCGACGGGCGAGGACTCCGCTTCTGTCGTCAACGACGAGTCTGGTGAGTATCCACCACGCGAAGAGGGCCGCGAAGGATGCGAAGACGGCCGCAACCAGAGACGACGTCACTCCTTCGAGCTAAGCCGCAGGTCTCCCTGTGACGTTCGTAAGAGAGACTGATCACGGCGCCGAACGGCGTACACAGCGTAACCCGAGACCACGACGATCCTCCCGAATCTTCGGATCGTCGGAGGCATGAACACAACGTACTCGGAGTTCGTCGAACGACAGGGCATCAACGCGTGAACGAAGGCCTCGTCGCGTTCCCTCACGGGCGTCATAGCACCTCACGTACTCCCGGGCGAAGGTACGTTAGGTCTGAACGGTGACACCTCTCAACGTGAGGAGCAGCAGTGAACGAATCGAGTGAGGACTTCCGTGAGATTCAAGACCTCCTGGACGCGACCTACGAGCGCGCAGGTCCGCATCTGCTCGGCATTATCGGACCCGAGCGACGACTCGATGCACGCGCTCTTGCGTCAAAGCTCGACGGGTACTGCCTGCTCGCGCTCGCGACCGTATCGTCCACGGGTAAGCCTCTAGTCTCCCCCGTCGACGCAATCTTCTACCGGGGTCACTTCTACTTCTCGACCGGCGAGGAGGCGGTGCGTCGGCGCCACATCGAGCGCGATCCCAGGGTGAGTGGCTCGTTTGTGCCGAGTCCTGAATTCGCCGTGACGGTTCACGGCGTCGCCACCGAGGTCGACCACCACGTGCCGGAGAGGGCGGGACTCAAGGAGGCGATCGTGTCCACCTTCGTGCCTTACTTCGGCGAAGGTTTTGCGGACTTCGTCGAAGAGACGCCGACCTACTACCGCGTTGACGCGGATCGGATGTACTGCTACTGGCGAGCGCCAGAGTAATCGAGGAGGCGGCGAACGTCAGGTGGGTGCGAGGATGTAACGGTGACCTCGCCGCTCCACGTGCCGACGTTGAGCGCAGAGCACGTGCGACTCGAGCCACTAGCGCTTTCCCATGTGGACGACCTCGTCGGGGCCGCCAACGAGGATCGCTCGAGCTACTACTTCACGGTGGTCCCCGAATCGTTCGACGAGATGACGCGCTACGTCGAGGATGTACTCGCGCTCTGGAACGCGGGCGAGGTCGTCCCCTTCGTCCAGATCGAACCGCGCAGCGCGCGGGCCATTGGCGCGACGCGGTTCCTGACGATACGGCGATCCGAGCCGTCGTCGCCGCCCTACGCCACCGAGATCGGCGGCACGTGGCTCGCGGCGTCGGCGCAGCGCAGCGCCGTCAACACCGAAGCGAAACTTCTCCTTCTGGCGTACGCCTTCGAGACGCTCGAGGTCGAACGCGTGGACCTGAAGACCGACGCTCGCAACGAGCGGTCTCGTATGGCGATCGAGCGTTTGGGCGCGACCTTCGAGGGCGTCCTTCGACGGTGGCAGCCGTCGCAGGTTCGTGGAGAAGAGGGTGAATTTCGAGACTCAGCCATGTACTCGGTGGTACGTGAGGAGTGGCCAGCGGTTCGCGACGGCCTGAGGACCCGTCTCAAGCGACGTGACCTGTAACGAGTCAGGTTCTCGATGAGACTGACAGAGGGACGCGTCACGTCGTGACGGACAAACGTCCGTAGACACGCCCAGAGGGCCACTTCATGTTCCTCATACTCATTGGATTCGTGGCCGGGCTCATCGCCGGAATCTCCCCCTGCGTGCTCCCGGTCCTGCCAATCGTCTTCGTAGCGGGTGCGACCGCGTCGGCGAAGTCGTCGTGGCGCCGGGCTCTCTCGATCGTGCTCGGGCTCGTCGTGAGCTTCACGATCCTGATCCTCGCCGGCGCGGAGATCGTCTCGCTCTTTCACCTGCCCTCGGCGTTCCTGCGCGACCTCGGCATCGCCCTACTGATCCTCGTCGGCGTAGGACTCTTGATTCCCCAGCTCGGCGAGCTCGTCGAGCGGCCCTTCGCTCGCCTCGTCGCGCGCCAGCCCGCAATGTCACGGGGTGGCTTCGTCGTTGGCGTGGCGCTCGGCTTCGTCTTCGTGCCGTGCGCCGGGCCGGTTCTCTCGACGATCATCGTGCTGGGGGCGAAGGAGCACGTCAACTTCATCACGGTGCTCGTCACGCTGGCGTTCTCCCTGGGCGCCGTCGTACCGCTGCTGTTCGTGGCGCTCGCTGGGGGAGCGCTCGTCGAGCGAGCACGAACGCTGCGCCAACGCGGTCCCGCGCTGCGCCGGATCGGCGGCGCCGTACTCGTCGCGATGGCGATTGCCATCGCGGCCAACGCGTTCAACGGTCTCCAGACCGACGTCCCGGGCTACACGAATGCTCTGCAGCAGCACGTCGAGGGCACCTCGAGGGTGCACCGGGACCTCGAGTCCCTCGGCTCGAGTCACGCCGTCGACGTGGGTCGCTTGACGAACTGTCTGCCCGAGGACCCCAAACTCGAGCGCTGCGGGATGGCCCCGAACTTCGCGGACGTCACGGCGTGGCTGAACACCCCTGGCGACGCACCGCTCAGCATTCGGGCGCTGCGGGGCAAGGTTGTGCTGGTCGACTTCTGGACCTACTCGTGCATCAACTGTCAGCGCACGCTGCCGCACGTCGAAGCGTGGTACAACCGCTACAAGGCAGACGGGTTCGTGGTCGTGGGCGTGCACACGCCCGAATTCAGCTTCGAGCACGACGTGAGCAACGTGAAGTCGATGGCCCAGACCTTCGGGATCGACTATCCCATCGCGGTCGACGATGACTACGGCACGTGGAACGCCTACGACAACGACTCGTGGCCCGCCGACTACCTCATCGACGCGAACGGCGTCGTGCGACACGTCTCCTTCGGCGAAGGCAGCTACGGAACGACTGAGGGACTCATCCGCAAGCTGCTCACTGCCGCGCGCCCGGGCTTGAAACTGCCCCCGAGGACCGACGTGGCGAACCTGACGCCTACCGAACCGACGAATCCCGAGTCCTACATTGGCTACCAGCGTGTCGCCTACCTCGAGAACACGCCGACGCCGCAGCCCAATATCCCCGTCGACTACCGCTTCCCCTCGTCGCTGCCCTTCGCCGCCTTCGCCTTCTCGGGCGTGTGGACCGATCACGCGGAGGAGGCGACCGCGGGCCGTGGCGCGGGACTCGAGTTGAGCTACCAGGCGAAGGACGTGTACCTCGTCATGGCGGGGACGGGCACCGTCGCAGTCTCGCGCGGCAACGGCACATCGCCGGTGGTGATCCACGTGGGTGGCGTGCCGCGCCTCTACACGCTGTTCCACGCGACGACACTGTCAGCCGGCACACTCGTCATGCGGGTCTCGCCGGGCGTGCAAGCCTACGACTTCACCTTCGGTTAGGTGTGAACGGGCCGGCGTCCGTCTGAGCTGGGCGTTACCGTCCGCGTCTCGCCGAAGATCTCCCGCACGCCCATCGACGAGGTCGTGATGAGCGGGGTCAAACTACGCGTCGAGTGGCACTGCCACGCGCCGCGCATCACGCCCAGTCCGTAGGCGAAATCGTCGGCGACGGCGAGCGGCACGTCGACCAGCCGCAGAGGGCGCGTGCGCCATCGCCACGCGGTGCCCAGCGCGAAGAGGGCCATTGCTCGAGACCGCCATCGCGGAACCACGAGCGCCGCGAGGATGACGAGGCCGAACGTTCGCACCGCAGCACGAGCCAGCGGCCCTCCCGCGAAGAGCATGTTGTGTGCCACGATCTCGCGCGCCGCGCGCCGGGGGTCGTCTTCGCCTTGAAAGAACGTGTTCTGCGCGCGTCTCGTTGCTCCGAGCACGATGCGAGCCCCGAGAGTGGGGCGTCCCGCAGCGACGGATAGCCACGCAAGGAACGTCCAGCGATCGGCGCGCAGCGGGGCTAGTCGATCGCCGAAGCGGGCCGCGAGCTCCGCCGTGGAGGCGCCGTAGCCCTCGCGCTGGCGCCACCACGAACGCCACGACTCGCGCGCGCGATGATGGACGACGACCTCGGCAACGTAGCGCACCAACCACCCCTGATCATCGAGACGCCAGACGAGGTCGACGTCCTCGCCGATCCGTAATGACTCATCGAACCCGGCGCCGAAAGAACCTCGACGAATCATCAGACAGGCGCTCGGGACGTAGCTGATCGCGCCGCCCCAACGAACAAGTCCGCTCACACCCCCCATGTCGAGTGGGCTGTTGTTCACCTCAAAGCGGTCTCTGATCGAGGGACCACCCGAACCTCGTACCCGCGGGGCGACGGCCGCGACGAGAGGGTCCTCAAACGACTGTTGGAGTTGCTGCGCGACGTCGTGCGCCTTCTCAATCTCGACGTCGGCGTCGACGAACCAGAGGAGATCGCGCGTTGACTCGAAGGCGGCTGCGTTGCGAGCGGACGACGGTCCGGCGTTCTCGTCGAGGCGAACGTACCGAGCCGAGTGTCGCCTGGCGCAGTCCGCCAGGGCCGCCCCGTCGGAAGAGCCGTCATCGACCACCGTGACGTGAAAGCCCGCTAACTGGATGAGGAGCTGATCGAGATCCATGACATCGCCGACGACCGGGATGATCACGTCGACGCCATCGAGCGCGAGTTCCTTCTCGAACCGGGGCAGAACCAAGCCCTGTTGGACCAACGTGCGGGCAAATCGTCCCTCGCCTGGGCCAACGACGCCACCTAGTCGCCAACGCTCAATAGTGTCGCGCGAGAGCCCCGAGAGACGCAGGAGGCGCCACGGACTGCCACCGCAGACGAGATCGCGATCGACGAAACGTGCCGCGGCGTCCACGCTGACGCGCGTGCCGTCGGGAATCGGGCCAGCCTCGGGTGCGGGCACGTCGTGGGCGAGGTTCCGCACGGTTGGAGTCTTCCACGTGCCTCGTCGGACTCTCGCGGGAAGGCAGAATGGAACCGTTCGAGGAGGAACCGTGCCGCCAGAGACCCTGACCGTTGAAGAGCAAGTCGACGACGTGGACGAGATCGAGGAGTTACTCGTCGAGGAGGTCTCGATCGACGGCCTGTGTGGGGTCTACTAGGACGTGTCGACCACGATCGCCGACGCCTTTGACGCCTCGCAGCACTGGTATCTGAGCGAAGAGGTTTCGCTTCGTGATGAGAGCTTCGGCGCGTTGGCGTACCACCACGGCACTCGGCGGCTCGTCTTCTTGAAGTCGCGAGAGCTGGTCGGTCTCGTGCGCGTCCTCGGCGACTACGACAGCGCGAACGCCGCGCTCGGCGATCTTGTCGCTCCGGATCAGCGTCAGCGCTACGCCGACGCGCTGGCGTCTCTGCAGCAGTCGGGCTTGCTCCGTGGGCGCTGAGTCGTCGTTGCGCGATCGCTTCGAACGTGGCTTGGCTGCGCCCATCTGTCTTACGTGGGAGCTCACCTACGCCTGCAACCTCGCCTGCACGCACTGCTTGTCCGCGTCGGGGCGACGTGACCCGCGCGAGCTCACGACGACCGAGGCGAAGTCGCTCATCGACGAAATCGCCGCGATGCGGATCTTCTACGTCAACGTCGGCGGCGGCGAGCCGATGATCCGGCGCGACTTCTTCGAGCTCATCGAGTACACGATCGAACGCCGCGTCGGGGTCAAGTTCTCGACGAACGGCACCCGGATCGACGACCGCGCCGCAAGGCGGCTCGCCGCGCTCGACTACCTCGACGTCCAGGTCTCGATCGACGGGGCCGACGCAAGAACCAGCGATCGGATCCGCGGCGCGGGCAGCTTCGACTCGGCGACGCGGGCGATGGAACGTCTCGCGGACGCCAACTTCGGGCCGTTCAAGATCTCGGTCGTGATGACCCGCGAGAGCGTTGAGCAGCTCGACGATCTCGAACAGTTGGCGAAACGCTTCGGTGCTGAGCTTCGCCTCACGCGATTGCGCCCTTCGGGCCGTGGGGTCTCGACGTGGAACGAGTTGCACCCGACTCGCGAGCAGAACCGTCGTCTCTACCAGTGGCTCCTCGGTCGCCCCAACGTCCTCACCGGCGACTCGTTCTTCCATCTCTCGGCGCTGGGTCGTCCCCTTGAGGGACTCAACCTCTGCGGCGCGGGACGCGTCGTGTGTCTGATCGACCCGATCGGCGACGTCTACGCGTGCCCGTTCGTCATCCACGACGAGTTTCGCGCGGGCAACGTGCTCGAGGCGGGGTTCGAAGCCGTCTGGAGCTCGAGTGCGCTCTTTCGCTCCTTGCGCGAGCCGGGCAACGCTGGCGCGTGCGCGTCGTGCGGCTCCTTCGACGCGTGCCGGGGCGGCTGCATGGCGGCCAAGTTCTTCACCGGACTCGAACTCAGTGATCCCGACCCCGAGTGCGTCTTCGGCCACGGCGAGACCGCACTCGCGTCGAAGGCGCTCCTCATTCGCCCGTACCCATCACCGGACCACTCGAGGCGCGTGCCCGTCACGCTCGCCGCGCGTTAGGAAACGCGAAGACCGCGCCCGGTAGTCTCACGGTGAGACGAAGGGGCTCGATGTCGGGTGCGTGGTTCGAGACGGTGGCCGTAGCGCAGCGCCGGGCCGAGCGGCGTCTGCCGAAGTCGGTCTACGCGGCCCTGGTCGCGGGTTCGGAGAAGGGCCTCTCTTCTCGGGACAACTTGGCCTCCTTCGACGAGCTGGGCTTCGCGCCCCACGTCGCGGGCCTCGCCAACGAGCGATCGCTCGCGACGACGGTGATGGGCCAGGCGATGTCGATGCCCGTTCTCATCTCGCCGACGGGCGTGCAGGCCGTGCATCCCGACGGCGAGGTCGCCGTCGCACGCGCCGCCGCTAGCCGGGGCGTCGCGATGGGACTGAGCTCGTTCGCGAGCCGCTCGCTTGAGGACGTGTGTTCGGTCAACGATCAGGTTCTCTTCCAGCTCTACTGGTCGGGCGAGCGCGAGACCATGCTCCAGAGGCTCGAACGCGCGCGGGACGCCGGGGCGAAGGGGATCATCCTCACCCTCGACTGGTCCTTCGCCAACGGCCGGGACTGGGGCAGTCCGTGGATCCCCGACCGGATCGACCTGCAGGCGATGGTGAAACTTGCCCCCGAAGTGCTCGCGCGTCCGCGCTGGCTCTGGTCGTTCGCGAGATCGGGGCGCCTGCCGAACCTGACGACGCCCAACATGGCCCGACCCGGCGAGCGCGCCCCGACCTTCTTCGGCGCGTACGGCGAGTGGATGTCGAGCCCGTTGCCCGGATGGGACGACGTCGCCTGGCTGCGCGGACAGTGGGAGGGACCCTTCATGGTTAAGGGCGTGAGCCGCGTCGACGACGCCAAGCGCGTCGTGGACCTCGGCGCCAGCGCGCTGTCGGTGTCCAACCACGGCGGCAACAATCTCGACGGCACGCCGGCCCCGCTTCGGGCCCTGCCGAGCGTCGTCGACGCGGTGGGCGACCAGATCGAGGTGCTGCTCGACGGCGGCGTGCGCCGCGGCAGCGACGTGGTGAAGGCTCTCGCGCTCGGGGCCAACGCCGTCATGATTGGCCGCGCCTACCTGTGGGGGCTCGCCGTCGCCGGTCAGGCCGGCGTCGAGAACGTGCTCGACGTGCTGCGCGGCGGCATCGACGCGGCGCTGCTCGCGCTCGGCAAGTCGGACGTGGCCGATCTCGATCGCACCGACGTCGTGGCGCCGCCGGACTTCTTTCGGCGGCTCGGCTGATGACGCGCGTCGCGATCGTCACCGGCGCCGCACGCGGGATCGGCGCCGCGACGGTCGACGCTCTCGTCAACGACGGGTATCGGGTGGTCGCGGTTGACCGGTGCCGCGACATCGCCGACGTCCCCTACGCACTCGCGACGCCGGCCGACCTCGAGACGGTCGTCGCGCGCCACGGTGACGCCGTGCTCGGACTCGTCGGCGACGTGCGCAGCGCCTCCGACATGGATCTCGCCGTCGAGACGGCCACACGCCACTTCGGTCGCCTCGACAGCGTCGTCGCCTGCGCGGGCGTACTCGGCGTCGGCGGACCGCTCTGGGAGATCGGTGACGCCGCGTGGGAGGCCGTGTGGTCGGTCAACGTGCTGGGCACTCGGCGGCTGATCGACGCGGCCGCGCCGACGCTCATCGCCAACGGCAAGGAGGCGAACGCGCGGATCGTGGCCGTGGCGTCCTCGGCGGGGTCGACTGGTCTTTATCGCCTCGCCGCGTATAGCGCCGCCAAGCACGCGGTCGTCGGCCTCATTCGCGGCGTCGCGATGGATCTCGCGCCCTACGGCGTCACGGCTAACGCCGTCAGCCCAGGTTCGACGCGTACGGCGATACTCGATGCTTCGGCTGCGGTCTACGGGCTCTCGAGCGTCGAGGAGTTCGCGGCCCAGCAGCCGATCGGCCGGCTGCTCCAGCCCACCGAGATCGCCGCGGTGATCACCTGGCTGTGCTCGGGATCGTCGTCGGCCATCACGGGCGCGAACATCGCCGTCGACGGCGGCACGACCGTTTCGTAGCCGCCCTCGCGCCGGCCCTTGTCGGCGTGAGACCGCCTTCGTTCGCTTCGCCCTCGCGGCGTAGTGTGGTTCGGGAAGTTGCGTCGAGAGGGGGATCACGTGACGTCGAACTATCAGCCCGGGGCTACCGTCCTCGAGGCGATCGGCTCGACGCCGCTCATCGAGATCGACGGGATCTTCGTCAAGCTCGAGTACCTGAACCCGTCGGGTTCAATCAAGGCCCGCATGGCCCGCTACATCATCGAGCGGGCCGCGCGCGAGGGCCTGCTCGCGCCCGGTGACACGATCGTCGAAGCCTCGAGCGGGAATACTGGCAACGCGATGAGCATGGTCGCGGCCGTCATGGGTTACAAGATGCTCGTCGTCATGCCCGAGGGGCTCAGCCCCGAGCGCACGGCGATCTCGCTCGCCTTCGGGGCCCAGATGCTCAGCGTGGGGACCTTCCACGTGAACGAGGCCCTCGACGAGGCGAGCCGGCTCGGGGACCTGCCCGGGTACTTCGCGCCGCACCAGTTCGAGTCCGAGTGGAACGTCGAAGAGAACCGCACTTGGCTTGGCCCGGAGATCCTCGGGCAGCTGCCCGAGAGCGTGCACCCCGACGCCTTCGTGATGGGCGTGGGCACGGGGGGAACGTTGATCGGCGTTGGCCAGGCCTTTCGGGCGGTCAACCCCAAGGTCCTCGTCGTCGCCCTCGAGCCGAGCGAGTCGTGCACCATCCAGTGTGGTGACACCGGATTGCACCAGATCGAGGGGATCTCCGACGGCTTCGTGCCCACGATCTACCAGCGTCACCAGGCGCTCGTCGACCGCGTGGTCGCGGTGCACAGCGACGACGCGGTCGCCGAGATGCGACGGCTCGCCCGCGAGCACGGTCTGCTGGTCGGCCCGAGTTCGGGCGCGAACATGATCGCCGCGCGTCGGCTGCGCGATGAGTTGCCCGAGCGCGCGTGCGTCGTCACGATCCTCTGCGACGAGGGTGAGAAGTACCTGAGCGAGTACTTCGTACCCGCGCCGACGATCTAGAGCGGCGTCACGTAGGCGGCGTGGATGCCGCCGTCGACGAGGAACGTCGACGCGTTGACGAACGTCGAGTCGTCGCTCGCGAGGAACAGCACCGCGCTCGCGATCTCCTCGGGTTCGGCGAAGCGCCCGGCGGGCACGTGGATCAGCCGCCGGGCGGCCCGCTCGGGATCCTTCGCGAAGAGCTCTTGCAGGAGTGGCGTGTTGACCGGACCGGGGCAGAGCGCGTTCACGCGGATGCCCTGGCGCGCGAACTGCACGCCGAGCTCGCGCGAGAGCGAGAGGACGCCGCCCTTGGAGGCGGTGTAGGAGATCTGCGAGGTCGCCGAGCCGAGCACGGCGACGAAGGACGCCGTGTTGATGATGGAGCCACCACCGCGCTCGAGGAGCAGGGGAATCCCGTACTTGCAGCAGAGGTAGACCGACGTGAGGTTCACCTCTTGGACCCGGCGCCACGCGTCGAGCTCGGTCGTCAGGATCGAGTCGTCGTCGGCCGGCGAGATGCCGGCGTTGTTGAACAAGACGTCGACGCCGCCGTAGGTGGCGACGACGCTCGCGTACATGTCCTTCACGCTCTGCTCGTCGGCGACGTTGACCCGCACGAACGTGCCGCCTATCTCGTCGGCGAGCTCGCTGCCGGGTCCTTCACTGAGGTCAGCGACGACGACCTTGGCGCCCTCGGCGGCGAAGCGCAGGGACGTCGCGCGGCCGATGCCGCTCGCCGCACCCGTGATGATCGCGACCTTGCTCTCCAGCCGTCCCATTAGCTCTCCTCCGTTGAGATGAACACATTCTTCTCTTCACTGAAACCGAGCAGCGCGTCGGGACCGAGCTCGCGGCCGAGTCCCGACTGCTTGAAACCACCGAAGGGCGTCGAATACCGCACCGAGGCGTTCGAGTTCACCGACAGGGCGCCCGTCTCGACGGCCCGCGCGACGCGCAGTGCCCGTCCGACATCGCGACTCCAGATCGAGCCCGAGAGCCCGTAGGGACTCTCGTTCGCGATCGCGATCGCCTCGTCCTCGCCGGTGAATCGCACGACGGAGACGACCGGTCCGAAGATCTCTTCGCGAAATGACCGGCTCTCACGGTCGCGGGTCTCGAGCACGGTGGGCGCCATCCAGTAGCCCGGTCCCTCGGGCGCGCTGCCGCGAAAGGCCACCTCGGACTCATCGACGTAGGCGAGGACGGACTCGCGCTGCGCGGCCGTGATGAGCGGACCCATCTCGCTCGACTCGCTCGTCGGATCGAGGACCTTGACGGCCTTGACGGCGGGCTCGAAGTAGGACATGAATCGGTCGTAGGCGGAGGACTCGACCAGCAGGCGCGAGCGCGCGCAGCAGTCCTGACCGGCGTTGTCAAAGACCGCGTACGGCGCGCCGGCGGCCGCCTTCTCCAAGTCGGCGTCGGCGAAGATGATGTTGGCACTCTTGCCGCCGAGCTCGAGGGTGACGCGCTTCACCTGTTCGGCGCAGCCCTGCATGATAAGCCGGCCGACCGCGTTGGAACCGGTGAAACAGACCTTGCGGATGGCGGGGTGGGTGACGAAGCGGTTGCCCACCATGGCGCCGTCGCCGGTGACGACCTGGAACACGCCCTCGGGCAGGCCCGCCTCGAGGGCAAGTTCGGCGAGGCGCAGCGCGGTGAGGGGCGTGAGCGTCGCCGGCTTCAAGACGACCGTGTTGCCGGCGGCGAGCGCCGGGGCGAGTCCCCAACCGGCGATGGGCATCGGGAAGTTCCACGGCACGATGATCCCGACGACGCCAAGCGGCTCGTAGAACGTGACGTCGACGCCGCCGGCCACTGGAATCTGCCGGCCGGAGTGGCGCTCGGGCGCGCCCGAGTAGTACAGCAGGACGTCGCGGACGTTTCCGGCCTCCCAGCGTGCGTTGGAGATGGTGTGGCCGGAGTTCGCGACTTCGAGCTGGGCGAGCTCTTC
Organism: uncultured Acidimicrobiaceae bacterium; assembly: GCA_963823815.1. Classification (GTDB taxonomy): domain Bacteria; phylum Actinomycetota; class Acidimicrobiia; order Acidimicrobiales; family RAAP-2; genus RAAP-2. Next base: position 370,876 of record CAWGMU010000002.1, read on the forward strand.
GAGGTGCGCGTCCACGGTGTCGGCGAAGCGCCGCAGCAGCCGTGATCGATCCGCCGGCGTGACCTTGCGCCACGAGGGTGCCGTGGCGGCGCCGCGCTCGATGGCGCGGCTCGTCTCTTCGAAGTCGTGCACTGCAACCGACGCGATCTGCTTCTCGGTCGCCGGGTTGATGATGTCCAACGTGGTGCTCACAGTCGTTCGAAGCCCCGGAAGCGCTCCCAGTCCGTCACCGCGGCGTCAAACGCCGCCACCTCGACGCGGCCCGCGTGCGCGTAGTGGTCGACCACCTCGTCGCCGAAGGCGTCGCGCGCCACCAGACTCTGATCGAACAGCGCCGTCGCCTCGTGCAGCGAGGTCGGCACGCGTGGCGCGTCGGCGAGGTACGCGTTGCCCTCGAAGGCTGGTGCCAACTCGAGGTTCTCCTCGACGCCGCGTAGGCCCGAGGCGACGAGCGCCGCGAGGGCGAGATACGGGTTGACGTCGCCGCCGGGGATGCGGCACTCGACGCGGATCGAGGGGCCGTGGCCAACGACGCGAAACGAGCACGTCCGGTTGTCCAGTCCCCAGAGCAGCGCCGTCGGCGCGAAGGATCCCTCGACGAAGCGCTTGTAGCTGTTGATGTTGGGGGCGAGGAAGAGTGAGAGCTCGCGCGCGTAGGCGATCTGACCCGCGAGGAAGTGCTCGAACACCTCCGAGAAGCCGTGGTCCCTCGAACCGGCGAAGACGGGGGTGCCGTCGGGCTCGCGGAGCGAGAGGTGGACGTGACAGGAGTTGCCCTCGCGTTCGTTGAACTTGGCCATGAAGGTGATGCTCGCGCCCTCCTGGGCGGCGATCTCCTTCGTGCCCAGCTTGAAGAGGCTGTGCTCGTCGCACTTGTCGATCAACTCGGCGAACTTGAAGGCGATCTCGTGTTGGCCGTAGTTGCACTCGCCCTTTAGGGACTCGACGATCATCCCGGCGTCGCGCATCGATCGGCGCACCCGTCCGAGGAGGGGCTCGAGGCGAGCCGTGCCGAGCAGGGAGTAGTCGACGTTGTAGAGGTTGGCGGGCGTGAGGTGGCGGTAGCCAGCGTGCCAGGCCTCCTCGTAGGTGTCCTCGAAGACGATGAACTCGAGTTCGGTACCGGTAAAGCCGACCCAGCCCCGCTCGGCCAAGCGGGACACCTGGTGTTGGAGTATCTGGCGGGGCGAGACGGCGACCGGCTCGCCCTCGACCGTCGCCACGTCGGCGAAGATGATCACGGTCTTCTCGTGCCAGGGGACCCGTCGCACGCTCGAGAAGTCGGGGTCGAAGGCGAGGTCGCCGTAGCCGCGCTCCCACGAGGTGAGGGCGAAACCGTCGACCGTGTTCATGTCGACGTCACTCGCGAGCAGGTAGCTGCAGCCCTCAACGGACCCGCCGCCGAGCTCGTCAGCGAAGAACCGCGCGTCGAGGCGCTTGCCTTGGAGTCGCCCTTGCATGTCGGTGATCGCGAGGATCACGGTGTCGATCTCGTCGCTCTTGATGAGTCCGAGCAACTCGTCGCGCGACAACCTTCCCGGCGCTGATGCACTCACTCGTGCCCCCTCGTTCAACTGGTGGTGGCAATGGTAGTCGTGGGCCCCGTGACGCTGACGGTGACGAGGCCGTGCGCGTGCGCGTGTTTTGCCTCGTCAGCGTGTTTGGTGCGCCGCGTGTGCGGCGGTGCCGAACGGAGCGAGACGACGCTGTCCATCGCCGTCGTGATCGCGCCGCGGAGGTCACGATCACTCGAGCGTTGGCAGTTGCTAACACCGAGCGTGAAACCTATGCTCGCCCAAACGTCCGCATCGGCGTTGACACAAAATGGGGGGAACCATGCCAGAAGGACTTGATCGACCGCTCGTCATGATGGAGGACACCGAGCGATTGCATCAACTGGGATACGCGCAAGAACTCAGTCGCCGGTTGAGCAAATTCTCGAACTTCGCGATCTCCTTCACCATCATCTCGATCCTGTCGGGCTGCCTGACGCTCTTCAGTTACGGGCTCACCCACGGTGGTCCTCCCACCATGATCTGGGGTTGGGCCATTGTCGGCGGGCTCGTCATGTTCGCCGGACTCTCGATGGCCGAGATCTGCTCAGCCTTTCCGACGGCGGGCGGTCTCTACTACTGGTCGGCCAAACTGGCTCCGGGCAAGAGCGGTCCGGCGTGGTCGTGGTTTACCGGATGGTTCAACCTGCTGGGTCAGGTCGCGGTCACGGCGGGCATCACCTTTGGCTGTGGGTACTCCATCGGCGAATTCATCTACCTCGTCTCGGGCAACGCGCTCTGGACCGATAACCGTCACGTGGTGCTCCTGACCGCAGCGCTGCTGCTGCTTCAAGGGCTGATCAACACCTTCGGGGTCAACATCGTCGCGCTGTTCAACCGGGTCTCGGTGTGGTGGCACCTCACTGGCGTCGCCGTCATCGTCGTGCTGCTCTTCATCGCGCCCCACTCGCACGCTCACCAGAGCGGAAGCTTCCTCTTTGGGTCGGGAGGCTTTGACGCGTTCAGGGGACTTTCGGGCTTCGCCGTTCCGTTCTACGTCTTCCTGCTCGGCTTGCTGGTCGCCCAGTACACCTTCACGGGGTATGACGCGTCGGCCCACGTGACCGAAGAGACGCTTGACGCCGCGGTCGCGGGCCCCAAAGGCATCGTGACGTCGATCTGGGTCTCCTGGATAGCCGGATTCATTCTCTTGATCGGCGTCAGCGTGGCCATCCCGCACTTCGTCCACGGCTTCTCGGTCGTCATCGCCGGAACGAAGTACACGAGCTACGCCCAGTTTGCGGGCGGGGTTCCGTGGGGCAACGTCTTCGTCTACGCCTGTGGCAAGGTGCTCGGCGAGCTTCTGGTACTGGTCGTCATTGGCGCGCAGTTCTTCTGTGGCACCGCGTCCATCACCGCCAACTCTCGAATGATCTACGCCTTCTCACGAGACGGAGCGGTGCCCGGATCGAGCTACTGGCACCACGTCAGCAAGCGCAGCCGCGTTCCCGTGCACTCGGCCTGGTTCGGTGCCGTGGGCGCGTTCATCCTGACCGCTCCGGCGTTGCTCCCCGGCTCGAGTGGATCGACGGCCTACGCCGCCGTGACGTCCATCGCGGTCATTGGGCTCTACGTGGCCTATCTCATCCCGGTCTTCTTGCGACGAATCAACGGGAGCGCGTTCACCCCCGGACCGTGGAAGCTCGGCAAGTGGGGACCCGTATTCGGTTGGGTGGCGATTGTCTGGGTCGTCTTTATCTGCATCCTCTTCATGCTCCCCGCGACCAAGCCGATCAACGCCGACACCTTTAACTACACGCCCATCGCCGTGGTCGCGGTCATCGGATTCGCCGGGATCTACTACGCCGTCTCCGCTCGCAAGTGGTTCAAGGGACCGAAGGTCCAAGGTTCGCCCGAAGAGCTGGCGGCGATCGAGCACGAACTCAGCCTCTAGAGAGTTCCCAAGAGCAAGGGCATGGCTTGCTGAACCCGGCTCCGCGCGAGAGGGGCCGGGTTCAGCAAGTTCTCGAATGGCGTCGGTCGACGCCGCTGATTCGTAGCATGAAGCCGTGACCGCGGCGAACGAGTGGCGGGCGGCCCTAGAGGCGTGGGCCATTCCCGCGTCGATTCTCGCCCAAGCCCAAGAGAGCCCGTGGGGGTTTCCGCCGGTCCTGTTCCAAGCTCCCGCGACGGCGGGGACCTCGCTCTCCGACGAGCGCGCCCGCGAGGCGCTTGGACCATCGGCGAGCGTGCTGGACGTCGGCTCCGGTGGCGGAGCGGCCACGTTTGCCCTCGTCCCCGAGGTGCGCCAGGCGTTCGCGGTCGACACCCAGCCAGAGATGCTCGAGATGTACGAGGCCAGCTCGCGGGAGCGAGGGGTCAGCGCCACCACCGTGCAAGGCAGCTGGCCCGAGGTAGCGAATGGCGTTCCCTCTGTTGACGTCGTGCTCTCGCACCACGTCGTCTACAACGTCGCGCCGATCGTCGGGTTCCTTCGCGCACTCGACGAACACGCACGCCGACGCGTCGTACTCGAGATGACCGAGCGCCATCCCATGACGTGGCTCAATGAGGCGTGGGCTCACTTCTGGGGTCTGGAGCGACCGACGGGTCCGACGTCAAGGGACCTGGCCACGGTGCTCGATGAGATGGGCCTACCCGCCGCGGAGGAGCGCTTCGAGGGTCCGACGTGGTTGGAGGAGTCGCCCGACTTGATGGCCAACTTCGCGCGCGTTCGGCTCTGTCTGCCGGCGAGCCGCGGCGACGAGGTGCGCGCGTTCCTGGCGGAGCACCCCGCGCTGCCGTCGCGCTCGCTCGTCACGCTGTGGTGGGACGCGTCGTCCTAGCCCACTTCACGTCGCGGTCCCGAGGCACGCGAGTGGAGTAATGTCGTTGATGCCTCGCGGCAGCGAAGTTGGTGCGATTCCAACGCTGTCCCGCAACTGTAAGTGGCCCTCGTGGTCACGAAGCCAGGTCGCCTGCTTCGAGGAGATGTGAAGACAGCTCTCGAGGTAAGGAGCGGTTGTTCGGATATCCATCCGTCGCCACACCACTTCGACGGAAAAGGAGATATCCATGCACAAGTCCCTGCGAGCGAGTCTCGCGCTTTGTCTCATCGTCGGCGTCAGCGTGGCGTCGCTGCCACTCGCCCTCACGGCGAGCGCCGCGGGCACGAGCACGCCGCCGTGCGTCGTGTCGCTCTCACCGACGGCGACCGAGACGCTCTTTGCCATCGGTGCGGGAAAGGAAGTTCAGGCGGTCGACACCGACTCGGACTACCCGACGAAGGGTCTGCCGGCCAAGCGGATCAACGCCCTGGAGCCGAGTGTTGAGGCCATCGTCGGTGTCTGCAAGGTCACGAAGACGCACCCGTCCGCGAAGCCCGACCTCGTCATCATCGCCTTCAACTCGAACGGCATCGAGCAGAAGCTCACGAACCTCGGCATCAAGGTGATCGACCAGGGTCCGCCCACGTCCCTCTCGGGTGCTTACGAACAGATCACCCAACTGGGCGCGTTGACCGGACACGCGACAAACGCCGCCGCGATCGTCACCTCCCTGAAGACGACCATCGCCGCGGACGTGGCGTCGGTCCCCAAGCACCCGCGCAAGGTGGTGAGCGTCTACTACGAGCTCGATCCGACCTACTACTCGCTCGCGAGCAACACCTTCGTCGGTTCACTGCTCAAGTCGATCGGGGTGACCAACATCGCCGACGCCAAGTCGACCTCGGCCGACGCGGGCTACCCGCAGCTGAGCCCGGAGTACATCGTGAACGCGAACCCGAAGCTGATCTTCCTCGCCGACACGATCTGCTGCAAGGTGGACGCCGCCGTCGTCGCGAAGCGCCCGGGGTTCTCGGACGTGAGCGCCGTGGTGCACCACCACGTCGTTGGACTGAACGACGACATCGCGTCGCGTTGGGGACCACGCCTCGGCACTCTGATGAACCAGTTGACGGCCGGCGTGAAGGCCGTGCTCGCGGACTCCGCGCTCTGGAAGAGGTAGGTTGACCGGCGATCCGCCGAGCGGCCGCCGCGTCGCGTTCGTCGCGGCCGCCACCATCCTCGCGATGGTGGTGGCGGCCCTCTGCGGACTGGTCATCGGCCCGGTGCCCATAGGAGCCTGGCACGTGCTCGGCGACGCGCTCTCGCACCTCGGCGTCGGTCACACTTCTCTGACGCCGCTGCAGTCGACGATCATCTGGACGGTCCGCGCGCCGCGCATGGTCCTTGGACTCCTCGCCGGCTCGATGCTCGCCGTCGCCGGCGGAACCTACCAGGGCGTCTTTCGCAACCCGCTCGCCGATCCCTACCTACTCGGCGTTGCCGCGGGGGCCGGGCTCGGTGCGACGGTCGCGATCATCGACGTCGGTGGAGGACTCTCGACGCCGAGCTGGACGCCATTGCTCGCCTTCGCCGGTGCCATGGGCGCGGTGATCGTCACCTGGGTGATCGGCGGACGCGGCCTGCACTCGAGCTCGGCGACGCTGATCCTCGCGGGTGTCGCCGTGGCGGCGCTCCTCACGAGCGTGCAGACGTTCCTCCAACAGCAGTCCTCGGTGAACTCCATCGCGCTCGTCTACATCTGGCTGCTCGGGTCGCTCGCGAGCGCCAGTTGGGGGTCGGTGACCCTGGTGCTGCCGTACGTGGCGGTGTGTGTCGTCATCTGCGTCGCCGCGGGGCGAGCACTCGACGTGATGAGCGTCGGCGAGAACGAGTCGCGCTCGCTCGGCTTGCCGGTTCGTCGAGTTCGCTTCATCGTCATCGCCGCCTCGTCGCTCGGCACCGCGGCGATCGTCTCGGCCGTCGGTCTGATCGGTTTCGTCGGCATCATCGTCCCGCACATCGTGCGCCTGCTGGTCGGCACGTCGTACCGGCGGATCCTGCCCATCTCGGTGGCGTTCGGCGCCGCGTTCCTGGTCTTTGCCGATACCATCGCGCGCACCGTGCTCGCGCCGTCGGAGCTGCCCCTCGGCGTGGTGACGGCCGTCATCGGCGCGCCCGTCTTCGTCATCATCTTGAGCTTGCGCCGACGGATGGTCACGTGAGCGTCGTCGAGGTTCGAGGACTCCGCGTGCGCGCGGGCTCGGCCACGCTCGTCAACGACGTCACGCTCGACGTCGAGGCGGGCACCTGGTGCACGATCGTCGGACCCAACGGGGCGGGCAAGACCACGCTGGTCGAGGCCGTCGTCGGACTACGCCGGGCGGCGGCGGGCACCGTGTCGATCGCCGGTGAGCCCGTCGGCTCGATGAGCGAGCGCGACCGCGCGTTGCGCGTCGCCTTCGTGCCCCAACTACCCATCGTGCCGCCGGGGATGAGCGTGCGCGACTACGTCGCCCTCGGGCGAACGGCGTACCACGGCCTGCTGCGCGCTCCGAGCGCGCAGGACCACCGACACGTCGAGAGCGTGCTCGAACGCCTGAGTCTCCTGCCCTACGCCACGCGCGACGTCGTGACCCTCTCAGGGGGCGAGCGCCAGCGGATGGTGCTCGCGCGCGCCCTGGCCCAGTCAACGAAGGTCATGGTCCTCGACGAACCGATCACCGGGCTCGACCTGCGCCACCAGATCGCGACCCTCGAACTGCTCCAGCGCGAGGTGCGCGACAGCGGGCTCACCGTCCTCGCCACGCTGCACGACCTGACGCTCGCCGGGCAGTTCGCCGACCGCCTGGTTCTCTTGGACCGCGGGCGGCTCGTTCTCGACGGACCCTCGGGGCACGTGGTGCGAAGTGCCGAGCTCGCCGCGTGCTACGAGATGGAACTGCGCGTCGTCGACGTCGACGGATCCGACGTCGTCATTCCCGTTCGCCACTAGTTCTCTTCGACGTCACGGTTACTTCTCGGTAGTGCCGTCTCGAGCGCGTCGAGCAAAGACGACCGAAGTCATCTCGTAGACTTTGGCGAAGAAGCGAAGGGAAACTCGTGCGGCGCACGCGAATCGTAGCGACACTCGGTCCGGCCTCGGACTCCGACGAGATGCTCAAGGAGTTGGTCGAGGCCGGCGTCGACGTCTTTCGACTCTCGTTCGCCCACGGTGACATCCCCTCGGGTCTCGAGCGTCTCCGTCGCGTTCGCGCGATCGCGCCGGACCTCGCCATCATGGTGGACATTCCCGGACCGAAGATCCGCGCGGGCTCGTTCGGGACGCTCCCGATAGCGCTCGACGTCGGCACCGAGATCGACGTCGTCGAGGCGTTCGGCGAGCCGTCCACCGCGGAGCGCATCACGGTCGAGCGCGCGGACGTGCTCTCGCAACTCCAGGTCGGCGACCGGGTGCACATCGGCGACGGCGGCGTCTCGCTCGTGGTCACCGAGGTCGCCGGGGCGGCGAGGGCGCGCGTGACCTCGGGCGGGACGGTGTTGGGCAAGCCCGGGCTCTCACTGCCGTCGTCGATCATGAACGATCGACTTCCGACCGACGAGGATCGCGCTCGTCTCGAGGCGCTGCGCGACGAGGAGTTCGAGATCCTCGCCGTCTCCTTCGTGCGATCGGGCTTCGACGTGGAGTCGGTGCGCTCGGTACTCTCGCGCAACGACGTGATGATCATGTCCAAGATCGAGACGAGCGAGGGCATCGAGAACCTCGCCGAGATCGTCGAGCACTCCGACTCGATCATGGTCGCGCGCGGCGACCTCGGCGTGCGCCTGCCGATCGAAGAAGTGCCCCACCTGCAGAAGGAGATCGTGCGGCTCGGCATTCGCTACGCCCGCCCGGTCGTGGTGGCGACGCAGATGCTCGAATCGATGACGCACTCGCAGGTCCCGACGCGCGCCGAGGTAACCGACGTCGCCAACGCCGTGCTCGACGGAGCGAGCGCCGTCATGCTGAGTGGCGAAACGGCCATCGGCGACGACCCCGTCGGCACGGTCATCACGATGGACCGCATCATCCGCCGCGCCGAAGAGTCATTCCCCTACGCCGAATGGGGCGCGAACCTCGGCATCCAACGGCTCGCCGCGTCGAGCACGCAGGCGTCGAGAGTGACCGCCGTCATCACCGGCGCCGCCTGGCGCGCGGCGATGGACGAAGAGGCTGTCGCCATCGTCGCGTGCACCCGATCCGGCACGACGGCGCGAGCCATCTCGCGGTTCCGTCCGCCCATGCCGATCGTGGCGATCACGCCGAGCACGTCAACCGCTCGCCAGCTCCGTAGCTCGTGGGGCATCCAGGAGATCTTCGTGTCGCCCGCCAATGAAATCGACGCGCTCTGCGAGGTGGCGATCACCGAACTCACGAGGTGCGGGCTCGCCAAGTCCGGCGATCCGCTGGTCCTGATGGCGGGTTCGGCGTCGGGCGGCGCGGCGGTAACCGACACGGTGCGCATGCTGATCGTTCCGTAGGCTGCGCCTGGCCGTCCAGACTGTAGGTGTCGTTGCGGGGAGCCTATGAGCGAGCTCGCCTCGACGACTACGAGTTCGCTCGTCCTACGAGCTCGTCACGTGAGTCAAGGTCGCTGCCGGTGTGAGGTCGCTCATCGTGAAGTGGATGAACTCGCTTGGCCAGCTCAGCCACTGCCCGGACGAGCCACTGCGCTTCACGAGCACCCAGTCGAATCCGTCCGCGCCGATCATGTGTTGTTGCGAGAGCACGATGAAGCTGGCGCGCGGCCCCACCGCTTCGACGACAGCGACGTGACCGGAGCCGGGTATGCCCGCGCTGTCATCTGGCCACACCGCGACTGACCCAACGAGTGGCGTCTTGTTCACGAGCACGCCGTGAGCGGCGGCGCTCGTCGCCCACTCGTCGGCGTTGCCGAGGTCGTAGAGCGGTGTCGCGACGTGGTACTGAGTCGACTCGACGAAGGCGACGTAGTTGGTGCAGTTGTCACCGGGATACATTCCCCAGAAGGAGATCGTTTGATGGGCGGGGTATCCGTGGGTCGTGTAGGTGCCTTGACTGCACGCCGAGTAACCGCTGCACAACGTCGACGGACTACTCGCGGCGAGCGCCGGGCCCGACGTGAGGACACCGATCGACGCCGCGAGCAAGAGCGCCGCCGCAAACGCCGCTGCGCCACGACGACCGAACTGGTGGCCTAGCATGACGCCCACGTGCCCCGCATATTGGCTACGGCGAAGTGAGAATCCTTCGGGCCCGCGTGATTGCGGGCCCGGAACGAACTCAACGACTTGACTCCTGGTCGATGTCGGTGCGTCGACGCGCGAAGTAGCGCATGATGACCCCCTCCCGCCGCGAACGGCCGAATTCCCCTTGGAGTGATTACCACAGATTTTTGATGGGCTCCATTGGCCCCAAAATTCCAGCGCTTTCGCGTCAGACGCGGCGGCGTTAATGGTTGCAGCGGCAACTATCGAGAAAGTGAGGAAGAGCGCGCGAAGTTACGTACGTGCGCGTCGCACTTTCCAAACAACTCGTCAAACGGTTACGGTTGACCGGTGAGTCGGCGCCCGCAACACGCTCGACGACGGTCCCTTCGACCCGTCTACGCCACTTCGCTCGGCGTGGTCGTCGTGATGAGCGTCCTCGGACTGGGCATCTCGAGCGGCGCTCTCAACCGGATTCGCGCGAACGACTCGACGACGACGACGGTGACGACGAGCACTAGTTCGACGACGAGCACGACCACGACGACGGCGACCTCGACGACGACCACGACCGTGCCGCCGGTGCCCGCGGATGAGCGACGGCTGGTCCAGATCGGTCAGTACTACTCGAACAGCATCACGCCCAAGTCCGTCGACGCGTCGGGCCGAGGGTTGGTCTTCGCCCAGAACATGGTCTACCGGCGGACGGTCACGGTCTTCAACGCGCGAAGCGGCGCCCTCGTCAAGACGATTCCCGCGACGGTCGACCTCAGCCACTTCGGCTACGCCGGCGGCGTCGTGCAGGGCGCGCCGGTCGAGGGAGCCTTCTCGCCTGATGGGCGGTACTTCTACGTCACGAACTACTCGATGTTTGGAGCGGCTCAGGGCCCCGAGGGCGAGGACACCTGCACGCCGGCAAGCGCGGTGGCGGCTGGCGACACCCCGGACTACGTCTTTCGGATCAACACGACGAACTTCCGTATCGATCAGGTGATCAAGGTCGGGCTGGTGCCAAAGTTCATTGCCGTCACGCCCGACGACAAGTACGTGCTGGTGACCAACTGGTGTTCGTGGACGCTCTCCATCATTGAGGTGGCGAGCCATCGTGTCGTCGCCACGCTGGCGCTGCCGGGCACGCCACGGGGCATCGCCGTCGACCCCGACTCCCGCTTCGCCTACGTCGCCATAATGGGCGGCGACGTACTGGTACGCGTCAGTCTCGCCCAGTTGCGCGAGGTGGGCCAGATCTACGTCGGGTCGAACCCCCGCACCGTGGTGCTTAGCCCGAACGGCCAGTTCGCCTACCTCTCGCTCAATATCCCCGGCGACGTCGTCAAGGTGAACCTTTGGACCAACAGAGTCATTGCCACGCAGCACGTCGGCGTGCTCAGCCGTTCACTCGTGATCTCGAACGACGGCACGGCGCTCTACGTCGTCAACTTCGGCAACGGCACCGTGACGGAGTTGCGCGCCTCCGACCTCGCCATACTTCAGAACGTCAAGGTGCCCTCGGCCCCTATCGGCATCACCTACGACCCGCTGACGAACGACGTGTGGGTGTCGAGTTACTCGGGCTACATCACCCGTTTCGCTACACGGCCCGTCAGCTGAGGCGGAGCAGGCACCGGCACCCCGACGTCTCGACACGTGTCCCAGCGGCGGTTGGTTTCGCGGGGCTGCGCAGTACGCCGGGTTCAGTTGCAGAGGGCGAGCGGTTGCGGTGTGATGATGAGGTGGCAGGGAGCGAAGGAGGGAGACGGGCATGGATAGCCAACCGGAGTGGGGTGCTGCCTTCGCGAGAGCGTCCACCAGCGCCATGAGCTTCTACGACGAAATAATGGTCCCGCGCCTCTTTGATCCATGGGCCGAGCTGTTGCTGGACAAGGTGAAGCCCGAGAGCGGGCAGGCCGTACTCGACGTCGCCTGCGGACCTGGAACCGTGACGCGTCGTGCCGCGCAACGTGTGGGCCCCCGGGGCAACGTCACGGGTTGCGATCTCAGTCCGGCGATGCTCGCCCTCGCGCGCTCGAAGGAATCGATTGGTGCCAGCGCACCAATCACCTACTTGGAGTGCCCGGCTGACGCGCTCGCCGTCCCCGACCACGCCTTCGACGTCGTTACTTGTCAGCAAGGCTTGCAGTTCTTTCCCGATCGAGCGGCGGCACTGGCCGAGATGCGGCGCGCCTTGCGCCCTGGAGGAAAAGTTGGCATCGCCGTGTGGTGCGTCATTGAGGACTGCCCGCCGTTCTTCGCCCTGGCGAATGCTCTGGAACAAGTCTTGGGTTCGGACGTTGCCGAGGCTTACGAGGGCGGTCCTTGGGGGATGCCTGATTCGGCGTCGTTACTTGAACTCGCCCGCGACGGCGGATTCACCAACGTGGAGGTGCGCAGATGCGAGCTGCCGCTCATCTTCGAGGGCGGCCCCGGGCAGCTCTTTCTGACCCTGCACGCTGCCTCGGTCGCAACGACCCTGGCTCAGCTCCCCGAGGCGGACCTGGCGACGCTCGCTACGGCAGTGGAATCGGCTTCATCGGAGATCACGGAGGACGGCGTCGTTCGCTCCTTCGCGGCTTCGCACGTCCTGACCGCGGAGTCGGGCCTGCGCACCTAACTTCGGTCAAACAAGGCACGTTTCGATCAGGATCGTACGTGCGTGATCGCCCTGCGTGACGACGATGCTGTTGACGACTTGCGCCTTTCGGCACCGCACGGACGAGACGGGCTGCCCGGCGTGCGAGTGCGGCAGCTCGAGAACCTCGCCAGGAGAAACAGGAGCGACCGGACCCTCGGCTAGCGATCGTTTTCCGACGCCGAGCCGACCCAAGTGCCCCCGACAGGAGTCGAACCCGCGCACATGGCGTCGGAGGCCAATGGCCTTTAGACAGGTGCCCCCGACAGGAGTCGAACCTGCGCACATGGCTTCGGAGGCCAATGCTCTATCCGCTGAGCTACGAGGGCTACGCCTCCAGCCTACAAGAGCGCGTTTTTGCTTCCTCGAGCCGCGACGGAGAACTCCTAAGGTCGTTCCATGAGTGTCGAACCGATCCTCCCGTCACTGCTGCCAGACGACGCGCGCCTGCACGAGCACGGGGTCACGATCGGTGGAATCGAGTTGCGCGAGCTCGCCGAGAGCTACGGCACCCCGCTGTTCGTCTACGACGAAGCGACGCTGCGAGCGCGCTGTCGAGAGGCCGTGGACGCCTTCGACGACGGCGTGGCCTTCGCGTCCAAGTCCTTCCTCTGCGGTGCCATGGCGAAGCTGGCCAACGAGGAGGGTCTCTGCGTGGACGTCGCGACCGGCGGTGAGCTCGATATCGTGCTGCGCGCCGGCGTGCCGGCACGGCGGATCATCCTCCACGGGAACAACAAGTCAGACGACGAGCTCGAGCGCGCTCTAAAGGTTGGCGTGCACCGACTGGTCGTCGACAACTTCGACGAGATCGCGCGACTGCGAAGAGTGGTGCGTGACGAGCGACCGCTCGACGCACTCGTGCGTGTCACGCCAGGCGTCGAGGCGCACACGCACGAGTACGTGCGCACCGGACAGGAAGACACCAAGTTCGGCTTCTCGGTCGCGACGGGCGACGCGCGCCGGGCGATCTCAATGCTGCGTGAGATACCCGGGCTGACGCTCCACGGCGTGCACGCGCACATCGGGTCGCAGATCTTTGAGGTCACGGGCTTCCGCGAGTCAATGGCCGTGCTCGCGGCCTTCACGCGTGACGACCACTTCGACGAGCTCTGCGTCGGCGGGGGACTGGGCGTCGCCTACGTCGAGGGCGAGTCCGCGCCCACGATCACCGAGTGGGCGACGGCGACGCGTGACGCCGCGCGCGAGAGCGGTCTCGACTCCGCGGTGAGAATCTTGGCCGAGCCGGGACGGGCCATCGTGGCCCAGGCCGCGGTGACGATCTACCGGGTTGGCGTTGTCAAAAGCGTGCCCCAGCGCACCTACATGGCCGTCGACGGCGGGATGAGCGACAACCCGCGCCCGGTGCTCTACGGCTCGGGTTACGAGGCCTTCGACGTCGACCGACCCCTCGAGCGGCGTCCCCAGCGGGCGCGCCTCGTTGGGAAGCACTGCGAGAGCGGGGACGTGCTGGTCGACGAGGCGTACCTGCCCGAGGCAACTGCCGCGGGCAGTCTGGTTGCGACGCCGGTCACCGGTGCCTACGGCTACTCGATGGCTTCGAACTACAACCGCGTTCCGCGCCCCGCCGTCGTGTTCGTGCGCGACGGCGAAGCGCGCGAGGTGTTGCGTCGTGAGACCTTTGACGACCTCGCGCGCCTCGAGGTCTGAGGGCGAGCCACCGCAGGGCCTGGGTTAGCCTTGGTCGATGGAAAGACCGGTCGTGCGTGTCGGCGTCATCGGTGGCGGATTCGTCGGCTCCGCCCTGGTCCGGCTGCTCAGCGACCCGTCTCGGAACGTCGCCTTGGTGGACGCCGCGACCGCCCCGCTCGAGCTCGTAGGCGTCGCGGTACGCGACCTCGCGAGGTCGCGTCCCGGCGTCGAGGCGCGCCTGCTCACCGCCGACGTTGAGAAGCTGATCGCGAGCGACCTCGACATCCTCGTCGAGGTCGCGGGTGGCGTGGAGCCTGCGCGGACCTACGTCGAGTCCGCGCTGAAGCGTGGCGTCTCCGTCGTGACGGCCAACAAGGCCTTGATGGCCGAGAGCGGCACGGAACTGGCTCAGCTCGCCGACGAGCACGGGGCCGATCTGTTTTACGAGGCGGCCGTCGGCGGGGCGATTCCCATCCTGCGGGCGTTGCGTAGTTCGCTCGCCGGCGAACGCATCGAGCGCGTGATGGGCATCGTGAACGGGACGACCAACTACATCCTCACGAAAATGACCAGCGAGGGTAGCGACTACGAGGCCGCCCTCGTGGAGGCGCAGGCCCTCGGCTACGCCGAGGCCGACCCCAGCGCCGACGTGGAGGGCTTCGACGCCGCGGCCAAGGTCCAGATCCTCTCGACGCTCGCCTTCGGCACGCGACTGAGTGGTGAGGAGATCGACCGCGAGGGCATCACCGGCGTTCGCTCGGTCGACGTCGAGTTCGCGAGGCGCTCGGGGTACGTGATCAAGCTGCTCGGCGTGGCCGAGCGCGTGGGCGAGGCGGGCATCTCCCGTCGCGCTCACCCCGCGATGGTTCCCGCGAGCCACCCGCTGGCCTCGGTCAACGGCGCGATGAACGCGGTCTTCATCGAGGGAGTACGCAGCGGCCCTCTGATGTGGCTCGGCCAGGGGGCGGGCGGTGAACCGACGGCGACGGCCGTACTCGGTGACGTCCTCGCCGCCGCGCGGAACCGGGTGAGCGACCGCCACGACGTGCCCTTCAGCGGCGACACGACGCTGCACTACGTGCCCGCCGGTGCGCTCTCGAGCGTGTTCTACCTGAGCGTCGACGTGCTCGACCGTCCGGGAGTCCTCGCCGACGTCGCGAGCGTCTTCGGCCGCCACGACGTCTCGATCCAGTCGATGGAGCAGCTGGGCTTCGGCCAGGAGGCGCGGCTCTCGTTCTTGACGCACCACGCCCTCAGCGCCGACGTCTGGGCGACGGTCGACGAGTTGACGGTCCTCGACGCCGTGGACTCGGTCGGCGCGTGCATCCGGGTGATCGACCGGGGACCCGAGTGACCGGCTGGCGGGGGCTGCTCGCCGAGTACGCCGAGTGGTTCGACCTCGAGGGTGTGGGCGACGTCGTCACGCTCCAGGAGGGCAACACCCCGCTGTTGCTAGCCGAACGCCTCTCCGAGCGAGTTGGCGCCGAGGTCTGGCTGAAGTGCGAAGGGCTGAACCCGTCGGGTTCGTTCAAGGACCGGGGCATGACCATGGCCATCACCAAGGCGAAGTCCCAGGGCGCCGCAACCGTGATCTGTGGGTCCACCGGCAACACCTCGGCCTCGGCCGCCGCCTACGCCGCGAAGGCCGACATGTCCTGCGTGGTGCTCGTGCCCGAGGGCAAGATCGCGCTGGGCAAGCTCGCCCAAGCGATGGTCTACGGCGCGCGGGTGCTCGAGATACGGGGCAACTTCGATCAGGCGCTCAATCTCGCCCGCGAACTCACCCAGCACCTGCCGATCACGATCGTCAACTCCATCAACCCCGACCGCATCGAGGGCCAAAAGACCGGTGCCTTCGAGATTGTCGACGTGTTAGGCCAGGCGCCCGACATCCTGTCGATCCCGGTGGGCAACGCCGGCAACATCACCGCCTACTGGCGCGGTTTCACGCAGTACCACTTCGCCAAGCGATGCGACACGTTGCCCAAGATGTGGGGCTTTCAGGCGGCGGGCGCCGCGCCGATCGTCCTCGGTCACCCCGTCGCGAAGCCTGAGACCATCGCGACGGCCATTCGCATCGGCAATCCCGCGAGCTGGGTGCCGGCCCTCGAGGTGGTTCACGAATCGCTCGGTGACATTCGGGCCGTCACGGACGAGGAGATCCTCGACGCGTACCACTTCGTGGCGCGTCACGAGTCGGTCTTCTGCGAGCCGGCTTCGGCCGCCTCCGTGGCGGGGCTGCTCAAGTACGGGGTGCCAAAGGGCGCGACCGTCGTATGCGTGCTCACCGGCAACGGCTTGAAGGACCCCGACACCGCCGTTCACTCGACCGAGGCGCCCGAGGTGGTCGACGCGACACTACGCGCCCTGCTCGAAAAGCTCTCCTGAACGTCGACGCTTCGTCGTTGTCGCACTACGGCTAGCGGGCCACGCGCTCCTCGAGCACCGCGAGGTCGCGGTTGGCGTAACGATCGTGCATCCACTCCTCGTCGAGGATGACGTGGAGACATTCGCGCACCGTCTCGGATCGACGCGGGTATCCGACCTCATCCGGAGGCTCGCAGAGCCGTTCGAGGTCGTCGGGCGTCAGCGCGGCGATCGTCGAGGCGACCTGGTCCATGTGCTCGCGGCGGACCTCGAGCACTGCGTCGAGTGACGGGTCGGCCGAAGGGTCGATGCCAAGGCTGGAGGGGTCCTCCAGGAACGAACCGGCGAGCCCCCAAGGGTGGAACACGTCGGTCGACTGATCAATCATCCGCCGCAGCCAGCTGTCGGTCGCGAAGATGAGGTGACGATGCGTCTCGACGAAGCTCCAGTCGTCGTCGACGCGCTCGTGGAGGAAGGTCTCGGGCAGGCGCCGTGCGCGCTCGTTGGTTCGGCGCCAGTGCTCCTCGATCATGGCCCACGCCGCGCCGAGTTCGCTCGGGTCCGCGCTTCGTAGCAGCACCCGCTCGGGGAACTGGCGATCCAACTCGGCCTCGACGAGCGGCGCGACGTCAACGCCGTTGAGACGCAGTCCCTCGATGTCGGCCGAGATGTCGGCGTCGCGCAACCAACCATCGGTGATGCGCGTGCGCTCGAAATTCACGCTGTGAAGACGAGCCTCGGAGAAGTCGGCGTCGTCGAGTCGCTCTCCAGCAAAGTTGAGTGGTTCACTTTTGGCCATGGTCACCTCCGACCTGCGCAGTGGGCCAATCGCGACGCTCCCGCGATTTCGTCACCTTTTTCAGGGTCCTCAACGTACCATCGGTCACCGTCAGGTCGATGACACGAACCGGTCCGCTCTGGGTTGAGGGGAGTGACGGGCCACTAACGTGTCGGGTCGAGTCGATCTGCCCGGCAAACCGGCGATCGGCTGGTCGGCGGCTGGCCGCCGGTCTCGAAAACGCACGAAGGCTTGCAATCCCGCTATACTGGTTGTGTCGTCCGTTCGGCTGTGCCGACGTGAGGAACCTTTTTTCCGTGACGACGTTCCCCGATTTTCTTCTCCACCCACGTGTCATCGCGGGCGGCGAGAAAGGATCATGCATGGCTATTAAGCCCTCCCCGGATCGTTCGGATCTCGAGTCAAAATCTCGAGAAGATCTCCAGACGATCGCCAAAGTAAAGGGGGTCGAGGCTCCCGCCCGCGCCACCAAGGCCGCCCTCATCGAGGCGATCATGGGCGACGCGCCCGTCGTCGAGTCCGATCCGTCGACCCGGGCCGTGCGCTCGCGTCGCACCGTCGCCACCCCCGAAGACGACTTCGAGGACCTGCTCGGTGAGTTCAGTGCACCCGAGACCCGCGTCGAGAAGGCACCGGCCGAAGAGCCGGTCTTCGCCGAGGTGACCCCCTCGGAGCGCTCGAGCGCTCGCCAGTTCACTCAGACACGGCCCGAGCGTCAGCCGCGCGAGTTCACCAACGACTCCAACAACCGCTCGCGGCGCAACCGTCGCAACCGCAACGGCCGCGAGCGCTTCAACGGCGACTCCATGCCCAACGCCGACCAGCCCTACGCGGGCGAACTGGTGGAGGTCGAAGGACTCCTCGACCTACGCGATGACGGCTACGGCTTCTTGCGCACCAAGGGCTATCACTCCTCGCCCAACGACGTCTACGTCTCGATCAATCAGGTCCGTCGCTACCACCTGCGAAAGGGCGACGCGATCGTCGGGGGCTACCGGCCGGCCGCCTCGAACGAGAAGTACCCGGCGCTACTTCGTGTGGACAGCGTCGCGGGCGTCGACCCCGAGGTCGCGCGATTGCGTCCGCACTTCGAGGACTTAACGCCGCTCTTTCCCGACGAGAAGCTGAACCTCGAGACGAACGACGGCAAGCTCGACCTCACGCCACGCATCGTCGATCTGCTCTCGCCGATCGGCAAGGGCCAGCGCGGCCTGATCGTGTCGCCGCCCAAGGCCGGCAAGACGACGATCATGAAGCAGATTGCCCAGTCGATCGAAGCCAACAACCCCGAGGTGCACCTCATGGTGCTGCTGGTGGCCGAACGGCCCGAAGAGGCGACCGACATCCGTCGCAGTGTCCAGGGCGAGGTTATCTCCTCGACCTTCGACCGCCCAGCGGAGGAGCACACGCACATCGCCGAACTCTGCATCGAGCGCGCCAAGCGCCTCGTGGAACAGGGACGCGACGTCGTGATCATCCTCGACGGCATCACACGACTCGCGCGCGCCTACAACCTGGCCGCGCCGGCTACTGGTCGCATCATGTCCGGTGGCGTGGACTCGGGCGCGCTCTACCCGCCAAAGAAGTTCTTCGGCGCGGCGCGCAACATCGAAGAGGGCGGATCGCTGACCATCATCGCCAGTGCCCTCGTCGAGACCGGCTCCAAGATGGACGAGGTGATTTTCGAGGAGTTCAAGGGGACCGGCAACATGGAGCTGCGCCTCGACCGGCGACTGTCCGAACGCCGGCTCTATCCGGCGATTGACGTAAACGCCTCGTCGACAAGGCACGAGGAGCTGCTCTTCGGGCGCGACGTCTTGCCCCAGGTCTGGAAGCTTCGCCGCGTGCTCAGCGGACTGGCCGCGGAGGGACGCGAGGCCGCGGGACTCGAGCTCCTGATCGACAAGCTGAAGTCCACCCGGTCCAACGACGAGTTCCTCGCCGAGATCGCCCGAGGCCCGGCGCCCACCAGTTAAGAAACCGCTACACTCTCTCTTCGCCCTAAGGAGCACCATGAAGTCAGATATCCACCCCGCGTACGGTGAGGCCGCCGTGACCTGCTCTTGCGGGAACACCTTCACGACCGCCTCGACCAAGCCGACGCTGCGCGTCGAGCTCTGCAACGAGTGCCACCCCTTCTTCACCGGCAAGCAGAAGCTTGTCGACACCGGCGGCCGTGTCGAGCGCTTCCAGCGCCGCTACGGCCAGAAGACGAAGACGCGCACGCCGAAGGCTTAGGTCCTCGAGCGCCCGCTGAGTGTTGTGCGCTCCCTCGATCAGACCCTGAACGACCTCCAGAGCGAGCTTCGCGACGTCGAGGCGCAACTCGCTGAGCCCGACGTCGCGAGCGATCTCAACCGGCTGCGCGACCTGTCGCGACGCCACAAGGAGCTGAGTGACGTGAGCGTCACCTGGGATCGCCTCAAGGCGGCGCGCGAAGACCTCGTGACCGCAAGAGAGATGTTCGCCGAGACCGACGGCGCCGATCGCGAGTCCTGGCGCGAGGAGGTGAACGCCGCCGAGACGCGCGTGGACGAACTCGAAGTCGAGCTCGAGACGTTGCTCTTGCCCCACGACCCCAATGAGGGCCGCGACGTCATCTTGGAGATCCGCGGCGCCGAGGGCGGCGAGGAGGCCAACCTCTTTGCGGCGGACCTCGCCGAGATGTACCGCCGCTACGCCGCGCTTCGCGGTTGGCGCCTCGAGGTCATCGAGGAGCGACCGTCAGAACAGGGCGGGCTCGACGAGGCCATCTACCTCATCAAGGGCGAGGACGCCTGGACGCGACTCTCCTTCGAGGCCGGCGTGCACCGCGTCCAGCGCGTGCCAGTGACCGAGGCGAAGGGTCGCGTGCACACGTCGTCGGCGACGGTGTCGGTGTTGCCCGAGGCCGAAGAGGTCGACGTCGCGATCAACCCCAACGACCTCAAGATCGACGTCTACCGCTCCTCGGGCCCTGGGGGCCAGAGCGTCAACACCACCGACTCGGCGGTGCGCATCACCCACTTGCCATCGGGCATCGTCGTGTCGATGCAGGACGAGAAGAGTCAGATCCAGAATCGCGCGAAGGCGCTCATTGTGTTGCGCGCCCGGCTGTTGAAGGCCGCCCAGGACGCCCAGGCAAGTGAGCTGGGCGATCTCAAGCGCTCCCAGGTGGGAGGCGGTGGTCGGAGCGAGAAGATACGCACCTACAACTTCAAGGAGAACCGGGTGACCGATCACCGGATCAACCTGACGAACTACGCGCTCGACTCGGTGCTCGCCGGTGACCTTGACCCCTACGTCGACGCCCTGCTGGCTGATCAGCGGGCCCGTCAGTTGGCCGAGAGTGACGGACGCTGAACTCGACCTCGCGGCCGAGCCCGTCGGCGACGGCTTGAGTCCGCGCGAGGCACGGTGGCTAATCGAGGAGTTCGGCGATGACGACGCGGCGTTGCGGGCTGCCACCCGCCGCCGCCTCGCTGGTGAACCCCTGCAGTACGTGATCGGACACTGGCCGTTTCGCTCACTGGATCTCGACGTCGACGAGCGAGCGCTCATCCCTCGTCCCGAAACCGAGCTGCTCGTCGAGATCGCCCTCGGCGAGCTCGCCGCGACCGGCGTCGTGGCACCGACGATTCTCGATATGGGCTGTGGTTCGGGCGCGATCGGACTGGCGCTCGCCGTCGAGCTGCGCGAGCGCGGCGTCGGGGCCGTGCTCATTGCCCTCGACGAGTCGTCCCAGGCGCTCGATCTCGCGCGTCAGAACGCCCGCAAGCACGACGTGCAGTCCGTCTCCTTCGTGGTTTCCAACTGGTTCGACAACCTCGCAGACTCGTTGCGAGGCAAGATTGACCTCATCGTCGCGAACCCGCCCTACGTTTCGGCCGCCGAGTTCGACCAGTTGGACCCGGTGCTTCGTCATGAACCCATCAGCGCCCTCGTCGCGTCCGACGGGGAGGACGTCGCGGGTTTCACTGACCTCTCCGTCGTCATCGCGGGCGCGCGCTCGTGGCTGTCGCCCCGCGGGGTACTCGTGTGCGAACACGGCGAGGGCCAGCGCGACGCCGTACTTTCCGCGGCGCGGGCAGTCGGCTTTGACGAGGCGCGCGATCACGACGACCTGTCGGGTCGGCCGCGGGTGTTGGTGGCGCGGCAATGAAAGTCACGCGCGACGTCGATGAGATCGTCACCCTGCTCCAGGGAGGGGGCGTGGTCGGCGTGCCGACCGATACCGTCTACGGTCTGGCCGCGTCACTGCACGACCCCGAGGCGATGGCGAAGCTCTTCGCAGCAAAAAACCGCCCCTCGGACGTCGCGCTCCCGATACTCGTCGACGGCGTCGCCGAAATCGAAGGGCTCGGGGTGAGCTGGTTCGACGCCGCGCGTCGGCTGAGTGACGCGTTCTGGCCGGGCGCGCTCACCATCGTCGTGCCGGTCAGTCACGACCTCGCCGTGCACGTCGGCGCCGCGACCGACACGGCCGGGTTTCGCGAGCCCGACGACGACGTGCTCCGCGCGGTCCTCGCCCGAAGTGGCCCGCTCGCTATCTCGAGCGCGAACCGACACGGCGCGACGCCCTGCACGAGCGCGTCGCTCGTCGCGACGACGTTCGCCGAGAGCGACGACGTCGCGGCGGTCCTCGACGCGGGGGAGCGACTGGGCGAGGTCTCGACGATCGTCGAACTGACGGGAGGAAGCTGGCGCGTACTGCGCCAGGGGGCAATCAGTGCCGCTGCAATTGGCAACGTGCTCGCGCCCCCAGAAGACGGCTAGGCGGACTCCTCGGGTAGTCGAGTGACCCACGACGCCGGGCGCTTCTCGAAGAACGCGGTCATCCCCTCCTTCGCCTGGTCGCTCGCGAAGAGGGTCGCCGAGAGTTCGGCGGTCCAGGCGAGGGCCTCGTCCGCGGACATCTCGGGCACCTGGGCCGTCAGCGACTTCGCCGCCGCGAGGGCGTGCGGCTCACCCGCGAGAAGATCGTTGACGATCGCCGTTATCTCCTGATCGAGCGACGATGCCGCCACCGATGAATTGACCAATCCGATACGCACCGCCTCCGCGGCAGAAAAGCGCGTGGCGCGCAGGAAGGCACTTTTCGCGTCGGCGAGACGCATCTTGGGCAGGCACACCACGGCGATGACCGCGGGTGCCAGCCCGAGACGGACCTCGCTGAAGCCAAAGGTCGCGGTCTCGACGGCCACCGAGATGTCCATGACGGCGGCGAGCCCGACGCCACCAGCGACGCAGTGTCCGGCGATCCGACCCACGAAGACCTTGGGCGAGGTGCGCACGCGGAGCAACAGTTCGTCGAGACCGAGGCGACCGACCGTCGTGTCGTCGGCAAGGCGCTCCGTCAGGTCGGCGCCGGCACAGAAGACGGGCCCCTTGTTGGTGACGACGACGACGCGCACCTGGTCGTCCCCCTCGGCGTGATTGATCGCGTCCACGAGCTCGCGCACGAGCTGATTGCTTAACGGGTTGCGACGCTGTTCGTCGGCGAGCGTGATGGTCATCACACCGTCGCGGGTCACCGTTTCGACAAGTCCCATCAGACGCCCTCCGTTCGTTGGTAGCTGCTCGGCGCTCCGGCGAAGACCTGGGCACGCACCAGCCAGTGATAGCCGAGTTCGCTCGCTGAGAGTGACGTGTCGTCAACGTGCCGTCGTTGCGTGGCGACGAGGCAGAACTCCTCGGCCGAGCCTTCGATCCACTGATCCGCGTCCGTCGGTCCCCAGGTCCACGTCTCGCTGCCCGGTCCGAGCAGCGAGACGTGGACCTCCTTAACGGGCGGCTCCTCGCCGCGAACCTGGTAGCTCCAACGGCGCGTGCGGTAGCCGAGATCGGCAACGTGGTAGAGCCGATCGGTCGGCGTCAGTCGAACGCCGAGTGCGCTGGCGACGTCGGTCCCGTGAGCCCAGGTCTCCATGAGACGCGCCGCGAGGAACGACCGCGCCGACATCGTCGGCCCGTACCAGGGGAGTCGTTGCTGCTCGTCGAGCGACGCGGTGGCCCCAGCGAGGTCGGCGCGGGCGCCACGCCACGACGCGAGGACGTCCTTCGGGGCGAGCGAGCGAAAGGGTCGCAACGTGAACTCGTCGACGCCGAGTTCGATCGCGCCCGCGATGAGGTCGTCTCGGTGGGCGGCGAAGCCGTCGGGATCCGAAGCCGCGAGTGCGGCGCTCTCGTCGAAGTAGGCGAGGTGCGCGATCTGGTCAGCCACGTTCCAACCCGGACTCGGCGTCGCACGATGCCACTCCCCATCGCTTGCCCCAACGACGATCGCGTCAAGCGCGGCTTGCTCGCTCGCGAGGTCCACGCGGACACGGTCGAGGTCCTCGCTCATGAGGCGAGCAGCGAGGTCGGGATCTCCACAAAGCGACTGCGCAGCCACTCGCCGAGGCCCTTCGCCTGGGCGTCCTGGCGCGTCGAGGCCGCAACACCCTCCTCGAGCAGGTCGTGGATGACGAAGTTGAGGGCGCGCAGATTGGCGAGTCGGTAGCGATCGATGGTGAAGGGCGCGGTCTCGGGGAGTAGTCGGCGCAGTTCGTCGACGGTGAGGAACTCGTCGAGCCAAGCGAAGGCCTCGCCGCTGCGCGCGAACACGCCGAGGTTGGCGTCACCGCCCTTGTCGCCCGAGCGCGCGCCGATCAGCGTGCCGAGTGGCTGGCGGGTCGTCGCGCCACCGGGCGCCACCGCGGTCGCCTCGTCCTCGACGGAGATTGCTTTATGCGTGGTCGGGGCGATCGAGTCAACGACGGTGCGCTCGCCGCCGAGGACCGTCACGTACTGGGGCACGACGTCGCGCGCGACCAGCGCGGGCCGGTAGACGCCGTAGGCCGAGCCCGGCGAAGGACCGGAGCCGGGGATGAAGAATCCCGGAATCGTCGAGAGAGCCAACTCGACGACGGCGTCGGCGAGCGCCCTGCCGACCTTGTTCTCGTCGTGGTCCTTCAGCGTCAGTCGCCAGAGGGCGACGGCCTCCTCGTTGGTCGCGGGGTCCACTTTGTCGGTGCGCAGCACGCGCGTCGTCACGCTGTCGAAGTCGCTGGGTTCAAACGGGCACGCACGCCAGAACGCCTCGTCGACGAGGCGGGCCTTCGCTTCGACGTCGAGTCCGGTGAGGGCCACCTGCAGGTCTTTCCGGTAACCGCCAATCTCGTTCATGGCCACCTTCAACCGCGGCGGTGGTGCCTCGCCCCGAACGCCGCTCAGGCGCACGCGATCCCTCTCGATCTGCTCGAGTCGGATCGTGTCGAAGCGCGCCGAGACGTCCGGGCCGAGGTAGGTCGGGGCGGCGATCTCGTAGAGCAGCTGCGAGGTGACGGTCCCGATCGAGACCTCGCCGCCGGTGCCGTCGTGTTTGCCCACGACCGACGAGCCGTCCTCGGCGACTTCGACCCACGGGAATCCGACGCGCGACAACCCGGGCACCTCCTCGAAGAACGAGTAGTTGCCGCCGGTCACCTGCGCGCCGCACTCCACGACGTGACCAGCGACCACCGCGCCGGCGAGAGCGTCGAGGTCCTCGGGTCGCCACTTGTGGTGCCACGCCGCTGGGCCACAGACGAGAGCCGCGTCGGTGACCCGACCCGTCACGACGACGTCGGCGCCACGAGCGAGCGCCTCGACGATGCCGAAACAACCGAGGTACGCGTTCGCCGTGAGGAACCTCGACGCGTCGCCGAGGGGTTCGCCGGTAACGAAATGACGTAGGTCGTCGCCCGCGCCTCGCAACTCCTCGAGTCGAGGCATGAGATTGTCGCCGTCGACGTAGGCGACGGTGGGCGAGAGTCCGAGACCCTTTGCGAGCTCGGCGACCGCCTCGGCACAGCGCTCCGGCTCGAGGCCACCCGCGTTTGAGACGACCTTGATGCCGCGCTCGAGGCAGGTGCCCATGACCTCTTCCATCTGCGTGAGGAACGTGCGTGCGTAGCCGACGCCGTACGCTCGCGCCTGCGTTCGCGCGAGTATCAGCATGGTGAGTTCCGCCAGCCAGTCGCCGGTCAACACGTCGATCGGACCGCCCTCGACCATCTCGCGTGCTGCCGACACGCGGTCGCCGTAGAACCCTGAGCAGTTGGCAATACGAATCGGCTCGGCCACGGCTACACCTCGTCGGCGGAGGGGATCACGTCGAGCGTGAGTAGCTCGGATCCCCGTTCGACCTGCTGATCCTTCGCGACGAGGATTCGGGTCACCGTGCCCGCGTAGGGCGCGGTCACGACGTGCTCCATCTTCATGGCCTCGATGACGACGAGGGCGTCGCCCGTCTCGACCCGTTGACCGACGTCGACGCGCACGTCAAGGAGCATGCCGGGCATCGGCGCGCGCAAGCCCCCCGAGACTCCCTCCGCGCGCTGCGCGCTGAATCGCGCGACCAGAGCGAAGTCGATCGTGCTCGACACCGATTGCACGTAGAGGTGATCGCCGTCGCGCGTGACGCGCACGACGCGACGTAGCCCGTCAATCTCGACGTCGACGGCGGTGTCGCTCCACGCGTGCAGTCGTGCCCTCGAGTGCTCGCCCACGTCGAAAGTTCCGTCACGTCGCCGGGCGTAATCGACGTCGATGGGGCGGTCATCCAGGCGCAGGGTCGTGCGCTGGCGGGGAAGTCGCGCGTTTCGCCAGCCGCTCGGTACCTCGCGCAGGACCGGGGCGCCGGCCCGGCGCTCCCCTTGAAGCCACAGCGCGCCCGCGCTCGCGCAGAACGCCAGCTCTTCTTCACTCAGGGTGAGTTCCCGCGGGGGATCGAAACGCTCGATGAAGTCGGTCGTCGTCTCGCTGGCGAGAAAGTGCTCGTTGCGAAGTGTGGCCGAGAGGAAGTCGCGATTCGTGACGACGCCGCCCAGGTGCAGTCGCTCGAGCGCGAGGGCCAGCGTCGACGCGGTCTCCGATCGCGTCGACGCGTGAGCGATGACCTTCGCGAGCAGCGGGTCGAAGTCAACGGTGACCTTCGAGCCGCGCCGGACGCCGCTCTCCCAGCGCACGTGGGGTTCGCGCGACGGCTCGAAGGCGGCGAGTGAGCCCGACGCCGGAAGGAACCCGACGCGCGGGTCCTCCGCGCAGAGACGCACCTCGATGGCGCAGCCGACCGATCGAAGCTCGTCCTGGGCGAAGCCGAGCGGCTCGCCCAGGGCAACGCGCAGCTGCGCCCGCACGAGGTCGAGGCCCGTTACCTCCTCGGTGACCGGGTGTTCCACCTGCAGCCGGGCGTTCACCTCGAGGAAGTAGAAGTCGTGCGTCTCGTCGTCAACCAGGAACTCGACGGTGCCGACGGACTGGTACCCGATCGCGCGCGCGAGTTCGACGGACGACGAGCCCATGACCTTGCGCATCACCTCGGTGAGGACCGGCGAGGGCGACTCCTCGATGAGCTTCTGGTGACGGCGCTGCACGGAGCACTCGCGTTCGCCGAGGTGTACTACGTGGCCGTGCGCGTCGGCGAGAATCTGGAACTCGACGTGGTGCGCGCGAGCCAGGTAGCGCTCGATGAAGACCCGGTCGTCGTGGAAGGCGACCTGGGCCTCGCGCCGCGCCGCAGCAACCGCTTCGTCGAGCTGGCTCGCCGCCCGCACGACGCGCATGCCCTTGCCCCCACCGCCGCCCGCGGCCTTCACGATGAGGGGATAGCCGATCGAGCGCGCGTCACTCGGATCCTCGCTCGACGGCAGGAGCGGAATGCCCGCGGCACGAGCGAGTCGCTTGGCCTCGAGCTTGTCGCCCATCGCGGCGATGACCCGGGACGGGGGACCGACCCATATCAGCCCCGCCGCCTCGACGGCTTCGGCGAAGCCAGAGCTCTCCGAGAGAAAGCCATAGCCCGGGTGGATCGCCTCGGTGCCGCTGCGAGCGGCGGCGGCGAGGATCGAATCTTCGTTCAGGTAGTCACCGTCGAGCGGCACCGCGAGGTCGGCGTCGGCGATGAAGGGGGCGTTCGCGTCGGCCGGCACGTAGACCGCGACGCAGCGCAGCCCTTCGGCGTGGCCGGCGCGCAGCACGCGACGCGCGATCTCACCGCGGTTGGCCACGAGGAGCGTCGAGAAGCTCACAGGCGAAAGACTCCGTAGCCGGTGGCGCCCTCGATCGGCCGACTGCGCACGACTGAGAGGCATAGTCCGAGCACGGTACGCGTGTCACGGGGGTCGATGATCCCGTCGTCGCTGACCGCGCCGGTCGCGGCGAGGGCCAGCGAGCCCTTCTCCTGGGCGGCCTCGACCTCGGCGACGACTCTCGCGTCCTCCTCTTCGTCGAACGGCAGTTCCTGACGTTCAGCCTGCGCGCGTCGCACTTGGGACATCACGCCAGCGATCTGCTTGGGTCCCATGACCGCGATCTTCGCCGTGGGCCAGAGGAAGGTGAAGCGATTATTGAAGGCGCGGCCCGACATGCCGTAGGTGCCGGCCCCGTACGACGCGCCGATGATGAGCGTCAGGTGGGGCACCGCTGAGTTGGTGACCGCGTTCAGCATCTGCGAGCCGGTCTTGATGATGCCTTCGGCTTCGGCGTCCTTGCCGACCATGTACCCCGTGATGTTCTGAATGAAGATGAGGGGCACGTCGATCTGATTGCACAGTTGGATGAACTGGCCCGCCTTCTGCGCGGCGTGGGGATAGATGACACCGTTGTTGCCGAGGATGCCGACGGGGTAGCCGTGGATGCTCGCCCAGCCGCACACGAGCGTGGGGCCGTAGCGGCCCTTGAACTCTTCGAACCGCGACCCGTCCACGACCCGCGCGATGACCTCACGCACGTCGACGCTCTGACGCAGGTCGCGACTGACGACGCCGAGCAGTTCCTCGGCGTCGTAGATGGGCTCGTCAGCGCGCAGCGACGGCGGAGGGCCGTGCTTTCTCCAGTTGAGGTGTGAGACGACCTCACGGCACTGGCGAATGGCGTCCATCTCGTCCTCGGCGAAGTAGTCACCGAGTCCCGAGACTTCAGCGTGCATCAGCGCGCCGCCGAGCGTCTCGTCGTCGGACTCCTCGCCGGTAGCCATCTTCACGAGTGGCGGACCCGCGAGGAAGATCTTCGACTGATCCTTGACGACGATGGTGTAGTCGGACAGACCAGGCTGATACGCCCCGCCCGCCGTGGATGATCCGAAGACGACGCACACCGTGGGGACGCGCAACTTCGAGAGTTCGATGAGGTCGTAGAAGAAGCGGCCGCTCTCGGCGAAGTGGCTGGTGCCCATGCGCCCCCCGCCACCCTGACCGACGCGCAGGTCCGCGCCGGCGGACTCGACGAAGCTGACGTAGGGGATCCGGTTGTCGCGGGCGATCTCGAGGGCGCGCATCCACTTCTTCGCCGAGTAGAGCGTCAGGGCGCCGCCGAGGACCGAGGGGTCATTGGCCATGATCAGGCACTCCGTGCCGGCTATCACGCCGATGCCGACAACCATGCCGCCGCCGATCGCGTAGTCCGAGCCGTAACCCGCGAGCGGCGATATCTCGAGAAATGGCGTGTCGGGGTCGAGGGCGTTCGCGATGCGTTCGCGCACCGGGAGCTTCCCCCGGGAGCGCATCCGCGCCATTGCCTTCTCGCCGCCACCGGCCTCGGCCTGATCGAGCAGATCGTCGATCACCGCGAGCTGGTCGAGCACGTCGTTTCGATTTTTTTGGAACTGCTCGGACGTGACGTCAAGTGACGACGACAACGGTGACGCCAGCAGCACTTGGCTCATTGCCGAATCCTAGTTACCGCCTCTCGCAACCTCGGAGGGCTCGTCGGCGCCGCGCGCGGCGGCTACGACGTCGGACGTCGCTCCACCTCAGGCCCGAGTGAAGCCAACGGTAGGGTGGAACCGATGAGGATCGCGTGCGGCTCGGATCACGCCGGTTACGACTTGAAGACGATGCTCAGCGCGTCGCTCGTTGCCTGGGGCCACGACGTGATCGACCTCGGCACCACCAACGCCACCGAACCCGTTGACTACCCCGACTACGGCGCCGCCGTTGGTCGGGCGGTCGCCTCCGGCGCGGCGGAGCTCGGTGTCGCGTGCTGTGGATCGGGGATCGGGATCGCGATAGCGGCCAACAAGGTGCCCGGCGTGCGAGCCGCCGTCGTGCACGACGTGACGACCGGCCACCTCGCGCGCGAGCACAACCACGCCAACGTGCTGTGCCTGGGTGGTCGCCTCACCGGATCGGTCGTCGCGATCGAGACACTTGAGGCGTGGCTGAACGCCGTGCCCCAAGCACGACACGAGGCGCGCGTCGAGAAGCTGCGCGAGCTCGACAGCGGCCTAGAGATGAAGGAGAGCGACGAGTGACTACTTCGCCGTTTGACGCGTGGATCACCGATGAGCAGATCACGGCGCTGCTTCAAAAGGACTGGGACCGCCAGACGACGACCATCCAGCTCATCGCCAGCGAGAACTTCGCCTCGCCGAGTGTGCTCGCCGCCACGGGGTCCATCCTCACCAACAAGTACTCCGAGGGCTACCCCGGCCGTCGGTACTACGGGGGCAATTACGTTGTCGATGAGGTTGAGGACCTCGCTCGAGACCGCCTGACGGCGCTCTTCGGTGCGGACCACGCGAACGTCCAGCCCCACAGCGGCGCCAACGCGAACGTCGCGGTCTACGAAGCCCTGCTCGAAGCGGGCGACACCATCCTCGCGATGCGCCTCGATCAGGGCGGGCACTTGACGCACGGTTCACCGGCGTCGATCACCTCGACGTTCTGGAACTTCGTCTCCTACGGCGTCACGCCGCGCTCGGACGACCCCGCTTCTCCCGGCGAGCAGATCGACTTCGACAACGTGCGCGCCCTCGCCCTTGAGCACCGGCCGAAGCTGATCGTGGCCGGCGCGACCGCTTACGCCCGGCTCATCGAACCCGAACCCTTTCGCGAGATCGCCGACGAGGTCGGCGCACTGTTGATGTTCGACTCGGCGCACGTGGCCGGACTGATTGCGGGCGGCTCGCACCCCAATCCCGTGCCCTTCGCCGACGTCGTCTCCTTCACGACCCACAAGACGCTTCGCGGACCGCGCGGCGGGGCGATCATGTGTCGCGAGGAGTTCGCGAAGAAGATCGACTCCGCGGTGTTCCCCGGCTCCCAGGGTGGGCCACTCGAGCACGTCATCGCCGCGAAGGCCGTTGCCTTCCACGAGGCGAGCCTGCCGAGCTTTTCGGTCTACACCGAGCAGGTCGTCGCCAACGCCCGGGCCTTCGGCGAGGCGCTGACCAATGAGGGCTTCCGTCTCGTCTCGGGGGGCACCGACAACCACATGGTCCTCGTTGACCTCCGCGACTTCGACGCCGAGTTGACCGGCAAGGTGGCACAGGAGGTGCTCGATCGCGCCGGCATCACGACGAATCGCAACACCATCCCCGACGACCCGCGCAGTGCCTTCATCACCTCGGGGCTACGACTCGGGACGGCCGCCGAGACGACGGCGGGCATGAAGGAGGCCGAGTTCGAGACGATCGCCTCGTTGATCGTGCGCACGCTTCGCAAGCGCGACGACGAGGGGGCTGTCGAGGAGGTCCGCAACGACGTCGCCGCGCTCTGCGCCCGGTTCAACCCGTACGCGAGCTTCGTGAAGTAGGTCATGGGCAAGTTCGGCGCCTACCTCGCCGTGGCGGTGGTGGGGGCGCTCGTTACTTTGATTGCGGACCGGCCCGCGCGGGCCATTGCGCTGCGGGTGGGCTACACGGCGTTGCCCGACGAGCGCAAGGTCCACCAGCGCGTCACGCCCTACGGCGGTGGGGGCGCGATGCTCGTTGGTCTGTGCGTCGCCGTGCTCGTCGCCGTCTCGATCCCGTCGCTGCGGCCCGTGATCACGTCTTCGCACGAGCTCCTCGGCGTACTGCTGGCGGCGGGCGTGATCTTCGTCGTGGGGGTCGTCGACGACTTCCGCGAGATGAGCGCTCCGGCAAAGGTCGCGGGCGAGTTTCTCGCGGCGTCGATTCTCTACTTCAGCGGGGCGACCATGTACCAGCTGAAGCTGCCCTTCGCCGGCTTCGTGGTGCTCGGGCCGTCGATCCTGCCGCTCGTCACGGGAATATGGGTCTTTGCGCTCTGCAACGCCGTCAACCTGATTGACGGCCTCGACGGTCTGGCGGCGGGGATCGTCGCCATCGCCTCGGGGACGCTCTGCGTCTACGGACTGCGTCTCGAGAACCTGGGCCTCCTGCCGGCGACCAACATCGGCCCCCTGGTTGCGGCCCTGACGTGTGGCATCTGCGTCGGTTTCCTGCGCGACAACTTCTATCCGGCGAAGCTCTTCATGGGCGACGCCGGGGCGCTGATGCTCGGGCTCTTGATGAGCGCCTCCACGATGGTGATCGGCGGACGCACGCCACCCGCGAGCGGCGTGACGTTCTTCTTCTTCGCCCCGCTGCTCATTCCCGTGTTCATCCTCGGCGTGCCACTGGTCGACGCCATCTGGGCCTTCATTCGGCGCACCGCGTCGGGTCAGGGCTTCCACACGCCTGACAAGAACCACATCCATCACCGCCTCATGCGACTTGGCCACGGTCACCGTCGCACGGTCATCATCCTGTGGGCCTGGACCGCCCTGCTCTGCGGATTCGTGCTCTTGCCGATCTTCGACACCGGCGCGAACGTCTTCATCCCCCTCGGTGTCGCCGTACTGGTGATCGCGCTCCTCACGTGGTTCAGCCCCTTCGTGTGGCGGCGTCGTCGGCGGCGCGAGGGATCCGACGTTGACCAGGAGAGCGTCACGACGTGACCGGGCCGTCGAGTCCTGAAGGCGAACACCGTCCGGACCAGGAGAAAGCGAAGCTTCCGGACTTGCCGGGCCTTGCGGCTTTCGCCGCGATGGGCACGACGATCGCGGGCTGCATCGCCGTCGGCGTGCTCGCCGGTCTCTACGCTGATCACCTCTTTCACAGCGCGCCGTGGGGTCTGTTGGTCGGGATAGTGTTGGGGACGGTCGCGGCCGTAGCGAGTGTCTTAAAGCTCGTTCGTCGTTACCTTTGACTATTGACCGCCCGTGCTAGAAAACCTTCCGACTAACACGCTCCCACGTCTCCTGCGCCATACCACGTTGTCGGCAATCGCGGTCGGGATCGTCGGTTTCGTGGTCGCCCTCTTCGTCGCCCCGCCCCTGGCGGCGCTCGGGGTCGTCATCGGCGTCGGTCTCGCCGTGGGGAACCTGCGCTTCCTGGACGCCCAGGCGGCTCGCGTCGAGCTTCGCGGTGAGCAGAGCACGAAGGCGATCCGACGGCAACTCGGCGGCAAGACCGCCGCGCGTCTCCTGGTCGTCACGATCATTGTCCTCGGCGTTGTCTGGCTGAACGCGCCACTCGGAATCGGTATTGTGGCAGGGCTTGTGCTGTACCAGATCGTGTTCGTCGTGAACGTTTTGCGCGTCGTGGCGAACCAAGGAGGCGTGTAGTGGGGTCGCTGATGGCGGCGGGGAACATAAGTGTTGGCGTGCACCCCGAGGTGCACGTGTTCGGCCTCACCGTCGACACCGACATCGTCACCTCGACCCTGCTCGCCATGGCCATCGTGCTCTTTCTCGGCTTTCGGATGCGCGCCAAGGTCACCGACGGCGTGCCCGGCAAGCTCCAACTGGTCTGGGAGCTCCTGCTCGAGCAGGTGAACGACCTCGCGGACTCGGCCATCGGTCCGAAGGGCCGCCGGTTCGTGCCGATCGGCGTGACCCTCTTTCTCTTCGTCCTCGTCTGCAACTGGATCGGCTTCATCCCCTCGTCGCTGCACCCGGGCGTCTCGGCGGAGATCCTGCCCGCGCCCACGAGTGACGTGAATCTGCCCCTCGCGATGGCGCTCTTCGTCATTGTTTGGGTGCACATCGAGTCGTTCCGGGCGCGCGGGTTTCGTGGCTACTTTCGCCACTACAAGGAGCCTTACGTCGCCCTCGCGCCGATCAACGTGATCGAGGAGATCACGAAGCCCATCACGCTCACCTTCCGTCTCTTCGGCAACCTCTTCTCGGGGGGCCTCATGGTGGCGGTGATGGTGACCCTGCTGCCGATCTTCGTGTCGCCCCTGGGTGAACTGATCTGGAAGCCCTTCGACCTCTTCATCGGCCTGATCCAGGCCTACATCTTCATGCTGTTGACGATTCTCTACTTCGCCTTTGCCACGAGCAACGAGGGACACGAACCGGCACTCGAGACCGCGCAGTAACCAACCAGGAGGAATGCAGTCATGGCTACGACAAACACAGATGAGATCGCCAGCGCGGTACGCATCGCGGGCGCACTCGTCGGCGGTGGGCTCGCCCTGGCGGGCGGCGCGGTCGGCGCGGCCATCGGCGACGGCCTGGCCGGTAGCCAGACCATTGCGGCCATCGCGCGTCAGCCCGAGATCGAGAACAAGGCCCGTCAGTACTTCTTCTTGACGGTCGGACTTGTGGAGGCGATGTACTTCATCAACCTGTTGTTCATGGTCGTCTTCGTGTACGTCTTCGAGAAGCACTAGCGAAGCCCCGAACCTTGTCCACTAAGAAAGTAGGTCCCACGCGATGATTGCGACGTCAATCTTCCTGCTGCCCAACGGCACGTTCTTCGTCGAACTGCTAGTGGTGGCGGTCATCCTCTACCTCATGACCAAGTACATCCTGCCCCCGCTCAACCGGGCGCTCGAGACACGCCAGGAGAAGATTCGCACCTCGCTCGAGGCCGCCGACGCCGCGAAGGCCGAAGCCGCCGCCGCCGCGGACGAGCGCGCGAAGGTCCTCACCGAGGCCCGCGAGCAGGCGCGAACCATTGTCGCGGGCGCGCAGGAGCTCTCCGACCAGCTGAAGGCCGAGGCGGGAGACCGCGCGAGAGCCGAGTACGACCGGATCGTGGCGGGCGCCCAGACCGAGATCGCTGCCGCACGCTCGCACGCGATCGACGAGGCCTCGGCGCGCGTCGGGGTCATCGTCTTTGACCTCGTCACGAAGATCGTGGGCCGCGAGGTCGACCAGAGTTCGCACGACGACCTGGTACGCGAGGCCGTCGAGGCACTGAACGCCGAGGCCGTCAAGGGATCGGCGCGCTAGCCATGCTGCCCTCGCTAGAAGGATTCGCCGCTGCCCTCCTGGGCCGACTGGACGAGGGTTCCCTCGCCACGCTCGTCGGCGACCTTCAAGCCTTCAGTGCGACCATCGCCGCGCGTCGGCGACCTGAGTGCGGTGCTGACCGACACGTCGCTCACCCGGTGGTGCGCGGTCAGGTAGTCGGCGAACTCGTGCGCGACAAGGTGAGCGAACCAGCGACGCGTCTGTGCGTCTACGCCGCGACGAAGGTACCAGCACAGGACATGCCGTCGGCGATCGACGAGCTCGCCCACGCTGCTCGCGCCTTCGCCGAGAGCGGCGCCGTGCCCCACGCCGTCTTGAGCCTGCTCGACGCGCGTCGCCGCGTGGCGGGCTACGCCGACGCCGTCCTCGACGAGGTCGACACCGAGAACTTCACGGCCGTCGAGGACGACCTCTTTCGTTGGGCGCGCACCGTCGAAGGGAACATCGAACTGCGTCGCGTCCTCCTCGACCGTGACGCGCCGTTGGCCTCGCGCCTCGGGCTCGCCGAACAGCTGCTCGGTGGCAAGGTCGAACCGGTCTCGCTCGAACTCGCGCGATTCGCCATCGCGGGTGGGCGGCCCCGCGACCTCGTCGGCACGCTCGACTTTCTCGTCGACTACGTCGCGCTCTCTCGCGATTGGCGGGTCGCGCGGGTGCACACGGCGCGCGAGTTGACCGACGACAACAAGCGTCAATTGGTCGACACGCTCGCCGCCCTGACGGGGCGCAGCGTCGAGCTCCAGGTCGCCGAGGAGCCGGGACTCCTCTCCGGAGTCCTCGTCGAGATCGGGGATCTCCGGCTCGACGCCACCACTCGCGGTCGCCTCGCCACCCTGCGTGAGGCCCTCAACTCGGGCCGGACCACCGAACTTGCCTCGAATCAACACGACTAGGAAGAGGATTCAACGATGAGCGAACTGACCATCAGCGCGGGCGAGATCACCGACGCCCTGCGCAAGTACGTGACCGACTTCACCCCGACCGTCGAGGCCGAGCAGGTCGGCCGCGTGGTCGAGGTCGGCGACGGGATCGCGCGCGTGTCCGGGCTTCCCTCGGTGAAGGTCAACGAGCTGCTCGAGTTCGAAGACGGGACCGTGGGGCTCGCGATGAACCTCGACGAGGAGACCATCGGCGCGGTGGTGCTCGGCTCCGTCGACAGCATCGAAGAGGAGCAGGTCGTCCGTTCGACGGGCCGGATTCTCTCGATGCCGGTGGGTGACGCACTGCTCGGCCGCGTGGTGAACGCGCTCGGCGAGCCCCTCGACGGCAAGGGCCCCCTCGTCGACCCGACGTTCCGTCGCATGGAGGTCCAGGCGCCCGGCATCACCGGCCGCCAGCCCGTGAGCCAGCCGCTGCAGACCGGTATCAAGGCCATCGACGCGATGACCCCGATCGGCCGGGGCCAGCGCGAGCTGATCATCGGCGACCGCAAGACCGGTAAGACGACGGTCGTCATCGACACGATCCTGAACCAGAAGGGTCAGGGCGTGAAGTGCATCTACGTCGCCGTCGGCCAAAAGAACTCGTCGGTCGCCCAGACGGTGAAGACCCTGGAGGACTTCGGCGCCTTCGAGTACACCGTCGTCGTCGTGGCGGGCGCCGGTGACCCCGCTCCCTTCAAGTTCCTCGCGCCGTACGCGGGGTGTGCCATTGGCCAGGAGTGGATGGAGTCGGGCGAGCACGCACTCGTCGTTTACGACGACCTCTCGAAGCAGGCCGAGGCCTATCGCCAGATCTCGCTGCTGCTGCGTCGGCCACCGGGCCGCGAAGCCTACCCCGGTGACGTCTTCTACCTGCACAGCCGGCTCCTCGAGCGCGCGGCGAAGCTGAGCGACGAGCGTGGCGGCGGTTCGCTGACGGCGCTGCCGATCATCGAGACCAAGGCGGGCGACATCTCGGCGTACATCCCGACGAACGTCATCTCGATCACCGACGGCCAGGTCTTCTTGTTATCCGACCTCTTCTACTCGGGCATCCGACCCGCCATCGACGTCGGCAACTCGGTGTCGCGGGTGGGTGGCGCCGCCCAGATCAAGGCCATGAAGGACGTCGCCGGGACGCTCAAGATCGACCTCGCCCAGTTCCGCGACCTCGAGGCGTTCGCCACCTTCGGCTCCGAGCTCGACAAGTCCTCCCAGGCGCAGCTCGATCGTGGCTACCGACTCACGGAACTGTTGAAGCAGGGTCAGAACGCACCCGTGCCGGTCGAAGAGCAGGTGGTCGTCATCTACGCGGGCACCCGCGGCTGGATCGACACGATCCCCGTCGCCGACGTGATCCGTTTCGAGTCCGAGTTGCTGCGCGACCTGCGCGCGAAGCACGCCGACCTGCTCACGGCCATCCGCGAGACCAGCAAGCTGCCCGACACCGAGGCGCTCGACGCCGCCATCAAGGCGGTCGTCGACAGCTTCGCCCCGAGCAACTAGCAGCGAGCGGGGAAGGAGGAGTCGTGGCCGGCGGACAGGAGCGCATCCTTCGGCGACGGATCAAGTCCGTGCGCTCGACGCGCAAGATCACGAAGGCCATGGAGCTCATCGCGGCGAGTCAGATCCCGCGCAGCCTCGCGCGCATCGTGGCGAATCGGCCGTACCGACTCGGCGTGCAGCGCGTCGTTCTCGAGGCGGCCCTGGGCGACCCGGCGAACGCGAAGTCGTTCCTCGCGCTGCCCGATCACGTCGAGACCGCCATCGTCCTCATCATGACGGGCGATCGAGGACTCTCGGGTCCTTTTAACAGCGCCTCGCTTCGCGCCGGCGAGCGGCTCGTCACGCGGCTGCGCGGTGAGGGCACGACGGTCCGTCTCTACAGCGTCGGCAAGAAGGCCGGGGCCTACTTCAGATTCCGCGGCCTCGACGTCGAGGGGAGCTTCGTGGGGATCGTCGACAAGCCGGCCTTCGCCGACGCGCAAGCCATCGCCAGTCGACTCGTCGCGCCGTACCTCGCCAACGAGGTCCAACAGGTGTTCCTCGTTTCCATGCGCTATCGCTCCGCCGGGTCCCAGGCCGTCGAGGAGCGTCAGCTGCTGCCGCTCACGTTGCCCGAGCTGCCCGAGGAGACCGAACCGACGGGGCTTCAGGGCTACACCGAGTTCGAGCCCGAGGTCAACAAGCTCCTCTTCTCGTTGATCCCCCACGCCCTCGAGAGCGAGATCTTCTCGGCGCTGCTCGAGGCCGCGGCCTCGTTCCACACGAGCCAGCAGCGCGCGATGGCCGCCGCGACCGAAAACGCCGACGAGCTCGGCCAGACGCTGACGCGCGTCATGAACCGAGCCCGTCAGGACTCGATTACGACCGAGATTATGGAGATCGTGGGCGGCGCCGAAGCGCTCCGCTCGGGAAAGTGAGAGTTGCATGACCGTGGCCCCTGAAAAGACCAACCTCGAGACGGGACGGGTGGTCGCGATCGCGGGACCCGTCGTGGACGTGGAGTTCCCACCCCACGCCCTGCCCGAGATCAACCACGCCGTCGAGATGGACATCGAGCTCGACGGCCAGACCATCACCGTCGTCGCCGAAGTGGCCCAGCAGATCGGCGACGGGCGCGTGCGCTGCGTGTGCATGAAGCCGACCGACGGACTCGTGCGCGGCGCCATAGCGCGCCAGAGCGGGCGTGGGATCACCGTGCCCGTCGGCGACGCGGTGCTCGGTCACGTCTTCAACGTGATCGGCGAGCCTCTCGACACCGACAACATCGGTCCCGTCGACGACCACTGGGAGATCCACCGCAGTGCGCCGCCCTTCGATCAGCTCGAGCCGAGCACGACGATGTTCGAGACCGGCATCAAGGTCGTCGACCTGCTGGCGCCGTACGTCCAGGGCGGCAAGATCGGCCTCTTCGGCGGCGCCGGTGTGGGAAAGACCGTCCTCATCTTGGAGATGATCCGTCGCGTCGCGGAGTTGCACCACGGTGTGTCGGTCTTCGCCGGCGTGGGCGAGCGCACTCGCGAAGGGACCGACCTGCTACTCGAGATGCGCAACTCGGGCGTCATCGAGAAGACCGTCCTCGTCTACGGTCAGATGGACGAGCCGCCGGGCGTGCGCCTTCGCGTCGGCCTCGCGGCTCTCACGATGGCCGAGTACTTCCGTGACGTCAAGAACCAGGACGTGCTGCTCTTCATCGACAACATCTTCCGATTCGTCCAAGCGGGCTCGGAGGTCTCGACGCTGCTCGGGCGCATGCCCTCGGCGGTTGGCTACCAGCCGACACTCGCCGACGAGATGGGCGAACTCCAAGAGCGCATCACCTCGACGCGTGGCCACTCGATCACGTCAATTCAGGCGGTCTACGTGCCGGCCGACGACTACACCGACCCCGCGCCGTTCACGACCTTCACGCACCTCGACGCGACGACCGAGCTGAGTCGTCAGATCGCCGCGTTGGGCATCTACCCGGCCGTCGATCCGTTGGCGTCGACCTCGAACATCCTGGCGCCCGAGATCGTGGGCGAGCGCCACTACGCGGTGGCCGGCGCCGTGCAGCAGATCCTTCAGCGAAACCGCGAACTCCAGGACATCATCGCGATCCTCGGCCTCGACGAGCTCTCCGAAGAGGACCGGATCACCGTGACGCGCGCGCGAAAGATCCAGCGCTTCTTGTCCCAGCCGATGTTCGTCTCCAAGGTCTTCACCGGCATCGACGGCATCAACGTGCCCGTCGAGGAGACGATCGAGTCCTTCGAGCACCTCGTCAAGGGCGACCTCGACCACTACCCCGAGCAGGCCTTTCTCAACGTCGGCGGCGCGAGCGACGTCGAGCGTAAGGCGGCGGAGTTGGAAAAGAGCTGATGGCCACGTTGCGCGTCGAGATCCTGGCCCCGGAGGCGTCGCTCTGGTCGGGCACGGCGACGGCGCTCGTCGCGCGCTCGTCCGAGGGGTTCTTCACGGTCCTCGCCCAGCACACCGCAATGGTGGGCGACGTGATCTCGAGCGTGGTGCGCGTCGAGGCCGAGGAGGGCGAGGTCGCTTTCGCCGTGCACTCGCGGCTACTTCCAGGTCGGCAAGGGCGACGTCGAGGGCGAGACGGTCGCCACGGTGCTCGCCAGTGTCGCCGAGCGCACGACCGAGATCGACGTCGCGCGCGCGCAGCACGCGAAGGACGCCGCCGAGGCGCAACTCGCCGCGGCGGCGCGCGACGGCGACGAGACCGCTGAACTCGTCGCGTTCGCCGCGCTGGAACGTGCGGAACTTCGCCTCAGCGCCGCGGCTGGCGCGAAGGGCTAGCGGCCCGAGACGTAGTCGAGCAGGTCCTTCTTGTCGTGCTCGAGCTCGTCGAGCCGGGCTTTCACCACGTCGCCGATCGAAACGAGACCCACCAACTTCTCGCCGTCGACGACCGGCACGTGACGAATACGGCGCTCGGTCATCGTCACCATGAGCGTCGTGACGTCGGTCGACTCGGTGCAGACCGCGACGTCGCGCGTCATGAGCTTCGAGACCTTCTCGTCGAGCGCGGCCGCACCACGCGCGGCGATGGCGCGCACCGCGTCGCGCTCGGAGAAGATGCCGACGAGCGGCGGCTTCGCGCCGGTTACGACGAGCGCTCCAATGCCGCGCTCCTTTAGGAGGGCCAACGCGTCGGTGACGGTGCGCGTCTGGGAGATGGTGGCGACGTCGTGACCCTTGCCCTTCAACAGGTGCGACACACGCATGACGTTCCTTTCGTACAGCGCGGCGCCAGTGGCGCCTCAAGGCGGAGACTAGGCGCGAGGCGGGGCGCACGCAACAGGCGCGACGTGAAAAGAAGTGCGTGCTACGGCTCTAGAACCCGGCGGTCGTGAACGCTTCGAGCTTGTCGTGACGGTGGAACGTCTCGATCGTACGCACCGTGCCCGAACGCGAACGAACGATCAGCGACTGGGTCGTGGCCCCGAAGTCGTAGAAGCGCACGCCGCGGAGGAAGTCCCCGTCGGTGATCGCCGTCGCGGAGAAGAAGCAGTTGTCACTCGCGACGAGGTCGTCGATGGTGAGCACTCTTGTGAAGTTGTAGCCAAGCGCTTCGGCTGTCCGTCGTACCTCGTCGTTGTCGGCGTGCAGTACGCCCTGGATCTCGCCGCCGAGTCCCTTCAGTGCCGCCGCAGCGATGACGCCCTCGGGCGTGCCCCCGATGCCGAAGAGCACGTCGGCGCCGGAGTCAGGCCATCCGGTCGCGATC
Source organism: uncultured Acidimicrobiaceae bacterium (assembly GCA_963823815.1). Taxonomy (GTDB): domain Bacteria; phylum Actinomycetota; class Acidimicrobiia; order Acidimicrobiales; family RAAP-2; genus RAAP-2. Next base: position 411,007 of record CAWGMU010000002.1, read on the forward strand.
GCGCCGGCGACGTCGCCGTCGGTGATCGAGAGCACGCGCGCACCGGCCTCTCGAACCTCAGCGACGAGGTCGTGATGGCGCGGCCGATCGAGGATGACGACGCCGAGCTCCTGCACGGGTTTCTTCAGCCGCTTCGCGAGTTCGGTCAAGTTGTCGGTCGCTGAGGCGTTGACGTCGACCGCGCCGCGGCCGCGTGGCCCGACGGCGACCTTCTTCATGTAGTAGCACGGACCCGGGTTGAACATCGTGCCGCGCTCGGAGAGCGCGATGACCGCGAGGGCGCCGTTGCGGCCCATGGCGGTGAGTGTCGTTCCGTCAATGGGGTCGACGGCGACGTCGACCTGAGGGGGACGACCGTCACCGACGGCCTCGCCGTTGTAGAGCATCGGCGCCTCGTCCTTCTCGCCTTCACCGATGACGACGACGCCGTCCATCGCGACCGCGCCAAGGACAAAGCGCATCGCGTCGACGGCCGCACCGTCCGCGGCGTTCTTGTCGCCACGGCCCGCCCACCGCGCGGCGGCGATCGCCGCCGCCTCCGTGACGCGGACGAGTTCGAGGGCGATGTTGCGGTCGGGCTCAGTCGGCGGCAGCACTCGGCCAGCGTACCGTGCTGCTTCTCGGTGCTCCAATGGAAAACTGAGTCCTCGAATACACCGGCAATACTTAGATGGTGACTTCGCTCGTCGTCAAACCCGCCGGCGCCCTCGAAGGCGAGGTACGCGCGTACGGCGCGAAGAACGCGGTGCTGAAGCAGATGGCGGCCTGCCTGCTCGCCTCGGGCGAGCATCACTTGACGAACGTGCCGCGCATCAGCGACGTCGTGACGATGAGCGAGCTGCTGGTCGCGCTCGGCTGTGAGGTCGAGGCGCCAGGCGACCACGAATTGCTCGTCCGCGTGCCAGCGAGCCGCCTCCTGCATCCGGTGGCGCCGGCGCACCTCTTCGAGGCGATGCGCGCCTCGATCGTCGTGCTCGGACCGCTGCTCGCGCGCTGCGGCGAGGTCAACATGGCACTTCCGGGCGGCGACGACTTCGGGCAACGGCCGATCAACTTCCACACCGAGGGGCTGACGGCGATGGGCGCGACGTTCCGCAACGATCGCGCGTCGATTCACGCAACGACGAGCGCACCGCGCCTTCGCGCCACTCGGGTGACGCTCGAGTACCCGAGTCACACCGCGACCGACAACCTGCTGATGGCGGCCGTCCTCGCCGACGGCCGAACGATCATTGACAACGCGGCCCGCGAGCCCGAGGTCGAAGACCTTGGTCGCCAGCTCATCGCGATGGGCGCTCGCATCGAGGGACTCGGTACGTCGCTGCTCACGATCGATGGCGTCCTCAAGCTGCACCCCGCGGACCACGAGGTCGTCACCGACCGCGTCGTCGCGGCCACCTACCTGGCGTCGGGCCTGATCACCGGGGGCTGCGTCCGTGTGGTTGACGCGCGCCCCGAGCACATGGTGATGCTGCTGCGCAAGCTCGAGGTCATGGGTGGCGAGGTCGATGAGTCCGGCCCCGGCGTGGCGGTGCGCGCCCGCGGACGCCTGCGCGCCGTCGACATCGCGACGCTCCCGTATCCCGGTGTCGCGACCGACTACAAGCCACTGCTCACCACGATGCTGAGCGTGGCCGAGGGGGTCTCGGTCGTCACCGAGAACCTCTTCGCGGGGCGCTTCCGCTACGTGGACCAGCTCGTGCGACTTGGCGCCAACATCACGACCGAGGGACATCACGCGATGATCCGCGGCGTCGATCGGCTCGTCGGTACGTCGGTCGCTGCGAGCGACATCCGCGCCGCCGCGGCGCTCATCCTCGCCGGTCTCGTCGCCGACGGTGAGACGAGGGTGACCGGGCTCGAGCACATGGACCGCGGCTACGAGGACTTCGTTGGACGCCTCGGCTCTCTCGGTGCGAACATCGAACGGTTTGCGTGATCGCGCGCGAGCCCGACGTCCTCCTGAGCGCGGCGCGTGACGGTTCGCGCAGCGCGCTCGCGCGCCTGCTCACCTACGTCGAGTCCGGTGGTGAGTACCACCGGGCGACCGTGGCGCTCGCCTACGGTGCGCCCGGACCGTACGTGGTCGGCGTTACTGGGCCCCCCGGTGCGGGCAAGTCCACGCTCACGGATCGCTTGATCAGTGTCGCGCTTGAGCAAGGACGAGTAGATCACGCGGAGGCCTTCGGCGAGATCGGCGTGCTCTGCGTCGATCCGAGCTCCCCCTTTTCCGGCGGTGCGATTCTCGGCGATCGCATTCGCATGCAAGACCACGCCACCGACGAGCGCGTGTACATCCGTTCGATGGCGACGCGCGGTCACCTCGGCGGCCTCTCACTGGCCGTTCCCGACGCGTTGCGCGTCCTCGGGGCGGCGGGGTTCGCCTTCGTGATGCTCGAAACGGTGGGCGTGGGCCAGATCGAGGTCGAGATCGCCTCGGAAGCTGACACGACGGTCGTTGTCTTGAATCCTGGCTGGGGTGACTCGATGCAGGCCAACAAGGCGGGGCTGTTGGAGGTCGCTGACGTGTTCGTCATCAACAAGGCCGATCGCCCGGGCGTTCGCGAGACGCGCCGCGACCTCGAGCACATGCTGAACCTCGGGAAGGAGCGCCCGTGGCGACCAACGATCGTGGAGACCTGCGCGACGAACGATGAGGGCATCGCCGAGCTCTACGAGGCGATCGGCGGGCACCGCCGCTATCTCGGGGAGGATCTCCTCGCCGAGGCTCGTCGGGAGCGGACGCGCGTCGAACTCGACAAGGTCATCGCGCTGGTCGTTCGATCGCGCGCCACCGAGCTGGCCCGCGGCGGCTCCTACGACAAGCAGCTCGAGGCCCTCGTCGAGGGCTCCACCGACCCGTACCGTGCGGCGGAGACGTTGCTCGCTGAGTCGTGATCGCCACGTCGGTCGCCTACGACATCGTCTTTCTCGTACACGTGGTGGCGGCCGTCGGGACGCTCGTCGTCTTCATCTCCATGCGATTCGCCGCGCTTTCGGTAGTGCGAGGTGCGGACGCCAAGACCCAGGCCCTGCGATTCCCGCAGCGACGGAACTGGGCCGCCCGGCTCCTTCACGTACTGCCGGTCACCGGACTGATCATGTCGCTCAGTGGTGGCAGCTCCGTCGCTCTTTCGCGTCCGTGGATCGACGTCGGCATATTTTGCTACCTCGCCGCCGCGGGTCACCTCGAAGCGCGAACGTTGCCGCTGGAACGAGACGTGGCGACGACCGTGGCGCGTGACGGCGTCGCCGCGCCAACCGAGGGCCGACGTTTGCTCCGGTCGATGGATGTACTACTTGGACTGGTGGCGGTTGCTCTGATCTCGATGCTCGTGCAGTACTGAGTCGTGCCAGCTATTGGTTAGATCCGCAGCCGATTAACGAAACCTTTGGCATTCGCCGAGACCAAGCCGGGGCATTACAGCCGCGATCGTTCAGCGAAAGACCTTCCAGCTTCGGGCCCGGACGCGTCGCTCAAACAGAAATACGGTCCCCCATCAGGGAGCCGTCTGTTGGCGAGCAGTTGTAAGATTTTTCAGCCCTGAATTGACTTTTCGACGTCTCGTACTTAGTATGTTCACTTAATTAAGTAAGTCAACGGACACTTAATGATTCGTCGAGGGAGGGGAATAATGGCTCGAAAGAAGTCACACGCTTCACCCCAATCGAAGCGTGCCCCGATTGGGGTCCCGGAAACGAATGATGAACGGGAGCCCGCTGTGCGACCCAACCCGCCGCGGGCGTCCCGTTCACTCCTTCGCGATTTTAACGTCAGTCTGCTCATCGAATTGGTGCGCCGTGCTGGGTCGATCTCACGGGCAGAACTGGCACGCCAAAGCCAGCTCAGCGCCCCCACGGTCTCGGCAATCGTCGACCATCTCTTGAAGCGCGGCATCGTCGTCGAGACGACGACCGCGCCCATCGAGCGGCGGTCGCCCGCCGGTGCTGCTCAGCGTTGACCCGAAGGCCGGCTACGTCGTCGGGATCAAGTTGCGCGGCGACGGACTGACGACAGTCGTCTGCGATCTCGACGCCGAGATCGTGCTCGAGCAACGAGCGCTACGTCCCTCTGGTCGGCGATCCGGTGGCGGCGATCGAGGCGATCGAGGAAGAGACGCGGCGCGCGCCTGCGCGACGCAGCCGTTCCGCCGTCAAAGGTGCTCGGCGTCGGCATCGGACTCTCGGGCATCATCGAGACCAGTCGTGGAGTGTGCAAGTTCTCGCACCTCCTGCAGTGGCATGACGTCGAGCTGGCCGAACCGCTGCGTGCCCGCATGGGACTTCCGGTCTGGGTCGAGAACGACGTCAACACGCTCGGCCGTCGCCGAAAAGTGGGCTGGCGACGCCCACGCCGCGCGCGACTTCGTGACTTGAGCGTTGGGCGAGGCATCGGCCTCGGCATCGTCATTGATCGGTCGCTGTACCGCGGCGCTCACGGAGCGAGCTGGCGAGTTCGGTCACATGATCGTCGAACCGGGCGGACCTCGGTGCGAGTGCGGCCGCTTTGGTTGCCTCGAGGCGGTCGTCGGCGAGGGCGCGATGCGGCGTCGCGTAGGCGAGCGCAAGGGACACGAAGTGTCACGCGATGAACTGATGCTGCTGGTCGAGATGAACGACGCGACGACGACCGAAGTGGTCGACAGCGCCGGACGCAAGCTTGGACTCGCGGTGGCGAACGTCATCACGCTGCTCAACCCCGAGTTGCTCGTCATCTGTGGCGAAGGCACCGCACTCGGCGCGACCTACCTCGACCCCATCGTGAACGCCGTGCGCGAGCAGACCTTCGCCGACCTCGGGCGAGCAGGTCGAGATCAAGGTGCAGCGTTGGGGCGACGAGGCTTGGGCCGTCGGTGCCGCCACGTTAGTGTTGCGCGAGTCGTTCAACCTGCCCGGCGCCGACGACAGGAGCCACGCGATCTGGCACCGGGTCAACGCTGCCAGCGGCTGCGCCGTCACTCGTTCCGGGGACGTGACGTGACCGACGAGCGTGATCGAGTTCCAGGTTCGGCGCAGCGTCGACGCCATCCTTCGCAATCAGAGCGACGAACGGCGCCATCATCGCGTCACCCGATTTCGCCCAGTACCACTACTGCTGGCTTCGCGACGGATCCTTCAGCGCCTTCGCGCTGGATCTCGCGCGGAGAGCACGAAGCGTCAGCGCGCTACCACGCGTGGGTCAACGACGCGGTCGACCGGGATCGCCGACGTGATCGACCGGGCCATCGACGCGCACGAGCGCGGCGAGACCTCGACACCCTCGATGATGCCGCCGGCGCGTTTCGCGCTCGACGGCACGACCGTCGTCGACGACTGGCCGAACTTTCAGATCGACGGCTACGGCACGTGGCTGTGGTCGCTCGGACGAGCACCTCGACGTCGCACGGACGCAGTGGCGTACCTCCCGCGTGGCTCGACGTCGGTCGACGGTGGCGCACTATCTTGCGACGTTCTCGCTGAGTCCCTGCTACGACGTGTGGGAAGAGAACGGCGACGCGCGTCCACACCTCGACGCTGGCGTGCGTCTACGGCGGGCCTCGACGGCGGCCGGCCGACTGCTCGACGACGCGACGACCTGCTTGACCAGCGGCCGAAGCCGTGAAGCGATCACTTCCTCGAGGCGCGACCGCGCACGGCGTACTACGTGAAGTCGAGTGCGAACGACGACGTCGACGCGAGCACGCTGTGGCTGGCGCGCTCCGTTTGGCGTGGTCGACGACGAAGGATCAGCATTTCGCCGAGACGGTCGTCGCTGATCGAGGAGCGCCTCACGCTCGAAGGCGGGCATTCGCCGCTACCCGACAGACGTCTACTTCGGCAGCGGCGCGTGGCCCGTGCTGACCGGCATCACTCGGCTGGCACTAGGCTGTGGCACCGGCGACCTCGAGGAGGCCGAGCGCTGCTCGCCAGTGGATCGCCGCCCACTTCGACGGCGACGGGCCGCTCGGCGAACAGTACGGCGGCGACCAGCGCGACGCACGCGCACTACGACGAGTGGGTCGAGCGCTGGGGACACCCGGCAAGGGACCTCACGTGGTCGCACGCGATGTACGTCGTGCTCTGCTCGAGCGATCGACGCCGCGGATGAATCGACGCGACGCCCCGACGATCGTATCCAGCATCGAGCTGAGGCGAGCAATGAGTCAGGACAGCGCGGGGAGCGCCGAGACGATAGCCACGGTTCGTGCGATCGAGCCGCGATTCAACGGACATAGGAAGGGAGCGAGCGGGAGACAGGCGGGCTATGGGCCCGACAGGTACACGGTGGCAAAGCATCTGATCAACGGGGCCGCTCGGTCCACTAGAGAAGTAGAAAGTGCAGGAGACATGCAATGAGTATCAATCGATTTAATGGGAGGAAGGACCAGGCACGAGAGTCACGAGCTCGTGCGTTGCGCTCGCGGCGCTGTGCTCGGCGGCAGCTTGGTCTGGTGATCGCGAGCAGCCGGTGCGTCAGCGGCGTCCAGCGACAAGACGGTGACGCATCACTTCTGGAACGCGTACAACGACGTGACGGAGACTCCGTCATGAATGGCGTCGTGATCCCCGCATTCGAGGCGCAGAATCCGGGGATCAAGGTGAACGACGAGCACGTTCCCGTACGCGGAGATGCTCAACAAGTTCATCGCCTCCTCGGCCGCGGGCGACCCACCGGACTTGATGCGTTCGGACATTGCGTGGGTGCCGCAGCTGGCCTCCGAGGGAACGCTGCTCGAAACGTCGAAGCAGCCTGGTTCGCGGCAACATCAAGGCGCAAGCTGACCCGGGTCCGATTGTCGACCAATCTCTACAAGGGCAATTACTACGGGCATTCCCGACGACACCAACACCCAGGTGTTGTTCTAGAACAAGGCGGACTTTGCGGCGGCGAATCTGCGCCGCCGACGACATTCGCTCAGATGATCGCGGACGCCAGACGCTGACGATACCGTCGAAGGGACAGCACGGCCTCGGCGTCGACGGCACCGACATCTGGAACGTGGGCCCCTACATCTGGACGTGCGGTGCGAACTTCACGAACAAGGCCCTCACGACGGCGACGGGTTACATGAACAGCCCGACAACGCACGACGGCGTTCAGCAGCTCGTAACCTGACGAGCAGACTGGGGTCATCGGCAGCGACTTCGCCGGCGGCTCGGGCGCGATCAGCGGCGAGACGGGCTTCCCGAAGGGCCAGTACGCGATGTACATCGACGGGCCATGGGCTCCGACACGCTACAAGGCTGAGAGATTTCACTGGCTACGGCATCGCGACTCTTCCGACCGGACCCGGCGGCTCGATCTCGATCGTCGGCGGCGAGGACCTCGTCATCGCCGAAGGACGGCCACAACATGGCCGACACGATGAAGTTCGTCGGGTTCCTCGAGTCAGCCGTTCGCGCAGTTGGCGATGGCCAAGCGCGGGAGACATGTCGACGTACAAGACCGTACAATGCCGACGAGGCGGAAGAGCAACCCGGCACTACAAGAGTCTTCGCCCAGCAGCTGCTGACCGCTCGTGCGCGACCGGTCAGCCAGGGCTACGGCCAGCTCTGGACACCGACTTCTCCAACGAGCTGGCTCAGATGCTCGCCGGCAAGGTGACCGTGGCCGCAGGTCTGGCGACCGCGGCGACAGAAGCAAACGCGGCTCTGAAATAGAACGGGGAGTGAGCACGGAAGCAGACTCGAGCGGCACCCGGCGTCAAGTCGCCGGGCGCCGCTTCGCGGCGAAGTCTCGCGGCCACCGGTTCGCGCCGGTTCGCGACGCCGTACCTGCTGCTGGTGCCGGCCGCTCGTCATGTACGTGGTCTTCACCGTCTACCCGATCTACCGCCAGTTCGACATCAGCTTCTACAACTGGCACATCTTTCCCGGGCGCTTCCAACCCCTTCGTCGGTTGGTCGAACTACACGGCGATCTTCCACGACCCCGTGATGCGAACGGCCGCGTTCAACTCGTTGCTCTTCATCGTCATCACGGTGCCGGTTCAGATGGCGATCGGACTGTTCGCCGCCGCGATGCTCACCGACCGCTTCCCGGTCGAGGTTCTGGCGGGCCTGCAGTCTACATCCCCGTCGTCACGTCCTGGGTCGTCGTCAGCTGGGTCTTCTCCTACATCTTCGCGTCCCAGGGCGGATCGATGAACGCCATCGCTAGCTTCTTCGCCGGCCACACGGTGAACATCGACTGGATCGCCCAGACCTGGACCGGCAACGGCGTGATCTGGCTCCTCAGCATCTGGAAGGGCGTCGGCTGGTCATTCATCATCTTCCTCGCCGCGCTCGACGGCATTCCGCGCCAGCTCGTCGAGGCGGCCGGATCGACGGCGCGACCGAGCACGGGTCTGGCGCCACGTCGTGCTGCCCGTCGATTCGCGGCGCCGTCACGTTCGTCACGTGCTGCTCGTCATCGGCGCGACGCAGGTCTTCACCCAGATCTACCTGATCACGAAGGGCGGCCCCTACGGCTCGACCCAGTCGCTGATGACCTACATGTACCAGCAGGCCTTCACCAATTTCGCCTTCGGCTACGCCGCCGCGCTCGCCTCGCTGCTCGCCGTCGTGCTCTTCGGCTTCAGCGCCGCTCGAGATCCGCATCCTGCGGCAGCAGGACGCTGTAGGGACAGTGACGACCGCGACTGCTGGAAGCGACCGCGATCGTCAGAGCGGACGCCTCGAGGCCACCCGGTGACGGCTGGTCCGGGACTGTTCGGCATCCGCCGGTAGAACACGTCTCGCCTCGTCCTCGCGGTCATGCTCGCGCGTCTGTCGCTCTTCCCGCTGCTCTACATGGTCTCGCTCTCCTTCCAGCCCAACGGCGGACTTCCTCGGCGCGACCGTGCTCATCCCGACGCACCCGACGGTGCAGAACTACGTCCAGGCGTGGACGGAGAACAGCTTCAGCCGCTACTTCGTCAACAGCCTCTTCGTGGCGTTCGCCACGGTCGTCATCACCGTCGTCTTCGCGTCGCTCGCCGCGTTCGCCTTCGCCCGCTACCGGTTCCCGCTGAAGGAGACGATCTTCTACGTCTTCCTCGCCAGCCTCGCGGTGCCGAACCTGCTGCTGCTCATCCCGCAGTTCCTGCTGATGGACCGGCTCCATCTCCTCGAACTCGCTCGTCGGCCTGGTCGCTCATCTACGTCGCGTCGAACCTGCCGTTCACCATCTTCTTGCTGCGCGGTTTCTTCGAGGCAATCCCGCGAGAGTTCGAGGAGTCGTTCCGCCTCGACGGCGCGGGCACGCTGCGGGTGCTCACGCAGCCTGATCGCGCCGCTCTCGTTCCCGGCGCTCGCCGTCGTCTCGATGTTCATCTTCAACGCCGCGTGGGAGGAGTTCCCGATCGCGCTGACGATGATCAGACTCGCCGACCAACTACACGCTGCCAGTCGGACTCGCCGACTTCATCGGCGTGCACACCGTCGCCTGGGGACCATTCTTCGCCGCCTCGGTGATCGCCACGGTGCCGGGCGTCATCGTTTTCTTCATCTCGCTTACGGTGGTTCCGAGCGGGAGTCTCGCTCGGGGGAATCCGATAGACTGAGCAGGACGGAGCGAGTCACTGGATCTTGTCCCGTGACACGAGAGCCGATGCGCCATTGCGTCACGTGACGGAGAAGCCACGACGCGGACCCGGTGACGCCGCTCGCGACCCTGCGCTGCTTCTACACCAGTGGGGAAGCGGTGACGTCTTGAGACGTGCCGGAAGGACAGCGTCGCGTCGTGGCACGGCGCGCACCGGGTGAGGTGATCGAAGCTCAGCGTCGACCGGGAGTGGCCGGCTCGCAGGACTTCGCGCCGGCACCTACGCGATCGAGGCGCTCGACGCCGAGGGGCCGAGCTGCTCGCCGAGGAGTTCATGACGGTCGGAACGCACCCAGGCGAGCGGCCCGTTCACGGCTTTCGCGACGTCGTTCGAGACGGGCGACATTCCAGCCGATCCTCGCGTGGCACAGGCACTCCGATCGACCGTGGTGCAGATCTACGACTGGATGGCGAGCTACACGGAGCCGTTCGGCGCCGGAGAGCGGCTGGCGCGATCCGTCAAACCGACCGGTTTCGTTCGAGGCGCTGCGCGGCCTGTCGGCGGGCCTCCGCGAGCTCGGCGCCGTCGCCCACGCGTACGCGCCGATCTACGCCGTCGGCCACGACTTCGCGGACGCACCACCCCGAGATGCTGCTGTATCAAGACAGATGGCGAAGCCGATTCGCTTCCTCGACCAGATCGTGCTCGCCGACCCCGGCAACGCGGACTGGCAGCGCCACTTCGCACGCGCCTACGGGGCGGCGGCAGACGCGCTCGGTTTCGACGGCTTCCACGTCGACACCTACGGCTACCCGCGCTTCGCCCCGACGTCGACGGCGAGCGGCGTCGACATGCGCGGGGCCTACGCGGCGTTCCTGGAACGCCTGCGGGCCGCGCGACCCCGCGACTTGCTCAGCTTCAACCAGGTGAACGGCGTGCCAGCGGCGGCGCGCCTGCCCGGCGGTCCGGGGTTTCGCTACTGCGAGGTCTGGCCGCCGAACGGGTGCTGGCGTCATTTCGAGGGCCTGCTCGACCGCAGTCTCGGGACGCGTCGGTCGGCTTGGCACCGCGACGCGGAACGAGCTAGTTCGCGGCACGATCGCGTGCTACCCGCCGGTCTGGGGACGCCGGAGGCCGGTCAGGCGGAGGACGCGCGAGAACGCGCTTACGCACGGTCGTTCTGCACCGAGGCGATCGTCCACCTGCCTCGGCGCCGGCGCGCTGCGTCTACGGCGACGCGCAGGGGCGCTTGTGCGATCCGTACTACCCGAAGCACGTCCGCCTGAGTCCCGACGAGGCGACGCGGTGCATCGAGTGGCGGCGATTCACCTTGCGCTGCCGCGACCTGTTCTTCGAAGGCGAGGACACGAGCTGGAACGAGATTCGGCGACGAGAACGGCGTCGGTCGGTCTCTTGGCGTCGTACCCGTCCGGCCCGAGCCGCGTCGGCGGCATCGCTCTTCGCGCGCGTCGTTCAGGGCGAGACGTGCTGACGGTGGGCGTGGTGGACCTGAGCGGGAGTGCCGAACGGCTAGTGGTCAGAGCCCACTTCGAGGGGTTTGTGTCACGTCCGTGGCGGTGCGGGTCCTGGTGGATCAACCCGAGACCTGGCGTGCGGAGGCGGCCATCCTCGGTCGCGCGAGCGGTCGTTTTACCGAAGTCGCAGTGACGGGAGACTCCACAGCGGCAGGGTCGGGCTCTCGAGATTGAACTCCCATTAGATAGACGGATGGTCCGTCCTACGACTGAAACGAGATGATCGAAGTGGTACTTGAAGGGTCACGAATGCGCGGTGACGCGAGGCCGCTCAACGGTCGGCGCCAATCGTCGTGGAATCGAATGGAGAGATCAATGGCGTCAATAAGTCTCTCAAGGCGTTAACAAGGTGTACCCCAACGGGTTCGAGGCCGTGAAGGGACTCGACCTCAACATCGACGACGGGGAGTTGATGGTCGTGGTAGGTCCTTCGGGCTGCGGCAAGACGACGGTGCTGCAGAATGATCGCCGGGCTAGAAGAGGTCAGCGTCAGGCAACGATGCGCATTGGCGACGAGGTCGTGAACGACGTGCCGCCGCAGGGACCGCGACGTCGCCATGGTCTTTCAGAGCTACGCGTTGTATCCGAAGATGAAGGTGGCCCAGAACATAGGTTTCGCACTGCGGATGAAGAAGATTGCCAAAAGAGGAGATCAATCGAGCGCGTGAGGGCTGCGGCCAGCGTCCTCGGGCATCACCGACTGGCTCGGACCGCAAGCCAAGCCAGCTCTCCGGGGGACAGCGTCAGCGCGTGGCCATGGGACGGGCGATCGTCCGCGAGCCAGAGCGTGTTTTTGATGGACGAGCCCCTGTCGAACCTCGACGCGAAGCTGCGCGTGCAGATGCGTGGCGAGATGGCGCGAGTGCAGCAGCGCATCGGCGTGGCCACGCTGTACGTCACGCACGACCAGACAGAGGCGATGACCCTCGGCCATCGCGTGGCGGTGCTGCGTTCGGGCGTTCTGCAGCAGTGTAGACGCGCCGCAGGTTCTCTACGATCGTCCGATGAACATGTTCGTCGCTGGCTTCATCGGCTCACCGGCCATGAATTTGCTGGAAGGGATGCGTCTCGGACGACGTCGACCAGCGCTGACGCGTCGGGTCCCAGATCAGGTTGCTCTTCCGAGCGAGGTCGTCACTGACTCGTCATCCGGGTCTTAAGCGCTTCACGGCGCGACGTCAAGTCGATCGGTTGGGATTCGCCCTGAGGACATAGGCGTCGCCGCTGCGTCGAGTGGGGCGAAGGCGCGTGCTCATTGGCGATGTCCACCTCGTCGAAGTCTCTCGGCGCCGAGACTTCTTGTTCACTTTCATGATGGACGCTCCGGTCGGTTGGCGTCCTGAGGACGCGTCCGGGAATCGACTGCTAGCGGACAACGCTCAACGTGAGCGACGAGACCGCCGAGTCAGAGTGACGTGGCATCGCGAGGTCGAACCTCGCCATTCAGTGAAGCAGTCCCGGAGACCGCTTCCGCTTCAGCTTCGCCGAGGAGTCGGACTCGAATTCTTCGACCTCGAGAGCTGGCCTGCGCGATCTGGGAATGACGACGACTTCATTGGAGCTCCAGCGACAGGCCAGAGTGCGATCTTGGCTCGTCGGTAGGCTGACCGAGGCGAACATTGGCTCGAGAAGCGAGGACACGGTGCGACGACGGACTCCTCGAGTGCTCGCGGTGGCGTTACTCGCGCTCGCCGCCATGGGCCTCGCGGTCGTCTCGCCACGCGAACCCCGCGCCAGTGCCGCGGAATCGACGAGTTTCAACAGCCCTCTCGGCGTCGCCGCCGCTGGCGCCCACGTGTGGGTAGCGAACGCCGGGAGCAACTCGGTCGTCGAGCTCCGCGCGTCAGACGGTTCGGTGCTACGGGACATCCACGCGAAGGCCGACGGTTTCGACGAGCCCATCGCGATCGCGGTGCACGATTCAGACGTTTGGGTCGCCAACAAGGCGAGCAACTCGTTGACCGAACTCAGCGCTCGTACCGGAGCGCTGGAACGTGTCCTGACTGGTTCCGCCTACGGCTTCGCCGACCCGATTGGTCTCGCTTTCAACGGCAGCGATCTGTGGGTGGCCAACGAGGAGAACTCGGTCTCCGAGGTCAGCGCGATCAACGGCTCGGCGATTCGCACCGTCAGCGAGCGGGTCGGGCACTTCGACAACCCGGTAAATCTCGTCGTTGACGCAGGTCACGTCTGGATCGCCAACGAAGCGGGGGACTCTCTCACTGAACTCAACGCGGCAACGGGCGCCCTCACGCGAGTGGTGCGGGGTGACGGACTCGCGGCGCCCGTTGGCGTGGCCGTTGACGCTGGCCAGCTCTGGGTCGCCGACGCTAGCGGCGACGCGCTCACCGTCATCAACGCCGGTAGCGGCCAATTCGTCCGCGTCGTCAAGGGTTCACGATTCCGTTTCGCCTCGCCGTGGAACCTGGCCGCAAGTCGCGGTCGCGTGTGGGTTGTCAACGCCGGCGGCGAGTCGGTCACCGAAGTCAACTCGAGTAACGGCTCCTTGGTTCGCGTTGTCAAGAAGCGCGGCGATTACTTCAACAATCCAATTGCCCTAGCGATCGCGAACGCCAAGGTATGGGTTGCTAACGGACAGGGCAACTCCCTGACTGAGCTCACCGCCGCCAACGGCGCATTGGTTCGCGTTGTCAGTTGAACGGCATCCGCCGGCCCAACGTGCTCGATTAACAGGGCCGCTCGCGCGAACGTCGGTACACTTCGCGCATGACGAGTTCGAGTGTTGACGGGCGCGACGCAGTCCTGGCCGTCGACGTCGGCGCGACGACCATCAAATACGCCTCGGTGGACGCTCAAGGCGAATTGGTGGGGGACGTGCTTCGCCGTCCCACGCCGTACCCGTGCTCGCCGCGCCGCCTTGTTGACCTGATCGCTGAGCACATTGCCTTGACGGGGGCGACGCGGGTCGGTGTCGGCTTTCCCGGCGCGCTCGCAGACGGACTCGTACTCGAACCGGGAAACCTGTCGCGCCCTGAGGGATTCACCTCGCCGATCGATCCGGCGCTTCACGAGGAGTGGCTCAACATCGACATCCAAGCGGCACTGTGTCGCGCGAGTCGGTGCGACGTCCGCGTCGTGAATGACGCGACCCTTGCCGCCCTCGGCTGCAGTGAGGGGCAAGGCGTCGAGCTCGTCTTCACGCTCGGCACGGGATTCGGGATTGCGCTCGTCGTAGACGGATCACTCAAGCCGATACGCGACGTTGGCGCCGAAGTGTTCGCCGACGAGGAGACCTACGACCGCGCGTTCGGTGACTACGCGCGATCAAACGACGAGGAGCGATGGAACGAGCGGTTGGTTCGCGCCGTGGACAGCTTCGTCGACGAGTTTTCGGCTGACGCGGTGCACCTGGGCGGCGGGAACGCACGACGTGTCGATCTCGATCGCTACGCGCGGCGGCCCTATCAAGTCATCGTTAGTGATAACGACGCGACGTTGCGCGGCGCGATCAGACTCTTCGAACACTGACCGAGTCAGGGTCGGTGGCGCCGTACCGCTACGCTACGGGCGTGCGGGGCCCAACGAGCGAGTTGAGATGACGACGGCCTTCGAAGAGGAGATCCGTTCTCAAGGGGCGATCCTTCGCGACCGCGCGCTCCTCGGCGTCGAGCAGGCGGGCCGCGCGGCGGCGTCGCTCAGCGACGTCGACTACGCCCTCGTCGCTGCGCGCGGCTCGTCAGACCACGCCGCGGTCTTTTTCCAGTACCTCGCGGGCGCGGAACTCGGACTTTTGGTGGCGCTCGCGACGCCGTCGCTCTACGAGAGCGGCCACGCGATTGGACTTCAGGGCGCCGGCGTGCTCGCCATTTCCCAGTCGGGTCGCACGCCGGGGCTGGTGGAGGTCGTCGAACAGGCCGTGGCGCAACATCGACCGGCGGTGGTCATCACCAACGACGTCTCATCGCCTTTGGCGAACGCCGGTGGTCAGATCATCGAACTGCGGGCCGGTCAGGAGCGCGCGATCGCCTCGACGAAGACGTTCTCGGCCACGTGGCACGCGATGGCGCAGTTGGTCTCGGCTCTCGACGAGGCGCCACTCGAGGGTCTGGAGGGCTTGCCCGACATCATCGATCGGACCGCCGAGTGGGCACTGGCTGCGGCGTTGCCGGCGGACGTGCTCAATGCCGACGCGGGGCTTACGGTCGTGGGTCGTGGCGTCGGTCAGGCGGTCGCGGCCGAAGTCGCCCTCAAGATTCGAGAGGTGGCGGGCATTCGCGCCGAGGCGTTCTCTGCGCCGGACTTTCTGCACGGACCAATCGGCGCCGACGGAGAGGGGTCCACCCTCTTGCTGGCCTTGACCGATGAGACGACCGATGACGTGGCCGCCCGACTGCTGGACGAAACGCGTCGCTTCGGCATGCGCTGTGTGGTGCTGCGCTCGACGCAGCGCACGCAACTGCCCTGTGACGCGGAGATCGTCCTCGAGGAACCGATGCCCAACTGGTGTCTCGGGCTCGCCCAAGTGGTCGTCGGACAGGTGCTCGCCCTTCGCCTCGGTCAGATTCGAGGACGTCCCATTGACACGGCACCTGGGTTGAAGAAGGTGACGCTCTCGGCGTGATGGTCCGAGGTGAGGCTTTCGACTGAGCGTCGTCGCTGATCGGCGATTGTGCAAATTTCTCTCGACCTCAGGACCCAATCTGTGAAATTCTCTCAATTCGAAGTTGATTTGTGTGAAAAATTCACATAATGTGACGTCGAGATGTGCTTGGAGGTGTCGCGTTCGCGCTCTTGCGCGAACTGGCGAATGAAGTGAGCAGTCCGTAACGTGAACTGAAGAGCCCTCGGGGTTCTTCTAAGGGAGGAGTTTCACCGTGAGGAAAAAGTTTAAGGGGGGCCTGCTGGCGACGGCGTTCGTCTTCGTCGCGAGCACGAGCTTGATGGTCATCCCCTCAGTACTGGCCCCGGCAACGGCGGGTGCCGTGTCGCAGGTGCCACTCAATCTTGCGAACGAACAGGGCGAGCTGTGGTCGTGCGCCTTTAACCCGTTCGTGCCGACGTCGAGTCCGTACTCCGTGGGGCTCACGTACGAGACACTGGACTTCGTCGACGCGCTCAACAACGCCGCGGTGACACCCTGGCTCGCGACGGCCTACGCGTGGAGCAATGGCAACAAGACGTTGACCTTCACGATCCGCTCCGGCGTGAAGTGGTCTGACGGCACGCCGTTCACGGCTGCGGACGTCGTCTACACCTTCAATCTTCTGAAGAAGTTCCCGGCCCTCGACACCGACGCCGTGTGGTCGGTGCTGTCGAGCGTCGCGCAAAAGGGCGCGAATCAGGTGGTTCTCAACTTCAAGGCACCGTCGGTGCCGTTCTTCTACTACGTCGCCGACCAGGTGCCGATCGTGCCCGAGCACATCTGGAGCAAGATCAAGAACCCGGTCACCGACGTGATCAGCAACCCGATCGGTACGGGTGGCTACGTCATGAGCAAGTGCACGCCGCAGAACATCGAGTGGACCGCCAACCCGAACTACTGGCAGGCGGGCAAGGCCGTCGTGAAGACCGTCAACATGCCGGCCTTCTTGTCGAACAACACGTGCAACGAGTACTTGGCGACCGGTCAGTCGCAGTGGGGCTCGCAGTTCATCCCGAACATCAAGAGCTACTACGTCGCGAAGAAGCCCGGCAACAGCTACTGGTTCGCGCCCGTCGCCAACGTCGTATTGTTCCCGAACCTGACGGTCGCGCCGCTCAACGACGTGGCCGTGCGCGAGGCGATCAGCTACGGCATCAACCGCGCGAAGGTCTCGACCATCGGCGAGTACGGCTACGAGCCGCCGGGCAACCAGGCGGGCATCGTGTCGCCAACCTTCTCGGGGTGGACGAGCAGCGCCGCGACGACGAAGATCGGCAGCGGTTACGACCCGGCCAAGGCGAAGTCGGTGCTCGAAGCCGACGGCTACAAGATGGGTAGCGACGGCTTTTTCTCGAAGAACGGGAAGAAGTTGGCCCTCGCGATCAGCACGAACGGCGGGTACTCGGACTGGGTGGCCTCGATGCAGGTCGTGGCCCAGGAGCTGATGAAGGTCGGCATCGACGCGACGGTGGAGACACCCTCGGCGGGCACGTTCTACGCGAACCTCTACGCCGGTCGCTACCAGTTGGCCTACAACGCCGAGTCCGGCGGTCCGACGCCGTTCTACGAGATGCGCCAGTGGCTCTACTCGAAGAACTCGGCGCCGATCGGCACAGCCGCGTCGTCGAACTGGGAGCGTTTCAACAGCCCGGCCGTTGACAAGCTGCTCAACCAGTACTTCACGACCACGAGCTCGGCGACGCAGCACTCCATCGTCGACCAGCTCGAGAACGTGATGGTGACGCAGTTCCCGGTGATCCCGGTGCTCGAAGAGGTGGACTGGTTCCAGTTCAACTCCAAGGACTTCACGGGCTATCCGTCTCCGAAGAATCCCTACGCGCAGGCCGGCCTGTACAACGAGCCGGACTGGGGTTACGTGCTGGACAATCTGAAGCCGCTGTAGATATTTGATTGCTGGTCTGAGTCGGGGAGATGAGGTTCTTAGTCCGGCGTCTGGGCTTTCTGCTGATCGCACTGTGGGCAGCCCTCACGCTGAACTTCTTCATCCCCCGATTCATGCCCGGCAACCCGGCGGAGTCGATGATGGCGACGTTCCGTGGCCGCATCAACCCCAGCGCCTTGAAGGCGCTCGAGGTGGCCTTCGGGATTCACAACCACCAGAGCTTGCTTTCGTCGTACTTCGCCTATCTCAACAACACGTTCCACGGCCACTTCGGGATTTCCATCAGCTACTTCCCGCTGCCCGTGAGCACCATGATCATGCGCGCCCTTCCCTGGTCGCTCGGCCTCGTCGGGGTGAGCACGGTGCTCGGGTTCCTCCTCGGCACCGGGCTGGGTGCCGTCGCCGCCTGGCGGCGCGGCGGCTCGCTCGACAGCGTGTTGCCGCCGGTCTTCATCGTCATCTCGGCCTTCCCCTACTTTTGGGTCGGCCTGCTCGGCATCTGGCTGTTCGCCCTCACGCTCAAGTGGTTCCCGATTCTTGGGGGCTATAGCGAGACCGCGACGGAGGCGTGGAACTGGTCGTTCATCGGCGACGTGCTGTGGCACGCGGTGCTGCCGGCCTTCACGATATTGATCACCTCGATTGGCGGGTGGATCCTCACGATGCGCAACAACATGATCACGGTCGTCGCCGAGGACTACGTGAAGATGGCCCGGGCGAAGGGCCTGCGCAACCAGCGCATCCTCTGGCAGTACGCGGGGCGCAACGCGATGCTGCCGAATCTCACCGGCTTTGCGATGTCGCTCGGATTCGTTATCTCCGGCGCGATCCTGGTGGAGTACGTCTTCAACTACCCCGGCGTTGGCTTCATGCTGCTCCAGGCCGTCCAGAACGAGGACTACCCGCTCATGCAGGCGCTCTTCTTGCTCATCACGGTGGCCGTGCTCGTGGCGATCTTCATCTCGGACATCGTGACGGCGATACTCGATCCGCGCACCCGGGTGCGATCGTGAACTCGCTCAACGCGCTCGGGCGTGGCGCGCGTGGCGCCTACCGGTTCTTGCGCCGCGACAAGAAGGCCCTGGCGGGATCGATCATCCTCTTCATCCTCCTCGTCATCACGGCCTTTCCCAGTTGGTTCGCGCCCGACAACCCGGCCGCCGAGATCTACAAGCCCGGGGCGGGCGTCTCCTGGCACCACCTGCTCGGCACCACGTCCTTCGGCCAGGACGTCTTCTCCCAGTTGATCGTCGGCACGCGCCAGTCGGTGATGATCGCGCTCATCGTCGGCTTCTTCTGCACGCTGCTGTCGGTCACGATCGGCATCACCGCCGCCTACTCGGGCGGCCTCATCGACGACGGGCTGTCGCTGCTCACCGACGTGGTTCTCGTGATCCCGACCTTCCCCCTCATCATCGTGATCACGGCCTACGCGAAGAACGCCAGTTTCTGGCTGATCGTGTTCGTGCTCGTGGTGACGGGCTGGTCCTACGGCGCGCGTCAGCTGCGCGTGCAGGCCCTCTCGCTTCGCAACCGTGACTACCTCCTCGCCGCGAAGGCGAGGGGCGAGTCGAGTCCCTACGTCATCGCCGTCGAGCTGATCCCCCCGATGACCTCGCTCATCGTCGCCAACTTCCTCGGCGCCGCCCTCTACGCGGTGCTCGCGGCTTCGGCGCTGCAGTTCGTGGGGCTCGGCAACATCAACACCGAGTCCTGGGGCACGATGCTCTACTGGGCGCAGAACAACGAGGCCCTGGCGACGGGACTGCCGCTCTGGGCGCTCGCGCCCGGCGTGGCGATCGCCGTCCTCGGCAGCGCCTTGGCCCTGCTCAACTACGCCTTCGACGAGGTGTCGAACCCGGCCCTTCGTCCCGTCGCCGCCCGTGAGGCGAGGAAGGCGCGCGTGTGAGCGAACCGGTTCTCAGCGTGCAACACCTGAGCGTCGAGTACGCGACGCCCCAAGGTCCGGCTCTCGCCGTTCAGGACGTCTCCCTCGATATCGCGAGGGGCGAGTTCCTCGCGATCGTCGGCGAGTCGGGCTGTGGCAAGACGACGCTGCTCTTCGCGGTCGCCCAACTGCTGTCGTACCCGGCGAGCATTGTCAACGGTTCGGTCATCTTTGAGGGCGTCGACTTGACCTCATTGACGTCCGAGGAGCTCCGCCGCCAGCGCTGGCACGACATCTCGGTCGTGATGCAGAGCGCGATGAACGCGCTCAACCCCACGCTGTCCATCGGCGCCCAGCTGGCCGACGCCTGCCGGGCGCACACCGACTGGGACGACGAGCGAATCGCCAAGCGCTCGGCCGACGTGCTCGAGATGGTCTCGATCGACGTCGTGCACCTGAAGAGCTTCCCCTTCCAGCTCTCGGGTGGGATGCGTCAGCGCGCGATGATCGCCATGGCGTTGCTGCTCGAGCCCAAGCTCGTCATCATGGACGAGCCCACGTCGGCCCTCGACGTGGTGGCGCAGCGCTCCTTGATGCGTCAGGTCGAGGCACTGCGCCACGAGCTCGGCTTCGCGGTGCTCTTTGTCACCCACGACATGAGCGTGGTCTCGCACTTCTCGGACCGACTGGCCGTGATGTACGCGGGCGAGGTGGTCGAGCTCGACGCGACGCGCGAGGTCTTCGATCACCCCCAGCACCCCTACTCCCAGGGACTGATGGACGCGTTCCCCTCCTTGCTCGGTGAGACCCGTCGACTGACCGGCATCGCCGGGACGCCGCCGACCCTCGTCGACCCGCCACCGGGCTGTCTCTTCGCTCCGCGGTGTGCGTACGTGATGGACGTGTGTCGCACCACGCGGCCCGAACTCATCACGAGGGGCACGCGCGCGGTGCGCTGTCACCTGGTCAACCCCCCGGCCGTCGCGTGAGCGAAGCCGTCCTCAAGGTCGAGGGCCTGTCGCGCTACTTCCGCGTCGGCGGGTTTCGTTCGCGCGGGCAGCTGCACGCCCTCGACGACGTCTCCTTCGAGGTCGCCCCCGGTGAGATCGTCGCGTTGGTCGGGGAGTCGGGGTCGGGCAAGTCCACCATCGCGCGCGTCCTCGCCGGGCTCTACCGGCCGACGAAGGGCCGGATCATCTTCGAGGATGAGGACATCGGGCGCGAGTCCTCGCGGCGGGTTCGGGGACGGATGCCGATGGTGTTCCAGGACCCCTTCGGCTCGATCAACCCCGTGTTGCGCGTCGGGCACAGCCTGCTTCGCTCTCTGAAGCTGCACCGTCCCGAACTCGACAAATCGGCGCGCGCCGCGGAGGCGGTCGACCTCGTCGAACGCGTCGGGCTCACCCCCGGCCGAGAGGTGCTGCGGCGTTACCCTCACGAGCTCTCGGGGGGACAGCGGCAGCGCCTCGGCTTCGCCCAGGCCCTCGCGTCCAATCCGTCGCTGATCCTCGCTGACGAGCCGGTGTCGATGCTCGACGTGTCGATTCGCATCGGCCTGCTCAACGTCATGCGCGGGCTGCGGGATCGCGACGGGGTCTCACTGCTCTACATCACCCACGATCTTGCGAGCGCCCGCTACGTTGCCGACCGGATGATCGTGCTCTACGCCGGCCGCCTCGTCGAAGAGGGCCTGACCGAAGAGGTCATCGGTTCGCCCCAGCACCCCTACACCCAGCTCTTGATGTCGACGGCGCCCGACCCTCGTCTGCCGCTCGCCGTCATCGAGGGCGAGACGGACCTCGGCGAGCCGCCCAAGGTCATCGATCCGCAGCCGGGCTGTCGGTTCGCCCCACGCTGCCCGCTCGTGATGGACGTCTGTCGAACGAACGACCCCGGCATGGTTCGGCTCTCGGCCACGCACCAGGCCGCCTGCTTCGCGGTCAAGGCACCGTGACCCGCGGCGTACTCCCGCGGCCGCGATTCCTCGAGCACCTCTCGGGCAGCGTCACCTGGTCCTCGCCCCTTCGGGTGGTGATCGACGCCGAGTGGCGCGGCGTGCTCGCTACGTTCGCCGAGGACCTCGCCGCGAGTGTCGGCTGGCAGGTCATCGAGGTTCCCGTCGGCGAGCCACACGACGTCGAAATTGCGCGACTCCCCGAACTCGGGCCCGAGGAGTACCAGCTGAGCGTCGACGCGGTGACGCGCGTCGACGCCGGTACCGCGACGGGAGCCTCCTACGCGCTCACGACGATCCGTCAGCTCGGCCCCGTCGAGTGGTGGTCCACGACGCGCTTTGATCTCGATCGGGTCGAACTGCCCCGCGTCGTCGTGCAAGACGCCCCGCGGTACTCGTGGCGCGGCGTGCACCTCGACGTCGCGCGGCACTTCTTCGACGCTGAGACGGTGTGTCGCTTGATTGACCAACTGGCGGCCCACAAGTTGAGTCGGCTGCACCTTCACCTGAACGACGATCAGGGTTGGAGGGTCGAGGTCCCGACGTGGCCGCGCTTGACCGAGGTCGGCTCCATCCGTCGCTCGACACCGATCGGGCACGAGAACGAAGGACTCGATGACGGCGTCCGCTACGACGGCTACTACCGAGCGAGCGACGTCACGCGCATTCGTGAGCACGCCAGGCGGCGTTTCGTCCAGCTCGTGCCCGAGATCGACCTGCCCGGACACGCGCAGGCAGCGATCGCCGCCTACCCCGAACTCGGCAACGTCGACGAGCCGCTCGAGGTCTGGACACGCTGGGGCATCTCCGAGCACGTGCTCAACGTGAGCTCGCGCGCACTTGAGTTCGCCGAGGACGTCGTGCTCTACGTCGCGGACCTCTTTCCCGGGAGTCCGGTGCACATCGGCGGCGACGAGTGCCCGACGAGCGAGTGGGAAGCGAGCCCGGCCGCGCTCGCGACCATGCTCGAGCACGGGTTTCGCGACGCGCGGGAGCTGCAGGGACTCTTCACCCAGCGCGTCACCGTGGCGTTGCAGCGCGAGGGCCGCGAGGTGCTCGCCTGGGACGAGGTGCTCGACGCCGAGGTCCCGCCGCGCACCGTCATCGTGGCGTGGCGCAGCGTCGAAAAGGGCGTCGAGGCGGCCCGTCGCGGCTTCGACGTCATCATGGCGCCGATGCAGTTCCTCTACCTCGACTGGCTGAGCAGTGACCGCGAGAGCGAGCCCGTCGCGGTAGCGCCCCGGCCCGCCGTCACGACGTGGCAGAAGGTCTACGGGTTCGACGTCGTGCCCGACGGCCTCGCCCCCGAGTTCATTGTCCGTCTTCGCGGCGCGCAGGCCCAGCTCTGGAGCGAGTACATCGATGCGCCCGAGCGCCTCGACTACATGGCCTTCCCGAGACTCTCGGCCTTCAGCGAGGTGGCCTGGGGCACCACGACCTCACTCGAGGAGTTCCGACCGCGCCTCATCGAGCACCTCGAGCGCCTCGACGCGATGGGCGTGCGCTACCGCCCGTTGGACGACGAATGAGCGACGCCGACCACACGCTGACGTCGATGCGCGCGGCGCTCGCGCCGACGTCGCCGTCGACCCTCGAGCGCCTCCGCACCACCTCGGCGGCGGGCGTGAGCGCGTCACTCGAGGTGCTCGGGATCGCCCGTGCTGACGCGGCCGAGATCGCCCGACAGTGGGACGGGTTCCGACGAGATGACGACTGGGTTGAACTGCTTGGCGGCGTCCTTGACGCGATTGGTCGCGATCGCGGGAAGATCGACGCGCCGATCCACTTCTGGCGCGACCTCGACGACGCCGGGGACCGAGGGCGGCTCTTCTACTTCTACGTCTTCGTCTTCGCCTCTGAGGGGACGGCGTCGTACCTGGCGAAACTCGGAGCCCCTGAGTCCGTGATCGAAAAGACCTTCGAGGCCCTTCCTCGCCACCGCGCCATCCATCAGCGAAAATGGGGCACGCTCGGGGTGGACGCCGGATGGTGGATGCTGCTCGTCCTGAGCGGCGAGCTCATCCAGATCGGCAGCCTGCAGTTCCATCGCCAGAACCTCGGCGTCGGGACGATTTCGCCGTCGCCGTGGTACAGCGACGAAGAGATGGTCGCCTTGGGCGAGGGTTTTCGCACGGGCGACGCGTCACTCGGCCTCCACATACCGGACCGAACGGATCTCACCCCAGCGGCGTTGGACGAGACGTTCGAGCGCGCGCGATCGCTGCTCGGGCTCGTGTGGCCGGTGCACCAACGACGGCTCGCGACCTGCCAGTCCTGGATGATGGATGACCGTCTGTCGTCGTACTTGGATCCAGCGAGCAACATCCTTCACTTTCAGCACCGGTTCTCACTCCTTCCGGTGTGGCGTATCGGCGATGAAGACGTCGTCGACTTCGTGTTCGCAATGCCCGACACGCCGTTGGCGCATCTTCCGCAGAGGACGTCGCTCGAACGCGCGGTCGTCGAAGTGCTGTCCAACGGCCACTGGCACGACCGCACGGGGTGGCTCCACTTCGACGGCGGCGGTTGAACGATGGTTGCGCACGGTCAATTCTGTAACTTTCGGTCAGAGAGACGGAGGAAAGTGTGAAATTCTCTCATTATTTGGTTGATTCATGTTAAAAATTCACATACTGTGGCCCCATGGACTCTAAGACCCGGCGGGCGACGATCGCCGAACAGTTGCGGGCCGAGGGTGAAGCGTCCATCGCCGAGCTCGCTGCGCAGTTCGGGACATCCGAGATGACCATCCGTCGCGACCTCGACTTTCTCGAGGTTGAGGGACTCGCGCGGCGGGCCCGCGGCGGCGCGATCTCGGTGCAGAGCCGCTCGTTCGAGCCGCCGATCCTCCAGCGCGCCGCCCATAGCGCCGACGCGAAACGCCGCATCGGTGCGGCGGCGGCGGCGTTGATCCGTGAGAATGAGACGGTCATCGTAGACGTCGGTACCACCACGCACGAGATGGTGAAGGCGATCCCCGACGACCTCGCCATCACCGCCATCACCAGCTCGCTCGTTATCAGCACCGAATTGAGTACGAAGCCCGCGGTGAAGACGATCGTCACTGGCGGGGTGCTCCGACACGGCGAGCTGAGCATGATCGGCCCGCGCGCGCAGGGGTCGTTCGCCGATCTCAACTGCGACACCGTCTTTCTGGGCGTCGCCGGGCTGAACGCCACCGACGGGCTCACCGAATACAACCTCGACGACGCCGACGTGAAGCGCGCCGCCCTCGCCGCGGGCCGTCGCGTGATCGTCCTCGCCGACGCGTCGAAGCTCGGTCGGGTCGCCTTCGTCACGATCGCGCCCATCAGCGCCGTCGACCTCGTCGTCACCGACGCGTCGCCCGAAAACGCGGTCATCCGTCGACTGAAGGAGCACGACGTCGAGGTCTTGCACGTGGAGCCGTTCGCCGAGGAGAAGGACTGATGTCAAGGTTTCGTTCGCTATTCCCCGAGGTGGCCAAGCCCCTCATCGCCATGGCCCACGTGCCGCCGCTGCCCGGTACGCCGCTCTACGATCAGGCGGCCGGCGTCGAGGGGCTCATCGACCACGTGCGGCGCGACACGGCGTTGCTGCTCGAGGCGGGTTTCGACGCCGTCCTGTTCTGCAACGAGGGCGACCGTCCGTACCAGCTGCGCGCGGGGCTCGAGGCGTCGGCCGTCATGACGCGGGTCGCCAGCGAGTGTCGGCCGACCGACCGTCCCTTCGGCGTCGACTTCCTCTGGGACGCGCAGTGCGCCCTAGCGATCGCCGTCGCGACGGGCGCGTCGTTCATGCGCGAGGTGGTGACCGGCACCTGGGAGTCCGACATGGGACTCTGGCAGCCCGACGCGGCGACGCTGCTGCGCAGCCGACGCGACTTCGGGCGCGACGACCTCGCGATCTTCGCGAACGTCACGCCGGAGTTCGCCTCGAGCATTGGCCAGCGCACGCCCGCACAGATTGCGCGCTCGACGGTCGTCTCGAGCCTCGCCGACGCGATCCTCGTCTCGGGCCCGATGGCGGGGAGCGAGCCCGACCTTCGTACCGTCGCTGACGTGCGCGAGGCGCTCGACGAAGCGGTGCCGGTCCTGCTCAACACCGGCGCCAAGGCGGCCACGATCGCGCAGTACTTTAAGTACGCCGACGGGTGCATCGTGGGCAGCGACCTGAAGCGAGACGGCTACACGTGGAACGAAGTAGACCCCGAGCGAGTCAAAGCGTTCATCGATGCCGCCCGTAGCGCCTGAGCGCGCGGGCGAACTGACCGCCGGCATCGATCTCGGTTCGTCGGCCGTCAAGGCGGTACTCCTCAGTCCGCAGCGGGGCGTCGTCGCCTCCGCCAGCATGGCCGTCGCGCTCTTCAGCGACCATCCCGGTTGGGCCGAGGCCGAAGCCGGCGAGTGGTGGCTGGCGCTCTGCGCGCTGATTCCCCAGCTCTTGCACGACGCGCACGTGACGAAGCACGACGTCGGCGCGCTGGCGGTGACGGGCATGGTGCCCGCCGTCCTCGTTCTTGACCAGCAGGGCCGTCCGCTGCGGCGGGCGATTCTGCAGAGTGACGCCCGAGCGACCGTAGAGATTGAAGAGCTGCGCGACGCCCTTAGCGCGTTCGATCTTCTCGGCCGCACCGGCTCGGTCCTCTCCCAGCAGTCGGTCGCACCGACCGCGGCCTGGCTGGCTCGCCACGAGCCCGAGGTGTGGAACGCGACGGCCTCGATACAAGGCTCGTACGACTGGCTGGCGCGCGAGCTGGGCGCCGAAGCGCACGTCGAAGAGAACTGGGCACTCGAGAGCGGCCTCTACGACATGTCGCTCTCGCCACTCGAGGAGGTCCTCGCGGCGACGCGACTCGCGTGGCCCACGCTCTTAGGGGTGCGCGCCCCCGGCGAGGTCGTAGGTGCCGTCGGCGCCGCCGCCGCGCAGGCGACGGGCCTGCGTGAGGGTACGACGATCGTGGTCGGTGGCGCCGATCACGTGTTGTCCGCCTACGGCGCCGGGCTCGTCGACCAGGGTGACTGTCTCATCAAGCTCGGGGGGGCCGGCGACATCCTCGCCGTGAGCGACGAGGTCGTCCTCGACGGTCGTCTCTACCTTGACCGGCACCCCATCACCGGCAAGTGGCTGCCCAACGGGTGCATGGCCACCAGTGGTTCCCTGCTGCGATGGGAGCAGTCGATGTTTGGCGCCGTGTCGCTCGACGAGCTCGACGCGGACGCGGTAATGAGCGAGCCGGGCGCGCTGCTGGCGCTGCCCTACTTCCTCGGGGAGAAGACCCCCCTGCACGATCCCGACCTGCGCGGCGTCGTCGTGGGACTGCACCTCGCGACGACGCGCGGCGACCTCCACCGAGCGTTCCTCGAAGCGATCGCCTACGGGTTCAAGGCCCACGCTCGCATCCTCGCCGAGCACGGACTCGCCCTCGGCCTCACCCGGGTGACGAACGGCGGCTCGAAGTCGCGGCTTTGGCGCGCGATCCTCGCCGACGTGTTGGACCGCGACCTCGTCTCGTTGGTCGACTACCCCGGCGCGTCCTACGGTGCGGCGGTGGTGGCGGCCGTCGGGACCGGACGCGTTGACGACTGGTCCTACGTCGTCGGGGGGCAGGAGACTGACGAGGTGATCGTGCCGACGCCCGAGAACGTTGAGCTCTACGAGGAGCGTTTTGAGGAGTACCTCCAACTGAACGACGCGACCGCGTCGTTCTCCCATCTACTCGCGAGGAGTTCGTCATGACGAGACCAGTAGTCGGTGTCACCGGGGCAGGATCGGGCATCGGAGCGGCGATCGCCACCGAACTCGGCGCGCGAGGCTACCACGTGGTGGTGAGCGACCTCGACCTCGCGAGTGCGGAACGGGTCGTCGGTGCGATCGAGAGCGGCGAGGCTCGCGCGCTCGACGTGACCGATCCCGAGGCGTGCGACGCGTTGATCGAAGCCATCGCCATCGAACACGGCCGGCTCGACGCGTGGGTCGCCAACGCCGGTATCTCGAAGATGCAGCGCTTCCTCGACGTCGCGCCGGGCGATCTTGCGCGCACCTTCGCCGTCAACACCTTTGGCGTCTTTTATTGCGGCCAGGCGGCCGCGCGGGCCATGATCGCCCTCGACGCCCCGGGCAGCATCGTGAACACCGCGTCGATGGCGGCCAAGGAGGGCGGCGTGCCCTTCCTTTCGGACTACGTGGCGAGCAAGTTCGCCGTGCTCGGACTCACCCAGGCCATGGCCTACGAGCTCGCGCCGCACGGCATCCGCGTCAACTGCGTCTGTCCGGGATTCGTCGCGACCGCGATGCAGGACCGCGAGGTCGTCTGGGAGGCGGATCTTCGGGGCGTCGACACGGCGACGGTGAAAGAGAACTGGGTGAAGTCGACGCCACTCGGTCGTCTCGAGACTCCCGAAGACGTCGCGAAGGTCGTTGGGTTCCTCGTGTCGGATGACGCGCGATTCATCACCGGCGAAGCCATCTCGGTAAACGGTGGCGCCTACATGGACTAGGCGGGCACCCGCCGACCCTGCCGGGTTCGATCGCGGGCTGGACCGAACTCGAGGGACGTCGAAGGTAAGCGCTGCGTCCTAGAGGAACGTCGCGTGACCAACCATGCCCGCGGCGACCGTCGCGTTCGTGACCTCGTCGATGAGCACGAAGCTGCCCGTCACCCGATCCTCGCGGTAGTCGTCGACCACGAGCGGATCGGCGGTGACGAGTTCGGCGAGGCCGATCTGGTTGGTGGCGAGATGGGTCGCCTCGTTGATCGCCAGCGACTCGATGTCGATCACGCCCTTGATCGCGCGGACGCGAACCGGTGTCGAGCGAGTCGTGTGCTTGAGCCGAAGGCGCTGGCCGTCGACGCCGAGCGGGATCTCACCGAACCAGCAGATCGTCGCTTCAATCTCTCGAGTGACCGTCGGCAGGGGGGCGGTCGCGATGAGGTCACCGCGACCTGCGTCGAGTTCGTCCGCGAGGTCGAGGTCCGCGGCCAATCCGACGACCGCTTCGAGACGGGGTTCGCCGCCAAAGTTGATCGCGCGGATCGTGGTCTCGAGGCTCGCCGGAAGGACGGTGACGGATTGTCCGACGTGGAACGCCTCACCGCTCACCATGCCGGCGTAGGTTCGTCCACCGCCGGGCTGGCGGAGGACCCACTGAATGGGGAGTCGGGCGCCTTGGGCCGTCTCCCACGAGCCGGCCTCGGAGGCTTCGAGGGCGTCGAGCAACGACGGTCCGTCGAACCAGGGGGTGTTCGGCGAGTTCTCCGCCACGTTGTCCCCGAGCAGGGCCGACAAGGGAATCATCGTCGTCGAGGTGAAGCCGAGCTCGCGCGCGAGCGTCTCGAGCTGGTCGACGACGCGGTGGAAGGCGAGCTCGGACCAGCCAACGGTGTCCATCTTGTTCACCGCCACGATCACCGATCGGACACCGAGCAGCGCGGCGATGCACAGGTGTCGACGGGTCTGTTCCTTGAGGCCCGAGGCGACGTCGAGCACGACGAGCGCGAGGTCGGCGGTGGAGGCGCCAGTCGCCATGTTCCTCGTGTACTGCACGTGGCCGGGGCAGTCGGCGATGATGAACTTTCGCGTCGGCGTCGTGGCGTAGCGGTAGGCGACGTCGATGGTGATGCCCTGCTCGCGCTCGGCGCGAAGCCCGTCGGTGACGAAGCTGAGGTCGAGGTCGCCGATGCCGCGCTTTTCCGAAGCGGCGACGACGGCGTCGAACTGGTCGTCGAAGAGCTGGCGCGTATCGACGAGAAGCCGACCGATCAGGGTGGACTTGCCGTCATCGACCGAGCCGATGGTCGCCAGCCGCAGGAGATCCTTCGTCGCGAGCTTCATCTAGAAGTAACCCTCGCGCTTGCGGTCCTCCATCGCCGTTTCCGAGAACTTGTCGTCACCGCGTGTCGCTCCGCGTTCTGAGACGTTGGCGACCGCGACCTCGTCGATGATGGCGTCGATCGTGGCGGCGCTCGAGACGACGGCACCCGTGCAGTTCGCGTCGCCGACCGTGCGAAAGCGAACCATCTTGCGCGTCACCTCCTCGTGGGGCTTTGCCTCGACGAACTCGCCGAGTGCGAGCCACATGCCGTCGCGCAGCACGACGTCGCGGTCGTGGGCGAAGTAGATCGACGGCACGTCCATCTTCTCGCGACCGATGTACTGCCAGACGTCAAGCTCCGTCCAGTCCGAGAGCGGAAAGGCGCGCACGTGCTCGCCGGGATTGACCTTGCCCTGGTAGAGCTGCCAGAGTTCAGGACGCTGCCGGCGAGGGTCCCACTGTCCGAACGCGTCGCGAAAACTCAGGATTCGCTCCTTCGCGCGCGCCTTGTCCTCGTCACGACGCGCGCCACCGAAGGCGGCGTCGAAGTTGTGCTCCGTGATCGCGTCGAGCAGCGTGACCGTCTGGAGACGGTTGCGCGAACCCAGTGGTCCGGGATCGCGAACCTTGCCCTGGTCGATGCTGTCTTGAACCTTGGCGACGAGGAGCCGGGCCCCGGCGACCTCGACGGCGCGATCGCGGAACTCGAGCACTTCGGCGAAGTTCTGACCGGTGTCGATGTGCAGCACCGGGAACGGCACCTGCTGCGGCGCGAAGGCCTTGGCGGCGAGGTGCAAGAGCACGGCCGAGTCCTTGCCACCGGAGAAGAGCAGCACCGGTCGCTCGCACTCGGCGACGACCTCGCGCAGAATGAAGAGCGCGTGCGATTCGAGAACGTCGAGATGATCAGTGGCGTGCGGGGTGGGCAAGGTGGTTGTCATGATCTCGGTGGACTGATTGTATTCTAGTAATGCACTAGACAATCTCCGACAATGAAAACGCCGCCACTGATGACTCCGAGCACTGAACTCCTCGCTGAGCTCGATGACGTCAACGAGCGCTTCGAACACGAGACGCCCCTCGCGATTCTCCAGTGGACCTTCGGACGCTTCGGAGCCGACGTCGCCATGGCCTGCTCCTTCGAGGATCTCGCGCTGTTGCACATGGTCCACGAGTTGCGGCCCGAGACCGAGATCATCTTCCTCGACACCGGAGGGCACTTCCCCGAGACCCTCGAGTTGACCAGTCGGGTCGCTCGAGAGTGGTCGCTCAATCTGACGCGTACCGAGCCAGGTCCCGACGCGGCCGGGTCTCCGTGCGGCACCGCCGACTGCTGCCAGCGGCGAAAGGTCGAGCCGCTGTCGCGCGCCCTCGCCGGTCACGCGGCGTGGATCACGTCGGTCAAGCGTGTTGACGCGCCGACGCGCGCCACGATGAACATCCTGATGTGGGACGAGAAGTTCGAACTCGTGAAGGTGAACCCGCTTGCCACCTGGAGCGACGACGACGTCGCGTACTACCTACGAAGCCACGACCTCCCCGAACACCCACTCTGGGCCGAGGGCTACGCGTCGATCGGCTGCGCCGCGATGACCTTGAAACCTCAGGTGCCCGGCGACCGGCGCTCGGGACGTTGGGTCGGCCTCGACAAGGAAGAGTGCGGCCTCCACGAGGCCTAACTATCCACCCCCATTCGGCAAACTCGGTTGGCCGCGGAGTACGACTAACCGAGATCTGAACCGAACTATCTCCTGCGCGCCGACTTCTAGTGGCGTTTCAGTTGACGCTTCGCCGGGGTGTGCCATTGCAACGATCTTCTGCTGCACGGGTCTCACCTCCCCTCCACGTCCAGTACCGGAGTTTGTCGCCGGTAGGCCTTGCCTGGCCAGGTTGATGGCCGCGTTGAGATCACGGTCAATCGTGAGACCACAGGCCTCGCAGTGGTACGTCCGGTCGCCGAGGGACAGTGTGGCTTTGACTGTCCAACATTGACTGCAGGTTTTCGATGAGGGGTAGAACCGATCCACACGCACGAGCGTGGAACCGTACCACTTGGTTTTGTACCCGAGCTGGCGTGAGAATTCGCCCCAGGCGGCGTCCGCAGTTTTCGAGTGGTTCTTCACCATGCCCGCCACGTTGAGGTCCTCGATCACAATGACGCCCGGTGCAACAGATCCACTACTGACATTTGCCGTGCTCCACGACCAACCGAGTTTGCCGAAAGCGCGTATCCACCATTAAATCAAGTCTCGACGGTAAATTTGTCGCGATGACGGTGGGCAACACGGAGATAGTCGGATGCTGCTGATCGTCCTCGCTCTCTTCTGGCTGGCCCTTCTTGCGCCGATCGTGGTGCGCAAGTTCCGTGACGGGGGAACCGAGAAGTCGATTCAGTCCTTCCACGCCGAGCACGAGGTGCTCAGCCGCCAGGACTACGCGGTCGCCCCCGCCCATCGCCTCGATCGACCCGATGACGCGATCACGAGTTCCCAGTCCGGCGAACGCCGGCCTCGTCTCACGGTCGTTCACGCCGATGACACCTTCGGCACCTTGGAAACGAGGGCGTCGTGGGACGAGTGGAGCGACGACTACGAGTACGACGACGAAGCAGCTGAACGCGGCGTCACCAATCACTACGCGAGGGCCTACGCCTCGCGACCGGAACAGCCCGCTGCCGCGGCGCGCTACGAAGCGCCGATCCGTCGGCGAACGATGCGCGCGCAGCGCCGAATGATCTTCACTCGTCTCGCGCTCGCCGCGCTCGCCCTCACCGCGATCGCGGCGGTGACGCGCTATTCGTTCTTTATCGACGTCGCGGCGCTGGCGTGGATATCTCTCATTCTTTTCGTCGCGCTCGCTCTCTACGCGGTGAGCCAGGGCTTTCTCGAGGAGGAGTCGCTGCCGGTGCGGCTTCCGAGGCGCCGCCCACTCGCGACGATCGAGCCGCTCTATCGCGAGAGCGAGGACTTCTACACTCCGCGTTATGAGGGTGAGTTCACGTCCGAGTTCTACGAGCCCGACGACGAGAGCGCCTGGCGTCGCGAGCCGCAGCGACGCGCCTTCGGCTAAAGTAGAAACCTCCTCGGGGGTGTAGCTCAATTGGTAGAGCGCTACGTTCGCAATGTAGAGGCAGTGGGTTCGAATCCCATCACCTCCACCGAATGGGGTTGACCCCGTTTGTCGGTCCACGCTTATGAGAGAACGGCCTGACCTTCACCGGCCGCTCAATCGCGCAGACTGTCGTCGCACGTTTCAACCTCGACGCTTGAGGCGGATGCCCGATCTGATGCGCGAGGGTTAGCGTGTCGACGTGAGAGCCCGAATCGTCACGGCGCTGGTTCTCCTCTCGATGATCGCCGCGTGGGGTGTGGGGCTGCGGCCAACACCGTCGGCGAGTGGCGCGTCGCCCGCCTCGGACAGGGTCGCTGGGTCCTTCGACCCGGTGTCGGTCTCCTTCATCTCGCCATACGATGGCTGGACCCTCGGCGTCGCGCCCTGCGCCAACGACTCCTCGTGTCTCGCTCTGCGCTCAACGGCGGACGGCGGACTCGTGTGGCAGACCACGTCGCTGCCGCCCTCACTCGCCACACGAGCCGACCGCAACCTTGACGGCACGGTCGCCGCTCTGTACGGCGCGGGCTCACTCAACGTGCGGTTCGCCAACAATGTCGATGGCTGGATCTTCGGGACACTGCCGGGTCCGGTGCCGACGCAGGGCGTCGCCTTCATTCAGTACGAGCCAACGCTGTGGTCGACGCACGACGGCGGTCACGTCTGGAACAAGTTGCCGGTCGCGTGGGTCGGTCGCTACGGCACGATCTTCGACCTCGAAGCCTCGGCGGGCACCGCCTACGTGATGGGCGAGAACAGGACCTTCCACGTCACGGTGAGGAGTTCACCGGTTGGTGTGGACCAGTGGCGCACGTCGACGTCGGTGCTGCTCGGGTTGCCCGCTGGCGGAGCGCAGCCGACGGGCGCTTTCGTGTTGCGGGGAACGAACGGCTGGCTGGTCGTGGGCAATGATCGTGGCGTCTCGGGGAGCGCCCGACTCGCGAGCAACGGCGCCTGGGTCGCTTGGACGCCGCCCTGTCAGGCGGTCGGCAACAGCTACGTCGTCCCCGCCGCCTCGACGAGTCGGCGCCTGATCGCGATCTGCCAGATGGGCGGATTCGCCTATGGTCTGTCGAAGTCGGCGCCGCCGGGGGCAAAGCTTGGCTCGAACTGGTTGTACTACTCCCAGGACGGTGGTACGAGGTTCACTGCGGGGCCCGAACTGTTGCCGACCCGCGCCTACGACTACGGCGTGCTCGCGTCACCGCGGCCGGGGGTGATCCTCATCGACCGTTGGATCGGCAGCCAGCAAGAGCTCGTGGCCAGTTTCGACGACGGCGTTCACTGGAACGTGGCGTACCGCGGAGACGTCATCTCGCTCGCTTTTGCCGGCGCCGAGCACGGAGTCGCGATCGTTCGGGCGGCGAACGGCGCGGACTCGATGATCATGACGGTCGACGGCGGACGTCGCTGGGCGACGGTCGACGTTTAGAATTCCTCAACGTGAGCGAGCCCACCGGCGACGACGAACGGCCAATGGCGAACGATCACCCGCAAGATGCCCGCCCGACGAGTGAACCCGACGAGGTGCGCGAACGCGGCCGCCGTTTACGGGGCGGTGAGCGCGTTCGTCACACTCGCACGTCGGCTGCCTGGGTCGGCGTTGCAGTAGTCATCCTCCTAGGCGTAGCCCTCGTCGACTTCATCGCCCAGAACACTCGCGACGTACGCGTCGAGTTCTTTGGGGTCGATGGACAGATGTCCCTCGCCGTGGCGATGTTGGCCGCCGCCCTTGCGGGCGCGCTGATCGTGCTCGCGATCGGAGTTGGGCGAGTAGCGCAACTCCGCCTTAACTTGCGCCGCCAGCGACGAATCCGTGAAGCCGAGCACCACCTTCCCGTCGGGGCCGCGGGCGAGCCGTTTGGCCGTGATCCTCGATCGGGCGACCCGACGTAGGGCTCCGCGAGGCCAAACCGCTGCGGAGGCGATATTCATGCAATCTCTCGACCTCGACGACGCACGCAAGCGCTACCACTTCGCGATGGCGCCTGAGGACTACGAAGAGCAGCCCTTCTACTCAGCTCTGCTGCACGAGCTCGAGGGCGACACCCTGGCGCTCGAAATGCTCGCGAGCGTGCGCGTCGAGCAGCGCAATCCAATGCTCGTGCTCGCTACGCTGCAGCTTGCCGCTCTGCGCGGCCACGAGGTCCTCGGCCCGATCTACGACGACGCCCGCCACGGCCGACTGAACGAACCCGAGATGACCGCGCGCCACGTACTCGACGTGATTCACGATGCGCCCTCTCTTGTGCGTGACGAACTCGGTCGCTCCACGCAGACGAACGAGCCGGGCCGTAGTGCCGTCATCCAAGCGGTCGTTGCTGAGCTCGCCACCGACGCCGACGTCATCAACGTGATTGAGGTGGGGACGTCCGCCGGGATCAATCTGTGCTTCGATCAGTTCCCGGTGCGCGGAACCGATGACGGCAATCCGCTGACACTGGTGTGCGAGGACCTGACGCCGGTCACGAGGTCCCGCTTGCCGGGCGTGAAGGGTCGCGTCGGAATCGACCCTCATCCGCTCGACCTCGCCAACGAGGACGACCGGCTCTGGCTGAAGGCCTGCCTCTGGCCCGAGCAACGACGACGTCACGAACGATTCGACGCGATCGTGGCCGCGCGACCCTCATGGCCGGCGGCGACGATCTTGACGGGTTTCGCGCTCGAACGGCTCGATGACGCCCTCGACTACTGCGACGGTTCGATACTCACCATCGTCTTCAACACGTGGGTTGCGTTCTACTTCACGCCCGACGAGCAGCGCGCGTACTTCGAGGAACTGGTGCGACGTTGCGGTGACGGTGACGGTGACTACGCATGGATCTCGATCGAGTCGACGCTCGTGAAGTGGCCGGGCGTCGAGTTCGACGACGAGAAGCATCATCGCGGGGCGTCCCAGATCGTCGTCACGCGTCCGGGATCGTCCCCCAGCACCTGGGGCTGGTGCCACGCCCACGGGCGTTGGCTCGAGCGGACGACCGGGTCCTAGGCCGTCGACGACGTGTCACGGGGGTGAATTCTGGGGTGGATATCGACCTGGTCAACGCCCGCGACGCCACGAGAACTGTGGATAACGTGCGACTAAGTGGTTGGTATGTGTCCGACGTACAGCAAAACCGGTGGATAAGTGACCCGTTGCTGGGCATAACTGTTTGATTTCCCCTCGTGGGCTTGGCGAAAGAAGAAATCTCTGCCAGAGTGTCTCTCGTAGTTCACGTAGCACCTGCCAACGATCCGACGAACCGCAAGGGGAGAAGGAAGCGGGGGGATGAGGGGCCTCGCAAGAGGAAAGGATTCCTTCCAACGGGCAGCGGAGTTCGGTCCGCTGTTCGGAACGGGCGAATGACGTGAAGTGCCTGCCATCAGCGGTGTTCTGTCCGACACGGAGCACAGTTGGTGTGCCTCGGAAACCCCGAGGGGCGGGTGGGCTTCGGCCCACTGGTCACTCGGGGTTTTCGGCTTTTCCGGGTCGGTTCACTCGATCCAGTATCGACGCAGTCTTCGCCCATCGTCAGTGGTGACGATTGATTCGAGGGCGCCCCCGTTCGTTTCGATGACTCTGCGCGAGCCAACGTTGTCCTCATCGCAGGTGACGAGCACTCGCCCGACACCCTCGGCGCGCGCGACGACGATCGCCTGGCGAAGGATCTCGGCGGCGTAGCCCTTACGGCGGTGATCGGGCGCGACTCCGTAGCCGACGTGACCACCCTCTTTCAGGAAGAAGTCGTTCAGCTCAAAGCGGATGGAGGCGCGTCCGACGATCTCGCCGTCCACGTCGGCAACGAGCTGATCCCCGCGCACGCGGTAGGTCGAACGAACGAGGCCACGTCGCTGGTCGTCGACGTAGCGCAAGAACTCTGTCCAAGTCAACGTCTCGTCGTAGCCGAGCAGGAAGTGGAAGTTCTCGGGCAACATCGCCGCGTGAATGGCAACGGCCACGGCTTCGTCGTCTTCGTCGTAGGGGCGAAGGCGAAGTGTCATCGGCAAAGGCTAGCGACGTACCGTCCTCCTCTACTGCGCGACGCGCGAAGCTCGTGGCGCTCAGGTGCTGACGGGTCGGAGCTAGAAGAACGACTGCGGTTCGGTCGCGTCAATGAGTTCGGGCCCGTCGTTCTTTACGGAACCGACCGCGGTGCCGACGCCACGGTGGGCGAGCGTCCCTTTAGGAGCGGGCCGCAGCAGCGCGAGACGCTCGTCGGGACCAAAGTCGGCGACGTTCAACCACGTCTCAATGTCGTCGCGCGCGAGCACGACTGGCATGCGATCGTGGATCTCGTCCATGTCGGCGCTCGGCGCGGTGGTGATGATGGTGCACGTGCGAAGCGGCTCGCTCGTCTCCTCGGCCGGGTTGCGCCAATACTCGAAGAGCCCCGCGAAGAGCATCGGCTCCTCGTCGACGCGCGTGAAGTAGTTCGGTTGACGGTGCTGGCCGGGGCGGTGGTCCCACTCGTAGAAGCCGTCGACGGGGATCACGCAGGGACGCTTAGCGAAGGCGCTTCGAAACGAGGGCTTCTCGGTGACCGTCTCGCCGCGCGCGTTGAAGAGCCGGTTGCCGATGGAGGGATCTTTCGCCCAGCTCGGCACGAGCCCCCAGCGGTAGCGGTTGAGGACGCGCTGGTCCTCGCGCTCGGCGACGCCGAAGAGCGAGCGCTGGGGTCCGACGTTCCAGCTGGGTTCACCCTCGGGGTCGAGACCCGCCGCGAGGGCTGCGTCGAGGAATCGGGCCAGGTGGGCGGGCGGAGTGAAGAGGGCGATTCGACCACACATGCCCCTAGTTTGCCGGGAATTTCAGGCATTGGCGCGTGTGACGACGAATCACTACTCTTACGAACATATGTTCGCTTTATCCCCTCCGCGACCCCCGCTCTCCCCCGAACTCCTCGCCGACCTGCGGCCCGTCTCCCTGGCGAAGAGCCGCACGCTACCCCTTGGCGAGCCGTGGCGCGCGTTCGTGCCCGGCGCGGGACTACGTCGTGGTTCGACGATTGTCGTCGAGGCACCGGTCGGACTCGGTGGGCTCAGTCTCGCGCTCAGTCTCGTGAGTGAGGCCAGCGCGCGGGGTCACTGGGTGGGCGTCGTGGGCGTGGACGACCCCGGCGTCGTGGCGATGGTCGAGCTCGGTGTCGATCTGCGTCGTGTGCTCTTCGTGCCGCGTCCGAGGGGGGCGTGGGCCGAGTCGACAGCCGATCTACTCGACGGTGTCGACCTGGTGCTCGTGCGACCACCGTCGCGCGCGAGTCACGCCAGCGCGCGGCGTCTGATGGACCGGGTACGCGAGCGCGGCACCGTGCTCGTCGTGCTGAGCGAGCCGCGCGCGCCGTGGCCGTTGCCGGCCGACCTCTGCTTTCGCGTGAACCGGGCTGAGTGGGTCGCCTCGTCGCGGCTCGACGCGCGCTATCTCACCGTGCTCGTGAGCGGACGGGGCGAGGCGGTTCGCACGGCCGAGCACGTGGTCACGTTGCCCGACCGCCGCGGCGGCGCCGAGGCGACGTGATGGAACGGTTACTCGCCGTTTGGGTCGAGTCGCTCTCGCTCGAACAGCCCGACGGTTCGACGCTGCGCGACACCCTCACGTTGCTCGACGCGCTCGACGCGCTCTGTCCCTTCACCGAGGTGGTGCGTCTCGGGCTTTACGTGCTACCGCTTCGTGGGCCGAGTCGGTTCTTCGGTGGTGACGAAGCCGTGTTGCAACGAGTGCGTGAGTGCGTGGCCGACGTGCTCGGTGTTGAGGCGAAGCTCGGCGTCGCCGAGGGACTCTTCTGCGCCGAGCTTGCGGCGCACCGCGAACTCGTGGTGCCGCTCGGCGCGAGCGACGCGTTTCGCCGCGCCCAGCCCCTCGAGGTGCTCGGGCGCAAGGACCTCTCGACTACCTGCCAGCGCCTGGGGTTGCACACGCTCGGTGCCTTCGCCGACCTCGAGCCGGCGCGCGTGGCCGAGCGCTTCGACCGCGGCGCGCTTCTTCTGCACCGAGTGGCGCGCGGCGAGGTCGCCGAACGCGAGGGTCAGCGCGACACGCGTCTCGCTCGGCGTCTCGCTCATCTCCGCGGCGAAGAGGGTCTCTTTGACGAACAGCAGGGCTTCTTCGGCCAGCGCGGAGCTGGTGACGACCGCGCCGAGGCCGCCGCGCGCCGCGTGCGCCGACGGCTCGGCGCCGAGGCCATCATGGTGGCCGCGCTGCGTGGAGGACGCGGGCCCGAGGACCGCGCGACGCTCGTGCCCTGGGGCTCGCCGCTCGTCGACCCACGCGACCTCGCGCCCTGGCCCGGCCAGCTCACGGCGCCCTCCCCGGCGACGACCCTGGCCCACCCGGCGCCGCTGCAGTTGCGCGACGACGCGAACCGTCCGGTGGCGCTCAGCGCACGCGGCACGCTCTCGGGCGAGCCGACGGCGGTGCTCTTCTCCTCGCCGCTGCGTCGTGAGATCGTCTGGCACGCCGGACCCTGGCCGCTGGTCGAGCGCTGGTGGTCGCGTCGTCGTCGTCGCGCGCACCTCCAGGTGGTGCTCGCCACGGGCGAGGCGCTGCTGCTGGTGGCGGAGTCGAGTCGGTGGTGGCTCGTTGGAATCTATGACTGATGACGACCTACGGCGAACTGCACGCCCACTCGGGCTTTAGTTTCCTCGACGGCGCGAGCGACCCCGAAGAGCTCGTCGTCGAGGCGACGCGCCTCGGCCTGTCGGGCTTGGCGCTGTGTGACCACCACGGTCTCTACGGCGTGGTGCGCTTCGCCGAGGCGGCGCGCGCGCTCGGGCTCGCGAGCGTCTTCGGCGCGGAGATCACCCTCGAGGCGACCGACGACCGCGTGGGGGTGTCGGACCCCTCGGGCGAGCACCTCGTCGTGCTCGCGCGCTCGCCCGCGGGCTACGCCCGGCTCTCGCGCACGCTGGCGCTCGCGCACCTCGAGCGTGGCGAGAAGGGCGTGCCGCGCCTCTCGCTCGACCAGGTGAGCGAGGCGGCCCACGACTGGCTGGTGCTGACGGGCTGTCGCAAGGGTCCCCTCACGAAGGCGCTGCTCGCCGAGGGACCGCGCGCCGCGCGCCGCGCGCTGGCCAAACTCGTCGAACGCTTCGGGCGCGAGAACGTGGCCGTCGAGATCTGGGATCACGGCGCGCCCGACGACGTCGCGCGTAACGACGTCCTCGCCGAGCTCGCCGTCACGGCCGACGTCGCGGTCGTGGCGACGAACAACGTGCACTACGCCACGCCGCGGGACTTCCCGCGCGCCAACGTGCTCTCGGCGATCCGCGCCCGCCAGAGCCTCGAGGAGATGGAGGGCTGGCTCAGCGCCTCGCCGCTCGCGCACCTGCGCAGCGACGCCGAACAGCGCCGGCGCTTCGCGCGCTGGCCCGGGGTCGTCGATCGCGCCGGCGAGCTGGTGGGCGAGCTGGCCTTCGACCTGCGACTGGTGGCGCCGAACCTGCCGGCCTTCGCCACGCCGCCGGGCCACGACGAGCAGAGCTACCTCGAAGAGATCGTCGCGCGCGGCGCGACGCAGCGCTACGGGCCGCGCGAGAACGAACGGGTCGTGGGCGCGTGGCGCCAGATCGATCACGAGCTCAACGTCATCAAGACGCTCGGCTTCGCCGGGTACTTCCTCACCGTCTGGGACATCACCGAGTTCTGCCGCGCGAAGGACATCTACTGTCAGGGACGCGGGTCGGCGGCGAACTCGGCGGTGTGCTACTCGCTCGGGGTCACCAACGCTGACGCCGTGGCGCTCAACCTGTTCTTCGAGCGCTTCCTCTCGCCGGCGCGCGACGGCCCGCCCGACATCGACGTCGACATCGAGTCGGGGCGGCGCGAGGAGGTGATCCAGTACGTCTACGAGCACTACGGGCGCCACCACGCCGCCCAGGTCGCCGCCGTGATCACCTACCGCTCGAAGTCGGCGCTGCGTGACGTGGCGCGCGCGCTCGGCCACAGCGAAGAGGAGGCCAACTACATCCGCGACCACGTCGAGCGCGCGACGATGACCGCGCGCGACGACGCGGTGCCCGAGCTAGTGACCACGATGGCGAGCGAGCTCTTGGACCGGCCGCGCCACCTCGGCATCCATTCGGCGGGCATGGTGCTCTGCGACCGGCCGGTGCTCGAGGTCTGTCCGGTCGAGTGGGGGCGCATGCCCGGGCGCAGCGTCCTGCAGTGGGACAAGGACGACTGTGCGGCGATCGGCCTCGTGAAGTTCGACCTCCTCGGACTGGGCATGCTCGAGGCGCTGCACCGCGCGGTCGACGTCGTCGCGGACTTCCACGGGGTGGCGCTCGACCTCGCCCTGCTCGCCCAGGAGGACGAGGTCTACGACCTGCTCTGTGAGGCCGACACCGTCGGGGTCTTCCAGGTGGAGTCGCGCGCGCAGATGGCGACGCTGCCGCGCATGCGGCCGCGCTGCTTCTACGACATCGTGATCGAGGTCGCCCTGATCCGCCCCGGGCCGATCCAGGGTCGCGCGGTCAACCCGTACCTCCGTCGGCGCCGGGGTGACGAGCCGGTCACCTACCTGCACCCGCGGCTCGAGCCGATCCTCGAGCGCACGCTCGGCGTGCCGCTCTTCCAAGAGCAGCTGATGGAGATGGCGGTTGCGGTGGCGGGCTTCTCGCCGGCCGAGTCCGACGAACTACGCCAAGCCATGGCGGCGAAGCGCTCGGAGCTGCGCATGATGAAGCTGAAGAGCCGCTTCTACGCGGGGATGGCCGAGAACGGCATCATCGGGGCACCGGCCGACCAGCTCTTCGACGCGCTGGCGGCGTTCGCGAACTTCGGCTTCCCCGAGTCGCACGCCGTCTCCTTCGCCCACCTCGTCTACTGCTCGGCCTGGATCAAGGTGCACTACCCGGCGGCCTTCCTCGTCTCGCTCTTGAACGCCCAGCCCATGGGCTTCTGGTCCCCTCAGAGCCTCGTCGCGGACGCGAAGCGTCACGGCGTGGTGGTCGAGCGCCCCGACGTGAACAACTCGAGCGTGGGCGCCTCGCTCGAGGGCTCGTCCGAGCGTCCCGTGGTGCGCCTCGGCCTCGGTGACGTGCGCACGATCGGCGCCGACCTGGCCGAGCGCGTGGTCGCGGGTGCGCCCTGGCGCGACAGCGCCGACCTCGTGCGCCGCGGCGGCCTCGCCCAGCACCACCTTGAGGCGCTCGCCGCGGCCGGCGCGCTCGATGGCTTCGGTCCGAACCGGCGCGCCCTCACCTGGTCGGCCGGGGCCGCCGCGCAGTCGCTGGTCGACCGACTACCCGGCGTGGTGACGGGCCTCGTCGCCCCGGCGCTACCCGTGACGAGCGAGCTCGAGCGCGTGGCCGACGACCTGTGGTCGATGGGCCTCACCACCGAGGCGACGGCGATGGAGCTCGCGCGCGCGTCACTCAACGCGCGCGGGGTGACGCGCGCGAGCGCGCTCGTTGGCGTCGAGAGCGCTCGGGTCACGGTGGCGGGCGTCGTGACCCACCGTCAGCAACCCGAGACGGCGAACGGCGCGGTCTTCGTCAACTTGGAGGACGAGACCGGGCACGTGAACGTGATCTTCTCCAAGGGC
Source organism: uncultured Acidimicrobiaceae bacterium (assembly GCA_963823815.1). Classification (GTDB taxonomy): domain Bacteria; phylum Actinomycetota; class Acidimicrobiia; order Acidimicrobiales; family RAAP-2; genus RAAP-2. The sequence continues at coordinate 452,821 of CAWGMU010000002.1, forward strand.
GCGTGGGCCCGCTGGAAGGACGTCGCGGACCTGGCTCCGGCGCTCGTGATTCGCGGGTTGCTCGAGCGTGGTCAGGACACGATCACCCTCGCCGCGGAGTTCGTCGAGCCGCTTACCATAGGCGCGAGCGCGCCCTCACGCGACTGGCGATGAAACGTACGCCGTGGCCAGAATGATCTCGTGAGCGACGAGCCCGAGTTTCGAACCGACCTCTACCGAGGCACCGCCGTCGACTACGACGCTTACCGCGCGCCCTACGCGCGCGAGATGATCGACGACCTTCTTGAGCGCTCGGCTCCTCAAGGCGACGGACGATTGCTCGACCTCGCTTGCGGCACGGGCCTCGTGACCTTCAGCCTCGCTCCTCGTTTCAAGGAGACCTGGGCGCTGGACCAGGAGCCCGACATGGTGACCTTCGCCCGGGGGAAGGCCGCTCGCCTGGACGTGACCACCGTGCGATGGCTGCAGGTCGCGGCCGAGAAGTTAGACGCTCCCGCTGGCTACTTCGAATTAGTCACTGTCGGCAACGCCTTCCACCGGCTCCGGCGCGCTGTCGTGGCTGCGCGCGTTCGCGAGTGGGTTCGCCCGCGGGGCCACCTGGCACTGCTCTGGACCAGTCAGCCGTGGACCGGTGATGACCCGTGGCAGGTCGAGTTACGCGCGCTGCTTGAGGAGTGGCGCGACAGAGCCCGCACGCAGGACCGCGTGCCAGCGGGCTGGGAACAGATGCGACTTGAGCATCCCGACACCGAGGTGTTGGCCGCGGCGGGACTAGAACCACTCGGCGTCTTCTCATTCGACGTGCGACGCCGCTGGAGTGTCGAGCGTCTCGCCGGCCACGCGCTCTCGACGTCGTCCCTCTCGCGAGAGGCAATCGGCGATCTCGAGGGACCGTTTCGAGAGGACCTGGCCAAGCGAATGGCCACGTTCGGGTCGAATGACGTCTTTGTCGAAAGGGGCAGCGACGCGTACGAACTGGCGCGACGGCCCTAGCCGCGGGTCGATCTAGCTGACGAAGGCAAACGCCGGGCGCTCGCCCGCTTCGATCTCCTCGCGCACGAGCATCTGGGCGAGCGGAAGGTCGTCCGCGTGGGTCACCCCGATGCAGCGCGACTTCGTGCGCATGACGTCAAAGCGCAGCGGCGTGCGGTGCAGGATCTGTCCGACGAACGTGGAGAGCTGAATCTCCTTTTCCTTCGTGAAGTCGTGCTGGTCGATGGCGCGATGCATGAGGGGCAGGATGGACGGCTGGAATCCCCACAGGTTCATCGAGACGGTGGTCTGGGGGTGGAGACGAACGGGCTCGAGACCGTCGTCGGCGACGAAGCCCTCGAGCGTCGCCGAGACGTTGCGCCGCTCGACGATCTCGGTGAGGTGACCGTTCACCACGATGCAGGTGCCGCGAGAGACGGGCAACTCGCCGACCAGCGCCCGCTCGAGCTCGAAGCCGACGAGACAGTTGTTCGGGCTCGTCGCGAGGTGCCGACCGAGCTTCAAGAACGATTCTGGGCCGTAGAGGTCGTCGGCGTTGCTGACGCCGAAGGGTCGCTGCAGATCGAGCACGGGTTCCGCCGCGAGCACCGCGTCGACCGTGCCGCGAAGCTGTTGCTGCTGGAGTGAAGGAGACCTTGCGGCCCTTCGGCCAGTGCGTCGCCACGTGCTCGACGATCTCGGGACCGGTCTCGGGGTTGATCACGATCACGATGTCGTCGAAGCCCGCGGCGTAGGCATCCGACGCGATGAGGTCGATGACGCCCTCGCCGTGGAGGCCGACGGGAGCCAACTGCTTTACCCCTCCGTAGCGACGGGCGCGACCGGCCGCGAGGATGACGAGCGACGGTCCGCTCACTTGGACCACCGCAGGACGGCCGACGCCCACGTCATCCCCGCGCCGAAGCCGGTGAGCAGTGCGTAGTCGCCCTTGTGGACCCGGTCGTTGTCGCGCGCGTCGGCGAAGGCGAGCGGAATCGACGCGCTCGAGGTGTTGCCGTAGCGGTCGAGCGAGACGACCGCGCGGTCCATGCCGACGTTGAGCCGCTGCACGCCGCCTGGATGATGCGGATGTTGGCCTGGTGGGGGATCACGAGGCGCAGCTCGTCGGCGCTGATGCCCGCCATGGCAGGGCCTTCTCGGCCGAGTCGACGACGACGCGCACGGCGCGGCGAAAGACCTCCTTGCCGTCCATCTCGAAGTAGCCGCCGTGCTCGCAGGTGAGCAGGTCGGCGTCGGCGCCCTCGGCGCCGAGCACGAAGCTGAGCAGGTCGTTCTCGGTCGGGTCGTACTCGAGCACGGTCGCCCCCGCGCCGTCGGCGAGCAGCACGGCCATGTTGCGGTCGCTCCAATCGACCCAGCGCGAGAGGTGCTCCGCGCCGATGACGAGGATCCGCTTGTTGCCCGTCTCGAGTAGCCCGTAGGCGGTGCGCACGGCGTACATGAAGCCGCTGCACGCGGCGTTCACGTCCATGGCTGGGCAGCTGAGGCCGAGCGCGTGGGCGATGAGGAGCCGACGTGGCGGGCATGATCCGGTCAGGCGTCGTCGTGGCGAGGATGAGGAAGTCGATGTCGCCGGGCTCGACGCCGGCGTCCTCGAGGGCGTGGCGCCCCGCCAGCACGCCCAGGCTCTTCGCCGTGCCGCCGATGCGGCGCTCCTTGATGCCGGTGCGCTCAACGATCCACTCGTCAGACGTGTCCAGGGTCAAGGAGAGCTCCTCGTTGGTCACGACGCGGTCGGGTACCGCCGTTCCCCAGCCAGTAAACCGAGCGCCCATGTCAGCTCCTCCGACCGCTAGTGATTACGTGAAGTCTACGTGGCGGGTCTAGCTCGGCGCGGGGGCCGGCAAGACCTGCAAGGTACACCGCGCGACGCAGATCAGCTGGTCGGCGTCGTCGCGCAATTCGATACCCCACACGTGCACGCTGCGACCCTTTCGAAACGGCGTGGCCGTCGCGGTGAGCGTGCCTTAGCTCATCGCGCGCAGGTGCTAGCAGTTGAGCTCGGTGCCAACGACGATCTTGTCGCTCCCGACGCTCAGCATGCCCCCGAGCAGGCCGCGCCCTCGGCGAGCAGCGCCGACACGCCGCCGTGCAAGATGCCGTAGGGCTGGTGGACCTTCGGTCCGACGTCGACGGTGAGGATGACCTTCTCGGGTGTTGCGAGGACCGGCGTCACGCCGAGGTGTTCGTTCACGTTGGGACGATGGGGCAGGTCGTCAAGGACGTTGTCGCTCATGGCGAAAGTTTAGGGATTGGGTAGCCTTCGTCCATGAGTCGGCGCGTGGACCTGCGAAGCGACACCATCACCCAGCCGACGGCCGCGATGCGCGAGGCGATGGCCCACGCCGTCGTGGGCGACGACGGCTACGGCGAGGACCCGACGGTCAACGAACTCGAGCGTCGCTTCGCCGAACTGATGGGAAAAGAGGCCGCGATCTTCGTGGTCTCGGGCGTGATGGCGAACCAGATCGCGCTGCGCGTCCTCGCCCGACCGGGCGACCTTGTCGTCGCTGGTCGGCACCAGCACCTCGTGAGCTTCGAGGCGGGAGCCGCGGCGCGCAACTCCTCGGTGCAGTTCGCCACGCTCGACGACGCGACGGGTCGGCTCGCGATCGACGACGTGCTCGAGGTGATCGAATCCGAGAACGACCATCAGCCCCACGTGGCGCTCGTGTGCGTGGAGAACACGCACATGTACGCCGGAGGCGTGCCGTGGGAGTTGAGCGAGCTGCGCGCGCTCCGTGAGGCGATCGGCGAGGTCCCGCTGCACCTCGATGGCGCGCGGATCTTCAACGCGGTGGTGGCGACCGGCGTGAGCGCCGCCGACTACGCCTCGACGGCCGACACGGTGATGACCGCGCTCACCAAGGGTCTCTGTGCGCCGGTCGGCTCGTTGCTCGCGGGATCATCCGTGACGATCGAGCGAGCTCGGGTCGAGCGCAAACGTCTTGGAGGCGCGATGCGCCAGGCCGGCTTCATCGCCGCGGCGGGTCTCGTCGCCCTCGACACGATGATCGATCGTCTGAAGGACGATCACGCGCGTGCTCGTCGGCTGGCTGAGCTTTTTGCAACGGCCTTCCCCGCGTCGGGCTACGACCCGGCGACCTGTCGGACCAACATCATCTGCTTCAACCATCCGAGTGCGCGTCGTCTTGTTGACGATCTTCGCGCCCTGGGGGTCGACGGCGGGACCGTCGCACCGACGCCGCGTTCGCTACGTCACCCACGCCGGCGTCACCGACGACGACCTCGACTTCGTCGCCGACGTGCTGGGCCGCTATGGCGCCACGTCTCGCTGAGGGGACATCCGCGTGACGGCGCGGTGACCAACCTCGCCGGGGAAGGTGAGGTGCTCACGCGGTAGCCTTGGAAGGTTGTAAAGGCACCTCGTGACTGAACTTCTGCACCTCTCTACGTTCCTGCACCGTCCGATCTTCGATACCGACGGCGACCGGATCGGCCGCGTCCAGGACCTGGTCGCGCGCCTCGGCGACGATGCGCATCCGCCGATCGTGGGCGCCGTCATCCGCATCGAGGGTCGCGACCTGTTCGTCTCCATCAGGAAGATCGGCGGCCTGGCGCGGGCAGGATGACCTTCGAGGGCGTCGCGTGGACCTGCGACGCTTCGAGCGCCGCCCGGGTGAGTTGCTGCTCGCCGAGGACCTGCTCGCGCGTCACCTCATCAACCTGGTGCGTGGGCGCATCATCATCGCCAACGAGATCGAGATCGCCCAGGTCGAGGGTCGCTGGGAGGTCGTCGGCGTCGACCCTGGCCGCCGTCGTTCCTGCGCCGGGTGCTCGGCCAAAGGTCGGCTCGCACGTCCAGGCGCGACTCGATCGTCGACTTCGCCTCGATCGAGCCCTTCGTGAGCCACGTGCCCACGGCGCGGCTGCGGATCCCGTACCGCAAGCTCGCGAAGCTCCACCCCGCCCAGATCGCCGACCTCGTCGAACAGGCGAGCCACGACGAGGGCGAGGAGATCATCGAGGCCGTGGGTCTCGACCGCGAGCTCGAGGCCGACGTCTTCGAAGAGCTCGACACGACCCACCAGCTGGAGTTCCTCGAGTCGCGCAGTGACGCCGAGTCCGCGCGCCTGCTCTCGCGAATGGAGCCCGACAACGCGGCCGACCTCATCACCGAGATCGACCAGGAGCGCCGCCTGCCGATCCTCGAACTCTTGCCGAGCGAGCAGCAGGCGAAGGTCCGCCAGCTGCTCTCGCTACAACGCCGACACCGCCGGCGGGATGATGAACCCCGACTTCGTCTCGGTCGCGCCTACGGCGACGCGTCGCCGATGCCCTCGACGCGATTCGAACGTCGAGCGTGCCCGCCGAGGCCTTCAGACGGTCTTCGTCGTGGACGACAGATGGCCAGCCCGTTGGCGCGGCGTCCATCGCGCCGCTGGTGCGCGCGCGCCCGGACGCGCTGGCGCTGAGCGTGGCGAAGACGCAACTCGCCCACGTGCACCCCCAGTGGGACGTGCAGCGCGTGGCGCGAAAGATGAGCGACTTCAACCTGACCGTGTTGCCCGTGCTCGACGAAGAGCACGCCAAGATGATCGGGGTGGTGACGGTGGACGACCTACTCGAAGTGCTGCTGCCCCAGGGCTGGCGCGCGAGTTCGGCATGGGCGCGGTGGAGGAGTAGATGCACCGCGCCGCCGTAGGTCACGTTCAAAGGAGGTCCACTGAAACCCCCTAGTACCAGCCGCGAGGCTATCGACGTACCGGCACGACTCGTTTGACCGCCAAGGAGGGCGCCTAACCCTTTGGTCTGTGCGTGGTTGTTTCGCCCAGCGACCACGACGAGACGAAAGGAGGAAGCGTGCAGCGCGAACGGACGACAGCGCCCCAGATCGCCGGGGCCTTCGGCACCATGGCGACCATGACGCGGCGGGCGGCGCGGAACCCGCGCGCGCCTACTCACGTTGCTCGCCATCATCGGGCCCGGTCTCATCGTCATGGTGGGCGACAACGACGCCGGTGGCGTCTCGACTTACGCCCAGGCCGGACAGAACTTCGGCTACACCCTGCTCTGGACGCTGCCGCTCTTGATTCCGGTGCTCATCATCAACCAAGAGATGGTGGCGCGCCTCGGCGCGGTCTCGGGCGTCGGCCACGGACGGCTCATCCGCGAGCGTTTCGGCCGCTACTGGGGCAACATCTCGATCTGTTCGATCCTGCTCTTGAACTTCCTCATCATCGTGACCGAGTTCATCGGCATCTCGCTCTCGATGCGCTACCTCGGGGTCAGTCCCTACGCGTCGGTCCCGGTCGCCGTGGTGGTGCTCTTCGCGGTCACCGCCTCGGGCACGTTCCAGCGCTGGGAGCGGTTCATGATGGTCTTCGTCGCGCTCAACTTCGTCATCGTGCCACTGGTGGTCTTCGCCCACCCGCACTTCTCGGCGATCGCGAGCCATAGCGTCATCCCTTCCATCCGCGGCGGGGCGAACTCGGCGTCAGTGCTGCTCATCATCTCGATCATCGGGACGACGGTCGCGCCGTGGCAGCTCTACTTCCAGCAGTCCAACATCGTCGACAAGCAGATCTCGCCGCGTTGGCTGAACTACGAGCGCGTCGACACGATCATCGGTTCGTTCATCGTCGTCATCGGAGCGGGCGCGCTCATGGCGGTCGTGGCGGCGGGTCTCGCCGGTCACGGCGGCCCGAGCGCCTACACCAACGCGCTCGCCGTGCGCACAGGGCCTCGGTCGCCACGTGGGCCACGGCACGGGCGCGCTCTTTGCCATCCTCCTACTCAACGCCTCGGTGATCGGCGCGGCCGCGGTCACGCTCGCGAGCACCTACGCCCTCGGCGACCTCTCAGGCTCGCGGCAGTCGCTCAACTCGCGGGTTCGCGACGCCAAGGGCTTCTTCGGCGCGTTCGCGGGCCTCCTCGTCCTCGCCGGCATCGTGACGCTCATCCCCGGCGCGCCGCTCGGTCTTATCACGCTGGCCGTGCAGGCCATGTGCGGACTGATGCTGCCGAGTACCACGATCTTCGTGCTGCTCCTCTGCAACGACCGTGAGGTGCTCGGCCCGTGGGTCAACGCCCGCTGGCTGAACGTCGTGGCGTCGATCATCGTGACGATGCTCGTGGTCCTTTCGATCACGATGATGGTCTCGACGCTCTTCACCTCAGTCAACGTGGTGGACCTGTTGGTCGGGCTCTCGATCGTCGGCGTCGTCGGTCTCGCGGTTGGTCTGCCCACGGGGCTGCGCCGCGCCAGCGCCCCGACGGAGTACTCGATCGACCGGCGCGACTGGCGTACGCCGCGTCTGACGCTGCTCGCGCCCCAAGCGAGTTCGCTCGCGCGCCGGATTCTCCTGCGCTCGGTGGCCTCCTACCTCGTGATCGCCGGAACGCTGCTCGCCGTGCGCATTGTCCAATTGGCAACCTCCTAGTCTCTCCTAATGACCCCTCGGCCCACGCTCGTGTGCGTGCACGCGCACCCCGATGACGAAGCCTTCTTCGGTGGTGGCGCGAGCGCTCACTACGCCAGGCTCGGGTACGGGGTCGTGCTCATCACGTGCACGAACGGCCGGCTGGGCTTTGACGGCGCGGGCCGCGCGGGCAACGAACCGGGACACGACGGCCTAGAGACGACGGCGACGCGGGCCGGCGAACTACAACTCTCCGCGGCCACGCTCGGTTTCTCTCGGGTCGTCACGCTGGGATTCGACGACTCGGGCATGAAGGGTTGGCCCCAGAACGATGAACCGCATGCCTTCGAGAACGCCGACGTTGACGCCGTCGCGCGCACGATCGCCGCTATCTTCGACGACGTCGGCGCGACCGTTGTCGTCACCTACGACGAGACCGGCTTCTACGGGCACCCCGACCACGTGAAGACCAACGTCGTCACCCGACGCGCGCTGGAACTCGCCTCGACCGTCGAGCGCCTCTACTACTCCGTGGTGCCCAAGGGCGTCATCGGAGGTCTCACCGAGGGCGCGAACGCCCTCGGGCTGTCGCTGCCGGCCTGGGTCCTTGACGCCGGGCTGCACGTCTCGGACGACGTGGTCGCGACCACGCTCGACGTCAGCGCCTACGTCGGGGACATGCGGAAGGCCATGACCGACCACGCCACCCAGATCGACAACGCGGACCTCGTCGCGATGCCCGACGACCTCTTCTCGCTACTCTTTCGTACCGAGTACTACCAGCGCGCCTGGAGCCGGCACGAGGCGACGGGCGACGAGACCGATCTCTTTGGAGGACTGTGAAGGACCTGACCTTTCTCGCGGTGCACGCTCACCCGGACGATGAGGCGAGCTCGACCGGCGGCACCTATAGGGTCCTCGCCGACCAGGGCGTGCGCACGGTGCTCGTGACCTGCACCAACGGCGAGTTCGGCGACGCCCCCGGCGGGGTGAAGCCGGACGCCGACCACCACGACGGCGACGAGGTCGCGAAGATCCGCGCGGTCGAGCTCGACAACGCTGTCAAGATTCTCGGCATCGACCGGCTCGTGCGGCTGGGGTATCGCGACTCGGGGATGATGGGCTGGCCGCAGAACGACGACCCCGACAGCTTCTGGGCGACGTCGGTGGACGCCGCGGCCGAGCGCGTCGCCGCCGTCATGCTCGAGGAGCGGCCGCAGGTCATCGTTACCTACAACGACCGGGGCTTCTACGGGCACCCCGATCACATCCAGGCGCATCGGGTCACGATGGCGGCACTCGCGAAGCTCGACTACGCGCCCACGCTCTACTTCAACGCGATCCCCGACTCACGCGTCAAGGTGATGCGCGAGCGCTGGGAGCGCGAAGCGCGCGAGCGCGCCGAGGCCGACGCCGCGAAGGGGATCGCCCCGCCCGAGCCCGATGAGGACGAGGAGGAGATCGACATCGGCACCCCCGATGACCTCATCGGTGCCGCGATCGACGTGCGCAGCGCCGCCGCCGCGAAGTACGACGCGCTGGCCGCCCACCACTCCCAGATCGCCGATTCGTTCTGGATGAAGATGAGCCGCGAGGAGTTCGCCCAGGCCATGGGCACCGAGTGGTTCGTGCGCGTCACGAACCCCATGGGCCTCGACGGCGTGGCCGAGGACCTCTTCGCCGGGTACCGCTAGCTAGTAACGGTAGGTGTCGGGCTTGTAGGGACCCTCGACGGCCACCCCGATGTAGGCGGCCTGGGTCTTCGTGAGCGTCGTGAGCCGCACGCCGAGCGCGTCGAGGTGCAGCCGGGCGACCTTCTCGTCTAGTTGCTTCGGCAAGACGTAGACCTTCTTTTCGTAGTGATCGCGGTTGGTGAACAGCTCGATCTGGGCCATCGTCTGGTTGGTGAAGGAGTTGCTCATCACGAAACTCGGATGACCCGTCGCGTTGCCGAGGTTGAGCAAGCGCCCCTCGGACAGCACGAGGATCGCCCGGCCATTCGGCAGCGTCCACTTGTCGACCTGCGGCTTGATGTTCTCTCGGCGCGCGCCCTTTAGCTCGGCCAGTCCCGCCATGTCGATCTCGTTGTCGAAGTGGCCGACGTTCCCGAGCACGGCGAGGTGCTTCATCGCGAGGAGGTGCTCCACGGTCACGATGTCGCGATTGCCGGTCGCCGTGATGACGAAGTCCGCCTCGCCGATGGCCTCATCCAGGGTCGCGACCTCGTAGCCGTCCATGGCCGCCTGTAGCGCACAGATCGGGTCGATCTCGGTGACGATCACCCTCGCGCCCTGGCCGCGCAGGGACTCCGCCGAGCCCTTACCGACGTCGCCGTAGCCGCACACCACAGCGATCTTGCCGCCGATGAGATAGTCGGTCGCGCGGTTGAGCCCGTCGATCAGTGAGTGACGGATGCCGTACTTGTTGTCGAACTTGGACTTGGTGACCGCGTCGTTGACGTTGATCGCCGGGAACAACAGTGAGCCGTCGCGCTCGCGCTCGTAGAGCCGGTGCACGCCGGTCGTCGTCTCCTCCGAGACCCCGACGATGCTCGCGGCCATCGGCCCGAAGATGCGCTCGCCACTCGAGATCAGGCGATCGAGCAAGAGGAGGATCACCCGGTACTCCTCGGAGTCGGCCGTCTCGGGCGCGGGCACGAAGCCGGCTCGCTCGAACTCGAGACCCTTGTGCACGAGCAGCGTCGCGTCGCCGCCGTCGTCGAGGATCATCGTCGGCCCGCCTGCGCCGGGCCAGCGCAGCAGCTGCTCGGTGCACCACCAGTACTCGTCGAGGGTCTCTCCCTTCCAGGCGAAGACCGGCACGCCGGCGGGCCGGTCGACCGAGCCGGTCGGTCCGACCACGACCGCGGCCGCGGCGTGATCCTGAGTGGAAAAGATGTTGCAGCTGGCCCAGCGCACGTCGGCGCCGAGTTCGACGAGCGTCTCAATCAAGACCGCCGTCTGGATCGTCATGTGCAGCGAGCCCGAAATACGAGCGCCAGCGAGGGGCTTGCTCGTTCCGAATTCCGCGCGCATGGCCATGAGGCCGGGCATCTCGTGCTCGGCAAGAGTTATCTCCGCGCGACCGAAGTCGGCCAGTGCGAGGTTCGCAACCTTGTAGTCGAAGGCGTCAGAGGTCATGTTGCTCCTTGGAAGTTAGGTTCGGCGCCGACCTCTGCCGCAGTCGCCTGCATCGATGGTACTACTACACGCCCACGCGGAACTCGACGACGTCGCCGTCGCGCATCACGTACTCCTTGCCCTCGACGCGCGCCTTGCCGGCCGCCTTCACCGCCGTGATCGAGCCGGCCGCCACCAGGTCCTCGTAGGAGACGACCTCCGCCCTGATGAAGTGCTTCTGGAAGTCCGAGTGGATCTCGCCGGCCGCCTCGGGCGCGGTCTCGCCGCGACGGATGGTCCAGGCGCGCGCCTCCTTGGGACCGGCCGTGAGGAAGGTTTGGAGCCCGAGCGTCGCGAAGCCCACGCGTGAGAGTTGGCTGAGCCCGGACTCGCTTTGGCCGTAGGACTCGAGAAGTTCGAGCGCCTCGTCGTCATCGAGTTCGGCGAGTTCGGCCTCGACCTTGGCGCAGAGCACGATGCTCGCCGCTGGGGCCACCGACGCCGCGAGCTCCTCGCGCTGAGACTCGTCGGCGAGGGTCGCCTCGTCGACGTTAAAGACGTAGATGAAGGGCTTGTCGGTGAGCAGGTGCAGGTCGTAGAGCAGCGTGCGGTCGAGTTCGCGCCCGACCGAGGAGATGACCCGACCCTCGTTCAGGACCGATTCGGCCCTTCGTACTTCATTGAGTTTGAGGGTCGCGTCGCTCGCGCGTTTAGCCTCGCGCTCGAGGCGAACGAGCGCCTTCTCTACCGTCTCGAGATCGGCGAGGATCAGTTCGGTCTCGATGGTGGCCACGTCGCTCGCAGGATCGACGCGTCCGTCGACGTGGATGACGTCGTCGTCGGCGAAGACCCGCACGACCTCGCAGATCGCGTCGGACTCGCGAATCGCCGCGAGGAATTGGTTGCCAAGTCCTTCGCCTTTCGAGGCGCCCCGCACGATGCCGGCGATGTCGACGAAGGTGACGCTCGCCGCGATGATCTTCTCGGAGTGGAACATCGAGGCGAGCACCGTGAGGCGTGGATCGGGCACTGCGACGACGCCGACGTTTGGCTCGATCGTGGCGAAGGGGTAGTTCGCGACCACCGCGTGATTCTTCGTGAGGGCGTTGAAGAGAGTGGATTTCCCCACGTTGGGCAGTCCGACGATGCCAATCGAAAGCCCCATAGAGCATTTAAGGCTACCGCGCTGACTTTGCATATCTCTCGGAGCGATCGTTGGCTTGGCGATTACTTTCGCTGCGACATGGCCGATCACGAAGCGGCGACTGGGTGGCTGGCGGCCCGCTAATCCTGCACGACGATGAGCGGCACCGTCACCACGTTGCGACACCGAAGCGGTGGGGACCAGGTGCCTCTTGCGACTGAGAAACCCGTCGTGCTCTACAGTCGGGGCGTGAGCGATCCGAACGTCATCGAAGGCGTGGCCAACTTTCGGGGGTACGAGACGTGGTATCGCGTCACTGGTGACCTCAACGCAATGACGCCGCTCGTCGTCGCGCACGGTGGCCCAGGCTGTTCGCACGACTACCTACTCGCGCTGGCCGAGATTGCTCGATCGGGCCGCGCGGTCGTCCACTACGACCAGGTGGGTGGTGGGCGCTCGACGCTGTTGCCCGACGAGGGTCCAGACTTCTGGACGGTCAACTTCTTCCTCGATGAACTCGACAACCTGTTGGGTCACCTCGGGATCGAAGACCACTATCACCTCCTCGGCCAGTCCTGGGGTGGAATGCTCGCAGCCGAGCACGCGATCCGACAGCCGCGCGGGCTCGTCTCGCTCATCCTCAGTAACTCTCCGGCCTCAATGGACCTGTGGGCGAGCGAGGCCGCGAAGCTTCGCGCGGAACTGCCAGAAGAGGTGGCCGCGACGCTCGATAGCCACGAGGCGAACGACACGACCGACGACCCGGAGTACCTCGCCGCGACGAGGGTCTACTACGACCTGCACGTCTGTCGGGTGGTGCCCAATCCGCCGGAGGTGGTGCGGGCGCTTGAGCTGATGGAGCGCGACTCCACCGTCTACAACACGATGAACGGGCCAAATGAGTTCTACTGCATCGGCACGCTGCGCGAATGGAGCATCGTTGATCGCTTGACGCCGATCGACGTGCCAACGCTGCTGCTCTCGGGGCGCCACGACGAGGCCACGCCCGCCACGGTCCAGCCCTACTTCGACCACATCGCCGACGTACGCTGGGAGATCTTCGAGGAGTCGAGTCACATGCCCTTCGTCGAGGAGCCCGAGCGGTACCGACGGGTGGTTGAGTCCTTCCTCGCCGAACACGACTAGACGGTCACGCGCCCTCCCGCCTCACTCGGGTCGCACCGGCGCGGCGGAGCGCGTCGCTGGTAGGCCGGAGCTGTGAGAGCGTTTCGTGATCGCGTCGACGCGGGACGTCAGTTGGCGGCTGCGGTCGTCGACGTGATCGGCGACGACCGTACGGTGGTCGCGGGACTCCCTCGCGGCGGCGTCCCGGTTGCCTTCGAGGTCGCCCGCGCAGTTAGCGCACCATTGGAGGTGCTCGTCGTGAGAAAGATCGGCGCGCCCTCGCAGCCCGAGCTCGCCATGGGTGCGCTCGGCGAAGACGGGATCATCGAGGTGGACCGGGACCTCGTGCGCACGCTCGGCGTGTCGTCGACCCAGTTTCAAGAGAACGTTGCTCGCGAGCGAGTTGAGCTCGATCGGAGGGTGGCACGGTATCGAGCAGGTCGCGCCGAGATCTCGCTCAGAGATCGATCCGTCGTGATTGTCGACGACGGTATCGCGACTGGATCTAGTGCCCGCGCAGCCTGTGCCGTCGCTCGTGTTCGCGGGGCCTCCGCCCTCATGCTCGCGACGCCGGTCGCTGGCGTCGACGCGGCGCGGTATTTCGACGGCGTTGTCGATCGGTTCGTCGCCCTGCGCGTCGTTGAGGGCGCCTTCGCCGTGGGCGAGTGGTACGAGCGGTTCGACCAGACGACGGACTCCGAGGTACTTGATTGTCTGGAGCGAGCTAGCGGATGGTCTGCCTCTGATGAGTCGGGCAACGACGACGCCCGCTATTGACCAGTTGGTCAGGTCAATCCGAGGAGGGATATCCCCGGACTCGTCCCACGGAGGTGTCGGTCGACGCCGAGCGTTGGTCGCGACACGGATGGCGCGATCTGACCGCAGTCGCGTCGCGACGGGAACTCGGCTCGCCCCAGCGGCGGTCAGTCGCCGACGGGACCGGGTGGCACGTATTCGTGCTCGGTAGTCTCTCTAGGACCAGCCTTGGGAGGTGCCAAAAGTGAAGAATTTCGTCAGACTTATTACGGCGGGCCCGATGTTCTTCGTGAGCTCGTGGTTGCTGATGCTGTTTGCCGGCGCCGAAGCCAGCCACGTGGGTATTCACCCATTCGGGTACATAACGTCCATGATCGTAACGATTGGCCTCTGGCTGGCGGTGGCGCCCGCCATCGCCGCGGTCGCCGGCGGACGGCGTCGCCGACACAGTGATCTGGTCGATCGATCGAGCGCCGCGGTCCGTCGCTTCTCATCCTGGACTCGCTAATCGGCGCGGTCCCCTCGAAGCAGTCGCCCAGGTAGAGCGACGGCGGGGGACCGGTACACGAAAACGTCGGCGCGGGCCGCCGACAGCTAGTGGTCCGCTTCGCCCCAGCGTTCAACGAGTTGATTGTAGAGATCGTGCGCAATGCTGGCCACCCGGTTTTCTATGGCCACCGCGTCAAGGTCGGGACGCAAGTGTTCGCCGACGGTGCGCACGACGCCGCGAAGGATGGCGCTATCGATGTGCACCTCGAGAGGCGATCCGGTGAATGCGCTGCCACTCTGATCGGACATCATCCCCATGACCTGCTCGCGGAGCTGGGTCAGCTCAATATCTAGGTCCCGGAGTATCTGGACAGCCACACCGCCACCCTCGCGCACGAGTCCGAGCAGCAGGTGTTCTGTTCCGATGTAGCTGTGGCCGAGTTGCAAGGCTTCGCGAAGTGACAGCTCGAGCACCTTCTTGGCCCGCTCGGTGAAGGGTGGTGAACCCGGCGAGGAGTCGCCGCGGCCGATTAACTCTTGGATCTTCTCGCGAACAGCGATGTCGGTGACACCCGTAGCGCGGAGCGTCTTCGCGGCGATCCCCTCCCCTTCTCGGACCAGACCGAGCAGCAAGTGCTCCGTGCCAATGAAGTCGTGGTTGAGGTCGCGCGCCTCGTCTTGGGCGTAGACCAAGACTCGACGAGATCGATCCGTGAATCGTTCGAACATGGTTCTCCCTTCCGGGACTCACGCGCCTCGGAAACGGCGTGCCCTAGGTGAATCGGGGCGGTGGTTTCTTCATTCTGCCCTCTGGATCATGGTACGGCGTCGGCTGTCGGTGCTCGCTGGATCGCAACTGATCGGGTCGAGAACCATGTACGCGCGGTCGCCAGTAGTCCGCGCGACGATCGAACCGGTACCATTGACCTGCCTCGAAGCCGTTTCTACATCTCACTCCGCCTGTACTGAGAAGTCGACGTCGTCAACAGGCTTCGTGCTCAGGCTTGATGTTCCCAATCTGACCATGTTGTCCAACAGTTCTGCTCCATCAGAATTCTTATGATCGAAGGGATGATGACTACTAATCCTCGCGCGACGTCACCCAATCACTCGAGCGGAAGCGGAGAGTCGCCAATCGACGCAATCGTGACGACCGATCTCGTGCGGGACTTTGGTGACGTCCAGGCGGTCAAGGGTGTCAACATCCAGATACCGAAGGGCGAGATCTACGGATTCCTCGGTCCGAATGGGGCGGGAAAATCGACGACGATCCACATGCTGTGCACGCTCCTCGCCCCAACCGGCGGACGGGCGACCGTCGCCGGATACGACGTTGCCACAGACCCCGGAAAGGTTCGGCTTCGAATTGGTGTGGCGCTGCAAGAGGCCGCGCTCGACCCGAAACAGACCGGTGCGGAACTGCTGTCGCTGCAAGGCCGACTCTACGGACTGAGGCGGCGCGAGATACAACGACGAGTGAGCGAACTGGCTGAGTTGATCGATCTCGGCGACTTCCTCGGTCGAATGGTCGGGACGTACTCAGGTGGAATGCGACGCCGCCTTGACCTCGCTGCGGCGCTCATCCACAATCCCGAGGTCGTCTTTCTCGACGAGCCGACGACGGGGCTCGATCCGGTGAGCCGTCTCCAAGTGTGGACCGAGGTTCGCCGCATCAACGAGGAGCTGGGTATCACGATCTTTCTGACGACGCAGTATCTAGAAGAAGCCGACGAGTTGGCTCATCGAGTCGGGATCATTGACCATGGCCAAATCGTTGCCGAAGGGACGCCCGGTGACCTCAAGAGGGCGGTGGGCTCTGACCTGATCCTCGTGCGCGTCGAGGGAGATACCACGGAGGCGACGTCGGTGCTAGCGAACGTGCCCGGCGTGCAGAACGTCGAAGCACACCGCGGCGAACTGGTCATTACGACGAGCACCGGTTCAGCGACCATCAGCCCCGTCGCGGTGGCGCTCGCCAGGACCAGCGTCATCGTGCGAGATCTCACGCTTCGAACACCCACGTTGGATGACGTGTTTCTCGAGCTGACCGGCACCCACATCGAGCGCACGCACTCTTCGGAGGTTCCTTCATGACCGCGGTCGTGGGCTCAATTCAACCGAGCGGATCAGACGAGGCGATTCGTGCTCGACCCGCTGGCATCGTCCGCGACTTGACGTCGATCGCTGGTCGTGCACTTCGGGCCGTGCCGCGAGACGTGGTGTCGGTCGTCCCGCCCGTCTTCATCGCACTGTTCTTCTTCATCGTGAACATTGCGACCCTCAAGAAAGTGACGTCGTCGATCCCGCACTTCAATTACACCTCCTTCGAAATTGCCACAGCGATTCTCTTGGGGGTCACGGGTGTGTCACGTGCCCCAGCCTTGGTCCTCGATATCCAGGACAAGTACTTCGACCGACTTCTCTTGACGCCGGTGAGGCGGAGCGCAATATTGCTCGGGCACATGGTGGCCGACGTGACGGTCGCCGCGGTATTGACGATTCCAATTCTGATCTTGGGATTCATCCTCGGTGTCCGTTTCCACGGCGGTCCGATCGGTGTTGTGGGCTTCATCGTCCTTTCGTCACTATGGAGTTTGGCCTTCGCGGGATTCGGTTACGCGATTGCCCTGAAGACCGGTAATCCGGCTGCGGTGAACTCGGCGTTTCTCCTCTTCTTTCCGTTCTTGTTCTTGACGTCGTCCTACGTGCCGAGAAGCGAACTCTCGGGTTGGCTCAGCACGGTGGCCAGGTTCAATCCGGTGACGTACCTGCTTGGCGGCCTGCGCTCGCTCGAAACGGGTGGTGGCGCCCTGTGGGTTCCACTCGGCCAAGCCTTGTTAGCGGTGGGCCTCGTTGCTTTGATCAGCATGACTCTCTGCTTCGCTGCCCTTCGTGGCAGAGTCAAGCGCTCATAGTCGAGGCCAGACAGGCACGATCAGCTGTTGGGCGTCAGCGACTTTGATTGCCCGATTGACGCCGATCAAACGGCGAGGAAGTCGACGCGCCATCTAGACGTCGGGTCGTGCTGGCCAGAAGGGTGTTCAACGAGTGGGCCTGTACGATGGAACTGCTTCGCAGCCGTTTCTTCATCTCATTGCGGGTTTGGGGTAATGGTCATTGCTCCCGTAGCTCAGGGGATAGAGCATCGGTTTCCTAATCCGAAGATGCGCGTGGCGGTGAGTGGGAAACACTTGAAATAAGCGCTTTTCAAAGGCCATAAAGATGCTTGAACGTGAACGTGTTGAAGAAAAATTGGAGCACGATTGGAGCAAAATAGGCATCTAATGGCGCTTTCAGTTGTGGCCCCAAAACCAGCCATCGGCGATGGGCAGCAATTGGGACAGGTGGCCGACTACCGGAGCCAAAGATTGACAATCTTACGACCCGAACCAGAGAACCGGTGTGTGAATCGAGTTCGGTGACCGAACTGGCATTGAGAATCCAGCGTTTTGCACCACTGGCGACGGCGCCGGTGGATTCGTTGAAGCCGTAGGCCCTTGCCTTGATTACCCGAATCAGCGAACCATCGCTCGCGTTGAGTTCGGTGACCGATTTGTTGAACCGCCCATCACTGGTGATCCACACGTGTGACCGTGCGAGCGCGATGCCGATATTTGATCGAAGACGTGGAATGCGATATTGGAGTCATTCGTAAGTTAAGTCGCCCGGACTGCTGCCCAGCTCCCTGCACCACTGGAATGGAATCGCAAGTTTGCATGTTGGCGATCTCGGGCGATTTTGTAAGTCAATCCGCGAATTACGAGTCGGCCGTTGCTAAGGAGCACTTGAAGGGAAGAACTTTCTCAGGGTTTGGTTGGCGGAGTTGTGGGCCCCAGCAGAGGGGCCCAGAACCGTTACCCCAGCAAGTGCCAACGCTCCAAACGCGTCAATCCTGTCTAACGCAATTGCACCTTCAATCGCGCAGATTACATGGAATGATCAGGCGCAGGATCTCTCGACCTTGGTTCATGGGAGTTTCAGTTGCCCATTGAGCCACAATCCGTTTGACTGGATTTCTGGCGTTTACACGCTTTGTTGATGAGATATCTTTGTGTTCACAGTGACGAACACGCGAGAACAGGGACGACTTCCGTTTTTGGTCTCGATCGTCTCAGCGGTATTTTTCATCGCGTTCGGCCAATCATTCGTTAGGCACGGAGTTTCTCTGGCAAGAGTCTCGGGATCCGACTGGATTGAGATAGCGTTTCTCTTTTTAGCCGTACCGATTGAAGTGCTGCTTATCTGGGATGCTTCTCGTCGAGTTCGCCGTGGCAGAAGCTCATCCCGACATTGGATGGGCTGGCAGCTAGTTGTCTGTTTCTTGGTGAATGTGATCACCTACGTGGTCATTGTTGGCGTGGCGGTGATCTAGAGGTTCGAGATCCCCTTGTTCAATGTAAAGAAGAGTTTGACCGATTTGCCTTTTCAACCACCCGGGTGCTCTAGGTACCCGTGCCCTGGCCGACGGGCGCGTAGCGCCAAGTCGGCCCACTGGGCTGACTGAGTGATCATCTCAATCGCTGAAATCTTCGTGTTTTAAAGAGAGTTGGAGACGTCGCACAAAGTTCTTGTTCGGTTTTGCCAAAAATGTGTGGCCCTTACTTAGTAGAGGGCGAAAATATCGCTCCTCACTAAGGAGCACCATGCGATTACCAATTGACACCCAGCCCGTGAAGTTTGCGGCGGCCGGACCGGCAGAGCCCGTTCTCGATTACGAGACTCGAGCACCAAAGTTGGACGAGAACGGGACGGCGCTGTTCAACGTGCCGCTCTTCGCGGCGGGCAGCGGAGTGAATCTCGCTCTAACGAAGCGGCTTCTTGCGCGTGCGAGGGCCATCCCCACCGCGCAAGTTCTGGTGTCGGGCGAGGAAACCTTCCAGCATTATGCGAACGGCCTCTTGTTCATCGGCGTCCAGGATCGAGGTGGCCTCAAAAGCCAGGCGAAGGGATTCGTCGGGTGCGACGCGCTCCTCTCCGCCAAAGACGAGCGCATCTGCGCTTACCGAAAGAGCGATGGATAATTTACGAATCACCCCGAGTGTCGGCTCCGACAGCCCCGACTCGTAGTTACTGAGCATCGCGACCTGCACGCCAGATCGTTCTGCGAGGGCCTTCTGGGTGAGTCCCCGCTCTCGACGTAGTTTGGCCAGTTCTTCAGGGAATCCCACAACGCCACGTTACTTCGTGTGACATCACGGTACTAAGATACTATGATTATAAAACAAAAGAAATTGAGACACCGATCGTGAACCCATCCTCGATTTTCGATTCCTCGGCGTCGTCACTGCTCGACGTTGACTTCGACGAAGAGTTGCTTGACACGGTCAGCGCGCACTGGCATAACTCGTTCGTCCGCGACCCGCGGCGCGAGGAGGTCGCACACGCGTTGGGCCTCAGACTTGAACAGGCCGTCGAGTTCTGCGTTGGACTTTCCGACCGCACGCTCGGCCTGCGTATCCCTAGCAGGGAGGTGAAGGCGGGCCGACTGCTTCGCGAACGCCTCGTCGCATGGGGCGTGCTTCGCGCGAGTGGTCACATGGCCTTTCGTGGGTGCGTCGTCGTCCCCGTGCGACAAGAGGAGCGGATCGTGGCGCTGTTTGCGCGTCGGCTCGATGATCCCACTCAGGTGCACTGGGCGAGTGGACTGCCCGGTGGAGTCTTCACGAGGGCCTTCGCACCTTCACGTAATGAGACAAGTCCTGTTCGGTGTGTCGTCACGACGTCGATCCCCGACGCTCTGGCGGTCATTGGTGCCGCGTCCTCGGACGAGACTGTTGGCCCCTCACTTGGCGCGATCACGCTACTCGCACCCGCTCGCCCCAAGGGGTACGCCGCGAAGGACGTGAAGCAGATCGCTGCGCGCGGAGAGGAAATCGTGGTGCTCGGCCGAGGTAGCGATGATCTCGTCGATCGTCTTCGCGCCCACGGTGCAAGCGTGACGCACTTGGCCAATGATCTCGACCTTGCGCGAACCTTGAACACCGCGTCGGACGCGGGCGTCGCGCTGCTCTCTCTGCTTGGTGAGCTGCGATCAGTAGAAACTTCGTCACCGCCGTCAAGGCAACCTGAGCCGATGTCCGGTGCGTTGGACGTTCGGCCCGAGACTCCGACTCCGAGCGACGTCGTGGAGCCGAGTGAGGGCACGCCGGTCGTTGTCGCGTCAAACCCCGACCGCGACGAGACCTATCTCCAGATTGGCACTCGTCGGTGGCGACTGCGCGGGGCCCGGGCGCGCGGCAACGTCGACGGTGACCGGCTCAGCGTCGCGCTCTCGGTGCATGATGAAGCGAGTGGTCGATTTCATCTCGACACGCTCGACCTTTACGGCGCACGAGCGCGCTCGAACTTCCTCGACGCCACGTCGAGTGAACTCCATGTGGAGCGTGACGCGCTCGTCGCCGAGATGGGGCACGTGCTTCACGAAGCGGAAGTCGCCCGTGACAAACCGCGACGTGACGAGGCACCGCTCTATGAAATGAGCCCCGACGAACGAGATGAAGCGCTGGTGTGGTTGACCAGTCCCGACTTACTGGAGCGTCTGGCCGATGACCTCAGTCGTCTCGGCGTCGTGGGGGAACGAACCAATCTGATGGTCTGCTATCTCGCCGCGCTGTCGCGCAAGTGCGAACGTCCCTTTGGGGTACTGGTGCAGTCGTCTTCTGCGGGAGGCAAATCCACCCTCGTCGAAGCGGTGACCGCTCTCGTGCCGCTCGAGGATCTGGTGTCTTTATCGTCGATCACGTCCCAGGCGCTCTACTACTTGGGAGCCACGGGGCTGCGTCACAAGGTGCTCTTTGTGGCCGAAGAACACGGCTCATCGCGCGCCGCGTACGCACTCAAACTGCTCGTGAGCGAAGGCCGTCTCTCGATCCCGTCGACGGGCAACGACGAAGGGGGACTGCCGCGCACGAAGAACTACGAGACCGCCGGTCCGCCGTCGCTCATGATGACCACCACCTCGACCACGCTCGATCCCGAGCTGGAAAACCGTCTCGTGGTGCTCGGCGTTGATGAAGACGCATCTCAGACGAGCGCCATCATCCGTGCACAGCGGACCGCCGCGTCGCTCGCGGGACTTCACTCGTCGAGTGAGCGGGCCGCCATACGTCGTCGTCATCACAACGTTCAACGACTGCTCGAACCGGTGGTCATCATCATCCCCGACGGTCCGATCTCGTTTCCCAGCTCGGCGGCGCGCCACCGTCGCGACCACGTGAAGTTCCTCTCGATCATCACGGCTCTCGCGACGCTTCACCAGTACCAGCGGGAGCGTCGCACGGTGGTCCTCGACGGTGCTGCGATGTCCTATATAGAAGCGACACCCGAGGAGGTGGCCTACGCGAGCGAACTCTGCAGCGAGGTCCTGGTGCGTGATCTGGAAGGTCTGGCGCCCCAGGCACGCCGTCTACTCGCTGAGGTGCGGGCCTTTGCCGCGGAACGAGCACTTTCGTTCGAGGGAAACATCTATGAGGCGGAGGTCACGAGACGTCAGTTACGCGAACGACTGGGCTGGTCGATCAGCCAAGTTCGTGACGCCACCAATCGACTGGTGGAGTTGGAATACCTTGTCGTGAGCGGCGGTGGGCGCGGTCGTTGTCGCAGCTACCGGTTAGTCGCCGACCTCGCGTCAACTCTCCACGTTCCCGTGTCGGAAGTTGGTGGAGTTGGGCAAGTTGGCGAACCGGTTTCGCCAATTTTTGATGCCTCACTATCAGGTAAAACGGACAAGTTGGCGGGGTTGGTCCCTTCTTTGCAGGTCCAAGGGGCCCTGTATTCGTACCCGGAGCTCTCGTACACCGAGATGGTGGATCGTACGCCCATCTCGGAGAGTGAATCATGAAGACGACCGACGCGGTCGCGAACTACCTGACGTGGTTCGAGGTCCACGGTTACTCCAAAGGGACGCTTCGCGCCCGGCGTTACTACCTCGCCTCATTCCTTTCCTTCCTCGACGAACGCGAAGTATTCGACGTTGAAAGCATCAGTCCGAGCGTGCTCGACTCCTACCAGCGTCACCTCTACCACCAGAAGAAGGCCAACGGTTTGCCCCTCTCGTTTCGCACCCAGGCGCAGCGTTTGATCCCGGTGAAGGGACTTTTCGCCTGGCTCGCGCGCACCGGCGAACTCCCTTACGACCTGTCGATCTCGGTGGGCTGCCCAAGGTCGAGCACCGGGTGCCCGAAGCGGTCCTCAGCATTGAAGAAGTTGAAGCGATCCTTGCCGGACCCGACACGACGACACTGTTGGGTCTTCGTGATCGCGCGATACTGGAGGTTTTCTACTCGACGGCGATTCGTCGCGCGGAGTTGTTGCACCTGCGAGTGGCTGACGTGGACCACGCACGACGCACGGTCTTCGTGCGTCAAGGTAAGGGCGCGCGTGATCGCTTCGTGCCGATCGGCGAGCGAGCGTGCCACTGGGTGCAGCGCTATCTCGACGAGGTGCGACCCGAACTCGAACGGGGACGCGCACATCCCGCGCTCTTTCTCAGCGTCACCGGTGGGGGCATCGCCCCGGACGTAATGTCGCGTCTGGTGAGTGCCTACATCCAGGCGGCCGTGCCCGCAAAGAAGGGGAGCTGTCCACCTCTTTCGCCACACCGCGGCGACCTTGATGCTCGACGCCGGAGCCGACGTGCGCCACATCGCGGAGATGCTAGGTCACCAGAAGTTGGAGACGACCATGACGTACACCCGAGTCTCGATGGTGAAACTCCAAGAGGTGCATGCGCGCTGTCATCCGGCCGAGCAACCCCGGGCTCTCGCTCGACTAAGTGGTTACTCGGAACAACTGTGGCACTCTACATATATGCCGCGCATTCCAGACGTTTTCCTGAAGTCAATAGTGTTTCTCTATCCCAGCGTTGAAGACGCTCGCGCGGGCACCTCGGCGGGCGGGAGCGGCTTCATGGTGGATGTCGCTGGCGCTCGAGTTTTGATCACAAATATTCATGTAGCGATGGGCGGCTGTCGAATAATGCGAGTACCGCTGCAGGCGGGTGGCTTTGTGACACTCGAACTTCCCGAAACCAATTGGATATCCCATGCGGACGGAGATGACGTGGCGGCAACGGCCATCGACGTGAGTCCCGAATGGGATCTTCAAGCCTTCCAATGGTCCCCCATCGCCGCCACTCGTGATCGGCTTATCGAACTGAACGCGGGCGTTGGCGACGAAATTGTAATGTTCGGTCGGTTCGTAACCGTAGGCGGACAACAGATCAACGCGCCCCTGGCGCGCTTTGGAAACATAGCCATGATGCCGGGCGAACTGATTACGGACAATCGTGGACTCCGCGTGGAAGCATTCCTCATTGAAATGCGCTCAATGTCTGGATTTAGCGGTTCGCCTGTTTTCATCTACATGGGTCCGGGAACCTATCGCGGCGATGAACGAATGATGCCCTTCTATTCCGAAACCATTGGCTTGGTTGGACTCGACACCGGCCATATCGCGATTTCGAACCCTGTGATCTCAGAGATCGATAAGCAACCCGTCGATCATTGGCGAGTAGCGCAAAACAGCGGAGTCGCCATCGTCACCCCAGTATGGAAGATTGTGGACGTTTTAGAGGAACTGACAGGCCAGACTTTGCCGCGTTGACATAAGAAACGACCAGTCACCGTGTCAGCACCGTGAGTCGGCTCGGATCTCCGCGAGACTTCTGAGCGCGCAGATCTCGGGGCGCCTTGATCGGTGCCCTTACTTTTGACGCGGCGCTGGAGATGACGCCGCAAACATCGGCCCGAAGAATTTTTCGCTTTCCAAAATTTTCAGGTATTCGTACAACGATCTCCCTGGTCATCGCCTCCGACTTCGAGTGTTCACGACCCCGTGCGGTGACTTCCGTAATCAACCGCTACTACGATCCCGCGACCGATCAGTTCCTAAGCGTCGACCCAGACGTCGCGACGACGAACCAGCCGTACGTGTTTACAAACGACGATCCATTGAATTCGGAGGATCCGCTTGGGCTTTGTGGAGGACCCTTTGGATGGGTGTGTTCCGAATTTGATGCGACAAGGCATGCGGTGGCGGCGAACGCCGGTGCAGTAGGCGTTGGATTTGGCTTAGTGGCTTTGACGCTAGCTACAGGCGGCGCGGACGTGTTGGTAATCGGAGGCATTGTTACTGCTGATGAAGTGACACTTGCGGCAATCGGGGCCGGAGGCGTTGGAACATACTTGGATGCCAACTCTTGTGCCCATGGAAGTGGCTTGGGCTGCGCTGGAGAGGCTCTAGGGCTGCTCAGTGGAGGTTCGGCGATAGTTGACTTTTCGGCAGCTACGTCCAAGGGGGTAGTTCTTGTCGTCAACGAAGGAGGATTCTCGACGGCTGCTAAAATCAGCGGGGCGAGTGGATTAGTTGGAGTATTGGTCGATGCCGTGAATTACGTGGAGAGTAGCAAGAGCGCGGCTTCAAAAACAGTTGCAAAGAAGAAGAAGAAATGAGGCATTGAGAAAGGGCCTTCGTTGATGTCATCGCTCGCGGACGACCAGGAAGAAACGGTGAAGGCGGCTGGCTCAGCGGTGTGGAAAGTGGAACGCAGTTTTGTGCAGAACAGGGTACGGCAGCGGCTTCCTCTGAGTAACGCCATCTTGTATAACCAAATCGCACTGAACGGTGTTCAGTCAACAGCTCTTGGAATTGCAGCGGTTTTCTGGGCAATTATTGGCTGGTCTGTCGCAATATTAATTGGTATTCCGCTCGAGGTCGTTCTTGATCCGAGCTATGGCCCGGTCAGATGGACCGGTCTTGTGATAGGCATCGGCCTATTTGGGATTGGGCTGGGACGCATGTTGATCTCTCAACTCAGTAAAGTGAAGTTTCAGTCCAGATAGTCGAGGTCTTTCCGACGCTGGCTCAGTAACCGAAATGGGTTGACGCGTCCGTATGCTCGGTTGAAGGGCGGATCGTCCCGGCGCAGGTCGAAGAACTCGTTGGCCAGGTGGGGTGTCCTGCCAATCGCGATTGCAGATCGGCTCCGACTCCCATTAGTAAAATGACTGGCGAGAGAAACCGAGCGCCCCGCCGGTCAGCGCGACGGGGAACCCGTCGTCGGGCAGCTCCAGGACCTCCTTGGCGAAGTAAGCGGCGACTCGGTGCAGGATTTCGTTACCCACTCTTTCGGGAATCTCATTGGGATGGGAACATCCTTTCAGCGCGGGGGCTCCGCGCTCCATCTCAGCGTTCCGATCATTTTGTGGCTTCACCAAATGGAGTTCAACGGGTCTGGAATCGCTGATGCGTGCAATCACCAAGTCGAAAAGGAAAAAGCTTGAAGTGAGAATGGAGGCAGCAATTGGGATGCTCACTTCCGGTCGACTCGGTCTCAGTGATTACTTACTTCATCGTGGACCTGAAAAAAGCGGATACGAATCGACTGTGAGTGAAGTCGAGTCTCGTCACAGACAGAGTTGACGGGCTAGATATTGCATTAGGCCTCATCATGAACCGGGAAGTTTGCGGAAACCAAGGTAGCCAGCGAGGCCTACTAGAAAAGAGCCCAAGATTCTCGTTGAGTCTCCTATGCCCGCAGAGTGTGAGTAAATCCAACCCGAGTGCCAGAATTCCGTGACAGTACTCGCTGATACTCCCGCCGCCAATGCGCCGAAGAAGAGTAGCGCAAGAACCCACGGGACAAGTGAGGAGTTTCAGGTCAACGGATATTTCGGAATTCTTTTGAAGGGGGTGATGTAATGGTTGAGAAAAAACACCACGTTCCTCAAGTTCCGGCTCCGGGCGGAGGCAAGCAGGATCGCTCTCGCGACAAAGACGGCGAATGGCGCAAAAAGCGAGACGACGCTGGTAAACCGCGGCCAAAGAAGTAGGACTCTTGGTCGGCGGCGGCCGAGATCGGGACCTCATCCATTGCAAAAGTCGCCGGCGCAACGTCGAGCTCCTCGAGTGGACCACGCCTAACGACGTTGACCGGTTCGATCACCGACGGATCCACGAGTGGCTCGACCATGCGCCAGGGACTGAATTCGACGTTCACTACTACCGCGCCGACGCGTCAGAGCGTCTGGCCGTTCAGAAGCGAATTCCACTCTAGAAAACCTGGGGCGGATCAGTGAGCCCGCGATGCAGGACGCTTAGTTGCACAAAAACCAAATGAAATATCTGTGGATCTTGGGGAACTGACCATAAGTTTTTAGACGAAACAGTCAGTGCCAGCGGCGAAACTTTGCGAGGTCCTATCACTTACAGTCGATGCTCTGGATATGGATTCGGAAGAAACGTAATGAAACACACGGTTTTTCTGTAAGAAGCGGGGAGGCGGCGAACGTATACATGTTGAAGCTATGAAGCGAAGCCGCCCTCGAAGGAAGCATTCCGACGAAGACCTCCTTCACCAATTCGAGGAGTTTTATCGTCTTCACTTCGTAGCGTTGTCGCGTTACGTCACTCGTCGTCTTCCCCCCGAATCACACGACGAGGTTGTCGCGGCGGCGTTCGTTATTGCTTGGAAGAAGTTCCGCGATGTGGATAGCCCAACACTGCCCTGGCTATATCGCATCGCCAGCCTGGAAGTGTTAAACGAACGCCGCCGCCTTGGTCGGGAGCCACGAATGGTCGCCCTCCGGGACGTCAGCTCAACCGATAAGTATGCGCTCGCGGACGTGATTGACATCTCAACCGCATTTTCTCAGCTCGGCGAGAGCGATCAGGAGGTTCTTCGACTTGTCTTCTGGGAAGATCTCGAGCGAACCGAAGCCGCTGAATTACTGGGATGTTCCGTCAACGCCCTGAACGTTCGCGTTCATCGAGCGCTCGAGCGTCTACGCGGAGCCGTGTCCCGCGTCGACGCGATCACAAAACCTGATCCCAACAACGGCACGAAAGAGGAATCATGATCGCTAATTACGTAGAAGAGGTGCTGCGTTCGATAGATCCGGCAGCCATTGAGTCCGAACAAGCCATCCGAACTCGAGAAGATGAGATTTGGCTTTCCATCATGCACTCGCTCGAGCAAGGGAAGCCGCGTCGTCGCGTACGCCGCTACGAACTCGTTGGTGCGGCCGGCGCCGCAGTTGCAGCGGCCGCGATCCTGATTGCGGCGCTCGGCGCTCCGACCAGCGCAGTGGCGGCGACGCTTAGGGCCGCTGCCACTTCGGACGCGAGTGCCGCGGCGTTGCCACCTTTGGCTGCTGGCGACTACTACTACCAAGAGTCGCAGGTCTCGCTGACATGCGAAGTTTCGAGCCCTTCCATGCCGCCGGGTGAAACGCCGATCACTTACATTGCCAACGGCACTATGCAGAGTTGGACAACTGCTGACGGTGACGGCAAAGTCGTCATCACCCCATCCGAGGTGGGCGGGGACGGAAGTCATTTCGCGACTCCCGGCGACGAGGTTCATTGGGTCGCTGCTGGCGAACCGGTCATTCCGTGCGCTTTGGTCAATTCATCGAATCAGTTCGGCGGCAACCCAGCAAACGTCAATAGTGGCGGCGCTCTTGGCGGCTATTCGTCAACCGTCAGCGGTTATGGCGGTTTCGGACTCTCGCTCGCCATGGCTTCACGGGCGACTCTCTTGAATGCAACAACCAGTGTCAACAATCTGCCATCCGGCGCCGCTGACATTTCCAATCTTCTCGCGAACGGTCAGATCGGTACTGACGGAACTCTCGCCGCCACTCCACAGGTTTGTCCGGTCCTTGACGGTTCGAGCGGTACGTCACTCGGTTGCACGCCTAGCGAACAGCTTGACGTGATCGAACAGTTAATCCAACTTCCGGACGCATCGGCAAAGTTGGGCTCGGTCTTGTATCTGGTGCTTTCCAACCTCCCGGGCGCCGAGTTGGCAGGTTCTGTCACGACATCAAACGGCTCGATTGGCACTGTGGTCGAGGTGCCCCAAGGCACCAATGAGTCCTTTCAGGTGGTGCTCAACCCGACCACCGGGGCGCTCATTTCGTGTTCGGAGTTTCTCACGCAGAGTGGCACAACGACATCGGTTGGATCTGTCAGCTACGGCTCCGTGCAGGTAGTGCAGGGGGAGGGATCTACTCCCGCTTCGGGAGGATATTCATAGAAGGTTCTAGTTCTTACTCGACCATTCGGTGATCGGTGAGAGGGTGCTGCCACGAGGGCTCGCACTCAAATTAGAAGGAAAGTGGGCAGCGAAAATGAAAATGTGGCACAGTTGGCTTGGGCCAAAGAGCGTAGTACTAGTGTCCCTACTTGCGTTAGGGATTACATTCGTTCCGCAGGCGGGCATCGCATCCGCTTCCTCGACCACTGCAACGACGTCGTTGGTTCCGGCCATGCCGGTGGCCGGCTCGTCCCTCGCGACATGGCAGTCATGGGCGAACGCGCAGCAAGCAGCATTGCAAAGTGTCAACCCGCAATCATTAGTGGCGCCCAACCCGGGATGTACGAATACTTCCGTGGCGCTAGTACCGGTGATCTCAACTGGGACGGCTGGAATCCCAGCTGGAATCGTTACTGACGCAGTAACGATCGTCGGCACTTGCGGCAGCTCGTCCGATGGTCCATCGACCGCAGCAGGAGTGTCCCCACTCATTTCGTCGTACTGCCCGAACATGACTTATTGCACTTATGCGAGTGCAACTAACGGCTACGTCGCAGTTGGTACGGCTACGGTGAACGGGAACGTTAACTACATGGGCGCTGCGTACACGTACACCGCTTCGGGTAGCGGCTATTCGGCACACTCGGAGCTCGGGACAGTTTCTAGTGGATGCTCCGTGGGCACACTCGTCGCCAATAGTTCAAGCGTGTCGCTCTCGACGAATCAGTACGTCGAGGTCCTCTGGGGGCCGCGTAATGGATCGGCCACCTGGAGCGGCACTGGCTGGCACTACAACGGAAGCGGCTACACCAACCTCGGAACCGTGTGCGGGATGTATTAGACATCAAGACTTGTAATGCCATTGTGCCGTAGACGTAGATGATTCGGCACCTCCTAGCTTTTGCATCGCCAGGAGGTGCCGAATGTACGGCGTACTGCGAAAGTGGTCGCGCGAGTCGCTCGCTTTTTGGAACTGTGCTGTCCGCTGTCGGTCTAGTCGCGCAGCCTTGCGGAAGCTTTGATATGCGCCAACACCACCTTGAAAGGGTGGAAGTCAACGCAGAGTGCATCCCTAGAAATAGCTGATCAGGGGGCAATAAAATCGAATGTACTTCGCTCGGCGGAAGCATTGGGCACTCTACGGGCATAAAGGCTACTCAATGTCGTTGTGATCGAAGACCTGAATAGAGGTATGACCCAGTGGATTCTGTCAATGGCTACCAGGGCGGGCTTTGACCTCGCTCAAGCAAACGACTATCGCGACTCGATCTTCGATCCCACGATCTCAATGTGATTTCGTGAGTGAGGAGGTTCGCTCTTTCTCGCAAGGAGGCCCAATCGAGCGACGAGCACAGTGACGAGTGCAAAAAAGACGAGGTAAGCGACTCCGGCGATGTCTCCCGTTTCACCGAATGTGGCGTAAATTGGCCCACCGACAGTGAACCACACGACGAGGGTGATGAGGATCGCACCCGAGAGAACGCCAAGGAGCACCACTGACGCCGATCCGAATCGTTCACTCACGCGTGGAAGTTCGACTCGCCGCACTAGAACAGCCATCGCCATCGCGAAGACCAACACGGCCAGAGGGGTCAGGTCGTTCATCACCGCCTGTGACGTGGGTTCACCCGATATTCCCGGGTCCCACATCGAGACCCACGGCTGCGTCACGACGTGTGCAATCGACGCCAGCCCGTAAGCGGCGGGACCAGGATGGATCCATCGGAAGCCGCCTTGGAACATATGGCTGTACCCGGCAAACATGTTGGGCAGCCATGGAGGCAAGAAGTAGCAAAGACAAGCGACCGAACCAGCCGCGAAAACTAGGGGCGACACTATTCGTCGACCGCGTCCGCAAACGACCTGGCGCACCGCGGATATCAGGACTATCAGCACCGTCGCCACGAGCACCAGCAGCAGGAGTCCGGTGGCCACCGTAAGGACGCCCGTCGTCGCATCAACCGGTATCGGATGGTAGGTGCGAGCGCTCCACAGGAGCATGGCATACGACCAGATATTGAGGGCCAGGACCGCCATTAGCGAGATCAACGCAAAACTTGTACCGAGCGCGGCACGAGTTCGGCCGGCAGGATTCACTGAAGAATTGGAGAGACCGAGGTCATCAGCCCGAGCGACGAGCCCCTTGTAGGCGACATTGAAACTTCGTCTGAGATCGACCTGGCGGTCAGCAAACTCTTGTTCTAAGTGGTCCGTGAACTCCTCACCGTAGCGCTCGCGCCAGACGGCGGGATACCAGCGAAGGAGGCGCTTCGCACGGCGCGCGTCGTCGAGATCGCTGCTCACGCGAAGCTCCACGAACGCTTGAGACGAGCCTGTCCGGTCTTCAGGATTCGCTGCTGGGCCGTGATGTACTCGGCGAGAACCGTTGCGCCCTGGGCGGTCAAACGGTAGGGACGTCGACGTTCGTCGGCCTCCAGAGCGGTGATCAGTCCGCGGGCTTCGAGCCGAGCGAGTACTTGGTAAAGCGTGCCGGGAGGCAGGTGTACGCCAGCAAACTCTTCGACGTCCTTCACGAGGGCGTAGCCGTGCTTATCTCCGCCCGCGAGGCTTGAGAGTATGAGGACGGCAGCACCGGCGTTTCGCCCGAGTCCTTCAATTGAATCGGCCATCGCCAGACTATATCGATAAGCGATCTATCCGTCAAGGATGTAAATTCGCAACGCGCTTACGAACCGAGTGTTACGCCTGACGTTGATATCGCCGCCTTCAACAGCGCGTAGAATGCCTCTGCTCCGTTTTTCCCACGCTCCGATTCGAAACTGCGCCAACGACCGCTGCCGTTGAGCCTCCATCGAACCACGTAGGGGAGTTTGCGGTCCGGAAACTCGACGGGTCGAGCGACCGTCAACTTCAAGGGACGCGCATTCATGGCAACCCAACTGCCGCGGAGAGATGGTCAAGGAAAGTGTCCTGTGGTACTGAACGAACCGGCCGGCAAGTTTGGTTAATTCGCCATCGCGTGTTTGAATGGTGGGTAGAGGCTGGGAACAGTTGGGTGGAAGTTCCGAGAGGTTGTGCTGAGGTTGTGCTGAGAATCGCACAGCCTCTGAAAGTCGTTCGAAAATTCAATAATGCTCCCGTAGCTCAGGGGATAGAGCATCGGTTTCCTAAACCGTGAGCGCAGGTTCGAATCCTGCCGGGGGCACTGCCGGGGGCACCAGCGTCGCCGAGGGTCACAACGAAATGAGGTGGAACGTGAAAGTCATCGGCGCCACGACGCTCACCTCCCTCGGCTCGGTTCGATCGAGGGCACCACGAGGGGCGGCGCGCCCGTGAAGGGGACCGACGTCGGCGACGACGAACGAGCGATCGTCCGAGTTCTCTCTCGCGTGGTGATGAACCTCGCGCGCGACGAGATCAAGTCCGCTGAAGCCGTCGTACGCGCGAGCCGCGTCGAAAGCGGGTTGGACGACCCGGAGTCGATTCGCAAGTTGCGTCTGGCCTACCGTCGCGCCAAGTACCAGCTTGAGGCCATGGCCGCCGTTGACACGACCTTGGCGACGAAGTCACTGATCCGTCGACTGCACGACGTCGGTCGGCCGTTTGGACGACTTCGCGACGCCGAGATCCTCGAGGGTCGGCTCAGTAAGGTGCTCGCCGGTAATGAATCGACCGCAGGAAAGCAGTTGCTCTCCATTGCTAAGGAAGCGCGTCGCATGGAACAGGAGAGCGCGGACGTGCTGCTCGACTCTCGCTCCTACGACGATGCCTGGCACGCGGTAGAGGAGTACCGAAGTGCGCTGCCTCCCGTGAGCGTCTCGACGGCGATGGCGAGGCCCGTGGTCCAAGATGTCGTGAGCACCTCATGGCGTCGGGTGCGCGGCGCGGCGAAGAAGGCGGAGCGCGCGTCGACCGACGCGCAACTGCATACCCTACGCAAATGTTTGAAGCGGACGCTCTACACGACGCGGGCATTCTCCTACGTCCTCGGTCCCGCGAGCGAGGAGTTCGTCGGTCGCGTCGACGCTCTCCAGAAGCTGCTCGGACGCCAACACGACCACGTCATCGTCGAAGAGTGGCTCGTCCAGGTGGGTCGTGAATGTCCGTCGCTGCGGGATCTGACCTCGAAGTTGGCGGCCGATGAACGCAAGCGCGCTGACGTGTGCGCGAAGCACTGGACTCGCTACTGGCGATCCGTTGGCGATCTCCGTCCGCGTGAAACACTCCTCGCGCTCGCGCCGAGTCCCTCGCCAAGTCGCGTCGAGGAGTTTCTCGAGGCGTAGCGTCACCGGTGATGGACTCGCGCTAGTCGTCACCGGTCGCCGCGCAGATGAGGAGCGGTATCTCGCGGCTCGTGCGACGCTGGCAGGCGGCGTACCCCTTGTGGACAGCAACGGCGCGGGGCCACAAGAGACTTCGTTCCTCGGGCGTCGCCGCGCGTGATCGCATCTTCCGTCGCCGACCATCGAGGGAGATCTCGACGTCGGGGTGAGCCATGGCGTTTTGATACCAGTCGGGATCACGATCGTCGCCTCCCTTCGAGGCCACGAACACGACCCGATCGGGTTCGGTGACGAGGGAGCAGAGCATCGTGGACCGCACCTTTCCCGTTCGGCGTCCCACGGTGTGAAGTTCGACGACGGAGAGACCGAAGGCCCGACGTCCCAGCCGTCCACCGGTGGCGCGAAGGATGAACCGGTGAACGGCATTGAGGATTCTGTAACGGACGTCGATGACCATCGACATTGGCGCCATTTTGCGACCCTATCCCTAGCGGACCGGTACTGGTCCAGTGACAAGCGGCTGGGCGAGGGGTCTTCCTAGGGTGGTCGGTGATGACCAAGCGAGATCACGCCCCCACGCCCGAACGTTGGCGACCGTCTGCCGCCCTCCTCGCCCTCTTCGTAATTGCCGCGGTGCTCGTGGCGCCGCGGTCGGCATCTTCGACGACGTATTTCCCGTCGTGGAATCTTCTCAACATCTCTTTTTCGACTCGTCAAGTGGGATTCGGTGTCTTTCAGCGTGAGTCGGTGAGCGGCAACTCTTGTCAGGACTACGTCGGTGCAACGAGTGACGGGGGCGTGCACTTCAGGTCGCTCGCTCTCGCCGCAACGTGGGACTGCGCGACAACGGAGTTCTCGTCCACGCTCGCCTTCGACGGCGTCGGCGATGGCTTCCTCTACGGCCCCACGCTGTACGTCACCCACGACGACGGCCGGACGTGGTCGCGAAGCGTGCAGCCCGGGCGCGTGCTTGACGTGGCCGCGGTCGGGCGCTCCATCTGGATGGTTGAGTCGGGGTGTGCAAAGGCGGTCGTGGCGACGACCCGTTGCGCGATGCGGCTGCTGCAGTCAAGCAATGGGGGGCGAAGATGGACTCTCAGGCCCACGCCGCCGCTACCTGTCGGCATGTACTCCGGCACCGAGACCGCCACCGGCCAGACCTATCTCGTTCGCCTGAGCCGCACCCGGGCGTACGTGGTCGGAGCGCCGTCGCCGAACGCGAAAGGTGACGACAACGCCGCGCCGCTCCTCTTCACGGCGAACGACGGCGCCACTTGGTCGGTCCGACGGCTCCCTTGCCACCTTGATGCTGAGTCGGCCACGGTGGCCGTGGCCCCGAACGGCGTTCTCTACGCGGTCTGTGACAGCCAACCGAGCACTGGCTTCCAGCCGAAGACGGCGCTTCGCTCGAGCGACGGCGGTCGCACCTGGTCGCTGCGGGTCGGCTGCAACATCGAGCACCCCAAAACCTGTTCGTCGCAACTGAACGACGGCTATCTCGGCGCGATCGCCGCTCCCTCGCCGCGCAGCGTCTTCGAAGTGGGCAGCCGTACCGCGTTGACCGCGTCCTTCGACGGTGGTTCCTCGTGGCGAGCCGTGCGGCCCTTCATCGGCGAGGCGGGTGGCACCGTGCAGGTCGTCTTCTTCAATCTCGACGACGGCATCGTGGTGGTCGGCTTTCCGAGCCAACTCTGGGTCACCTCCGACGGTGGCGCGACGTGGCACCAGCGCGTGATTCGATCGACCTGAGCGGAAACTCGAGCATGGCGGATCCCGTCGAAGCAACGATCGATCCGGTCTAGTATCCAAAAAAGGCGTAGCGATTCGCCTTTTCGAACACGGCGGACCGCTCTTGCCGACGAAGGCGAACGTCAATGACGAAAGGCACGGAGATGACCGATGAAGCCCCCGAGATCGTGCGCGCGGCGCTCGTCCAGACGAAGTGGACGGGGGACAAGAACTCGATGATCGCCGCCAACGTGGCCTTGGCGCGGCGTGCCGCGGCCGACGGGGCGCAGGTGCTCTGCTTCCAGGAGCTCTTCTACGGACCATATTTCTGTCAGGTCCAGGATCCGGCGTACTTCAGCTACACCGAATCCATCCCGGGACCGACGACTGAGCTGATGCAAGACCTCGCCAAGGAGACCCACATGGTGTTGGTGGTTCCGATCTACGAGGTGGAACAAGAGGGGATCTTCTATAACACCGCAATTGTCATTGACGCCGACGGGACGTATCTCGGCAAGTACCGTAAGCACCACATCCCTCAGGTCAAGGGATTCTGGGAGAAGTACTACTTTCGCCCGGGCAACCTCGGCTACCCGGTGTTCCAGACCGCGGTCGGGCCGATCGGTGTCTATATCTGCTACGACCGCCACTTCCCCGAGGGTTGGCGCGCTCTCGGCCTCGGCGGCGCGAGGATCGTGTTCAACCCCTCTGCGACGAGTCGCGGACTCTCTGCCTACCTCTGGAACCTCGAGCAGCCCGCCGCCGCGGTCGCCAACGAGTACTTCGTCGGGGCGATCAATCGGGTCGGCGTCGAGGATCTCGGTGACAACAGCTTTTATGGCTCCTCGTACTTCGTGAGCCCGCGCGGCCAGATGGTAGGTGAGGCCGCCTCCGATAGCGAGGACGAGGTGATCGTGCGCGATCTCGACATGAGCGTGCTGCGCGAGGTCCGACACACGTGGGCCTTCTACCGTGACCGAAGGCCGGACAGCTACGAGGAGCTCGTCGCGCCCTAGGTCGGGACGCGACGAGAGGAGGGGCGGGCCATGAAGACGCTGATCAGCGGGGGCACCGTCGTCAACGCGAGCGGGCCGTTCGCCGCCGACGTGCTCATTGAGGGAGAGACGATCGCTGGCGTCGTGACGCCGGGTTCCTCGGCAACCGCGTCGTGGCGCGAGGGCGCCGACCGTGTCATCGACGCGACCGGTCTCTACGTCACTCCCGGCGGGATCGACGGGCACACCCACATGGAGATGCCCTTTGGCGGCACGCACTCCGTCGACACGTTCGAGACCGGTACGCGGGCGGCCGCCTTCGGCGGGACCACGACCATCATCGACTTCGCGATCCAGACCAAGGGGAAGAGCCTGCGCGAGGGACTCGACACCTGGCACGCCAAGGCCGACGGCAACTGCGTCATCGACTACGGCTTCCACATGATCGTCTCGGACGTGAACGAGTCCTCGCTCAAGGAGATGGACCTCGTCGTCGATGAGGGCGTCACCAGCTTCAAGCTCTTCATGGCCTATCCGGGCGTCTTCTATTCGACCGACGGCGAGATCCTCCAGGCGATGCAGCAGGCCGCGTCCAACGCCGCGACCATCATGATGCACGCCGAGAACGGCATCGCCATCGACGTGCTCGTCGCCCAGGCTCTGGCGCGCGGCGAGGGTGATCCCAAATTCCACGGCATCACCCGGCCTGCGTTGCTTGAGGGTGAGGCGACGCACCGAGCGATCCAGCTGGCCCGCGTCGCTGGCGCTCCGCTCTACGTCGTGCACCTCTCCGCCGCCGAGGCGCTGAGCGAGGTGGTCGACGCACGCGACCGCGGCCAGAGCGTCTTCGCCGAGACCTGTCCGCAGTACCTGTTTCTCTCCGACCGCGACCTCGCGCGCGAGGGATTCGAAGGCGCCAAGTTCGTGTGCTCGCCGCCGTTGCGGCCCGAGAGCACCCACGCCGACCTTTGGCGGGGTCTTCGCACGGACGACCTCAGCATCGTCTCGACCGATCACTGCCCGTTCTGCTTCAAGGAGCAAAAGGAGCTCGGGCTCGGGGACTTCTCGAAGATCCCAAACGGCATACCTGGCGTCGAGCACCGCGTCGACCTTATTTTCCAGGGCGTGCGCGAGGGTGAGATCTCGCTCGCGCGATGGGTCGAGGTGACCGCCACGACGCCGGCGCGGATGTTTGGGCTCTTCCCAAAGAAGGGACTGATTGCTCCTGGTTCGGACGCCGATCTCGTCCTCTACGATCCCGAGGCGACGCACACGCTCTCGGCCGCGACCCACCACATGAACGTCGACTACTCGGCCTACGAGGGACGCACGATCACCGGCCAGGTGAAGACGGTGCTTTCGCGCGGCGAGGTCGTCATCGAGGGGGACGAGTTCCGCGGTCGGGCCGGCTGGGGCCAGTTCCAACGTCGCGGCTCGAACGGGTTCCTGCGATGAGCGTCCGTCGACCGGTCGTGGTCCTCTGTTGCTGCATCGAATCGCCGAGGGGCCGCTGAGATGGACTTTGGACTCGTCGCCCAGACCAACAAGCCGGCGAAGAAGGTGGTGGAGCTCGCGAAGAGGGCCGAGGACGCTGGCTTCTCGCACTTCTGGACCTTCGACTCGTGCGTCTTGTGGCAGGAGCCCTTCGTCATCTACTCCCAGATCCTCGGGGCCACCTCGCGCATCACGGTTGGGCCGATGGTCACCAACCCGATCACCCGGGACTGGACGGTCACCGCCTCGTTGTTCGCCACCCTGAACGAGATGTTCGGCGCAAGGACGATCTGCGGGATCGGCCGCGGGGACTCGGCGCTGCGCGTCACTGGCCACACGCCCGCGTCGCTCGCCACGGTCTCTGAGGCCATGACGGTGATCAAGGAACTCGTCGAGGGCCGAGAGACCATGGTGAACGGCCGACCGGTGAAGTTTCCCTGGGTCGACGAGGGGGCGCTCGACGTGTGGATGGCGGCCTACGGCCCAAAGGCGCTGGCGCTCGCCGGCGCAAAGGCTGACGGACTGATTCTGCAGATCGCCGACCCCTTCGTCGTGCGCTGGGCGATCGAAACGGCCGAACGGTCGGTAGTCGACGCCGGTCGCGACGTCGAGGGGTTCGCGGCGTGCGTGGCGGCGCCCGCCTACGTGGGCGACGACGTCGCCCACCAGCGCGACCAGGTGCGCTGGTTCGGTGGCATGGTGGGCAACCACGTCGCGGACATCGTCGCGCGCTACGGCGACGACCCGAGCATCGTGCCGACGGCGTTGACCGACTACATCAAGGGCCGCCAGGGCTACGACTACTCCCACCACGGCCAGGCCGGCAATCCCGACGCTGAGTTCGTTCCCGACGAAATCATCGAGCGATTCTGTCTGCTCGGACCGGTTGAGCAACACCGCGAGAAGCTGGCCGAGCTCGCCGCTCTCGGTGTCGACCAGTTCGCGCTCTACCTCATGCACGACAATCCCGAAGGCACCCTCGAGGCCTACGCCTCGTCGATCATCGGCACGATCTAGCGCCTCTGTGGTGAGCCGGTTCTAGGCTGTCGCCGTGAGTGACGACTACCTCGACCCGCGCATCAGCTGCGACGCGCGCGGCTTGCACATTCGCGGTTACTACTTCCCTTGGGGCACGAAGGACGTGCCCTACAGCTCGATCAAGGGCCTTCGCCGCTTCGAGATGTCGGCCCTGCGTGGCAAGTGGCGGATCTGGGGGACCGGCAACTTCAAGTACTGGGCGAACCTCGACCCGGGTCGACCGAACAAGTCGGTGGGCCTGCTCGTCGACGTCGGCAGACGCGTTCAGCCCTTCATCACGCCCGACGACCCCGACGCCGCCGAGGCGGTGATGCGCGAGCGCGCCGGACTCGGTCCAAGCGACGGAGCGTCGACGCCGCCACCGTTCGTCTAGTGGCTTCGTCCTAGGTCAGTTCGCGACACGTCGCCACGAGCAGGATCGCGTAGGCGCCGCCGGTGATGATCTGACTCAGGAACAGGACGTGCAGCGCCCCGAAGAACGTGAGTGCGGCCAGCGCGAGACCGAGGAGTTGCACCACGAACACGTCGCGATGACGGCCCAACGCGTGGTACATCCACCAGGACGCCGCGGATTCAAAGACGATGATCATGACGCCGACGGCGACGTGGACGTCCTTCTGCACGGTGTCGAGGGTGTAGCCGTAGGTGGTGAGCAGGGTAAGGGTGATGAGCACGCAGTACGTGAGGAGCAGGAACCGAAATCGACGTTGCCGCGGCGACATCACGCGAAGGCGGGCGGTCGCGCGCTGGGTGAAGAAGGCCGGCCAGAGGAGAGCAAGGGTGTAGGGAAGGACGGTCTTCAGGTGGACCCCGTAGTTGCTCATCCCGCCTTCGTTGGCCTTCAAGACGAGACCGGGG
Source organism: uncultured Acidimicrobiaceae bacterium (assembly GCA_963823815.1). GTDB lineage: Bacteria > Actinomycetota > Acidimicrobiia > Acidimicrobiales > RAAP-2 > RAAP-2. The sequence goes on from CAWGMU010000002.1 coordinate 491,225, forward strand.
TGCAACGCCACGCACACGACGAGAAAGAACAGGAACCCGATCTGGCCCACGGCGACGTCTCGGGTCACGGCATGCGGAATGCGAGGGACACGGCGTTCGTCGTCGGGGACGTTGGTACCGCTCATTACGTCCGCTGCGAGGACTCCCTCGCCGAAGGATCGCTGGTGTGTCGCGTCGCCGAATTGGCCATCGCGGGGAGTGCTTTACTGAGAGTGAGCGCGCGCACCACGGTCGTCACGCTAGGTCAGAGAGTCGAGGAGCGGATGCTTTCATTCGAAGGGGGGCGTCGATGAGACCGGTCATCGTCCTGGAGTTCATTTCGCTCGACGGCGTCATGCAGTCGCCCGGTGACGCCAGCGAGTTCCCGCGCGGTGGCTGGCAACGCCAGTTCATCGGTGATGAGCAGCTCAAGATGATGGCCGCCCAGTTGCTCGACGCCGACGCGCTGCTGCTCGGGCGTAAAACCTACCAAAACTTCGCGAACGCCTGGCCGGAGAGGTCCGGGATGCACGGATTGGCAGACCGCATTAACTCGATGCAGAAGTTCGTCGCGTCAAGGACGTTGCGTAGCGTGACCTGGAACGCGACGCTGCTCCTCGGCGACCTCGCGGAGTCGGTCGCCGAGTTGCGCGCCCAGCCCGGCGACGGTCTTCTCGTTCTCGGCAGTCGGGACTTGGCACGCTACCTCCAGCGCAACGACCTCGTCGATGAGTACCGACTCTGGATTCACCCGGTGATCGTGGGCTCGGGCAACCACCTCTTCGACGCGGGACTCGACAGTTCGTTGTGGAACCTCGGCGACGTGACGACCACGAGCGAGGGCGTCGTCATCCTGACCTACCAACGTCGTCGCGGCCGCTAGCGTGGCCCCACGGCCGCGGCCCACGTGGCGCGGAGCAGGAGTTCCATGGACGTAGCGACTGACACCATCACCGTCATTGGCGCCACTTGGTGCCCGGACTGTCGGCGCGCGAAGACCTTTCTCGCCGAACAGCGGGTGGCCTACGACTGGATCGACCTAGAGCAGCACCCCGAGGCGATCGAGATCGTCGAGCGCTACAACAACGGCGCGATGACCATCCCGACCATCATCTTCCCCGACGGGACGCACCTCGCCGAACCCGGCAACGACGAACTCGCGGCGAAACTCGGGCTCTCGCGATCGGCGATGTCATCGATGTACGACGTCATCATCGTGGGTGGCGGTCCGACCGGGCTCACCGCCGCGATCTACGCCGCTCGCGAGAACCAGAGCGTGCTGATCGTCGAGAAGTCGGCGCCGGGGGGTCAGGCGGGCGTCACCGAGCGGCTCGACAACTATCCGGGCTTTCCCGACGGCGTCGCCGGTTTCGAGCTCGCCGACCGCATGCGACGCCAGGCCGAGCGTTACGGCGTCGAGATCCTCCAAGCCGTCGCCGTCACCGCGATCGACGCCGACGACGACGGCGTGACCGTAGCGACCGCGGCCGGTGACACCTACCGCGGCCGCGCCGTGCTCCTCGCGACCGGATCGGTCTACCGGCGCACCGGCGCCGACGGCGAGGCCGACCTCATCGGCGCGGGCATCCACTTCTGTGCGACGTGCGACGGCCCGTTCTATCGCGGCGCCGGAGAGGTCCTCGTCATCGGAGGCGGCAACAGCGGTCTGGAGGAAGGACTCTTCCTCACCCAGTTCGCCGCCCACGTCACCGTGATCGAGTTCTCCGAAAAGTTGGCTGGCGGTCGCCTCCTTCAGGACAAGGTGCGCGCGCATCCGAAGATGTCGATCGTTACCAACACGAAAGTCGTGAGCTTTCGCGCCGGACGCTCGGGCAAGCTCGAGAACGTTGAGCTGGAGGACCGTACGTCGGGGGATCGCCGCCTCCACGAGGCTGCGGGCGCGTTCGTCTTCATCGGACTCGACCCGAACACCGGCTTTCTCGGCGGCGTGGTCGATCTCGACGAGCGCGGCTTCATCGTCAGCGACGAGCAGTTCCGCACGAACGCACCGGGTGTCTTCGTCGCCGGTGACGTGCGACGCGGTTCGACCAAGCAACTGGCGTCGGCGGTGGGCGAAGGCGCTGCGGCGTCAATCCAGATTCGCTACCACCTCGACAAGGCGGCGGCGCGAGCGACGTCGGCCAACTAACCCGGCGTGGTGACGCTGGTGCCGACGGACAGTTCGACCCGGCCGTTGCTCGTCAGTCGCCAGACGCTCTGACGGCCCTGGACGGTCCACTGGGTCGGTCCCCCGACGAGCGCGGTCTCCTCGTCAACACCCAGAACCATCATCGTCGATTCGTCCGGCAGGACGAGTCGCGTGAGCAGGTCCGGCACGCGCGCGACGAAGGCGTCGAAGTGCGGAATGACCCCGACGTGCGCGAGTAGCCCAAGCCCAGCGGTGCTGCCGCGACGGGGATGGCGTAGCGAGGGGATCCACGACCCGAGGGCCATCGCGCCGGCACTGCAACCGGCGAGAGCGGCGCCCGCGCGCCAGGTGGACTCGATGGCTCGCCAGACCAGCGTGTCGCGCAGCGCGTCGGCGAGGTAGTTGGGGTTGCCGCCGGAGAGGTAGATCAGACCGGCGCCGGCGATCATGTCGGCGAACTGCGGGTTGTTGGCGTCGTCGTGGTCGTTGACGGGGACGATCACCGGCTCAACGCCGAGACGTTTCGCCTGCGCGGTGCCGAGATCGTGCCAGTGCTCGACGACCGAAGGACCGTCTTGAACGGCGGCGGTGGCGAGCTGGACGTAGCGCGGCGGTCGCCCCTCGAGCAGCGCGCCCTCGATCGGGGCCATCTGGGGCAAGTATTCGCCCGAGCCCACGAGCGCGATGGGGCCAGGGCCAACCTCAGCGCTCATCGTCCTCCCTCGCTCGCGACCTCGACGGGCATCGAAGGGTCCGAGCACGTCCTCGCAAATCTACCGGTCACTCGACGGTGCTCGGGCGCCTGCGCGATACTGGACCGGTCGCGATGGACAGGGGTGGCGTGAGCGAAGGTCCGGTCGAGTCAGGCGTGGAAGTAGACGCCGTCATCGTCGAGCGAGACATGCGCGCGTCGGCCCATCAGATCTACAACGCGTGGACGCGGGAGCTCGATCGCTGGTTCGCCGCACCCGGCGCGATCGAGATGGACGCGTCGATCGGCGCGCCCTTCTGGTTCGACACGCTCTTCGACGGCGAGCGTCAGGCGCACTACGGCCGATTCCTCGACCTCATGCCCGACCGCCACGTCGTCCAGACGTGGGTCAGTGGCCGTGACGGCACGCGTGGTGCCGAGACCGTGGTGCACCTCGAACTCGAACCCTTGTCGGCGGGCTGCCACCTTCGCCTCTCGCACGGTGGCTTCTACGACGATGCCGACCGCGAGCGTCACCGGACTGCGTGGCCTCACGTCCTCGAACACCTCGACGAGGTGCCCGCAACCGACTGACGTCGCTAGCCCGGCGTGACGGTGGCGCTTCAAGAGTCGCGCCGCAAGTTCAACGACCGCGACCGAGACAGCGGCGATCACGAATGACCCGACGATGTCGCGGGGATTGTGAATGTGGGCCGCCACCCGCGCCCATCCCACGAGCACGGCGTTCACGAGCAGCACCAACCCGACGCGAACGGAGTACAGGAGAACGCTAAAGCCGAGGAACGCCGTCAAGAGGGCGTGATCCGAAGGAAAGCCGTTGTCCGCCGCGTGGGCGATGAGCGGCACGAGGTGGTGCGTAACGAAGGGCCGTGGGTCGTAGTAGAGGTGGCCCGCGATCGTCGCGAGGGCGACGGCGAGGACACCGCCGACGACGAGACGCCACCCGAGGGCGATCTTCACCTTCGTCGTGGACCAGATCCAGAAAATCGCCGTGATGGCAACGCTCACGAGGAAGAAGTAGTTGCCAACCAGTTTGATGAGCCAGTCCACCGGTCAAGTCTAGGTTTGGCACTGTCCGCCGACGGCCACCATCGCGCGTCGACGCGCGGGCGCGTCCTTAGAAGAAGGTGGTGCAGAGGTCGTAGATCTCGCGTGGCACCTTGCGCTTACCGGTGGCCACCGAGGCGATCGGTACCAGCACCACGTTGTCCTCGCGCACCACGGGGATCATCCCGAACTTTCCGGCGACGGCGGCGTCGTAGGCCGCGGCGCCCACGCGCGTGGCGAAGATCCGGTCGTGCGCCGTCGGGCTGCCACCGCGCTGGAGGTGACCAAGGACCGTCGTGCGGACCTCGAAGTGTCCGAGCTCCTCAATGCGGCCGGCGACGAAGGGTCCCACGCCCCTCGTGGCGTGGCGCACGCCGCCGACGCCCTCGCTCGAGAGATCGGCCGGCTCATTGCCACCGAGCACCGAGAGGTCGACGCCTTCGGCGACGACGACCAACGAGTACACGATGCCCGCGCTGCGGCGGCGGTTGATGTGTTCGATGACCTCGTCCATCGTGACGGGGAACTCGGGGATCAAGATGAGGTCCGCACCACCCGCGAGGCCGCCCAACGAGGCGACCCAACCGGTCGAGCGACCCATCGTCTCTACCACGATGACGCGGTGATGGGAGATTGCGGTCGTGTGCAGCCGGTCGAGCGATTCGGCGACGATGTTGATGGCGGTGTCGAAGCCGATGCAGAAGTCGGTGCCCGGTATGTCGTTGTCGAGCGTCTTCGGCACGCCGACGACCGGTGCGCCGCGCTCGGCGAGCCAACTGGAGATGCGCTGCGTGCCATCACCGCCAATCGCGACGAGGGCGTCGAGGTGCTCACCGATCGCCGTGAGGACGCGGTCGCGTCCGCCCGCGGGGATCGTCGAGATTGAAACGGGCCGTACCGAGCAGCGTGCCCCCGTGACCGATGACGCCACGCAGGTCAGAGGTCGTGAGGGTCGTCCCTTGGAACTCACCCACGAGCCCCGCCCAGCCGTTGGCGATGCCGACGACTTCGTGACCGTCGCGCAGGGCCATCTCGCCCACGGCGCGAATGGCGGCGTTCAAGCCCGGCGCGTCGCCACCGGCCGTCAGAACACCGATACGCATGACAACTCCTTCACCGAACCCGAGTCCAGTCTACGGTCGCCGGTCCGACGGATCGGTGTGACCGTACTATGAGACGAGAGACTCCTCGCGCACGACCTGCGTGCGGGTGAAGAGCACGGTGACGACGAAGCTGACGACCAGCGCGATCAGGACACCCAGGTTGGCGTAGGCCCACGCGCCGGACTTGCCGCCGAGGCCAAACGGACCCAGGAAGTAACCCTGCCAGGTGAGCCACGAGGCCGAGGAGTTGGTCACGAGGCCAAGACCGAGCACGCTCGAGACGACCGTGGTCAGGATCGGCGTCCAGCGGATGTCACCGTAACGTCCCGCGGGACGGAAGAGATCGGCGTCGACGTAGTTCTGGTGACGTAGGAGCAGGTCACCGAGGAACACGCCGCACCAGGCGGCGATGAGCACGCCGATCGTGATGAGAAATCCCTCGAATTGATAGAGGAAGTCGCCCTTGAAGAAGACGATGTAGATCGTGCCGATCAGCATGATGACGCCGTCCACCCCAGCCGCGGCGTAGCGAGGGATTCGCAGCCCGGCCGAGAGGAGCGCGAGACCGGAGGAGTAGATGTCGAGCACCGCTCCGCCCACCAGTCCGAGGATTGCGACGATCGCGAAGGGCACGAGGAACCAGGTGGGGAGGAGCGTGGCGAGCGCACCGACGGGGTCATTGCCCACCGCCGAACTGAGCGAACTCGACGAACCAGCGAGCAAGAGCCCGAAGAGGAGCAGGATGATCGGCGCGACCGACGAGCCGAACGTCGTCCACCAGACGACGCTGCCGGTGGAGGTACGACGTGGCAGGTAGCGCGAATAGTCCGCAGCCACGTTCACCCACCCGAGCCCGAAGCCCGTCATCACGAAGACCAGCGCGCCAACGGTCGACTCGAACGAGCCGGCGTGTACGTGGCTCACGGCGTGCCAGGAGACGTGCTTGAAGGTGAGTGCGATGAAGACGATGGTGAGCACGCCGGTCACGACGGTGATCACCGCCTGCATCCTCATGATGAGATCGAAGCCCATCACTCCGCCGCCAATGATGAGGGCGGCGATGACGAGCATCGCCCCCACCTTCACGCCGGTGCCCCCGCTCCAACCAAGTCGGGTAAAGACCGTCGAGGTTGCGAGCACGGCAATGACCGTGAGGGCAGTCTCCCAACCCACGCAGAGGAGCCAGGAGATTCCCGATGGCAGGCGGTTGCCCCGCACGCCGTAGGCCGCACGGCTGAGCACCATCGTCGGCGCCGACCCGCGTTTGCCGGCTGTCGCGATGACCCCGCAGAGCCAGAAGCTAAAAATGATGCCCACGAGTCCAACGACCACGGCCTGCCAGAAGGAGATGCCAAAGCCCAGCACGAACGAGCCGTAGCTGAGGCCGAGCACCGACACGTTGGCCCCGAACCAGGGCCAAAAGAGCTCGCGCGCCAGCCCCTTACGCTCAGCTTCGGCAATGACGTTGATGCCGTTCTCTTCGATCCGTAGGGCGTTGCCGCCACCGGTCCCTAGCAGTTCTGCAACTTCGTCGCTCACTCGGCCCCCTCGCAACCACCTGGTCGCGTCGCTCGCAACGATTGTAGGCAGTGACCGCGGCGGTTCGTCGCAGCAACGACGGCGACTCGTTAGATTCTTCACGACCTGCCCTAGGGTGATGACCAGTGAGTGACGCACCGCGGCTCTTCTGTCTCGATACCGTGCTGGTCGACGTGGTCCTCAAGGTCACCGCACTACCGAAGCGTGCCGGCGACGCCCTTGCCCGCGAGCAGTTGGTGACGACCGGTGGCGGCTTCAACGCGATGAGCGCAGCCGCCCGACACAACTTGCGAGTCGTTTACGCCGGACGCCTCGGTTCGGGTCCTTTCGCGGCCCTCGCGACCGCCGCCCTCGACCGAGAGCACATTGCCACGCCCCTCGAGCGCAACAGCGACGTGGATTCGGGGATCTGTGTCGTCCTCCTCGAGCCCGACGGCGAGCGCTCGTTCGTGACCTCGCCGGGCGCCGAGGCCACGCTGCGCTTGGCGGACCTCGAGTCGCTTGACGTCAAGTCGGGAGACTTCGTGTTGGTATCGGGCTACAACGTGATGTACCCCGGCTACGCCGACGTCGTGTTCGACTGGCTCTCTGCTCTCGAGTCTTCGGTCGAGATTGTCTTCGACCCCGCGACGAGGATGGACGACATCCCCCAAGTAAACCTCGACGCCGTCATGGCTCGAGCCACGTGGCTGCTCGCCAACGCGGCCGAAGGATCGATGCTCTCGGGTCGCGGTGACCCGCTCGAGAGCGCGACGGCACTGGCGTCACGGGACGATCATCTGAACGTGCTCATTCGAAACGGGGCGAGAGGCTGCGTCGTCGCGCTGAACCGTGCGGTCGGGACGAGCGTCGCGGGGTTCGCCACGACCGTCGTCGACACTAACGGGGCGGGCGACGTTCACAACGGCGTGTTCATCGCGGAGATGGCGAGCGGTCACGACGCGCTGTCGGCGGCGCGCTGGGCTAACGCGGCGGCCGCGATGGCGATCGGCCGCTACGGGCCCGCGACGTGTCCTCCGCGCGCCGAGGTCGCGGCCTGGATCGCGAGTCGCGAGGCCGAGGCCGTCGGCGTTCTCTAGCGGTAACGGCGAAGCGAGGAGACACGATGGAACGACTACGCACGCCCGAGGAACGGTTCGTCACGTTGCCCGACTTCACGTACGTGGCGCACTACGCCGAGGTTGCCGATCCAACCGGTGGCGATCCCCTGCGGATGGCGTACCTCGACGAGGGGTCGCGCGACGGTGAGGTGGTGATCCTTCTCCACGGTGAACCCACCTGGTCCTTTCTCTACCGTCGCATGATTCCCGGGCTGGTCGAGGCGGGTCTTCGCGTGATCGCGCCCGACCTCGTCGGCTTTGGCCGGTCCGACAAACCGGCGCCGCGCCTCGAGTACACGTACGCGCGCCACGTCGAGTGGACCCGCGAACTGCTCTTCGAACAGTTGGACGTGAGCGCCGCGACGCTCTTCGGTCAGGACTGGGGTTCGCTCATCGGGCTGCGGCTGGTTGCCGAACACCCCGAGCGCATCGCGCGGGTGGCGATCGCCAACGGCGGTCTACCGACCGGTGACGAACCCGTCAGCGACGCGTTCCTCGACTGGCGTGACTACAGCCAGAACGCGCCCGAACTTCCAATCGGTCGAATCGTCGCGGGCGGCTGCGTCACCCGGCCCAGCGACGAGGTCATCGCCGCCTACGACGCGCCGTTTCCCGACGAGTCCTTCAAGGAAGGCGCGCGTGAGTTCCCCCGTCTGGTGCCGGCCGCACCCGACGACCCGGCCCGCGACGCCAACGTCGCGGCGTGGGCGGTACTCGCCACCTTCGAGAAGCCGTTCCTCACGTGTTTTTCTGACGGTGATCCCATTACGCGTGGGGCCGATCGAAAGTTCCTGCGTGTCGTGCCCGGCACGACGGGCCAGCCCCACGTCACCCTCGAGGGAGCTGGTCACTTCGTGCAGGAAGAGAAGGGCGCCGAACTTGCGGCGATCCTCGTCGCGTTCATTGCGGCGACCTAGAAGTAGTCGACCCCAAGTTCGTCGCTCCAGGGCGCCACGCGCACCGCGCCGCGCGGTCCGCTCCAGGAGTACACCGGTTTGATGTCGAGGACCTGGGTGTCGTTGATCGCGTCGAGGCCGCGCACGACGAGAGAACGACGGTTCACGCTCTCGAGGGCGACCACCGAGAGCATGAGGCGATTCGGCCGGTCCTTGTTGCGCTGGGCGAAGATACCGACGTCGGGCCAACTCGAGTTGCCGCGGGGGCGCCGGTGCCACGGGCCCGGCGGGACGTTCTCGGCGAGGCCCGCGAAGAAGACGATCTCGACGTGAGAGAACTCCTCGAGCCCACGCAGTGCGGCGCTCGGGACGTCTTCGGCCAATTCGATCGTGGAGACGGTGTCGTCCCAGTGGTCATCGACAATGTCGCGACGATCGTTTCGCACGAAGGCGATCGTCCGCAGCACGGGTTCCACGGGGCCACTGTAGGACGCGGCGCAGCGACGTCTGAAAGTGTCGCTACGACGTCGGAGTATCGTGGGGCGACCGAGAGGACCCGATGGCCGAGCTCACCTTCACCTACGGGACGATGGCCGCGGGCAAGTCGACCCTCGCCTTGCAACTCTGCTGGCAGTTGCGAGAAGGTCGTCGCGACGTCGCGCTGTGGACCTTTGGGGATCGGAGTGACGACGGGATGGTGACGAGCCGCATCGGCATCGAGGCCGCCGCCGAAGCGATCGAGCCGGGGACCGACCTCGGCGACGCTATTGAGCGCCTCGTCGCGAATAGGGTGCGAATCCTTGTGATCGACGAGGCCCAGTTCGCGAGCGTCGACCAGGTCGACCAACTCGCCGAGCTGGTCGACGTGCACGACGTTGACGTCCACGCCTTTGGACTCTCGGCCGACTTTCTGCTCAATCTATTCCCGGCCTCCTCGCGCCTCTTCGCCATCGCCGACTGGTCGCACGAGCTTCCCCTCACGTCGTCGTGTTGGTGCGGGCAGAAGGGCCGTTGCAACGCGCGAGTAGTCAACGGCGTCGTCGCACGCGAGGGAACGCAGTTCGTCACGGGTGACGTCCGCAACGGCGCGGTGCACTACCAAGTGCTCTGTCGCACGCACTATCGACTCGGTCAGCTCAGCGCGTCCCACTAATCGGAACGCCCGAAGGAAAAATCCCCGGGGTGTCACCCAATTGGGTAGTGGCGTCGACCAATATGGATGAATGTCTTTGGACCAATCCCTACCGCCGTCTGGGCTATCGGATGTCGGTGAGATCTGTTCGAGCCCGTTGGCGGTACTCGTTGAGTGCCCTCACTGCGGCTTCGCGCTCAGTCCGGAGCACGCCCACTATCGATGCGGGCAGTGCGGCTGGCGCGATTCATGTTGTGACTGACGACATTCGTCATTCCTTATTTCTCTTTTAGTTAACCCCGGACGTCCGGCAACGTCACCGTCCGTTTACCTGTGACTCCTAGGTTTCTGCCTGGCGAACGTGCTCACTTTGAGTTCTTACGTCTCAGGCACCACTTTCTTTAGGAGGAAAGTTCAGAATGATGAAGACCCTTCGAGGCAGGCTTGGCGTGGCAATCGCCACCGTTGGCCTCCTCTCAACTGTCCTGGCCGGTACTGCTGGCGCTTCGGCGACTCTGACCGGCGATCTCACCTTCACCTCGGCCGACGGTGCCGCGTCGTTGACACCGGCCTTTGGCGGCTCGACCTTCGACTTCCCCTTCTTCTCGCAGGCCATTCAGACGTTCGAGACGCAGGCGGCGAACGTTTCCGGTTCGGCCGCCCCAACGCAGATACCCAGTTACGGAGCTGTAGGGTCCACCGCCGGCAAGAAGGGCGTCATCGCTGGCACGTACGCCGTTGGCGCGTCGGACGTACCCATGGGCACGGTCGTGAACGGCACCAACCTCGACTCCTCGCTGCTGACGAACACGAGCGCGGCCACGACGCTGAATTCCTACGTGCAGATTCCGGTCGTGTTAGGGGGCGAGGCGATGATGTACAACCTCCCCATGTTGAAGAAGTACAAGACGCCGGTGACCCTCTCGTCGGCCGTGATCGCGGACATTTTCGACGGCAAAGTCACGAAGTGGAATAACGCGTTGATCTGCCACTTGAACCCGACGATCGCCGTGATCAAGAAAAACAAGAAGGGCCACGTTGTCTCAAGGAAGTGTGCGCTGCCCAACCTCTCGATCACGCCGGTGTTCCGTTCCGATGGCTCGGGCACGTCCTACATCTTCTCGGACTACCTGCACACGACGAATGGCGCCAAGTACGAGACTGCTAGCGGCACCGAGGTCTACCCGAGCACGACCTTCAACCAGGGTCAACTCCCGTCGAACGCGATCGGCGGCTACGGCAACCCCGGCGTGGCGTCAGACGTCGTCTCCAAGGTGGGGACGATTGGCTACGTCGAGTACGCGTACGTGCTGATTGCCAAGGCGACTGGTTCGTCCGTGAGCTCCGCACTCGTGATCAACTCCTCGGGCAAGGCGGTCGCGATTTCGCCAGCGAGCGTGGCGGCCGATGCTGCGGCGTTCTCGTCGACGCCGCCCACGGAGGGCAGCAACGGCGAGGTGTCGTCGTTCTCCATCGTTAATGGAACGACCGCGACTTCGTACCCGATCGCCGGCTACAGCTGGGCGATCCTCCGGCAGGACTGGAACGGCCTGGGTACCATCGGCTCGGTGAGCGCCTCGCTCAACTCAGAGACGATGGTCGCCAAGTTCCTCGACTGGTGCGTGCAGCCCAAGGGTGGCCAAGTAGTCGCCCGGTCCAACGGCTACGTGCCGCTTCCCTCGTACGTCACCGCTCTCGCGGAGCGGCAGATCGCCTCACTGACCTACGACAAGACCCCCCTCACATTGAATTAGTCAGAAGGCGGCCGACGGGTGAACAGGAAATGACGAGGTCGGCCCCGGCGCCGCTCTCCGATCACGCGCCGCAGCCCGAGGTAGTCGAGCGGATTCGCCGCTCGACTACGTCGGACCGTCCCTTCAGGTTCGTACTCCGGGCGGTAGCCGCGTTCTTCGGAGCCGTCGTCGTTCTGTTCGTGTGGAGCATCATCAAGACGGCCTGGCCCGCCATCACTTCACAGGGGATACATCTCATCACCGGCAAGTCGTGGATCGCGGGCACGGGTCCCTACGGGGGTCTGCCGCTCATTGTCGACACACTTTCGACGACCGCGATCGCGCTGTGCTTTGCCGTCCCCGTGGGACTCGCGTCCGCGTTGGGGCTGCAATTCGAAGTGCCGCAGCGGATTCGCGCGCCGCTGGCGTCGCTCGTCGAGTTGCTCGCGGCCGTACCCTCGGTTGTCTACGGGCTCTGGGGCATCGCCGTGATGGTGCCATTCTTTATCAAGACGGTGGAACCGTTCCTCAGTCACTTGACCGGTGGCGCGTGGCCCTTCAACGGTCCCCAGGACGGCTTCGGGATCCTGTTGGCCGGGATGGTGCTGGCAATAATGATTTTGCCGACGATCGTCGCCGTGTCGCGCGACGTGATCGCCACGGTCCCGGGAGACCTGATTGAGGGTGCGCTTTCATTGGGTGCGACGCGTGGACAGGTGTTCTTCCGCGTCATTCTTCCTACCGCGCGCACCGGTCTGTTCGGCGCGGTGGCGCTGGCAACGGGGCGGGCGCTGGGAGAGACGATCGCGGTCGCGATGGTCATCGGCTCAAACGCGCAGTTACCGCACTCGCTTTTCTCCTCGGGCGCGACGCTCGCTTCCATCATCGCGGTGGAGTTTGGAAACGCAGTCGGATCCGAGGGGAGCGCGCTCGCTGCCCTGGCGGTGATCTTGATGATCATTACGGGACTGGTCAACGCTGGAGCCCGGGCCCTCACGAAACGAGCCGTGGCACACTGATGTCGTCAACCATCGTCGGACTGCCCCCGGACCCGATTCTCGAGCGGCGCCAGCTCATCCAGCTGAAGGCGTCACAGAGCCTGGCGCGTCGCACCATGACGTCGCGCGTCGTCGTCGGTCTGATGTGGGTGGCCCTCGTCATCGCGTTGGTGCCTCTCGGTTCGGTCGTCTTCGCGCTACTCCAGAAGGGGTCGCGGTTCTTGAGCTGGAACTTCCTCACGTCGCTGCCGCAACTTCCGAGCCTGATCAGTCTGAACACCATTGGCGGTGTCGGTAACGCGGTGGCCGCGACGCTGGTCATCGATGCGTTGGCGGCGCTGGTAGCTGTTCCGGTAGGGGTCATCGTTGGTCTCTACCTCGCCGAGGGAACGTCGCCTCCTGCCAACTTCCTGCGGGCGGTGGTCGAAATCATGACCGGAATGCCCTCGATCCTCCTCGGCGTCTTCGCCTACGAGTACTTCGTCGTTGAGATGAAGTCCTATTCCGGCATCGCCGCGGTCATTGCGCTGGGGATACTCATGGTGCCGGTAATCGCCAAGGCCGCCGAGCTGGCTTTTCGGTCCGTGCCGACCTCGCTCCGCGAAGCGGCGCTCGCGCTTGGCGCACGCGAATCACGAGTTGCTCGCCAGGTCATCGTGCCGACCGCGCTGCCGGGTGTCTTAACGGGAGTTCTCCTGGCGCTAGCTCGGGCGGTCGGCGAAACGGCGCCCGTGTTGCTGGTGGCCGGACCGACGATCTCCAACCTGTGGAACTGGAATCCGTTTCACCCAATGACGCCCATGCCGATGCTCATCTTTGGTTACGCCAATTCTCAGTACCCGAGCCAGCGCGCCGCCGCGTGGGGTGTCGCGCTCGCCCTCGTCGCCCTAGTCGTGATTCTCACGACCTCGAGCCGACTACTTTCGAGCAGGATGAGAAGGGAGCGACGCCACTAATGGACGCAACCGAGGAAACTCGAGTCGAGCCCGCGGTGACGACCGCGGCCCCTTTGCCAAGGGGCGTGGCGATGACCCTTTCGAACGTAGCCGTCTCGTTCAATGGCCGAGTCGCGGTTCGAGACGCCACCTTCGACGTGGCAACGAACCGGATCACCTCGCTAATCGGTCCATCGGGATCGGGTAAGACGACGCTGTTGCGCGCGCTCAATCGTCTACACGATCTCACTCGGGGAGCCGTCGTGACGGGCGAGATCCGACTGGGAGAGGTATCGGTCTACAGCGGGGAGATACCTCCAACGCTTCTTCGTAGCCGGATTGGCATGGTCTTTCAGCGCCCGAATCCCTTTCCGACTATGTCGATCTACGACAACGTCGTTTCGGGTCTTCGCTTCAACGGGATCCGAAAAAAGTCGCTGCTCGACGAGGCCGCGGAATCGTCGCTGGTGGCGTCGGCGCTCTGGGACAGCGTGTCCACGAGACTTCGTGCTCACGCCGTCACGCTTTCCGGTGGCGAGCAGCAGCGTTTGTGCATTGCGCGGGCATTGGCCGTGGAGCCCGAGATTCTCCTCATGGACGAGCCGACGTCGTCGCTCGACCCGATCTCGACCCAGGCGATCGAAGCGTTGATGGGCGAGTTGAAGAATCGCGTCACGATCATTATCGTGACCCACAACATGCAGCAAGCCTTGCGCGTCTCGGACGACTGCGCCTTCCTTTTGATGGGTGAGGATCGGGCCGGCGAGCTCATCGAGTTCGGGCCGACGACGAAGATTTTTAGTGACCCCGACGACGAGCGGACACTCAACTACATCGAGGGGCGTTTCGGCTAGTTCTCCGGCCGTCGGCGCGATGACAGACTGACTTCGCGGGCCTCGGCGAAGTCAGTCTGTCATCGCGGGCCTCGGCGACCTCACGCCGATCGATCCGCGCCCCTAGCGACGTCAGTCGGGCGAGCGCGGTGCTCGATGAGCAGCGGCGCGCGGTCGCTACGCTGCGCAAAGGAGGTGGGCATGGACAAGATGGACGAGATTCGAGAGGAACTTCGCGGGCCCTCGCAGGAGCTGCAGGGGCTCATCCCAGAGGTCTTGCACGGCTACGCGACGATGTCGAGCGCCGCGATGAAGGCGGGCGAGCTCTCGACCGGGGTGAAGGAGCTGCTGGCACTCGTGATCGCTGTCACCCGCGAGTGCGACGGCTGCATGGTCGCTCACGCCCGCGGCTGCGTCCGCGCCGGAGTCACCCGCCAGCAGGTGGCCGAGGCGATCGGAGTTGCCATCTCGATGAACGGCGGTCCCGGAACGGTGTGGGGACCTCGGGCGCTGCGGGTGTTCGACGAGGCCGTGGCCGCGCGTTAGCGCTAGAAGGCGTAGCTCAGCCGCTTCACTCCGTTGATGAGACTTGCCGCGAGTTGTACGGGCTCGCCGGTCGCGTGGATGTCGGGCAGCTGGTCAAAGAGTTTGCGCCACATCACGGTGAGCTCTTGCCGCGCGAGGTGAGCCCCGAGGCAGAAGTGCGGTCCCGGGGCCCCGAACCCGTAGTGGTCGTTGGGCGTGCGGGCGACGTCGAAGGTGAAGGGTTCGGGGAACACGTCCTCGTCGCGATTGGCGGAGTTGTAGAACATGACCACGTGCTCGCCGGCGCGCAGGTCGACCCCCGACAGCGCGTAGTCGCTGGCGAGCGTGCGACGCATCCAAGTCACGGGTGACGCCCAGCGCACGATCTCGTCGACTCCCGTGCGGGCGAGCGGCTCGAAGTCCTCGGCGAGGCGGCGGCGCTGCTCGGGGAAACGCTCAAAGGTGTAGAGCGCGTGAGCGATGGCCGTGCGCACCGTCTCGTTGCCGGCGGTCACGAGCAGGACGAAGAACGACGCCAGCTCTTGCTGGGTCAGCTTCTCCGACTCGATCTCGGCGTTGACGAGAGCGCTCGTGATGTCGTCGATCGGTTGGTCGACGCGGTACTTGCCGATCTCCTCCATGATCCCGAGGAGCGTCGCGCCCGCGTCGAGGAACGCGAGCACCGGGTCGGTGCCCGCGGGCACGAAGTCGGGGTCGCCGTTGGAGAGGATGACGTTCGAGCACCGGAGGACCGTGACGTACTCACTCTCGGGAACCCCCAGCATCGAACAGATGATCTGGAGCGGGAACGGCGCGGCGACGTCGGTAATGAAGTCGCCGGTGCCGTGCTCGCGGGCCTTATCGATGATCTCTTGGGCGACGCGCTCGATCGACTCCTCGACCGCGCGGACGTGGCGTGGGTTAAAGGCGTTCGAGACGATCCGGCGCAGGCGCGCGTGCTGGGGATTGTCGGTCGAGATCATGCCCGAGAAGTACTCGACCATCTCGGGCGGTAGGTCGAACATCGTAACGGACCCGTGCCCGGAGAGGAAGACGTCGGGTCGGCGCGAGACCTCCGCGACGTCGGCGTAGCGGGTGAGCGCGTAGTAGCCCGCGCCCTTCGGGAACTCAATCACCGAGGGCTCGAGGTCGGGCTCCGCGTAGTGACCGATCGGGCGCTCGCGGCGAAGCAGCGTGAAGGCCGCGTCGCGCTCGTCCCAAGGGCGCTTCCAGAACTCCACGTCGGAGAGGTCGATGTCGTCGACAGTGACTATCGGCCCGGACCCCTGCATCCGCCCCATCGTAGTGAGGGCGTCTCTGCGGGCACGGCATGTCGATTTCGCGGCAGAATGGAGTGGTGGAACTCTCCGATCAGGAACGAGCAACTCGGCTCAGCGCGCTCAACGCGCTGCTCGACCTGATGCGTCCCTCGGTGCAAGCCGACGGCGGCGACCTGGTGCTCGTGCGTTGCGACGTCGAGAGTGGCGTCGTCGAGGTCCAGCTGGGCGGCGCCTGTTCAAGCTGCGCCATCTCGACCGACACGCTGAAGGGCGGGGTGACGCGGATCCTCATGGACCGCCTGCCCTGGGTGACCGAGGTGCTCGGCGGCCTCGACGAGTCGATGGATCCCGAAGACTCCGCCTTGCTCGGTACCGGCGCCTACGTGCCGCGGTACCGCCAGCTCTAGTCAGCTGGCGTCGTCGTCGGGCAGACGGAGCTCCGTCAGTTCCTCGGCGACGCGCCAGAGCCGCTCCGCCTTCTCGACGCCCTGCGCGCCGCGGGGCACTTTGGCGAGCGTCGTCGGACCGACGAGGCCAAAGAACCGGCTCGGTCCGTAGTACGCGCCGTTCAGTGCGTCGGGGCTCGTCGCGGCGTAGAGCAGTGGCTCGGCACCGGACTCGACCCGTTGGGAGAACAGATGGGCGACGGCGTTGTACGGCTTGCGCCACGGCTGCACGCGGTGGAGGTTCGCGCCCGCGTCCAGGAGGTTGGTTCGCGCGAAGCCGGGGTGCGCCGCGTTGCTCATCAGGTCCCACCGCCGCTGGCTGGCGAAGCGCGCCAGCTGCTGGGCGAACAAGAGATCGGCCAACTTGGACTGCGCGTAGGCGGGGTAGGGGCGGTAGTGCCGCTGCCACTGCAGGTCATCGAAGTGGAGGGAACCGAACGCCGCCATCGGACTGCTCACGGTGCACACGACCGGCCCCGCCGCGACGCGCAGCAGTGGCAGGAGTCCCAGCGTGAGCGCGAAGTGCCCGAGAAAGTTGGTGGCGAACTGCAGCTCAAAGCCGTCGACGGTGCCGACGCGCTTGCGCGGGGCCATGACGCCGCCGTTGTTCACGAGGATGTCGACCGGCGTGTCGACCGCCAGGGTCTCGTCAACGAAGGACTTGACCGACGAGAGGGCGGCGAGATCGAGGTGCCGCAGCGTCAGTTGCGCTTTCGGGAGTTGCGCGAGGATCCCCGCCCGGGCCTCCTCACCCTTCTCGAGTGAGCGCACGGCCATCACGACGCTGGCACCGGCCTGGGCGAGGCGCCGAGTGACCTCCTCGCCGGTGCCGGAGTTGGCCCCGGTGACGATAGCGAGCTTGCCTTCCTGGTTGGGAACGTTATACACGACTTCCTCCGAGAGAACTCCGTTCGGCTCATCTGAGCGTAACGGCCGGCTGCGCACGGGTGGTCCGTCGGGGGAGTGAGGTGCTATAATTTAGTTAAACGAACTAATGAATACGACCACCAACGAAACTGCAGCCCGCCTCCGTCGGGCGATCACCCGGATGAACCGAAAGCTGCGTTACTCCGCGCTCGGCGGTGTCTCGCCCGCGCAGGCGTCCATCCTGGCCTCCATTGACAAGCTCGAGAGTCCCTCCCTTGGCGACCTCGCCATTGCCGAGCAGATCCAGCCGCCCTCGGTGACGAAGCTCGTCAAGGACATGGAAAGGAGCGGTCTCATCGCTACGCACGCCGATCCGCTCGATCGACGAAGCACGCGCGTGCGGCTGACCCCCTTTGGACGACGCGAACTCGGCACCATTCGTCAACGCAAGACCGAGTTCCTCGAACGAAAGCTCGTCGCGCTTTCGGTGAACGACCAGCGCCGGGCAGAGGAGCTGGCGACCTTCCTCGAGAAGTTGCTCGAAGACTGATGAGCCTCATGAATCACGGACCCTCACGTACGTTCGCCGCCCTGCGCGTTCGCAACTTTCGGCTCTACTTCATCGGTCAGTTGATCTCGGTCTCGGGCACGTGGATGCAGTCGCTCGCTCAGGGCTGGCTCGTTCTGCAGCTCACCGGATCGGCGGTCGACCTCGGTGTCGCCGTCGCCCTGCAGTACGTGCCGATGCTGCTGTTCGGCTCGTACGGAGGACTTGTCGCCGACCGCCACGAGAAGCGTCGTATCCTCTACTTCACTCAGAGCACGGCCGGCCTCCTGGCGCTGCTGCTCGGGATCCTCGTGAGCACACACCACGTGAGCGTCGAGAGCGTCTACGCGATCGCCCTCGGGCTCGGCTTCGTCAACCTCTTCGACGTGCCCGCGCGCCAGGCTTTCGTCCAAGAGATGGTGGGGCGCGACCTCATCGCCAACGCCGTGAGTCTCAATTCGGTGTTGATGAACTCCGGTCGGCTTATCGGCCCCGGCATCGCCGCGGGCATGATCGCCCTCGTCGGCACGGCGGCGTGCTTCTTCGCCAACGCCGGCTCCTTCGTCGCGGTGCTGATCGCCCTCGTCTTGATGGACCGAGCGGCCTTCCTGCCCATGCGGACCGTCGAGCGCGAGAAGGGGCAGTTGCGCCTCGGCCTTCGCTACGCGTTCTCCTCGCCGCTGCTGCGCGACGTCATCCTCTCGGTGGCCGTCGTGGGCACCTTCGCCTATAACTTCACGGTCACGCTCCCGCTCTTCGCGACGCGGACCTTTCACTCGACCTCAGCGACCCACTACGGCGTCTTGATGGGGGCCATGGGACTCGGCGCGGTGATCGGCGGGCTCTTCGTCGCCCGCCGATCTCGTCCGACGCCCGAGATGCTGGCGCTGCTCATGCTCAGCTTCGGTATCTTCATGTCGCTCGTCGCGTTCTCGCCGAGCATCATCCTCGCTGAGATCGCCATGATCCCTACCGGCGCCTCCTCGATCGCCGTCATCGCGACGGCGAACTCGCTGCTGCAGCTCAACTCGAGTGAGCAGATGCGCGGACGGGTCATGAGCCTCTACAGCATCGCCTTCCTCGGCACCACGCCGATTGGCGCGCCGCTCGTCGGACTGGTGGTGTCGTTGTCGGACCCGCGTCTCGGCATCTTCATGGGTGGCGGGTTCGCCATCTTGACCGGTGTGGCACTGCTGTTGCGACAGCGGCGTGACGTGCTCGCCGCGCGGGTACTCCAGTCGGTCTAGCCGGCAGCGACCTTCGGTTCCTTCGGAAGTCCGAGCGCCCGTTCGCCGACGATGTTGCGCTGGATCTCCGCCGTGCCGCCCCAGATGGTCTCGGAGCGAGCGAAGAAGAACATCGCCTGCAGCTCGGAGACCGGGTAGTCGGCACGGCCGCGATGTAGCGGGCCGGTCGCACCTTCGATCGGTCCGGTGCCGGTGAGGATCTGCGCCTCCATGCCGAGGATGTCCATGGCGAGTTCCATCGTGTCGCGGTGCGCCTCGGACCAGAACATCTTGTTGCACGCGCCGAGCAACGCGGCGTGGTGCGTGTCGTTGAGCGCGTCGGTGAGCGAGCGGTAGCCGTTGATCTCCATGATCTTCACCTTCGCCCAGGACCGCACGAGCGCGTCGCGCACGAGCGCGTCGTCGGTCCTTGCCCGACGCGTCTCGCCTCTGCGACGATCGACTCCCACTCCTTGAGGAACCGTCGGTAGCTCGTGGTCGCCGAGGATCCCCGCTCGAAGCCGAGCGTCGTCATAGCGACCTTCCAACCGTTGTTGACGCCGCCGACGGCGTTGTCCTTCGGGCAGCGCGCGTTGGTGAAGAAGACCTCGTTGAACTCGGCCGAGCCGTCGACCTGGGTGATCGGACGCACCTCGACGCCGGGCTTGGCGCATCGGGAACGAGCAGATAGCTGATGCCCGCGTGCTGCGGGGCGCTCGGGTCGGTGCGCGCGAGGAGGAAGACGTAGTCGGCGTACTGGGCCTGGGTCGTCCAGACCTTCTGGCCGTTGATGACCCACTCGTCGCCGTCGAGCACGGCGCGCGTCTTCAGAGCTCGCGAGGTCCGAACCCGAGTTCGGTTCGGAGAAGCCCTGGCACCAGGTGATCGTGCCCGTGCAGGATGCCCGGGAGGAACTCGCGCTTCTGCTCGTCCGTGCCCCACTGCAGGATCGTCGGGCCGACGAGCGTGTCGCCGAAGAAGTCCGCGCGCAGCGGCGCGTCGGCCTTGGCGAACTCCTCGTTCAGGACGACCTGGTCCATCAAGCGTGCAGGCCCTTGCCGCCGTACTCGACGGGCCAGCCGGCGCAGATCCAGCCGCCCGGCGAAGAGCTTCTTCGGTCCAGCTCTCATTGAAGTGCGCGGCGCTCCTCGGGCGTCATCGAGAAGCCCGTCGTCGAACCAGCCGTCGGGCAGGTTCTCCTCGAGCCACGGCGCGAATCTCTTTGCGGAAGGGGTCGGTCTCGGGGGGGTAGGTGAGGTCCATACCTGGCAGCGTACTCAACGCGATCTCTGAGCAGTTCCGCGACATTTGTGCCCCATTGGCGAATTCGGCGAGAATGGTAGGACCGCGTCACCTAGAAAGTTGCCCCGTGTCCCGCTCCCTCGCCGAGACCATCGCCGCGACGCAGGGCGTCCTGGGCGCGCGCCGAAGACGATCGCCCTGCCCGAACGAGTGAGCGCGCGTCCGCCGGCCCCAGGGAAGTACCGCGTCGCCTTCCTCATCTACCGGGGCAACCCGCGCTGCGGCGGCCAGGGCGTCTACACCCGCCACCTGACGCGCGAGCTCGTCGACCTCGGCCACAGCGTCGAGGTGTTCGCGGGTCCGCCGTGGCCGGAGCTCGACGAGGGCGTGGGCTTCACCCCCGTGCGCGGCCTCGACCTCTACCGCGACCCCGACCCGTTTCGGATCCCGGCCCGCTCCGAGTTCACCTCGTTCGCCGACCTCGCCGAGTTCGGCGATCATGATGACCGGCGGCTTCGGTGAGCCCGCTGGCGTACTCGCTGCGGATCGAGAAGATCCTCGCCGCAGCGTCGCGGCGACTTCGACATCGTCCACGACAACCAGTGCCTGGGTCCGGGGCATCTTGGCAGCTGCACCGACGACGGTTGGCCGCTGCTCGAGACGCTGCACCACCCGATCACCGTCGACCGATCCATCGCGCTGGATCACGCCGAGACCTTCGTGGCAGCGATACGCGCACGCGGCGCTGGTTCGGCTTCTTCGCATGCAGGTGCGCGTCGCGAAGCGACTGCCGGCCGTCGCTCACGGTCTCGCACAACTCCAAGGTCGACATCAACGCCCAGATGCAGCGTGCCGCTCGAGCGGCTCACCGTCGTGCCGGTCGGCGTCGACCACACGGTCTTTCGGCCCTACGACGACGTCGTCAAGCAGCAAGGGCCGCCTCATGGTCACCTCGTCGCAGCGACGTGCCGATGAAGGGCCTCGTGCCGCTCCTCGAAGCGATCGCCAAGCTGCGCGTCGAGCGCGACATCGACCTCATCGTCATCGGCCAGCCGCGACCGAAGGGCCGTGTCGCGCGCGCGCATCGAGCGCCTCGGACTCGGCGACTCGTGACGACGATCACCGGGCGTGAGCGACGAAGAACTCGCTCGACTCTACGGCGAGGCCGAGGTGGCGATCGTCCCGAGCCTCTACGAGGGCTTCTCGCTGCCGGCGATCGAGGCGATGAGCTGCGGCGTGCCGGTCGTGGCGACGACCGGCGGCGCGCTGCCCGAGGTGGTCGGCGTGAGCGGTGAGACCGGGCTGCTCGTCGAGCCGAACAACCCCGAGGCGCTGGTGGCCGCGATCGGGCGCCTGCTCGACGACGCCGACGCTGCGCGCGCGCCTCGGCGCGGACGGTCGGCGACGGGTGATGGAGCGCTTCACCTGGCAGGTGACGGCGCGCGGAACCGCCGCCTGCTACGACGCGATCCTCGCGCGGCGAACCGCTGCCGGACTCGGTGATCTTCGACTAATGCTGACCGCCACGTACGAGCGGCTCGGCCTCGCGACGCGGCGACGCGGTGCTCGACCTCGGCTGCGGGTTCGGTCGCCACGCGTTCGAAGCGGCGCGCCGCGGCGCGCGACGTCGTGGCGCTCGACGCCGGGCGCGACGAGGTCGACGGGCGTGGCGGCGATGTTCGCCGCCATGGTCGACGCGGGCGAGCTCGACGCGGCGACGCGCACGACGGCCGTCGTTCAGGGCGACGCCCTGCGCGCTGCCGTTCCCCGACGCGGCCTTCGACCGGGTGATCTGTTCGGAGGTCCTCGAGCACATCCCCGACGACGTGGGCGCGATGCGCGAGCTCGCCCGCGTTCTTCGCCCGGGCGGGACGATGGCGGTGACCGTGCCGCGCTTCGGACCCGAGCTCGTCAACTGGGCGCTCTCGGACGAGTACCACAACGTGCCGGGCGGCCACATCCGCATCTACCGTCGCTCGGTCCTCGATCGAGCGGCTGCGCTCGACGGGCTCGTCGTTACCGGGCACCACTACGCCCACGGGCTGCACAGTCCCTACTGGTGGCTGCAAGTGCTTCGTCGGCACGACGAACGAGGACCACAAGCTCGTGAAGCTCTACCACCGGCTCCTCGTGTGGGACATCATGAAGGCGCCGTGCCCGACGCGCTACGCCGAACGCGTCCTCGTCGCCGGTCATGGGCAAGTCGATCGTCGTCTACCTGGAGAAGCCAGACGTGACGTACGACGCTCGACACGCTCGGCGGCGTGCCCGGCGTGCTCTCGAGCGACGAGATCGCGCCGAGCGCGCGCGTCACCTCGCGTCACTTGCAGCTGCGCGAGCGGGCTCGTCCCGTGGTTCGACGGCGGCCACTGCGACCCGTGGAACCACGTCGAGGCGGCGATGGCCCTCACGGTGAGCGGCTACGGGGTGCGAGGCGCAGGCGGCCTACCGGTGGCTCGCCGACGACGCAACTCGGCGACGGCAGCTGGTTCAACTACTACCTCGGCGACCACGTGAAGGACGCGCGCCTCGACACGAACGTCTGCGCCTACGTGGCGGCCGGGCTGTACCACTACCTGCGTCGCGACCGGCGACGTCGACTTCGTGCGTCGAGCTCTGGCCGGTCGTCGAGCGCGCCCTCGAGTTCGTGCTGCGCTGGCAGCTCGACGACGGCACGATCGCGTGGTCGCTCGACGCGCAGGGCCGCCCGAGAGCTACGCCTTGCTCACCGGGTCGTCGTCGATCTTCCACTCGCTGCGCTGCGGCGTCGCGCTCGCCGAGCGGCTCGACGTCGCGCGGCCCGCGTGGGAGCTCGCGGCCGGCGCGACTCGGCCACGCCGTCGCCCACCACCCGGGCGCCTTCGCGCCGAAGAACGAGTTCGCGATGGACTGGTACTACCCGATCTTCTCGGGCGCGCTGCGAGAGCGACGCGGGCGAACGACGCCTCGCCGACGCGTGGGAGCGCCACGTCATGGACGGGCTCGGCGTGCGCTGCGTGTCGACGAGCGACTGGGTGACCGCGGCCGAGACCGCCGAGTGCGTGCTCGCCCTCGACGCGCTCGGACGCACCGGCGAGGCGCTCGAACTGTTCGCCACCACCGGCCGTCACCGGCGCGACGACGGCGCGTACTGGACCGGCATCGCCTACCCCGAGCGCGTGACGTTCCCCGATCGCGAGACGACGTCCTACACCGCGGCGGCAATCATCCTCGCGGCCGACGCGCTGACCTCTTCGTCGGCGGCAGCCGGGCTGTTCCGCCACGGCGAACTCGCTGCCGATGCCGCTCGACCTGCGCCGAGCCGGGCTGCCCGCTGGCCCTAGCGCGACGCGCGTTAGCGCGCGCAGCGAACCGCACTCGGTGCGCTCGACTGAAGCGACGCGCTCTCGAGCGCGGCGAGGTAGATCTCGTAGGGCGGCCGACCGCCGTCGGTCGGGTCTTCGAAGACGTCGTGGATGAGGAGCAGTCCTCCGACGCGCGACCTTCGGCGTCCACGCCTCGTAGTCGGCCCACGCGACGTCGTGCGCCGTGGCCGCCGTCGATGAAGAGCAGGTCGAGCGGCTGGGCGAAGTGCGCCGCCACGACACTCGAGGGTCCGACGAGCCCGACGACCGTCGTCTTCGAGACGCGCCTCGGCGATCGGTGCGCTGCCAGGTAGGCAGCGTGTTGAGGCGACCGTCGGCCGGGTCGACGAGGGTGGGGTCGAAGTGCTCCCAGCCCTCCTGGTTCTCCTCACTGCCGTGGTGGTGGTCGAGCGAGTAGAGCACCGAGTCGGTCGCTTCGGCCGCGGCGCCGAGGTAGAGCGTGGACTTGCCGCACCAGGCGCCGATCTCGAGCCACGTGCCCGCGTGGGGCGTTCGCCGATGCTCGAGCGCGAAGTCGTAGAGCGCGAGGCCCTCGTCGCGGGGCATGAAGCCCTTCGTCGACTCGGCGAGGGCGAGGAGTTCGTCGCGCGCGGGTCACGAGGTGAACGATCGTGATGAAGCGTGTAGAGCCCGAGTCCAGCGAAGACGAGGCCGCCGCCTCGACGGATCCGACTTGCAACGGCAGCACGCGTTGGAGGGCCCGGCCCCCGTAGGCGCCGAGGAAGGACACGCCGATGAGGGCGAGGGACGGCGGCGATGAAGACTTCGAGCGGCTGGTGGGTCTTGGCGTCAAGTTGGCGGCCTGAATCTGGGTGAGGTCGCCGAACTCGCCACGAAGATGACCGACGAAGGCGGTCACGACCTCGCGCCAGCGCGTTGTCGGGCCGCTCGCTCATCGCGCCTCGCGCTCGCCTTCGCCTCGGCTGCGGACTCGGGCAGAAGAACAGGTACGCCGCGCCACCGAGGAAGAGCGCGGCGACGACGGCGTCCTTTCACGTGCGCCGGCAACAAGGTCAAGAGCCCGCCCGCGCCGACGGCGATGCCCATCTGGAGGACGAAGCCGGCTGAGGCGCCGATCACGATCGACGAGGGACGCGCGCGCGTGCTCATGACGATGGTCGCGATCATCGTCTTGTCCGGTAGCTCGAGGACGAAGATCAGGGCGAAGATGCCGAGAAACGTCCCGACGTTCATCGAGGTCGTCAGAACTGTTCGTCGCATCGCCGCGGCGAAGGTGAGACCCACGCGCATCCGCTCGATCTACTGTTCGATCCCGCTGCTCGCCCGACGAGCGGATGGCTGGTGTGGAACGCCTCGACCTCATCGGCGACGCGCTCGTCCTTGATGAAGGTCGGCACGCCCGAGGGCGATGTAGTACATCGTGTTGAGCGGGAACTTCGCGTTCGACGTCGTCCCAGCGCGCTCGTGAAGTAGCGCCACACCGCCGGCCCGGTCGTCTCGTTGCGTCGACAGCATCCCGAGCGCGAGCGCCGCGTCCTGGCTGCGGAATTCACTGAAGCACTTCTCCGCGGCGTCGAGGGCGACGCGCGCCTCGCTGAACTCCGGCAGGGCGACGCGCAAGATAGCGCTGCTCGGTCTGGGGAGTCGTCGCGTGGCGGTAGCGCTCAAGGAAGGTCTCGTAGTCGCCGGGACGGTCCTGGCACGCAACGACGCGAAGGATCGCGTTAGCGAGGTCGCCGTCGACCTCACCGGCCTCGAAGCGCCGCACGGCCTCGGCACGGATCGCCTTATGACGACCCACGGTGCCGAGCACACCGATCACGGTGGCGCGCACCTGGGGAGCGAGCTCGCTCTCACCGGGAACGGGGTCCCAGCCGAGTCGAGCGAACTGCGGCTCGAAGAGATCGCGCACCTGTCCGAGCGAGGTTCTCCATCTGCTCGGGGACGAGGGCGCGCTTGACGTAGTCCACGGCACTGGCGACCGTGAGCCACGGCGTCGGCTCGTCCTCGGGTCCGAGTCCGCGCGCAATGGCGTAGAAATCCTTCCACGTGGATCAGCCCGCCGAGCAGCAGCGCCCAGTTGTCCGCGACGAGTGTCGCGCGCTCGAGCTCGTCGAGCTCGTCCAGGCGCTTGAGCAGTGCCGACAGCTCGGCCTGGCCGTAGCGGGAGCGAAAGACCCCCGAGCCACCAGCGTTCACGACGACCGGCAGCGGCGTCGATGACGGCTGATGGCGGCGTCAGCGAGGAGGTGACGACTTCGTTCGGCACCGTTCGAGCGATCGCGTCAGCACCGGCACGAGCCACGTCGAACCGATGGAGCTTTCGCCACCGGACTTTCCGTAGGCGAAGGGCTGCTGAACGAGTTCGTCCGTTGGTGAAGGTGACGAGCGGGTACGCCGCCCTGGAGGATCCAGGTGTCCATGACGTCGCGCACCGGCTGGCCCGACACCTCCTCGATGGCGTCCCAGAGGTCGGTGGTGCGGGTGTTGGCGTAGCTGTGCTTCGTGAGGTAGTGGCGGATGCCGTCGCGAAAGGACTCGGCGCCGAGGTACTGCTCGAGCATGCGCAGGACGCCGCCCGCCCTTTTCGTAGGTGAGTGGCTCGAACATGCCGCGAGTGTCGTCGGGGGAGATGACGGCGTACTCGATCGGACGCGTGGAGTGGAGTCCGTCGATCTGCAGCGCGATGTCGCGTCGAGATGACGAAGCTCAGCCACATGTTCCACTCGGGGCGGAATCGCGTCGATGCAGAGGATCTGCATGAACGTCGCGAAGGCCTCGTTCAGCCAGATGCCCTCCCACCACTCCATGGTGACGAGGTCGCCGAACCACATGTGGGCGATCTCGTGGGCGACCACCTCGGCGACGCGCTCGACTCTCGGCGAGTGAGGCGGTCGCCGGGTCGATGAGGAGGTCTGGCTTCGCGGTACGTGATGCAGCCGAGGTTCTCCATCGCGCCCTGGGCGAAGTCGGGAATCGCGATCATGTCGAGCTTGTCGCCCGGGTAGGGGATGTCGAAGTAGTCGCGCGAAGAAGCGCAGCGCGAACGCGCCGGCCTCGAGGGCGAGGGCGGTGAGGTTGCGCCTTGCCGAGGGGGTAGACGACGCGCAGCGGGACGCCGTCGACGTCGACGGTCTCGGTCTCTTCGAACGGTCCGACGACGAAGGCGACGAGGTACGTCGACATCTTCATGGTGGGCGTGAAGCTGACCGCGCGCAGGCCGTTGCCGAGGTCGGTGTCGGTCGCGATCGGCGAGTTGGAGTAGGCGCCAAGGTGGCTCGGGACGGTGAGGTTGACTTGGTACGTCGCCTTGAAGGCGGGCTCGTCGAAGCAGGGGAACGCGCGCCGGGCGTCGGTGTTCTCGAACTGGGTGGTGGCGATCACGTGGGCGGTGCCCTTGTCGTCGGTGAACGTTGAGCGGTAGAAGCCGTGCAGCTGGTCGTTCAGGATGCCGTCGAAGGCGATCTCGATGACCGCCGGGCCGGTTGGCAGTTCGCGGTCGAAGACGAAGGTGACGGTCTCGTAGGTGTCGTCGAAACGATGCTCGAGCGAGCGGTAACTCGTCCCGTCTGAGGAGAGGGTGGCGGCGCCGAGCTCGAGGTCGAGGGCGTGCATGGTGAGTTCGTTGACGGGCTCGTCGACGTCGACGTCGATCTCGACCCGTCCGGCGAAGGTCGCGGCGTCGAGGTCGGGGGTGAGGAAGATGCGGTAGGCCGACGGAAGGACACTTCGGGCGAGACGGTAGGGGTTCTTTGGAGTGGTCATATCGCCACATTAGAACGAAATCTTCTACGCTCGCTAAGTGACAGTTCCGCCAACGCCGGTTTCGCTGCGTGTAAAACCGGGTCCCCATCGCCTCGCCGTCACCGGCATCGGCAACGCCATGCTCGACATCATCACGCGCGACGATCGCGACGTGTACGCCGAACTCGGCCTCGTGAAGGCGGCGATGGCGCTCATCGAAGAGGACCAACTCGATACCTTCTATCGACGCGATGGGACCGACCATTGAGATGTCCGGCGGCTCGGTCGCCAACTCGATCGCGGGGATCGCCGCGCTCGGCGGCACCTGTGGCTACATCGGCAAGGTCGCCGACGACGAGTTCGGCGAACGCTTCCGCCACGACCTCGCCACCCTCGGCGTGGAACTCGACCTCGCGGTGGCGGGGCCCGGTGAGGGCGCGACCGGCCGCTGCCACGTGTTCATCACGCCCGACGCGCAGCGCACGATGGCGACTTACCTTGGCGCGTCCAACAAGTTGAACGTGAACGATATTCGCGACGACCTAATCGCCCGCTCGGAGATCACCTACGTCGAGGGCTACCTCTTCGACCTGCCGCCGGCGAAGGAGTCGATCCGCAAGGTGGTCAACTTCGCGCACGACTACGACTCGATGGTCGCGCTCTCGCTCTCGGACATGTTCTGCGTCGAATCGACATCGTCGCGACTTCCTCGAACTGGTGACGAACGACGTCGACGTGCTGCTCGCCAACGAGACCGAGGTCCTCTCGCTGTTCCAGTACGACGACGCTCGAGCGGGCCTTCGCGGCGCTCGACGAGCTCGGCATGCTTGCCGTCGTCACGCGCGGACCGGCTGGCGCTGACGTCGCGACCGTCGCGGGTGTCGTGCGCGTGCCGGCGATCGAGGTCGAACACGTCGTGGATCAAAACGGTGCGGGCGACATGTTCGCCTCGGGCTTCCTCTACGGGCTCGCCCTCGGCGCTGATCCCGTCGAGGCCGCCGAGCTGGGCTCGCTGTGCGCGGGGGAGATCATTACCCACCTCGGCGCGCGTCCCGAGACCGACCTCGAGGAGCTCGGTATCTCGGCTGGACTTCTCTAGATACCTTGCGCGTCGAGGAGTGCGTCGAGTTCGCGGGTCCGGACGGTCTCCCACCTGACCCACATGATCGAAATGGGGATGCAGGCGAGCAGCATCAGCGCGTCGCCGCCGATCCACATGATGGCGCCGCCGAGGTGCACGTTCGCGAGCACGGAGGCTCTGGTTGATCCACCGGGTGCCATCGCGAGGTAGCTGTTGTAGGGGACCGTCGACGACATCGAGAGCACGAGGCCGGTGAAGGTGTCGACCGGCACCGCCGCCATCACGTACACGAGACGCAGACCCGGGTGCAGCTTGACGCCGCGTTCGATCCCGAAGGCCGCACGAAAGAAGAGGTAGCCGACGAGGAGAAAGCCCACCTGCTCGAGGTGATGGACCCACTCGTGCTGCATCATCAAGTTGAAGAGCCCGGTCAGGTGCGTCACCGGGATGAAGACGAAGTAGGCGGCGAAGGCGACGAGGGGGTGGGTGAGTCGAGCCATGAACTTGCTGTCGAGCCACCGGCGAATGGTGTCGCTGCCGACCGCGTAGGCGAGATCGAGCGGTGCGCTGAGCGCGAACAACGGCGCCGCCACCATGATCAGCAAGAGGTGCTGGATCATGTGGTCGCTGAAGTACTCCATGTCGTAGGCGCCGACGATGGACTGGGTCGCGATGAAGGTGACGATCAATCCAAGCGCGAAGCAGACCGCACGGTTCCGTGGCCATTCGGGGGCGCGTCGGACGTACTGGAAATAGATCAATCCCGCGCAGAGCATGAGGATGATCGGCAGTACCCCGAGGTCCCATTGGTTGAGATGGTGCCAAGAGAACGGCACGGTGAACAACAGGGGCACGCGACCATTGTACGGGAGTAAAAATTCGGATTCGCCTGGGTAGGATGGCCGCGTGCGTCGCAAGTACCTTTCGCTTCGAGCGATGGGCCTGCACGTCGCCCTCATCTGTTGGATCGCGCTCTGCCTGGCGGCGGCGTGGTGGCAGGTTGGTCGCGCGGTCCAGGGCAACGCGCTGAGTTACCTCTACTCCATCGAGTGGCCGGTCATCGGCCTGCTCGGCGTCCTCGCCTGGTACTCGATGCTCAACATGGAGAAGACACCGAGCAGAAAGAGCAGGAACGTCGCGCGTACGAGGAGAAGATGCGCGCCGAGGCTCAAGCGGCGCGCGCCAGCGCGGTGAGTGAGGAGGATCCGGTCCTCGCCGCCTACAACGACCACCTCGCCGAGCCTCACGGACGTACCGAAGAAGCGCCTCTGGGGCCACTAGTGGAGGCGACGTTCCGGCGCTACCGCGCCCTGTCGTTCGTGACCGGCACGACCCTCCTCATCCTGTTCGTCATCCTCTTCCTGCACACCGTGGATCTCACACTCTGGAAGCACATGTACTGGTTCGTGAAGGTGCTCGGCATCGGGCACGGCATCGTGATCTACCCGATCTACATGATCATGTGCTTCAACCTGGTCACGCGGTTTCGACTCAACGCCCTCTACCTTGGGGCGATGCTCTTCGCGGGGTTCGTGCCCGGTCTCGCCTTCTACCTTGAGCATCGGATGCGCCTCAAGCTCTACCCGCAAGGTCTTCCGGCGAAGTGAGCCGATGGATCGAGCGACGGGTCATCGCCTTCGCGCACCAGGGCGGCTCCTACGAGGGACCCTCATCAACCCTCGCGGCGATTGAGCACGCCCTCGACGTCGGCGCAACCGCCATCGAACTCGACGTGCACGCGACGAAGGACCGCGCGATCGTCGTGTGTCACGATCACACGGTCGAGCGGACCACGAACCACCACGGCGAGATCGCGAGCCTGACGCTCGCCGAACTCGCGAACATGGACAACGCGTACTGGTTCATCGACGGCGACGTCGTCACGCCCGGGCGTGCACCGGAGGAGTACCGCGACCGCGGCCGCGCCCCGGCCGATCGCCGACTACGGTGTCGCGACGCTCGAGGAGGTCGCGGTGGCCTGGCCCGGCGTGCTGTTGAACCTCGATATCAAGCGCAGCGATCCCGACGTTGAGCCGTACGAGGCGCTGCTCTTCGATGAGCTCCGTCGCCTCGAGATCGCCGACTCGGTGATCGTGGCGTCGTTTCACGATGAGGCGATTCAGCGCTTCCGCTCGCTCGCGCCGGGCGTGGCGACGTCGGCCGCCACCAACGAGGTCGCTGCCTTCTACTTCTCACACCTCGAGCCGTCACCGGCCGTACCCCCGGTTGTGGCGTTGCAGGTTCCCTCGCGGTACGGACCGATCGACGTGGTGACCGAGCCGTTCGTCGAGGCCGCCCACCGCACGGGCGTGGCGGTGCACGTCTGGACCGTCAACGAAGCCGAGGAGATGCATCGACTGGTGGATCTCGGTGTCGACGGGTTAGTGAGTGATCGGCCCTCGGTGCTGAGCGAGGTCCTTCGCGAGCACGGCTGCGCGTGGGACGCGCGGCTGGATTGACCGCTAGCCGCGCCCGCAGTTCGGCTTCTTGCCGTGATTGGCCTTCTTCTTCGCACGGAGCTTGCGCTTCACGGTCCGCTTTGACATAGGTGACAATCTTACTTGGTGGCGCGCGTCGCGGGCCAAACGAGGAGGGTCGTGAAGGGCACCGGTTCCGTTGGACAACTGGTCGTTGTCGCCACGCCGCTCGGCAACCTGGGGGACCTCTCGCCGCGGGCACTGGCCCTGTTGCGCGACGCCGACGCCATCTACTGCGAGGACACCCGGCGAACCCGCGCCCTGCTCTCAGCGCGAACGGCCTCTCGGGCGCCGGTCGACTTTCGTCGTTGCGCGAACACAACGAGGCGGCCCAAGCTGAACGAGTCGTGGAGCGGGTTCGCGCCGGCGAACTCGTCGTGCTCGTCAGTGACGCTGGAACACCGGGCATCTCGGATCCGGGCAGTCGCACGGTGGCGACGGTCGTGGCGGCGGGTCTCCCGGTCACGACCGCGCCGGGACCGTCGGCGCTCATCGCGGCCCTCTCGATCAGTGGGCTGCGACACGGAACGGTTCATCATGGAGGGGTTCGTGCCACGCAGGGCCGGCGATCGGGCTCGTCGATTTGCCAGCTGGGCTGACGAGGAGCGGACCATCGTTTTCTACGAGTCGCCGAGGCGGGTCGGCGCCACGCTCGAGGAGCTCGCGTCGCGGTACCCCGACCGGCGCGTCGTCGTAGTGCGCGAGTTGACCAAGATCCACGAGGAGGTGCTGCGCGGGACGCTCGCCGAGGTGGCGTCGCGTCTGCGAGGTCGCGAAGTACTCGGTGAGATCGTGGTCGTGCTCGAGGGCGCCACGCACCAGGTGGTGATGGACGACGAGCTGGTCCGCAGCGCGCTCGTGGCGCACTTTGGCGCCGGGGCGAGCACACGCGACGCGGTTGACGACGTCGCGAGGGAGTTGGGTATCGCGCGGCGTGACGTCTATCGGCTCGCCCTCGACGTCCGAAAAAGCGAAACGGCCTAGTTACTAACCTCTATCCATGGATCGCTTCTACATCACCACGCCGATCTACTACGTGAACGACGCGCCCCACGTGGGCTCGGCGTACACGACGGTGAACGCCGACGCGATCGCTCGCTGGCATCGTCTGCGCGGCGACCAGGTGAAGTTCTTGACCGGTACCGACGAACACGGCCAGAAGATGGCCGACGCCGCCGCGAAGCACGGATACTCGCCCCAGGAGTGGACCGATCAGACGGCCGCTCGGTTCCAGAAGGCCTGGGACGTGCTCTCGACATCAGCTACGACGACTTCATCCGCACGACCGAACCGCGCCACTACGAGACCGTCCAGAAGCTTTCTCTCCGTGATCTACGAGAACGGGTTTATCTACAAGGACGTCTACAAGGGCCTCTACTGCGTGAGCTGCGAGGACTACTACACCCTCGAAGCGAGTGACGAAGGTCGCTGCCCGATCCACCACAGCCTGCTCACCGAGATGGAAGAGGAGAACTGGTTCTTCAAACTGAGCGCGTTCGAAGAACGGCTGCTCGAGTTCTACGACGCCCACCCAGGTTTCGTAACCCCCGAGACGAAGTTCAACGAGGCCCGCGCGTTCGTGAAGGGTGGCCTGCGCGACATCTCCATCACCCGCACGTCTATCACCTGGGGCGTGCCGGTGCCTTGGGACGAGCGCCACGTCTTCTACGTCTGGTACGACGCCCTCATCAACTACCTGACGGCGATCGGCTACGGGCGTGACGACGACGAGGTAGCCGAGTGGTGGCCCTACTCGAACCACCTCATCGGCAAGGAGATCATTCGCTTTCACTGCGTGTGGTGGCCGGCGATGTGCATGGCGGCGGGGCTCGAACCCGTCCACCACGTCCACGTGAACGGATGGCTGCTCGTCGGCGGCGAGAAGCTCGGCAAGACGATGGTCGCCGAGGGCGCGGTCAGCATCTCCGACATCGAGCCCATCGCACTCGCCGAGGAGTTCGGCGTTGACCCGCTGCGCTACTACTTGCTGCGCGAGACGGCCCTCGGCAACGACGGTGAGTTCTCCTTGGAAGGAATCGCGCGCTCGCTACAACACCGACCTCGCGAACAGCTTGGGCAATCTTCGTAGCGCGGGTGTTAACGGTGGTGACCGCCAAGTGTGACGGCGTCGCTCCCGCGCCCCGCGCCGACTCGTCACTGCGGGCGCCGGCCGAGACGGCGGTCGAGCGTGCCGCCGACGCCTGGGAGAACTTCGCCCCGCAGCGCGCTCTCGAGGCGACGTGGGAGCTCATCGGCGCGACGAACGCCTATCTCGAAGCACACGCGCCTTGGAAGATGGAGCCAGGTGACGACCTCGGGGCCGTGATGGGTGACGCCCTCGAGGCGATACGAATCGTCGCGATCCTCGTCTCGCCGGCGATGCCCAGCGTCGCGCGCGAGATCTGGCGCCGCATCGGACCTGATGGGCTCGCCTGAGGACGGGCCCAGTCGCGACGACGGCCACGTGGGTCGGGTGCCGGCGGCGGACGCGTGGAGAAGGGCGGCCGCTCTTTCCGCGTATCACGAGCGACGCGTGAGCGGTTGGACCGACGCGCACTGCCACCTGCAAGGCCAATTCCTCGATCGCACCAACGACGACGTGCCCGACAAGATCGTCACGACGCTGGCGCGTGCGTCCGCTGCCGGAGTCGAGCGGGTCATCGTCATGGGCACCGACGTCGACACCTCCAAGCCGAGGCCCTCGCCATCGCCGAAGGGCCCTCTCCGGTCGAGCTCTTCGCGACCGTGGGACTGCACCCCCACGACGCCGACGAGGACCTTGCCCCCGTCGCCGCCTTGGCCCGACAGGGCAGTCCCGAAACTGGTGGCGATCGGTGAGTGCGGGCTCGACTACTTCTACGAGCACTCGCCCCGCTCACGACCAGCGCGAGGCGTTCGCGGCCCAGGTCGGTCTGGCCCACGAGCTCGATCTCGCCCTCGTGATCCATGCCCGCGACGCCTTCGACGACCTCTTCGAGATGCTTAGGAGCGAGGGCGTGCCGGCGCGCACGGTCATCCACTGCTTCACCGGCACTCCCCGAGACGCCGAGGACTGTTTGGCGCTTGGCGCCGACATCTCGATCTCGGGCATCGTGACCTTCAAGAACGCCGACGCACTCCGCGAGGCTGCGTGTCTCGTGCCGCTCGACTCGCTTCCACGTCGAGACCGACAGTCCGTTCCTCGCGCCGGTGCCGTATCCGCGGCAAGACGAACGAGCCAGCGTTGGTCGCCGTTGTTGGCGAGTTCCTCGCCGAACTGCGCGGCGAGGACCTCGGAGAGTTGCGAGACGCCACCAGCGCGAACTCCGCACGCCTCTTCGCGTTGGCGGGCCGTTCGGCCTGATTCGCCAGTCATTTAAAGCCTCGTAGCAGTCATTTGCCCCCCGCCGCGCCCTCTCCTAGCGTTGTGGCGGGAAAAACACCGATTCCCGATGTCCTGGCGGAGGACGGATATCTGAGTACCACACAACGTCGGGCGCCAGTGCGCCCGCGTTCACTGCGAGCGACTGGCGCAGCGTTGGCCATCCTGTGGGTGGTCCTCGCGGCCGGGCCCGTCGGCGCCGCGACGCACGCGGCGGTGCGCATGCCCGACCTTGTCGGGCGCAGCCGTGCCCAGGTCTTTCGCATCATGCACGACGACGGCCTGTACTTCGTCACGAAGGGTCCCGGCAGCACCGACGAAAAGTGGGTCGCGGTGGCCGCCCAGTCGCCACGTCCGGGGATGAGAATCGCCTGGCACGGCGAGGCGACGCTCTCGGTGACCACTCGCGCCCCACGTGGCCCCCGTCGGGTACCGCGGCTTGCGGGGCTAAGTCGCCCCGCCGTCTTCGCTGCCATGCGGCGGGCTCAACTCTACTTTAAGACCGTCGGACCAGGGAGTTCGAACGGAAAGTGGATCGTGGCGCTCGCCGAGGCGCCGGCCGCGGGCACGAGCGTCGCCTGGCACGACGAGATAACCGTCCGGGTGAGCACCCGACGGCCAAGCACCGCCGACAGAGGACGAAACCGGTCGCGACGACGGCGGTTGTCGTGAACGGCATCGGCTTCAAGATCGGCGTCGCGACCTGGTACCACTACGTCCCGGGCCATTGCGCTACCTGGTACTTGCCCAAAGGCACGCGCATCACGGTGCGCGACCTGACGACCGGCAAGAGCGTTACCTGCATCATCTCGGACCGCGAGAGCCACTCCGGCAATCACGTCGTGGATCTCTCCGAGACCCAGTTCAGGGAACTGGCGCCACTGTCCATCGGCGTGATCAGTGTCAAAGTCTCTTGGTGACCCATACGCGTAGCCAACTCGTGGCGCTCATGAACGAGCACGGACTCCGACCGTCACGGGCGCTCGGCCAGAACTTCG
Organism: uncultured Acidimicrobiaceae bacterium; assembly: GCA_963823815.1. GTDB lineage: Bacteria > Actinomycetota > Acidimicrobiia > Acidimicrobiales > RAAP-2 > RAAP-2. The sequence goes on from CAWGMU010000002.1 coordinate 526,501, forward strand.
TCGTCGACCCCAATACGGTGCGCCGGATAGCCCGCCTGGCCGAGATTGGACCGGGTGATCGGGTACTCGAGATCGGGGCGGGGCTCGGCTCGTTGACTCTGGCCCTCGCAGAGACCGGGGCTCGCGTCAACGCACTGGAGATCGATCGCCACCTGATCGAGCCCCTTCGCGCAGTGGTCGAGCCCCTCGGGGTGTCGGTCACCAAGCCGAACGCGCTCGAGGCGGACTACGCCGAGATGCTCGGCGGCGAACGCACCGTCGTCGTCGCCAATCTCCCCTACAACGTCGCGACGCCCGTCGTGCTCCACCTGCTCGAGACGCAGCCCCTCGTCGGCGGATGCTCGTCATGGTCCAAAAGGAGGTGGGTGAGCGCTTCGCCGCGCACGCCGGCGACGAGGCTTACGGCGCCGCGTCGCTGCGCGTCCAGTACTTCGCGGACGCGAAGATCGTGGGAAAGGTCCCCCCGACGGTCTTCATGCCGAAGCCCAACGTCGAGTCGGTGCTGGTCTCGATCTCGCGTCTGCCGCAAGTGCGCGTGGACCCCAGCGTCGTCAGCGAGGACGATCTCTTTTCGGTCATTCGCACGTCCTTTGGCCATCGGCGCAAGATGCTGCGCCGCTCCCTCGCCGAATGGTCCAGCGAGGGCGTCTTTGAGCGCGCCGGGGTGGAGGCGACGCGCCGGCCCGAGGAGTTGACGATCGAGGAGTTCGCGCGATCTGGCGGCGGCGCGGTGATCGAACTGCGGCGCACGCCAAGCTGACCTGGTGCCTCGAGATACACGGGCCGGCGCGAGGACGGTCTCCACGAACTGCGCGCCGAGATGGTCGACGCTCGGACTTCGCCGACGTCTCGTCGTCGACGAGTCGGGGACTACCTGCGCATCGAGGGTCCCTTCTCGAAGGTCTCAATCGACGAGAACAACCTGGTGACCCGGGCCCTCAGCGTCGTGGGACGCCGCGCGGGGGTGAGCGTCCACAAGGCCATCCCGCCGGGTGGGGGACTCGGCGGCGGCAGTGCCGACGCCGCGGCAATCTTGCGCTGGGCCGGCGGGTGACGCCAACGAGGTTGCCCTCGCAATCGGCGGTGACGTGCCGTTCTGCCAGCATGGGGGCCGAGCCCTCGTCGAGGGCGTCGGCGAGCGGCTACGCGCGCTCACTTTTGAGCGTCGAGAGGTGACGCTGGCGCTGCTCAGCTTCGGGGTGAGCACGCGGCGCGTGTTACGCCGCCTTCGACGAATTGGCCGCAAGGGGAGAGACGCCGAGGGCCGCAATCATCTGGAGGCGGCGGCCGGACTGGTCGAGCCCCGCCTCGCCGAGACACTCGACTGGCTGCGGGCGAGCTTGGGGGACCGGGTTCACCTCGCCGGATCGGGCTTCGACGCTCTTCGTCGAAGGTCACCTCGAGCAGGACGTCGAGACCTGGGAGGTGCCCGGTCCCGAGGGAGTGGTGCAGTTTCCGACGATCACGTCGCGCCGCGTGGCGGCTGAAGGAGACTATTTACCGGCGGCGCGACGCTGGAAGCGGGTTCGCTTGAGCATCTTCTTGTGCTTCTTCTTGCGCATGCGCTTGCGGCGCTTCTTGATAAGTGATCCCATGGCCCGTAGAACCTTACTAGGTTTCCCCCGGCGAACTTTTCCCGACGAGCGTTCGTGAGCCCTCGACGTGGTCACGGGCGGCGACCAATATCTGCGAGCCGTCGCGCCGTGGCGAACGCTACGTCGCCATTGGATCGGGTGCCGGTGGCAAGATCAGGCGGATGCGTGCCCCGCCGAGCACGGGGTCCCGGTCGACGGTCACGGTGCCTTGCAGTTCGGCGACGACCTGGGCGACGATGGCGAGCCCGAGGCCAGACCCGGGCTGGCTCCTCGCCGACGGCGAGCGCCAGAACCGGTCGAAGATGTAACGGACGGTCCTCGTCAGCGATGCCCGGTCCGCTGTCGGCGACCGTGACGAAACCTCGCGCGCTCTTCACCGAGATGCGCCCGCCCTGCGGGCGTGAACTTGACCGCGTTCGTGAGCAGGTTGGAGATCGCCCGATTCAGGCGGTCGTGACGCGCCAGCGACGTAGGAGGGCTCGGACGTCGACGTCGACGTGATGTCGCTTGATGCGCGCGTACGTGCGCGCGGTCTCGACGCATCTCGTCAGACACTGTCGTCGAGACGCAGCGACTTCGACCTCGCCCTCGAACTCGTTCGCCCCGCGAGAGTTCGCCGAGGTCGGTGACGAGCGCCGCGAGCTCGTCGACCTGGGTCACCATGTCGTCGGTGATCTGACGCAGCTCGTCGGGGTTCAGCTCCTGGCGCGCGACTGAGGACCTGGGCGTTGGTGCGCAGCGAGGTGAGTGGAGTGCGCAGCTCGTGGCTCGCGTCGAGCACCAACTGGCGCTGCAAGGATCTGGCTGCTCTCGACCGAACGAAGCAAGCGATTGAAGACTCGTCGCAGTCGCCCGAGTTCGTCCGTCGTCGCCCTCCTTCAGGCGGTAGCGGAGGTCGTTGGTCTCGCGACGGTCTCGATCTCGTTGGTGACCTCCTCAAGGGGTCGCAGCGCCTGTGCGCGCGAGGAAGAGCCCGAGGCCGAGGGCGAGGAGGAGCCCGCCGGCGGCGACGAACATCGAGCGTCGCACGAGAGTGACTGCAGTTCGTTCACCTGGCCGTCGATGTCGGCGATCGAGCAGTGCGGCCGACGTCGTCGAGATCTGACAGGGCCCGCTCGGGCACGTCACGACCGAATCGGCGGAGAGCGGCGCGATGAGCTCGCGGTAGTTGGTCCCCGATGGTGACGGTGCGGATGACCTGCGGCGCTCTTGCCCTTCGCGACGCCGCGAGGACCGTCGAGTCGATGGGCACGATCGATGCTCGGCATCGTCTCGTCCGCTCGGCAGGACGACGGGTAGGCGCCGATGACGCCGGTCGTCGAAGTCCGCGCGCTCGGCGCCTGCTTCGAGGCCTCGACGATGAGCGACTCGTCGACCGAGTGAGATGAGCGCGTTGCGCGTCGTGAAGAACGAGGCGAAGCAGGCGAGGATGACGGCGATGGCCGCGGCGGCGACGCGTCGCGGTGATGACGCGCAAGCGAAACGTCACGTGGTGCGAAGCGCGTATCCCACGCCGCGCACCGTCTGGATGAGCCGCGGTTCGTCGCGCCTCTTCGAGCTTGCGTCGCAGGTAGCCGATGTAGACGGCCAGTGAGTTCGTCCCGGAGTCGAAGTTGTAGCCCCAGACGAGGTCGAGGATCTGATCGCGCGTGAGGACCTGGCGCGGGTGGTGCAAGAACAGCTCCAGGAGGTCGAACTCGATCTTCGTGAGTTCGACCGGGCGCGCGCCCCGGTGGACCTCGCGGGTCTGGGGGTTGAGCGACAGGTCCTCGAAGCGCAGCACCGTGCCGTCGCCGTCGCACGAGGTTGTGACGGCGCAGCAGCGCGCGCAGCCGCGCCAAGAGTTCGGCGAGGTCGAAGGGCTTGACGAGGTAGTCATCGGCCCCGACGTCGAGGCCCTCGACGCGGTCGTTGACGGCGTCACGCGCGGTGAGCATCAGGATCGGCGTCGTGTCGCCCGAGCGCCGGATGCGCCGACAGATCTCGAGCCCGTCGATGTCGGGGAACTGCAGGTCGAGCACGATGGCGTCGGGCGCGCGCAGTTGGATCGAGTTGAAGCGCGCTGACGCCGTCCTCGAAGAGCTCGACGTCGTAGTTCTCCATGCGCAGCGCGCGACCGAGGGCGCGAGCGAATCGCCGCGTCGTCGTCGACGATGGCGACGTAGGAGTCGGTGATGGTAGCGGTCGTCACGGAACGGCTTTCTTGTTGCGGTGAGGTCAGGCTCTAGTGTTGCTGGTTGGTGTTAAGCGTCTTCAGACATTCGCTAAGAATCTCCGAAGATTGCCGGGGCATCGGCAGTGGCGGGTAGTTCAATTGGCAGAACGACGGACTTTGAATCCGTAGGTTGGAGGTTCGAGCCCTCCCCCGCCAGCCACTCTCGTTCGCGACCCCTAGGCAAGAGTGCTCGAGGATCGCCGCCAGCACCAGTGGCTGGTCGCCCTGGACCGAATGGCCGGAGTCGGCGACGTGCACGATGGTGGCGCTCGGGACGCGACGGCACGAACTCGGCCTCGTCGTCATCGCTCGACGACCGAACCCGTCAGCCATGCCGCGAACCAACGTGACCGGCATCACGAGTGCCGACGAGTTGCTCCCAGAGGTCGCCCGTGCGGCGGCGCCTCGAGGGCTGCGGGCTGCCGTGCTGCTGGTGGCGCCAGACCCACGAGCCGTCGGGGCGCTGGATCGCGTTGTGCAGGATGCCTCGGCGCAGCGACGAGACCGACCTCGTCGGATTGTGCTGAATCGGTGCGCTCGAGCAGCGTCGTCGAAGTCGTCGAAGGACGTCGGCCCGTTGACGAAGTCGGTGATGTGGCTGGCCTTGTCGGCGTTCACGCCCGGCGTGATGTCGATCAGCACCGAGCGCGCCCACGAGGTCAGTGCGCTCGGCGCACGGGGAGCGAACTGAGGCCGCCGAGCGACATTCCGACGAGCGGCAGCGGCGTCGTGATGAGACGTCGAGCGCACGCGCGACGTCGAGCGCGTGGCTCGCGATGGCGTTCATCGGGTAGGGCGAGGGGTCGGAGTGGCCGTGTCCGGGCAGGTCGAGCGCGAGGAGTGATGCGGCCAGGGCGAGCGCGACGGTGTCGAAGGTGTGCGCGTTCTGAGCTCCGCCGTGGAGCGAGCACGAGCTCGGGCTCGCCGTCGCCCCAGCGAAGGCCACTCAGCTGGCGCAGGCCGTCGACCGTGACGAAGAAACGCTCGCACGTGCGGGACCGACCGCTCGATATCCCATTCACTCAGGTTCTCGTCGAAGAGCGAGAACTCGTCGTACGGGAGGTCCGCCATGCTTGGCATGGTAGTGATGACTGCTAGAGATGAGTGGGTGAGTCGACCAACGTGCGTCGTAGTGCTCGCCGCGGGCGAGGGAACGAGGATGCGTTCGACGCGCCCGAAGCCGCTGCACCAACTCTGCGGACGCGCGATGGTCCTCTACGTACTCGACGCCGCCGCACAGGAGAACGTGCGCGCGACGGTCGTCGTCGTCGGCCACCACGCCACGTGGGTGGAGAAGGCGCTCACCGAGGGCGCACGACCGGGTTATCCACTCATCTTCGTCGAACAGAACGAACAGCTGGGCACGGCGCACGCGGTCGAGCGTCGCTCTCTCGACCTTGGATGACGCCATCGGCGCGACCGACGGCGACGTGCTCATCATGCCCGGGGACACGCCGCTCCTCCGGCGCTCGACCGTCGCGCACCTTCTGGAAGTGCATCGCGAGCGCAGCGTTGCCCTCACGGTGCTCGGCGGCCCGCCTCGAGGACCCGACCGGATACGGCCGACTCGTCCACGACCAGCGACGGCTCGCTCGAGCGGATCGTCGAGGAGCGCGACGCGAGCCCCGAGGAGCGTCAGATCCGCGAGGTCAACACCTCGATCATGGTCGTGCGTCAGAGCCTGCTCGGCCCAGCGCTGCGCCACGTCGGGCGCCAGAACTCCCAGAACGAGTACTACCTCACGGACCTCATCGCCGTGCTCCACGAGATGGGTCACCTCACCTCGACGCTCATGCTCGAGGACGCCAGCGAGGCGGCCGGCGTGAACGACCGGCTCCAACTCGCTCGCGTCGAGAAGGTGCTGCGCACCAGAATCAACGATCAGTGGCTGGCGAGGGGCGTGACCATGTGGAATCCCGCCGAGACGTACGTCGACGCCGACGTCGAGCTCGCCGCCGAGGTCTCGCTCTTGCCGGGCACGATTCTGAAGGGCCACTGCGTCATCAGCCGTGGCGCCCAGATCGGGCCGAACGCGATCCTCGAGGACGTGGTGGTCGGCGAGAACGCGATCGTCGGCACGGTCGAGGCGTCGCGCCTGCGCATCGGGTCCGACGCGCGCGTGGCGTCCTTCGTGGTCTTGAGTCCCGGTTCGGACGTCTCGAGCGGAGAAACCGTCACGCCGACGTCGCGTCCTTCTCACTGAGTCTCGCGTTCACGGGTACGCTGGCGCCGTGGAGACCCTCAGCGAGCGCCGGCTCGTCATCGTCACGGGCCGATGCCACCCCGCGCTGGCGGCCGACGTCGCCGAGAAGCTGGGCGTCGAACTGACTGAGGCCAACCTGCGCGAGTTCGCCGACGGCGAGATCCACTGTCGCATCGACGAGTCCATCCGGGGCGCGCACGTGTTCATCATGCAGACCCACGCCTCGCCGGTGAACGACGCGGTGATGGAGCAGTTGATCATGATCGACGCCGCAAAGCGCGCCTCGGCGAAGAGCATCACGGCCGTCGTGCCCAACTACGGGTACGCGCGTCAGGACCGAAAGACCGCCGGCCGCGAGCCGATCACCGCAAAACTCATCGCCGACATGCTCCAGACGGCCGGCGCCACCCGGGTGCTGTCGGTCGACTTCCACTCCGGCCAGATCCAGGGCTTCTTCGACATCCCCGTCGACCACCTGGTGGCGGCCCCCGTGCTCGAGGGGTACCTGAAGGCCAACGCCAACCCCCACGAGCTGGTGGTCGTCGCGCCCGACGCCGGTCGCGTCAAGGTCGCCGAGCGCTACGCCCAGCACCTGGGCTGCGACCTCGCGCTGGTGCACAAGACCCGCCCACGGGATCGCGCCAACGTCGCCGAGGCCCGCCACATCGTCGGCGAGGTGGAGGGTCGCCACTGCGTCTTGATCGACGACATGATCGACACCGCCGGGACGATCGTGGCGGCGTGCGACCTCTTGAAGTCCCACGGGGCCGACGAGATCTGGGTGATGGCGACCCACGCGGTCTTCTCGCCGCCCGCCGTCGACCGGCTCTTCAACGCGCCGATCAGCCGTGTGGTGGTGACCGACACGCTGCCCCTCGGCCCCGAGAAGCGATTCGAGAAGCTGGTCGTGCTCTCGATCGCGCCGATCATCGCCACCGCGATAGCGGCGATCTTCGACGACACGTCGGTGTCGGACATCTTCGGCGGCGAGAACCTGCTCTAGTCGGCGCGGTCGACGTTCTCTAGTCCCCGGGGCTGATCAGTCCCGACTCGTAGGCGCAGACGACGGCCTGGGCGCGGTCACGCAGTCCGAGCTTGGAGAGCACCCGTCCCACGTGGGTCTTTGTCGTCTGTTCGGCGATGAAGAGCTTGGCGCTGATCTCGGCGTTCGAGAGCCCCTGGGCGACGAGGAGCAGTATCTCTCGCTCGCGCGGCGTCAGCACGTCGAGCGAGCTCGGTGACGTTCGCTCCGAGGGACGTTGCCGTGAGAAGTCGGCGATCAGGCGGCGGGTCACCGAGGGCGCGAGCAGAGCGTCGCCCGCGGCGATGACGCGCACCGCGTGGACGAGCTCCGCGGCGGGAGCGTCCTTCAGGAGAAAGCCGCTCGCCCCCGCACGCAGTGCCTCGTAGACGTAGTCATCGAGGTCGAAGGTGGTGAGCACGAGCACCCGCGGCGCGTCGTGTCCGCTGTTCGCGGCGAGAATCTGTCGGGTGGCCTCGAGACCGTCCATGACGGGCATGCGCACGTCCATCAGCACGACGTCGGGGTGCAACGTCTGACAGAGCTGCACCGCCTCGGCGCCGTTGGCGCCTTGGCCCACCACCTCCATCTCCGCCTGCGCGCTCAGGATGGCGCCGAATCCCTCGCGCACCATGGCCTGGTCGTCGACGATGAGGCACGTCGTCACGGCGCCTGGAAGACGAGCTCGCGCTCGAGAGGCAGCGCCGCCTCGACCGTGAAGCCGCCGTCGAGCGCCGGCTCCGCGGAGAGGCTCCCCCCAAGGATGGCGACGCGCTCGCGCATGCCGGCGAGGCCGTGGCCCCCGCGATCGGGTCCGGGCGCCACCATGGCCGAGCCCGGACCGTTGATGACGTGTAGGCGCAGGGCTTCGTCGGTCTCCTCGACGCGCACCGACACGCTCGAACCGAGCGCGTGGCGGTTGGCGTTGGAGAGCGCCTCTTGGACGATCCGGTACGCGCAGAGCCCGATGCCCGGGGTGACGCGCGCGACACGCTCGGGCATCGTGAGTTCCACGCTGACCCCGGCGCGCTGATTCGCTCTTATGAGCTCGGGCACGTCCTCGAGCTGGGGCTGCGGGCTGCGCTCGGCCGGACCCTCGTTGCGCAGCGCGCCGAGGAGCCGGCGCATGTCGGCTAGCGCCTCACGGGCGTGGCCACTCAACGAATCGAACTCTCCGCGCACGTCGTTGCTCAGGCCCGCCAGGCGATACGGCGCGGTCTCGGCTTGGACCGCGATGAGGGACATGTGGTGCGCAACGACGTCGTGCATCTCCCGGGCGATGCGAGTGCGCTCCTCCAAGATTGCTCGGCGAGCCTCTTCGAGCTCGGTGCGCTCGAACTGGACCGCGAGCGCCCGTCGGGCGCGCTGGCTTGCTCCCGTCGCGTCGAGCGCGATCGTCACGAGCAGTAACGCGGCGACGGCGAAGAACCGCAGCGCGAGGCCCGGTCCAAGCCAGAGCCAGATCGGCAGCGTGGAGAGCGCCCACATCCACCAGAGCGCGGCGCGGCTATGGCGAAGACCGGCGACGCAAAAGACGAGGAGTGCGGCCGCGAGTTCCTGCGGGACAAAGACCGCGTCGCGCGGCGGGCCGAAGGAGATGAAGGCGATGATTGGAACGAACACCGCCGCGAGGTAGCCGACCCGCCAGCCCACGAGGGAGTGGCGCAACGACAACAGCAGGGGACCGACGCCGATCAACGCGATGACCGAGGTGATGAGGAGCCAGCCCGCGGCCGCGACGCTGACCTTGGCGGTCCGTGCGTTGCCCAATGCTTGGAGACGATGCGGGCTCCGCACCGGGCCTACCAAATTGAAGTTGAAGCCGTGTATCACCTTGGCGCTGAACACCGGGTCCAGTGAGAGGACGATCCCCACGATCGCCGCCACGACGATCGCCGCCCCGAGGACGACCAGCGCCGTCACGACACGACGGGTGCGCGCCGAACGCGTTCGAAGCGGGGGATCGGTACCGGTCACGACCTCAATGAATCCTCGCGTGACTGTGCGCGTTGCGGCAGCGAGACGGGCGCGAGACGGCGATGCAACGAAGGTTTGGCTCATCGCTCCACGGTACGCCAGTGCGCTCGGCGTGTCATCGCGCCAGCGACGTCGTACCGCAATACGACAAAGCACGTGGATGGTCGGGCCGTCATACCGGAGTATGACGGTCGAATTGGCTCTAGAGCGTGATGACGACGGGGTCGACGACCCGTAGCGTGGGCGAAGAACACGTCCCGGCTTCGGCCCGCCCACGGCTGGCGAGTCGCACCTCGCGGACGTGGCCGAGCGGAAAGTGGAGCGACCTTGATCGCCATGAGAGCGAGCGCAACGAAGTGACGGCCAACGGGGGATTCGCTCGAAGAGCGGCGAAGTTCGCCCGACGACGGATTGGCACGCTCGTGGTCGCCCTCATCGTGATCGTCGGGGGCGTCACGGCGGGACTTGTGTTGTCGGGTTCATCGGCGCCTCACTACCAGACCGCACGCGCGAATATCGGCACGGTCCAGCAGACGACGTCGCTCACTGGCACGATCGAGCCCGTCACCGAGGCGGACATGAGCTTTGCGACCCCGGGTACGGTCGCGTCGGTTCCGGCGAAGGTAGGGGAGAAGGTGAGGGCCGGCGCGGTGCTGGCGACGCTCGAGACGAACCAACTCGCTACGCAGGTCGACCAGGCTCGCGGCTCGCTCGACACCGCCAAGGCATCCCTCGTTGGTGACGAGTCGCCGAGCGGCTCCAGCGTTAACGCCGACGAAGCGGCGCTCACCACCGCGGAGAACGCCCTCAACAACGACCAGGCCACGCTGAGCGACGACACGACCATGGAGGCGACGAGCCTGGCCGAATCCCGCCAGGCGGCAGTAGCGGCGCAGGCGAATCTGACCACCGACCAGGTCACGCTCACGAACGACGAGTCCGCCCTCAATGCGGCGCGCGACAAGGCGGCCATGGACTGCGCCGGCAACGGTGCCGCCGGAACGGCGAGCTGCGTCAGCGACCAGAGCGCCCTAACGGCCGACGAGGCGAGCGTTACCAGCGACGAGCGCACGGTCGCGAGCGACGAGTCCGCGGCTGCAGCCGCCGAAAGCGCCCTCACGTCGACGCAGTTTTCGAATGAGCAAACGATCGTTCTGGACCGCCAGCACGTCGCGGCCGACCAGACGCAGGTCCGCGACGCGCGGTCGAATCTCCAAAGCGCGCAAGACGGCACGTACGCCGAGCAGCTGGACTCGGATCGCGCGGCGGTGGATTCGGCCGAAAGTTCCCTTTCGATAGCCGAGGCGAACCTCGCTGACGCGACGCTGCGCTCACCGATCAGCGGCACCGTCATCGCCGTCAACGTCATCCCGGGTGACGCCGCCAGCGCCGGCTCGTCCTCGGTCGGCTCACCCTCGTCCGCGGGCTCGTCGAGTGGCAGCGCCGGAGGTTCCGTCGTTGAGGTGGTTAGCCCCGGGACCTTCGAGATTCAAGCGACGGCGAGCGCCCGACAGGTGGGCGAAATCAAGACGGGCGACTCGGTGCTCATCTCGCCGACCGGTTCGACGAGCCTTGCGACCGGCACCGTTACCGCCATCGGCACCGTCGCCACCGTCTCGAACGGCGTCGCCACCTTCCCGGTGACCGTCGGGGTGTCGGGCTCGCCGTCGGGTCTCTACGAGGGTGCGACGGCGAACCTGACGCTCGTCGTGTTGCAGGTGAAGAACGTCTTGACCGTCCCGACCAGCGCCGTGCACACGCTCGGCCGCAGCAGCTTCGTGTACCTCCTGAAGAAGGGCAAGGAGGTCCGCCACACGATCGTGGTCGGCGCGACGGGCGGCGTCCTCACTCAGGTGAAGAGTGGGCTGCACGCGGGCGAGGCGGTCGTCCTCGCCAATCTGTCGGCGGGCGTTCCCGGGTCGAAGCCGAACACGTTTCTCGGGCCCGGCGGCAAGGGCGTGATCACCCAGATTGGTCCCGGCGGTGGGGCGTCCCGCGTCTACCTCGGCCCGGGAGGGTAGTGGTGAGCGCATCGCTGGACGCGCCCCTTCGTCACGGCGTCGAGTTATCGGGCAGCCCCGTCGACGATTCGACGTCGCCGATCGTCGAACTGGTCGCCGTCGACAAGCGCTACGAAAGCGGCTCGCTCTCGGTTGACGCTCTGCGTGAGGTGTCGCTGCGGATCGACGAGGGCGAGTACGTCGCCATCATCGGGCCATCGGGTTCGGGCAAGTCGACGTTGATGCACATTCTGGGCTGTCTCGACCTGCCCACGGCGGGAACCTACCGGCTGGCCGGTGTCGACGTGAGTGAGATGGACGAGCGCGAACTCGCCCTCGTGCGCAATCGGCGCGTCGGCTTCGTATTCCAACAGTTCAACCTCCTCTCGCGCCTTTCGGCGTGGCGCAACGTCGAGTTGCCCCTCGTCTACGCCGGGGTCGAGCGGCGAGAACGGAGGGTGCGCGCCGTCCACTCGCTCGAGCGCGTCGATCTTGGTGATCGACTCGAGCACCGCCCGAACGAGCTCTCCGGTGGTCAACAGCAGCGTGTCGCGGTGGCGCGGGCCCTCGTGAACGAGCCCTCATTGATTCTCGCGGACGAGCCGACCGGCAATCTCGACTCCGCCTCCGCGGCCGACGTGCTCGCGCTGCTCGGCGAGCTCCATCGAGCCGGTCGCACCGTCGTGCTGATCACCCACGACGTCGAGACGGCGGAGGCGGCGCAGCGCATCGTGCGCATCCGCGACGGACGCATCCAATCCGATGAAATGAGGCGCGAGTGAGCCTCTTCGAGACGTTTCGCTCCGGACTGGAAGCAATTGCGGGTCACGGACTTCGCTCGGCCCTCACGGTACTCGGGATCCTCATAGGCATCACCGCGGTGATCCTCACCGTCGGTCTCGGCGAGGGCGCCACGTCGTCGGTGAATTCGGCCATCTCGCAGCTCGGGACGAACCTGCTCATCGTCAGCGAGGGCAGCGCGTCCTCGGGTGGCATCCAACTTGGATTCGGTACGTCGGGCACGCTGACCTACGCCAATGCACAGGACCTCGCCTCCAAGGTCGACTGCCCCGACATCGTCGCGGTCGCGCCCACCGCCTTAACCTTCGACGCCGTTACGGCCGGCACCGCGAATTGGACCACGCAGATCGTGGGCACGACCTCGTCGTGGCCGAAGGTCCGCGACCGCGCGATGACGCTCGGGCGTTTCTTCACCGCCGCCGAGGTGACCCAACACGACCCGGTCGCCGTGCTTGGCGCGACCACCGCGTCCAAGCTCGGCCTCGGATTCGACGCCCTCGGCCAGACCATTGTCGTCAACCACGTGTCCCTCACTGTCATCGGCGTGCTCGCGAAAGCGGGCAGCTCCGGTTCGACCGATGAGGACGACATGGTCCTCACGCCCATCACCGTGGCCCAGAGCCTCATCACCGGTTCGACCTCGGTGCCGACGATCTACCTCGAGGCGCGCTCCCAGGGGGTAATCGGAGCGGCCTACACCGAGGCCGACGACGAGCTGCTCGCGCTGCACCAGATCACCAATCCCGCCAAGGCCGACTTCTCGATCACCACGCAATCGACGCTCGAGTCGACGGCCTCCTCGGTCGATAAGACCCTCACCATCCTGCTCGCGGGCATCGCCGCAATCTCGCTGCTGGTTGGCGGCATAGGGGTGATGAACATCATGCTCGTCTCGGTCACCGAACGGGTGCGTGAGATAGGTCTGCGAAAGGCGCTCGGCGCCACGCCCTCGGCGATACGCGGCCAGTTTCTCGTCGAAGCCACCGTTCTCGGGCTCACCGGCGGTGTCCTCGGGGCCGGCCTCGGGTTGATCGGCGCCGTCGTCCTGCCCCACTTCATCTCAAACTCCATCGCCATTGAGTGGTGGGCGGTAGCCGGCTCCATCGGGGTGGCCATGGTGATCGGCCTCAGCTTCGGCGTGTACCCCGCCGCCCGGGCGGCGCGCCTCGCTCCTATCGAAGCGCTCCGGAGCGAGTAGTCGTGACGGTGGACCCGAGCCCTGTCCGACGTGCGGAACGAAAATCCATTGAGAGAGGCTGCCCATGAACCATCGAGGACAAATCGCCCGCCTGGCCGACAACCGCGCGAGAACGCCCCGGGTTGGCGCGCGCGGTCGTGGCGTCCTCGCTGTCGTCGTCGCCACCGTGGGCGTAAGCGGCTTTCTCGCCGCGGCGGCGATCGAGGCCGCGGCAGCGACGCCAAACGACTATCTGTGCGCGGTGAGCGGCCTCATCCAGTCAGCGGCGCTCGGTGCGACGTTCGCCGATCCGTTGGCCGTTGAACTGAGCTCGACATCCTGCGCGTCGCCGACGCCCGACACGTCCGCTGGCCTGTCGGTCACTTTTGCCGTGTCGACGACAGCCGGGGGTGCGTCGGCGGCACTCCTCTCGGGAGGGACCGTCACCGTAAGTGGGGGCGTAGCTTCAGAAGTGGCGACGGCGGATGAAGTCCCGGGAGTGTATGAGATCACCGCCACCTCGACGGCGACCACGTCGAACGCCACGCCCCAGTTGGTGACCTTCACCCTCACGAACACCGGCACGCCGTCGGACACGCTCGTTGCCGGCGTCGGCGACTTTCAGACGACGTCGCTCGACTCGCCGTTCCCGCTCAACCTCGCCGTGACGGTAACCGACGCAAACGGCAATCCGGTTGTCGGCGCCGCCGTGACCTTCAACGCGCCGACGAACGGTCCCAGCGGCACGTTCACCACGACCGGTTCCACTACCGCCACCGTGCTCACTGATAGCGCTGGCGCCGCCGTGGCACCGAGTTTCGTCGCGGATGCGACTCCGGGGGGCTACGTTGTCGACGCGACCTTCGCCGGAGCGGTGTCCGGGGTCGCCTTCGCCCTCGTCAACGAGGCCACCAGCGCAGTAGCGACGACGTCGGTCACGCCGTCACTTCTCGCGCGCGGCACCAAAGACGAGCGCGTCACCATCACTGGGTCCGGCTTCTCGAATGGCGCCACCGTGACGTTCTCGACTCGAGGCCTCATCGCCAGCGACGTCATCGTGGTCAGCTCGACGACGGTGACCGCGACCCTAAGCGTTGCCCGCGACGCCTCCGTGGGCGCGAGCACCGTGACCGTGACCGACCCGAACGGTGCTTCGGCTTCGGGCGTCGACGCGGTAACCGTCACGCCAGCGACACTCTCGTCGGCAGGCGACCTCACGCTCGGCTTTGCGCCAGGGAGCGCCACGCTTGGCGGCGGCGCCCGAGCAGCCATTCGCGCGTACGCGAAGAAGCTGTCGGTCGGGGTCGCGTTGGAGTGCGTCGGCTACGCCCACGATGACGTGGCGTTGGCCCGAGCGCGAGTGACAAGGGTCGCCGTGTTCCTCGAGTCCCTCGTGCGCGGGTTGCACGTTGTTCGCGGGGTGACGACGTCAAGGACCGTCAACGAGGTGCGCATCGACACCGTGGTGAACTAAGCCCTTTCGTCGAGGACGTTCTGCTCCACGCCGGAGCGGCCCCGACTCGGCGCCGAGACACTTGGCCTCCACCAGCCGAGCCATCCGACGGTCCTGGACGCGACGCCCGGCTGATCGGCTCGGGGGGCGAACTCCTCGCCGCGGGCTAGACTGTTTCTCCTGCGCGTCGCCCCTCGGGCCGCCAGCCACGTTCTAGAGGAGTACCAATGCCCCAGGTCACGCTGCACGCCACGACGAAGCGCGCGCTCGGATCAGCGAGTTCGCGCCGTCTGCGCCACGAGGGTTCGATCCCCGCCGTCCTCTACGGCGAGGGCGTGGCGCCCCTGTCGGTCGCGGTGAACGCCAAGGACTTTCGCGCCGCCGTCTCCGGCGAGCAGGGCGTCAACTCGCTGATCACCCTGGACGCCGGCGGCAAGAAGTACACCGTGCTCGCCCGCGAGATCCAGCGCCATCCCGTGCGCGGGACCGTCTCGCACGTCGACTTCCACGTCGTCGACCCCAATCTGCCCGTCCTCGCCGAGGTGCCCTTGCACGTCATCGGCGACGCGATCGAAGTGCGTCACGCCGACTGGGAGGTCGACCAGCAGCTCTTCAACATCGAGGTCCTCGCTCGTCCCAGCCTGATCCCCAACTTCATCGAAGTGGACATCTCGTCGCTCACCGTCGGCGCGTCGATTCGCGTCGGTGACCTCGTACTGCCGAAGGGCGTCGAGTCGACCCTCGACGCGGCGCTCGCGGTGGTGGCGACCCACGCGGGCCGCACCGCCAAGCCGACGGTCGCGGTCGAAGAACCCACGGAGTAGGCCGTCGTGGCGCTGCGGCGCGCGCGCGAGAAGGACCGTCGGGGCGAGAAGAGCACCTTGCTCATCGTCGGCCTCGCCAACCCGGGCGACGACTTCGAAGGGTCACGTCACAACGTCGGGGGTGACGCCGTGCGACTGATGGTCGCTCGACGCGGTGGTCAGTTCAGTCAGGAGCGGCGCCAACGCGCGATGAGCGTGACGCTGGCGACGTCGCGGGGTCCGATGACCTTGGCGGTGCCCACCACGTTCATGAACGAGTCCGGCTCGGCCCTGCCGCCACTGCTGCGGCGCACGTCGATCGACGACCTCGCCGAGCTCGTCGTCGTGCACGACGAGCTCGACCTCGAACCGGGGCGACTCCAGCTGCGCTTTGGCGGGGGACTGGCCGGCCACAACGGCCTGCGCTCGATCGCCCAGGTCCTCGGCACCCAGGACTTCGCCCGTCTGCGCGTCGGCATCGGCAAGCCGCCGAGTAAGGAGCAGGGCGCCGACTACGTGCTGCGCCGTGGGAGCGCGAAGCAACGCGAGGCGGTCGCCGCCGACGTCGCTCGCGCCGCTGACGCCATCGAGATCGTGATGGACTACGACTTCGACGAGGCCCAACAGCGCGTGAACGGATCGTGAGCGAACCAAGCGGACTCCGTCGGGTCCTCGAGCTCGTCGCGCCGACGATTCGATCGTCGATCGCCGAGGGTTCGTTCGCGCCCTCTTCCTACGCGTCGCCGCTCGCCGTCGCGTCACTGGCCCTCGAGACGCCCTTCATCATCGCCGTCACCGCGACCTCGAACGAGGCCGAACACCTGAGCGACGCCCTCGTCGCGTGGCTCGGTGAGGACGCCGTCGCTCTCTGGCCCGGTTGGGACACCCATCCCCTCGAACGGGTGAGCCCCGATAGCCAGGTCATGGCTCAGCGGGCCCTCGTTCGTTGGCGGATCCGCGAAGGTGCGCCACCGCCGGTCGTCGTCGCCTCGGTCCGAGCGATCGCCCAGGAGCTCTCGCCCGAGGTTCTGCGTGCGCCGGCGGTGTTGCGCCGCGGTGAGGAGGTCAACCGCGACGAGTTCGTCCAAGGACTCGTCGCGACGGGCTATCGGCGCGAGCACCTCGTTGAGCACCGCGCCGAGATCGCCGTACGCGGCGGCATCGTTGACGTGTGGCCGGCTCAGAGCGACGAACCGCTACGCCTGGACTTCTTCGGCGACGAGATCGAACGGTTGACGGTCTTTGACATAGCCACCCAACGCACGACGCGCGACCTCGATGAGGCGATCGTCGCGCCGGCCCGTGAGTGGTTGCCCGGCGTCGAATCACGTCAACGGGCCGAGGCGCTCGCGCTCAGTGCGCCCTGGGCCTCGTCAACGTTCGACCGCCTCGCGACGGGTCAGCTCTTTGACGGCATGGAGGGCTGGATGGGCCTCTTCGTCGACGAGCCTCGTACCTTGCTGGACGAGGCACCAGCAGCGCACGTCGTCGTCGTGGAACCCGAGCGTGTCCGAAGCCGCCTCGTCGAACTGCTCAGTGAGGAACGCGAGCTCACCGACGTCGTCGCGGCCACCTGGCGCGCGAGCAAGGACGTACCGCTCCTTCACCGTGAGTACGACGAGGTGTTTCGCGACCGCGTCGACCTCGCCCTCGCCCCGAGCGTCGCCGACCGTCGCGTCGCGCGGACAGTTGACCTCTCCGCCGGTCGTCCAAGGCGACGCGGCGCGCATCGCCGCGCACGTGCGCGGATGGGACGCGTCACGACGAGGGGTGGTGCTCACCTCAAGCGCCGCCGCGATTGAGCGCATGGCCGATCAGCTCCGCGGCGAAGGGCTCGAGGTAACGACCGATCCGACGCGCGTGCTCGACACGCGACTCAGCGTGCTCGAGAGCTCGCTGCCGTCGGGGTTCTCGCTCGACGAGCCCGAGGTCGTCGTCTGGAGCGAGGGTGACCTCACCGGCCGACGGAGCCAGCGGCGAACGGTCCGTTCGCGAGCGCGCACCGTCGACGGTTTCTTCGACGACCTCGCCGTGGGCAACTACGTCGTCCACCGCCAGCACGGGGTAGCGCGATTTTCGGGCACGACGACGCGCGCGATCAACGGGGTCGTGCGCGACTACCTTATTCTTGAGTTCAAGGACGGTCGCAGCTACTGGCCGACCGAGCAGATCGACGCGCTTACCCCCTACGCGGGCGGCGACAGCCCGGCGCTCTCGCGACTCGGCGGGGCCGAGTGGCAGCGAACCCGCGCGAAGGCCCGCGCGGCGGCGTTCCTCGTCGCTCAGGAGCTCGTCGACCTCTATCGGTTGCGCACCGTCGCCGAAGGACACGCGTTCTCACCCGACACGGCATGGCAACGCGAGATGGAAGAACTCTTCCCCTACACTCTCACCGCCGATCAGGCCCAGGCGATCGTCGACGTGAAGGCCGACATGGAGTCACCACGACCGATGGACCGGCTCGTCTGCGCCGACGTGGGCTTCGGCAAGACCGAGGTCGCGCTGCGCGCGGTGTTCAAGGCGGTGCAGGACAACTACCAAGCGGCGATCCTCGTGCCGACGACACTGCTCGCAAGCCAGCACTTCGCCACCTTCAGCGAGCGGTACGCGGGCTTTCCGCTGAAGGTCGCGCTGCTCAGCCGATTCGTGGACGAGGAGGAGACCTCAGCGACCTTGGCGGGCTTGCGCGACGGATCCGTCGACGTCGTCATCGGCACCCATCGGCTGCTAAGCGACACCGTCGACTTCAAACGGCTCGGTCTGTTGGTTGTTGACGAGGAGCAGCGATTCGGCGTCGCTCACAAGGAAGCGATCAAGAGCCGCTCGGTCGGCGTCGACGTGCTGACCCTGAGCGCGAGTCCGATCCCGCGAACACTAGAGATGGCCTTCACCGGCATTCGCGACCTCTCGATGATCACGACGCCGCCCGCCGACCGTCGCCCGATCCTCACGCACGTCGGCGAGTTCGACGAGGCGGCCGTCGTCGAGGCGATCCGCCGCGAGTTGCTGCGAGAGGGCCAGATCTTTTTCGTGCACAACCGGGTCTCGGACATCGACCAGGTCGCCAAGCGCCTTGGCCAATTGGTGCCAGACGCGCGCGTCGCCGTCGCGCACGGCCAGATGGACGAGGGACCCCTCGAGCGGGTGATGATCGACTTCTGGGAGCGGCGATTCGACGTGCTGGTGTGCACCACCATCGTCGAGTCGGGGATCGACCTTCCGTCCGTCAACACGCTGATCGTCGACCGCGCCGAGCGGCTGGGCCTCGGACAGATGCACCAACTACGCGGCCGTGTCGGACGCGGTGGGCAGCGCGCCTACGCCTACCTCTTTCACCCCGTGGACCAGGTGCTCTCCGAGACCGCCTATGAGCGACTGCGCACCATTGGTGACAACACCGCCCTCGGCAGCGGGTTCAAGATCGCCATGCGCGACCTCGAGATTCGCGGTGCGGGGAACCTCCTCGGCCACGACCAGTCCGGTCCGGTGGCGGCCGTCGGCTACGACCTCTACGTCCAACTCGTCGCGGAGGCCGTCGCTGACGCGAAGGGCTTCACCGTGCCCGAGGTCGTGCCGATCAACCTCGACGTACCCGGTGAGGCCCACCTCCCGAAGGAGTACGTCGAGGCCGACGACGCCCGCCTCGAGGCCTATCGGCGTCTTGCTGGTGTCTCCGGGGTCGAGGAGTTGAGCGACCTCGCGAGCGAGTGGGTCGACCGCTACGGGGCGCTACCGGCGCCGACGCGGGGCCTGCTCGAACTCGCGCGACTTCGCCTCGCCTGTCTCGAGTACGGCGTCACCTCGGTCGTCGTCCTGCCCGCGCGCGTCGGTGTGCGCACGAAGCCGGTCCTCAAAATGGGGCCACTCGTGTTGGCGACGAGTCAGCAGATCCGTCTTCGTCGCCAGCTCGGATCGAGCGCGTACAACGAGTCAACGAGGGAACTGCGCGTGGAACGTGCACCGAGCGAGGTGAGCGCGCACGCCATCCTCTCGCTGCTCGAGGAGGTCTTTGCGCCCGTAGAGGCGCGAGTCTGACTCAGTAGCATGAAGTGGTGCGCCGCCTCGTCGCCCTCTTCGTGCTCGCGCTCGTCGTGGCGGGTCTCTACGGACTGAGCGACGCCTCCTCGGGCATCAGCGTCAACCACCAGCACGTCAACGGCGCCACCTTCCGTGGCGAGCTCACCGCCATCGCCCAGCACAGCACGCTGAACTGCTTCATCACCGCGCTCGATCCGACGAACTACGCGGCGGGCTCGGGAGGCGACACGATCGCCGCGTCCGGCGCCTCAGCCTGGGCGGACCTACGCGTCGAAGGTCTCGCGATCAACCAGTACGTGACGACGAAGCTGCACTACGTGCCGAACACGACGGAGCTGGCGTCGGCGAAGGCGTCACTCGAGAGCGAGATGACCGATCAGGCGAAGTCCAACTCGCTGCCGTGTCCGGGAACCTCCAGCCAGGCGATCGCCGAGATGCCCGGCGAGATGCGCACCGCCGAGATCCAAGCCCAGGCGACCTCGCTGTACCTCGTCGCCAAGTTGAAGAAGGCGATCCCGTTGACGACGGTGTCGATGGAGAGCTACTACAAGGCGCACCAGTCCGACTACGACACCCTGTGCGTCTCGATCGCGCTCGTCACTCCGAGCCAGGTTGCGGTGTTCGCGAAGGCCGAGTCGACGGGCGAGAGCGTCGCGGACCTCGCGAAGGCGTACTCACAGGACCCCTCGGGCGAGAGCGGTGGCGCCTACGGGTGCTTTGCGCCGTCCAACGCCTCCTACGTCGGGGTGCGCAGCGACGTCAACGGCCTGGCCCTTGACACGTTTCCGACGACGCCCCAGTACATCAACTACAGCGGCGGCACCTACGCGCTCTACGTAGCCGTAACCAAGCGCACGGCGACGCCCTTCGCGAAGGCTGAGGCAACCGTGCTCTCTGACCTACGGAGCCTCAACGCGGAGTCGGCCAACACGGTGAAGAACAACCTGCTCTACCGGGCCGCCGTGCACGTCGACCCGGCGTTCGGCCGTTGGGGTCTCAACACGACCGGTCCCCAGGTCTTTGCGCCCGCGACGCCGGCGAAGGCGGTGGTCACGGGCGCGACGAAACTCACCGCCGCCGCAGCCAGCTATCGGTGAAGCCGGTCGTTCGCGTCGTCGGACTTGGACCGGGCTCTCTCGACCACGTCACGCGCCGCACGTATGAGTTGTTGACGACGTCGCCGGTCGTTCGCCTGCGTACGCGGGTACACCCGAGCGCCGAGCACCTCACCGACGTCGAAAGCTACGACGAGCTCTACGAGGTCGCCAGTTCATTCGACGAGCTCTACCAGGACATTGTCGAGGACCTCGTCCGTCTGGCGATGAGCACCGAATCGGGCGAGGTCGTCTACGCGGTTCCCGGTTCGCCAATTGTCGCCGAGCGCACGGTCGAGTTACTGCGCGAGCGCTCGGACGTGACGACGGTCATCGAACCCGCGGTTTCGGTGATCGACCTGGCGTGCGCGGTCCTCGGCCGCGACCCGATGGAGAGCGGGCTACGCGTTGTCGACGCGCTTGGGGACCACGACGTGCGCGGCCCGGGACCGCTGTTGATCCTCCAGGCGTACTCGTCCGAGATCCTCTCGGGCGTCGCGGACCGCCTCGGCGACGTGGGGACGGTTACCGTGCTCCACCACCTCGGGCTCATCGACGAGATCGTCGCGACGCTGCCGGTCGAGTCGCTCGCCACTTTCGCCGCGGATCACTTGACCTCACTGTGGGTTGAGGGCCCGCGTGACGGGTCGGTGGCGATGGGCGACCTCATCGACTTCGCCCGTCGATTGCGCGCCGAGTGTCCTTGGGACCAGGAGCAGACCCACGCCTCCCTGACCCGCTACCTCCTCGAGGAGGCGTACGAGACGCTCGACGCGCTCGAGACACTCGCGCGCGTTGAGGCCGAGGGGCTCGACGACGAGATCGCGACGCGTCACGTCGAAGAGGAACTGGGCGACTTGCTCTTCCAGATCGTCTTTCACGCCGAGCTCGGTGACGAGGAGGGCCGCTTCAACTTGGCGACCGTCGCCGACGCCGTGCGCGACAAGCTCACCGGACGTCACCCGCACGTCTTCGGTGACACGTCGGTGCGTGGTTCGGCCGAAGTCGCCGAGCGCTGGGAGAACATCAAGCGCGACGAGAAGGGTCGCGAGAGCGTCACCGAGGGGATCGCCTGGCAGCTGCCGGCACTCTCGCTCTACACCAAGTTGCTCACGAAGGCGGCCCTCGTCGACGCGGGCCTCGAGACGGGCGAGGCGTCGCGTCAACGCGCACTGGCCGCGCTCGAGGGTCTCACGCTTTTGCACTCGTCGGCGAAGGAGCCGTCCGCGTCACACGTCGAAGGAGCGTGGGGCGACGTGATCACGTCGCTCGTCGCGATGGCTCAGTACGCCGGCGTCGACCTCGAGGGCGTGTTGCGCGAGCGCGCGCGAGCGTTGCGCGAGGCGATACGAATGGTCGAAGAGCACCCGTAGTTTGAGGGGTCGCCGAGTAACGTTGATGGGGAACTGAGGAGACTCGATGAGCGCGATCGAAGTGGTGCTGGGCCGTCAGGTCCTCGATTCTCGGGGCAACCCGACGGTTGAGGCCGAGGTCCACCTCGAATCCGGAGCGATCGGGCGCGCGGTGTCACCCTCGGGCGCCTCGACCGGCACGCGCGAGGCCGTCGAGCTGCGCGATGGCGGCGCCACCTGGGGCGGCAAGGGCGTGTCGAGGGCCGTCGGCTTCGTCAACGGCGAGATCAG
Source organism: uncultured Acidimicrobiaceae bacterium (assembly GCA_963823815.1). Lineage (GTDB taxonomy): Bacteria > Actinomycetota > Acidimicrobiia > Acidimicrobiales > RAAP-2 > RAAP-2. Next base: position 548,521 of record CAWGMU010000002.1, read on the forward strand.
CGACGCGCTCGAGGGCTACGAAGCCGAGGACCAGCGCGCCGTCGACTTCGCGATGATCGACCTCGACGGCACGAACAACAAGGGCCGCCTCGGCGCCAACGCGATCCTCGCGGTCTCTCTCGCCACGGCGAAGGCTGCGGCGATCGAGAGCGATCTTCCGCTCTATCAGTACGTCGGGGGCGTGAACGCCCACGTCCTGCCGGTGCCGATGATGAACGTGGTGAACGGCGGCGTGCACGCGAAGAACACGATCGACTTCCAGGAGTTCATGGTCATGCCCGTGGGCGCCGCCTCCTACGCCGAGGCGCTGCGCTGGGGAGTGGAGACGTACCACGCGCTGAAGGGGATCCTCGAAGGACGCGGTCTGCATACGGCGGTCGGCGACGAGGGCGGCTTCGCGCCCGACCTGCCCGACAACGAGACCGCGGTGAAAGTGCTCTTGGAGGCGATCGAGGCGACCGGACGGACACCAGGAACCGACGTGGCGATCGCCATGGACCCGGCCGCGAGCGAGTTCTACCGCGAGGGCTCGTACCACCTCGACGGGGAGGGCCGAGTGCTCTCGAGCGAGGAGTTGGTCGACTACTGGGCCGACCTCGTCTCGCGCTACCCGATCGTCTCACTCGAGGACGGCATGGCCGAGCAGGACTGGGACGGCTGGCAGCGCCTCACCGAGCGACTTGGCGCGAACCTGCAGCTCGTTGCGGACGACATCTTCGTCACCAACACCGCGATCATCAAAGAGGGCGTTGAGCGTGGCGTCGCCAACTCGGTCCTCATCAAGTTGAACCAGATCGGCACGCTCACCGAGACCCTCGACGCCGTCGCGTTGGCGACCGAGAGTCGATACAGCGTCGTGATCTCGCACCGTTCCGGTGAGACCGAGGACACGACGATCGCCGACTTCGCCGTGGCGACCAACGCCGGTCAGATAAAAACTGGTGCGCCGGCGCGTTCGGACCGAGTGGCGAAGTACAATCAGTTGCTAAGAATCGAAGAGCAGCTCGGGGATCAAGCCCGTTTTCTCGGGGTCTCGTCATTGTCGGGGGCGACCGGTGGCCACAGCCAATAGCGTTCCAATCCGCAGTCGGCATCGCTGGATGACCCCGCTCGCGCTGTTGGTCGCCGCCGCGATGCTCGCGGGGTGGTTCCCCTTCAGCGCGCTCTGGCATCAGCAGTCTCAGATCGACGCGACGGCCGCCCAGATCAACGCGGTGCTACGCCAGGAGCAAGCGTTGAAGTACCAGGCGAAGACCATCGACACGAAGGCCGCCGCGACCGAGCTGGCACGCGAGCAGTACCAACTGGTGAGTCCCGGACAGAGCCTCATCCAGGTCCTGCCCGGCGACTCGACCGGTGGTGTCTCACCGAGTTCGGCGGACCCCGGGCTGCAGCCGCTCGTGTCGCCGGCCTCGGGCGCGCCGTTGACGCCGAAGTCGACCTCGACGCACCACTCGCTGTCGGGGTACCTCGCGCGCCTCGCGCGCACCGTCGAGTTCTGGCGTTGACCTTCCGCGACGCGTCACTCGACGATCAAGCGATCGTCGAGTCGCTCCTCGGGCGCCCGCCGTCGGGTCGTTTCGCCGTCGTCGTGCGGCGCGAGGGCGGCGCGCCGGTCGTGATCGAAAACGAGCCGCACCTGCGTGACGGCACGCCCATGCCGACCCTCTACTGGCTGGTCGATCCCGCACTGCACGAGTCGGTGAGTCGCCTCGAGAGTGAGGGCGGGGTCCATCGCTTCGAAGCGCTCGTGGGGCCCGACGAGCTGCGCCGGGCGCACGAGGCGTACGCGCGCCAGCGAGCTGACGCCACGGTGCGCCACGATCTCGTCGCGGCCGTGGGCGGCGTCGGGGGCACGCGTCAAGGCGTGAAGTGCCTGCACGCCCATCTCGCCAATCTCCTGGCGGGTCACGACGACCCAGTCGGGTCTCTCGTCGCCGCGTCGATTGACGTACCGCCGCTCGTCGTCGTCAACGTTCGTGACTGAGATCGCCGCCGCCGTCGACTGCGGCAGCAACTCGACGCGCCTGCTCATCGCGAACGACGCCGGCGAGGCAATCGACCGTGAGATGGTCATCACGCGACTCGCCGAGGGTGTCGACGCCACGGCGACCCTGCGGCTCGAGGCGATGGAGCGGACCCTCGAGGTGCTGCGCCGCTACCGCCGGGCCTGTGACGAGGCGTCGGTGACCAAGGGACTGCTCGTCGCGACCTCGGCGGTGCGTGACGCCGCGAACGGCTCGGTGTTCGTCGAGCGCGCTCGCGAGATCGTCGGCTTCGACGCTCGTGCCATCGACGGCGCCGAAGAGGCGGCGCTGTCCTATCGCGGAGCGATCGGCGATCTCGGCGACATCGGCACGCCCACGATGATTGTTGACGTGGGTGGCGGTTCGACGGAGCTCGCGACACAACTCGATGGCGTTCTCTGGAGTTACTCGACACAGTTGGGATGCGTGCGGGTCACCGAGCGTGCGCTCGGCCACGGCGTCGTCACGCCCGAGGGCGCCGCCGCCGCGCGCGCGATGATCGAGGCCGAGCTTGACCGTGCCCTCACCGAGGTTCCGGCACTCGGGGCGGTCGTCGGGCGCGTCCGTCTCGTCGGACTCGCCGGTACGGTCGCCACGCTCGCCCAACTCGACGCGCGACTCGCGAACTATGACCGCGCGGTCGTGCATCACCGAGTCCTCAGTCGCCCGGCCGTCCAGCACTGGCGCGACCTCCTCGCGGCAGAGACTCCCGCGCAGCGACTGGGTCACCCGGGCATGGTCCGCGGCCGCGAGGACGTCCTCGTCGCGGGGCTCTACGTGCTCGACGCGGTGATGGGGCGCTTCAAGGTGGATCGACTCATCACCTCCGAGAGCGACATCCTCGACGGAATGGTGGCGTCGCTCCTGGCGTAATCGCTCGCTCACAGGGCCGGTAACTTTGGGGGTGTGAGGACGATCCCGTGGTAACGACCCGCTCGACGGCGTACTCGCCCATCACGCTGCACGGACGCCGCGTGGTGCTGCGAACGATGAACGAGCAGGACTACGAGGCCTGGTACGAGGTGCGCACGCGCTGCCGGGATTGGCTCCTCATGTGGGAGCCGCGCTCGGCCCACGCGACCCACCTGGCCGAGGATCACCGCAGCTTCGTTAGCCGCTGTGCGATTCGCGAACGTGAGCGACAGATCGGCACCGGCTTTGGCTTCGGGATCTTCCTCGAGGGCACCTTCATCGGTGAGATCACGTTGTCCTCGATCCAGCGCGGCCCACTGCAGTCGGCCTACATCGGCTACTGGATTGACGAGGCGGTCGCCGGGCGGGGCTTCATGCCCGAGGCCGTCGTCACGATGCTGCAGTACGCCTTCGAGTCACTGCGGTTGCACCGCGTCGAGATCAACATCATCCCGCGTAACGTGCCGTCGCGGCGCGTCGTAGAGAAGCTCGGCATTCGCTTCGAGGGGATCTCCGAGCGCTACCTCGAGATCGACGGTGCGTGGGAGGATCACGCGCGCTACGCCATCACGAGTGAAGAGTGGAGCGATCGCGCGCCGGTGCTGGTGACTGACTGGCTGTTGCCCCGTCACGACTAGACGGCCTCGAAGCTCCGCCCGCGCAGCTCGGCCAATCCCGTCGTGCGCAGGGAGCCCTTGAGCGCGCTCGCGACAGTTGCTCCGCCGAGCGCGCCGTCTCGACCAAGGACGAGGAGCGCGTTCTCAGGGCCGCGCGCGAGCACGAGTCCGTGCAGTCGCGCCTGCGCGACGGCGGGACCGATCTGGTTGACGTCGACGCTGCTCTCGAGTTCGACGGTGGGGTTCTCGTAGCGAGTGTGGGGGATGGCGCGCACGTCGCGCAGCACGGAGATCGCGTCGCGGCCGGGGCGTATCGATGACCCCGCGACGTGGCGCCAGGTCACCGCAAGGGGCCGCACGGTCAGTCCCAGCCGCTTGGCGAGGTAGAAGAGCTCAACGTCGAAGGCAAAGCGATCGATCATCGCGATGAGCGCGAGGAGTCGCGCCGGACCGACTTGATAGCCCTTGCAACCGCACTGGGTGTCACGTATCGGGCTGCCCGCCACGTGGCGCACCAACGCGCCGAAGGCCTCGCCGGCGAGGGTGCGCAGTCGTGAGTCGTAACGGATGCGCCCGTTCTGCGCGCGCGAACCCGGCACAAAGGCTGCTTCACCCAACGCCGCCACGAAGAGCGGAAACTGCACCGGGTCGATCGACATGTCGGCGTCGGCCGTGATGACGAAGGTGCCCGAGGCGAGGCCCATCCCGAGACGCAGCGCGGCGCCCTTGCCCAAGTTCGTCGGATGCTGGACGAAGCGCGCGTGCTCGAGGTGGCCGTAGACCTCGTGAGCTTGAAGGAGCGTGTCGTCCCTTGAGCCGTCGTCGATGACGATGACTTCGACGCGCGACTCGCCGAAGGTGAGGAGGACCGGTTCGAGACGCGCGAAGCCGTCGGCGAGACGCTCGGCTTCGTTGAAAGCCGGGATGACAATCGTGAGGTCGGCGGCCACCTCAGGGACGCGCGGCGCCGATGAGTCCAGCCGTGAACAGGGGAGCCAGGGCGACGTCGGTGCCGGTGTGGGCGGCGGCGATGGTGGTGTCAACGCCCCAGGGGCCAGACCCCACGTACATGACGACGTGGTCGACCTCGTGGTCACCGTCGAGGTTGTAGTAGAAGAGCAGGTCGCCGGGCTGGAGCTGGGTGAGTGTCACGTGCAGCATGTCGGGCCACTGCTCCTCGGTGGTGCGCGGCAGCGAGATACCCGCCTGGTCCCAGGCCCACTGCACGAGACCGGAACAGTCGAAGCCGACTCTCGGCGTCTCGCCGCCCCAGACGTAGGGCACGCCGATCTGGCTCTCGGCCTCCCTCACGGCCTTGTCGCCCTGGGCGGATCCCGCCACCTCGGCGATGGTGATGGTCTTCGAAGCGGCCTGAATTGCCTGGATCACCTCGTTGGCCGCCGTCTGGCCGCCGACGGCCGAGGCAGCGGTGATGGCCTGCTCCTCGCCGGCGACGTTGTCCGCCTTGGCGGCTTCGGTGCCCGCTTGGATCTCGTAGTTGATGATCTCGACTCTCAGGCGGCCCTTCACCGTGGCGAGCGTCGCTTGCGTCTGGTTCTGAAGAGCGATGTTCGCTTCGAGGAGGCTCTTCATCTCGTAGGTGGCGTGCGCGGCTCTCGCGCGTTGCGCGGCGACGCGCGCGACGGTGCTCTGCAGCGACGACTTCTCGCGCTGGTAGGTCGCCTCGAGCTTGTTGAGGTCGCCGATGACTTGGTCCTGGTAGACGTTGCGCGCGTCGCTCTTCGTGACGTTCTGGTTGAAGATCGAGATGATCTGGGACTCGGCCGCTCCGAGCACGTAGGCGAGCACGACGGCCGTGACGAGCTTTCGCTGGGTGACGACGATGGCGGCGCGCTTCTGGGTCTCCTTGCCCTGCAGGGTGAGGATGTCGGCGCCGATCGAGGCGAGGTTGGCCTTGTCGGCGTCGTACTCGTTGGAGGTCGTCTCGCTGCGGGCCTCTTGGCGCGAAAGCGCGGCGGAGAGATCGGCGATCTGCTTCTGCGTCTCGGCAATCGAGCCGGCGCCCGCCGACGTCGGGACGTAGACCAGGGAGACGGCGAGCAGCGCCACTGAGGCGAATTTGAGAGTTCGAGTCGTGCTCCGACGACGCACGCGAAACATGAATCAAGCCTAGTGAAGCGTGGTTGTCAGACTCGTCGTTTCGAGCGATCAAGTGCATGCGTTAGCGTTACGGCGCGAGTTGCTGCGCGGGGGCGTAGCCCAATTGGCAGAGGCAGGGCGCTTAAACCGCCTCCAGTGAGGGTTCGAGTCCCTCCGCCCCTACGAGAAGGGTCACTTCTCGAGATTTAGTAGCGTTGTGAAGTGGCGAAAAGCACAACGGGCAAGTGGGTGTCGAGGGTCGGCTCGGCCGGCGGCGGCAAGACCTACCAACGGACCCGCCCGGGTAACTACTACGGCGTGCTCGCCGTCATCGTCGTGCTGGGCCTCATCCTCACGATTTACTCGCGTTACGAATACCAGAATCCCGTCAAAAAGCACTCGACGGCGATCGCCCCGGTCATCGGTTCGACCCTCTACTCGGGCCTCTCCATACAGGCCTGCGGCAAGTCACTGCCATTCCTGAGCAGCGACCCCAACTTCCGGGGCGGCTTCGTCGTCGAAAATGACAACGTGATCAGGCTCACGCCGGGGACCGCGTCGGAAGCGGGTAACAACGCCACGTTGACGACCTTTTCTTCGGAGTACCCCGGTCTCTTCGTCACGAAGAAGAAGCTCGCCGTGCCGACCGCCAAGGGCGCCGCGAACCCCAAGACGACCTACGTGAACGGTGACAAGTGTCCCGCCACCTCGAAGTACGCCGGCCAGACCGGCCACGTCGTTTACGCCTACTGGTCCACGCTCGCCAAGACCACGCCCACGCTCACGACGAACCCCGCCTCCATCAAGTTCGCGAAGGACCTCCGCCTCACGCTGGCCTTTGAGCCCAAGGGCGTGACGCCGACGCCACCGTCGAAGGCGACGACCGACGAAATGGTGCTCTACTCGGTATCGACCACGACCACCACGACGTTGCCCGTGACGACGACGACCGCGGCGACGACGACCACCGGCCCGACGACCACGACCACGGCGAGCACGACCACCACGACGAAGGGCTAATCGTGCAGTCGATCATCCTGGTCGGGGGGAAGGGAACTCGTCTGCGCCCCTTGACGTACGAGACGCCCAAGCAGATGCTGCCGCTCGTGGGCGTGCCGATGATCGAGTGTGTGCTCGAAGCCCTAGCGCGTCACGGAGTCACGGACGCCGTGCTCTCGCTCGGCTATCTGCCGGACCGCTTCACCGAGGCCTACCCCGAGAACGTGATCGCTGGGGTGCGCGTGACCTACGCGGTCGAGCTCGAACCGCTTGACACGGCCGGCGCCATCCGCTTCGCCGCTCGTTTCGCCGACGTCGGCGACACGTTCCTCGTCGTGAACGGCGACGTCGTGACCGATCTTGATGTCACGAAGCTGTTGAACTTCCACCGGGGGTGCGGCGCCGAGGTGACTATCGCGTTGCACCCGGTCGAGGACCCCTCGCACTTCGGCGTCGTGCCGACCGAGGAGGACGGTCGGGTGCTCGCGTTCGTCGAGAAGCCACCACGCGAAGAGGCGCCGACGAATCTCATCAACGCCGGCACCTACGTCTTTGAGCCGCGAGCCCTCGACCGCATCGCGCCCGAGGGTCGGGTGAGCATTGAACGCGAGACCTTTCCGACGCTCGCTGCGGCGCGCACCCTCTACGCCATGGCTGACGACGCGTACTGGCTCGACACTGGCACCCCGCAGCTCTACCTGCAGGCGAACGTCGACATCTTGAAGGGCCGCAATCTCCAGCACGAGTTCAAGGGCATCGTCGACGGATCCTGGTGCGATCCGACGGCGACGATCGACCCTTCGGCGAAGCTCATCAACTCCGTGGTCGATCACGGCTGCGTGGTCGGTGCGGACGTGCGGCTCGAAAACTCGGTCCTGTTGCCGCGGGCGGTCGTCCAGAGCGGCTGCGAGATCAGTTCCTCAATCATCGGACCCGAGTCGGTCATCGGATCGAGCTCGGTGCTCGGGCCGACCTGCGTCGTCGGCGCGAAAGAGCACGTCGCCGTTGACTCGCGACTCTCGGGTGACGTGCGCCTCGGTGGCGTCTAGCTAGCGAAACAGGTCGTCGTTCTTCGAGCGAATGACGTCGCCTTTGATCGAGCCCTCGCCGAAGAACGACTCGTCGAGTCCGCGCACGAGCGCAAAGGGCGTCCCCGCCGCCTTGTGGAGCACGAGGTTCGCGGCGCCCGCGATTTCGTCGGCGATACCGACCTCGGTCGCCTCGAGGCGCCGGCCGTACGCGTCGAGGGTGCCGCGCAGGTCGAGCGTTGGTCGTAGCCCGGCCGAACCGAGCGCGACGTCGGTCACGCCCTGACGCCACACGCGACCGAAGGTGTCGGTCACGAGCACCGCCACGTCGAGGCCGCTGCGTCGAGCGATCTCGCCCCGGAGCCGTCTCGCCGAGCGATCGGGGTCCTCGGGTAGGAGTACCGCGGTGCCGTCGTCGGCGTTCGAGAGGTCGACGCCGGCGTTGGCGTTGACGAAGCCGTGGCGCGTCTCGGTGATGCGCAGTGGTCCACGGCGGCGAAGGATCCGCACGGACTCGGCCTCGACAAGGGCGACCTTGTGCTCCTCGGTGCCGTCAAAGGCGACGACGCGTCCCTCCGCCTTCGAGACGACCTTGCTCGTGACGACCAGCAGGTCGTGCGTGCGCAGTTCCTCGCCGGCGCGCTCGATCGCCTCGAGCACGAGCGCGGCCAGGTCATCGCCCTCCCGCACCTTCGCTGCGCAGGCGAGAGCGACGAGGCGTAGTTCGCTCACGCGAGGACCACCGCGGCCAGCCGGCGAGCGTTCGCGGGGCCCGCCATGATCGTCGTCGTCACCTCGACGCGTACGCCCCGCGAGCGAATCGCGTCGGCGAGAGAGGCGTCGGCTTCGTCAATGACCCAGGTCCCAACGAGCCCGTCGTAGAAGTCGACCACGCCGACCGCGCTCGCCTCGTGACCGAGTTCGCGGAGGAGTCGGTCGGCCGGTCCCTTCAGTGCGGCGCCCGCAATGATCGGCGAGACCGCGACCACGTCGTCGCGGCGCTCAACCAGCACGTCGCGCACCCCGGGCACCCGCAAGATGGGGTCGATCGAGATGAGGGGGTTGGACGGCGCGATCACGATTCGTGACGCGTCGCGTAGCGCGAGCGCCGCCTCTTCGCTGAGTCGCGCTTGCTCTGCACCGACGACGTCGATAGCCCGTACGACGACGTCGTGGTGATGACGCACGAAGTACTCCTGAAACGAGAGTCGGCCCTCGTCGGTCACGAACTCGGTCGCGATCGGATCGTCGGTCACCGGTACGAGCGCGACGGTGACACCAAGGTGCCTTGCCAGTTCGGCCGCCACCTCCGTCTTGGTCGCGCCCTCGCTCAGTCGCTGGCTTCGGTACAGGTGCGTCGCGAGGTCGCGATCGCCGAGGCGAAACCACGCTTGACCGCCGAGCTCCTCGAGTTCGTTCATGACCCGCCACGTTTCGTCGCGCAGCCCCCAGCCGAGTTCCTCGTTTTGCAGTCCGGCGAGCGTGTAGGTGATCGTGTCGAGATCGGGACAGATCGTGAGCCCGTGCAGGACGAGGTCGTCGCCGACGTTCACGACCGCGGTGATCTCGGCGGGATCGACGACGTAGGAAAGTGCCCGCAGCAGTCGCGCGGCGCCGACGCCACCACTGAGTACCGTGATCACCAAAGAGACACTAGGGGAGCCTCGGTAACATCGAATGTTGTGAGTGACGTCCTGGACGATGCCTGGCCGGGGACCCTCGCCTACGTTGTGCTGCGTCTCGAGAACGGCATGGTGCGACGCGTTCGCGAGCGCGGCGGACTCGATGAGGTGCGCCCGTGGGCGTCAATTTCGAAGCTGGCGGTCGCGCTGGCGTTCGGCGTTGAGATGGACTGGGGCTTTCACGCCTACGGCGACGTCGTCGGTCCGAGTGGCGCGAACATCGCCAACCTGCTGTCGCATTCGAGCGGTCTCGGTCTGGAAGAGGGCGATCCGGTCGCGCCCATCGGCACGAAGCGCGTGTACTCGAACTACGGCTACGACTACCTCACCGACCGACTGGTCGGGGAGAATCCCGCCGCGAACTGGCTGAACGATCGGATATTTCAACCGCTCGGCATGTCCTCCACGTCACTCGAGGATCGACCATCGTCGGGGGTGGTCGGATCGACGAACGACCTTGCAGACCTAGCCGTCGCCTGGCTCCGGCCCGACGTCATCTCCCGAGAGACGCGGGATCGCCTCATCCGTCCCTACCTGCCCGACCTCGTGGGGATCCTTCCCGGTTTCGGCCGTTTCACTCCCTGTCCGTGGGGGATGGGACCCCAACTTCGTGGGAACAATGACCATTGGATGGGCGACTGGCCGCCCGCGAGCTTCGGCCATTTCGGCCAGAGCGGCAGTCTGCTGCTCGTCAACGCCGACGAAGGCGTGGGCGTCGTCGCGACGTGCGGCGTTCCCTTTGGGCCGTGGGCGAAGAAGCTCTGGCCCGCGTGGACGAGTGCCCAGCGCACCTTGGCCGTGGGATCGTGAGTCCCGAGAAGCTGCGCGTTGGACTCGACCTCGACGGTTCGCTCGAATCACTTGGCAACTCGATGACCGACCTCGCGAACGCACTCGTCGCGAGCGACGAGTGCGACCTGGTCCGATTCCACTCAATCTCGCCCCCCGACTCGCGCGACGAGGTGCGACTCTTCGCGCGTTCCCTCTCCGGTGCCCTCTGGCGTCGCGGCCTCGGACCCGCCATTGACCGTTACGTCGGTCCCGTCGACGTGATTCACGTTGCCGGTCCGGCAACACCGCCCACGCGCTCGACACCACTCCTGATCTCGGTTGACGATCTCCGTCCGCTCCGCGGCGAGTCCCACGAGCATCATCGGGTGGCTCAGTTGCGCCGGGCTATCGAAAGAGGCGCCACGCTCGCCGCGTCCACGCGCAGCGCGAGTAACGAGGTCCAGCGCGTCCTCGGCGTCGAACGCACCCGAGTCGTCGTCGCGCCGCCGGCCGTGCCGCTGGTCGAGCCGACTGTCGACGGCACGGCGCTCATCGTGAACCTGACCGGCGTCGTGAAGCCATTCCTCGAGCTCGCGCCTGCCCTCATTGACTTCGCCGCGGAGCACGCCACTCATGTCGAGGCGGTCGCCAGTGCGAAGGTGGCGCAACGCATTCGCGCGCGAGGACTCGCGGTCGTGCTGCGGCCGAGGAGCGACGCGCGCTCGGCGCTCGCGAGGGCGCGTGTCGTCTTGCACATCTCCGACGGCGCCCGTTTTCCCTCCTTCGCCATCGCGGCGCTGGCGGCGGGCGTTCCCACGATCGCGCGCGCGACGACGATCAATCGCGAGCTCTTGGACGGAGCGGCGCAGCTGACCGAGACTGACGATGAGGTTCTTCCTGCGCTCGCTGAACTCTGGGCGAGCCCGGCGCGCCGGTCCATCATGATCGCGGCGGGTCGTTCAAGAGCGATGGACTTCGCGCCGGTGACCGCGGCGCGTGCGTACGCGGCGCTCTACCGCGAGGTCGTGCGAGGCTGGCGATCGTGAGTCTCTCGGTCGCCCTCTCCCTGGACCAGCTCTACCGACCCCAGCCGGGCGGCATCGCGACCTACGTGCGCGGGCTCGTAGGTGGTCTCGCCTCGCTCGGTGACGAGTCACCGAGCGTCACGGGTCTCGCTCCGCGTGGGATACCTCGCGAGGACGTGGCCGCCCTGCCACTGTCGCTCGTCACCTGCCCGCTCGGCGTGCGATGGCTCGCCGAGGTGTGGTCCCACTGGCCCCTCGGCGTGCCGCGCGAGAGCGACGTCGTGCACGCGACCTCTCTCGCCGGTCCCTACGGCGGCGGCCGGAGCGGTGCCGTGCACTCCGTCGCCATCTTCGACCTGCTCTGGCGCGACGAGCCCAGCGCGGGCACCACGCGAGGCGTGCGCTTTCACGAGCGACGACTTCATTCGCTACGACGCCGCAAGGACGTGCGACTGTTCCTCGCCGCTCCGGGACTGAAGCGCCGCTTGGTCGAGGACGGGTTCGACCCCGCACGTCTTCACGAGGTGCGCCTGGGCGTGGACGACGGTGCCGTCGAGCCGGCCAGTCGTGAGGAGGTGCGCCGTGCACTCGAGGCCCGCGCGGTCATCGGCCCCTTTACCCTCTACGCCGGCACGCGCGAGCCGCGAAAGAATCTCGAGCGCCTCGTCACCGCCCACGCGGAGGCGTCACGCGCGAACACCGAGCTCGGACCACTCGTTCTCGTCGGGCCGACGGGTTGGGGCGAGGTCGACGTCGCCAACGCGGTCGTCCTCGGTACCGTCTCTCGCGCCCTCTTGCGGGGTCTCTACCGCGACGCGTCGGTCGTCGCTTACGTGCCGCGAGCCGAGGGGTGGGGACTACCGCCGGTCGAGGCCCTTCATGAGGGCGCGCGTGTGGTAGCGAGCACCACGACGCCGAGCGTGAACGGCAACGCCGAGATCGTCCTCGTCGAACCTCTTGACGTTGACGGCATCGCCCAAGGTCTTCTAACGGCTCTCGCGATGGCTGACGACGAGAGGGCGCGCGAGCGGCGGCGGGCGAGCGTCGCCCCACTTACGTGGCGCAACGCGGCGCTCGACCACCTCGCCGGTTGGCGATGAGGGTCGCCCTCGACGTCTCGGCGGTGCCGCCACGCGTAGCGGGAGCCGGTCGTTACGTCGTCGAGCTCGCCGCTCGCCTGCCCGGGAGCGGCGTCGACACGACCCTCGTGACGCGTCGCCGCGACGCAGAGCGTTGGAGGACCGCGTCACCGCGCGCGCACGTCGCGAGCGTCGTGCCCGACGGGCGCGCCGCGCGCCTCGCCTACGAGGCGCTTGTCGTGGGCAGGTCGGGTACCGCCCGCGGGGTGGATCTCTGGCACGGGCCGCACTACACGATGCCGCGGCGCGGCACGACGCCGTCCGTCGTGACCATTCACGACCTCACGTACTTCACCGACCCGCAGTGGCACGAGCGCTCGAAGGCGATCTTCTTTCGGCGGGCGATCACGTACGCGGCGTCTCACGCGCGGGCGCTGGTGAGCGTCAGTGCCTACACCGCACGACTGCTTGAAGCGATCGTGCCCGTGCACGCGCCCGTCGTCGTGGCCCCCCTCGGCGTCGACCTTGATCGGTTCCAACCGTCCGGTGACGACGCCACGCTGTTACGAGCGCGTCACCTGCCCGTTGGGGTACCCTTCGTGTGCTTCGTCGGCACGATGGAACCGAGAAAGGGCCTCGACGTCTTGTTGGAAGCGTTCACCGAGATCGCGAGTAGCGACGACGAGGTCGAGCTCTGGCTGGCCGGTCAGGTCGGCTGGGGCGAGGGACCGGTGGTGTCCCAGTTCGAAACCCACCGCTTCCGTGCTCGGATTCGCCGCCTCGGTTTCGTCGACGACGACGTACTTCCAGCGCTCTATCGGCAGGCCCGCGCCGTCGCCTACCCCTCGCGGGGGGAAGGCTTCGGACTGCCGGTCCTCGAGGCGATGGCCTGTGGCGCCCAAGTCGTCACGACCGCCGACACCGTCATGGCCGAGGTCGCCCTCGACGCCGCACGGATCGTGCCGATCGGCGACGCCCCCGCGCTGGCCGAGCAGCTCACTGAAGCAATCTCGGCGAACAACGATGAGCGCGCCGCGTGGACGGCTCGGGCGCGGGCACGCGCCGAGACCTTCACTTGGGACGTTTGCGTGGAGCGGCACCTCGCCGCCTACCAGCAGGCGCTGGTGACCTGACGTGCGGGCGCTCGTCACGGGATCGAATGGCTTCGTCGGACGACATCTCGTCCAGCACCTTCGCGACAACGGCCACGTGGTCGAAGGCGTGGACCGCGAGCGCGACGTCACCGATGAACCGAGCATGCGCGAGGCGTTCCGGTCCTTTCGTCCCGACGTCACCTACCACCTGGCGGCGCTCACGCACGTGGGCGACTCGTGGCAACAGGCGAGTGAGTTCACGCGCGTCAACGTCGTGGGCACCCAGCGTGTGCTCGACGCCGCTTTTGAGGCGGTGCCGGGTTCGACGACGCTCGTCGTCAGCACCGCCGAGGTGTACGGCGTCGTGGCCGAAGCTGACCAGCCACTTCACGAGACGTTGCCCGTCGCCCCGGCCAACCCCTACTCGTCGAGCAAGGTCGAGGCCGAGCGTGTCGCCCACGAAGCCGTGCGCACGAGAGGTCAGCGCGTCGTGGTGGCGCGACCGTTCAACCACGTCGGCCCGGGTCAGGCAGCGACCTTCGTGGTGCCCGCGCTCGTGAGCCGATTGCTCGACGCGCGCGAGAGCGGCGTCGAAGAGATCCCAGTTGGGGACCTCTCTACACGGCGGGACTTCAGTGACGTGCGCGACGTCGTGCGCGCCTACCGACTGCTCGCGCTGCTCGGCGTCTCGGGCGAGGCGTACAACGTCGCCTCCGGTCACGACGTGGCGTTAATGGACATCGCGACCCAGCTCGCTGCGAAGTTGGCGCCCAACGTCAAGTTCGTCATCGATCCCTCGCTGTTGCGCCCGATAGACGTGCCAGTCTTTCGAGGCAGCTTCGACAAGTTGCACCACGCGACGGGCTGGTCGCCGTTGATCCCGCTGCACGTGTCGCTTGACGACGTGATCGAAGACACACTGACGCGCCGACGCGTGGGCTAGTCGCGACACCAACGCACGCGCTGTAGTCCAAAACGTGATGGGGGGCCAACTAGCCTTGAAGGACTGATGGACTCTCGTGCTCCGGCCGTTGTTGCCGTCATCGTTACCACCGGCTCGGGACCGGGACTCGAGGCCGCCGCCGCCTCCCTCGCCGCCCAGGATTACGGCGAGTTGAGCCTGCTCGTCGTCGCCAACGGCGAGGCGCTGTCCGTCGCCGAGCGGGTCGCCGCTGTCGCGCCCAACGCTTTCGTGCGCCGGCTCGAGGAGAATCGCGGTTTTGGCGCGGCCTGTAACGAGGCGGCTCTCATGGTCGAGGGCTCGGCTTTCTTCCTCTTCTGCCACGACGACGTACTGCTCGAACCCGACGCCGTGCACCTCATGGTCGAAGCGGCATTCCGCACGAACGCGGGCATCGTCACGCCCAAGGTCGTCGCCTACGAGGACCCCTTAGTGATCCTGCACGTGGGTCAGACCTCAGATCGCTTCGGCGTCGTGCGCGAACGCATCGAGATCGGCGAGATCGACCACGGCCAACAGGATCTCGAACGCGACGTCTTCGTCGCGCCCGGCGGGGTCACGCTCGTGCGCGCCGACCTCTTTGCGACGCTGCGCGGTTTCGACCCGTTGATCACGCTGCTCGGCGAAGATCTCGACCTCTGCTGGCGCGCGCAGGTCGCTGGCGCCCGGATCGTGGTCGCGCCGCTCGCGAAGATCGCCCACCGCGAGACGATCGCCACGGGCGAGCGCCCGGTGTCGGCGATTGGCACCCGTCGGGCCAGTCGCCAAGACCTTCAGCGGCGTCACCAACTGCTGGTCGTTGCGACGGGATGGGGACGGCGCACGGTGGCGGGAACGCTCTTCACGTTGTTCGTCATCGACTGTTTCGAGGTCGCCGTCGCGCTCGCCGGTCGCGACCTGGACCGTGCCGGCGCCATCGTTGGCTCCTGGCGATGGGTCCTGCGCCAACGTCGTCGCGTGCGCCAGCGCCGACGAGAGCTCGCCGCGCTGCGCGTGCTCTCCGACGCCGAACTGCACCGTCTCCAGGTCGGTGGAGCGAGCCGTCTCAAGCACTTCCTCTTCACGCTGGCGCGCGAGGGCTACGACCGAGCACGCGGCATCCTGCCTCCAGCGGAAGTGGCGGAGGAAGAACCGGAGACGACCGGGGTCGGGTTCGCCGCGGCCTTCGCTGAGCGCGACGAATTCGACGAAGTGGCCGACGTCGACCTCGTCGAGCGACGCCCCCGCCCGTCTCGACTCTTGACGTCGTTTCGCGCGCAGGCCGCCGTGGTGGCAGTCGTCATCGTGTTCTGGCTCTTTGGCGCGCGCAACCTAATCGGCACGCACTTGCCCCTCGTCGGGCGACTGGCGCCGCTCGATTCGTGGTGGACGACTTGGCGTCACTTCTTCGCTTCGTGGTCGGCTAACGGCGTGGGGACCGGCACACCGGGCATGCCCGGGTACGGCGTGCTCGCCTTTGCGGGCACCTTCGTGCTCGGACGCATGGGAGCGCTGCCGCGCCTCGCGCTCATCTTCACCGTTCCTTTCGGCGCGTTGGGCGTCGGCCGACTCCTGCGGGGAAGGGCGTCAAATCGCGCCTGCATCGTGGGCGCGCTCGCCTACGCGGCGATGCCGATAGGGCTGAACATGATCGCGCAGGGCCGCGTCGACGTGCTCGTCGTCGTGACGTTCTTGCCCTACATCTTGCGACGCGTCTTCGAGGTGATGGACGTGCCCGGCTTTCGCGTTCGGCCCTACAGCGAGCCCGTGCCGTTTGGACACCGCGGTTGGCGTACCTCCGAGGCGGGCCAGCGCATGGTCCTCATCATGCTGATCGCCGTCGCGACGGCGATCGCGCCGGCGACGCTCGTCGCCGTCGGGCTCATCGTCGTTGGCGTCATGGTGGCACGATTCTTCGAGGCCGATGGCGAGAGCGCCTTCCAAGGTTCGTGGCGGTTCCTCGGTTCATTGGTCGCGAACGTCGCGATCTTCCTGCTGCCGATGAGCGCCGACGTGGTGCTTGCGGGGCGTCGCGCGCCGTCGATCTTCGGCTTGGCCCGAGGCGGCTGGTCGGCCCCGTCGTTCCTGCGCTTGCTACGCGACGTTGACGGAACGTTCGGTGCGTCGTGGTGGGGATGGCTGCTGCCGCTCGCCGCGTTGCTCGCGTTGACGCTGTGTCGCGGCGACCGCCGCCGCGTCGCGGCGAAGTTGGTCACCATCGCCGCGCTGAGCCTGGTCCTGACGGCCCTCGCCTCACGACACTGGATGGGGTCGTTCGCGCCGGATCTCGACGTCCTGCTCGTGCTCTACGCCCTCGCTCTCGCGTCGCTCATCGGGCTCGGCATCGGTGCGCTGGAGCAGGACCTGCGCGAGGCGGGCTTCGGGTGGCGTCAGATCGCCGCCGCGCTCTCGGTCGCGACCCTCGTCGTCGCGAGCCTGCCGTTCCTCGCGAGCTTTGGCTCGGGGCGCTTCGACTTACCGACGACGAGCGTCGCCCAGTCCCTCGGGGCGTTGGCGCCGAGTAACGCCGGCGGGTACCGGGTGCTGTGGCTGGGTGACCCGTCGGTGCTGCCGATCGCGGGCTGGTCGGTCGCCCCTGGACTTGAGGCGGCAACCTCGATGAACGGGCTGCCCGGCGGCGCGACGCTCTTCAGTCCGCCGGACTCGGGCACGAGTGACGTCATCATTGAAGCGATCCAGAGCGCGATGTCGGGCCACACGGTGCGCCTCGGGGAGCTCCTCGCGCCGGCGGGCATCTCCACCATCGTCGTCGAGAACGCCGCGGCGCCCGAACTCTCGGGCGTGCAGCGTTCGCCGAGGCGAACCGTGCCCGGCGTGCTCGAGCGAGCGCTCGCGAACCAGAGCGACCTCGCGCTCGAACTGGAGACGCCCTCGGCCGAGGTCTACTCCAACTCGCTCTTTCACGGCATCGTGGCGGCGACCGTCTCGGGATCGACGACGCCGCGTCCGATCTTCACCGACGGCGACTTCTCAGGGCCGCTTCCCGCCGGCGCCACCGTCGTCGCCGGGCTCGCCCCCGCGGGAGCCTTCGCCCTCGACGTCGACGGCCGGCCGGCGCCGCGCACCACCTTCAACACGTGGACGCCCTTCTATGAAGTCGCGACGTCGCCCGCGACACCGACGGGAACCATCGTGCTGCACCAGTTTCCACTGAACGGGCTGCTCGCGCTCTTCACGTTGGGCATGTGGGGGATTGTCTGGCTGGGCTTTGGCTGGGTGCATCGGCTCGAGTGGCTCTTCACCGGCCGGCGCCGACGGATCTTGGCGCCACGGGTGATCGAGGACGTCGATGAGTAGCGCGCGGCGCGGGCCGCTCTTGCTCGTCGTCGTCGTGGTGCTGGCCGCGACGGGCGTTGTCACGTCGCTCCGTCACGCGGTCAATCCCTCGACCCTTCCGAGCGGACTGACGGTGTCCTCGAGCGCCGAGTCGTCAGCGCTCTACTGCACCGGGCTCTCCGACGCCCCCGGACGCCCTGGCCAGGTCACCTTCTACAACACGACCGCGTCGCCGCGAAGCCTGAGCGTCAGCGTGGTTTCGAGCCGCGGGGTCAGCTGGACCGGCTCGATCGAGATCGCCGCGCACGACCTCAAGTCGGTCTACCCGAGCGTCGTCGATCACGGTGTGCTCGGGGAGAGCTTCGGCGTCGCGGCACTCGTCACCGGCGGCGGCGTCGTCGGCGAGGAGATCGCCGGCACGAGCAGGACGTCCGCGCCGTGTGCGGCCGAGGGGACGTCGCACTGGTACGCGACCGGCTTTGACACCCTCGTCGGATCGAGCGCGTACCTGAGCGTCTACAACCCGACGGCGACCGCGGCCGTCTTCAACGTGACCGTCTACACCGCGGCCGGCGTCGCGGCACCGGTCGCGTTCCAGGGGCTTTCGGTGCCGGCTCACGCGGAGAGTGAGATCGACCTCGGCAGGGAGGTCGTGAATACGGCCAACGTCGGCGTGAGCGTCGACGTCCTGCGCGGTTCGCTCGAGATCGTGGGCGTGGACAACTCCAACGGCACCGTCTCGCTCGATCAGGGCTCCGACGCGCCGACGAGCGCCGCGTGGTTCCCGGGTGTCACGACGGCGCAGACGGCGAGGGCCGAGATTCGCCTCGCCAATCCCAACGACGCGCCAGCCGAGGTGAGCGTCACCGTGCAGCTCGGGACGTACCGCGTCGTACCCCAGGCGGTGACGCTTCCGCCCTTCGCCACGGGGACGATCACCATCACGCCTAACTCGGCCATACCCGCCGCGGGCTACGCCAACCTTTCGTTGCGCTCGAACGAACCGGTCATCAGCTCGCTCGCGACCGGCACCGGCGACTGGGTCGCGCTCTCGTCACCGGTGCTGCCGGGCAGCGCCTTCGTGGTGAGCGACCTCTCCGACGTCGGCTTCGGCGCGGCCTCCGTCACGAACACGACGGCGAGGACGCTCTCGCTCTACGTGAAGTCCTTCGTCAACGCGCAACGCACACCAGCGGGCAAGGAGGGCCCGATCAAGGTGGACGCGGGAACGACGGTCAGCCTCTTCGACGTGGTGTCGACCTTCTCCTCGACGCCGAGCGACACCTACTTATTGACGGCGCCCAAGGGCGCGATGGTGGTGGCGCTCTCGCTCCCGAGTAAACCGCCCGGCATCAACGTGGTGGCGCCCCTAGACGGCAGGTAGCGTTGGCGGCTGCCAGGCCGGGACGGCCGGAACCGGTGTCTCGGCCGGAGCGGCCGGTGAGGTCGCGGCCGGGGCGACCGGCGTCGCCTCCTTGGTGGCGGCGCTCTGGCCGAGGCTGCTGAGCGTCCCGACCGTCTTCGTGCCGGCGGGGTGCACGGGCTCGCCGTTCGCCTCGTCGATCAAGCGCGCCGCCTCGGCGCCGTCGATGGTCTCCTTCTCGATGAGGGCGCGCGTCAGCGCCTCAAGACCGCGGCGGTGGAGGGTGAGGACCTCGATGGCGCGCGACTCCTGCTCGCGCAGTATCCGGTCGATCTCCTCGTCGATGACCTTCGAGGTGTGATCGGAGTAGTCGCGGGTGTGCATGAGGTCCTCACCGAGGAAGACCTGATTGTTCGAGCCCCAGGCCATCGGCCCGATCTCCTTGGACATGCCCCACTCGCGCACCATGCGCCGGGCCAACTCGGTGTTGCGCTGGAGGTCGTCGGCGGCACCGGTCGACAGGTCGCCGTAGACGAGGAGTTCGGCGACGCGCCCACCCATGCGCATGCAGAGCGAGTCCTCGAGGTGCTGGCGCGACATGATATGGCGGTCCTCCTCGGGCAGGGTCATGGTGACACCGAGCGCCATGCCACGCGGGATGATCGTGATCTTGTGCAGCGGGTCGGTCTTGTCGAGCACGTAGGCGAGCAGCGCGTGGCCGCTCTCGTGGAAGGCGATGCGCTCGCGCTCGTCGTCCTGGAGGACCATCGTGTCGCGCTCCTGTCCCATCAAGACGCGGTCGCGCGACGCTTCGAAATCGTCCATCGAGATCGTCGAGGAGTTGCGCCGCACCGCGTGCAGGGCCGCCTCATTCACGAGGTTCGCGAGGTCCGCTCCGCTCATCCCGGGCGTGCCGCGCGCGACGATCTTGAGGTCGACCGAGGAGTCCAGGGGCTTTCCCTTCGAGTGGACGGCGAGGATCGGCAGGCGCTCTTCGAGGTCGGGCAGCGGCACCACGATCTGGCGGTCGAAGCGACCGGGGCGCAAGAGCGCCGGGTCGAGGACGTCGGGTCGGTTGGTGGCCGCGAAGACGACGATGCCCTCCGTGGGTTCGAAGCCATCCATCTCCGAGAGCATCTGGTTAAGGGTCTGCTCGCGCTCGTCGTGGCCACCGCCGAGTCCGGCGCCGCGCTTGCGACCGATGGAGTCGATCTCGTCGACGAAGACGATCGCCGGGGACTGCTTGCGCGCCGTCGCAAAGAGGTCGCGTACGCGGCTCGCGCCCACGCCCACGAACATCTCCATGAAGTCCGAACCCGACACCGAGAAGAAGGGCACGCCGGCTTCGCCGGCGACGGCGCGCGCGAGCATGGTCTTGCCGGTGCCGGGCGGACCCACGAGCAAGATGCCCTTCGGGATGTTCGCGCCGATCGTGCGGTAGCGACCAGGGTTCTTGAGGAACTCGACAACCTCACTGATCTCTTGTTTGACGCCGAGATAGCCCGCCACGTCGTCGAAGGTGGTGCGCGGGCGATCCTCGTTGAACTGCTTCGCCCGGGAGCGTCCGACCGACATCATGCCGTTCAACTGTCCGCGGGCCTGGCGGCTCACGTAGTACATGAAGCCGCCGAAGATCAGGATCCAAATCAGGTAGGGCAGCAACTCGGCGGCGAGACCCGAGGGGTTGGCGAACGTGACCGTCACGCCGTCGTTGTTGAGCGCCTTCACCTCGCTCGATTGCGACGGAATCGGGCCGTTCGAGGTGTATTTGACGCCGGTTGCCAGCGTCCCGGTGAGCACGCCGCTCGCGTTGTTGATGGCCGCCGACAGGACCTGATGGTTCTTCGCCTCGCGGAGCAGCTTCGAGTAGGTGACGGTCTGGACGCTCTGTCGTGAGAAGAGCGAGTTGATGATGAGCACGCCCAGGATGAAGGCGATCACGGCGATCGTGATCATGCGCCGGCGCATTTGGGGCGCCATGGGCTTCTCGCCACCTGGCAAGTACTTCTTGATGCCGTTCTGATCGTTTTGCGGTTCAACCACGTATCTAATCTAGGGGTGATGAGCGACAGGACGGCTTAGCCCTGTGTATAACCCCAAGCAGAAAGCGTAAAGCCTTTGAGTGTTCCGGTCGCGTCGCCACCAGTCGAGCGTCCACGTACCGTCCTCATCATCGTGGCGAGTCTTATCGGTTTCTTAGCCGGTCAGATCATCGCCTCGCTGTTTGAGATTGTTGGCGCGTCGCTCGCGCACTACCCCGGTGGCGCGAGCGCGCTCGCGCGGGTCCTCAATCCGCCGTGGTGGGCCAACGCCCTCGGTCTGCTCGGACTGTGGTGCGGGTTCTCCGCGGCCATCTACTTCGCCCACCGCGAGGGTCGACTGCACGCCCTGCCCGACCAGTGGCGACCGCGCTGGCGTGACCTCTACTACGTGGCCCTCGGGGTCGCCTGCCAGCTCGTGATCGACGTCGCCTACGCGCCGTTTCACTTCAAGAGCCTGAACCATCCCGTCAACCACCTCTTCAAGGCGGCGCACGGACCGGGCTTCGTCGTCGTCGCCGTGATGACGACGTTCATCGCCCCCTTCTTCGAGGAATGGCTCTTTCGCGGCGTGCTCTTCCGCGCGATCGCCGAGGGGATGACCGGCGTGTCGCGGCGGAGCGCGGCGACGATCGGCGTTCTCGGGAGCGCCCTGCTCTTCGGCCTCGCCCACGCCGAATGGCTGCAGCTGGCCGGACTCGCGGCTCTCGGGGTCGTGCTGGCGCTCCTCGTCCAGGGCACACGACGATTGGTGCCGAGCTACGTGACGCACGCCTCGTTCAACGCGGTCGCGCTGGTCGCGGTCATCGCCCAGCGCGCGGGCCACTGATGCGCCGACTGCGCGCCATCTTCACGCCGATGGTTGTGATGGACGCGGTCTTTGTTCTCGTCGTCATCTACGTCACGATCTGGTCGCTGCACCCGTCGCTACTCGTGTCCTCGACGCTTCTTACGGGCGGGGATACCGGTTCGCACCTGGCGCTGCCGGCGTACCTGAAGACGACGGGCAACGTCTTTAACTTCACGCCGTGGTACCCGGGCTGGTTGGCCGGTCTGCCCGCCTACACCTACTACTTCATCCTGCCCGACGTGCTCGCCACGCTCGCGAGCTACGTGATCGGCTTCGCCGTCGCCTTCAAGCTCGCGACGGTGCTCGGCTCGGTCCTCATGCCGGTCACCGCTTACGCCATGGGCCGGCTCTTTCGCGCGCCGCGCCCGGTACCGGTCGCCCTCGCGATCGCGACGTTGCCCTTCCTCTTTGACGCGACCTTCACGATCGACGGCGGGAACCTCTTCTCGACGATGGCCGGCGAGTACGCGTTCTCCTTATCGTTGGCCCTCGCCCTGCTCACGATCGGCCTCTTCGCGCGGGGCGTGCGCACGGGGCGCGGCTACTGGCTCGCCGCGCTCAGCCTGTCGGCGACCCTCGCCGCGCACGTGCTGCCATGGCTGTTCAGCCTCGGCGCGATCGCCATCCTCATTGTCTTTGAGCTGCTGCACCGACGGGGCATCGGCGAGCCGATCACGCGCGACGTTCGAGTCAAACCGTCCAGCCGGTGGGCGACGGGCGTCGGGCTCGCGCTCCTCGCGTTCGTGCCGTTCTTCTTCGACAAGTTCTTTCCGGTCAACCAGAGCGGCAGTGCCCTCCTGAGTGCCGGTGCTTTTTCGACGCGTCAGGGCGCGTTCTCACTCCTGCTCACCTTGGCCCTCGCCCTGCTCACGATCAACCGCTTCATGCAGGGCGCGCCGGCGCGCCGCGACTACTGGCTCGTCGTCGCGAGCGGGGCCCTGACCTTGGCGTCGCTGTTTTGGGCGGTGCGCTTCAGTCTCGCCGCCGTCGTCGCGCTGGTCGCCATCGAGTTTCTGCGGCCGCGGGGCGGCGCGCGGCGCGCGACGGCGCTCGGGGACTACGCGCGCCCCGTGCGCTTCGCTGTTGGGGCGGGCCTCCTCTCCTTCGGGCTCTCGGCGTGGTGGCTCTTGCCGTTCGCGACGACGCAGTCGCTCTCTGACTCGCTCGGCTACCAGAACGTGCCCAATCAGTCGCTCCGCGCGATCTTCACCACACTGGGATGGTTCAACGCGACCGGGGGAGCGGCCGGTGACCGATGGATCATCGTCCTCGCGGCGGTCGCGATCATCGCCGCCTTCGTCGTGCGCGACCGCCTGGGAATGGTGCTCGCCACGATCTCGATCGCGTCGTTCTGGGCCTTCGCCCTCGACCCCCAGAGCGCCATCTGGAACCAGCGGCTGATCCCCTTCTGGTTCATCTCGATCCACCTCGTCGCGGGCTGGCTCGTCGGCTACCTCGCGTGGCGGTGGGCGGCGCGTGCACCGGCGCGCCAGCGGTGGCGCGACTACTTCATCGAAGGTGACGACCTCGTCCGCGAAGACGCCGAGGTCTCGTCCGACGAGCTAGCCGTTCCCGAGCTCGTCGAGGTGACCGCCGTCTCGCCCGAGGACGTCGACGCCCTGGAACAGCGCTCGACGCGGCGCGTGGTACGCGCCTCGTGCGCGGTCGTGCTGCTCGGACTGCTCTCGACGTTGCCCGGGCTGATCGTGCCCCTCGCCAACGACCTGCACCTCTCGACGACGGGGAACCAGGTGACTAACTGGGCCCAGTACAACTACTCGGGCTACCAGGCGAAGCCGTCGTGGCCCGAGTATCACGGGCTCATGGTGACCATGGGCCGCGTCGCCGATCGCTACGGCTGCGGTCGCGCGATGTGGGAGTACAACTCGTCGGAGAACCGCTTCGGCACCCCCGAGGCGTTGATGCTCCTGCCCTACTGGACCGACAACTGCGTGGACTCGATGGAAGGTCTGCTCATGGAGTCCTCGGCGACGACGCCGTACCACTACCTCGACCAGTCCGAGCTCTCGGCCGAGCCGAGCGACCCCCAGTTCGGTCTCGAGTACGGGGGCGTGAACGTCACCGAGGGGATCACCCACCTGCAGCTGCTCGGCGTGAAGTACTACATGGCCTTTACCCCCTCGATCGTCCGCGCGGCGAAGGCCAATCCGCTGCTGCGCCTCGTCGCGACCACGCGCCGGTGGCCCGCGCCGGGCGTGAAGTGGTCGATCTTCTTGGTCAAGGACAGTCCGATCGTCCAGGCAATGCGCCACACGCCCAACGTGCTCGCGAACGTCGCGAGCCAGTCGAAGTGGCTGGCCGCCAACCAGACGTGGTGGCTGACGCCCTCGATCCGGTCGGTCTTCGCCGCGAGCAGCGGCCCCGCGACTTGGCCGCGGGCGAGCTCGGTGAACACGATGACGGCGTCGGCGCGACTGCCGAAGGTGACGGTCACGAAGGTGCAGCTCGGGCTGCAGTCGTTGTCGTTCCACGTGAGTCGCGTCGGCGTGCCGATGCTCGTGAAGATCTCCTACTATCCGCGCTGGCACGCCACCGGAGCGAGCGGCCCCTATCGCGTGAGTCCGAATCTCATGGCGGTCGTGCCAACGAGCCACGAGGTGACACTCGTCTACGGCTCGACACCCGCTAACACCGTTGGTGACGCGCTCAGTGACGCGAGCGTCCTCGCGGGACTCGTTACCCTCGCCGTCTTGTTGATAAGGCGGCGAAACCTGCGCCGATAGGCTGAGGCCCCGTGGACACCTCCGCCATCTTCAAGGCCTACGACGTCCGCGGCACCTACCCCGACCAGCTCGATGAGCGCGTCGCCGAAGCCATCGGCTCGGCCTTCGCCACCTTCGCTGGCACTCCGCGGGTGACTCTCGCGCGCGACATGCGCACGTCGGGCGCGACCCTCTCAGAGTCCTTCGCGCGCGGCGTGCGTCGCGTCGGGGTCGAGGTCGTCGACCTCGGGCTCGCCTCGACCGACTTCCTCTACTTCGCCTCGGGCTACCTCGACCTGCCCGCCGCGATGTTCACCGCCTCGCACAACCCGGCGCACTACAACGGGATCAAGCTCTGCCTCGCTGGCGCCAAGCCGATCGGCGTCGAATCGGGCCTCGTCGACATCGAACGCCTCACCCAAGACTTCTACGCGACACCGGCCGAGGGAGCGCTCGCCGACTACTCGACGCTCGATCTCACCAACGAGTGGGTCACCCACGTGCACTCCTTCGCCGACGTGGCCTCGTTTCGTCCACTCAGGATTGTCGCCGACACCGCGAATGGGATGGGCGGCTTCGTCGCCCCGCTCGTCTTTGCCGGTCTCCCCGTCGATCTTGAGATCCTCTACCCCGAGCTCGACGGCACGTTTCCGAACCATCCGGCCGATCCGCTGAATCCCGAGAACGTGAAGGACCTCCAACGCCGCGTCCTCGAGGTCGGTGCCGACATCGGGCTCGCCTTCGACGGTGACGCGGATCGCGTCTTTCTCATCGACGAGAGGGCTCAGCCGGTCAGCGGGTCGACGACGACGGCGATGGTGGCGACGGAGATGCTCAACCGTCACCCGGGAGCGACCGTGCTCTACAACCTCATCTGCTCGAGCGCCGTGCCCGAGGCGATCAGCGAGGCGGGCGGCGTTGGGGTGCGCACCCGCGTCGGCCACAGCTACATCAAGCAGGTGATGGCCGAGAGCGGCGCGGTCTTCGGCGGCGAGCACTCGGGCCACTACTACTTTCGCGACAACTACCGCGCGGATTCGGGGATCATCGCCGCCTTCGTTGTGCTCGACCTCATGAGCCGCTCGGGCGAGCCACTCTCGGTACTCGCCAAGCCCTATGAGCGTTACGCGACCTCGGGCGAGATCAACACCGAGGTGGCGAGTCCCGCCGCGACCGTCGAGCGGGTGCGCGAGACGCTCGAGGCGAGGGGCGTCGACGTCGACCTTCTCGATGGTCTGAGTGCCGACTATGGGTCATGGCGATTCAACCTCCGGCCCTCGAACACGGAACCGCTCCTGCGTCTCAACGTCGAGGCGAGCGACGCGGCGGCGCTGCGCGAACACGTCGACGACGTCGTCAAACTACTGGCGGAGGACTCCGATGCTCGATGACTTCTTGCTCGGACTCCTCGAGGATCCACTCGACCACGGACCACTCCTCTACGTGCCCTCGGCGAACGTGCTGTTCAACCCTCGTCGCTCCGTCGCCTACGAGGTGCGCGACTCAATCCCGGTCCTTTTGCCCGACGAAGCGCGGACGGTCGAGAGCGACGAGGCAAAGCGCCTGCGTGACGACCCGGAGGCGAGGCTCACGGGCGGCGCCTAGGCGAAGGTGACGCGCAGCGGCACGGACTGCGCGCCCCAGACCGCGAGTCGCTGGTCCCTCCAGATGACGTCGCCAGCGAGCTCGATGCGCGCCCAGTTTGAGCGCAGCGCGGTGAGCGCTTCGAAGAGCTCCGCGCGCGCGAGCGCGGCGCCGAGGCAGTAGTGGATGCCCGATGAGAAGGTGAGGTGTTCGCGCGCGCCGAGGCGGGTGGGGTCGAACGCGTCGGCGTCGGGGAAGCGGCTTCCGTCGCGATTCGCCCCGGCGAGGCTGAAGACAAGGAGCGTTCCCGGCGCGAAGGCGACGTCGCGGTACTCGAAGGGTTCGGCCACCCGCCGGATGACGAAGCGAATGGGATTGAGGTAACGCAGCGACTCCTCGACAACGCCCTCGACGATCTTCTCGTCATCGCCCATCTCGCTCCAGAGTGCTGGTCGAGCGGCGAGTAGCGCCAGGGCGGTTGCGAGTTGATTGCGCGTCGTGTCCGTACCCGCGGCGATAATGCCCTGGATGAGGCTCACCATCTCGGCTGTCGAGAGTCGGTCGCCTTCCTGCTCAGCTGCAATCAGATGGCTGATGAGGTCGTCGCCTAAGTGCCGGCGTCGTTCGTCGACGAGCGCGGTGCAGTACGAAGAGAACGCCTTCATCTCTCGCACGATCCGCTCCTCGTTGCCCTTCACCTCGGAGGAGAAGATGAGGAACGTCGTCTCGGCCCACTGCGAGAAGAGCTCCCAGTCGGCACGCTCGACGTTCAGGTGATGGCAGATCACGGCGATGGGGTAGCGCGACAGCAGCGCCGCCGCGTCGAGAACGCGCTCGCTCTGGCCAATCTCGCGCGGACGGGCCAGTTCCTCGACGTACTCGCGCATGAACCCTCGCAACCGGTCGATCGAGCGTGGCGCGAACGGACCCGAGACGAGACGGCGCAGCCGAGTGTGGGTATCGCCCTCCGCGCTCAGGATTCCGTCGCGGTTGAGCTGGTCGAGCGCGGTGCCCTCGCCCGAGTAGAGCGTCGCCACGAGTTGGGACGCCTGGTGGAGGTGGCGATCGCGCAAGAGGGCCGTGACGTCCTCGTAGTCGACGACAACGTAGCCGAAGTCGAACTTGGCGAGCCAGCCCAACTGGCTTTGGCGCGCGAGCGAGGCGACCTGACGCTCCGGGTCGCTCGCGCCATCGCTGTCGAGGAGCGGCAGGTCGAGCTCCTCGACCGGCGTCGCCACGTCAGTCCAGTCGTTCGACGATCATGGCCATTCCCTGGCCGCCGCCCACGCACATCGTCTCGAGGCCGAATCGCTTGTCAGCGTCCTCGAGCGAGTTGAGCAGCGTGGTCATGATGCGCGCGCCCGTCATGCCGAAGGGATGGCCGAGCGCGATGGCGCCACCGCGGATGTTCAGCTTTTCCATGTCGACGCCGAGGTGCTTCGCGCTCGGCAGCACCTGCGCGGCGAAGGCCTCGTTGATCTCGACGAGGTCGATTTCGTCGATCGTCATGCGCGCGCGTGCGAGCGCTTGGCGGGAGGCCTCGATCGGGCCGAGACCCATGATCTCGGGATTGAGCCCGCTCACCCCGCTCGAGACGATGCGCGCGAGCGGTTTCACGCCGAGATCTTTCGCCCGGACGTCGCTCATCACGATGACCCCGGCCGCCCCGTCGTTGAGCGGGCACGAGTTGCCCGCCGTCACGGAGCCGCCCTGGCGAAAGACCGGCTGAAGGCTCGAGAGCTTCTCGAGCGTCGTGCCGGCGCGCGGGCCGTCGTCCTTTACGACCTGGGTGCCGTCGGGCAGCGTGACGGGCGTGATCTCACGCTCGAAGAATCCGTTCGCCTGGTGGGCGACGGCCAACTCCTGGCTGCGCAGGGCGAACTCGTCCATCTCGAGCCGTGAGACGTTCTCGAACTCGGCGACGTTCTCCGCGGTCTGGCCCATGGCGATGTAGACGTCGGGCAGACCCTCGGGTGGCGTCCACGGCTCGGTGACCTTTTCTGAGCGCAGCTGGGTTCGCTCGATGGCGTGCTGAAACAGAGGATTCATCGCCTTGGCGCCGTCGCTCGCGCCGTTGCCGAAGCGCGAGACGGTCTCCACGCCCGCCGCGATGAAGAGGTCGCCTTCGCCGGCCCGGATGGCGTGGGCCGCCATGCGGATCGTCTGGAGAGAAGAGGAGCAGTAGCGGTTCACGGTGACCCCGGGCACGTCGTCGAGTCCGGCGAGCACCGCGACGACCCGCGCCAGGTTGAACCCGGACTCACCGGCCGGCTGGCCGCAGCCGACGAGCAGGTCCTCCACGCTGTGGGGGTCGAGCTCGGGGACCTTCTCGAGGAGGGCGCGCACGACGAGCACGGTGAGGTCGTCGGGGCGCATGTCGACGAGCGTACCCTTGAAGGCCCGTCCGATCGGGGTGCGCGCGGTGGCGACGATGACGGCTTCGGGCATGGGTCCTCCTCAAGTCACTTCACGCGACGCTGGCGAGCATAGTGACCGCGTCGTGACGCCTTTTGCTAGTCGTGCTCGATCGGTCCGGCGTTGTCGAAGCCCTGGCGCACGCCCTGGCCGGCCCGCTGGCTGAGCTGCTCGGGTTCGAAGAGCATCCAGTAGGCGTTGCGGGCGTGGCTGCGCGAGCGATTGACGAACACCGAGGCGAGGACCATGGGGTCGTCGGACTCGTCCTCGTGCACGAAGACCTCGAGGATCGGCGTCGAGGTCATGAGTTGGGCCTGCATGATGCCGAGTGAGGCCTCGTGGGCGCACTGCTTGTCGATCGGCGCCGACCCGGGCATGCCGAGGACGAGCACGATCGACGCGCCGTCGCGCTCGATCATGTTCTTCGCGGCGACCGCCAGATCCTTGAAACCGGGCACCGTTGCCGAGATCACCTCGAACTTCTTGCCGTAGCCGGGGCATTCCGAGAGCTCGGCACGGGCCGCCGCTCCCATGTTGTAAGCGGGCGAACATCGTGTCGACGACGCCGATCTTCACCTTCGCCCTGGACTTCTTCTTCTTCGACATTCGACTCCGATCCCTCAACAGTGTAGGGAGGGTGTCACCGCCAAAGAGGCGCCCGGTGCTGTCCTAGAGTGCAGCCGAGAGCGAGGTGGGCCGTGGCCTGGGACTTTTCAACCGACGAGGCGTTTGAGGCGCAGCTCGTCTGGATGCGCGGTTTCCTTCGCGAAGAGATCATGCCGCTCGAGACACTGCGGCTGCGCCACGACCAGCTCCTCGCGTTGATGGCACCCCTCCAGGCCGAGGTGAAGCGTCGCGGGCTGTGGGCGGCACACCTGCCGGCCGAGCTCGGCGGCATGGGATTCGGTCAGGTGAGGCTCGGGCTGATGCACGAGATTCTCGGCCAGAGCTGTACGGTCCCGTGGTCTTTGGCAACAACGCGCCCGACAGCGGCAACGCGGAGCTGCTCGCGGCGGGCATGGAGATGACCGGTCGTGACGACATCAGGGCGCGATGGCTCGACCCGCTGCTCAGTGGCGACGATCCGATCGGGGTTCTCCATGACCGAGCCCGACACCGCCGGCAGCGACCCGCGGCTCCTCAAGAGCCGCGCCGTCAACGCGACGGCGGCGAGTGGGTGATCAACGGACACAAGTGGTACACGACGAACGGCTCCGTCGCCGACATCTTGATCGTCATGGCGGTTACCAATCCCGAGGTCCACCCCTACCAAGGCTCGTCGATGTTCGTCGTGCCGGTCGCGACGAAGGGGGTGACCATCTTGCGTGACGTCGGCGCGATGGACGATCCCGAGATCACCTACGGCCAGTTCGGCAACCACGCCGAGATCCTCTACGAGGACGTGCGCGTGCCCGACGGACCACTTGATCGGTCCCGAGGGCGCGGGCTTCGTGCTCGCCCAGGCGCGGCTCGGGCCGGGACGGATCCATCACTGCATGCGCTGGCTCGGTCAGTCTCAGCGGGCCTTCGACATGATGTGCGAACGCGCCTGAGCCGCTACACCCACGGGTCGCTGCTCTCCGAGAAGCAGACGATCCTCAACTGGATCGCCGACTCCAAGCGCCGAGATGCACGCCGCGCGCCTCATGACCCTGCACGCCGCCTGGAAGATGGACCAGGTCGGCAGCGTCGGGCGCGCGCGACGAGATCGCCATGATCAAGTACTACGGCGCCGGCGTGCTGCACAACGTCATCGACCGGGCCATCCAGACCTACGGGTCCCTCGGCTACTCGACGGACATGCCCCTCGAGGCGATGTACCGCTGCGGCGCGCGCGGCACGCATCTACGACGGCCCCGACGAGGTGCACCGCCAGACCGTGGCGCGCCACGCGTTGCGGACTACCGGGCAGCCGAGGTTCCGACCGAGCACCTCCCCACGCGCGCCGCGGCCGCTCGTGTCAAGTTCGCGGACGTGCTCGAGTTCCTCGAAGCGGAGAACGCCTAGCGCGGCGCAAGGCCGTGTACGGCCTCGGTGAGGTCGACGCCGAAGGGCACGATGGCGATCGAGGGGATCTCGACCCCGGCCTCGACGTAGCGCAAGACGTGTTCCCGGCACGCCTCGTAAGAGCCGTGGATGATGAGCTCGTCGACGAGGGCGTCGGGGATGACCTCGTTCGCGCGCTTGCGATCGCCCGCCGCCCACGCCGCCCACATCGGGCTGAGGATCTCCTCGCGACCGAGCCAACGGTGGAACTCGGCGTAGGCCGAGACCGTCAGGTACGACGAGATCATCCGACGACCGATGAAGCGCGCGGTGTCGGTGTCCTCGGTCGGCACGACGAAGAGCCGCGCGGCGATCATCCCGAGACTGCCCACTTCGGCGCGACATCTGCGCGACGTCGCTCGCCGCCAGCCAGTTGAGGATGGCCCCGTCGGCCTCGCGACCGGCGAGTCGCAGCATCCCCGGACGAAGTGCGCCGAGAAGGATCGGGGGCCGTTCGATGACCGGCCGGGAGAGCTTGAAGCCGTGGACCTCGAAGGTCTCGAACGCCTCGTCGATCTTCTCGCCGGCGAGGGCGCGCTTGAGGAATCGCAGCACGTCGCGCGTGCGCGCGTAGGGGTTCTCATAGGTGATGCCGTTCCAGCGCTGGACGACCGGCTGGCTCGACGCGCCGAGACCCATGATGAAGCGTCCACCCGCGACCTCGGCCATGGCGGCGACGCTCATGGCGAGCAGTCCCGGCCCCCGGGTGAAGGCCGGGGTCACCGCGACGCCGACGTTGAGGCGCTCCCGGTGAGCGCGGCGACGTGAGGGGGGTGAACCCGTCGGCGCCGTCAACCTCCGCCGACCAGACGTCGGTGTACCCGAGGTCGGCGAGACGCGTGAACCACTCGCGGTGGTCCAACAAGGTCACGCCCTCGAAGGGGATCGTGATGCCGTAGCGAGAGCTCATGGACTCAGTGTTCCAGACCGGGCCGCGCTAGCTGAGGAAGTCACCCTCGTGAGGGGCGGGCACCTCGTGGCCGCGTCGCTCGAGGTCGTGCGTCCAGCGCTCGATCAGCGTCTCGAGCACGGCGACGCGCGCGTAGTGCTTGCTCTCGGCCGGAATGAGCTCCCAGCGGGATCGCTTGTGGCTGGTCGTCTCCACCATGAACTCGAGGGCCTTCAGGTACGCCTTTCGCTTCTCACGGTTGCGCCAGTCATCGGGCGTGAGCTTCCAGTGCTTCAAGGGATCGTCCGCCCGTTGGTTGAAGCGTCGCAGCTGCTCTTCGTCGGAGATGTGCAACCAGAACTTGACGACGGTGGTGTCGTCATTGGTCAGCATGCGCTCGAACTCGACGATCTCGCGGGCCGACTGCTCGGCCGTTTCCTTGTCGATCTCCTTCTCGACGCGCTCCACGAGCAGCCGTCCGTACCAGGAGCGATCGAAGACCGTCATCTCGCCCTTGCCCGGGATGACGCTTTGAAAGCGCCAGAGGAAGTGGTGGAGCAACTCCTCGGTGGTGGGCGGGCCGACAGGCTGCACGCGCACGTGACGTGGGTCGATGCTCGCCGTGAGTCGGCGGATCGCTCCGCCCTTTCCCGCGGCGTCGAACCCCTCGAAGAGCACGACGAGCCCCGGCCCCACGATGTTGGGCTCCAAGAGCCCGGCGCTGAAGAGCCGTAGCTGGGTGAGTCGATGCTGGGCCTTTAGGACGCGCTCGTCGGACTCGGCCTTCGACATCGTCTTCGTGAGATCGATCTCGTCGACAACACTCACGGTCGCGCATCCTTGTTGTTCGTCAAGAGGCTCCTTTCAGAGCCAACGTACTCCACCTCATCCTCAGCACCCAATGAGAGATACGGTCGCCCCGACAGGGCGCCCGTCGCGTCGACGCACTCGAAGCGCCGCGCACGACGGCCGGCGCTCCTTACCCTTTGAGATCGCCGGGGCCAGCGGGAACGTCGACGGCGTGCTCGCGGAGCGCGTGAAGCGGCACGATCTCGAGCGCGCGCTCGTGGGTCGAGGCGAGTACCACGTACGCGGCGGACCCGTCGCGATGCGCGCGCAGCCAGTTGGCGGCGGTGACGCACCACCGATCGCCGGGCACCAGACCGGGGAAACCGTAGTGGGGTGCCGGTGAACTCAAGTCGTTACCGATTCGTCGTTGGTGCTCAAGGAACTCAGCGGTGACGACGGCGCAGATCGTGTGGCTCCCGAGGTCGTCGGGACCGCTGGTGCAGCACCCATCACGGTAGAAGCCAGTGACGGGATCCATGCCACAGGGCTCCAGCGGCCCACCCAGGACGTTTCGATCAGTCACGGAGCCAGTATCGCCGATGCAGCAACTCCCGACGAGCGACCAGGCGTAGCGAGCGGTGCCTACTCCTGGTGCGGCGGCGCGAACTCCTTCGATCGACGGCGTCGCGGCACGAAGCGTCGGCGCTCGTCGACGAAGGAACCGATCAGGAAGAGCCCGCCGAGGAATCCGACGAGCAGGGCGTAGCGCTCGTGCGGCGGGAAGAACGTGTACGCCACCGTCGACGTGCCGGCGGGCACCTTCACCGCCTGGTACACGCCGTCGACCGTCGTGATCGTGGCGGACTTGCCATTCACCGTCGCCTTCCAGCCGGACATCGAGAGTTCCGTGCGCAGCAGCGTCGCGCCGCCGCTCGCGCAGGTGACGCTCGCCTTGTCGTCCCCGCTGCTCGTGACCGAGCACGACGACGATGACGTGGAGAAGAGGCCCCGCGGGTTCGGCAGCTGGTAGATCGTCGCCAGCGGATCGCGGAAGACCTGGGTCACCCCGAGCTTGGTCAGCGCGGGGATCAGTACGACCGAGCTCGGCACGAGGAGGTACTTCACTGAGGCGTTCTCGTAGGCGGTGAAGTGCTTCGCCACGACCGCTTCCATGGCCTCGATGCCGGGCAGTCCGCCCTTGATGACGAACTGGTTTCCGGGCTTCAGTCCGGGATAGAGGTGGTCTTCGATGTAGTTCTTGAAGGCCTCGGGAAAGGGCAGGTCGATGGCGCTGAGCGAGTTGATCCCGAACTCGGTGCCCCAGTTCGGGTAGAGGACGGCGAAGTCCACGAAGCGCTCCTCGCCCTGATGCTTCTGGAGGAAGTGGATCGGGGCGTAGTCGATGGTGATCCTCTTAGGCGACTCGGCCGTGGGGACGAAGAACAGCAGCACCGCCTCACCGACGAGCACCAGGGCGACGAGCATGGTCGCCCCGCGCTTCAGGGGCAGTCGGCTGATGATGAGCAGAAGCGCCAGTGCGATG
This sequence comes from uncultured Acidimicrobiaceae bacterium, assembly GCA_963823815.1. GTDB lineage: Bacteria > Actinomycetota > Acidimicrobiia > Acidimicrobiales > RAAP-2 > RAAP-2. Next base: position 582,333 of record CAWGMU010000002.1, read on the forward strand.
AAGGGCAGCAGGTCGAGCCCGATGAAGATGACGTGCGCCTTGTTGCTGAGCACGACCCCACGGTTCAGCCCGCGCGCCTCGTTGACGGACCAGAGCATGACGAGCACTACGACGACGCCGGCCGTCGTGAGAAGACGCTGGGCGCGAGGACGCGTTGCGAAGTCGTACAGCCCGAGAGCGGCCAGCACGATGGCCGCCATCTCGCAGCTCGGCATTACGTAACGCGGGAACGAGGCCGCGTTCACGAGCGGGATGATGTTCCACACCTCGCGCATATGCACGAAGTTGATCGCGCCGGCGAGACCGGCGAGCGTCCACGCCGCGAGGAAGATCCGCAAGGGCCGCAGGCGCGAACCGAAGAGCCCGACGAGGGCGAGCACGCTGATGCTCGCCCCGAAGTAGCCGCCGACGTTGCCCCAGAGGGCGTTGGTGTTGGGATTGGAGAAGATCGTGCCGTAGACGTACGGGTCGAAGAACATCGGCACCGCCGTCGTGGGCAAGTGCACGAGGCCGTCCACGGCGCCGTTGTGTCCACCCACGTAGCCAACCTTCAAGAAGTCCTCGAAGGGCACGAGCGCCGGCAGTGCCAGCACGACGCCGATGACACCCCCGAGACCGAGTCGTCGAAGCGCCCTGGGGCGTTGGACGCGCGGCAGGGCGAAGAGCCGCACGATCGCCCAGCCCCCGCAGAAAAGACCGTCGAAGTAGGCGACCTCGGGGAAGCCCGCGTAGATCGACAGCGCGAGCGCGATCGCCGCGACGTACCAGCCCCGCTGGCTCGGTTTGGACGCGCTGTCGAAGATCATCTCGATGCCGAGCAGCAGCATCGGCAGGAACGCGACCGGGTTGAGCACCGCGTTCCCGAGCCAGGCGTAGGTCCCGTTCAGCGCGAAGAGCATGCCCGCGACGGTCGCGAAAAACACGGGCAGGGAGAGCCGCCGGGCCAGGAAGTAGGTCGAAATCCCGGCGATCACCTCGAGGGTGACGTGGAACCAGACGAGCCCCGAGGACATCGCGAAAAGCAAGGTCAGGGGGAAGAACGCGGCCGACTGCATCTCGCCCACGAGCGGTTGGCCGAGTCCCTGGTAGTAGTTCCACCACGGCACGTGCCCGTGCAGGAGCTGTGTTGCGGCCTGGTGGCCGATCGCTTGGGTGATGAAGCCGACGTTGGGGTCGATCATGGGTCGTCCGCACGTGACGCGGCAGAGTTCGTGCGAGATACCGGCCGTCCAGGAGATCGGGTCGTTGTTCGCGAGACCTAAGACGAACATCGCGTTGCCCATGAGGACGATGAGCACGATGAGGAGGATCGGCGTGGTGGAGGAGGGAAGTCGGCGGTAGAAGGCGAACAGCCGCGCGCCGAACGAACTCACCATCTCAGGCTACAAGGGTCACTTGGCGCCACTCGGACTGTCGTCAGCGCGGAAAGTAGAAGATCTTCTCGCCGAGCATGAGCAACGTTTCGGCAAAGAACGGGTCGCGGAACGAGCCGAAGATGTCCCATCGACGGATGAACCGGTCGCGGTCGTCGATGGGATCGAGGTCGCCGCGCGATGACCCCACGTGATGGAACAGCTCGACGTAGGGCGTGTAGACCACGTAGCGGTCCTCCATCAAGCTGCGAAGGCAGATGTCGACGTCGTTCATGACGACTTTCAACTTCTCGTCCATGCCGCCGAGCAACTGCCAGAACGACCGTTCAACCATCTGTATCGCCCCGGTCACCGCAGCCACGTCGCGCAGCGACGAGGAGAAGTAGTCGACGTGGGGGTAGTTGGAGTCCGTGCGCAGGTGCTGAGGATACGGCGCGATGACGATGCCTTCGTGCTCACGGCGTCCGTCGGGGTCGAGCAGGCACGCCCCGACGATGCCGACGTCGGGCAGCGAGGCGAGGGCCAGCATCTGCTCGAGCCAGTCGGGGGTGACGACGAGCGTGTCGTTGTTGAGCGTGACGACGTAGTCGGCGGTCGAGTGCTCGACGCCGCGGTTCACGATCTTCGCGTAGTTGAAGGGGCCGGGACAGGGGACGACCGTGTACTTGGTCTCTTTGAAGTACGCCAGTGACTCGGCTTTCACCGAATCGTTGTCGAGGATGATGACGTTGTAGTTCGAATACGTCGTGCGCTCCTCAATGGAGTCGACACACCGGCGCACGAGGTCAATGCGGTCACGGGTCGGGATGATGATGTCGATCGACGGCGCGTCGGCGGGAGCGGCGAGCGACCACTGCACGAGACCGGGTAGGGCGCCCGGGCGGACAGTGCCTCGCCAACCGCGACGGTCGATGGCGTTTTGGACGACCCGCAGCGTATCGTCGTCGACTTGCGAGGCGTCGAAGTAGCTCGGCGGGCGTCCGGCGGGCAGCACCCGGGAAGCGTGGCGAAAGTTGGCACGAGCTTCGCTGAGGCGAAGGAAGGCGTCGTGCTCGAAGGCCCGGCCCGCCTCCTTCGAGAACCCGCCGAGGCGAAAGAGCGTTTCCACGCGCAGCAACGCTGGTCGACCGACGACGTTGTAGCTCAGCAACGTGTGCGGACCAACCGACGGGCTCTTCAGGATTGGCGCGAACTCGTTGGTCCCCGTTTCGTCGGCGAAGACGACGTCGTCGCCCAGCGTCGCGTGGGCGAGCAGCGTTGCGGCACTGAAGAGACGTCGTTCCTCCTCGAGCTCCGCGTCGACGAGGAAGAGCCAGGTGGCGCTCGTCTCGTTCAACGTGTCGTTGAGTGCTGCAACCTGTTCGGCCGTGGACTCCGCGTCGTCGAGGACGACGATGGCGACCTCAGTGGGGTCGAAGTTGAGATTGGCGAGTTCAAGGGTGTAGTCAACGTTGCTGGGCCGATAGTTGATTGGAAAGATCAATGAACTCTTCGTCGCGGCGACCCTCGCGGCCCGTCGAGCCTCGACACCGCGTCGACGGCGCCAGAGTTGGAGCATCGGCCGAAACACGAAGCGCGCGCTGTGATAGCGCCAGGTGTCCTCGCCGAGCATGCGCCCCGCGATTCGTCGTATCCGCGTGCCCGACATTGCCCGGATCTGGCGGTGGAATTCGATCCAGCGGCGCTTGATATCTTGAGGCGTCATCGGGGGCGCGGCTTCGCCGTCGAAGCGCCGCAGCTGCGGCAGGATTGTCTCGCGCTCGCTCATCGCGACAAGGCGTTTCGCCCCGCGAGCGACCCTCGACTCGACGACCGGGAAGTGGGCCGCCGCGTCGGTGTCACGCAACCAACGTTACCGGTCGGTCGGTCGTCGAACCCTCTTCAAGAACTGGCGAATCAGGGAAATCTTGACCGTGGGCGCGGCGGCGAAGGTCGAGAATGGTCCCATGCGAATCGTCAGCCTCGTGCCCTCGCTCACCGAGACGCTGAGCGCGTGGGGGCGAACACCGATCGCTTGCACCCGGTTTTGCGAACGGCCAGAGCTCGAGCACGTGGGCGGCACAAAGAACCCCGACGTCGCCCGCGTCGCGGCGCTTGGGCCCGACCTCGTCGTCATGGACGAAGAAGAGAATCGGCGAGAAGACTACGACGCGCTGGTGGCAAGAGGCCACGACGTCTTCGTGACGTGCGTGCGCTCCCTTGAGGACGTGGACACGTTTCTCGCGCCGTTGGCGGCTCGCGTCGACGCGGAGTGGGAACCTCTCGCGCTGAGCGATGAAGTCGCGCCGCGACTTCGCGCGTTCATCCCAATCTGGCGAAGGCCGTGGATGGCGCTCGGTACGCCCACGTACGGCGCGTCGCTCCTCGCCCGCCTTGGCGTCGAAAACGTGTTCGACGGTGACGGTCCGTACCCGACGATCGAACTCGACGCCGTACGCGAGCGCCACCCCGACGTGGTGCTCGCGCCCAGCGAGCCCTACCCCTTTGGTCCGCGCCAACTGCGAGAACTCGAAAGCGTTGCCCCGACGACATTCCTCGACGGTCAAGACCTGTTCTGGTGGGGTCATCGAACGGCCGCCGCCCTCACCCGCCTCGAGTCGACGTTGGCGTCCCTGTAGTCTGTGCGAATCCTGTAGTGGAGTCGCTCAAGTTCCGGCTCCAGCCGGGCAGGGGCGACGCGGACGTGGCCGCGTCATGGGGGGCCAACGTGACGTTGATTGTCGAACGCTGATCGGGTTGCTCGCCGCCGACGTCAACTGGGTCGTCGTTTCTGCGCTCGCGACGGCGGGCGGCACGCTCATCTTGGCCGCGGCGACCTTCGCCTCGGTGCGCTCGGGCAATCGGTCGGCTCGCGTTGCCGAGGAGTCGTTGCTCGCGGGAATGCGACCGCTGCTGTTGCCGTCGCGACCGACCGACGAGCCGATCAAGGTCACCTTCGCCGACAACTACTACGCTCTCACCCCCGGCGGCGGCGCCACCGCCGCCGCGACACCTCAGGCGATCTACCTCACGATGTCGATCCGCAACGTCGGCAGCGGTATCGCCGTGCTGCACGGCTGGCGCATCGAACTTCGAGAGGAGCCGCAGTTCTTCGACAAGCCCGACGTCGGGAGCTTTCGGCGCCTGACCCGCGACCTCTACGTCGCCGCGGGTGACGTTTCGTTCTGGCAAGGGGTCTACCGGGACTCGACGGATCCGGAGTTCGCGGTCGTCACCGAGCGGATCAACGCGCGTCAGCGCGTCGTGGTCGACGTGCTCTACGGCGACCACCTCGGCGGTCAGCGCGTCATCAGTCGGTTCTCACTGCTCCCGCGCGACGACGGCGCGTGGTTCGCCTCGATCGGTCGACACTGGAACGTCGATCGGCCAGATCCTCGCTGAAGATTCCCGGATGCTCTAGGTGTCGGGTGCGACGCTGCTCAGTGGCGGGAGGACTCGCGGCGAACCTGGCGGCTTCGCACGAGAGCCCACCACAGCGACCAGAGGACGAACAGCTCGAGCACGAGGGCGGCGCCCACGATGACGTCGGCGCGCCCGAGCGCAACGGCCATCACGATCGCCAACTCGACGGCGATGGCGACGAGCGAGACGACGGCCCACGGGCCGTACTGCACAGCCGCCTCGTGTACGCGCGGCGAGGAGCGTACGTCCTTGTGCCAGAAAGCGCCAAGTACCTCGCGCTTCTCGGTTGGCGAGCAACTCCGATAGACGTCGAGCCTCATGGAGGAAACGCTACCCACCCTCGACGCAGAAAGCGTCGAGGGTGGGTAGCGCTTGGGCGAGCGTTCTAGAACTCGGCGACCGCGACTTCGAACTGGCCTTCGGCGGCGTCCTCGTCAAGTGAGTGCGCCGACGTCGCGCCGACAGCTCGTGCGGGAGTTCGCAGCACCGCGACGGTGACCGCGAGACCCGCGAGGGCGCAGAAGGCGCCGATAAAAAAGATCTCGTGGTATCCGGCGACGAGGGCGTGGGCCCTCGTCGCTCCCGCCGCGGCGAGCGTCGTCGTTCGGCTCGCGGCGAGGGTGCCAAAGACGGCCAACGCGGTCGAGGAGGCGAGCCACATCGACACGTTGACGATCCCCGAGGCCAGTCCGGCGTCGCTCCGCGGCACGTCGGCCATGGCGATGGTGAGCAGCGGCACCGCGGAGACGCTCATGCCGACGCCGAGCAGCAAGAACGCGGGCAGGATCGCCGTCAGGTAGTTGGCGTCCACTCCGACGCGCGACATGAGCAGCAGTCCCACGACGACGGCCGACATGCCGGGCACGAGAAGACGCATCGGTCCGAAGCGTTCAAGGAGGCGGCTCGTGATGCCGAGTGACATCACCGCCATCGCGAGGCTCATCGGGAGAAACGCCACGCCGGTGCGTAACGGGTCGTAGCCGAGCACGCGCTCGAGGTAGAGCGCGCCGAAGAAGAAGACCGAGAACATCGCCGAGAACGTCAGTCCGCGCACGACGCTTGACGCCATGAGACTACGGAGTTGGAGGATGCGCACGGGCATGATCGGACGCGCCACTTTCGACTCGAGGACGGCGAAGCTTCCTGCGAGGGCGAGCGCGGCGACGCCGAAGCCGAGCGTGTGGGTGCTCAGCCACCCGTAGCGCGAGGCGGTGACGATCGCGTAGATCCCGACGATGAGCGACAGCGTCATGAGGAGCGATCCCTTGAGGTCGAGTCCTTCGCGCACACCGAGCCCCTCGTTCTCGGTGATCAGGAGAGAGCCGAGGAGGAACGTCGCGATGCCTATCGGCACGTTGATGACGAAGATCCAGTGCCAGTTCACGGCCTGCGTCAAGACGCCGCCAACGAGCAGACCGATTGAACCGCCACCGACCGCGACGAAGAGGTAGGCGCTCATGGCCTTCGCGCGCTCGGTCGCGCCGGAGAACTCGGTGACGATGATGGCCACAATGACCGAGGTGGACACCGCACCGCCGAGCCCCTGGAAGAAGCGTGCCGTGATCAACATCGCCTGGCTCGTCGCGAGCGAGCAGACGAGTGACGACGCGGTAAAGAGCGCGACGCCGCTCAGGAACACCTTCTTTCTTCCGACGAGGTCACCGAGTCGGCCGGCCAGCAGGAGAAAGCTGCCAAAGGCGATGAGGTAGGCGTCGACAACCCAGGTGAGGCTGGAAGCGGAGAAGTGCAGATCGCGCTGGATCGAGGGGAGGGCGACGTTCACGATCGAGGAGTCCAGGGCGTTCATGAGCATGGCGAGACAGACGACGACGAGGGCAATCCAGCGGCGTCGATTGGTTGTACCTGATGAAAGTGTAGAAATGAGTGACATAGGCGGAATCTTTCGTTGCTAGGGTGAAGCCACTAAGCAGCGATTCTGTATCATCGCGACTGCGGTATAATCACTATACCATGAATATCGACACCTCGCTACCATTAACCTCGATGGATGAAAATTCGTCAACTGGACCGATCCTGCTGCTCACCCAGTTGTCACGGCTCGTTAACCGGCGCAGCACGCCGGACCTCCTCGGCCAGACCTTGAAGGAGCTCGCCGCACTGTCGTTTCTGCGCGACTACCACGAGACCACTCAGCAAGCGCTGTCCGACGGACTCTGCATCGACGCCAACTACTGCGTCCTGTTGCTGAACGACCTGGAAGCGGCGGACCTCGTCGAGCGTCGCCGAGACCCCAGTGATCGCCGCCGCCACATCGTCTCGATGACCGAGCAGGGCCGCAAGGCGCTCCAGCAGGCCGAGGCGGCCCAGCAGACGCTCGAGGACGTCATCCTCGGCGCGTTGGACGAAGGAGAACGCACGACGCTCGCGCACCTGCTGCGCAAGGCGATCGATGGTGCCACGGCGGCAACGACAAGCGACGCTTCGGCGAGCTGAGGTAGTTCGGCGTTTCTAGCGCCGCGCGCTGCGGGTTTCCTCGCCCTACGCGGCAGGACCCTTGTCCTCGGCGACGTAGTGGCGCTCGCTGCTCGCGTCGAGCCAGACGCGCATTACCCGGCCCGTCGACGGGTCGTGGAAGACCTCGTCGGTGCGGTGCCAGTCGGCTTCGGGTCGCCGGGTCTCGCCGTGGCGGCGCACGAAGATGCTCGCGATGAAACAGCCGATCACGACGAGAACGAGGATGACGAGAACGACGCCCACGGCCTAGGCGTGGTCGCGCAGCGTGACGGCGGTGCCGTAGGCGACGATTTCAGTCAGCGACTGACCCATCTCCGAGGAGTCAAAGCGCATCGAGACGATGCCCTGGGCGCCGAGCAACTGGGCGTTGTCGATCATGCGGTCGAGCGCGTGGCGCCGGCTGTCTTCGACCAGTCGGGTGAAGGCCTTCACCTCGCCGCCCGCGATCGTCTTGAAGAACGCGCCGATCCCTCGGGCGAGGCCCATCGAGCGCACGACGACGCCGAAGACCATGCCGAGGCTTTGATCGACGTCGCGGTCGGGGAACGTAAGGGCAGTGGTGATCGGCAATTGCGAGCCGCCGGGCTCGCCGTAGTGGGCCTGATTGGACACGTCGGTCTCCTCGTCACGGTGGTCAATAGTTCGGACGCTACCGCACGCTCCACGTACCGATGAGTAGGTCCGACGAGCACCCGACGAGACCGAGTTCACGCGACGGAGAAGTAGATTTCCTTCAGACGAGTGCGACGGGATCGGCGATCCTTGCGCCAATCAAGGAAGGTCCCCGCGCGATGAGCATCCCCAGCGCCTCCTATTCGATCACGATGCGCGTGGCGCTCTCGAGCGCGGCCGACATCTCGAACATCGCCGCCGCGGTGAGCAGCGTGGGGGGACTCGTGACGGCCCTCGACGTGGTCGAGCCGATCGAGGGCCGAATGGTGATCGACGTGACGTGCAACGCGACCGACGAGGAACACGCCGAGGTGCTCGGTTCGACGGTGGAGGCGGTGAAGGGCGCTCACGTCCACGCCATTAGCGATCGCACCTTCCTCATGCACCTTGGCGGGACGATCGCGACCGAGCCGAAGGTCCCCCTCAAGACCCGCGACGACCTCTCGATGGCCTACACCCCGGGTGTCGCGCGGATCTGCAGTGCCATCGCGAAGGACCGTTCCCTTGCGCGCAAGCTCACCATCAAGCGCAACACCGTCGCCGTCGTGACCGACGGCTCGGCGGTACTCGGGCTCGGCAACATCGGTCCCGAGGCGGCGCTGCCGGTGATGGAGGGTAAGGCTCTGCTCTTCAAGCGCTTCGCCAACATCGACGCGTGGCCGGTGTGCCTCGACACCCAGGACACCGACGAGATCGTGCGCATCGTCCAATGCCTCGCCCCGGTCTACGGCGGCATCAACTTGGAGGACATCTCGGCACCGCGGTGCTTCGACGTCGAGTCGCGACTCCGCGAGCTGCTCGACATCCCGGTCTTCCACGACGACCAGCACGGCACGGCGACCGTCGTCTACGCGGCGCTGCTCAACGCGTTGCGTGTAGTGAAGAAAGAGATGAAGGACATCCGCGTCGTGGTGCTCGGCGTGGGAGCGGCGGGCGTGGCGATCAGCAAGCTGCTACTTGCCGAGGGCGTCGGCGACATCATCGGTCTAAACCGACATGGCATCCTCGACGAGCACGATGAACGGCTCGATGAGCCCCGTCGTTGGCTCGCGCAACACACGAACAAGGAGAAGCGCTCCGGCGATCTTGAGGACGCGATGCGTGGCGCTGACGTCTTTATCGGCGTCTCGGGTCCGAACCTCGTCACCGAAGAGGACCTTAAAGTGATGGCGACCGACTCGATCGTCTTCGCGCTCGCGAACCCCAACCCCGAGATCGATCCCGTCGTAGCTCGACGCCACGCCGCCGTCGTGGCAACCGGGCGTAGTGACGAGCCCAATCAGATCAACAACGTCCTCGCGTTTCCGGGCATCTTCCGCGGTCTGCTCGACGTCGGCGCGACCAAGATCACCGAGGAGATCGAGATCGCCGCGGGTCGCGCCATCGCCGACGTGGTGAAGGAGAGCGAGCTCTCGGCCGACTACATCGTGCCAACCGTCTTCAATCCGACGGTGATGAGGGCCGTGGCTGAAGCCGTGGAAGAGGTGGCGCGCGCCGCAGCGCCGGTGTGAGTTCTCGGACTCGGTGAGTTCGAGTGTCGAACTGACGCGACCATTCAACGCGACCGTTTCGAACGGACCAAAATGGCGGTGGCGCCGCGCCATTCTCCGGTCCGAGGAGCTATGACACGTCGTTTACGCTCGGTAGGTCGAGGAGGACGAGATGAGCGGTTTCCCCTACGAGGAGCGTTTCGGCGTACACAAGACGCTGCCCGAAGAGGGGTTAGAGCGAAGCGAAGTCCTCGAGACGCTGAGCGCCATGGCCGCGGCTGAGAATCCGAAGTGGGAGAGCGGCCAGTGCTCGGGCACGATGTACTGCGGCGACCACGACCACTACGACTTCTTGAACGAGGCCTTCGCGCACTTCTCCTACGTGAACGCGCTCCAGCGCGATCTCTGCCCAAGCTCGACCAAGTTTGAGGCCGAGATCATCGCGATGACCCTCGACGTCCTTGGCGCGAGCACCATCAGCGAGACGACGCCGGCCGGGCTGGTGACGTCAGGGGGCTCGTCCTCGATCGCCCACGCGGTCCTGGCGTACCGCGAGCACCACCCGACACCCGGTCGACCTAACATGATCAAGCCCGAGACCGCCCACGCCGCCTTCGCGAAGGCCGGCCACCTCTTTGGAGTGGAGATGCGCGTCGCCCCGGTCGACCCCGCGTCGACCCAGGTCGACCTCGAGTGGGTCAAGGACCACGTCGACGAGAACACTGTCGCGCTCATTGGCTCGGCCTGCAACTACGGCTACGGCACGATCGACCCGATCGGTGCGCTCGGCCAACTGGCGCTCGAACGCGGCGTCGGCCTTCACGTCGATGGCTGCCTAGGCGGCTTCATCCTGCCCTTCGGGCGCGAGCTCGGCTACCCGATCGAGCCCTTCGACTTCTCGGTCCCCGGGGTCACGTCGATCTCGGCCGACACGCACAAGTACGGCTACGCCCTAAAGGGCACGAGCGTGCTCTGTGTCGCCGACAAGGCGCTGCGCAACGATCAGTACTTCTACCTGACCGACTGGTCGGGCGGTCGCTACTGCTCGCCGGGCATGGACGGCTCGCGCTCGGCGGGTCTGCTCGCCGCTACCTGGGCGGCGATGGTCCACCTCGGGCGCTCGGGCTATCGCCGCTACGCGAAGGAGATCTTCGAAACCGCCTTCGCGATGCAAGACGCCGTGGGTGAACACGCCTCGCTGCGAATCCTCGGATCGCCGAGCTTCACGTTCGCCTTCACCTCCGATGACTACGACGTCTATCTCGTGAACGACGCGCTCCGCGCCAAGGGATGGCGGTTGAACGGCCAGCAGTACCCGAACGCGCTGCACATGGCGGTGACCCGCCCCCAGACGAAGCCCGGCGTCCTCGAGCGTTGGCGCGAGGACCTCGCCGAAGCGGTGGCCTTCGCCGAAGGCCACCGTGACGAGGCGGCGAAGTCGGCGGCCTTCTACGGCGGTGTTCCCGGCGGACCCACTGAGGAGAGTGACGCCACGATCAAGTACTTCATGGCGGCCATGATGGACAGGCAGTCGGCTGTGCCGTCGTAATGGATGACGGCGACCTCTGTCTGAGCATCGATCTGGGCAGCGGTGGACCGAAGGTCGCGCTCGTGACCCTCGAAGGCGAGATCCTGTCCTACGAGGTCCACCACGTGGCGACGACGTTCGGCGACGACGGAGCCGCAACCCAGGACGCCAATGAGTGGTGGGAGATCGTCCGAGGCGCCACAGTCCGACTCGTGGGGGCGTCGCGGGCCGCTGGCAAGCTGCGCGCCGTCGCCGTGACCGGCCTCTTCGCGTCGACGGTGCCGGTCGACGCGAACGGCGAGCCGACCGGTCCGTGTATCACGTGGCTTGACACCCGAGGCGCTCGGTACTCACGTCGCGCCGTCGGCGGACCGTTCCTCGGCTTCAACCCCCGCAAGGCGCTGACCTTCGTCCGAAGGACCGGCGGGGCGCCCTCGACGGCGGGAGCCGATCCCGTCGGCCAGATGCTGTATCTCCAGCACGAGCAACACGAGGTGGTCACCTCGACGAGGTGGTTCATGGAACCCGTCGACTACCTCACCATGCGCTTCACCGGTATCGCTTCGGCAACCCACGCGTCGCGCCTCGCCATGTGGATGACGGACAACCGCCAGCTTGACCGTTACGAGTACGACGAAACGCTTCTGGCGATGGTCGGTCTCGACGCCAGCCGTCTTCCGCCGCTGCTGCCCTTCGGCGCGATAGTAGGAACGCTCGCGCCGAGCGTCGCCGGCGAGCTTGGACTTTCGCCCGAGGTCGTCGTGATGGCCGGCGTGCCCGACGTCCACGCGGCCGCGGCGGGCTCGGGCGCCACGTCGCTCTACGAGACGCACCTCGCGCTGTCAACGACGTCGTGGATTAGCTGTCCCGTTCCCGCGAAGAAGACTGACATGGCGCACGCAATTGCCTCGGTACCGGGCCTGTCGAATAACTCCTACCTCGTCATCAACAATCAAGAGACGGGCGCCAAGGCACTCGAGTGGCTTCGCGACGTCCTCGCGGGCGGTGGTGAACCCATGGCGTATGAGGAGATGACCGAACTCGCCGCCACTTCACCGCCGGGAGCCCGCGGCGTCACGTTCACGCCCTGGCTCGCGGGAGAGCGCTCCCCAGTGGACAACAAGTGGATCCGCGCCGGATTCACCAATCTCTCGGTGACGACGACCCGCGCCGATCTCGTGCGCGCCGTCATGGAGGGCGTCGCCGCTAACAGCGCGTGGCTCTTTGGCTACGTCGAGAAGTTCGCCGGGCGCACGCTGTCGCCGATCCGTCTCGTGGGTGGGGGAGCGCAGTCGGCGCTGTGGTGCCAGATCTACGCGGACACCCTCAATCGTGAGGTCGAGCAAGTTAGCCAACCACTGCTCGCCCAGGCCCGCGGCGCTGCTCTTCTCGCCGCCGTGGCCCTCAAGCGCCGCCGACTTCGTGACGTCGTCGCGAGCGCATCGGGAGGACGCTTCCAACCCTCATCGGATGCTGAGGCCACCCTCGGCCGGGCGCGGCAACTGCCCGGGCTCTACGAGCGCGACAAACGCTGGTCGCGCCGCCATCCGAACCGAACCTAGGGACCTGAGGTCACTGGTTTAGCTAAGAGTCGGACCCTTTTGGCGTACTGCTTCGACGGACTCCATCGCCTGACGAAGGTCGCGCAACCACTCGTCCGTGTGCGAAGCGACCAGTTTCACGCACCACGCCAAGGCGTCAGAGCGACTACGAGCGACGCCACTGTCCACCAGCGTGTCGAGGACTTTTCGCTCGGGCTGGCGAAGACGCGTCATCACCGGCACGGAAAGGACCGTAAAGAGCTGAGAACTGCCGCCTGACTCGGCACCCCAACTCAACGTTCGACCGAAGCGGTGCTCGACCTCGCGCGCGATGGCCATTCGCTCCGCACGCGTCTCCTCGCGAAATCGCGTAATGCGGCCGGCCTCAGCGGCTGAAGTGTCTGCCGACTCGGCGCTGGCGCTGATCTCGGGAGCAGAGACCCGCCCCACCACGAGAATCTCGTCGCGGTCAACGGTGACCGAGGGCGATCCTTCGAACCAGGCCGCCGGGAGGCGTCCGATGAGCCATCCCGATACCTGCTCGTCAGAGACGGCGGCCGATTCACGCGAACCCCGACCCGCAAAGTGCTGTGACCTCATCCTTACCTCCAAATAATTACTTAATTACACCTTAACACACCTTGGGTCCGTCATCGCCGCAGGCCGTGGCCCGACCGCTGGCGGCAGACAGTTGGAGGAGACGCCGGTCGTCGTCCCTGGTCGGCCCAGGTGGTGAGTCGAGACCTCCGCAACGCAGCGCTTAGCGGACCGCTGGAAGGACCTCGGAGGCGATCAGGTCGACGTGGTCGAGGTCGCTCATGTCCAGGATCTGCAAGTAGAGGCGAGTGGCGCCCAATTCGCTGAAAGTCTTTATTTTGTCGATCACTTGCTGAGGAGATCCGGCGAGGCCATTGCGCGCGAGTTCCTCGACCTCACGACCGATGTTGGCCGCTCGTCGCGCGACCTCCGCGTCGTCGCTGCCGCAGCAGACAACCTGGGCGACCGAGTGGGCGATCGACCTTGGATCGCGGCCGATGGTAGCGGCGGCGTCGTCAACGAGCTTGAACTGGGCACTAGAGACGTCGTAGGAATCGAAGGGCACGTTGAACTCGTCGGCGAAGGTGGCGGCGAGGCGTGGCGTGACCTTGCGGCCGTGGCCGCCGAGGATGATTGGCGGGCGAGGCGTCTGGGCGGGTTTGGGAAGAGCCGGAGAGTCCCTCAGCGTGTAGTGCCGACCCGCGAAGTTGAAGGTGTCGCCCACGGGCGTGGCCCACAGTCCGGTGATGATCATCAACTGCTCTTCGAGCCGCTGGAAGCGCTCGGCCACGGGAGGGAACGATAGTCCGTAGGCGGCATGCTCCTCCCCGTACCACCCGGCCCCCAGCCCGAGCTCGACGCGACCGCCGCTCATAGCGTCGACCTGCGCGACGATGATCGCGAGTTGGCCAGGATTCCTGAACGTCGCCGCGGTCAGCAGCGTGCCGAGTCGTACGTGAGCGGTGTCGCGCGAGAGGCCGGCGAGCGTGACCCACGCGTCGGTGGGACCGGGTAGTCCGGAGACCGAGCCCATCTTGAGGTAGTGATCCGAGCGAAAGAAACCGCCGAAACCGCGCGCTTCGGCAGCCAGCGCCAAGTTCAGAATCTCGTTGTACGTTGCTCCCTGCTGAGGTTCGCAGAATATACGCAATTCCATTTGTCCCTCTTTCCTCTCGCGGAGCGGTCTTAGAAGGCCCTACAGGTCGACGACGCAACGCACTACAGTTCGGAGATTAAGCGGAATCTCCGTGACGCGACCGAATCGGTCGACGGAAAGATGGAGGAGGCGAGAATGGCTTCGGAAGACGAGATGACCGAGAGCGGTGAGGTGATGGGCGGCGCCGACAGCACCGACTCGAACGACATGGGCACTGGCGACGCGATGGACGACGACGACATGGGCGGCGCCGACAGCACCGACCCGAACGACATGGGTACTGGCGACGCGATGGACGACGACGACATGGGCGGCACCGACAAGGGCGACTCGGAAGCCATGGGGGGCAGCCACTAAAACGACCACGTCGGTCACCGCGTCTTTGACGTGAGACCAACGGCCACGCGTCCTTCAGCGTCGAGCGATACACTCCGCGAACAGCACGAATGGAGGGACGGCCATGCTTTGGTACGACTCACGCAAGCGTCGCAACCGGGAACAATTCGAGAGTTGGGACGATCTCGGACTTGAGGAGGACGCCCTCGCCATCCCCCTTCAGGCGATCCGCGAGCTCCAGGCGACGGTTCAAGGCTCCGTCCTGCTACCTGGCGATCCGGGGTACGCCGCCGCTTCGCGTCTGGCGAATCCGAGGTTTCAGTTCCACCCTGACGTGATCGTCATGTGCGAGGCGAACAGCGACGTAGCCGCGTGCCTCAAGGTCATTGGGCAGTACGGGATCACGTTCTCCGTGCGCGCTGGAGGGCACAGCACGGCCGGGTACTCCGGGAACAACGTGATGATTCTCGACGTGAGTCGGCTCGACGGTGTCTTCGTCGATCCGATCAAGAAGACCGCCACGGTCCAACCGGGCTGCACGTGGGGGGCGTTCAACAAGGCGACCGAGATCTACGGGCTCCACGCGCCGGGTGGCGCGTGCCCCGACGTCTGCCAGGGCGGCTACATGCAAGGAGGAGGATACGGCTTTACGGCGCGGATGTTCGGCATGAACTGCGACCAGCCGACGTTCATCTACCTGATGCTCGCCAACGGAAAGATCGTCGAGGCGAGTCCCACGGCGAACAAGGACCTCTTCTGGGCACTGCGCGGCGGCACCGGCAACAACTTCGGCGTCGTGCTCGCCACCCAGTACCCGCTTCGCGAGGGCGACACCTTTCTCGGATTCTCACTGTGCTGGGACCTCACGAGTCCGACGGGACGGAGTGACGCGGCCCAGTCGCTCACCTGGATTCAAGAGAACTTCGTTCGCTCCGTGCCCGACGCGTTGGGGTTCCAGATGGTCTGGGTCTTCGAAGGTCCGACCGGGGGGCCAAAGGTGCCCTACTTCCGCATCATGGGGATGTACGACGGCACGCAGGGAGAACTCGACGCCGTGCTAAAGCCGTTGCTGGCCCAGCCGGGCGCCCAGCTGCAGTACTTCACCGGTCCGAAGGTCTACAGCGCGCTCAACGAGTACTTGCTCACGGAGCCCTACGAGGTTCCCGAGTTTCCGCCGAACATCAATCCCGACCCGCCGGCGGAGAACAAGCTGAGCCGGTGCATCGCGAACACGTTGGCGCCCGACGAGTGGCTTGCCCTCATCGACTACTTCATCGGGTCGCCGAACCCCTACACGACGGTCGCCTTCGAGGCGTATCGGGGTGCCATCGGCGCACGGGCGATGAACTTCAACGCCTTCGACCACCGCAACATTGACTTCGATTGCTTCATGGACGTCTTCTGGCTGAAGCCCGAGGACGAACCCGCCATGGAGAGCTTCCTCGAGGGTTGGAAGACCTTGATCACGCCGTACTGGAGCGGACAGGTGTACCAGAACTACCCGAGCGACGGCGATCTCGACTTCGCCAGCGAGTACTGGGGAGCCGACGTCTACTGGGCGCTCCGTGTGATCAAGACCAAGTACGACCGAGCCAACACCTTCCGTTTTCCGCAGTCGATCGAGCCCGTCACCGATCCGCCCGCCAAGGAGGGCGACGGCGACCCCCTCGGCATCAACGAGCCCATCACCTACCTCCCGCAGCCAGCGCGTTTGGATCCTTCAACCTAGGTCGCCGTGGCGGAAGATCCCGACGTCTCGGCGTGGCTAGCTGGCCTTGGTCTCGAGCGTTTCGCCGGGGTGTTTGGCGACGCCCAAGTCGACTTTGAGACGCTTTCTGATCTGACGGGCGCCGACCTTCGAGAGCTTGGCGTCGAGGCAGTCGGCTCGCGGAGACGGCTCGAGAGCGCCATTGCCCGGCTGCGCGACGAGCGCTCGGCCGTCAGTCCCGACGTCGGCGATCTGGAAGCGCGACGGCACCTCACGATTCTGTTCTGCGACGTCGTCGGCTCGACCGCCCTGTCGCGCCGATGCGATCCCGAACAGATGAGCCTGATGTTTCGTGACGTCTTCGCCGTAATGGGTCGGGTCATCCGTCGCCGTCACGGTCACGAGGCAAACCGGCTGGGCGATGGTGCGCTGATCTACTTCGGCTACCCCCACGCCCAGGAGCACGCGGCCCTGCAGGCGGCGCTCACCGGCTGTGAGCTCGTCGAGGAGATAGGCCGACTGGTCCGTGACCCGGAGGGCAATCCGGTGGTCGTGCGAGCGGGAATTGCCAGCGGCATGGTGGTGGTGAATCGGGCCGACGCCAAGAGCGTCTTCGGTGACACGCCGAACATCGCTGCCCGCGTGCAGGCCTTGGCGCTTCCGGGCGAAGTCCTCGTTGCTGAGAGTACCCGAGTGCTTATTCGAGGTCTCGTTGTCCTCGAGCCTCGAGGAGCGCACTCCATGAAGGGCGTCGCCGACCCCGTCTCGGTGTGGCGCGTCTTGCCGGACGTCAACCAGGGACCGTCGACCACCGCGACGCGGACCTTGAGCACGCCCATCGTTGGTCGCGAGGGTGAACTCGTCTTGCTCGGTGAACTGTGGAACGCGGCGAGCGCGGGGCGCGGAGAGGCCGTCTGCGTGAGCGGGGAAGCGGGGATCGGAAAGTCGTACCTTTGCGACGTCTTCGCGGAGTGGGCGGTCGGCGGCGACGGGCTTGAGCGGCGGTGGCGATGCTCTTCTGACGGCGTCGACTCGCCGTTCGCCCCGTTCATCCGTGAGGCGCACGGCTCACTTGGGGTGGCCGACCTGATCGATCCGAAGTTGGCCGAAGCGCTTCGAGAACCGGAGTCTCGCGAATCCCTGAGCCTGATCCGAAGTCGGCGCGAGTCCCTCATTGGCGGCTTCGTTCGCCGCGCGCTGGCCCACGACGACGCCTTTCCGTTGCTGCTGCGCTTTGAGGACGCCCACTGGAGCGACCCGTCGTCCCTAGAAGTCCTAGCAAGGATCATCAAGTCGATCGACCGGTTGCCGGTCCTGCTGCTCATCACGACGCGTGAGCCCGATGGCGTTCCCGGTGTGGGGGTCGCCACGACCATGCGGCTCGAGCCTCTCGGTATCGAGGACACGAAACGCGTCGTGGCCGCGACCATTGACGCCCTGGACGTCGCCACGTCCGAGGACCTGATCACCGAGATCGCCGCTCGAGCGGACGGCGTGCCCTTCTTCGCCGAAGAGCTCGCTCGTTCGTTCGCCCAGGCCAGCGCGATTCAGCACGACACCGTCGCTTCGGTTGCGGACATTCCGGCGACACTCCAGGAGGCCCTGCAGTTCCGCGTGGACGGGCTCGCCGTCGGCGCGGACGTCCTTCAGCTGGCGGCCGTCGTGGGTCGCGACGTGCCACTGGACGTACTGGCTGCGCTCGTGCCCGACGCACGTCATCGTGACGCCGCGTTAGTCGAGCTCGAGGAGACCGGACTACTTAGCTCCAGCGAGTCCGAGACGCGCACTTCGCGCACGTCGCTCACGTTCCGGCATCAGTTGATCGTGGAGTACGTGTACGACACGATCATGCGGCGAGACCGCGCGAGCTTGCACGGGCGAGTGGCCGACGTGTTGGCGGGCCGTCTAGACGTTGAGCCACAGACGCGCGCCCACCACGAGGAGCGCGCCGGCAGGGCCGAGGCGGCGGCGCGGTGCTGGGCCCAAGCCGGCCAACGTGCGGCGTCGCGCTCGGCGGACGCCGAGGCGGCCGCGTACTTTCGTCGGGCGCTCGCGTTGCTTTCTCAGTTCGACGACGCAATGACGTCCGAAGAGTTCGAGGTTGAGGTCCTACTGGCCTTTCTGCCCACTCTCCTCGGCTCCGATGGCTACGTGAGCGCCGCCACCGCTTCGGTAAACCGCGTAGTCGAACTCACGGCCCGTCGAAACGATCCCGAGCCGGCCTTCAAGGCGTTGTTCTTGCGATGGCTGGATCAACTAAGTAGCGGCGGCGTCGACGTCGCGCACGGCTTCGCCCAGGAGCTGTTGGGTCTCGCCGGCCAGGTCTCTTCGGAGACGACACCTCTGCTGATCGATCGCATGATGGGCTCGACCCATATGTTCCGCGGTGAGCTGGCCGAAGCCGACCGTGCCCTCGAGCGTTTCGCTCGCAACTTCGACGCCGATCGCCACGCCGCGGCGCTGTCGGAGTACGGAGCCACCGACAACAACACGACCGTCCAGTGCTGTCGCATCTGCGTGGCAGCGCTGCGTGGAGACCGAGAGCGCTCCCGCGCGTTGCAGGCATCGACGATCGCCCAGGCCGAGGCGATGGGACGCGTCCACAATCTCTGCCACGTCTTGGCTTACGGCGGCGCCCTGGGGTCGGGCCTACTCCAGGATTGGGACGCGATGACTCGATCGGTACGGCGCTTGCAGTCCGTCGCGTCGGAGCACGATCTCCCGTTTTGGCTGGCCGACGTGGACCTCTTCCTCGGGATCGAGGCGGTGCGCGTGGGTGACTACGGGCGTGGCAGCGCGTTGTTCGACCGCGGCACCGATTGGTTTTTCGAGCACGGCGCTGGCTTTCTCCTCCCCACATTCAAAGTGTTGTACGTCTCGGCGGCGGGCGTAGGCGCGAACGATCCACTCGAACTGGAGGTGCTGGACGGCGGCCTGGACGACGGCGAACGATGGGTGCGAGCAGAACTGTGGCGACTGCGCGCGGGCGAAGAACTTCGTCTCGGTCACACTGCGATCGGACTCGATTTCCTAGAGCGAAGCATCGCACTCGCGAAGGTGCAGGGTGCTCACATGCTCGTGGAGCGCTCGTCAGCGATGTTGGCGGGAGTGAGTCCGTGACCCACGCCTAGGCAGAACTGACGTCCGACCCGACCCGGTCGAGGGCCGCGTTGATCTCGCCACCAACGAAGACGGCAAGTCCCGTGAGGTAGAGCCAGAAGACGAGGATCGCCACGCCGGCAAAGGCACCGTAGGTCCTGTCGTACGAGTTGAAGCTCGTCGTGTAGAGCGAGAAGCCCAACGAGATCACGGCCCAAACCACCGTCGCCACGATCGCGCCGGGGCTGGTCCACCTCCAGACGCGGGTCGCGTGGTTCGGCGCGAGATAGTACAGAAAGGAGAAGAGAAGGTTGACGAGCACGAGGGCGATGAGCCAGCGCGTCACCGTCCAGGCGACCGGGAAGGCGACCCCCGTCGCCGGTAGCCAGCCACGAACCTCGTTGCCGAGCGGGGCGCCAAAGACAATGAGCGCCGAGGCGACGCCACCACACACGACACCGAAGCCGAGGAGTATCAGGGCCACCCCGCGCTTGGCGAGAAACGAACGGTCCTTCCTGAGCCCGTAGGCCATGCCGAGGACTTCCTCAAGGATCACCATGCCCGACACCGCACTCCACAGCGCCACGATGGAGGCGACCACCGTTGCCGCAAGGTCAGCGGATCCCCGCGACGTGGTGTGGTCAATCGCCTCGGTGAACACGGTCGCCGCCCCCGCGGGCAGGGCTTTGGTTACCCCGTGGAGCAGTGTGACGATCACCGATCGGGGCAGCGAGAGGACCGACGCGACTCCTAACAGCGCGACGATGAGGGGGAAGATCGAGAGGAACCAGCGATACGCGAAGGCGCCCGCGGCCACGCTGATCCGATCGACCCTCATGTGAACGAACGCCGACACCAGAACAGCACGTCGCCGACTCGTCGGGGGAAAGGCGAGCGCTAGCAATCTCGAGCGGCGCAGGCGGTTCCGAAGCCAGCCCTCACTCGTCTCTGCGGTCAGCTCGGCTCTCTCTTCAACGTGACCAAGTTCTTCGTGCCATGACACGTGGAAAGTATCGCAGCCTCGTCCGGTGTTGTCCGTAGGCGTCGGGCCACCTGGTGAGCGGCGTCACGTTCGGACCGACGTCGCGGTTGAGGCACACATTTGGACTCGGGAGTCCGTGACGGCCGAGCCCCAAGTACGTCAACCGCGCACTCTCGACCGGGTTCGAATGGGCTTTGGCCGTCGGTCGGCCCCTAGATTGCTTCTTGAGTGCCACGGTGGTTCTCACGGAATCCGCGGGCTCGCTATCAACCCGCGGGAGAGTTTGACGTGACGAGGGTCGAACGATTGATTCAGGGCGGTCGAAAGCGACGGCGCAGCGTTGTTCCCGTTGAAGCAAGTGGAGCACCGTCCAATGCTCAGAGAGCCGTAGCCGATCTCCTTCGCGGCGAGATCTCGTTCCTCTTCTTCACTGGCGTCTGCGTCGCGCTGCACCCCGGCTTCGTATTGAAATGGAACGAGGGTGGGATGAGCAACTACGGCCTGCACCTGCGGACCGGTATCCCCTTCACTCTGGCCCTCGGGCTGCTCGCTCTCTTCAGCGGACGCGCGGCACGACGGTACGCGGGCGGCGACGCGGTGTCTCGGCGGCTGTCGTTGCTCCTGTGGGGCTACTGCGGCACCGTACTCTCGGTGATGCTGAGCTCGTTCGTCTACTCGCTCAACCTCGCGCTGAAGGACGTCCATTACGTCTTCAGCACGTTGCTGTTGGTCCTCGTGGGCATCGCTTCCATTTGGATCTACCGACTGTGGCCCCCCAAGGGGTGGGATCGTCTGGCCCTGTTCGCCCAACTGCTCGGAGACGCGCTGGCTCTGCTCACCATCGGCGGCGGGTTGCACTTCCTCTTCGCCGCCGAGATTCTCTCGAACGTGGGATTCGCGGGCCTCCTCATCCGCACGGGTCGAAGGGTCGCTCTGCACTCCGGTGGAGAGATAGCAGCGTAGGTCGAGCGTCAAGGAGTCGTCTTGCCACGCGTGCGTGGCGACGAGTAGTGCACCGCGCGGCACGACGGTCCGGCCGATGCCGTGGCGCGACGACGGTCCGGGACGCGAGCGGCTCTACTGGCCCTAAAGACTGAGTCGTTAGAGCCGCCGCGGTAGAGCGTCACGGGTGAATTATATGTAGCACTACAATGAGTGCATAGCTACCACGACTAGTCCCGGGAGCACATCGAATGCCGATGAGCTCGCCGATGCCGTTCTCACCGCCAGCCGGGTGCTCGTGGCCGTGGCCGCACGATCGCTCGCCGAGCACGAGTCGGAGGTCTCACTTCCGCAGTATCGGGCGTTGGTCGTCCTCGGCTCGCGGGGTTCCCAGCGACCCGCTGATTTGGCTCAGTCCCTCGGCGTCGACCGGTCGACGGCGTCGCGCATGTGTGATCGACTCGTCCGCAAGCGTCTCATCACTCGTCGGCGCGACGTGATCGATCGTCGAGCGGTGGTGTTGGACTTGAGCGCCTCGGGTCGGCGGTTGGTCGACCGCGTGACCGATCGGCGTCGCCGGGAAATCGGCCGCATCCTCCAAGCGGTGGATCCGGCCGAGCGAAGCGCACTGGTGCGGGCCTTCGCCACGTTCGGACGCGCCGCGGGAGAGGTTCCCGAAGATGGCTGGCAACGCAGCTGGGAACTGTGAGCGCTTCAACGTCGTGGCTCCTGTGGCCGAATCGAGAGACACGATTCTCCACCGTCAGATCTCTCTCAACATGGCTACGGGGTTCGAGACTCGGCCTCGCGGTGATGGCGCTCGTCGTCGGCGGAGGAGCGGGCTTGGGAGCCGTCGGCTTTCGATGGTTGATATTCGGGTTCACGTGGTTGGCGACGGGTCGCGAGCAGTTCGGCCAGCAGGGCCGAGTCGATAGCCTGCACTTGCCTTGGCTGGGACTTGGGTTCTTCCTCTTGATTCCCGTCGTCGGCGGCCTTCTCTACGGCCCACTGATTCAGCGGTTCGCCCGCGAGGCGCGCGGTCATGGGGTGCCCGAGGTGATGCTGGCGGTCGCTGACAACGGCGGCCGGATCCGTCCCCAGGTGAGCATCGTGAAGGCTCTGGCCTCGGCCCTTTGCATCGGGACCGGCGGTTCAGTGGGGCGGGAGGGACCGATCGTCCAAATCGGGTCCGCCTTCGCCTCTTCGCTGGGTCAACTCGTCAAGATGTCCGAGTCGCGACTTCGTATTCTTGTCGCGTGCGGCGCGGCCGGTGGGATCGCGGCAACCTTCAACGCGCCACTCACCGGCGTGTTCTTCGGCTTCGAGATCGTGCTGCGCGCATTCTCGCTCGACGCCATGTTTGCGACGCTCCTCTCAGCGGTCACCGCGGATCTCGTCAGTCGGGCCTTCTTCGGCTCCGCGCCCTTCTTTTCGCAGATACCGCACGACCTCTCGATCGCCCACGATCCCGCCTATCTGCTCATCGGGGTCCTTGGCCTCTTGGCCGGGCTCGTTGGCTTCGGGTTTAAGACGTTCCTCTACCGCTTAGAGGACGTGGTGGACAAGATCTGGAAGGGCCGTCCCGAGTGGGCTCGCCCGGCGGTCGGCGGCCTGGCCCTAGGGGCACTCCTGCTCGCCCTGCCCCAGATGTACGGCGTGGGCTATCCGGTCATGGACCGCATCATCGCCGGCCGCGAGGTCCTGTGGTTCATCGTCATCCTCATGGTTGGAAAGATCGTCGCCTCCAGTCTGACCCTCTCCATCGGCGGATCGGGAGGCATCTTCGCTCCGTCGCTCTTCACTGGGGCGGCGGGGGGAATGGCTTTCGGCATTGTGGCCAACCATCTGTTCGGCTCCTCCGTCGGGCCGCCGGCCGTCTACGCCGTCGTGGCGATGGGGGGTGTCTTCGCCGCCGCCACCCACTCGCCTTTGACGGCGATCGCGAGCGTCGTGGAGATGACGGGCAACTTCTCGCTGATGCTGCCCGTCATGCTGGTCTCGGGAATCGCCGCGGCGGTGTCGAAGAGATTCTCCTACGGGAGCATCTACACGACGAAGCTGCTGCGCCGGGGTATCGACATCGAGCGGCCCAAGACCACCGGCGTCCTCCAGGCGCTGACGGTGGCTGACGTCATGCAATCGCTCCCTCGCAACGATCGCACCGAGCTGGCGAACTACGCGCAGTTCCCGGGGCGTCCCGCGGCGACGGACCGAGCGCAGTGGGAAGCACTCGTGGGTCCGACCGTCGTCACGCGCCGACCGCAGGCGCTGATGTCCGACGAGACCCTCGAGCAGGCTCTGCGGCAGCTGGATCTTTACGGGCTCGTCGGCCTGCCGGTCCTCTCACCCGACCGCCGCCATCTCACCGGCTGGATGACCCGACGAGACGTCATCCGGGCCATCGCCGAGAGCCTGAGCGAATCGACGCGTGACGCCGAAGAGGGTACCCTCGCGGCGGACTTCGCCATCGACGACCCCGAATCGCACGTTCACGTACCGTCGAGCCCGCTCGAGGGATACGAGGTCGTCGAGATCAGCATCGGGCCCGACTCCCCCCAGCGGGGCCGCTCCGTGGGCGACGTTCCCTGGCCGCCAGGGTGCGTCGTCGTCGCCGTCACCGAAGGGAGCGAGATCGTCTCCGCCCGCAGTGACACGAAACTCAGTGTGGGCGCGCGAGTCATCGTGCTGGCCCCGACGACGGAGGGCGCGGCGACGCCAACGGAGTCCGATCGATCCGGCGACGACCGCTGATCCCGCGGGAAACCTGCTTCGGAGCACTCCCGCGCGACGAGGGCGTCGTTAGGGGACTCCCTCACCGGCGCGATTGACGGCTCGGGGAAGATTACGATCGTTTAGCGACGTCGCGCCTCTTCGTCGCCACGAGTGGTGCCAGAAGGTCACCGTCTTTTTCGACCCGACGCAGCACGTCGTCTGCTTCGAAACGCAGTGCGTGCGACTCACCACTCTTCGCGCATCGGTCAATCTCCCGCCACGTAACGGGCGTCGACACCGTCGGCTCTGAGCGCGCACGAAGCGAGTAGGCGGCAACCGTCGTCTTTGAGGCGTTGTTCTGACTCCAGTCAATCAGCACCTTGCCGTCGCGGAGATCCTTTCGCATGACGGAAACGACGTCGCTCGAATGCTCTCGCTCGATGGTCCGCGCGATCGAGTGCGCGCCCTCGGTCAACTCTTCCCAGGTCGTTCGCGCAGCCCGGGTGTAGAGCTGGAGACCCTTCGAGCCGCTCGTCTTTGCGAAGAGCGTTTCGCGACCGAGACGTTCACCGACCCAGCGTGCCACGCGACAGCACTCGACGATCGTGGTGCCGGGCCCGGGGTCCAAGTCGAAGACCATGTAGTCGGGGGGAGCGGGCACGGCCTTAGCCTTCGCGGCGTGCCAGAGCGGGACGTGGAACTCGAGCGCCGCGAGATTGGCCGCCCACAAGAGTGTCGGACGATCGGCCACGTCGAGGTAGTCGATGGGTTCGTGCTCGCCACTCTTTGACGGCACGTTGATGGTACGGATCCAGTCGGGACGTCCGGCGGGAGCGTGCTTTTCGTAAAAGGACGCGCCGTCGACCCCGTGTGGATAGCGGCGTAGGGTGGTTGGTCGATTCCGAAGATGGGGAAGCATGACCTCGGCGACACGGGCGTAGTAGTCGAGCACCTGACCCTTCGTGAAGCCGGTTTCGGGGTAGAGCACCTTGTCGAGGTTGGAGAGGGACAGTTCGCGACCGTCGATCTCGGTTAAAACCCGTTCAGGGCTCACGAAAAACCTCCTTCGCGCTCTTGTCAGGTCGAAGTCCACGCCAGGACGGCTGGCGAAGGATCTGGTCCTTCGTCCACTCCGCGAACTGAACCTCCCCGACGAGAGAAGGGCGGACGAAGTGGGCGAGCGCCGTCTCCGCGGGACTGAGTGGCGACGAGAAGGGCGACGTCTTTCGAGCCAAGGGAGTCAACTGGTCGAGCAGGTCCTTTCGAGTTGCCGCCGAAAAGCCGGTGCCCACCTTTCCGACGTAGGCGAGCCCCTCCTTGGTGTTGACGCCGAGCAACAGCGCGCCGAGACTGCCCGCGCGATCGCCCTTGCCGTCGGTCCAACCGCCGACGATCACCTCTTGCGTGCGGAAGTTCTTCAGTTTGATCCAGTCGCCGTTGCGCGAACCGGGGGAGTAGGGCGCGCTACGCCGCTTGATGACCACGCCTTCAAGGCCGCGCTCTTCAGCGATTCGCAGCACCTTCGAGCCCGAAGTGTTCGTAATGGACGGAGGCGTCGCGAACGTCTCGCCGTTGAGCTCGAGCGAGTCGAGCTGCCTTCGGCGCTCGTCGTAGGGCAGTCTCAGTCAACGTTCGGCCCTCGAGGTAGAGGAGATCGAAGGCGAAGAAACTGGCCGGGGTCGAGCGACGCAACTTCTCAATCGCCGTCTTCGATTCAACGTGCAGCCGCTTCGATAGCGTTGCGAAGCTCGGTCGATTGTCCTTGTCGAGGGCGACGATCTCGCCATCGAGAATCGCCGAGCGTGAACCCAAGTGCAGTCCAACGTCGCGGAGTTCCGGAAAGGTCGTCATGAGGGATTTGTCATTGCGGGTGAGAGCCCTCACGCGTCCACCGTCCACGTAGACCATGGCGCGCACTCCGTCCCACTTGAACTCGTACGCCCAACCGCTGTCGCTCTCGGGCAGCGAACCCGCGAGGGCCAGCATTGGGCGAACGTGGTCCGGCATCGCTTCGAAGTCCGCTGGCGCCGGGTCCATGCGGTGGATCATCCAGTTCTTTCCGTCAGTTTGAAAGAGCACGTAGCGCCCCGAGGCGCGCTTTCCGTGCAGCACCACCATCACCTCTCTATCGCGCCACTTGTCGGTGTCGTAGGTGCCGTGGTCCCAGATGGAGACCTCGCCGGCGCCGTACTCGCCCCTGGGAATGTCTCCTTCAAACGTGCCGTACTCGAGGGGATGGTCTTCGACGTGGACGGCGAGGTGATTGGTGGCGGGATCGACTGGTAGTCCTTTCGGCAGGGCCCACGAGACGAGTACGCCGTCTCTCTCGAGGCGAAAGTCCCAGTGCAGGGCCCGAGCGTGGTGTTCTTGAATC
This sequence comes from uncultured Acidimicrobiaceae bacterium, assembly GCA_963823815.1. GTDB lineage: Bacteria > Actinomycetota > Acidimicrobiia > Acidimicrobiales > RAAP-2 > RAAP-2. The sequence goes on from CAWGMU010000002.1 coordinate 608,660, forward strand.
ACGAACGTGGGAAGACTCGCGCTCTTCTTCGTTTTCGCCTTTGCTGGTGCCCCCGTTGGCTCGGGGGTCTTCTTCGGATCGCGCTTGGCCTTATACGTCTTGAGTTTCGAGGACTTGGAAGTGGAGCGAGCTGCCCGGGGGCTCGCGGCGGGGCTCATGAACCCCGTCGACCCGATTTCTTCGTGGCGGGCTTGGCGTCACCGACCGCACGAACGAGTTCCGCCTTGGTCATCTTCGAGTGGACGTCCAGCTTGAGTCGAGCCGCCCGCTCCAACAGGTCCGCTTTGGTCATAGCGTCAAGACCCTTTCGTTCCCGGTGCTCCGCGACGTTCATCCGGGTGCCCTTTGTAGCCGCGGTCGTCTTGGCGGCCGGGCGAGCGGTTCGCTTCGACGAGGTTCGATCGATCGAAGCCTGCAGGGCAGACATGAGGTCGATGACGTTGGACTTCGGTCGCTCGTCGGCACCGTGGACGACCGCGTGTCCCGCGCGCTTTTGCTCGACGAGCTCTTCGATCCGTTCGCGGTACGTGTTCTTGTATCGGCTCGGGTCCCACTCGTCGGTGAGTGACTCAACGAGCTTGCTTGGCGATCGAAAGTTCACGCGGCGTTGGCGTGCCCAACGGGCGGCAGACGTGTCGAGCTCCTCTTCAGGATCTCGGATCTCGTCCTGGAAGAACATCGTCTCGAGCATGAGCACCTTCTCGGCCGGACGAACGGCGACCAGGTGCTCCTTGTCGCGCAGTACGAGCGTGGCGATACCGACCTTCTTCGTCTCGAGCATCGCCTGTAGGAGCAGCGCGTACGCGCGGTCGGCGCCCTTTCCCTTCGGCGCGAGGTAGTAGGACTGACGAAAGAAGATCGGGTCGATCTCGTCGAGATCGACGAAGTCCTGGATCTCGATCAGCTCGGACTTGCCAGGAGCGGCTTCGGCCATCTCCTCGCGGGTGACGACGACGTACTCGCCACCGCCCGAGCGGGTAGCCGTTCACGATGTCCTCGCTCGGGAGCTCCTCACCCGTCTCCTCGTCGACCTTCTTGTACCGGACCCGGTGGGAGGTGTCCTTGCGGAGCTGGTTGAAGTGAATCGTCTGATCCGACGTCGCGCTGTAGAGGCCCACGGGGACACTCACCAGCCCGAAACTTAGAAAACCCGACCAGGTTGCTCGTGCCATGACGTTTCTCCTCATCACGTGACGCGTGAGACCGACCCCTCAAAGTTACCACCGGCAACAAATCGCACCAAAGAGCCTGCCGCGGGAACGCATTGGACTGATCGACGGGGTTGCTCGGGCGTCGCAGTGCCCTGCGCGCATTCGAGCGTCCACGGAACTGTCACATCGGCGTCGTACCTTTGCTTCATGGCCCTACCTCAGCGAGAGACCCTTGCAAACTTCTGCACGGCGTGCGAGAACGATCTCGAACACTGTCACGGCGTTGCCATCATTACTGACGAGTCGACGCACGTATGCTCGGACGACCCAGATTGCGCGGTGAGCGTTGAAGCGCACTGGTTCGCCTCCTTCGAAGTAACAGAGAACGGTCGCAACTAAGAGGACGTCCTTGTCGAAGGAAGTGATTCTTACGACTGGGTCGACTTCATCGGATCAGATGCCCTCATAGGTCTCGCCACGCCGTCCCAGGACGCGGGCGGGGTCTCTCTTCGAGGAACCGAGTTGACGACGTGAGGCGAACTCCGCTCGCTTCTCAGGGCATCGTCGAAGCTCGGAGCACTCGGTTCCACGGTCCGCTGGCGCAACGCGGCCCCCACGTCTCGCGGCCGCCGTGGGCGACGCAGCGAGGAGTGAACGGGACGGTCAGGCGTCGTGCTCGCGAGTCGCGCGACGAACCGGTAGAGATGGTGGCGTCTTAGATTGAGGTAGTCTCACCGCGTGAGCGACCTGAAGCGAAGTGTGCCGGCCGGCGTTGCGTTGATGGTCAGCGCACTTCTGGTCGCGGTGGCTCTCGTTGTTGGATTGGTTGCCGTCGGGCACGGGGCATCGGTGCGCGGCAACAACACCGGCATCACCATCACGGGCGAGTCTTCGGCTTCGGTCTCCGCGAACCAAGTGGTGTGGACGTTGACGGCGCAGGAGATCGCCCCCACCGCCAGAGAGGCCGTCTCAATGGTGGCCGCTGACGTCACGTCCCTTAGCGCCTACCTCCAGGCTGGGGGGATCGACGTTTCAAAATTGGTGCTGAGTGGGGTCTCGACGGCCGACAACGAGCAGTACATCAACGGCAACCCGACAGGGAAGATCCTCAACTATCAAGCGAGCCGCAATATCACGGTGAACTCGAACAACGTCTATCTCATCCAGAAGCTCAGCCAGGGAATCGGCCAGGTTCTGGAAACGGGCGCCAACATCGACTCCTCGGGACCCCAGTACTACGTGAGCAACCTGCAGAAACTTCGGCCCCGGCTCATCGCCGCGGCGATGCGCGACGCGAAGGCGAGGGCTATCGCCCTCGTATCCGCCACGGGCGGTTCCGTCGGGTCGGTTCGCAGCGCGAGGAGTGGACCCTTCCAGGTCAATGCAGTGGGCTCCGTCGAGGTCTCAAGCGGTGGCGTGTATGACACAACGACGATTCGCAAGACCGTGTCAACGACGGTCACCGTCGTGTTTAATTCGGACTGAGGGCATAGATCCTCGATTGGGCGTCGGGGACTCGACGCCCTAGATTTGATTCGGGTCGACGCTCCCACCCTGTGCGACACTGAACGAATGGCGTCGCTCAGCTCGCTTGTCGCCGAGACTTTGACTGGCGACGACGGATTGCTTGAGAGTGACATCTTCGGGACGAACCAAGCGCAAGAGATTGCTCGCCAAATTGAGGTGCATTTGGAGGGGCAGTTCGGCGTTCTTCCAAGACTGCCCATATCCATTGGCCTTTCGTCCGTGTAAGTCCTGCGCTCGACGATTTGTCGAGCACGTTGCAACGTTGGCTAGAACGCAAGATTAAAGACAGTGATGTTGACATTTCGGTCTTTTGTGGCATTGACTGCTCCTAGCCCCGAGCAGTGGACGCAATGAGCCGTGCGGCGAGCCCCACGCCATCAGCGGCACGTATTCGCGCCGACGCGGTGGCGCATCGCTCCACGAGGGCGTGGTCGGCGAGGAGCCGGGCGACCGCGGCGCGCAACTCGTTGGCCGTGAACTCGTACGCCGGCAGCCGCACGCCGTAGCCGCGTTCGTCGACGCGCTGGGCGTTGTCGTACTGATCCCAGAAGAGCGGCAGGACGACCATCGGCTTGCCGAAGTGCATCGCTTCGGTCGTCGTGTTGTTCCCACCGTGGGTGATGACCACGTCCGCGAGGGGCAGCAGGCTCGTCTGGGGGACAAACTCCGCGCCCCACATGTTGGGGGCGAGATCCACCTCGTCGTGGCGCGGGCCCTTCGAGACGATCACGTCGTAAGGCTCGGTGGCGAGAGCGTCGATCACGCGTCGCATCAACGTCACGTCGGCCGAGCCGAGGGAGCCGAGGCTGAAGTAGACAATCGGCCGCTCGCCATCGGCAAAGCCCTTCGGCAGCGCCATCGCCGGGTCGGGTGCCCGCACGCTCGACTCGAGTCGATGCCAGGAGCCGTCCAGCGGCCGGGCCTCGACGTAGTCGAGCTCCGCAGGGTAGACGTAGAGATTCAGCTCGCCCGATGGGCAGAACTGCAACTCCGGCAGCACGCCCCCGCCGCGCTCGGCGAACCACTCCGAAAACTCGGCCCAGAGCTCGCCGTGCGTCTCTCGGTAGGCGTCGCGAAAGCCGGCCCAGCCCTCAGAGTCCTTTTCGCCGAGTCCCGAGAAAGCCGGTGCGACGGCGGGCCCCGGTAGCTCGAGGGGGTTGCACGAGACCACGCGAACGAAGGGGACGCGCGAGGCGACGAGTGCTGGAAAGCCCACCACGTTGTCCTGGACGACGACATCGGGCGCAACCTCATCGACCACCTCGGCGAGCCGCGTGTCAACGTACCGCGACCCAGCGATCAACTCCCGCCAAATAGGTCGAACCACCGTGGCGAGCTGCTCGACGGTCGGCTTGGCGAACTCTGGGGCGATGACGTCGATGTAGTCCTTCCAGAACTGGCCGGCCGACTCCGAACTGGCGCTCGGGCTGGGCGGCGCTAGGTCGACGAGTTGTTCGACAAAGCCGAGCGACTCGAGGCGTCCGGCCCACGAGCGCTCGGCGGCGAAGGCCACCCGCCAGCCGATCTCGGAGAGCCGGTGGCCGATGCCGACGCAGTTGTTCGTGGGACCGTACGCCGACTCGGGCACGAAGAGGGCGGTGGGCGGCTCAGTCATGCGTCATTGTGCCACGAGAGAAAGCGGCTTGGTCGACGTCGTCGTGATTGTCGAAGTGCGCTGGCGCTTTGAGAAGTGGGGCCAAGCGCTTCGCGAATTCGGCGCCCACTCTGATTCGAAAAGCTCAAGCCAGAGCGGGCCGGCCGGCGGTCGATCTCCGTTGATGTAGAACAGATTCATGGACGACGATAGTGAACCAGTCAGCGACGCCGCGACCGCCAGGGACGGAGACGACTCGCTGAGCATGGATGATGAGATTGGAGCGACCATCCGACTGTGGCGAGCTCCGAATCGTATTTGGCCCGCGTTTCCGACCCTGTTGGTGCTCCGGGCCGCCTCACGACTCAGCCGCGGCCAGTCGCAACGTCAGAGACCCGCAATCGGTGAGGGTGGTGTTGTAAGCGTCTACCTCGACGGCTCGAAGGTGGGCGCCATTGCACCCAACGAGATCAAGGTGTACCAGGTCTCAGCTGGGGAACATCGCTTGAGTTTGCGCTTCCTCGGGGGCCTTCGGCGATCGAAGGAACTCCATGTTCCTCTCGCCGAGGGCGAGGAGAAAGAGTTTGCCTGTTTGCTGAACGCCTTCGGGTGGCCCACCATTCGACCCGCCACTGCCAACGATGTGAGCACAATGGAACGACTGCACTCTGCACCGGATGGCGGCTCGGAACTTGCCTGAGGCGATTCCGCAGTAACGGATGACGCCTGCAGATATCCATCTGGACGAGATCTCTGTCGGGCTGTCTCCACGGTCGGGGACAGTTCGCAATACCGCTCGGTTCGATCTTGGAGGCTCGAACGAACCAATTTACTTTAGTCGGCGATTCGGGACATCAGAAATTGGACTTCACTACAGGCATTGTTGGTTTCTCACAACAAGTGGAGCACAACAAGTGGAGCTACGGGTGGAGCTACGGGGATTCGAACCCCCGACCCCCTGCATGCACTCGGCTCGAGCGGGGTTGTAGCGGCTCGTCCGCCACCACCGTGACATCGCCCAGGGGACGGAGCTTTTGGGCGACAACACGGGCGTCGCCCACGACCACGATCGTCATGGCAGAAGGTCCGAGGAACTTGGCTGCAGCATCGGCGATGGTTGCCACGTCGACGTCGGCGAGCTGGCGCGTGAACCGCTCGAGGTACAGAGGCTCGAGTCCCTGAGCTAAGAGTCCGCCCAACAGGCCCGCCAGTCCCGCCTGGGTTGCCGCGGCCATCGCGAGGACTCCTGTGACGAACCTTCGAGCCGTATCGAGTTCTTCTTCTGATGCCAGCGTGGTCGCCATTCGGGCGAGCTCGTAGTTGATCTCGACCAAGGCGGGAGCCGTCACCTCGGTGCCGACCTCGGCTTTGCAGGCGAATGACGTGGCCAGTCGGTGCTCTTCGACTGCAGCCCTTACGGAGTAGGTGTAGCCGTGACGTTCGCGCAGATTCTCGAAGAGACGGCTCGTGAAGTGGCCGCCAAGAACGGTCGAGGCTAGGAAGAGGGCCGCGAACGCGGGATCGTGCCGGTCCGGGCATCGCGTGCCCAGCCGGAGGTTCGACTGCACTGCTCCCGGACGGTGAACGACCGTGATCGCGGACACCGCCGGAGCGGGTTCGGGACCTTTGGCTAGATCCGAGTCACTCGACGTAACCGAACGAGGAGCGTCCCACTGTCCGAGGCTCTCCTCGAGGCGAGCGGTGAACTCGACCGGGTCAATGTCCCCCACCGCCACAATCAGGCATCCACGGGGTCGCACGTGATCGTCGTGGAACCGGACGAGGCGACTGCGGCCCACTCGCCTGACCGCCCCTGTCTCGGGCAGGGGATCTGCGTAGGGATGACGAGGGTAGAGTCGCGCTGCGAGGGCGCGTGTCGCAAGGGCGATGGGATCGACCGCTTCCTGGAGTACCTCTTGCACGACGCGCTCGCGCTCGCCCACGACCTCTCGTTGGGGAAACGACGGGTGCGCGATGATGTCAACGAGTTGTGTTAGCGCGTCGCCCAGCGTCTCATTGGGGATGGTGGCGGAGACAGTCAAGTAGTCGATGTCCGCATCGGCGCTGGCGAACATTCCGAGCCTTCGGAGAGTCGAGGTCACTTCGCTGCCAGTTCGCCGCCCAGTCCCAGCCAGATACATCTGCGGGAGGATTCGAAGTACCACGAGGTCGCGCTGCGCGAGGCGGTCGAACGGCACCAGGAGCTGAATCTGTACAAGAGGCACGCTCGGCAGTCGTACCGCGATGACGCGCACCCCCTGGCTCGTCGTCGTGTCTGTGACGTCGGGGATGGCTAGGACCGGCATCGGGTCAACCGTCGGGATCCCGACTCTGAGGTTCGCGGCGTTCACTGCCTTGCTCCAGCAACAAGCGTGAAGACGGCACGCCTGTCAGGTCGGAACCACGTTCCCGCGACCTCGGGGACGAGCGCAGCTGCATTGCGAAGTTGCCCGACGAGCTCGAAGGCGAGGTGTGGGTTCGAGCGTTGCTGCGCAAAAGTTCCTGCTAGCACCGCCAGACTTAACTTGTCGTCGAGTTGGGTCCATTGGCCGGTTGCGGCCTGCGCAAGCACCGCCAGCAGGTCGTCGCCAGCGGCTCCTTCGGCGACCGACGCCAGTTCTTCGTCGAAGACCGAGATGATTCGCTCGGTGAGACTCGCCTCTTCATAGTTCGCGATGAGCGCGACATAGGCCGGATTGCGGCTGTACCACGCCGAGTCGAGCCCGCTCCACATCGAACTGATGTCGGCGACGAGCTGGTCCCTGCGCACGAGCCGGTCGAACAGCCGCGACGCGGGCCCCGCGCACAAGAGGGCCACGAGGAGGACGGTGGCAAAGTAGCGGTCCGCGTCGTCGATCGGGTCGGGGACCCGGTAGCCGATGGCCAGTGCGGGAAGCGGCGCGAGCTCGTCGACTCGACTGCCGCGACGCTCCGATTGGATTGGCGGCTCGGCGAAGCTGGACCGCGTGGGCGCCGTCCGTTTGGGTACATCGCCGAAGTAGCGCTCCGCGAGCCGTATGACCTCGTCGGGATCGACGCCGCCGGCGACGCTCACGACGGCGTTAGCCGGCGCGTAGTAGGCGTCGAAGAACCGTTGGACATCGTCGAGCGTGGCGCGCTCGAGGTCATCGAAGCTCCCGTACCCATTGTGCGAGTTGGCGAAGGTCGAGAACATTAGCCGCGGGAGGTCCTCCAGCCAAGGGAAGCCACCATAGGGCTGATTGAGAATATTCACGAGAATCTCCTCCTTCACGACGTCGATCTGGTTCTCGAGGGTTTCCTGGGTGATGCGCGGCGCCCGCATTCTGTCCGCCTCGCAGAAGAGGACGAGCTCAAGCGCGGCCGAGGGCACCTGCTCAAGGTAAACAGTGGCGTCCGGCCTCGTGAAGCCGTTGAAGACCCCGCCATTGCCCTGGATCAAACGCGCGAACTCGCCCTTTGGCAAACTCTCAGACCCCTGAAACATGAGGTGCTCGAAGAGATGGGCGAATCCGGAGGAGCCCTCAGGCTCTGATCGGAACCCGACGTCGTAGTGCATCGACACGGCCGCAACGGGAGATGTCGCGTCCGGCGCGACAACAACTCGCAGACCGTTATCCAGTGTTGTCTCTGCGACAAACGTCACCCTGCCCACCTGCCTTGGAACGATTCACCACAGGATAAGTGCACCGGGACGTGACCCACCCAGCGGGAGCTGCAGTCCATCGGCTCGCGTCACGTTGCTTCGGAGGAATAGTTGCGCGTCGACCCGCGTGGTGCCCATTGAACGCCCGTCGAGCGAGACCGATGACCAATGACTGGTCGCACCCCAATTGGGGGAAGCGTTGAGAATGGAGAGAATGGAAGATCGTGGAGGTAAGGGGATTCGAACCCTTGACCCCTTGCATGCCATCGGCCCAGGACGTGTTTTAGCGAAAGTCCTTGAACGTGAGATGCAGATATTGACGGCTCTTTGTCGCCGGTTTAGGCCGTCGAGATTCGAAGCCGTTCGGAAAATTTTCTGACCCATTTGCTGACTGGCGCAATAACCATCCTTCATCCGCGCCACATCGAAGGCTACGGGGTTAGGCCAACACAGAAGGCTATTCGATCGACTGTCGAGAAATGGTCGGCGGCTGCCGGCCGGCGAGCAACCAGCCAGCGACGACGGCGGCGAGGGGGATGCCGAAGAGAATCACGAGAAGGTTGGCGACTGGAATGTTGCTGAGAGGTGCGAGCCGGTTGTCGCTCGTTCTATCTAGCATCCAGCCAATGACCCCCGCGTAGCCAGCTGCGGTGCCTAGGAAGGCACCTGTTAGACCAAGTGCGCCAGCGGTTGTCGCCGTAATTGTCCGGCGAACCCTGCTGCTCGCTCCACTCGCGGCCAGGGTGCGCAGATCCCCTGCAGTCTCGCTTCGGATCAGCCCGACGCTCATCGCGAGGATGCACAATGCGAGTGCGATGCCGACGAACGTGGCCCAATCGATAACTTCAGTCGAGCTCGGTTCATCATTCTTGTTTTCCACGGTCATGCCCGCTGCGGCTGCGGTTGTTTGCGCCCCTTGGATTTGTGCCGCGGTGAAGGGGTGGGCGCTCTCAATCAACCAAGCCCCTGTTTGGACCGTGTTTTCGATGCCGAGCACGTGAATCGCGTGCTCGGTAAGCACGATGTTCGGTGCCGATGTGCCGGAGGGAAGCGCGCCGACCTCCTCGACTAGTGGATTCTTCAAGACCCCCGGATTCGCGCAAAGGGGATTGATCGGGACGCCCGTTCGAAGGGAGCGGTGCCGGGGCGCCTGCACGCTTTTGCACCAGGTGAGGTCCATCCCCGAAATGCTGGAGAAACCCGGACGGCTCGTCAGGATGTCGGCGTTCGGGTTCACTTCAGATGGATTGATCCCAAATGCTCGAAGGAGTTGCGGAGTTGCGACGGAGAGGGCACTGCCACCGAAGGCCTCGAAGGGCGGCGACGGGTGAACTAAGTAGGCCGTCGACCGTTCGAGACCAACGATCTGGCGGGCGTGAAGGGCCCTCCCGATGGACTCCGCCGTCCTTGTCGCCGAGAGCAACGAAGTGTTCGGCGTCCTCCCAACAAGGAGTTGGTTTGAGGCAAGATTCGGTGCGACGTAGTCGAAGACGTCGCCATATCGAGCAGCAGCCGCGACCGTGATGACTACGGCAATCATCACACCGAGACTGATCGCCGCGAGCGCTGAGCCTGACCGGGCTCGGTAGCGGGCAAGGTCGCGAAGAGCGAGTCGAATCGCAATGGGGGCTCGTGCACCGAATCGGCCAATAAGCGAAAGACAACTCGGTGCGAAGAGGACCACCGCCGGGATTAGAAGCGTGAGTCCGAGGACAAGTTCGGGTGTTCCGGCGTTGCCGGTGCCATGGTCAGTGCCTCCCGCGTGCGCGAGAAGGAAAAATGCGATCAGGATCAACCCGAATCCAGGTAGTGCTGAGCGATGGACCTGTCTTGGCGTGGCCGGACGCCCCGAGAGAGACGCGGCGATCGAGAGCTTCCGAAGTGCTCGCGCCGGTAACGAGGCGGCAACGTAGGTGGCGACGAGGGCGAGCACGACCGCAGCCGCGACAACCACCCAGGGAAGAGCGAGGACACCTATGACATGGTGCGCGTTGCGCTCGAGTTGTGGCCGATAGGCGAACCACAAGAGGAGGCCGATGGTTGCGCCGAGCAAGGCGCCGACGAACCCGGTGACGAGTCCGTTCGCTCGAACAACGAGCGCGACATGGGTATCGGTGGCGCCGATTGACTCAAGTATTCCAAGTGAGCGGCGACGGCGCTGGGCCAGCACCGTGAAGCCGCCTATCGCGACAAGGGCAATAAGAAGCATGGCGAAGGTGAGAACGGCGAGCGAGATCGTCTCGGGGTTGAGAGCGCTTGCCTGCGCCACCGAAGCGGGGGTGAGCACGTTCGCCCCGATCGTATTGGGATTTACATTGGGCGCGTCGAACAGCACGGTGATCTCGGTTGGTGCTCGAACCTGCCCGGGCAGAACGAGGCAAACTCGTCGAGAAGGTTCTGAGGGTTTTCGACGATGCCGACCACCTTGCGTGTTACTCCGACTTGTCGCCATCTGTCGCCGATCTTCAAATGAAAGTCAGACGCAACACCGCTCGTCACCGCCACTTCGTCTGGCGCGCTCGGAAAGCGCCCTGAGAGAAGCAAGAGCATCGGCTTGCCGAAAGGTCCACTTGGGTTCTGGGCCCTCACCTGAAAGGTGTTGATAGAGCCTGGGATCGATACTGTCTCGTTCTCGATGACATCGATGGCGCCGAAGCGGTGACGCAGAGAAGAAATCCGTGCATCTACGTGCTGATTAGAACTCAGAGAAGCTGGCAGCGTCCGAGGCGGTGCCGAATCCAAAGGTCGCAGAAGCGGGCGTGTTGGTGGCGACGGCAGAACCGACGATTGCAGCGGCGACGGCGAGTGTCACGAGAGCGAGGATGAGGAACTGCTGCCGCCACTCACGTCGGAAAAGACGCCACGACCAATGCAAGACGGCGACGCCGCGCTGGAAGGCCGCCGTTCTTTGCTGGTCGACGAGATCGCGGCGCCTGATCTGACTGTGGTTCGAGAATGGACTCGCTCATGGATGGCCCTCCCAAATACTGGCCGGCGCTGCCCTGAACGATACGTAGCACATGGGAACAGTTTTGTTCGGCCTGGGCGATCTATCTTGGACGAAAATGGAAGCTCTAGACGAGCGCTGGTCCTCTTGCTCCATGTAAAGAATATTTCGACCACTCGTTCATAGTCGTTCACTTCGGTTGAAAGTTAGTTAGCTGACTCATCGAAACGTTCAACATGGTCCGCGGCGCGCAGCGTCGAAGGACCGAATGCAGGTCAGGCAACATAAGAGTGGCCTTCCGGAATACATTTCGAATGACCGCCATAAATTTGCTGACGAATATGCTGACAACAGTTCTGCAAGGTCTCGCTGGCTCATCTATGAAGGTCAAATTGCCTTGATAACTCAAGGACTCAAGGACTTTTGTGGTGAAGGCTAAAGGGTGGAGGTAAGGGGATTCGAACCCCTGACCCCTTGCATGCCATGCAAGTGCTCTACCAGCTGAGCTATACCCCCGGGCTGCGACAGATGATGTTAGCAGTTGGTTACTTTGGCGTTCAGCGGTGCAAGACGTGCGCGAATCAGATTATCGCCTTGATCGCTAAATCGGTGTCGACCTAAGTTCTTCGTCGCCTACTTCGGCCACGCCTGAGCAGCGAGTTTCTCCCGCGCGCCTTTGGTCATGCCCGCTATGACCTGCTCATACGAATGAATGATCATTTTCTTCAACTCGACGTCGGGAACGCTGCTGTCGAGAATCACGGTGTTCCAGAGCGCCTTGTTCAGGTGGTAGCCAGGAACGACTGCGTCAAACTCCTCGCGTAACTCGAGCGCAAGCGTGGGATCGCACTTCAACGAGATGGCAGGAGGGGACTGTTCCGGTGACGTGATGGCGAAGATCTTGCCGGCCACCTTGTATACGTCGACGTCCGGACCGAAGGGCTGCTCCTCCGTCGTCTCGGGGAACTTCAATAGGAACGTCGCAATCCTCCGAGGATTCATCGCGCCTTCTCGCGACGAACTGTCGCCGGTGACTTAGACGATCGCGTCTTCAACCTTGCTGGACGGTTCATGTACTTCAGTCTTCCAGTTCCATGACGAGAGCGTCTACGGGATGGGCTCCCCAATGCGTTGTCTCATCCACCGGCGATTCGAATCGACTTTGGGTTAACCGCGTACTCCACCCTCCCGAGACCGAGCGTGCCTAGGCGCTCGACACCAGGACGTCGCAGAGCGCAACGGGTTGCGACAACATCGGCGAATGGCCACTTTCAAGCGTGGTGACCTCACGGCAACGCGTCGCCATGACCTCCTGCACGCTCAAGTCAATGGCGTTGTCCATGCTGCATCGCACGTAGTAGGAGGGGACGTCAGCGGCAAAGGCGCTGCGAGGACTCGTGAAGCTCGCTCGCGTCTGGGTCGAGAGTTGCGTGACTGCCCAGGCGGCGATCTCGTCGGCGCAGTCCTGATAGAGCGCCTCGCGCGCGAGATCGGGGCTGAGCCGTAGGTAGTCGTCATCGACCTCAATCGCCTGGTCGAGGAGGGTGCGCACGTTTACCTCGCGGACGGCCTCGAGGGCGCTCTCGCCGAGTAGGGGCACGAGGGCCGCCACGTAGATAAGTCGCTCGAGGTTTGGGATGTCCGCGGCGGCTTCGGTGATCACGACGCCGCCGTAACTGTGACCGACAAGCGTCACCGGTCCTTCACCATTGGCGACCGCGACGACCTCACGCGCGTCATCGGCGAGGAAGGTATTGGGGTGCGCGCCGTTGGTTGAGCTCGGTAGGTCGAGCACCGTCCAGGGCACGCCGCGACTCGTGAGCTCGTCGCCGACGTAGCGCCAGCACCAGGCGCCGCCCCATCCGCCGTGAACCAGAACGTAGGTCGTCTCAGCCACGGCGCCTCATCGGGAGAGAGGATAGGCCAAATTTTCTCTAGAATGTCCCAATGAGTCGCCCATTTGACGTCGTCGCCGTCGAGGAGAAGTGGCAAGACGCGCTGGCTCGACGACGGCGCCTACGAGGTCAACAACGACGACCCGCGCGAGCGCTACTACGCCTTATGCATGTACCCCTACCCCTCGGGGGCGGCCCACCAGGGCCACATTCGCAACTACGTCTTCGGCGACCTGGTGGTCCGGTACCAGACCATGCTCGGCAAGGCCGTCCTTTCCCCCTACGGTTTCGACTCCTTCGGCCTTCCGGCGGAGAACGCCGCCATCAAGGACGGAAGCCACCCGCGGCTCTTCGCCGAGGCCCGAATGCACGAGCTCAAGACGTCGGTGCGACGGGTCGGCGCCGTCTACGACTGGCGGCGCGAGGTCTACAGCCACGACCCGGAGTACATCAAGTGGTCCCAAGCCATCTTCCTCGCCTTCCTTAAGGCCGGACTCGCGTACCGGGCCGAGGCGCAGGTGAACTGGTGCCCGGGGTGCATGACGGTGCTCGCCAACGAGCAGGTCCTCGCCGACGGCACCTGCGAGCGCTCGGGGGACGTCGTCGTGCGCCGATTCCTTGAGCAGTGGTTCTTTCGCATCACGGCCTACGCCGACGAGCTGCTGAAGAGCCTGGACGATCTCGAATGGCCCGAGCGGGTGAAGGTCCAACAGCGAAACTGGATCGGGCGCAGCGAAGGCGTCGAGTTCGATCTCCCCCTCGCCTACGACGCCAGCAAGGCACTTCGGGTCTTCACGACTCGGCCCGACACCGGCTTCGGCGTCACCTACGCCGTCGTCGCGCCGGAGCACCCGATGCTCTCTGAGCTCACGACGGACGACGAACACGATCGCGTCGACGAGATCGTGGCGAGGGCGAGCACCATCACCGAGATCGAGCGCACGACCTCCTCAACCCAAGGCGTTGGGCTCGAAAAGCGCGGCGCTTTCACCGGCAGCTTCGTGATCAACCCCTTCACGCACGAGCAGGTGCCCGTCTACGTCGCCGACTACGTGCTCGGCAGCTACGGCACCGGCGCGATCATGGCCGTACCGGGCGAGGACGAGCGCGACTTCGACTTCGCGACGGCGAACGGCCTCGAGGTCATCCGCACCGTCCAACCGCCCGTCGGTTTCACCGGGAACGCTTACGCCGGCGACGGACCACACGTCAACTCGGGTTTCCTCGACGGACTCGACGTCGCAGCCGCCAAGGAGCAGGCGACCAAGTATCTCGTGGAGCACGCGAACGGCGCGCCGAAGGTCAACTATCGACTACGTGACTGGTTGATCTCGCGCCAGCGCTTCTGGGGCTGTCCGATCCCGATCGTCTACTGCGACGAGCACGGCGCCGTGCCCGTGCCCGAAGACCAACTGCCGGTGCTCGCTCCCGACGACGTCACCATGGGCGCCAACGGTCAGTCACCGCTCGCCACCCACGAGGGGTTCCTCCACACCACCTGTCCGATCGACGGCGCACCGGCTCTTCGCGAAACCGACACGATGGACACCTTCACCGACTCCTCGTGGTACTTCCTGCGATTCACCGACCCCTTCACGCCCGGCGTGCCGTTCGACCCCGCAGAGGCCGCGAAGTGGATGCCGGTCGACCAGTACATCGGGGGTATCGAGCACGCCATCTTGCACCTGCTCTACGCGCGCTTCTACCTGAAGGCCCTCGATCGACGTCGGGCTCGGACGGGGCTTGCCGCGCGAGCCCTTTCAGCGACTCTTCACGCAGGGCATGCTGCGTCTCTCGGGGACGAAGATGTCCAAGTCCAAGGGCAACATCGTCACCCCCGAGGAGTACTACGAGACCGTGGGGGCAGACGGACTGCGCCTGTTTCACCTCTTCGCCGGCCCACCGGGCGACGACCTCGATTGGACGGACCAGACGGATGACGTCATCGAGGGCTGCGGGCGATTCATCGACCGGTTCTACCGACTCTGGAACCTCTACGACGTCCGCTTCCACGACACGGCGGACGACACCGATCTCGCCGTACGCCGAGAGACACACCGCACCATCGCGCGGGTCACCAGCGGCTTCAATCGATGGAGCTACAACACCGCGGTGGCGGCGATCATGGAGCTCGTGAACGCCGTATCCAAGGCCGCGCGCAGCGAGCACGGCATCGAGCGCACGACCTTGGACGAGGCGCTCGAGACCATGGCGAAGTTGCTGGCGCCTATGGCCCCTCACGTGACGGCCGAACTCTGGGAGCAGCGTTACCCCGATCGACCGAGCGTGCACCTCCAAGCCTGGCCGATCGCCGATCCCGAGCTCGTCGCCGAGGCGACGGTGACCATGGTGGTCGAGGTGAACGGCAAGGTGAAGGCGCGCCTCTCGGTCGCGCCATCCATCAGCGAGGCCGACGCCGAGGCGGCGGCCCTCGCCGACGCGGACGTCGTCGCCGCGTTGAAGGGCGCGAAGCCCTCGCGCGTCGTCGCGCGGCCGCCGCGCCTCGTCAACATCGTTCTCTGATGTCGAGCGCGAAGTCGTCGCACGAGATGAAGGTGACGATCGAGGCGCCCCAGTTCGACCGGCCCGAGGTGGAGATACGGGCCTCGCCGCGACGCAAGAAGACCGGCAACGCGCACTGGTCGGGCAGTCGCATCGTCGTCCAGATCCCCTCGCGGATCCACGGTCGAGAGCGACGCGAGTTCGTCGACGAGCTCGTCGGGCGACTCCTCGTCCAGCGGCCCCAGAACGCCGGCGGCGACGGTGCCCTTGAGGAGCGCGCCCGCGACCTCGCTGACGAGTACAACGACGGCGTGCTGCCGACGTCGGTCCGCTGGGTCAACAACCAGCAGGCGAGGTGGGCCTCCTGCTCGCCGAGCTCACGAGAGATCCGCGTCTCGAGCCGGCTCCGTCAGTGCCCCGCGTGGGTGATCGACGCCGTGCTCGTCCACGAACTGGCGCACCTGCAGGAGGTCGACCACTCGGCGAGGTTCTACGAGATCGCGAACCGCCATCCCCGTCAGGGCGACAGCGCGCTCTTCCTTGACGGCTACGCGCTCGGGCTCGGCCTACGCATCGAAGAGGGCGACGTCGACGTGACCGACGCCGTCTAACTGGCCTCGCCTCGCAGGAAGCGCTCGAGTTCAGCGGCGAGCTCCTCTCCGCTCGGCAGCTCTTCACCGAGCGAGGTGCCCTCGCTCTGGTCGGCCGCCTCCTCGAGCCGCGCCACCATCGAGGAGTGCTCAGGATTGTTGGTGACGAGCTCGTCCACTCGTTGGCGAGCTTCTTCGGCGGAGGCCCGTAGGTGGCCCGCGTCCAACGTGAGTCCGGCGACGCGCGCCAAGCCGTCGATGAGGGCGGCCGAGGCTTGGGGGTAGGGCATCGAGGCGACGTAGTGGGGCACCCGCGCCCACAAGGTGATCACGTCCATGTCCACCTCGGCGAAGCCGAGTTCTAGGGCCGTGCCAATCCCGGCGGGCACCTCGAGCTCGCCAGAGACCGCGCCCACGTTCGCGAGCAGCTGGGCGCTCGCGGCGGGCGCGGTGCCGATGATCCGCACTGGTCTCGTGTGCGGTGTCGGCGCCGGAAAGGCGCCAAGGCCGACGACCAGCCGCACGTCGAAGCGGCCCGCCGCGTCGGTGACGACGTCGACGAAGTCACTCCAGTGGAAGTCGGGTTCGGGACCGACGAGGAAGAGCACGTCGGCCCCGTCGCCGTCGCGTCCGTAGCGAAGCTGGATCTCGGGCCAGGTCAGTTCGGTCGTCACCCCGTCGACGATGCGAGCAAGTGGGCGCCGCGCCCGCTGGTCGATGAAGTACTCGGTGTCGAAGGTGGCGAGCACCTCGGTTGGCGTGGTCTCGAGCAACGTGGCGACGGCCGTGCTCGCCGCGATCCCCGCGTCGATCCAGCCCTCGAGACCGATGACGAGGACCGGCTCGTTGAGGTCGGGGTCCGCGAGGAAGATGATGCGGTCGTAGATCTCGTCTTCCATCAGCCCTCCAAGGTCTGTCTCGCTAGCTCGGCGAGCATCGCGATGTGCGCCGGGAACTCCTCGACGCTGCCCTGATCGCCCGCAGTCGCTCCGGCCCGGTAACGCGCGAACACGCCCTGGAGGATGCAGGCCAACTTCCAGTAACCGAAGGCTTGATAGTAGGCGACGTCGCTGACGTCGAGATCCGAGCGACTGGCGTAGGCCTTCAGTACCTGGTCACGTGTGGCGAATCCTGGCGCGGTCGTCGGCGCCGCGCCGAGGAGCGCGGCGGTCGCGTCGTGAGCCTCGGTCCAGTAGCAGAGCAGTACCCCGAGATCGGCTAACGGATCGCCCAGCGTGCAGATCTCCCAGTCGAGGATCGCCCGGACGCGGCCCTCCTCGTCGAGGACGGTGTTGTCAAGGCGGTAGTCGCCGTGCACGACGGCGACGCGCTGTTGGGTCGGAATCGAGCGCGCGAGCTCGTCGCCGACCGCCTCGACGAGGGTGTCGTGGTCGACCCCGTCGACGTGCATCTGTTCGAACTGGTAGCG
This sequence comes from uncultured Acidimicrobiaceae bacterium, assembly GCA_963823815.1. GTDB lineage: Bacteria > Actinomycetota > Acidimicrobiia > Acidimicrobiales > RAAP-2 > RAAP-2. The sequence goes on from CAWGMU010000002.1 coordinate 625,920, forward strand.
CCAGCGCCGTAGCTGGCGTTCGACGTAGCCGTCGTGGCGTGCGAGGTCCCCGAGCCCGGCCTCGTCGACGTCGACGTCGTGGAGCTCAACCAGGGTCGCCGCCAGGTGGTCGCCGATCTCGGCCCGCGTCGTGGGCTTGAAGGCCGCCTCGGCCTGGGTTCGGTCGCGCAGGATCGCGCCCTCGACGAACTCCATGACGTAAAAGGGCCGCTCGTTCACTGTCTCATCCACGCAGAGGCCGAGTGGGCGGGCGACCGGTACGCCGAGTGGGTAGAGGGCGCTGATGACCGTATGCTCGCGCACCATGTCGTGGGCCGTCGGCAGGACGTGGCTCGTGGGCGGGCGGCGCAGGGCGTAGAGATGACCCGCGGCGTCACTGACGCGAAAAGTGAGGTTCGAACGTCCACCAGCGATGAGACGGAACTCGATCGGGGGCGTCGCGGCAACGTGCTCGACCATCCAAGCCGTGACGTTGACCTCATCGATTCCCGTCACCGTCCCCATAGTCGCCGAGGCTAACAGCGGCTCGCGACCCCTCTGACGACGTCCGCTGACCGTTAGGCTGAGCGCCATGAAAACCGACGTCACCGACGCAACTTTCGCGCGTGACGTCATCGAACGCTCGCGCACGGTGCCCGTCATCGTCGATCTATGGGCCGAGTGGTGCGGTCCGTGCAAGACGCTCGGTCCGATCATCGAGAAGGTCGTCGACGAGACCAACGGCGCGGTCGAGCTCGCGAAGGTCGACGTCGACGCCAACCCCGAGATCGCCCAGGCCTTTCAGGTGCAGTCGATTCCGGCCGTCTTCGCCCTGAAAGACGCCCAGATCGTCGACACGTTCGTTGGGGCCTTGCCCGAGTCCGCGGTGCGCGAATTCGTCGAGCGGCTCGCGCCCGGCGCCTCAAAGGTCGACCGATTGGTGGACGCGGGCGACGAGGTGTCACTGCGCGAAGCGCTCGCGCTCGATCCGAGCAACGTCGACGCAGTGGTTGCCCTCGCCGACTTTCTGCGCCAAGAGGGTCGACTCGACGAGGCCGAAGCGCTGCTCGAGCCGCTCTCGCACGTGCTCGCGGCGAAAACGGTGCTCGCGCGCGTGCGCCTGCAGCGAAGTGGCGTCCAGCTTGATGGCGACCTCGACCTCACGCTCGAGCACCTGCTCGAGCAGTCAGCGACCAGCGAGGCGTCGAAGGAGCATCTCTTGGAGGTCCTCGACGCGCTCGGACCCGACGACGCTCGCTACGTGTCGTTCCGGCGCCGGCTCGCTAGTCGTCTCTACTAGTGCGGGTCTTTCGACCCGCGGTACCCCTCTTTCTCGCGCTGGGTGAGCGGCGCGTCGACGTGACGTCCCGGGCCCTCGTGATGGGCGTGTTGAACCGGACACGGGACTCGTTCTTCGAGGCCGCCGCGACCTACGACCTCGACGCGTTCTACCGTCGCGCTGACGAGCTCGTCCGCGACGGCGCCGACGTGCTCGACGTCGGGGGCGTGAAGGCCGGCCCGGGCGACGAGGTCAGTGAGGCCGAGGAGCTCGAGCGGGTGGTGCCCGTGATAGCCGAGCTGCGTCGGCGTTTCGATGTCCCGCTCAGCGTCGACACCTGGCGCGCCGCGGTCGCGCGGGCGAGCTTCGGTGCGGGCGCCTGTGTCGGCAACGACATCAGCGGCTTCGCCGATCCGGACTATCTGAACGCGGCTGCAGCAGCGGGCGCGACGGTCGTCGCGACGCACATTCGCCTCGCCCCCCGCGTCGCCGACCCGAACCCGCGCTACGACGACGTCGTCGCTACCGTGCGGGACTTTCTCCTCGATCGGCGCGGCTGGGCCGAGGATGCCGGTCTGGACCGCGAGCACGTGATCCTCGACGCGGGCCTCGACCTCGGCAAGACTCCGGCCCAGTCGCTCAGACTGCTGCGAGAGACTGACGAACTCGCGGCACTCGGATCGCCGCTGCTGCTCTCCGCCTCCAACAAGACCTTTCTTGGGGCGCTTCTTCACCTGTCAATCGGTGAGCGGCGTCCGGCGACGCTCGCCGCCACGGCCGTAGGCGTATCACTGGGCTGTCGTATCGTTCGGGTCCATGACGTGGCGGGGACCGTTCGAGTGCGCGACACGCTGGCGCGCCTTATGGAGGTGGCGCCGTGAGTAGCGCCAGCGTGTGCGTCGTCGGGAGCGACGCGACGATGGTCTACGACGCCGTGCACAACGTCGTCGCCCACGCCCTCGGCGACCTCGATCCCTCGGTCGCGCTGCAGGACTTCACGGCGAAGGACGTGACCGCCGCGTCAGCCGAGCCGACGCTGCCACGGGTGCTCGAGGCGCTCTACACGCCGCCGTTCCTCGTCGAGCGGCGCGTCGTCGTCGTTCGCGACGCGCAGCTGCTCCTCGCTGACGAGGTCGCCCAACTAACGGAGTGGATGAACGCGCCCTTGCCGGGTACCGTCCTCATCCTCGGGGTCGTCGGTGCGAAGTCCAACAAGCTGGCCAGGGCCGCGGGCGAGCTCGTCGAGGTGAACGTTGGCACGAGGTCCGCGGACCGCGTGGCCTTCGTCCTCGCCAAGATGGACGAGTACGACGTCGAGATCGACCAGTCGACGGCCCAGCGGGTCGCCGAGGTCGTGGGCGACGACGTCGCGCGCGTCGACGCGCTGGCGCGCACGCTGCACGCAATCTACGGCTCGGCGCCGATCGCCTTCGCTCGCCTCGAGCCCTACCTCGGCGACGCCGGGGACGTCCCTGCGTGGGACCTCACCGACGCGATCGACGCCGGTGACGCCACTAAGGCGATCGTCGTCGCGCGGCGCATGCTCGAGTCGCGTCAGCGTGCCGGACTGCAGATCGTCGCCATCCTCCAGCGCCACTACCTCAACATGGCCCGCCTCGAGGGCGCCGACGCTCGCACGAAGGAGGCGGCGGCCGAACTGCTCGGGATTAGCGCGTATCCGGCCAGCAAGGCGCTCACCATGAGTCAGCGTCTCGGCGCCGCGCGTCTCGTGACGGCGGTGCACTGGATCACGGGCGCCGACCTGGACCTGAAGGGTGCCGTGAGCTACGGCGGTCGCGACCTCGACAGCGATCTCGACGTGACCGAACTAACGGTGATCGAGGTGCTGGTCGCGCGACTCGCGCGCCTCTCCTACGGCGCTCGGCGCCGCTAGGTCAGCCTTCGCGCAGGAAGTTCGCCCGCTTCACGAGGCCGCTCTTCCTGTTGGCGGCCTGGTTTTTGTGGATGACGCCCTTGGAGGCGGCCATGTCAATGCGCTTGATCGCCGTGCGCAGCAGACGCTCCTCGTCCTCGGTGCCGACGGCCGCGAGCGCGCTCTTCGCGCGGGTGCGGAGCTCGGACTTGACGGCCTTGTTGCGCTCGCGCGCGACGATGTTCTGCTTGTTGCGCTTGATCTGGCTCTTGATGTTGGCCACGACGGCGGTCCTCGTTCTTCGTGCGCAACGGACTCGCTGCGCGGGCCTATCGATGCTAGCAGAGGTCGCGCGACGCCCTCCACCCCGGGGCCCTCGCCGCATCGGCCGGTAGCCTTTGGTGACCGTGGCCACCAACCTGAGCGTCGACGCCTCCTTGATTCGCAACCTCTGCGTGATCGCTCACATCGACCACGGCAAGTCCACGCTGTCGGACCGGATCCTCGAGATGACCGGGGCCGTCGACCCGCGCCTCATGCGCGCCCAGTATCTCGACTCAATGGACATCGAGCGCGAGCGCGGCATCACCATCAAGGCCCAGAACGTGCGGGTGCACTATCACGGCCACGTCATCCAACTCATCGACACCCCGGGCCACGTGGACTTCGGCTACGAGGTGAGCCGCTCGCTCGCGGCCTGCGAGGGCGCGGTGCTGCTCGTCGACGCGAGTCAGGGCATCCAGGCCCAGACCCTCGCCAACTGCTACCAGGCCCTCGAACACAACCTCGAGATCGTCCCCGTCCTCAACAAGATCGACCTGCCCGCGGCCGATCCCGAGCGCTGCAAGGACGAACTGGAGCGCGTCCTCGGGATGGCCCCGGACACCGTGCTCTCAATCTCGGCGAAGACCGGCGAGGGCGTCGCCGAGCTGCTCGACGCCGTCATCGAACGGATCCCTTCGCCACGCGGCGACGCCGCGAGCGCGCTACGGGCGCTCATCTTCGACTCCTACTACGACCAGTACCGGGGCGTGATCAGCTCGATCCGCGTCGTCGAGGGCACCCTGCGGCGCGACACGAGGGTCCGCCTTATGCGCGCCGGCACGAATCACGAGCTCGAAGAGATCGGCGTGCGCACACCCGACATGGTCCCGGTCACGCGGCTCGGTCCCGGTGAGGTCGGCTACCTCGTCGCGGGGATCCGCGACGTCGGCGGCGCGCGTTCGGGTGAGACGGTCACCGAAGCCGCGCACCCGGCCGCGATGGCGCTCGAGGGCTACCAGGACCCCAAGCCCATGGTCTTTTGCGGGATCTACCCGATCGACGGCGACGACCTCACGAACCTGCGCGACGCGCTCGACAAGTTGAAACTGAACGACGCCTCCATCGCCTACGAGCCCGAGAACTCCCACGCGCTCGGCTTCGGCTTCCGCTGCGGGTTCCTCGGGCTGTTGCACATGGAGATCGTTCGCGAGCGGCTCGAGCGCGAGTTCAACTTGGCGCTCATCGCGACGGCACCGTCGGTCGTCTACCGAGCGTTCCTCACCGACGGCACCGAGACGCTCGTTGACAACCCGACCGATCTGCCCGACCCGAGCCGTCTTGACCACGTCGACGAGCCGATGCTCGACGTGACGATACTCACTCCGGCCGAGTACCTCGGCGCGGTGATGGACCTCGGCCAGACACGACGCGGCGAGATGTTGAAGATGGAGTACCTCTCGACCGACCGCGTCGAGCTGCGCTACCGCGTCCCGTTGGCCGAGGTCGTGATCGACTTCTTCGACGCGCTGAAGAGCCGCACGAAGGGCTACGCGTCACTCGACTACGAGCCGAGCGGCTACGTCACGTCGCCCGTCGTGCGCGTCGACGTGCTCATCAACCACGAGCCGGTCGACGCGTTCTCGACCATCGTGCACCGCTCGAACGCCGACCTCTACGGACGCAAGATGGCCGAGCGGCTGAAGGAGCTCATCCCGCGCCAGATGTTCGACGTGCCGATCCAGGCGGCGATCGGCGGACGGGTCATCGCCCGCGAGACGGTGAAGGCTCGCCGCAAGGACGTGCTCGCCAAGTGCTACGGCGGTGACATCACGCGAAAGCGCAAGCTCTTAGAGAAGCAGAAGGAGGGGAAGAAGCGCATGAAGAATCTCGGACGCGTCGAAGTCCCCCAGGAGGCCTTCGTGGCGGCGCTCAAGCTCGACGAGGGCTAGTAGCCCGTCGTCCCGTCGATGAGTTCGCGAATGAGGTCGGCGTGGCCGTTGTGGCGCGCGTACTCCTCGATCATGTGGAGGTAGATCCAGCGCAGGTCGAAGTGACGGCCGCGGCGCTCTTGGGCGGTGAGGTCATCGAGCGAGCGTCCGGAGGCGATGTCGCGTGACAGCTGGCACGCGTAGAGGTAGAGGTCGATCACCTCCTCGGCTGAGGTGCTTTCCAGATCATTGAAGTCGGCGTCGCGGTCGGACTCGGTCTTGTAGTACTCGGCGACGTCGCGGCCGTCGAAGACGGTCTGGTACCAGATCTGCTCGACGAAGGTCATGTGGCGGATGATGCCGAGCAGCGAGAGCTTGGAGGTCGAGACGGGACGGATCTTCATCTGCTCGGGACGCAGTCCGTCGCACTTTCGCAGCAGCGTCGTTCGCTGGAAGTCGAGCCACGCCTCGAGTTGGGTGCGCTCGTCACCAAAGGTGGGCGTCTCTGGTCGTTCCGGCGCTTCGAAGGTCTCCACGCGGACAGGATAGAACGTGCGTGGGGCGTGGTTAGCACTCACTAAAATCGAGTGCTAACAAGGAGGAGCCGTGGCGCGACGCGCGAAGACGACCAAAGAACCGTCGGACACCCTCGACGCGCGCAAGGCCACGATCCTCGAGGCGGTCGTCGTCGAGCACGTCGACACCGCTCAGCCGGTCGGCTCCACGTCCGTCGCCCAGAACGCCGACCTCGCCGTCTCTCCCGCAACCGTGCGAACCGAGATGGTCGCCCTCGAGCGCGAAGGCTACCTCGCCCAGCCCCACACGTCGGCCGGTCGCGTGCCGACCGACAAGGGGTACCGCTACTTCGTCGATCACCTCCAGGCGGGATCGCTCGGGCCGGCCCAGCAGCGTCAGGTGAAGGAGTTCTTCGCCCACGTGCGCGGCGAGGTCGAAGACGTCCTCGAACAGACCTCGACGCTGCTCAGTCGACTCACCCACTACACCTCGGTGGTCGTGGGCTCGGGCCACAGCCACGCCAGCGTGTTGAGCGTGCAGCTCGTCAACCTCGACGCGCGCCACCATCTCCTCGTGACCGTGTTCTCCGACGGCACGGTCACGAAGCACAGCGTGCTCGCGAGCTTCGAGGCGAGTCACGTCGAGGTGACCGAGGCCTCGCGCCAACTGAACGCGCTGCTCATCGGCACCACGCTCGAAACGACCGTGCAGGCGCCCTCGCGCAACGACACGATCGCGAAGCTGGTGCGCGAGTCGGTCGCGGTGCTGCACGCCCAGGCCCCGACCTTCGAGGACGAGAAGGTCTACGTCGGAGGCTCCTCGCTCGTCGCCGAGGTCTTCGAGGGCGTCGAGACGGTGCGCACCGTCCTCAGCATCCTCGAGCAGGAGCTCCTCGTCGTCTCGCTGGTCGAGGACATCCTCGAGAAGGGCGTCACGGTCTCGATTGGCTCCGAGCACGGCCTCGAACCACTCTCCTCCTGTGCGGTCATCGTCGCGCCGGTGTCGCTGGAGGGCGAGACCATCGGCGCCGTCGGACTGCTCGGGCCGACGCGCATGAAGTACCGCGAGGTGATGGCGGCGGCCGAGGCGGTCTCGGCACGACTCACCCAGCACTTCGGCGGCGAGGACGAGCGTGGCTAACACCAACCTCTACGAGGTGCTCGAGGTCGATCCCCACTGCTCTCCCGAGGAGCTGAAGCAGGCCTACCGTCGGCTCGCGCGCAAGTACCACCCCGACTCCAACACCGCCGACCCTCTCGCCGAGTCACGCTTCAAGGAGGTCTCCCAGGCGTACGAGATCCTCTCGGATCCCGAGCGGCGCGCCAACTACGACCGCTTCGGCTCGGACTTCGGCGCCGGGGCCAACCCCTTCGGGGCCGGATCGGTGCAGGACATCTTCGACATGTTCTTTGGCAACATGACCGGCGGCGGCGCGGCGCGGCGCGGCCCCCAGCCCGGTCCCGACGCGGAGGTCTCCTTGGAGATCACCCTCGAAGAGGCGGCCTTCGGCGCCACTCGCGAGGTGACCCTCACGCTGCCCCAGCGATGTGAAACCTGTGCTGGTTCGGGCAGCGCCCCCGGCAGCACGCCGGTTACCTGCGAGGAGTGTCAGGGAGCCGGTGAGGTGCGCCGCGTGCGCAACTCGATCCTCGGGCAGATGGTGACCTCCCAGACCTGCCCTCGGTGTCACGGCATGGGCTCAAGGATCGTGACGCCGTGCCCGGACTGCAAGGGCGAGGGACGTCGACGCGAGAGCGTGACGATCAGCGCGCACGTCCCGGCGGGCGTCGAGGACGGCTCGACGATGCGCCTGGCCGATCGCGGCCCGGCCGGACTGCGCGGCGGACCCAACGGACGGCTCTTCGTGCATCTGCAGGTTCGTCCCGATCCGCGTTTCGAACGCCACGGTGACGACCTGCACCACGAGGCCCACGTGGCCTTCAGTCAGGCGGTGCTCGGCGCCTCGATCACCGTGCCGACGCTGCGCGACCCGCTCGCCCTTGAGATCGAGCCCGGCAGCGCCAACGGCACGGTGCACCGTCTGCGCCATGAGGGCGTCGAGCACCTGCACGGTCGAGGGCGGGGCGATCTCTACGTGCACCTCGTCGTCGAGGTGCCGCGCGAGCTCGACGACGCCTCCGAGAATCTGCTGCGCCAGTGGGCGTCGCTTCGCGGTGAGGACGTCCACGAAGCAACGAGCGGTCTGTTTCGGCGTCGTCGGGCGAAGAAGTGATCTACGAGGAGTGGCCGCGCCGCGTCGCTGCGCTCGCGCAGTTCCACGTCGAGCAGCCTGCGTCGCCGGTCCTCGACGACCCGGCCGAACACCACCTGCGAAGGGTGCTTCGGGCGAACGACGGCGAGGAGGTGGTCGTCACCGACGGCCACGGATCCTGGGCCATCTGCGCGGTCGGACCACGGAGCCTGAGCCGCCTGAGCGAGGTCTACCTCGACCAGCCGACGCCGGAGACGACCCTCTACCTCGTCCCCCTCAAGGGTGAACGCTCCGAGTGGGCCGTTGCCAAGGCGACCGAGGTTGGCGTCAGCCGCGTCGTGCCGCTCATTAGCACGCGCATGGTCGTGAAGTTCAAGGGCGAAGGCCGCGAGAAGACGCTCGCGCGCTGGCGCCGAGTGGCGAGGGAGGCGGCCGCTCAGAGCCGGCGGACCTACGACGTCGCCATCGGCGATCCGGTGAAGGTGGCCGACCTGCACCCGCTCGTCGCCGTTGCCGACCTCGGCGCCGACGGTAGCTGGGCGGGACTTCGGAGCGTCGCCATCGGACCCGAGGGCGGATGGTCACACGACGAGTGGGACGTCGGTCGACGCCGCGTCGGACTCGGCCCGACGGTGCTGCGCGCAGAGACCGCGGGCGTGGTCGCCGCGAGCCTCCTGGCCTTCCAGGCTGGTGGCTGGGGCTTTACGCTGGACGGCGCGTCCAATGAGTAATGATGAGAGCACTAGATGAGTGACTGCCTTTTTTGCAAGATCGTCGCGGGCGAGGTCCCGGCGACGGTCGTTGCCGAGAGCGAATCGTCGCTCGCTTTCTACGACATCGCGCCCCAGGCGCCCGTGCACGTGCTCGTCATCCCCAAGCGCCACATCGACGGCGTGAACGAAGTGGGCGCGGACGACCTCGGTGTCTTCGACGACCTCATGTCGCTCGTCCAGAAGGTCGTCACGGACGAGGCCGTGCGTGAGAGCGGCTACCGGCTCGTCTTCAACGTCGGCGACGACGGCCAACAGACGGTCGGGCACCTGCACATCCACGTGCTCGGGGGACGGCGCATGACCTGGCCGCCCGGATGAGTTCGGAGGCGAAGGCGGACGAGGCCCTCACGACCACCACGCACGTCCCGAACAACCAGTTGATGGCCGGTCTCCTTGGCTCGCGCGACGAGCACCTGCGCGTGGTCGAGCGGGCCTTTCCCAACTCGAAGATTCGCGTCCAGGGCAACCAGATCTCGGTCACCGGACCTGACGCCGCGACGGTCCTACGGCTCTTTGATGAACTCGTCCTCGTGCTCGAGAGCGGCCAAAGCCTCGACGCCACGAAGATCGCCCGCACCATCGACATGGTGGCCGACGACCTCCGCCCGAGCGAGGTGTTGCGCCACGAGGTGGTGCGCGGCGCCAAGGGCAAGGCCGTGCGACCCTCGACGGCCGGCCAGAAGCGCTACACCGACGCGATCGACAACTCGATCATCACGATTGGCATCGGTCCCGCTGGCACCGGCAAGAGCTACCTCGCCGTCGCCCAGGCCGTTCAGGCGCTGCACCGACGCCAGGTCCAACGCATCGTCCTAACCCGCCCGGCGGTCGAGGCGGGGGAGAATCTGGGCTTCCTGCCCGGTGACCTGATGGCGAAGGTCGACCCCTACCTGCGCCCGCTGTACGACGCCCTCTTCGACATGGTCGGCGTCGAAGGCGCCCAGCGACTGCTCGCGAACGGCACCATCGAGGTCGCGCCGCTCGCCTTCATGCGCGGGCGAACGCTCAACGACTCGTTCATCATCCTCGACGAGGCCCAGAACACGACGCCCGAGCAGATGAAGATGTTCTTGACGCGCATGGGCTTCAACTCGAAGGCCGTGGTGAACGGCGACGTGACCCAGATCGACCTGAACGGCAAGCACAGCGGTCTCGTTGATCTCGAGGGCATCCTCGGCAACGTCGAGGGTATCAGCTTCGTCTACCTCGGTACCAAGGACGTGGTGCGCCATCGCATCGTGGCCGACATCGTGGCGGCCTACGAACGCTCGCGATGAGCATCGACATCTACGCGGCGGACGAGCAGCACGACCACGAGATCGATCTCGACCGCTACGTCGCCCTCGCCCGGGGCGCCCTCACCGACGAGGGGGTGCACGGACTCGCTGAGGTGTCGCTGATCTTCGCCGACGCGCCGACAATCGCCGACCTCAACCAACAGTTCATGGGCCGCGAGGGGCCGACTGACGTGCTGAGCTTTCCCATTGACGTCGAGCCCGAGCCGGCCGGCCGCGTGCCCGACGCCGGTGGCAGTGGGCCGGGCGAACCGCCACTGCCGGAGATTCCGCAACTGATCGGTGACGTCGTGATCTGCCCGGCCGTCGCCGCGCGCAACGCGGTCGAGCACGACGTCGCGCTCGAGGACGAGGTCGCGCTCCTCGTCGTGCACGGCGTCTTGCACTTGCTCGGCTGGGACCACGACCTCGACGAGGAAGCTGAGCAGATGGAAGAGCGCGAACGGGAACTGCTCGCGCGCCACTACCGCCCGAGCGCGTCGTGATCGCGCGCCGCCTGGCGGGCGAGCGACACCTACCTCGTGATCGCGGTCGCGGTGTTGCTGTTGTGCTCGGGTTTCTTCGCGATGTCCGAGACCTCGCTCACGCGCATGTCGAAATCGCGGGCGCGCTCGCTACGTGACCAGAGTCGCCACGGGTCAAAGGCGCTCGTCGTCCTTACGGAAGCACCGGAGAAGTTCCTCAACCCGCTCCTGCTGCTCGTGCTCATCTGCCAACTGGTCTCGGCGACGATGGTCGGCGTGCTCGCCGGGCACCTCTTCGGCGCGGCCGGCGTGTTCGTCGCGACCGCCGGTGAGGTCGTCGTGATCTTCGTCGCCTTCGAGGCGATTCCGAAGAACTTCGCCGTCCAACACCCCGACGAGGCGGCCTTGGTGAGCGCGCCGGTCGTCGGACGGATTCTGCGCTTCACGCCGGTTCGTTGGCTCTCAGCCGCGTTGCTCGCCGTCGCCGACGGCGTGATCGGGCTCTTTGGCGGGGGCGGTCCGAGGCCACGGATGACCGAGTCCGAGGTGCTCGCCATGGCCGACGTCGCCCACGAGGACGCCGCGATCGAGACCGACGAGCGCAACTTCATCCGCTCGGTCATCGAGTTCGGCGACACCATCGTGCGCGAGGTGATGGTGCCGCGCATCGACATGGTCGACGTCGACGCAACGGCCACCGTCCGCGAGGCGCTGGACCTCGCGATCGCGACCGGCCGTTCGCGGATCCCGGTACTCGGTGAGGGTGTCGACGACGTCGTCGGCATCGTGAACCTGCGGCACCTCGCGAGTCTCGTGGCGAACGGCGGGGGGTCCGCCCTCGTCGGCGAGCACATGGGTGAGGCGCAGTTCGTCCCCGAGACCAAGCGCGTGGCGTCGCTGCTGAGTGAGATCCGCAACGCGAAGACGCACCTGTTCATCGTGGTGGATGAGTACGGGGGCACGGCCGGCCTCGTCAGCTTGGAGGACGTCCTCGAGGAGCTCGTCGGCGAGATTACCGACGAGTCCGACCCGCTCGAGGACGACGACGACGAACGTTCGGTTGAGGGTCGGATCGAGGTCAGCGGGCGCATGAACATCGACGACGCGAACGACGAGTACGACCTGGACCTCCCGAAGGACGGCTGGGACACCGTCGGGGGACTGGTGCTCGACCTGAAGGGCGGCGTCCCGAGTGTCGGCGACGTGCTCTTCACGGACCGCCATCGCCTCACCGTCGTGCGAATGGACGGGCGTCGCGTCGAAGAGGTCCTGGTCGAGCCGCTGGCCTCGCCGTGACGAGCGCTGGGTTCGTTGCCGTGCTCGGACGGCCCAACGTCGGTAAGTCGACGTTGGTGAACCAGCTGGTCGGCGCCAAGGTCTCCATCACCGCCGCGTCGCCGAACACGACGCGCCACGCGGTGCGCGGCATCGTGAACGTGGGTGAGACCCAGGTCATCCTCGTCGACACTCCGGGTCTCCACCGACCCCGCACGACCCTCGGCGGTCGGCTGAACGAAACGGCCCGCGCCTCGGCCGACGGCGTCGACGTCGTGCTCGCCCTCGTTGACGCGACGGCGCCGATCGGGCCCGGCGACCGGCACGTACTCGCGACGATGCTCAACCAGGGACGTCCCGACGGCCCGCGCCTCCTCGTCGTCGTGAACAAGATCGATCGGCCGGGCAGAGAGGCCGTCGCGGCCCAGCTGCTCGCCGCCTCGGTGGCGCTCGAGGAGGTGGCGACCGAGCTCGGTCGTCAAGATCTCGTTGAGCGCGTCGAGTACTTTCCTCTCTCAGCGAAGACCGGCGAGGGTACCGCGGCGCTGCTCGACTATCTGATCGCGGCGATGCCCGAGTCACCGCTGCTCTTTCCGAGCGACGAGGTCTCCGACGTCGCCGAGTCGACCTGGATCGCCGAACTCGTGCGCGAGCAACTCGTGCGCAAGACCAAACAGGAGCTGCCCCACTCGATCCACACCCGGGTGAGCGAGTTCGAGTGGCCCCACGTTACGGTCGAGATTCTCGTCGAGCGCGAGAGCCAAAAGGGCATGGTGATCGGCAAGGGCGGCCAACTCTTAAAGGACGTCGGGATCGCCGCTCGTCGCCAGCTACCCGAGGGGCTCTACCTCGAGCTACGGGTTCGAGTCGAGCCGGGCTGGCAGAAGCGCGACGACGTTCTCGACCGGTTCGGCTACTAGACCGCGGGGGATCGGTTCGCGCGACGGAGATCGCGCACGGCCATGACGACGACGCCGATCGCGACCACGACGACGGCGACGCCGAGCGCGACCGTCGAGAGTCCGACGTACTTGAGACCGGACAGGAGCACGGCGCCACTGATGATCCGGCGCAGTAGCAGTCCGTTCGAACGAGAGGAGAGCAGCGCGCCGATGATGACCGCCGGGACCGAGCCGACGATGATCGAGGTGGTAAGCGAGAAGTCCACGTGGCTGAAGACGAGTGTGCCGAGTGTGGCCGAGAACGTGAGGGGCACGGACTGGGCGAGGTCGGTGCCGACGAGGTGGTCGTTGCGCAGACTCGGGTAGATGAGGACGAGCAGGACGACGATCAGTGAGCCCGCGCCGACCGAGGTGAGGCCCACCATGAAGCCGCCGACCGCACCGATGGCGATGGTCGCTCCACGCCGCACGACGATCTTCGCGTCGTGACGGCGTCCGGGCGCGACGAGCGTGCGACCGATCATGGAGACCGCGCCGATCACGAGCGCCGCGCCGAGGAACATCTCGAGACGGTGTTCCGCGAGTGCGCTCTCGCCCATGAGGTGCAGGGCGTAGGTCCCGGCGAACGCGCCGGGCAGTGAGCCGTAGCAGAGGTATCGAACGATGCGCGTGTTCACCGTCTTGCGTCGCCAGTGGATGGCGACACCGGCGGGCTTCATGAAGAGCGCCGCGACGAGGTCCGACGTGATCGCGGCGGTGGGCGAGACGCCAAAGATGAGCACGAGCATCGGGGTCATCAGCGCTCCACCGCCGACGCCGGTGAGTCCAACGAGGATGCCGACGACGGCGCTACCTAGGACGAGTGCGAGATCGAGGTGCATGGCTCCGTTTGGTCAATAAAATCTAGCGAAATAGTAGTGTATCCCACCGCTCGAGGGAAAGCGGTGATTTACCAGGCCTATGAGGGAGAACGCTCGTTCAGGTCGCGTAGGAAGGCGTGGACTTCAGCCTTGTCCCGGGTCCGGCGCATCGGCGGGAGCTTCCTGAACATGGTGCCCCGGTAGGTCGCGGTGGCGAGGCGCGTGTCGAGCACCGCGACCACGCCACGGTCGTCCTTCGTGCGGATGAGGCGACCGACGCCCTGGGCGAGCAGCATGGTGGCGCGCGGCAGGTCGACCTCGACGAACGGGTTCTCGGAGCGTTCGCGACGAGCTTCGGCGAGGGGATCGCCCGGCACGCTGAAGGGCAGGCGGTCGATCGTCACCAGACTGAGCGAGTGTCCCGGCACGTCGACGCCCTGCCAGAAGCTCGTGACCGCGAAGAGGCTCGCCTCGGCGTTCGAACGGAACTCCTCGATGAGCCGATCGCGCGAGAGGGTGCCCTGGACGAGGACCTCGGTCGAGAGCCGCGGCGCCGCGGCTTCGGCGACGCGCGCCATGACCGCGCGATTGGTGAAGAGCGCGAGCGTGCGCCCGCCGGCGGCAGTGATGAGTTCGACCAACTCGTCGATGATGGCGGCCTCGGCGTCAGGGGAGTTGCGGCCGGGGAAGCCGTCGGGCACGTACAGCAGGGCGTGATCCCCGTAGTCGAAGGGACTGGCGAAACGTTGGACGTCGTGGCCGTCGAGTCCGAGACTCCGCGGCAAGGAATCGGGGATCGTGGCGCTCGAGAGCACCGCCGTCACCTGGCCCCAGAGATCGTCGCGGAGGCGTGGGGCGACGTCGACCAAGGAGATCTCGATCGCGATCTCGCGGTCACGCCGCGAAAGGAAGAGCAGTTCGCCGTCCTTTACTCTGCTCACGCGCTCAAGATCGTTGGCGAGGTGCACCGCGGGGCCGAGCGCGCGGGTCTTTCGGAACTCGGCGTCCGGTGACGACGGCTCAACCTGTCGGAGGCCCTCGACGACGGCGGTGACGAGTTCGCCGGAGCGGTCGAGCTCGATCGTGCACCCTTCGTCGAGTCCCGTGAACTCGCGCCGCTCGTATTGAGCGAGCAACGCCGCCGCGAGGCGGTCGGCGCTCGAGAGCAGGTCGTCGCAGCGCGCACGCCCGCTCTCGTCGAGTAGCGCGCGCGCCACCAGGGCGAGAGCGCGCAGGCGCGCTGCAGTGAGTGACGTTCCGAGGAGGGTTGCGAAAATGTCGAGGATCTCGTGAGCCTCGTCGAAGACGACGAAGTCGTGCGCGGGCAGCAGCATCGATCCCGACGCCAGGTGTGAGGCGTACAGATGGGCGTTCACGATGAGGATCGAGCTTTCAGCCGCGCGGTCGCGAGCGAGCTCGCTGAAGCAGTTCTGGCCCTGGGGGCACTTCGTTCGCCCGAGGCACTCCTGGGGGGTGACCGAGAGCGCGCGCCGCGCGCGCGGATCGACCTCGAAGGGGAGCTCGTCGAGGTCGCCCGTCGTGGTGTCGTTGGCCCAGCGAAGGACGCGGCGCATCTGATCGGCGACGCCGCGCGGCACGTCGGTGCCGTCATCGAAACTCAACTGGGCGCCCGCCCCCACGCTCTGGGCGCGGTTACGGCAGAGATAGTTCTGTCGGCCCTTTAGGACGGCGACACGGACGCCGTTCGCGTGGGCCGCGACCTGAGGGGCGTCCTTCGACGCCAACTGATCTTGGAGATTCTTCGTCGCGGTCGCGACGACTACGCGTTCGCCCGAGAGAACGGCCGGCACGAGGTAGGCGAGCGACTTACCCACGCCGGTGCCGGCCTCGATCACGGCGTGTCGCCGTCGCGAGAACGCGGCCGCGACGGCGCGCACCATCTCACGTTGGCCCTCGCGGCTTTCACCGCCACCGGGCAGGTCGCTCGTGATGGCGTCGAGAAGAGCGAGCGCGCGCTCGACGTCAACGGCGACGACGTCCTCGTCGAGTTGGATCCCGTCGTCCTCGTCGAGCACGTCATTGACGTCCTCATCGGGATCGAAACTCTTCACCGTTCGACACTACGGGAGGCCGAGTTTTTAGTGGAACGAAGTAGGTTCTTTTCGTGCCCGATCCGCGCCCCACACCCCTTCCGGGGTTCCTGCGAACCGACCGCGTGCCGCGTCACGTCGCCATCGTGATGGACGGCAGCGGCCGCTGGGCGAGGGGTCGGGGACTGCCGCGAACCGAGGGCCACGGGGCCGGCGAGGAGTCCCTCGTCGACGTCACCTACGGGGCCATCACCGCGGGGGTGAAGGTCCTCACGGTCTTCGCGTTCTCGACCGAGAACTGGCGCCGACCGGTCGAGGAGGTGCGCTACCTCATGAACTTCAACCGGAACCTCCTCGACCGCCGCCAGCGCGAGCTCGACGCCGACGGCGTACGAATCGTCTTCTCGGGGCGCCGCGACTGGCGCGTCCCGAAGGGCGTCCTTTCGCGCATGGACCGGGCCGAGGAGGCGACGAGGGATAACGAGGTCTTGACGCTCAACATCGCCTTCAACTACGGCGGACGCGCCGAGATCGTTGACGCCGTGCGCCAACTCGTCGCCGACAAGGTGCCGGCGAAGAAGGTCGACGAGAAGCGAATCGCCGAGCGGCTCTACCACCCCGAGCTGCCCGACCCGGACCTCGTGATCCGCACGACGTGGCGAGTACCGAATCTCCAACTTCCTGCTCTGGGAGCTCGCGTACTCCGAACTCGTCTTCACCGAAGTGCTCTGGCCGGACTTTCGCCGCGAGGAGCTCTTCGAGGCGATTGGCGAGTACCAGCGCCGCGAGCGACGATTCGGCGGTGTCGAGGGGTGACGACGCTCCGCGTCACGCTCGGCGTCGTGCTCGCGATCTACGTCGTGCTCTGGGCGCTTGCGCTTCAACGGGGCGACCTCGCTCGTTGGTCCGCTCGTCGTGCCCTTGATCCTCGCCGTGATGGTCGCTCTCGGCGTCGCGCTCCAGCGCTTCATGGGGGTCGACCCTCGTCGACCGAAGTTCGAGGACCCAGAGGACCGACGGGGCGATCAGTGAGAGAGATCGACGACGACGCCGTCGTGCTTGCGGACCTACCAATCGGGCGAGGCCGACCGCGTGGTCGTGCTCTGGACGCGCCACCACGGCAAGGTCCGCGTGCTGGCGAAGGGCGCGCGCAAGTCAACGAGTCGTCTGGGCGGCAACGCTCGAGACCCTCGCGTACGTGAAGGTCGACCTCGTGAAGACCCGAGGCGAGTTCTACATCGCGCGCCACGTGCAGCACCTGCGAGCGGCTCGCGACGCTTCGCGGGTCCTACGCAGCGCATCTCGGCCGGGTACGCCGTCGTCGAAGCCGATGGACGCCATCCCGTCCGACGGCGTGCCCGACGAGGCGATCTTCGATCTTCTGACCAAGGTGCTGCTCGACGCTCGACGATCCCGACTTCACGACCGGAACTGGTGCCGGCCTCGTTCTACTTGCGGTTGCTCGCTCTCGATGGATCCGGACCGGTCGTCGACGCTTGCGTCAACTGCGGGCGAGAAACACCCCTCGTCGCCTTCGACGCCGAAGTCGGTGGCACGCTGTGCGACGAGTGTCGCCAGGGACGTCGCCATCTCGCCCGACGCGCTCGGTCTCGTGCGCCGCTCGTCGAGCGGCGACCTCGCCTCGGTGCTGCGCGAGAGCGAGCCGTCGGGCGCTGGTGAGGTGATGGCGACTCGCCCAAGAGGCGATCGAGGTTCACTTCGGCAAACGGCTGCGCGCGCCGCGTTCGGTCGCCGCCACTTGCGCCGCCGCGCCGACCGGCTAGGGTGGCGCCCTTGGAATCGAAGACCAGCGACTTCGGCGTGTACGTCCACGTGCCCTTCTGCGCCAAGCGCTGCGACTACTGCGCGTTCGCGACCTACGCCGACCGCGACCACTTGATGACGCGCTACGTGCGAGCCGTCACGAGCGAGATCGCCCGCGCAACCGACGGCGGACTCCCCGTGGCGACGTCGGTCTTCTTCGGCGGTGGGACGCCCTCGCGCTTGCCCGCTGAAGTGCTGCTGTCGATCCTGGACGCCATCCCTCGAAGCCCCGACGCCGAGGTGACCGTCGAGTGCAACCCCGAAGACGCGAGCGTCGAGCGGCTGCGCTCGTACCGCGAAGGTGGCGTCACGCGCATGAGCTTCGGGATCCAGTCGACCCAGCCAGCTGTCTTGGCGGACCTCGGTCGTCGACACGGAACGATGGCGCACCGCGAGGTTTCGCGCTGCGGCCACCGAGGCGGGCTTCGACTCCTGGAACATGGACCTCATCGTCGGTTCGCGCGCGGAGTGTCTCGCGGACGTGCGCTCGACACTCGACGATCTCCTCGACCCTCGAGTACCCGCCGCCGCACGTCAGCTGCTACGCGCTCACGCCCGAGCCGGGCACGCCACTCGGCAATGACCCGACGCGCCACCCCGACGAGGACGCGACGGCCGACGCGTATGACCTCGTCGGCGAGACCCTCGAGGCGAACGACTACCGGTGGGAGGAGATCTCGAACTGGGCGAGGCCTGGTCACGAGTGCCGCCATAATCACGTCTACTGGGACCACGGGGACTACGTCGGCTTCGGCTCCGCCGCGCACTCGCACCGACACGGGCGCCGATACTGGAACGTGCGCACGCCCGAGCGCTACATCGCCCTCGTCGAGCGCGGCTCCTCACCCGAGGGGGGCGAGGAGACGCTGAGTGACGCGACCCAAACCTTCGAGCGCGAGTCGCTGGCCCTTCGCACGTCGCGCGGTGTTCCGATCGAGGCCTTCGACTCGCTCGACGAGATCGCCCACCTCATCTCCGTCGACGACGAGCGCGTGACGCTGTTGCCGAAGGCGCGCCTTGTCGCGAATCAGGTGATCGTCCGGCTGAAGAGCGCCGAGGTGTCAACGTAGCCTTTGACGATGGATTTCACCACCGACGCCGACTCGGAGTTGCTCGAGAAGGTCGTCAACCTCGCCAAGCGTCGGGGCTTCGTCTTTCCCTCCGCCGAGATCTACGGCGGCTTTCGCTCGGCCTACGACTACGGACCGCTCGGGCGTCAACATGCTGCGCAACGTCAAGGAGGCGTGGTGGCGCTCGATGGTCCAGATGCGCGCGTGACATCGTCGGAATCGACGCCGCGATCCTCGGTCCGCCGGCGGTCTGGGCGGCGTCGGGACACCTCGAGACCTTCACCGACCCGCTGGTCGACTGCCTAGATGTGCAAGGAGCGTTGGCGCGAGGACAAGATCGACGGCGTCTGTCCGAACTGCGGTTCGACTGAGTTCACCGAGTCCCCGGGCCTTCAACCTGATGTTCAAGACCCAGGCCGGACCCGTCGAGGGCGAGGGCGCGACGGCCTACCTGCGCCCCGAGACCGCCCAGGGCATCTTCACCAACTTCGCGAACGTGCTCGCGACCGTACGCAAGAAGCCGCCCTTCGGCATCGCCCAGGTCGGCAAGTCGTTCCGCAACGAGATCACCCCGCAGAACTTCGTCTTTCGCACGCGCGAGTTCGAGCAGATGGAGATGGAGTACTTCGTCGCGCCGGCCGAGGCCGAGCGGTGGTACCGCTACTGGATCGAGGACGCGCTTCAACTGGTACGTCGACCTCGGCATCCCCGAGGCGATGCTGCGCAAGCACGAGCACGCCAATGAGGACCTCTCGCACTACTCGAAGCGGCACGACCGACATCGAGTACGCTCTACCCGTGGGGCTGGGACGAGCTCGAGGGCGTCGCCAATCGCGGCGACTACGACCTCACCCAGCACACCAAGCCTCCGGGGTCGCGCTCGACTACTTCGACCCGACGACTGACGAGCGCTACACGCCCTACGTGATCGAGCCGGCGGCCGGCGCGACGCGCGCCATGATGGCGTTCTTCCTCGCCGCCTACCACGAGGACGTCGTCGAGGGCGAGACGCGCACGCTGCTGCGCCTCGACTGGCGTCTCGCGCCCTATCAGGTGGCGGTGCTGCCGCTGTCGAAGAAGCCCGAGCTCGAGGACGTCTCGCACGAGGTACTCGAGCTGCTGCAGTCCGCACTTCATGTGCGACTTCGACGTCACTCAGTCGATCGGCCGTCGCTACCGCCGCCAGGACGAGATTGGCACGCCGTACTGCGTCACCGTCGACTTCGAGTCGCTCGACGACCGCGCGGTGACCGTGCGCGACCGCGACACGACCGAGACAGGTGCGCGTCCGATCGACGACTGCTGGCCCACCACTTCGCGAACGCGACGGGCAGTCCTGACGTGAGCGTGACGACGGGCGCGGTCTGCGCTTTGGCACGGTCGCCGAGCAGTACGACCTGCTTCCGTCCCGGGCCACCGTCGGAAGCGGCGGCGCTCTTTGGCGACCTCGCTGGTTCGCAAGTCCTCGACGTCGGCGCGGGCACCGGCAAGTTGACGCGCTTCTTGCTCGGACTCGGCGCGACGATCAGCGTGATCGAGCCCGACGACGAGATGCGCACGGTTCTCGTCCGCGAGAGCCCCGGGGTCACCGCGCTCATCGGCAGCGCCGAAACGGTACCCGCCCGCTGACGCGACGCTTTGACGCGGTCGCTGTCCTCGTCGGCGTGGCACTGGTTCCGCCACCCCGACGGCGACCCACGAACTGGCGCGCGTGTTGCGCGACGACGGCGGGCTTTTTGTGCTCTGGAATGGCTTCAGCCGCGACGTGCCATGGATGGCCGACCTCACCGAACTGCGGGAGCGACGTGACGACGCCAACGCTCGCCCTCGCGGTTGGCGCGCTGAGCTTGACCCCGACGGTCCCTTCGTCGGCGCGCGTGACGTTACGATCCACTGGTCGTGGCCGCGCACGGTCGACCAGGTGGTCGGACTGTTTGGCACTTACTCCGGCGCGATCATCCAAAGCGAGGAGAGTCGTCGAGTCATGGGCGAGCGCGTCCGCGAACGGCTGAGCGAACGCGTCCACGATGGCGTCGTCGAGTTGCCCATGACGTTGCGAGGAACCGTGGCGCGCCGGCGAGCTCGCTGAGCGCTCGTCGTCAGCCGGTGGGGCGGGGCGGTATCGAGTAGGTGACCTGGGCCTTCGCGACGAGGTCCGCCGCGCCGCGTGAGTACAGCTCCACGTCGACGACCGCGAGTCGCTGACCAAGTTTGATGAGGCGGGCGCGCGCCATGAGGTCAGTGACGCCAGGTTTGCGAAGGAAGTCGATGTGCAGGCTCGTCGTGACGGCGAGGAGCACGGGACCGATGTGAGCGAGGATGATGAGCCAAGCCGCGTTGTCGGCGACGGCCATCATGGTCGGTCCCGCCAGCGTGCCGCCCGGGCGGGTGTTGCGCTGCCCTACGGGCTGGGCCATTACCAGCGTGTCGCCCGTCGACCGATTCGATGCGCGGTATCTCGTAGTCGGGGAACGCGTCATCGACGATCTTTTGGAGCTCGTCGACGCCCGAGGAGCGTCACCGATTCACGCGACCTTGCGGAGCGATTGACGGCGAGCGGCGCGAGGATCGCAATCGCGCCGAGGGCCCAGGCGAGCGCGATCCAGGTGGACTGGCCGTGGGGCTCTCCGAGCATCAGCGCCGCGCACCGCGATGGCCGTCTGACTCACCGGCTGATTGATGGCGAAAGGTTGCAGCCAACTCGGCATCTGAGAAAGCGGCACGAAGATCGCCGAGGCGAACGTCAAGGGAAAGATCACGGGAAAGTCATCGCCTGGGCGGCCTCGGAGTTGGGGGCGGCCAGCCCAACGAAGGCGAAGCCCCACGAGAGGCAGTAGGCGAAGATCAGCATCAAGAGGCAGGCCTGCGATGTAGGAGAAGAAGGTGCCCGTGCGGGCGAAAGCCCACGAGGTATCCCACGCCGGTGATGATGACGAGCACGATCACGTTGCGAACGAGGTCGGAGACCGTGCGTCCCGCGAGAACGGCCGAGACGGGCCATCGGCAGCGCGTTGAATCGCTCGATGAGACCCTTCTGCAGGTCTTCGGCGAGGCCAATGGCGGTGCCGACGACACCGAAGATGGTCGGTCTGTACCAGAATCCCGGGGATCAGGATAGTTCACGTAGAGCGTCCGGGAACCATGGAGACGCCGCCGAAAACGTAGCGGAACAAGAGCGACGAACATGATCGGCTGGATGAACATGAAGACGATCGCGGTCGGAAGGCGAATCAAGGCCAACAGGTTGCGCCGAGCCAGGTGAGCACGTCGCTCGCGGCCCAGCGCAGCGATGAGTGCGTTGAGGCCGACGCCGGGAGCGTCGTCGTGGACATCGGGAGCGTCGTCACGTTCTCAGCCTTTCGCGTCCTCGCCGTCCGTTGCTGCGGGCTCACCGGGACTTACGTCTTCGGCCTTGTGCCCCGTCAGATTCAAGAAGACGTCGTCGAGACTCGGTTCGCGCAGTGGCCAGTCCGGCTGAGCGTGATGCCGGCGCCGTCGATCCGTCGCAGTGCGTCGGCCGTGACGAACGGTCCGTTGTCGACGGTCAACTCGATGCACGGTGCCGTCGACGTTGGCGGGCTTCGGCGAAAGGTCCGAGACGAGGGGCTCGAGCGACGCTGCGCGTCGCTCGGTCGTGGGGAAGAATCGTGAGGACCAGTACGGTGTTCCCAGCTGCGCCTTCAGCTGCGCCGACGTTCCCTCGGCGATGATCTTGCCGTGATCGAGCACGACCAGCTGTTTGCGCGAGTCGATCGGCCTCTTCGAGGTACTGGGTGGTGAGCAACACGGTCGTGCCACTTTCCACGAGGTCCCTCGATGATCGCCCACAGGTCCTGGCGGCTCTGCGGGTCGAGGCCGGTCGTCGGCTCGTCGAGAAAGAGGATCGGCGGATCCGCGACGAGCGCCGCCGCGAGGTCGAGGCGGCGCCGCATCCCGCCGGAGTAGGTCGAGGTAATTCGGTTGTGCGCGCATCGGCAAGACCGAAGTCGTCGAGCAGCTGGCGGGACTTGCGCGACGACGTAGGACTTGTTCCAGGTGGTTGAGAAGTCCGACCATCCGTAAGTTCTCGAAGCCCGTGAGGTTTTCGTCCACGGTCGCGTACTGTCCCGCGAGACCGATGATGCGACGTACCTGGTTGGGCTGCTTCACGACGTCGTAGCCGCCGACGATCGCGCTGCCCTCGTCGGCGCGAGGATGGTGGAGAGGATCCGCACCATCGTTGTCTTACCCGAACCGTTGGGTCCGAGGAGTCCGAAGACTTGACCGGTCGGCACTTGCAGCGAGACGTCGTCGAGCGCGCGAACGTCGCCGTCGTTGAACGTTCGAACGATATTGTGTGGCCTCGACCGAGAATTCGGACATGGCGAGAGTCTAGGCAGACGATGCTGACCCGTCGGCGCGATGTGAGCCCCGGGAACCGGTACTTTCTTTCTATGGCCATATCGGAGAGTGAGATCGCGCAAGTCCGGTCGGCGACCGACATCGTGGCCCTCATCAGTGAGACCGTGGCGCTCAAGAAGTCCGGCCAGCGCTGGACCGGGACTGTGCCCCTTTCACGCCGAAAAGACCCCGTCGTTCTCGGTGAACGCCGAAGAGGGCCGCTACTACTGCTTCGGCTGTCGCGCCTCCGGTGACCAGATCACCTTCGTGCGCGAGATCCAACACCTGGACTTCATGGACGCCCTACGACTCCTCGCCGACCGCGCGGGCATCGAACTGCACGACGACGCCAACGCCGGCCCGGCCCGCAAGGAGCGTCAGGAGGCCATGGCCGCGATGGAAAGGCGCCGTCGCGTGGTACCACGAGCGACTTCTCGAGTCACCCGACGCCCGCGACGCCCGCGAGTACCTGCAGGTCGCGTGGCATCGGCGGCGACATCGCGCGACAGTTCAGGCTCGGCTGGGCACCCGACGAGTGGGACGGCCTCACGAAGGGACTCAAATTCAACGAGAAGCTCCTCGCGGCGACCGGGCTC
The DNA here is from genome assembly GCA_963823815.1 of uncultured Acidimicrobiaceae bacterium. Lineage (GTDB taxonomy): Bacteria > Actinomycetota > Acidimicrobiia > Acidimicrobiales > RAAP-2 > RAAP-2. The sequence continues at coordinate 649,461 of CAWGMU010000002.1, forward strand.
GGATTCGTCAACAAGCGCGATCGCCGTCAGGACGCGCTGCGCGCGCGAGTGATCTTTCCGATCTTCGACCCCGCGGGCAAGGCCATCGCCGTCGGCGGGCGCGGATCCTGCCGCCGCGCGAGTGAGCGCAGCGTCGAGCGACGGCCGGGTCGAGGCCAAGTACAAGAACAGCCCCGAGACGTCGATCTACTCCAAGCGCCGCACGCTCTACGCGCTCAACTTGGCCAAGGACGACATCATCAAATCCGGCGAGATCATCGTCTGCGAGGGATACACCGACGTCATCGCGTTCTTCGCGGCCGGCATGCCGCGGGCCGTGGCCACGTGCGGCACCGCGCTCGGCGAAGAGCACTTCCGGATCATGCGCAACTTCGCCAAGCGCATCGTTCTCGCCTACGACGCCGACGACGCGGGCCAGAGCGCGGCCGCCTCGGTGTACCAGTGGGAGCGACAGCACGAGGTCGACGTGGCCGTGGCGCGCCTGCCCAACGGCACTGACCCGGCCGAACTCGCCCAGCGCGACCCCGAAGCACTGCACGCAGCCGTTCGCGACGCCGTGCCGTTTCTGCGGTTTCGTCTGGAGCGAGTCCTCGAGAGCGCGAACCTCGCCACGGCCGAGGGCCGCGCTCGAGCGGCCGAGCTGGCAATGGACGTGCTCGCCGAACACCCGAGCGAGCTCGTGCGCGACCAGTACATCAGGTAGTCGTCGCCGACCGGCTCGGCATCGACGAGTCGCGACGCTGCGCGCGCGCGTCGCCGAACTCGCCAAGGGACCGCGCCGCACTCCCGTTGTCGACGGCGCAGCGGTGCCCACTCAGAGACCGCTCACTAGAACGCCCCAGCCGCGTCCCGGACTCGAGGCGCTGCGTCTCCTCGTGCACGGCCCCGGCGACGATGAAGGAGCGACTCGATCGCGCCGTACTTCGTCAACGAGGTACAGCGCGAGATCTTCGAGGCGGTCATCACCGATCGGCCGCTCTCGGAAGTCATCGACGAGATCGAGCGCCGTGGTCGAAGACGAGGCGGCGCTCATCCTCGGCGAGCTCGCTGTCGAAGAGATCGACCGCCAGTACAGTGCCGCCGACGTCACGGCAGTCGTGGCGCAACTCCTCAGGAGCGCGGTGCACGATCGAACTCAAGAGCGGTTCGATCACGACATGCGCGAGGGCCGCATGACTCCTGAAGTCGCCATGGCGACCGTCGTGACGTCAAGGGGCGCGTCGAACTGCTCGAGTCGGCTCACGGCGACGTCGCCGAGCGCGAACTCCGGCAGTGGCTTCTCGAACGCGCGTCCCTTCCCTCATCGTGAGTAAGGGCACGCGCGGGTTCATCGGGGGACTGGAGATCCTGCCGCCCCTCGATGTCGAGCAGGAGCGAACCCTCTACCCGGTGATCCTCGAGGGCCGTCGCGCAAGCGCGGCGATGGCGAGCAACGACGGGCGGGACCCGCAAGATCGTCACCAGTTCCTGCGCGCTCGCCAAGATGGCCAGGAGGCCGAGTCGCTCCTGCTGCGAGCCACGCTTGGTCTCGTGCGCGCGCGGGTCCTCGAACGCGGCTATCGCTTCTGCAACGAAGACCTGGAGGCGGCGGGCGTCGAAGGGCTCATCAACGCGCTGCGTCGATTCGATCCCGAGCAAGGGCAACCGATTCGCCACGTACGCCAACTACTGGATCATGAAGCTCGTCAATCAGACCGTGCAGCAGCAGGCTGGACTCAGCGACGCCGAGATGCGCCTGATCTTGAAGTATCAGCGCCTCGAGCGGTCCCACCTTGACAAGCGACTCACCAAGCGCGACGTCGCCCTCGAGCTGGCAGTGTCGCAAGCGAAAGCGCAGGAGATCATGCAACTCAGTCGAGAACTCCAGTCGCGACGTTTCTCGATCGGTAGCGCTCGAGGACCTGGCCGACTCCGCGCTCGCCGAACGATCTCAACGAAGCGCCGGCGTGGGTCATCGACGAACTTCGTCGCCTGACCGGCGAGGACTTTGACGCGTTCTGGCAGTTCACCTTCAAGACGATGTCGATGGATGAGATCGCTCGCGCGCACGGAATCTCTCGACAAGGCATGACCAAGCGCATCGAGCGAAGTCGAAGAGCGGTTCGTGAGAGTCCCGAAGCGGAGCGGCTGCAGCGTTGGTTCGACCAGCAGTGAGCCGCAGGGCCAGTGCTATCGTAACTAGGCTTTCTCATGCATTCCCAGATAGCTCAATTGGCAGAGCAAGCGACTGTTAATCGCTAGGTTGCAGGTTCGAGTCCTGCTCTGGGAGCTACGTTCAGCTTTTTCGAAGGGCCGTAGCTCAGTGGTCAGAGCAGGGGACTCATAATCCCTCGGTCGTGGGTTCGATCCCCACCGGCCCTACTCAGAGCCCTACTCACAGCCCTACTCCAGTCATTTTCCGTAGTGATAGCGCGCTTGGAGGACGACGATATCGTTACCATCAACGAGATAGACAAGTCGATGTTCCTCGTCGATGCGCCGTGACCAGGAACCCGCCAGAACGTGGCGAAGAGCTTCGGGTTTTCCGATTCCCTCAAATGGAGTGCGTATCGACTCTTCAAGAAGGCGATTGAGACGCTTGATCATCGCCTTGTCGTGCGATTGCCAGTAGAGGTAGTCCTCCCAACCCAGGGGAGTGAAGACGAGGCGCACTACGAAAGCTTGTGAGCAGTGCGTTCGCCTGCGTTTGCCTGGGCCAGACTCTTGAGCAGCCGTCGTGCGTTAGCGGGCGAGCGCAATAGCAAGGCGGTCTCGTTCAGCGCGTCGAAGTCCGCCCGAGACATGAGCACTGCATCGCCACGCTTGGAGGTGATCTCGATCGCCTCACGGTTCTCGTTCACCTGCTCGATGAGAGGAAAGAGGTTCTTTCGAGCTTCGCTGGCGGTGATGGACATGACGTAATTCTCCCGGCTCGATTGGTACCAGTTATTGTACCACAGAGCGCTGGCGTACGGGAGGTCTTTTAGCGGATCCGGCGGTCGGGTGCCGCTTTCTGTTGCTACTCCGTTGCTGCTCCAATTTTTCGACTCCGCGAACTTTCGCACACGTCATCGAACTTCGTTTGGCAACTGTTCGCGCGCGCTGGACGACAAAGCACGCAAAAGACGATTGGCGAGCCCCTCATAATCCCTCTGTCGTGGGTTCGATCCCCACCGGCCCTACTGCGTTGATTGCGCTTAACCGAAATAACATCTTGCCAACCTCGGTCTACCGGGAGCTCGCCCTAGTCGCTCGTTCGAGGGCGAAGACTGCGAACTCACGCTCCGTGCAGGACTGATAAGCGCCCCACACCGGATTGTGCTTTAGGAGCCGAGGCCAGACCATCTCGCGTTCGGAATCAGTCAGCTGACGCGCAGCGACGCGCTCGGTGCCCGTGCGGGTGTGCAACTCGGCGTTCGGATGCGCTTGAAGGTTGAGGCACCATGCGGGTGGCGCATCGAACCCATTGTTCGAGGCGGCCACCAGGAAACGGGAGCTGTCATCGAGATAGACGACTGGAACGGTCCTACTCCGGCCGCTGCGTCTACCGGTCGTTGTGAGCAGCCCGACTGTGACCCCGAGCATTCTGCCTCCGAGGCGGCCTCCCGTAAGACGGAAGAGGGTGCGATTAGATTTGCTGAAGAGGCGAGGTCCCCAGGGAAAGCGGAGCGCCATGCGACGCCCACGGCGAAAGTAGTTCTGCTCTTTTGGCGTCAGACCTTTGAGACCGTCTGCATTGCGCTCCATCATCGTTCTCCTCACTTTCGCCTCGCGTTCACGTGGCACTCTCTAAGTCTCCGTAAATCTCAGTACCTGACTCCCCCTCGAGGCGAGTCGTTTCTTGTGGTCGCCAAGTCTTCGAGGAGATCGGCGGCGGCCCCGGCCGGGCTCTTGCCGGCCACCTGTGTTTGTAACGCCAGGGTGCCCTCTCGAAACTTCGGCTCATTCAACACCCGCTCCACGGCGTCAGCAATCGCTCTTGGCGAGGGGCGATTGGTGCGAAGGTCAATACCCACGCCCGACCATCCGACATGGGCGGTTATCTCCTTCTTGTCCTCGCTGGTACCAGCAACGACCATCGGAACACCGTGGGCGATGGCCAGCTGCACGGAACCGAATCCACCGTTCGAGACCATGACGTCGACATAGGGCAAGAGAGCGGAGTACGGCACGAACCTCTCAACAACCGCGTTCGGAGGCGCATCCCCGAAGTCTGCAGGATCTGCACCGCCGGTCGTGGCGACGACGAAGACATCCTTGCCGGCGAGCCCCTCAAGGCATGAAGCGAGTAGGTCAGCCGGTTCGGTGGCGATGGTCCCCTGCGTGACGAGGACAACGTGTCTCGATTCCGGAAGCCTCGGCCACCAGCTTGGTGGATCGAAGTCCGCCGGCGGCGGTGGCGTGGGGGCGCCGACGAAATGGACCTCTGGAGGAAGATCCGACCGGGGGTACTCGAAGCCGGGGGGACAGAGCTGAATGTGCAAGTAAGGGGAGAGGCCGAACTCGGGAAACCGCAACTTGACGACGGGAAGACCGAGCTCAGCGCGGACCTCTCGCGCCGCCTTCGTTACCGGAGCGAGCACCGTGGCCCGGCCAATCGCGTTAAGAGCCCGGTTGCGCAGATGGCCCACGAAGCCGCTCTTTGGTGCCAACCCCGTGCCATATGGGGCGCCGTCCCGGCTTGGGTAGATGAGGCAGGTATCGCCGAGCGCCGCGTTTGGCGGTCCACCCATCTCGTGGAGCCACCCGCCGCCGTAGAAGGCGGTGTGGGAGACGAATGCCTCGGCGGGCTCCTCCACGAGGAGTGCCTTGAGAGCGGGTAGGTGTTCGCCGAGAGGTCGCACAAAGATCTCGACCAGGTCGAACAGTCCCTGTTTCTGACCTTTCAGCTTTGCCCGGTCGGGGAACGCCGCGTTCAAGTTCTCAAAGTCCCAGTCGAGCTTCTCCGGCATGGCGCAGAAGCTCGCTCCGGACTTGGCGACGACGTCGGCGAAGCGACGTCCCGTGTACCAGCGCACCTCATGGCCACGGCCGGTGAGCTCCTTCACGACAGCGCCAGCCGGGATTACGTGACCGGGGCTCGGATAGGTTGCAAGTAAGAACCGAGACATTCACCCTCCAAGTTAATGATAATGCTCCTCTAATCAATAACTTAGGGCTAAGGTGACGGGGATGTCAAGGGCCAAATACCACTCCGAGCGCAGGCAGGAGCAGGCGGCGTCCACCCGCCAGGCCATCCTCGGTGCAGCAAGAGCCCTCTTCGTCGAGCGCGGCTATCTCCGGACCACCGTGGCCGACATAGCAGCCGCGGCCCGCGTGGCGGTGCCCACCGTCTACGTCAGCGTGGGCCCGAAGCCGGCCATCTTGGGCGAACTGCGCAAACTGATTCCCGTACTTGCCGGCGTGCCACAAGACGTTCAGAGCGAACTGGCACCGGTCAACGATCCGCTTGCAGTTATCTCCGGCTTCATAAGGGTGATCAGGCGCCTCATGGAATCCTCGGGTGACCTGGTGTCCGCCATCGAGGCTGCGGCACCCTTTGAGCCGGTCGCCGCAGAGGCATGGGAAGAAGGTCTTATCATCCATCGCTCCGGATGGCAGATTGCGGTCAACCGACTGGAAACCCTTGGTGCGCTGCAGTCGAAAGTGCCCGCCGCCAAAGCTGTTGATATCTTGAGCTTCTTGTCACTCCCCGCCACCTGGCGGACGCTCAGTCGGGATCATGGGTGGAGTTACGGCGAGATCGAGACCTGGATCATCGAAACGGCGACGGGCCTGGTCATTGAGCCCAGCTCTGGGACTCCGATGAACATCCGTTCCACGAGTAAGAGACTTCAGCGCGAGGAGTAACGAGAAGACGAGCCACATCGATTCCGGCTCTTGGAAATAATGGGCGGGGACTGCAACTTCGGGGTGGATGAATGTCTAGACCACCACGGTCCAAGCGTGTGAAAAACGTCCAGCGAGAGGCTGCTCAGGTCGACCTCTGAAATCTCACATTTCATCCCACAAACTATTCCGACACCACCGGACCAGTCCGACACTACCGGACGAAGAGTTCAGTCATTTTCGGACCAGTTCGACACCTCCGGACCATTCCGACCGTTTGCATCCACCTCATAATCCCTCGGTCGTGGGTTCGATCCCCACCGGCCCTACTAGCTCTCTGGAATGATGAGATCATGTCGGTCAGTGGCACGGAAAGCTACCGAGGCGTCGAGGGCTTACCCGATGAAGTCTCGAGTGCCGTTCAATTGGCGAGAAACCTCAAATTTGATAGTTCGTGTCGTCTTGAACAAGGTCGTCTTTTGCAGATACTTGCAGTTGGCTGTCAAGGTGGCGTTATTGGAGAGACTGGGACTGGCTGCGGTGTTGGATTGAGCTGGATGCTGAGCGCGACAGATAGCGACACGAAGCTGTTTAGCGTTGAGAAGGACAATGCGCGAGCGAGTGCATGTCAGCAACTATTCAAGGATTACTCAAACGTGCGAATAGTCGGCGATGACTGGCACGCCCTTCTAGAACACGGACCGTTCGACTTGCTTGTCCTGGACGGAGGAGGCTCTGGCAAGAGCGACGTGCCCGTTGATATTTCCGAAGCCCTCACATTTGGCGGAACACTCGTGATTGACGATTTCACGCCATTCGCTGGTTGGCCTCCATCACATGAGGGTGGGCTCGATGAGGCGCGACTCCATTGGCTTGAGCACCCGAGTTTGCTTGCCACGGAAATTCGCCTGTCAATAGATTTGTCCACGATCGTTGCAACGAGAATCTTGTAACTCAAAGTCGAGTTGCTCGCGAATGTTGCAGGTGACGTACTCAACATCCCTCGGGCCACTCGACATATGGTGGTCCATTAAAAGAGCGGGGATTCCTCGTACGTGTAGGGGCATAGTGACAAATAAGGAATTGGGGAGGTGATGACGCCGAGTAGCAATGTCGATTCATTGAAGTCGGAGCCTCTTGACGTTGCGGTGGAACTTGCTTCGGGATTCGTTGAAAGTTGGAATCACCATGACATGGCTAGCTTCGCGGAATTATTTCACGGTGACGCATCATTCGTCAATGTGACTGGAACTCTCATGAAAGGCAGAGAGGAAATCGAGCATCACCACGCTGCAGGTCACGCTGGCCCCTTTCGGACTTCCATTCTTAAGATGCAAGTTGAGGATGCGAGAGTTATCGTTCCCGGAGTCGTAGTTGCGCACTTGCGAAGCTCACTTCATGGTGATGCACGCGATCCGGGAGGTAAACGTCAGACTCTCATGACTTTCATCATCGAACGGCGAGGGCACCAGTGGAGAATCGTGGCCGCTCAGAACACCAACATTCCGTCCACGCCGAATTGAACGGGGCCATAGTCACACGTTTCATCCCACAGACCATTCCGACACCTCCGGACAGATCCCACCGAACGAAGAGCGCAGTCATCTACTGACCTTTCCGACACCACCGGACCACTGGTTCGCAACGGCGATCTATCTGTCGAGGTAGTGCAGTGGCATACCGCCGTCAACGCGATGAGGTTTGCGCTGGGCTGGGGTTCATAGGAGGGTGGTCGCGCCGCGGGGTCGAACCCTGCCACCTGAACAAGCTTCCTTCGGTCTCGCGCGGTTGGAACTTCACCCCCGCCTACGAGTTTCGTGAAGCATCGCTTCCAGTTCGGGGTCGTGCCCGATCTGCCAAACTTCTTGAGGACAACGGCATGCGACGGCGATCTTGGCAGCCCACTCCAGCGCCTTCTTGCGCGATGAAACGTTGACGACTGTGAGTCCGCCTATCGCCTCCGGTTCCGGGCCGTCGGTGATAGCCCCGTCGACGGACACGATGCTGGACTTCCGACTTTCCATGCCGCCGGCGAGCACAAAGACGCCGGCCGCGAGGATCTCTCGGACGACGGCGCGAGCGTCATCGGCCACCGCCGGCATTTCGTCGTCGGGAATGTGGTCCATGGCGTTGGCACCGAACGAGATCATGAACCTCGGCATCTCTTCTCTCCTTGTTCGAGCAGCCACCCAGGGCCGCGTCACGAAACCTACCCCGGTTCGCTCAAAACGATGGGGCCCGATGACTTATGGAGCTGCGTTACGACGCCGTGTCTTTCGTGTCAGATGTCACCGACTGGAGGGCCCACGTAGCTGAGTGAGCACCTTTGAGACTCGAAACAAGGGATCCCCGGTCCAAAGGACCGGGGATCCCGTTGGTGACAAGTACCTAGTGATTACCTATTGTGAACTCCACAGCCGGTACGAGAAGCCCTGGACCCGCAGGCAAAGCAGCCAGACCGCAGGCGGTACTGCCGTAAGTGGTTGGTTGGGTGCTGTACTGCGCAAACGTGCTGCTCACGGTTGAGCAGGTGATTTCTCCACTTGGGCCACCAGTTGCGCCGTTCGTTCCGTCTCCCGTTGCCACGAACAGGTATCCGGGGTAGGTGTCCGCACCCACACTCGGAACACTGGACGACTCGTACGACAAGTTCACGTTCAAGCCCGTGTCCACGGTGGTGTTGTTGTACGTAATGTCGTACACAACGTCGTCGGGGACCGAGATCTTCTGTGATTCGAAGTTGAACGTGACGTTGAAATTGTCAATGCCGTACGTGGGCGGCGTTCCCGTGAATCCGGTAGCCGTTCCAGGCGGGGTGATGGTCACCGTGTCGCTCGCGATCAGGCTTCCGGGCGTCACGCCGTTGCCTGGCTCCGGGGCGCTTGGGTTGGCGCTGGGATTGTAGATGTTGAGCGTCATGGCCAACGGCGCCGACTGTGACGCCGGAGCGAAGTTGCCCATTGACACAATGACGTCATTGAGCCGACCACCACCGCTAGCCAGCGTGATGTCATTCCCAAGCTGATTGGCACCCGTTGCATCAAAGGCGTAGGACCAAACGTAATTCGCCGAGACAGTCATGCTGTTGTAGAGAGTAGGCGTAGAGGGAAACGTATCTGGATTCCCCCCGCTCCTCGTCCCTGCTGAGGCGATTGCCGTGCAGGCGAGTCCCAAAACGAGGACGCCGGCTGCGGCGGCGGTGAAAGTACGGCTCTTCTTCGTTAGCAATCTCATTTGATGAACCTCCATTCGCGTGACGGGCTATCTGCCGGATGGCGCTTTGGGGCAACCGTATGCGTGACTGATACGACGTGCGTCGGACGCTCAGAGTGCCATAATCCCGATGTAGTCTCGTTGACTGCAGTGCACTCGCTGTCGTGGCTCCTGGTCCGCCTCCATTTGTCGCGACTGAGGCCTGACACCGAAATCGTTCGTGCTCGCGCTACATTCTCGGCGCAAACACAGGGTCATTTAAGGAATGGTTGTCGTTATCCACACCTTTGTGACGCCTAAGTGACAGCGTGTCGTGATTCTGCAGCTTCCTTCGGGCGTCGGAGCCACGTCGTTAGCGAGCCGTCGAGGACTCCCTGAAACGTCGCCGGGTCGTTGGAAACCTTCTCACCCGAAAGAGTGACTCCTAACTTGCGGACGGTTGCCAATCCTGGGCGGTGAGAACTTCGAACATACCCTCTTGGCTGAGGTGTCGGCCCGAATCCATCGCGGTTTCCCAGTCGATCGAGGAAACTGTTGCGCGCGCACGAGCGAGATAGCTCTTGAGCTCGGCAGCTGACGTGGCGTCGATCGGCATTGATGTCTTGAGCCGCAAGGCCTCGGCGGCGCCCGTAAGAACGGCTGCGCGCAGTGCTTCGCCCAGATCCACTGCGATGCACGCCGCTATCTCGAGGGTGGTGAAGAGAAACTCAAGGTTGCCCGATCGGGCGAGGTAGTCGAGTAGGAGAGAGAGCCAGTGATTGGCTCGCTGCGCTTGTCCTAGACGGAGGTTGGTGGCGGCGATCGACTGTTGGTCGAGCGCGACGCCGAGGGTGTCTCCTGACGCCTCATCGATGCTGAGCGCTTCTTCCAGGATTTCGAGGGAGCGAGAGTAGTTACCGGCTTGGCTCTCCACGTGCCCGAGGTTCGTCAGCGCGGCGGCGAGCCGATAGCTGCGGCCAAGGGAGCGGGCAATGGCCACGCTCTCCTCAAGGTTGGCGCGCGCCAGCGCCAGATCGCCCCGGCGTAGCTGGACGCTGCCAAGGCTGTTGAGCTCACGAGCCTGCTGGTCACGATCTTCGAGCTGACGCGCTATTTCGAGACTTCGCTCTAGGTACACGAGCGCGTCGTCTCTTTCACCCAACTGATCGAACATGATTCCTAGCCAGTGGGAGATCGTCCCGAGCTGGGGGTTGGCGCTGCTTGGGGCTCTTTCAAGCGCCTGGGCGAGCCACCGACTGGATTCCGCGGCGTAGCCGTGTTGATACCAGAAGTACGCCAGTGCCTCGACGAGTCCGAGCGCCGTGGCCGCTCCTTCGTCGTGCGTGAGTGACCACGTGATCGCGGCGCGCAGGTTGTCGTGTTCTAGTTCGAGGAGGTCGAGCGCCGACAGATGATTGGGGCCCCTCAGCCGCTCGTCGGCGGCTTGCGCAACGGCCGAGTAGTGCTGAGCGTGAAGGCGTCGAGTCGCTTCGAGTTCGCCGGTTTGGCTGAGGCACTCAAGCGCATAATCGCGGATGGTTTCCAACATGAAAACCCGAGGGGCGCCGTCGACGCCTTCACCGACGGTGACGAGACTGACGTCAAGCAGCTCCTGTGCAACCTCGAGGGCGTCGTCGGCCCCGTCTTGAATCGCCACCGCAGCGAGCGCCTCGAGGTCGCATCCCCCGACGAACACGCCCATACGTCGCATGGCCCGGGCTGTCTCGGGTGACAGGAGCTGGTAACTCCACTCGATGGTTCTCCTCAACGTTTGCTGACGCGTCGGTCGTCCCACGTCGCCAGCGGCTAACTCGAGCCTGTTCCCGAGGTTGGCGAGGAGGGCCTTCGGCGTCAGGAGCCGGATACGCGCCGCCGCGAGCTCGACGGCCAATGGCAACCCGTCGACGGCCCGGCAGATTCCGGCGATGTCGGCGGCGTTCTCCGCGTTGACCGCGAACGTGGATCGGACCATTCGCGCTTGCTGCAGGAAGAGTTGCACCGCACTAGAGGCGGCAACTACCTCCAGGTCGGTCTCCTTGGGCACCTCGAGCGGCTGCACCGACAGCTCGTGTTCGCCGACGACGTGCAGCGGCCCCCGCGACGTCGCGATCAACGCCAAACGAGCGCCCGCTTCGAGCAGAGTGGCGACAATCGCCGGCGCGGAGTGGATTTGTTCGAGGTTGTCGAGGACCAGCAGAGCTTGGCGGTCTCTCACATGAGCCACGACGGTCTCTGCGGGAGAGCTCTCGCTGGAGGCGTTCAGTGTGTCCGCGATCGTTGACCACATTGACCCCTCGTCCCGTGCGCCTGAAAGGGAGACGAAGTAGACGCCGTCTCGAAAGACGTTCCCGAGAGAGGACGCAACCGAGAGCGCAAGCCGGGTCTTACCCACGCCGCCCGGACCCGTGAGGGTAACCAGTCTGATGTCTGGCGTCTGCACGGCGTCGGATAGTTGCTGGACCTCGCGGTCTCGACCGACGAGGGGCGTCATTGGCAAGGGAAGATTCGTCTCGGCGCCCAAACTCTTGAGGGGCGGAAAGCGCTCCTCAAGACCGTCTGCTCGGAGTTGGTAAATGTGCTCGGGCGCCTCGATGTCCTTTAAGCGGTGAAACCCCAGGTCCTTCATGGAAGCGCCCGCCGGCAGTTGGTGCTCTACGAGCTGGACGGTGGGTTCCGACAAGACGATCTGCCCACCGTGCGCCGCCGCGGCGATGCGTGCAGCTCGATGGACGTCGATGCCCACGTATCCGCCGTCGTGCGGCGTCGGCTCACCTGAATGTACCCCCATTCGAACCCGAACGTCGACGTCCTCGGGCCAGTTGAAGGTGGAGAGTGACCGTTGCGCCGCCACGCAACATCGCACCGATTCGGCGGCCGACTCAAAGACGACAAAGAAGCTGTCACCTTCAGTTCCGAGCTCGTGACCGTCGTTCTCTGCGATTGCCGCGCGCATCAGCGTCCGCTGACCTGAAAGCACCTCAGCGTATTGCTCGCCGAGGCGATAGAGGAGCGCCGTAGATCCCTCGATGTCGCTGAACATCATCGTTACGGTGCCCGTTGGGAGCGGCCGCATGCTCGAAACACTATCTGTTGACGATTGTTGGACTCCGAGGCTCACGCCGTCGACTTGGTCGCCATCCCGATGACAATCCTGGGCGGACGGGAAGCTTTGCGTCGTGTGGTGACGGAGCGACGAAGCATCCTCACGTCGCGATGTCAGCTCCTATCGCATCCACTCATCGCAGACCGTTGAGGCGCCGACGCAGGACGCTTCAGCGTTCGACCTGATAGTCAAGCAAGAGGTAGCCCGATGGAGACGCGACCATTCGAGTCCGAGTGAGCCGCGACGGCAAGCCCCTGTCGAAGAGCTTCCGTCCTTGCATGCTCAGTACCGGCGCAATGACCAGTCGAAGTTCGTCGACCAGACCAGCTTCTAATAACGATTGACACAGCTCGATGCTTCCGTGCACGCCGATGTCGCCACCCGCTTGTTGCTTTAGCCCGGTAACGAACTCGGGCAGGTCACCTTCCATGGTCTTGGCGTTCGTCCAGGGACTCCGGGGCACAGAAGACGCCGCCACGAACTTCTCGACGCTGTTGATGAAGCTGGCGAATGGCTCGATGTCGCTGGTCGGCCAGAATGCAGCCCATTCGTCGTACGTCCGATGCCCGAGTAGCACCGTGTCCTGAGAGGCGATGACGCGAGCGAGATTCTCTTCCATGGCGTCATCAAAGTCGGTGATGAACTCATCCGGCGCCTCGGCCACGCCATCGAACGACAACAACTCGTAGGCAACTACTTTGCGCATTGCGTCATCTCCTTGATCAAAGCCACGTCGGTAATTTACGCTCTCGGTGTGAAAGCTATCTTCGCCTCACTGATTCAGTGACACTCGTGAGATGATCACGAAGCGCCGTTGCACGATGAGCCCGGACCTAGGGGGCGCCGAGATGTCGACCAACGAAGGCGCGGGTGGGCCATCGTCCGATAATGCGAGTGGCGCGACGGGGCTTCCGGTCGAGGTTCCGCACTGCTGGCCACCCCCTTGTTGCGAGTGGAACACCGCTTCTCGCGTCACGCTGGCGGACTCCCTTGACGCCGTAGCCGGACGCGCGGCACGGGGGAGTGTTGTTGCCCAGGAGCCGTCAGCGGACAGAGGGGCGGAGCGACCTGCTCAGAGTCCCGGGAAAATGTCGCGGAGAAAGTTAACGGTCTCGCTGCTCGTCACGGGGGACTCGTTATCAGGATCGAGGCGGCCGTAGATCAGTCGAGCGAACGCCTCGGCCGGGAGTTCCAACTCTGGCGAGCCCTCAATGCGTGCTTCGACGAGATTGACGGAGTCAGCGTCCAGCGCGATCGTGAAATCGCGGGCGGGTTCAGCCGTCCGCACCGTGACGGTCCTGACTTCTCCAGTCGGTTTGCCCGTGCGCAAGACGACAAACTGGATTCGGTCGAGAACGGCGTTCGCCGCGACGTTGGCGAGCGTCGCGCCAGGATTGAACGGGACCTCGATGTCCCACGTGTGGAGCACGTGCTCGTTCAGGCGGAGCCCGACGAGGCCGTCAAAGTCAAAGGTGAATGGTCCCATCGTGAATTGGAGCGCCCGTCGCTGTTCGTCGGTCGCAGCCTCGAGAGTCGAAAGGTACGTGGCGTCGCTCGCGAGGCTGTCGGCCACTTGCGCTGCTGGATCTTTCGCATTCCACTCTCCCCACACCGAGGAATTAAATGCGGGGTCGACTTCGCGGTCGGCGACGATGTCTTCGAACCGGCGTTTACCAATGACGGCACCCGAACCCAGGTGCGAGAACGTGTCGGCAACCGTCCACTCGCTCGGGTAGGCCGACGCGGAGTAGTCGGCCGGATCTATGGCGGCGGCAACGTCCCTGAGGTGCTGCACGGACGCTTTCAAGACAGCTAAGCGGTCAGTCATTGTCACGACTCCTCACCGGTCGCCGAGCAGTGTAACGGGGCAGAGCACTCCGTTCCCCGGCCACCGCGCACCAGACGCGGGGCCGCGTCGGCGATGTCGTCCGAAGGCCGACTAAGGAGCGCCAGCTCTCACGAAGACGCAGAACGGATGACCGTCGGGATCTTCGTAGACACGCAAGGGTTCGTCGACGTCCTGCGATCGATCGAGCGCGAGGACGCCGCCCAGCGCCAGGACGCGTCCGTGAACGGCGTCGAGTTCTGCCATGCTCCCTATGGAAAGGTCGACGTGAAGTTGCTGCGGCACCCCGGGCTCGGGCCACGTCGAGCGAGCGAGTACGTCGACCTGCTGAAAGGCGAGCGCCGGTGTTCCATCGGGCCCGAGCAGGTTGATCCAGTCGCGACCCGCGGGATCGTCCGCGCCGGGTTCCGGCGCTTCGTGACCGCGCCGGTAGAAGAGACCGAGGAGTTGACGCCAGAACTCGGCACTCGCGCGCGGATTCGTCGAGTCGAAGACGATCTGGACTAACCGAGGTGTTACGTCGTCCGCCACGCGACTCACCGTAGCGAACAGCGTGTCGTTCGCCGCGACGACGACGGCCGCCGCGTGCTACGGAGCCGACGGAACCTCAGCCGGCAGGCGTACCCGGTAGCGTCGAACCGTAGGCGACGTTAAAGGCGGTGCCTGCGGTGTCGGGGTCGCCCGGTGTCGAGACCTGCACCTTGTTCTGGATCATCACGCCGGAGTCGTTCGAGTAGGTGAGACCGGCCGCGTTATAGGTCGGCGACCCGCTGCTGACGATCGATTTGAGGGTTCCGGCGCTATCGAAGTCGCCGGTACCCGACGGAGGCGAGATCGTGTAGTGGGCGAGCGTCGCGATCCGCCCACCGACCTCGGGGGCCTCCATGATCCACTCGGCGGAACTGCCCGCGCCGCTGTAGCCCTGGCTCGTCGTGAACGACCAGCCCTTCGTCGTGTCCGAGATCTTGATGACCCACACGTGCTCGCTCGAGCCGTGGCGACCGTGCCCCGACGACTCCGTCGCGCTGGTTTCGTAGATCGAGGCGCTCATGCGGTCCCCTGGCGTGACCGGATAGGTCGAGGGTGAGATCTCGGTCTCGGCCGCGGGCAAGATCTCCCACCACGCGTTGTAGTGGGCGCTGCCGCTGTAGTAGTCCTGCTCGGTGCCGGTCTGGATGAGGTTGTTGTCGTTGAAGCCGTCCACGCCGATCCAGGCCGAAGAGTACGTCGAGGACGACGACGCGGAGACCGCCGGCACGGTCCAAGTGCCGCTCACGCCGGTGAACGTACCCGTCTCGGCGTACCCCGACCAGTTGGACGCCGCCCAGGTGTTGAGCTGAGCGTCGACCGCCAATCCGGGGACGGTGACGGGCACGCGGACGCCGTGGCTGATGACCGGAGCGACGGTGGCCACGGGGGATGAACTGACGAATGCCGACGCGAGGAGCAGAGGCGCCGCGCTCGCAGCGAGTGCCGAGACTAGTCGTGACCGTTTCATTGATCTTCCTTCCTTGGTGGGCCTAGCCGATGTTGGCAGAAGCATATCTGGGGTCCCGCGAGGATGCGAGTATCTGCTGGCAGACAGGTTCGTCTTGGGCGACGACGGATCGGATCAGGCGAAAGATGCCATCGCAGGGGCAGAGCAGAACCTTCGGCGAGCGCCTGGGAGAGCGAGCCTTCGGCCGTTGCCGATCCAGAACATTCCGGTTCCGCAGTCACGACCTCGACAGACCAAACGGCGTGGCCGACCCGCTCACGGCAGCACCTTCGTCGTCCTACTATGAGACCCTCTTGGAGTCTGGTGATGAAGTGATCAACTCGGACGATTCGAATCGACCCGCGGATACGGCACGGTCGAGGATCGCCGTTGCCGTCCTGCTTGCCGTTCTGGCGGCCGTCGCGTGGAATGGCCGCGCCAGCGCCTCGAGCGCGTCGGTTCGACGGGACCTCGCAGCGGCCAAGCGCGCGTGGGTCAAAGGGTCGTACGCCTCGTCCTATCAAGTGGGGGTGTACCTGCGCCGTTCGGCGTCGGACCTCGAGCGTGCGGCGGTCCCCGACGCCAAGGATCGCCTCGCGTACCGAGATGCTGCACGGGAACTCCGGGAGCTGGCGGCGTTGCCCGAGACCGGTGACACGACGTCGCAACGTGCCGAGGCGCAGCACGATCTGAGGGCGCTCAACAGCTTCTTCGACACGACGAAGCTCTACGAGTGAGGCGGCGACCAAGCTCCGTGGCAGTGAACTCGGTCCGGTCAGCGACGGCCGCGAGGACCGCGACGGAGTAGGGGCGCGACATCGTTGGACGGTACCGCGGCGGACCACAGGAAACCCTGACCGTACTGGCAACCCAGCCCACGCAACCGATCCAGCTGCGAGGGCGTCTCGATGCCTTCGGCGGACATGGTCATGCCGAGCTTCTGGCCGAGCGAGATGATCGCCTCGAGCAGGGTGTCGTTTCGCTCGCTCTCCTTCGACGGACTGACGAAGGACTGGTCGATCTTGATGATCGTCGGGTGAAGGAGGGCGAGATAGGAGAGTGACGAGTACCCAGTTCCGAAGTCGTCCAGCGCGAAGCCGACGCCCAGGGAGCCGAGACGCTCCAGTACGTTCATCGTTTCGGTGACGTTGACGAGCAACGCGCTCTCGGTGATCTCGAGAATGAGACGCTCCGGCGCGAGTCCACTCGTGGCGAGCGCCGCCTCGATCGTCGCCACGAGTGCGGGGTCGTGGAGCTGGTGGACCGAGAGGTTCACGGCGACGTAAGGGAACGGCGTGTCAGGCGCCGCGTCCCACGAGCTGGCGGCGGTGATTGCCTCCGTGAGGGCGAAGGTGCCGAGCTCGAGGATGAGGTCACTCTGCTCGGCGAGGGGGATGAAGACGTCGGGCGCGACCCAGCCGCGATCGGGGTGCTGCCAGCGCATGAGCGCCTCGAGGCCCACCACGTTCGTCGACGCCAGGTCCACGATCGGCTGGTAGTGCATCGCTAGGTCGCCGGTTTGGATCGCCCGACGAAGGTCCTGGACGAGCTCGAAGTGACGCACGGCCTGCTGCTGCATGCTGGGGGTGAAGAAGGCGACTCGTCCCCGGTTCTGTCGCTTGGCCTCGTAGAGGGCGACGTCCGCCTTTTGGATGAAGTCGGTGTCGCCCGCACTGGTGGCGTCGAAGGAGACGATGCCGATGCTCGCGTGTTGTTCAAGTGTCAAGCCGTCGAAGGAGAACGGCTCGGCGAGCACCTCGATGAGTCGTTGGGCCACTTCTTCGGCTTCGTCGGTCGTCGCGAGGCCCTCGGCGAGGTAGAGGAACTCATCACCACCGAAACGCGAGAGCGTGTCAGTCGTTCGGGTCACCAGTTCAAACCGGCGCGCGATGCCCACGAGCAACTGGTCGCCGACCAAATGGCCGTGCGTGTCGTTCACGCCCTTGAAGTCATCGAGGCCGAGGAGTAGCACAGCGCACGCACCACCCTGGCGCACCACGCGTGCGTGTGCCTGGGCCAGGCGGTCCTCGAAGAGCGCGCGGTTCGCGAGTCCGGTCAGCGAGTCGTGGAGGGCTTGGTGGGAAAGTTGCGCCGCAAGTGCACGCTCTTCGGTGATGTCACGTTCCGACGAGACGAAGTAACGGATCTTTCCCGAGGCGTCGCGGGCGGCCGATCTCGACACCTCTGAGATGAGGATGCGCCCATCCTTTCGTAGATAGCGCTTCACGTAGCGGAGCTGGTCCACCTGTTCGGAACTGAGCCGCACCAGCGTGTCTTCCGTGATGCCGATGTCGTCGGGGTACGTGAACTGTTTGGAGTCGTGGCCGAGTAGCTCCTCTCGCGAGAAGCCGACCATGCGACAGAAGGAGTCGTTCACCGCAATGACCCTGTCCTCCATGTCGCTGAAGAGCATGGGCGCCATATTGTGCTCGAACGCGAGACGGAAGCGCTCGTCACCGTCGCGCATGAGCGCCTCGTTCTCCGCGAGACGCTCGGCGTCGCGCAATCGTCCAATGCCGTACGCCAGCTCGTCGGCCAGCTCACTGAGGATCTCAACCTCATCTGGTCCGAAGTAGTCCGGCTGATTGGAGTAGATCGCCACGAGACCGATCGCCTCGCCCTGCACCTTGAGCGGAAAGGAGCAGACCGAGCGAAGGTCGTACTTCTCGGCCCGGAGCCGCCGCATCGGCACGACGACCGAGTTCAGGATGTCGTTGACGACCTGGGCGCGCTCGGTGCGAATGGTCGCCCCGAGGGGTCCGGAGCCGATCTCGTCATCGCCCCAACCGAACTCGAGCCCATCGATGCTCTCGACGATGCCCGCCGACGCGCCGAGGCGGATCCGCTTTTCCTCGTCGTGATCGGCGTAACCGACCCAGGCCAGCGGGTAGCCGCCGGCCGTCACGATCGCCTGGCAGATGTCTTGAACGAGTGACGCCTCGTCGGTGGCGTGCACGAGCACCTGATTACCCTCGCTGAGGGTTTGAAGGGCTCGGGTGAGGTAGATCCGCTCGGTAACGTCACGCCCGTTGCCGACGACGCCGCGAATGGCCTCGTCGGCGAAGCCGTCGGTGAGTATTCCCTCGATGAAACGCCATTCGCCAGAGGCCGTGAGGAATCGGAGGACCACGGGGTGGTCCATGCCGCTCGGTGAGAGCGACTCGGCGAACGCGGCGTCGGCGGCTGGCCGGTCCTCCGGGTGGATGAAATCGAAGATGCTCTTGCCGATCAACCACTGGGGCTCGTAACCGAAGATGCGGTCGACCACGGGGTTGGTGTAGGAGAAGCAGGCCTGGTCGTCCACCACGATCATGAGGTCGCTCGACTTCGCGACCACCGTGCGAAACCACTGCTCGGACTTGCTGAGGGTGAGCTCCGCTTCCTTCAACGCGGCGACGGCGACGACAGACTCCTCGAGGGCGGCCTGGCGCTCCTCGGCGGTCGCCGCGTTCGAGACGCACGCGCTGATCTGGACAGCGATTGCCTCCAGTCCCTGAACGGAAATTTGGTCGAAGGCACCGACGTGGGTGTCGTAGACCGACACGGCGGCCACGTGATCGTGCAGCGCGAGCGGGAGGGCGACGCTCGACGCCAGGCCGAAACGACGGGCCCGTTCTCGCCAGGGCCCAAAGAGCGGCTGATTGTAAAGGTCATTGGCGACTTGGGTGGTGCTCGTTCGCATCGCCGTCCCGGTCGGTCCGAGTCCGCTCTGCTTCGATCCCCACCAGGAGACCATGCCGTCGTAGAGGTAGTCGCTGGCTCCCGCGGAGCACACGACGTTGACCCCACCGTCCTCGGAGGCGACACCGATCCAGGCGAGGGCGTAGTGACCCTCGTTGACGATGACGTCGCACACTTGCTGCAGGGGATCATCTTCGGCCGAGGTCGCGACGCGGTTGACGCCCGCCAGCAGCTCAAGGAAGGCCCGCTGCTTCACCTTTTGCGTGATGTCTTCGAAGGCTGAGAACGTGCCAACGGTTCGACCTTCGACGACGGACGGCCAGACGCTGACCGACAGCCACTTCAGTGATCCGTCTTCGACCACGACGCCCAGGGTCTGATCGGAGAAGGTTTCGCCGAAGTCAAAGGCACGCGACACGAGCTCACGGGGGCGCACAACAGGTCCGCCGTTGGGGCTGACGGCAGTGACGTCGAAGTCCTCCGATGACGCGCCGAGCAGGTCCTCACGCGACAGCTCGAGGATCGACAAGGCCGCGGCGTTGCAGTCGACGACGACACCGAGCGCGTTTCGAAAGATCATGCCAGTGGTGATGTTGTTCAGGAATTGAGACGTAGCGATGAGCTTCTCGATGGGATCGAGATTGGAACTGTCCCTTAAACCCTCGAACACGCGCGGTTCGGTTTGCATCGCCCCGACACTCCTGGACGCAGAAATTTTCCCGTCTTCTGATTGATGGTAATTCGTTGCGTACCCCATCGGTCCGAGAAAACCCTCTGTTGTCTACGTGTTGGGTATGACTTGAGCGTCGATTGTCGGCGCGACCTGACGTGCGAAGTGCGATGTGTGAACAGGTTGTGAAAACTCGTTGTCGCACATCGAGGTCGCCGTCGGTCGCGCGCTCAGTGAGCGGGGAGCATCTCGGTCGCGGGCGCCGGACGGCCGACAACGTAGCCCTGTACGTAGTCGACGCCGAGCTCCTTTAGCAGTCGCAACGTGGCGTCGTCCTCGGCTCCTTCGGCGACGGTGCGCATGCCGAAGGCCTTGGCGAGATTGACGACGGCCGAGACGACGTGCTGGCTCGGCATCTCGTCTCGTAGGTCGCGCACGAACTCGCGATCGATCTTCACGTAAGCGACCGGCAGACGTTTCAGATAGGAGAACCCGCCGTAACCGGCACCGAAGTCGTCGAGGGCCACCTTGCAGCCGATCTCATTCAGCCCTCGCACGAACAGCTCTGCGGAGTCGAGATCGCGCACGAGCGCCGTCTCGGTGATCTCGCAGACGATGTTGGCGGGGTCAACGTCGTGGTCGTCGATGGCGCTCAGGATCGTCGCGAGCATGTACGGATCGGTCACCGATTTCGCTGAGAGATTGAACTCGACGGCGTGTCCCTGGGACGCGAAGTGAACGGTTTCGTGCACGACCCAACGGTCGATCTCTGAGATCAGTCCGTACTCCTCGGCCGTCGGCAGGAAGCTATCGGGCAGGATCACCTCGCCTTTGGGCGTGACCATGCGCAGCAACAACTCGTTCTGGACGACTTCGAACGTCGCGAGGTCGATGATCGGCTGGGCGTAGAGGACGAACCGACCGTTGTCGAGAGCGTCGCGGATCCGACCGACCCACGTCAGCTTCTCGAGTTCGCGCTCCACCTTCAGCTGCTCGGCGGCCCGCTCGGTGACGTCCTCGAAGACGATGACGGCACCGCTGAGCCCGTCGGTTCGCAGTGGTGAGCCGATGTAGCCGACCGCCACCGAGGTGCCGTCGAGACGGAGGAGCGTGTCGTGTTCGACGTTGAGCGACTGGCTCAGGGTCCACACCACACTCAGGGGAGACTCGGTGTCGTCGCCGTTCTCCTCGTCACGTCGAAACTGGAACGCCTCGACTGTTGGCCGGCCGAGTAGGGACTCCGCGTCCACGCCGAGGAGTTTGCCAGCGGCCGCGTTCGCGAACGTGATGACGCCGTTGCCGTCGGTGGCGATCATGCCCTCGGCCATGTTGTTCGTGATGGCGAGCAGGAACTCCCTCGAGTGTTCGAGCTCTTGTCGCGCGGTGACCTGGGCCGTGACGTCGTGAGAGATTCCGAGGATCCTGCGCGGTCGACCATCACGGTCGGCGACGGCTTCGGTGCGCAGGCGCACGAAGCGCGACCCGCCATCGGACCGCAGGACGCGGTGGAGCAGTTCGGCCGTCCCCCGTTCGAGGGTCTCGCTGACGAGCGAGCGCACCGCCGGACGCGTCTCCGGCGCGGCGAGCTCGACGAAGGCGTTAAGGTCGCCCACCCAGCCGTCGGGCTCGATGCCGTAGATGTCGAACATTTCGTCGGCCATGAAATCAAATCGATCGGAGGCGGGGTCCCACTCCCAGTGGCCGACGTGGGCCAACCGCTCCGCCTCGCGCAGGTGCGCCTCGTTACGCGCGAGGAGTTCGCCGTCGCGGAGGCGGCCGATGCCGTAGGCGAGGTCCTCGGCCAGCTCCTCTAAGAGTTCGACCTCCGCGGGGCCGAAGGTCCCGGCGTCGCGGCTGTAGATCGATAGCGCTCCGATGGTTCGTCCACTGACGTTGAGTGGGAGGGCGCAGGACGTCTTCAGGCCGTACTCCTCGATGCGCGGCCGCCACGGGGCGCAGCGCTTGGAGCGACGAACGTCCTTGAAGATCTGCACCGTGTTCGTTCGGATGGCCGTGCCGGTCGGACCGCGTCCGTACTCGTTGTCACCCCAGCTGACGCGCACTCCCTCGAGGTAGCCGGCGTCACCGAACGCCGCGACCGTGCGTACCGTGCGGTCGTCGTCCGCTTCGGCGAATCCGACCCAGGCGAGGGCGTAAGTGGACGTCTCGACGATCGAGCGGCAGATGTCGGTGACCAGTGACACCTCGTCGGTCGCGTGCACCATCATCCGGTTGCACGAGGTCACGGTGCGAAGAGCGCGCGCCAACTGCTCCTGCTCGGTGACCTCGCCGCCGGACACGAGAATGCCGCGAACGTCGGCGTCGTCGAGGAGGTTGTGGGCGTAGCAGTCGACGACGTGCCACGACGACGCGTGTTCGCCACGTACGCGATACCGGGTGAACCCGCCCGCGGGTTCACCTCTGATGATCGCTTCGAGCTCGCGGGCGACGCGAGCACGGTCGTCGGGGTGGACGAAGTTGAGCATCTTGCGACCAACGAGCGCCGTCGGCTCCGCGTCCAGCAGCTTCGCCGCCACGGCATTCGCGTAGCGCATCGTCCCGTCGGCCGCAAGCACGGCGACCGGGGTGAGCAGCCGATCGGCAACTCGGGCCACGTCGCGGTAGTCGAGGCTGCGCGGCGGCGTCGGCGTCGGCTCAAACGTCACCCATCTAGCGTGCAGGTCGCCACTGGCAATGACGTCGGTGTTGCGTCTGTTGCGCTAGACGGACTGTCCTAGCGGCCAAGGAGTTCGATCAGCTCCCCCTGCGAGTGGACGCCGAACTTCTGGAAGATCGCGCTCAAGTTGTTGCGAACGGTGCTCGAACTGACGTAGAGGGCCTTGGCGATCGTCGGAACGCGTTCGCCGCGGAGTAGTCGACTCAGCACCTCCCACTGTCGGGCACTCAAGGAGTTGAGTTGCGGGAAGCGAGTGCCGTCGGGAAAGTCATCCGCCGGGTCGAAGATGCCACTCGCCTGAACCTCGCTGGCGATTCGCCAGAGGTGGTGTTCGAGGCGCGTCGTGCGATCAGTTGACCGGGTCGTCGCCGGCCCTGATTCGGGAATGAGTATGAAGAACTGAGACGTAGAACCGACGAGCGCCGTTATGACGCAGCGGACGTTCCGGTCGCCGCCAAGGTGGTCGAGCGAATTGAGCGGCAGGGAGACCGAACAGGCCATCGGACCCGATCCACCGGTGCCGAGTTGTCGACACAGTTCGCGCTGCTTATTCGTCTCGAGGAGGTGCCGTCCGAGGAGCTCGTCTCGCGTCAGCCCGAGCACGTCATCCACGTTCGCGCTGACCATGGTGACGACACCTGCGGCGTCGATGACCCCCACCGCTTTCCGGGGGGGAGAGTATCCGAGATATTCGACGAGAGGGCTGTCGTTGCTGTTGCGTCCAAGGGACAGTTCGACCATCGCGACGCGTCGGTCGCCGAGGTCGAGAGCGCACGCCCACACGACCGCTTTCGGTCCGAGCGGTGCGCGTTCGAGCAATCGCCGACCCCGATAGAAGTCGATCTCACGCTTGGCGAGCGCCTTGAGCGCCGCGTGTGCCCTTGTGCGGTCGATCTTGGCCACGAGGTTGAAGGCCGGCCCGTCGATCGGTTTGTCAGGGGGCAGACCGACCTCGCTGAGAAACGCCTTCGTGACGGCAATCACGGAGAAGTCGCTCAGATCGACGAGCGCTATCGACAGGTCGGTGCCATCGACCGCTCCCCATAGTTCTCGGTCCAACACCTGGAGATCAGCGGCCATGACTACCCCCGAGCCATTCGCACTGCGCTAGCAAGATGGTATGGCAATTTGGTCTTCGGGTGACGGCCGACGTTCACCACGCGGATGGAGACTCTCCTGTGGCAGTATGCGGGAATGATCAGCCACCTCTCCATTCAGTGCGACGACGTTCAGAAGAGTGCCGCGTTCTACGACGCGGTCCTCGCCCCACTTGGTGGCGTGCGGGTCATGGATTTCGGTGACGTCATCGGCTACGGCGTCCCGCCGATGCCCGAATTCTGGATTGGCCCGCACGATTCGGGGGAGGGTTTCCGTGAGTCCCACGTCGCCTTCTCCGCGCTCAGTCGCGACCGCGTCCAGGCCTTCTTCGACGCGGCGATCGGAGTCGGTGCCGAGGTCCTGAACGCCCCGCGCCTGTGGCCCGAGTACGACGCGAACTACTTCGGTGCTTTCGTGCGCGACCCCGACGGTAACAACGTCGAGGCGGTCTGTCTCCTACCGGAGTGACCGACGGCGCGCTGTGACGCGTTCGGCCGAGTCGGCCGAAGCAGACTCAGGCGTGGTCGTGAGAGTCGCGCTCGTGAGCGTCGTGCTCGCGCTGACGAGACTTGGTCTCCGCGCGCAGTGCGCTCTGACGGCGTGAGACGCGTTCTCGCTTCGCCCTTGTGAGAAGCGCCAGCATCAACAGGATCAGGCCAAGGAGGATGAACGCAAAGCCAATGAAATAGAACGACACTACGTTTTCGCAGTTGGGACCAAGGCCGGCACCGGTCAAAGGGCTGGCATTGTTCGAGCACACCGAGTTGACGTGATCGACCCGGGTGATGGTCCATATTCCTACGCCGATCGCCGCCAGACTCAGCGCCATCGCAAAGCGTCTGATCACGCCCTTAACCTACTTCCGCAATAGTGGCGAGGAGGGGTTCTCGTCCCTCGACGGACAGTGCTTCGGTGACCTTGGTGTTCGAAAGCGTTAGACCGTCGCGGGCGCGGCGAGCGACTTGACTTCAGTCGACTGGAACGTGAGTCGGCTGGCCGGTGTCGGTCGGCTGATGAAATAACCCTGTGCGAGGTCGCACCCGAGGTCACCGATGAGGTCGAGCGTCTCGACGTCCTCGATGCCTTCTGCGACGACGCGAAGACCCATGTCGTGGCCGAGATTGATCGTCGCGCGCACCAGTTCCATCTCGCGACCGTTGCCCTCTGCGTTGAGGGCGGTAATGAACGTGCGGTCCAATTTGAGCTCGCCGACGGCGAGGCTGCTGAGGTACGCGAGTGAGGTGAAGCCCGCTCCGAAGTCGTCGATGGAGACAATGATGCCGAGGTCGCGGAGCGAGAGGATCACGGCCTGCGCCTTCAGGAAGTCAGTGATGATGGTCGTCTCAGTGATCTCGACGACGACCGCCTCGCCGGGCAACTGGTAGCGCTTGAGGAGACTCTTCACGAGATCCAAAAACTCCGCTTCGAGCAGGTCGCTCGTGGCGACGTTGACCGAGACGGCGAGCTCGCGCCCGCCCGAGCGCCACTCCGCGCATTGGCCAAAGGCCTCGTTGAGCACCCACGTCGTCAGCGGCCACATGAGGCCGGCCTCCTCGGCCAACGGGAGAAACTTCATCGGGGGCACGAGGCCCAGCTTCGGATGCGGCCAGCGCACTAGGGCTTCGACGGCCAAGATCTGGCCGGTCCGCAAGTCGAGCTGCGGCTGGTAGTGCAGGACGAAGCCGCCGCTGTCCACCGCCTCGCGGAGCTCGTCGAGAAGGTTGGGCTGGTCCTCGTCGCCATCGAGGCTCTGATCGTAGAAGACGTAGGGCGTGTGGCCGAGCTTGGCTCGGTACATCGCGACGTCGGCGCACCACATGAGCGACGACCCGTCGGTCGCGTTCGAGGGCACCAGCGCGATGCCGATGCTGGCGCCCACGCTCGCCTTGATCTTGTTGAGCGCGAAGGGCTCTTCGACCTCGCTGATGACGCGCTTGGCGACTTCGGCCGCGTCATTGGCGTCGGCGTCGAGCAAGACGACCGCTAGCTCGTCGCCGCCGAGGCGGACGACGGATCCCGAGTTCCCGACGGCCCGGGTCAGACGAGGGCCGAGCTGGCGCAGGAGTTCGTCACCGGCGGGGTGCCCGAACGAGTCATTGATCTCCTTGAAGTGATTGAGGTCGACGAAGAGGAACGCGAGTTCCCGCGGCGCGGCTCCAACGCCGGACTGCTCGAGGAAGAAGAGGTCGAGGACCTTCGATAACTGTCGACGATTGCCAAGACCGGTGAGCTCGTCGGTATGGGCCTGGCGATTGCGTTCCTCGGTGAGGACGCGAAGTCGGCGAGCCGAAATGGCGAGACGTACGCCGACCGTGAGCAAGGTCGCGACGGCCAACCAGAGCGCCACCTTGCTGATGTGGTGGATGGTGGCGGCGACCAGGATGAACAGACCGCAGAATGAGGCGAGTCCGGGGAGGAAGAAGCCGGAGACCTTCTCGGGACGCAACGGGTCGATCCGTTTCGCGGGTAGCCAGACGGAAAGGGAGATGAGAAAGATCGCGGTCGGCCAGGCAATCGCGTTCACGTTGTTGCCAAAGTGCGTAGCGAGCCCCGACGAGCCAAAGAGGTTGAACGTGTCGCCAAAGACAATCGCCGTGAGGCCGAGGGCGAGTAGGTACCACCGGCTGCTGCTCTGACTGGCGAGCAGGACGGTGCCGCCGATGACGAGGATCAGCAATAAGAGGTCGCCGACGGGGTAGGCGAGACTTATCGTCGTGGCCAGTTTGCTGCCACCAACGATGTGATGGATGCCGTTGAACGCGAACGCACCGCAAAGCGCGGCCGCGCCGAGCCCGGCAACGACGCCGTCGAGCCAGTTCGGCCGGGCGAGTCGTCCGAGCCCGCGCTCGAGCAGCAGCACGGTCGCCACGTACGCGAGCGGGTAAAAAAGGAGATAGAAGACGTCAGCGCCCGATGGCGTCGGCGGCGTCTTGCCACCCGTTGACAGATAGGTCAGCACGAAATCGCCGATGGTCCATGACAAGATACTTGTGCCGAGTAGTAGGGGCACCACTCGGCCGGGACGTCGCGCGAGGCCCTTCGTGATGCAGAGGAGGGACATGACCAATTCGAAGCACGAGAGGCTCCAGCCATCGAGCCACAGCCACGACTGATTGGCGTTACGTACCCAGACACTGATGATGTAGGCGAGAAGCAGGGTCCCTAGGGCCGCGTAGGCGATCCAAACTGGTCTGCTGCGCCGGTCGAGAGCTTCCGCGTCGCCATCAACAACGGTCGTTTGCGCTTCCGCCGCAATGAGCAGTCCAGGTTCCAGTGCCGACGAACCGATGTCGAAACGTCGGCGTCCGCCGTGGCGGCGTTCTTTGGTGACGGTCACGTCGCCGCCCTCAACACGCCACAAGTCACTCGTGATTTCAGCAATCCCGACATTCCATCAAGTCTTTCGAGCCGTCATCAATTTGCGCTCAACGAGGTGCCAACGCGACCTCATTTTAAGGCAGGGCATCGTTAAAACCCGGTATTTGCAATGGATTCATTTCCGTGACGGATCCGTAGATCGGCGGGTTCCAATGGGCTATTCGGTTGCCAGGTATTGAAAGAGGGGCTTTTCAAGACCGAATCGGGACGTTGCGGCACTTCACCCCTATGCAGTGGACCGGCGTTCCACCTCGTGAACTCATTGCTGTCGCGAGGTGGTCAGGGCAGCAGCCCCGAGCCCTCGAGCGCCGATACCGCCTCGGCCTCGGTCATCATCCCAGCTTCGCTCAAACATTGGGCGTCCGCCCAAAGAGGAAACGGCGTTTCGTGGTTGACGTGGTGGCCCGCGGGCGTGTGCTCTTGTTCGACGCGCGCTAGTCGCTCGACGGGAAAGTGATCGGCGGCGCGAATCAGGGCGGGCCAGAGTCGCCGATGGACCAGCGTGATCTTCCCGTTGAGCGCGCGACACACGAGGATCTCGGGCGACGCTTGCAGCGCGTTGAGGATCTCGTAGATCTCTTTGCCGCGCGGATGCGCCCACCAGCTTCCCCGGATGACCTCACCCGCGACGACGTCTGCCATTTTGGGCGCCGGACCCTTGGCCGCGGCGAGCACGACGCCGTGAGACGCAACGAAGTCGAAAGCCTCGGTGTCGTTCACGATGACGGACTCCCTGCGACGGTGTCGTGAACGACAACTCTAGGTAAATCGTCGACGGTGCGTCTAGCGACGCGCTTCTGGAGTGGCTCCGCCCGCCCGTTGTGCCAGGCTTTTAGATTGAACCTGGAGGGTCCGTTGCCGTACTGCACCAACTGTGGAACGCAGGAACAACTCGGTCAGCGCTTCTGCGCGGTGTGTGGCGCCTCGACGTCCTCTCCCGGTCTAACCCCAATGCCCGCGCTCACTGCCGACGCGGAGGCACGCGTGCTGGTCAGGCTGGCACTAGATCCCCCGCGCCAGTCGCGTTGGTCAGTCCTTCTTCGCGCGGTGCTTGCCCTCCCGCTCCTCCTCGTCGGCATCGCTATCAGCATTGGGGTATTCGTCGCCATCGTCGCCGCGTGGTTCGCGTCGCTGGTCACCGGACGCGTTCCCGACGGGCTTCAGCGATTCTTGACGAACGCGGTGCGCTTTTACGCGAACGTGCTGGGGTATGAGTACCTCCTCCTTGCCCGATGGCCAGGCGTCGCGTTTCACGAGAAGCCGCGCGATCAAGTTTCGGTCGAGATCGACCATGTCAGGCTTCGCCGATGGGCGGTGTTTTTTCGTTTCGTGCTCGGCTATCCCGCGAACCTGGTGAGCGGACTCCTCTCGCTGGGCTCGCTACCACTGCTGGTGGTCATGTGGGTCTGGGGAGTTGTCGCGGGACGCGAACCTCGATGCCTGCATCAGGCGATGGCGCTCGTCCTTCGTTACCAGCTTCGCTTTGAGTCCTACTGGTGTCTGCTCACGCCGACGCAGCCCTTTCGCGGCCTCTACGGCGACGGAGCGGCGCCGGCCACCGAACTCGCGAACCCCTCCCTCGAGGCCGAGGGAGCGTCGTCGGCTGGCGGATCGTCGACGTCTTCGCCGCCCCGGCCGACGACCTGGCTTGTCACTCGGGCGACGAAGGTCGCACTCACCCTGGTTCTCGTCCTGGGCGTGCCGGTCTACGCCGCGTCGGCCCTCGCCGAGCGCCCGCTCGTCAAGAGGGTGGAGAACGCGCTCGCGCGATCCATTGTCACGTCGACGTACAACGACACCGTGAACGCCATGAGCGAATTTTCGCGGGCGACGTCCATTTGCAACGCCTCGCTCTCCGCGGCGTCGACCTCGTGCGACGCGAACGCCGCCGTCACCGCGAGCACCGCGCTGAGCAACGCCACCTCGTCGCTCGCCAACGCCACCTTCACCAACACGCTCGTACCGACGAGTGACCTCGACGCGCTGCTCGTCTACGAGGGCTTCCTTAACCGATTGCAGGACGAGCTGTCGTCTATCGAGACGGCCAGTTCCGTGCAACTGCAAAGGAACGTCATCCGAAGTGAGATGCCATCGACGCTCTTGAGTTTCGCGACCGCTTACCGGTCCCTCGAGGCGAAACTCGGGGGAGGGAGTCTGCTCCTCAATGAGACGGCCGTAAGTCTGACGGCTCGGGGGACGCGTCATGTCCCGAGCGGCGACCGGCAAAATACTGAAATGGGAGCGTCGTTCTCAACCTCACGACGGAGCCTCGCGTGACGCGCGCGAACTCTTGGCGTCTCCTCGCGTGGACGTCGGCCGTCCTGGTGGCGGGCGCCGGCGCCCTGGTCGCTACGGACACCAGTTCGGCCGCTCCGGCGAACGCGACGACGAACTGGACCGTTTACCACGGTGATGCCGTGGGAAGCGGCTCGTCGAACGCGCTTCGCGCTGTCAACACCGCGAAGCGAGCCTGGACCTCGCCCATGCTGAGCGGCCAGCTCTTCGGTGAACCTCTCGTGTTCTCTAATGACGTATACGTCGCGACCGAGAACGACGTGGTCTACGCCCTCTCCTCGGCGAATGGACGGGTCGTGTGGTCTCGACACGTGGCGAGTGCCGTGCCGTCGTCGCTCCTGCCGTGCGGGAACATCTCGCCCACCGTGGGCATCACCGGCACCCCGGTCATCGACCCGTCGCGGAACGAGATCTTCGTGGTCGCCGACGCGGACGTGCACGGGAACCCTGAGCACTTCCTTTTCGGCCTGAGCACCGCATCCGGTGCGGTCGAGCTGCGCGTGCGCGTCGATCCGCCCGGCTCCTCCCCGGCCGCCCTGTTGCAACGAACGGGGCTCAACCTCGACAGTGGACGGGTCGTCTTTGCGATGGGCGGCAACTACGGGGACTGCTCCGCCTATCGGGGTCGGGTCGGTGCGGTACACGAGACCGGCTCGGGTCCCGCGTTCTTCACGGTCGACGCGAGAGCCGGTGACTCCCAGGGCGCGATCTGGATGGGCGGGGCCGCGCCCGAGGTCGACGCGCAAGGCGACGTGTGGGTGAGCGTTGGCAACGGCTCGGTTCACTCGAGTGGTCAGGCCTACGACGACAGCGACTCGGTTCTCGAGCTCTCGGCGAACCTCCAACTCAAGCAGTACTTCGCCCCGGCCTCGTGGGCTCAAGACAACGCGTCCGACTATGACATGACGACCGCTCCGGTCCTCTTCGCCGACGGACAGGTGCTGTTGGCCGGGAAGTCGCCCACCACGTACCTCTTGAACGGTCACCACCTCGGCGGCATCGGCCACGAGGAGTCGAGCATGACCGGCGTGTGCGACAACGACATCGACGGCGGCGGCGCGGTCGTGGCGACGACCGTCTACCTGCCGTGTCTCAACGGACCGGTCGCGGTGCGCGTCACCGTCGGACCGCCGCAAATGACCGTGCTCTGGCGCGCGAGCGTTGGCGGAGGACCGGCGATTGTCGCGGCCGGACTCGTCTGGACCATCGGCCAGAACGGCGTACTCTACGGACTCAATCCTTCGACCGGCGCCGTTCGCCAGCAAGCGTCGATTGGCACGCCGGCCAACCACTTCCCGACCCCGAGCGTGGGCGACGCGTTGCTGCTGGCGCCATCGGCGGATCGGGTGGTCGCGTTTCACGCGACCGTCACGGGCTGACCCTAAGCAGCACGTCGCGTTCGATTGGCGTATCTCGGTAACCACCGACGCCATCGAATGTTACGAACACAAAAAATCATCGTTGGTGAACGAACAACGTGCAACGGCGCCGGTAATCTCGAAGGCCTAGTTGGGCCTTCCCGTTTTCTCGCCGACCGAGCCAAGCGGCTGGCCAACGAGCAGTCGTGGCAGGTCGAAAGGTGGACAAGGTGCGCATCAGTCCGAGCGTTGTCGGTGGCTCGCGGCGGATCCTCGTGTCGCTTGCCACGATGCTTGGCGTGTCCGTGTTTTCCGTATTTGGTCTTCCGGGCACGAGCGGCGCCGAAGTCGACACGCCGACCGCCGGTTTCTTCCTCTCACTCGGCGCTTCGGCGTCGGTTGGTTTCCAGCCCACCCCCGCGGCACCCCACGGCCAGGCGACGGGGGAGGGTTACGCCAACGACGTCGTGACCTACGAGGCGAGCCGCGGCGTCACGCTCGATCTCACCGAGATGGGCTGTCCCGGCGAGACCACCGCGTCAATGATCAACGGCTACGGCCACTGCTACCCGCGCCACGACACCCAACTCGGCGAGGCGATGCAGTTCCTTCTCGATCACGCCGATGAAAGCGGCATCGTCACGATCGACATCGGTTTTAACAACCTGCGACCGTGTTTCGCGCGTCTCGCCGTTAACCGGACCTGCGCGGCGAACGCCATCGGGGAAGTACGCCTGCAGCTGGCGACGATTCTCGAAAGCCTCGAGAGCGTGGCCGGACCCGGGGTCACGATCGTGGGGCTCGGCCACGACGACCCGTTCCTCGCCGACGCGCTCCTCGGACCCGCAGAAGCGAAGTTCGCTACCGAGAGCGCGACGGCCATCGATCACCTGAACGGCGCGCTCGACGGGGTGTACGCCGCGGCGGGCGCCTCGATGGCCGACGTCGACGCGGCCTTCGGCAGTCACGACCTCGACACCGTGCGGTTGACCGATAACGTCACCGTGTCCGACAGCGTCGTTGACATCTGTGATCTCACCTGGATGTGCCAACCCGCGCCCTACGGACCGAACATCCACCCCAACGACGCGGGCTACCAGGCGATCGCGAGCTCGATCGAGGCTGTCCTCAAAGTCCCCTGGTAGGAGAGCCCGTCGGATCCGTCACCCGCGAGGCTCCGCCGACGACGTCATTTGGCTCCCGAGCCTCCGTTCTTCAGGCCAGAGAAACTGCCGCAACCCTCAAAACAAAGGGTATTGCTAATACATGACTTAGCAGATAAGAATAGTCATCAATACCGCGTGCGGGAGGAGATGGCGATGGCGGCGACCGAGACGAAAACTGAATCGGCAGTAGAAGCCATAAAGCGAGGGAGCAACTTCCTTCGAGGCGATCTCGCGGCGGACCTTTCAACCGACGAGCCGAACGTCTCGAACGACAGCGAGCAGTTGCTCAAGTTCCACGGGATCTACGCCCAGGACCAGCGGGACGTGCGCCGCGAGCGCTCCCTCGCGGGCGAGGCGCTCGACTACATCTTCATGATCCGCGTCGTCGTGCCGGGCGGGCGCCTCTCGTCCGAGCAGTGGCTCGCCCTCGACGAGATCGCCTCAACCGTCGCCGACGGCTCGATCCGCCTGACCACTCGCCAAGCGGTCCAGTTCCACGGCGTCCTCAAGGGCGACCTGCGTCCACTCGCCCAACGACTCGACCAGCAGCTCCTCTCGTCTTTCGGTGGCTGCGGCGACGTGGTGCGCAACGTGGTCACCTGCCCAACGCTCCAAGTCGAGAGCGGACACGCTCATCTCGAAGGCATCGCCCGCCAGCTTCGCGAGACGTTCCGCTCCACCTCTGAGGCCCACTGGGAGATCTTCGTCAACGGGGAGAAGGCGGCGACGCGCGAGGAGATCAGCGAACGCCCCTTCTACGGCAACACGTACCTGCCTCGCAAGTTCAAGATCGCCGTCGCCCACCCGAGCGACAACTGCGTGGACGTCTTCGCCCAGGACGTCGGACTCATCCCCGGCGACGACGTCGCCGCCGGCGCGGGCTTCACCTTGCTCGTCGGCGGTGGACTCGGGCGTTCCTACGCCCACGCCGATACCTTCGCGCGTCTCGCCGAGCCGCTCGCCTTCGTGACCAACGACGAAGTCGAAGAGGTCATCGCGGCGGTGATCGCGACGTACCGCGACCTCGGCGATCGCAGCGACCGCAAGCGTGCGCGGTTGAAGTACGTCGTCGCCGACCTCGGTCTCGCGACGTTCCGACGCGAGGTCGAGGCACGCCTCGGCCGCGAGCTTCGGGTGCCGCTACCTTTGCCCAGTCAGTTCGACGCCGACGACCATCTGGGGTGGCGCGAGCTCCCGGATCGCTCGTGGCAACTCGGCGTGCGGGTTGGGGCCGGACGGGTCCGCGACCACGAGCGGGGCTCGCGACTGCGCTCGGCGCTACGCACGATTGCGCAGCGATTTTCGGTCACGCTCTTCATCACGCCCCAACAGGACCTCATCGTGAGCGGACTTTCGACGAGCGAGCGTGACGCCGTCGAGTCGCTGCTGCGTGAGCACGAGGTGCGCCTCGACGGTGAGCTGGGCAACGTCGAACGCCACGCGCTCGCGTGCCCCGCCCTGCCGACCTGCGGCCAAGCGCTCACCGAGTCCGAACGACGTCTCCCCGAGCTCGTCGCGGGACTGGAAGACGCGTTGGCACGTCGCGGCCTCGCTCGGCGTCCGTTGCAGCTCCGTATGACCGGTTGTCCGAACGGCTGTGCTCGACCCGCCCTCGCCGAGATCGGCGTCGTGGGGCGCACAAAGTCGACTTACGACCTCTACTTAGGCGGCGGAACCCGGGGGAACCGGCTCGCCTCTCTGTTCCGTGAGAAGGTGAGCCTCGAGGAGATCCCCGAGCTGCTCGGCCCGCTGTTTGACCGTTGGAACGACGACGGTGAACCCGAAGAGACCTTCGGCGACTTCGTTACCCGGGTCGGTGTCACGTGACTGTATATCTAGTGGGAGCGGGTCCCGGTGAGGCCGACCTGCTGACCGTTCGCGCGGCTCGGCTCCTCGGCGACGCCGACGTCGTGGTTCGCGACCGGCTAGTGGACGAGTCCGTGATGGGTTTCGTCAATCCGGACGCCGAAGTCATCAACGTCGGAAAGGCCCCCGGTGATGAGGCGAGTCAAGCGGCGATCAACGAGCTTCTGATCGACCTCGCGCGACGCCACGGGACCGTCATTCGCCTGAAGGGTGGTGACCCGTTTGTCTTCGGTCGCGGTGGGGAGGAGCTGTTGGCGCTCCGCGAGGCTGGTGTCGACTTCGCCGTCGTGCCGGGTCTCAGTTCGGCGCTCGCCGGACCGCTCGCCGCGGGCATACCCGTCACCCATCGAGGTCTGAGCCGCGGCGTGACGATCGTGAGCGCGCGCGGCGCCAACGGCGGGGCTACCGACTTTCGAACACTCGCGAATGCTGAGATGACGCTGGTCGTCCTGATGGGTGTCCAGCGGCGCGGCGACCTCGCTCGTCAACTGATCGACGGCGGCCTCGACGCGGCGACGCCGGTCGCCGTGGTGGAGCAGGCCTGGAGCGGGCAGCAACGAACCACCCGCGGGCGGCTCAACGACCTCGGCTCGTTCGACGTGCGCCCGCCGGCGATCATTGTCATCGGTGCGGTCGCCGCGCTCGACTTACGCTGGCTCGACGTCCGCGACGTGGCCTTGCTCTGATGCTCCCACTTACCTTTCGCCTCGACTCGCTGCCCGTGCTGGTCGTCGGCGCGGGCGCGGTCGGTGCCCGCAAGGCGGCCCAACTTGTCGAGGCGGGCGCGAAAGTGACCATGATTGCCGAGGAGTTCCTCGTTCCTGCACCGAGTGGTGTTGCCCACCTCGAGCATCGTCGCTTCCGACGTGGCGACGTCAAGGGCTTCTGGCTTGTCGTTTCAGCGACGGGGGACCCAGGGGTGAACGACGAGATCGTTCGCGAAGCCCACGAGGAGCGGGTCTGGTTGAACGTCGTCGACGATCCGCCGCGGTGCAGCTTCTACTTCATGGCCCTGCACCGCCAGGGCGAGGTCACCGTCGCCGTGACGACCGAGGGCGCCTCACCAGCACTGGCCCAGGAGATCCGGGGCCTCGTTGCCGAGCGCCTACCGGTCAACCTCGGCGAGGTTGCCGCGACGCTGCGCGGCGAGCGGCGCGAGTTGCACGAGCGAGGCGAAAGCACCGAAGGACGCGACTGGCGCCCGCGTCTGCGCGAACTGCTCGCCGCCGACGACGAGCGCGAACGTCGAAGGTGAATCGAGTCGCGCGGCGTTGTCGCTGCGTCGGGCGCGTGCGCCGCGTGATGACGAAGAGCAAGCGGCGTGGGTCGTCACGAGCGTCAAACCAGACGTCCTCGACGTTGTGTCGGAATTGGTGACAAGTTGTCCGAGTCGAGTGACAGTGCGCCGATATTCGCCGAGAAATTTTTTTACTTGTCCCGATCGACCCGTCTCGACGCCGCTCGACCGACCAGGACCTCGATTAAACGTTTAAAATAATTTGAGTGACGAAACAGAGCCGGTCGGCCCCCGTGATGCAGGCCGTGCTCGATGCGGTTGCGGAACGCCTGATGGCGGGGGATGAGCTTCTCATTCGTATACCGGAAATCTGTGAAGCGACGGGCGTTAACTATGGCTCGGTGTACCACCACTTTGGTTCGCGCGAGGGTGTTATCGACGCCGCCTACGACATGATCTTCTCGCGTCTCGTTGAGCAGGACGTCGCCGTCTTTCACCGGGTGAACGAGACCGCGCAGACGTTCGAGGAGTTCGTCGCCGTCATGCAACCGATCGTTGGCAAGCTGTCCTCGGGTCCCGATCGCAAGGCTCGCCGCGCCATGCGCATCAGGATCGTCGCGGCGGCGTCGACGCGCCCACGCCTCAAGGCGTTGATCGGCCAGACCCAGGCCACGCTCACGAGTGACTTCCGTCGTACGGTCGAGCACGCCCAGCGCCGCGGGTGGCTTCGCAACGACATTCCCGCCGAGGCGTTCGCCGTGCTCTTTCAGCTGCTCAACTTTGGTCGTGCCCTCGATGACATTTCGAACGAACCGGTTGACGAGGACGTGTGGAGCTCGGCGATGAGCACGTTGTTTCTCGAGCTGCTGAATTTTCCGTAACGAACTCGGCCGCGGTGTGCTGAACTGCGGGTGTGCCCTGGTACCGCGCCGCCGTCGCCGCGGCGTTGCTGCTCGCCGGACTGGGCGTCGCCGCCGCGACGACGAGTCGAGCAAGTACCGCGCGTTTCCCGGCCGTCACTGACTGCAGCGCCGCGGCGCTGTCGGCGCCCTATACCGGACCGCTCACGGTTCGTAGCGTCGCGAGTTTCGGCTGCGAGGGGCGCTTCGCCTACCTCTGGGCGACCGTCGGCAAGGGCGTCGAGGAGATCGGCGTGACCGAGGTGCTGCGCTACGACGCGCGCACGCGCGCGTGGGTGAACGCGCTGCGCTCAACGTACTGCTCCGACCACCGCTTGCCGACGTACGTCAAGCGCTGGGGGTGCAACTCGAACTGACGTTCAGGCGATCGCGGGAGCCTCATCACCTACGCTCATCTCGTGCGGGCTCGAGGAATCGTCACCCTGGCGCGGTCCTCCGCGCAGGACCTCTTCGACCAGCACACCGCCTTCGGTCGCCTCGCGCTCGTGCACGTGGTGATGATGGCCGGCGACACGCTGGTCACCGTGTCACTCGCCGGGTCGCTCTTCTTCTCCGTGTCGCCCACGGAAGCGAAGGGTCGCGTGCTCTTGTACTTGTTGCTCACGATCGCGCCGTTTGCCGTCGTCTCACCGGTGCTCGGTCCCTTGATCGACCGTTCGGCCAACGGCCGACGGATCCTCGTCGCTCTCTCGGCGAGTGTTCGCGCGGTGCTCTGCTGGCTCATGGCCGCCCACCTCAATTCGTTCTGGCTCTTCCCGCTGGCCTTCTTGCTCCTCGTCTCGTCGAAGCTCTACGTCGTCACCCGCGGAGCGCTGGTGCCCGAGATGGCCCGCACCGATCAGTTCCGCGAGCACGGCGATCACGTCGGTGACGCCGGATGGCCGAACGAGAAGCCCGACGAGGAGAAGGGCTACGCGGGCTTCAACGCGCAGCTCACCTTGCTCGGCACCGCGATGGGACTGCTCGCGGGCTCCCTCGGCGCGGGGATCTTGAAGAGCCTCGGCGCGCCGAGCGTGCTCTACGTGGCCTCCTTCGTCTACGTCGCGGCGACCGTCGCGAGCGCGCGACTTCAGCGACCGAGTCCGGTCGTGCGCGACGAGGTGACCGCGCTCAGCCAGGCCGAACGAGACCGGCACGCGCTGAATCCTTTCGGAGACGTGGAGGTCGCCTGGGGGCTCGGCGCGGCCGCGCTCATGCGTTTCGCGGCTGGTTTCGCCACCTTCCTTCTCGCCTTTGGACTGCGGCGCGACTCGGCCGGCCTGGGGTGGTACGCGGTCGCCCTCGGACTGAGCGCGGGGGGATCACTCGTCGGTCTCGCCTTCGTGACGCGGGTGCGCAACGTGCTGAGCGAGTGGGCCCTGCTGACGCTCGCGTTGTTCGCGACCGGGGCCGGCTCGGCGCTGGCCGCGCTGCACCCGATTCTCTTCGTCCAAGTGCTGCTCGCGGGCTGGGTCGGACTGAGCGGCGCCATCGCCCAACCGAGCTTCGACGCGATCACCCAGAAGAACGTCGCCCCGGGCGCGCAGGGCCGGACCTTCGCGCGCCTGGCCGTGCGCCAGCAGCTGCTCTGGGTGGTGGGAGCGCTACTGCCCGTCGCGATCGTGATGAGCTTTGCCTTCGGCGACCGATTGCTCGCCGTCCTCATGGTCAGCGCGAGCATCCTCTACC
This sequence comes from uncultured Acidimicrobiaceae bacterium, assembly GCA_963823815.1. Taxonomy (GTDB): domain Bacteria; phylum Actinomycetota; class Acidimicrobiia; order Acidimicrobiales; family RAAP-2; genus RAAP-2. Next base: position 686,901 of record CAWGMU010000002.1, read on the forward strand.
CGGTTGGACGACGGCTCGCTCGAGCCTGACGCGCCGGTACTCTGCGAGTGGGCTATGGCAACCACCCCCAGCGCGAAGCCATCGAGTGAGGAACTCGCCGCCGCGCCGCACGTCGTGGTGGTCGGCGCCGGATTCGCTGGCATCGCCGTGGTGCGACGTCTCAGCGATCGGCCGGTGCGCGTCACCCTCGTTGACCGCCACAACTTCCACACGTTCATGCCGCTCCTCTATCAGGTGGCGACGGCCGGTCTCGAGCCGGCCGACGTCGCCTATCCGGTGCGCACCATCTTCGGCCACGCGAGCAACGTCCAGGTGCGTCACGCCGCGGTGCGCGCCGTCGACGGGACCCGCAACGTCGTCGTCCTCGACGACGGTGCGGAGATTGCCTACGACCACCTGGTCGTCGCCACGGGCGGCGTTGCGACCTACTTCAATATCCCTGGCGCCCAAGAGAACTCGCTGCCGCTCTACACGCTCGCCGACGCGCGACGGCTGCGCAATCGCGTGCTGCACGTGCTCGAGGACGCTGACCTCGCCGCCGAGACCGACTCCCCGGAGGTCAACTTCGTCGTGGTGGGCGGCGGGCCGACCGGCGTGGAGATGGCCGGGGCGCTCAGCGAGCTCATCGACATCACCATCAAGCGCGACGGTCTGCGCCTCGATCCCGCACGCGTGCGCATCACCTTGGTCGACCTCGCGTCGCGGCTCTTGACGGCGTTTCCCCGGGCCGCGAGCACCTACACCCAGCGAACCCTGTCGCACCTCGGGGTCGACGTCGTGCTCTCGCGCTCTGTCGTCGACGTCGGTCCCCATTCGATCCGCTTCGACGACGGCGCGTCGCTCGAGGCGGCGGCCGTGATCTGGGCCGGGGGGATCACCGCGGCGGGCACGCTCACCGACTCGCTCGATGGTCCGCACGGGCCAAGCGGGCGCGCGCTCGTCGGAGCCGACCTGCGCCTCGTGGGTGCGTCGAACGTCTGGTGCGTCGGCGACGCGGCCGCCATTCCCAGTGGCGCCGAGACGTATTATCCGCAGCTCGCCGCCGTCGCCATTCAGTCGGGCCATCACTGCGCCAGCCAGATCCTTCGCGTCATCGACGGCGAGTCGAGCGAACCCTTTCACTACCACAACAAGGGCATCATGGCCACGATCGGCCGACGGGCCGCCGTCGCGAAGCTGCCCTACGTCCCGGTGATCACCGGCACGGCCGGCTGGTTCGCCTGGTTGGGGCTCCACCTGTGGTACCTGATCGGCTTTCGCAACCGGTTGCGGGTACTCATCAACTGGACGTGGCGCTACTTCGACTGGCCCTCGGGACCGCGGCTCATCGTGGCCGACGCCGAGACGGCCGAGTGACTAGACCAGACGTTCCTTGAGGTCGTCGACGAAGGCGTGGAGCTTCGCCGGCACGCGCTCGTTGAACTGGGCGTAGTGCTCCCGGATGAGGGGAACCTCGCGACGCCACTCCTCGTTGCTCACCGAGAGCAGTTGGGTCATGTCCGCGGTGGTGACGTCGAGCCCCTCGATGTCGATCGCCCCCGGCGCCGGCACGAAGCCGATCGGGGTCTCGACGGCCTCGCCGCGACCGGCCGAACGCTCGAAGATCCACTCGAGGACTCGGGAGTTCTCGCCGTAGCCGGGCCAGAGCCAGCGGCCGTCCTTGTCCTTGCGGAACCAGTTGACGTAGAAGATCTTTGGCAGCTTCTTTTCGTCGAGGCGCTCGGAGAAGCTCAGCCAGTGCCCGAAGTAGTCAGCCATGTTGTAGCCGCAGAAGGGCAGCATCGCGAAGGGGTCGCGACGCAGGTTCCCGACGGCGCCGGTCGCCGCCGCGGTCGTCTCCGAGGCCATGATCGATCCGAGGAAGACGCCGTGGTCCCAGCCGCGCGACTGGACGACGAGCGGGATGACGCTCGCGCGCCGGCCCCCGAAGAGGATCGCGTCGATCGGGACGCCCGCGGGATCTTGCCACTCGGGGGCGATCGCGGGGTCCTGCGTGGCGGGGGTCGTGAAGCGCGAGTTGGGGTGCGCGGCGGGCGTGCCGAGGTCCTTGGACCAGAGCCGTCCTCGCCAGTCCCGTACTCCCTCAGGCGGTTCGCCCAGGCCCTCCCACCAGACGTCGAGGTCGCTCGTGAGGGCGGTGTTGGTGAAGATGGAGTTGGCCGAGACGGTCGCGAGCGCGTTGGGGTTGGTCTCCATGTTGGTGCCGGGCGCCACGCCGAAGAAGCCGGCCTCGGGGTTGATGGCGTAGAGCCGCCCGTCGGCACCGGGCTTCATCCAGCAGATGTCGTCGCCGACCGTCTCGACCCTCCAGCCCGGCAGCGTCGGCACGAGCATCGCGAGGTTGGTCTTGCCGCACGCGCTCGGGAAGGCCCCCGTGACGTAGCGCGACTCGCCCTCGGGGTTGGTGAGCTTCAGGACGAGCATGTGCTCGGCCAGCCAGCCGTCGTCGCGCGCGAGCACCGAGGCGATACGCAGGGCGAAGCACTTCTTGCCGAGCAGCGCGTTGCCGCCGTAGCCCGAGCCGAAGGAGATGATCTCGCGAGTCTCGGGGAAGTGGACGATGTACTTGTTTTCGGCGTCGCACGGCCAGGGCACGTCCGCCTGGCCCGGCTCGAGGGGCATCCCGACCGAGTGCAGGCACGGCACGAAGTCGCCACGGTCACCGAGGACCTCGAGCGCGCCCGTGCCCATGCGCGTCATGATCCGCATCGAGACGGCGACGTAGGCGGAGTCGGTGATCTCGACGCCGATGTGCGAGATGTTGGAGCCGAGCGGTCCCATCGAGAACGGCACGACGTACATGGTGCGACCGCTCATCGAGCCCGCGAAGAGCGTGTTAAGCGTCTCGCGCATCTCGCCCGGTTCGCGCCAGTTGTTGGTCGGACCCGCGTCGATCTCCCTCGTCGAGCAGATGAACGTCCGGTCCTCGACGCGCGCGACGTCGCCGGGGTCGGACGCGGCGTAGTAGCTGTTGGGTCGCTTCGCCTCGGAGAGTTTGGTGAAGGTGCCGTTGTCGACGAGCAGCTGGCAGAGCGCGTCGTACTCGTCGGCCGATCCGTCGCACCAGTGGATACGATCAGGGGTTGTGAGCCGCGCCACTTCTTCGACCCACTCGATCAATTGCTTGTTCTTGGTTGGGTACGTCACCACGTCCTCGTTCTGCACTCTTCACGCCGTCCCTTTACGGCGCGATACCGGCGATCAGCTCCATGAGCGCGCCGACTGACCCAAGCCAAGGAACGAAGCCAGCACGAAGATGACGTATTGGAGCGTATAGCCAAAATTGTCACGGTCGAATCGGTGCCCCGCGGCGAGCGCCACATCGGCGATGATGCCGCGGTTCTCACGCCCTTCGTGGGCGAGGCGATCATCAGCACCGACGTGGCGGTTCTCGGCGTCCACCTGGACGCCGCACTCTTCAGCCTGGGCGACCTCGGGTACAAGGCCGTGATGGCGGCGCTGTCCGATCTCGCCGCGATGGGCGCGCGCCCGCGGGGTCTCGTGGTCGCGGTGACCGCACCCGCGGGCACGGACCTCGACGCGTTGCACCGCGGCGTCGCCGAGGCGGCGGCGCTCGCGAACACCCCCGATGGTCGGCGGCGACCTCTCGAGCGGACGCGAGGTCGCGGTCGCCGTCACCGTCTTCGGCGAGTGTCCTGGACGAGGGGCGGTCCTGCGCAGCGGGGCGAAGGAGGGCGACGAACTACTGGTGACGGGGCCGCTCGGGCGCGCGGCGGCCGGGCTCCGCCGCCGACGTGACGGCGCGGCGCTCTCGGACGAACTCGTCGAGGCGCACCGGCGTCCCTGGCCACGACTGGCCGAGGGAATGGCGGCGCGCGGCGCCCACGCCCACGCGATGATGGACTTGAGCGACGGGCTGGCGCTCGACCTGCACCGATTGGCTGACAGCTCGGACGTCGGCTTTCAACTGTTCGACGTCCCCGTCGCCGTGGGCGCCACCGAGGAGGAGGCGATCAGCGGCGGCGAGGACTACGAGTTGGTCATCGCGACGAACGATCCCGGTCGACTTCGCATGATCTTCTTCGACCGGGGTCTGCGCGCACCGCTCACCATCGGGGTCGTCGTCGCCGATCCCTCGGTGCGGACCTTAAACGGCGAGGAGTTCATCCGTCGGGGCTTCGAGCACCCGTTCTAGCTTCAGGCGGGGATGTTCGAACGCGTGGGCTTTGTAACCTTGCCCGAGCGCAAGCAGCCGGTGCAGACGTTCACGCGCTGGGGCGTGCCGTTGATGAGTGCACGCACTCGCTGAATGTTCGGGTTCCAGCGGCGCTTGGTGCGACGGTGGGAGTGCGAGACGTTCATCCCGAAGGACGGCTTCTTGCCACAGAGTTCGCAGACAGAGGCCATGGTGAACGTTCTCCTATCGCCCGAGCGCCGGGCGGTTAAACCGAAGGTCCATTGTAGCATCGTCACCGATGACCACTCCCTCGACGCTGTCGGTTGACGACTTGCGTTCGGTCATCGCCACCTACGGCGAGCTCCTGAAGACCCATCGCGCGGTCATCAACCGGTTGAACGTCTACCCCGTGCCCGACGGTGACACCGGGACCAACATGTCACTCACGATCGAGGCGGTCATCGGCGAACTTAAGGCCCTGAACGGCGACGCCGAGCTTCAGCGAGGTCGCCAAGGCCATCGCCCACGGCTCGTTGATGGGCGCGCGGGGCAACTCGGGCGTGATCCTTTCCCAACTACTGCGCGGACTCGTTGAGGAGGTGCCGAGCGGCGGGGGGATCCGTGCGCCGGCTCTCGCCCGCGCCCTGACCCACGCCGATGAACTGGCCCGACGCGCCGTGTTGCGCCCGGTCGAAGGGACGATCCTGTCGGTCGCGAGCGCGGGGGCCGAGGGAGCACGGGATCACGAAGACGACCTCGTCGCGCTCGCCCACGGCGCGCGCGACAAGGCGAAGGAGGCGCTCGCGAGGACCCCCGATCAGCTCGCGATCCTGAAACAGGCAGGGGTGGTCGACGCGGGCGGCGCGGGGCTGGTGCTCTTCTTCGACGCGCTCTGTTACGTCGTCGCCGACGACGAGCTGCCGGTCGCTCCCGACGCCGACTCGATCGTCGTCCACGTGCACGAGCAGCCGTCGAGCGGCGTCGACCCCGGCGAGTTGCGTTACGAGGTGATGTACCTGCTTGACGCCGACGACGCCAAGATGCACGCCTTTCGCGACGTGTGGGCCGGCATCGGCGACTCGATCGTGATCGTCGGCGACGAGGGGCTCTACAACTGCCACATCCACACCAATGACGTCGGGGCGGCCATCGAGGCCGGCACTCGACGCCGGACGTCCGCGCGACATCCGCGTCACCGACCTCAACGAACAGGTGCTCGAGGAGCGTTGGGTCCGCGAGGCCGCCGCCGACTCCACCGTCGAGTCACCCGACGAGCCGCCGGCGACCTCGGTCGTCGCGGTCGTCGTCGGCGAGGGGATCGGACGGATCTTCCGCTCGCTGGGCGTGCGCCAACTCGTGACCGGGGGGCAGTCGATGAACCCCTCGACGGCGGACCTCGTGGCGGCGGTACACGCGACGGGTTCTTCGGAGGTCGTGATCCTGCCGAACAACAAGAACATCCGACCGGTGGCCGAGCAGGTCGACGGACTCGTCGGGCAGACCGTCACCGTCGTGCCGACGAGTTCGATCGTCGAGGGGTTCGCCGCCCTACTGAACTACGACCCCGACGCCTCAGCCGCAGCGAACGCCGAGGCGATGCGCGCCTCGGCGTGCAACGTGGTGGCGGGCGAGGTGACCCAGGCGGTGCGCGACACGGCGACCGACGTGGGTGAGGTGCGCGAGGGTGACTGGATCGGGCTCGGGCCCGCGGGCGTGCTCTCGGTCGGCTGACTCGATCGCCGCGGCCAGCAACCAGCTCTTGGCGAAGCTGGTGCAACCGGACCACGAACTGCTGACCATCATCGAGGGCGACGGGTCATCCCCGGCCAACACGCGCCGCGATAACCGACTTCATCGGCGAGGAGTTCCCCCAGCTTGGCGTCGAAGTGCACCATGGTGGCCAGCCGCCACTACCCCTACTACTTCGGCCTCGAGTGAGCGACGCTGCGCGACGACTCTCCTCACTAGGCGACGTCTCGGTCGAGCGGATCCGCCACGTCGGTGAGCGGCGCGCGGCCGCTCTCGCCTCGCTCGGGATCCACAGCGTCTTCGATCTACTCACCGTCTACCCGCGGCGCTACGTCGACCGGACGAAGCGCCTGGACCTGTCCGACCTCAACGTCGGCGACGAGGCCGCGGTCTTCGGGGAGGTGCAGTCGGTGAAAGCGCGACGGTCACGCCAGGGACGGGCGATCGTCGAGGTCGTGGTGAGCGATCTCGTCGACTCGCTGCGGGTCGTCTTCTTCAATCAGGCGTGGCGCGAACAGCAACTCGCCCTGGGGGTCCAGGCGCTGTTCTTCGGCAAGGTCAGCGACTACAAGGGCCAGCGTCAGATGACCAATCCCGTGGTGGACGTCATCGTCGGCGCCTCGGGGGAGGAGCGCGACCCCTCGAAGGTCGGTCGCGTCGTCGCCATCTACCCGGCCTCGGGCAAGGCGGGGCTCACCAGCTGGGAGATGGGTGGCTTCATCGAGGAGGCGCTCCGTCGGGCCGGTCCTCTCTTTGATCCCATTGACGAGCTCGCGAGAATCGACCTCGACCTCGTTGATCGAACGGAGGCCTACCGGCGCATCCACCTGCCCCGGGACCTCGCGGACGCGGCGACGGCGCGCCGGCGACTCGCCTTCGACGAGTTCTGGCGGCTCCAGCTGCTCGTCGCGCTGCGCCGCCGCCTCTTTGAGGAGGCGTCCGCCGGCATTCGCCACGAGTTCAACGTGGGCGCCCTCGACGTCGAACCGGGCGCACCGCTCAGTGAGGACGACTCCCTCGTGCGCCGGTTTCTCGCCGGCCATCGCTACGTCTTGACGGGGGCGCAACGCCGGGTGCTGGCGGAGATCGCGGCTGACATGGACAGCGCACGGCCCATGCACCGACTGCTACAGGGCGACGTCGGGTCGGGAAAGACGGTGGTCGCCCTCACGGCGATGCTGGCGGCGCGCGACGGCGGGCGCCAGAGCGTCATCCTCGCGCCGACCGAGGTCCTCGCCGAGCAGCATCTCGCCTCGTTGCGCAGTGACGTCGCGGGCCTCAGTGTGCGCGACGACACCGTGCTCGCGGGTCATCGACCGCTCTCGGTGCAGCTACTCACCGGACGCGTTCGCGCGAAGGAGCGCCAGGCGATCCTCGAGGGGCTCGCGACTGGATCGGTCGACGTCGTCGTCGGGACGCACGCGCTCCTCAGTGAGGACGTTCGCTTTCGCGCGCTCGGACTCATCGTGATTGACGAGCAGCACCGCTTCGGCGTCGAGCAGCGTGCCGTCCTCGTCGATGAGGGACGTCAGCGCTCGGCTGAGGGCCTCGACCCGGACCTGTTGGTCATGACCGCGACCCCAATCCCACGCACCGCCGCCATGGTGCTCTTTGGCGACCTCGACCTGTCGGTGCTTGACGAGATACCCGCCGGACGCCGGGAGATCGCGACGAAGTGGGCGCGCGACAACGACGAGGTCGCCGCCTGCTGGCAGCGCGTGCGCGAGGAGGTCGTCGCCGGTCGGCGCGCCTACGTCATCTGCCCACTGGTCGAGGGCTCGGAGAAGATCGAAGCGACGAGCGCGGTCGAGGAGCGCACGCGACTCGCCCTGGAAGAACTGCGCGGACTCTCCGTCGGCCTGTTACACGGTCAGATGAAGAGCCTCGAGAAAGAAGAGGTGATGAACCAGTTCCGCGCCGGCGAACTCGAGGTACTGGTCGCGACGGTCGTGATCGAAGTCGGCGTGGACGTGCCCGAGGCCACGGTCATCGTCATCGAGGACGCCTGGCGCTTCGGTCTGGCCCAACTCCACCAGCTGCGCGGGCGCGTCGGGCCGCAGCGGACTACAGAGCTACTGCTATCTGCTCGGCGAGGCGCCCACCGAGGACGGCGCGAGGCGCGCCTTCGGGCGCTCGAAGCGAGTCCACCGACGGCTTCGCGCTGGCCGAGATCGACCTCGATCTGCGCGGCGAGGGGACCCTGCTCGGCTCCCGCCAACAAGGTCGCAGCGACCTTCGCCTGGCGTCGCTGCGCACCGACGAGGAGCTACTGATCGCTTCGCCCAGGGACTCGCGGCTTCGACCGTGGCGGCGGACCCGACGCTCGCGGCGGTGGAGGACGAACTCGCGACTGTTCATCGACGAGGAAGAGGTTGCCTATCTCTTTCGGTCCTGAGGACGGACCTACCCTTGAGAGCATGCGAGTAATTGGTGGCGTCGGCCCGCGGGCGTCCGCTCAAGGCGAAGCTGCCGCCAAGCGTGCGCCCCACAACCGACTACGCCCGCGAGGCGATCTTTTCCATGCTCGAGAGCCGCGGCGGACTGCACGACCTTGTCGTCGCGGACCTCTACTGCGGCTCGGGCGCCATGGGCATCGAAGCGCTGAGCCGTGGCGCGGCGAAGGTCTACTTCGTCGACGCCGATCCGGCGTGCCTCGCTGCGACAAAGACCAACCTCGAGCCGCTGCGACTCGGCGCCGAGGCGGTCTTCGTGCGCGCCGGCCTTCCGCTCTGGGACCCACCGCACGACCTCGACCTCGTGTTGGCCGACCCGCCCTACGGTCCACTCGACCTCGCGAGCGTGCTGCGCGGCGTGGTCGCGTCGCGCGTGATCGTCGAGAACGACCGGCATCATGGACGCGCCCGAGGGCTGGATCGAGTGACCAAAACGAAGCGCTACGGCACTACGCTCGTAACGATGTTGGAACCGGACAAGGGGGCGACGCGTGACGGTTGGTCTCATTCCGGGCTCGTTCGACCCTTTCCACAACGGGCACCTCGAGATCGTCGAGCGGGCCTCGCCAGATCTTCGACGAGATCGTGGTCGCCGCGATCCGCAACCCCCAGAAGTCCGAGGCGCTCTTCGACCTTGAGGAGCGCCGCGACATGATCGCCGAATCGGTCGCGCACCTCGAAAACGTGCGGATCGTCTCGATCTCGACGCTGCTCGTGAACGTCGCCGCGACGTCGAACGCGACCGCCATCGTGAAGGGCCTGCGCGCGGTCTCGGACTTCGAGAGCGAGCTGCAGATGGCCCAGATGAACCGCTCGCTCTCGGGCGTGGAGACCCTGTTCCTCCCCTCGAGTTCCCACCACTCCTTCATCGCCTCGCGGCTGCTGCGCGAGGTGGCCCGCTACGGCGGTGACGTCTCGTCCTTCGTGCCCGGCCGCGGTCGCCAAACGCCTGGTCGGAAAGTTCCCAGGGGGTCGCGCATGACGACCTTTGACGGCTACGAGGACCCGAGGAGTACCCGGAGCCGAGCGCCCGCCACGTGCGCCGCGACATCGAGGCGGACCTGCGCGACCTCATCGAGATCGTCGCCAACGCCAAGCAGATGCCACTCTCGAACTCCGCGCTGATCGCCGCGCGACGAGGTGATGGGCCTGCTCGAGCAGGCCCTGCACAGCCTGCCCGACGAGATCCGCGAGGCCCGCTGGGCGCTGCGCGATCGCGAGGAGCTCATGGCGGCCGAGGTTCAAAAGGCCCAGCAGCTCATGGACCAGGTCCGCGCCGAGGCGGCGCGCATGGTCGACAAGACCGAGATCGTGCGCCAGTCACGCCTGAAGGCAGAAGCAGATCATCGCCGACGCCCGCGCCCAGGCGCGGCTCAGATGATCAACCAGTCCGAGGACTTCATCGACGGCAAGCTCGGGGGTTTCGAGATCGTGCTCGAACGGTTGCTTAAGACGGCTCACTCGGGACGCGAGCGGCTGAGCGCCCAGGGACTGCCCGACACGATGCTGACCGGCGAGCTACCGGCTGAGGACTTCCTCTCGCCGGCGCCCCTCGCCGAGTACGCCGATTCCGACCGAGCGAGAGGGCTCGTTCTTCGACCAGGACTCCTTCTAGGCGGTGGCCGTGTCCTCGCCCTACCTCGTCCCGGTCGCCAAACTGCTGCGCGGCGTACCCACAACGCTCGAGCTCGACTTCGAGGCGCCCTTTGACGAGCGCCACGAGTTCGTCCCGCGTGGCCCGTCGAGACCGACGTCTTTCCCGAGGCCCTGGTACACGTGCGGGTTCGTCTCGAGAGCTTCAGCGGGGGGCTGCGCGCGAAGGGTCAGCGTGGAGGCACCCTGGCACGGCGTCTGTCGACGGTGCTCGGCGCCGGTGCTCGGTCGATCAGAGGTCGCGGTGAGCGAGCGATTCGTCGACGAGACCGCGCTCGACGACATGTCGTATCCCATCGAGGACGACTTCATCGACCTAGCGCCGATGGCCCACGACGCCATCTTCTTGGACCTGCCACTCGCGCCGCTGTGCCGTAGCGACTGTCAAGGGTCTCTGTCCCACGTGCGGGATCGATCGCAACGAGGCGACGTGCGACTGCGAGGCGCCTCTCGATCCACGCTGGGCTACACTGGACGGACTCCAATTCGCGGACCCCGAGTCCGAGGGGTCCAACGGGGCGTGACGGGCCGCCCTTCAACTGAGAGAGAAGATCGATGGCCGTTCCCAAGCGCAAGACCAGCAAAGCCAAGACCCGCAGCCGTCGTGCGGCCAACTGGCGCCTGGAGACGCCCGCGCGCAGCGTCTGCCCACAGTGCGCGACCTCGAAGCTGCCCCACGTCGTGTGCCCGAACTGCGGCTGGTACAAGGGTCGCGTCGCGGTAGAGGTCAACTGAGTTGAGCCTGCCCATCGCCTTGGACGCGATGGGTGGTGACTTCGCTCCCAAAGAGATCATCGCGGGTGCCCGCCGTGCCGTCGACGAACTCGGTCTCTCGGTCATCCTCGTCGGCGTGCCCGAACTGCTCGGCGACCCCCTCGGGCTGCGCGGTCTTCCCCTGCACCGAGGTCATCGCCATGGACGACGACCCCGGCGCGAGCGTGCGAAAGAAGAAGGACTCCTCGCTCGTGCGCGCGGCCGAACTCGTGCGCGACGGCGTGGCGAGCGCGATGGTGTCGGCCGGCAACACCGGCGCCACGATGGCCTCGGCGCTCCTTGCGCATGGGCCGGCTGCCGGGCGTGCATCGCCCCTGCATCGCGACGCCGATCCCCAATCCCGGGCGCTCGCCGATGGTTCTCGTCGACGCCGGCGCGAACGCCGAGTGCACGCCGGAGATGCTCGTGCAGTTCGCCCTGATGGCGACTACCTTCGTCAAGGCGCTACTACCACGTCGAGTCGTCCGCGCGTCGGTCTGCTCTCGATCGGCGAGGAGGCGACCAAGGGCACGCCGCTCGTGAAGGCCACCCACGAGCTCCTGAGTGCGCTGTCGACGATCAACTTCGTAGGCAACGTCGAGGGCCGCGACCTCATGCCCTCACCGGTCGACGTCGTCGTCACCGACGGCTTCACCGGCAACGTCGCGCTAAAGACCCTCGAGGGGGCGCTGGGTTTCATCTTCTCGACCCTGCTCTCGGTCGATCGACACCAACGAAGAGACCAAGGCCGCCGGCGACGGTGCTCTTCGAATACCTGTTGCCGGTTGCCGTCGAAACTCACGCCGGAGACTCAGGGCGGTGCCCTGTTGCTCGGCGTCAACGGAATATGCGTCATCAGTCACGGTTCGTCGAACGCGACCGCCATCATGAACGCCCTGCGCGTCGCCGCCGAGATGGACGACGCGCAGGTCGTCGCAGAAATTACGCTCAACCATCCGACCTGATCAAGTGGCCTAACCAGGCGTTTGGCGGCCGTCGCTCAGTAGTCTTGGTCTGCACATCAAAGGAGGCGTAATGGCGAGCTGATCCCGCCGCACCGATGGATCGTGCGGCAATCTTGGTCCTGGTCCGTGGCCAATTGGCTGAGATCCTCGAGATGAGCCCGTCGGACATTGGCGAGGACGTCTCGTTCTCGGACCTCGGCGCGGACTCGCTCGCCCTGATCGAACTGGTCGAGGCGCTCGAGGAGAGCTTCTCCACCAACACGACCGGTTTTCATATCGACGACGAGGATCTCGAGGGCTTGGCCTAGCGTTCGCGACGCCGTCGACTACGTCGCCGACAAGTTGCAGGTCGACCTAACGAGGCCCGTGAGCCTTTCGGTCACGTCACTTGATGTCACTGGCCGAGCGCGTCGGCCTCGCCGCGTCGAGCCCGTTGCTCGAGACCGCGCTGACCCACTCGAGCTACGCCGCCGAGCACGGTGTCGCCTCGAACGAACGGCTCGAGTTCCTTGGCGACGCGGTCGTCGACCTCGCGATCGCGGACCTCATCGTCACTGGCTACCCCGATCTCAACGAGGGCACCGGGTCCTTGGTGCGAAGTCGGGTCGTGAACGAGGCGGCGCTCGCGCGACGCCGCGCACGCGTCTCGACGCTCGGCGAGCTCGATGCGCGTCGGGCGCGGCGTGAAGAAGGAGGGCGGCGCTCGAGCGCCCGTCACTCCTCGCCGACGCCTTCGAGGCCTTGGTCGCCGCGCTCTACCTCGAGCGAGGTTACGACGTCGCGAAGACCTTCGTGCAAACGTCGCTCGACGAGTGACGTGGCCGCGCGGCCTCCGCGCCCCGGCGACGTCGATCCCAAGACTCGCCTGCGCCAGTGGGCCGAGGCGCGCGGCCTGGCTCGCCGCACTACGACGTGACGTCGAGCGGGCCGCCGCACGCCGTCGACCTTCGTGGCGTCCGTGCACGTCGGCCCCGACCTCGAGGCGTCTGGCGCTGGTCGTTCGAAGAAGAGCGCCGAAGCCGAGGCCGCGCGACGCCGCGTGGCGTGAGCACGCGATGCCTGAGCTCGCCGAGGTGGAGACGGTGCGCGTGTCGCTCTCGCGCGACCTCATTGGCAAGAAGATCAAGGCGCCTCGGTGACGAACGGTCGAGCGGTACGCCGACATAAGACGGCCAAGGACTTTCGCGCCATGGTCGAGGGTCACGCCATCGAAGTCGCGTCCAGCGCCTCGGCAAGAACCTCGTCCTCGGACTCGACAACTCGACGCACCTCGTCATCCACCTCGGCATGAGCGGCCAGTTGCTCCGCGCGAAGAGTCCGAAGGACCCCAGGCCCAAGCACACGCACGTCGTCTTCATCTTCGTCCAGGGCGGCGAACTGCGCTACGTGGACCCGCGCACCTTCGGGGAGCTCTACGTCTCGGTCGCCCCGGGCGAGAGCGATCCGCCCGTCGAGATCTCGAAGTTCGCCCGGCTCTCCATCGGCGGCGACGGCCTGGCGCTGCGCAGGGCCGTGCCCGAACTGGCGCACCTCGGGCTCGACCCCTTCGAGGATCAGATCGGCTGGGACCGCTTCGCCGCCGTCTTGCGCAGCCGTTCGACGCCGCTGAAGGCGGTGCTCGTCGACCAGGACATCATCGCGGGAATCGGCAACATCTACGCCGACGAGATCCTCTTCGCCTCCGGTCTGCGCTTCGACCGACCGGCCGAGTCGCTCTCCACCATCGAGATCCGCCGCCTGCACCGCGCGATCAGCGAGGTGCTGACCGAGGCCATCAAGCACGGCGGCTCGACGCTCGAGGACGAGCAGTTCGTCGACCCCGACGCGCGGCCCGGCAACTTCCAACTGTTCCACCAGGTCTATAACCGCGAGGGCCTGGCCTGCTACCAGTGCCGCCAATCGATACGACGTGAAACGGTGCGCGGTCGTGGCACGTTCTTCTGCGCGAAGTGCCAGGCGTAGGGTCCGGTTTTCGACGCGAAGGTTGCTAGCGTCAGGGCGTGTTTCTTAAGCGTTTGACGATGAAGGGCTTCAAGTCCTTCGCTGACACCACCGTTTTGGAGTTCGAGACCCGGGGTGACCGCGGTCGTCGGACCCAACGGATCGGGCAAATCCAACGTCGTCGACGCCGTCACCTGGGTCCTCGGGGCCCAGAGCACCCGGGCGTTGCGCAGCTCGCGAATGGATGACGTCATCTTCATGGGCACGGCGAACCGCCCCGCGCTCGGGCGCGCCGAGGTGGCCCTCACGTTGGACAACTCCTCGGGCCGACTCGCCATCGACGGCGCCGAGGTGACGATCTCGCGCACGCTCTTTCGAAACGGGGACTCCGAGTACGCGATCAACGGCACGACCTGTCGGTTACTCGACGTCCAGGAACTCCTCGGGCGACTCAGGCGTCGGCCGCCAGCAGCACATGATCATCGGCCAGGGCCAGCTCGACTCGATCCTTTACGTCCAATCCCGAGAACCGGCGAGCGGTGATCGAAGAGGCGGCTGGCGTGCTGAAGCACCGCCGCCGAAAGGAACGCTCCGAGCGGCGCCTCGCCTCAACCCAAGAGAACCTCGAACGCCTCGGCGACCTCGTGCGCGAGGTGCGCCGCCAGATGCGTCCACTCGAACGCCAAGCGGCGTCCGCGCGCAGCTTACGCCGACGTCGAGGCAGAGCTCCGCGACGCGCGCCACGCGCTGTTCGCCCGACGGCTCAATAACTTCGAGCAGCGCCGCCGCGAGCTGGAAAGCGCCCTCGAAGAGTCCTCGGTGCGCGAGCGCGAACTTCGCCACGAACTGCGTCACGCTCGACGCGCAAGTCGACCGCGGCGGCCGCCGAGATGGCGTCACGGCGCGAGGAGGTGCTCGCCTCGACCCTCGGCACGCTGCAGGGGCTGGCTGAGCGAGCGCGCGGCACCACCTCGATCATCGCCGAGCGTGACCGTTCACTTCGCCAGGCGTTGATCGCCTCGGCCGACGAGAACGTCATCGCTACGCTCGAAGCCGACGCCGCGCAGCTCGCGAGTGAACTCGACAGCGCTCACGGATGAGGAGCGCTCCCTCATCGGACGTCGTGAGGCACTGACGGCGTCACGACGACTCCTCGACGAGGCCGAGGCGCGCCACGAGGCGGCGTTGTCGGCCCCCTCGTCGCAGAGTGACGAAGCAGCGCTCGCCAGCGCCCGAGAACAGATCGCGCTGCTCGAGCGTTCGCTCGACTCACTTCAGGAAAGCGAACGGCGCGCCCGCGATCGTCTCGCGGCGACCCAACTGCGTGGTGGCGAAGTCACGTCGGCGCACGAGCGCGCTCATCAGGCGGCCTCCGAAGCGCAGCGTGCGCTGGACGAAGCGCTCATGGAGCAGCAGAGCGCCGAGGTCGAACTGGGGGAGACGAGTCTCGAGCGCCAAGCGGCCGAGGCCGCGCTGATTGGGGCCGAACAGACAGCCGCGAAGGCGAGCGCTCGAGCGGAGACGCTGGCCCGCGCGTTCGACGAGTTTGCCGGTGGGTCGGGATGGGACGCTGTCGCGGGGCTCGACGGCGTGTTGGGTCCATTGCTCGAGCTGATCGAGATCGACCCCGGCTATGAGCGCGCCGTCGAGGCCGCGGCTGGTGCGTCGCTCGCTGCCACGGTCGTCTCGGGGAAGCGACCGGCGCGAGCAGTGTTGGCCGCGCTGCGTCGCGATGGCGGAGGCGGAAGCGTCGTGCCCGTCGGCGAGATCTCGGCCGCGTCGCTCGCCGCTCCTTCGGGCACGCGGGCGCTACGCGAGTTCACGCGGGCGCGCGCTGACGCGCCGGCACAAGCGACGTGGGCGCTCCAGGTCCTCGTCGGCAAGGCGTTCGTGGCGCAGGACTGGGAGTCAGCGCTCGAGGTAGCGCTCGCGAATCCCGATTTGACGATCGTCACGAACGACGGTGATCGCTTCGCCCCAGGCGGATGGCGCCTCGCCTCCGGCGAGAAGCTCGTCAGTTCGCGCACGGTCAGTGACGCGCGCGGCGCCGCGAGCGACGCCCACGACGAACTCACGCACACTCGGGAGCGTCGTGAACGCGCCGAGGATGAATACGGCGTCGCCACGGCCCGCGTCGTCCTCGCGACGACGCGGGCGTCGGACGCGCTCGCCGAGGTGCAACGGCTCCGCCGCGAGATCGAGCGGCTCTCGCGTGAGAGTGACGAGCTCGTCCACCTGAGTGAGAGCGCCAACGAAGAGGCGGCCGACCTCGCCGGTCAGATCATCACGGTCGACGTCGAACTGCTGACCCAGCGGGAGCTTCTGCCCAATCTCGAAGCTCGACGTGAGAAACGCCCTCGAGCGCGACCGGCTTCGCGGGGAAGCGCGTCGATCGCTGGGCGCCCAGCGACTCGCCCTGGAAGAGGAGTCCACCGCGTTCTCGCGCAGCGAGGCCGAGTTCGCTGAGCGGCGGCGATTCATCGAGTCAACGTCGAGCGGAGATTGAGCAGCGCTTGGAGGGACGCGCGGGCGAGCGTGACGCGGCCGCCACGAAGCGCCAAGCGCTCGAGTTCGACCGTCAGGTGCTCGCACGACTCGCCGCCCTCGTCGAGCGCGCCACCGATGAGATTCACGTCGCCCAGGAAGCGATGGACTCGACCTATCGCGAGCAGCTCGAGGCCACCCGCGGCGAGCGCCGAGACCCTCGAGGCGGTGCGGCGTGCCCGCCATGACGCGGACTTGCGGCTCAACGAGCTTGGCGAGGTGATGCGGCGTCACGAGATCGAGCAGGCCGAAGTCGCGGTGAAGGTCGCGAACGTGCACGAGCAGATTCGCCGCGATCTCGGAGTCGAGCCCCACGAGATGGGTCCCGCGCCGCTGCTCGACCTCCCCGAAGGACGTCACGCTGGAGGCGCGCGTTGCCGAACTCGAGGCGCGCATGACCTCCCTCGGCCCTATCAACCCGCTCGCCCTCGAGGAGTTGGCCACGCTCGAAGACCGCTACAAGGAGCTCGACGCGCAGGTGAGTGACGTGCGCCACGCGCGTCGTGAGACTCCAGGAGGTCTTGCGCGCGCTCGACGAGGAGATCATGCAGATCTTCACTACGGCCTTCGCCGACGTCAACGAACACTTCTCCTCGCTCATCGCCATGCTCTTTCCCGGCGGCCAGGGGCGGCTCAATATGAGCGAACCCGACGACCCGCTCAACACCGGCGTCGAGATCGAGGTGCGACCAATGGGCCGCAACGTGCGTCGCATCTCGCTCCTCTCGGGCGGTGAACGCTCGATGGCGGCGCTGGCGTTCCTCTTCGCGGTCTTCCGCTCGCGACCGTCGCCCTTCTATCTCATGGATGAGGTCGAAGCCGCGCTCGACGACGTAAACCTCCAGCGTTTCTTAAGCCTGGTCGACGAGTTTCGCGAGGAGGCCCAGCTCCTCATCGTCACGCACCAGAAGCGAACGATGGAGGCGGCCGACGTGCTCTACGGCGTCACGATGGTGCCCGGCGCCTCCTCCAAGGTCGTCAGCCAGCGCGTGACGCGCGACGTCGAGGACGAGAGCGTGATGGCGTGATCGCTCTCTACATCGTGGTCGCGGTCGTGGTCATCGTGGCGCTGATCCTTCTCGTGCGTCGCCGACAGCGTCGACGACTCCCCATCGCCGTTCCCGAGCGCGCCGCGATGCCCGACGTCCTGGTGGAGACGACCGCACCCCTACCCATGCTCCAAGACGCCGCGTCGCTCGGCCAGCGACTCTCCTCCTCACGGGGGGTCTTCGACAAGGTGCGTTGGATGGGGGGAGCGCCCCAACTCAGCACCGAGCAGCTCGGCGTGGTCGAAGAGGTCTTGCTGCGCAGCGACGTGGGCGTCGCGACCACGCGCGAGGTGCTCGAGGAGCTGCGCGCTCACGGCGCGCCCGACGGCGTCGCGACGGCGTTGCGCACGATCCTGCTCGGCTCCTTCACGTTGCAACGCTCGGTGAAGGTGACGGCCGATCACGGTCGCGTCCCGGTGTGGCTGTTCGTCGGCGTGAACGGCGTTGGCAAGACGACGACCATCGGGAAGCTCGCCCAGCGAGAGCGCAACGAGGGTCGCACGGTGCTGCTGGCGGCCGGCGACACGTTTCGCGCCGCCGCGGCCGACCAACTCGAGCAGTGGGCGCAGCGCACCGGCGCCGAGATCGTGCGAGCCGCCGAGGGCGCGGACCCCGGGTCGGTCGTCCACGACGCGATCGGTCGCGCGAAGTCGCGCAGCATCGACCTGGTTCTCGCCGACACCGCCGGACGCCGGGCCAACAGCACCAACCTGCTCGACGAGCTCGCGAAGGTTCGTCGCGTGGCCGATCGTGAACCGGGTCAGGTCGTCGAGACCCTGTTGGTGCTCGACGCGACGACGGGTCAGAACGCGCTGAGTCAGGCGCGCGAGTTCCTGCAGGCGGCAAGCGTGACCGGCATCGTCCTCACGAAGCTCGACGGCACGGCCCGCGGGGGTATCGTCGTCGCGATCGAGCGCGACCTCGCGATTCCGGTCAAGTTCGTCGGTGTCGGCGAGGGACCCGAGGACCTCATCGTCTTCGACCCGGAGACCTTCGTCGATTCGCTGTTGGGGGCGTCACAGTAGCCTGGCTGGACCATGTTTGACGCCCTCAGCGAACGCCTCGAGCGCCTGAGCGTCTCACTTCGCTCACGCGGACGCCTGAGTGACGCCGACCTCGACGACGCTCTCGGCGACGTGCGCGAAGCCCTGCTCGAGGCCGACGTCGAGCTCGGCGTGGTGCGCGCCTTCCTCGACGCGGTGCGCGAACGCCTGAGCGGCGAGGCCCTCAGCCAGAGCCTGACCCCGGGCCAGCAGGTCATCAAGGCCGTCCACGACCAGCTCGTCGAGGTGCTCGGCGCCGGTCCGCTCAAGATCAACTACGCCTCGAGGCCACCGACGGTCGTCCTGCTCGCCGGACTCCAGGGCGCGGGCAAGACGACGGCCGCGGCGAAGCTCGCGAACTGGTTCAAGCAGCAGGGTCGCCAGCCGTACCTCGTGGCGGCGGACCTGCAACGACCAGCGGCGGTCGAGCAACTGCGCGTGCTCGCAAGCGCAGATTGGCGTCGACGTCTTCTCCGAGGCGACGACGCCCGTCGAGGTCGTGCGCCGAGGGCTCGAGGAAGCCACGCGACTAGGGCGCGACGTCGTCGTTCTCGACACCGCCGGACGTCTGGCGATCGACGAGGCGTTGATGGACGAGGTGCGCGCCATCTCGCGGATCGCCTCGCCGGACTACACGTTCCTCGTGATCGACGCGGTCACCGGCCAGGACGCGGTGCACACCGCGCGAAGCTTCCACGAGACGCTCGAACTCTCGGGTCTCATCGTCACCAAGCTCGACTTCGACGCGCGCGGCGGCGCCGTGCTCTCGGCCCGCGGCGTCGTCGGCCGACCCGTGGTCTTCGCCTCCTCGGGGGAGAAGCTCAGCGACTTCGACCTCTTCTACCCCGAGCGCATGGCCTCTCGCATCCTCGGCATGGGCGACGTGCTCTCGCTGATCGAGCAGGCCGAGCGCACGATGGACGCCGACGTGGTGGCCGAGTCCGCCGGGCGGATGATGAGCGGCACGTTCACCCTGGACGACTTTCTCGCCCAACTCTCCCAGGTGCGAAAGATGGGCTCGTTGGGCGGGCTCATGAAGCTCATGCCGGGCGTCACGAAGGAGATGCGCACGGCCGCGAGCAACGTCGACGACGGCGAGCTCAATCGCGTCGAGGCAATCGTGCGCTCGATGACGCCGCGCGAACGTCGAGAGCCGAGCATCATCAACGGCTCGCGTCGAGCCCGCATCGCCCGGGGATCGGCGACGAGCGTCGGTGCGGTGAACCAACTGCTGAAGCAGTTCGCCGAGATGCGCAAGATGATGCGCCAGATGGGTAACGGCGCAGCGCCCGCGATGCCTGGCGGCCTCGGACGGGCCGCCAGCTTGGCGAGTCGCGCGGCGGCTGGTCGCGAGTCGCTGCCCGCCGGCTTCGAAGCGCTCGGCGCGGGCATGGCGAGCGCGTCGGCGAGTTCGCGTGGCGGCGCCAAAGGCAAGAAGAAGAAGGGCGGAAGAGTGACCCCGCCCAAACAACGCTAAACTTTGACGCTCGGGTACGTCGACCCGTTCTTCCAGAAACAAGAAGCCTCGAAGGGAATCACGCTGTGGCCGTAAAACTACGCTTGGTGCGAATGGGCAAGAAGAAGCAGCCCACCTATCGCGTCGTCGCCGCCGAGAGCCGACGTGCCCGCTCCGGGGCCTTCCTCGAGATCGTCGGCACCTACCAACCCCGCGGCGTCTCGGCGGCCGAGCCCGAGATGGTGCTCAAGGTCGACAACGACAAGGTCCTCCACTGGCTCCAACACGGGGCCCAACCGACCGAACGAGTGGCGAAGCTCTTGAAGATCAGCGGCGCTCTCGACGCGTTCGAAGCCTCAAAGGCTACGTCGTGAACCACGACGAGTACGTTCCCGGCGACATCAACACCATCGACGAGGGTGACGCCGACTTCGAGGACGACGGCGACCTCGGCAACGAGGCGACCGAGGGCGGACGGGCGGCCACGGCGGCCGCGACGCTCGACTTCATCGCCAAGTCCCTCGCCGAGGACCCCGGTGCGGTCTCGATCGACGTGAGTGAGCGCCAGGGAAAGGTCATCCTCTCGTTGAGCGTGGGACCGGGCGACATGGGTCGCGTCATCGGTCGACGCGGGCGCACCGCGCAGGCGATCCGCGCGCTGGTGGGCGCCGCGGGAGCGCGAGACGGCGTCACGACCTCCGTCGACATCGTCGACTAGCCATGTCCGACGAGCGCGAGACGCTCGAAGTCGGGCGCGTCGTCAAGGCGCACGGGCTGCGCGGACAGGTGCAGGTCGATCTTTGGAGTGATCGCCGGGAGCGCCTCGCTGCGGGGGCGACACTCTTGAGCGAGCGTGGTCCCCTCAAGCGTCATCGAAGCGGCGCCGCACGGGGAGCGCTTCCTTGTCACGTTCGACCGCATCAACTCGCGCGAGGAGGCGGAGCACTGGCGCGGGGTCCTCCTGTCGGCGCCGCGCATCGACGATCCGAACGTGATCTGGATCGATCAGCTCTACGATGCCGAGGTCGTCGACGCGAGCGGCGTGCGCCGAGGCGTCGTCGTCGGCGTCGAGGCGAATCCGGCGAGCGACCTCATGGTGCTCGACACCGGCGCCCTCGTGCCGCTCACCTTCGTCACCGCACTCGAGGCGAACGCGCGCATCGAGATTGAGGCGCCCGAAGGGCTCTTCGAATGACGTTGCGCGTCGACGTCTTGACCCTTTTCCCCGAGGCTGTCGCCGCCTACGCGACGACCTCAGTGCTCGGTCGTGCCGCCGAGGAGGGTCTTTGGACTCTGTCGCTCCACGATCTTCGTGACGCCGACGACCGGGGTTCATCGCAGCGTTGACGACACCCCGTACGGGGGTGGCGCGGGCATGGTGCTGCGCGCCGAGCCCATTATCTCGGCGATTGAGGGAACACCCCGACCTCCCGAGGCCGGTGATCGCCCTGACGCCGTCGGGTCGGGTCTTTGACCACGAGGCGCGCCGTGGCGCTCAGCGCGCTCGCGGGTTTCACGCTGCTCTGCGGGCGTTACGAGGGGTTCGATCAACGCGTCCTCGACCTCGTCGTCGACGATGAGCTATCGCTCGGGGACTTCGTGCTCGCCGGCGGCGAGCTCGCCGCGCTGTGCGTCATCGAGTCGGTGGTGCGACTACTGCCCGGGGCGCTCGGCAACGAGGCTTCGAGCGCGGACGAGTCCTTCACCCGGGGCCTCCTCGAGTACCCGCAGTACACGAAGCCCGCCACCGTGCGCGGACTCGGTGTGCCCGAAGTTCTACTCTCGGGCGATCACGCGAGGATTGAGCGGTGGCGTCGCGCTCAGGCGTTGCGTCGCACGCTCGCGCGTCGCGGTGACCTCATCGAGCGTCGCGGGGGGCTCAGCGAGCCCGAACGGGCGCTGTTGGACGAATTCGCGCCGATGGATGAGACCGGTCGAAGCGGCTAAACTTCTAAAGCCTGTGATCCGAAAGGGACCGCTCTCATGAACCCGACCGACCTCGTCGACCGCGACTCGTTGCGCGACGACGTGCCCGACTTTCGCCCCGGCGACACGCTCAAGGTCCACGTGCGCGTCACCGAGGGCACTCGCCAGCGCGTCCAGGTCTTCCAGGGCGTGGTGATCCGCCGCCAGGGCTCCGGCGTTCAGGAGACCTTCACCGTGCGCAAGATCAGCTTCGGCGTGGGGGTGGAGCGCACCTTCCCGGTACACACGCCGACCATCGCCAAGATCGAAGTGGAGTCCTACGGCGACGTACGCCGGGCCAAGCTCTACTACCTGCGCGACCTGCGCGGACGCGCCGCCAAGATCAAGGAACTCCGCGTCACCGAGCGCGCGTAGTCGCTGGTGGGCGAGGAAGAGCTCGACGACTACGAGTCGACCCTGGAACTCGCGTTAGTCCAGGAATACAAGGCGGTCGTGGGGACCTTCGACTTCGCCGTCGAGACGGACCGCCGCTTCTACCTCGCCAATGACGTCGCCGTTGAGGTACGCGCGAACACCACGCCGACGCTCGTCGAGGTGACCCTCCACGACGCGTGGGTCTGGGACATGTACCGCGCGGCGCGCTTCGTGCCCTCGGTGCGAATCCTCACGTTCCGCGACGTGAACATCGAGCGCCTCCCCAAAGAAGACCTCCAGCCCTAGCCGTGGAACTGCTCCGGCTCGTGAGCGTGTTCGCCCGACGGGCCGACGTCGCGCGCCTCGCCAACGCCCGCCCGATCGTCTTTGCCTGTCGCGACGCCGACACGGTCATGGTCGCCGCGTCGATGGCTGGGGGGCTCGCGGCACCGCTGGGCGTCTGGCTTCGCGTCGGGGCCGACTACTCGGCCCAGCTCGCGGCGCGCGACGTGAAGACGCTGGCCGCCCTCATCGCGCTTCGCGACGTCGTCGTGGAGGCGCCGTCGCTCGCGAGCGCCCACGCCGACGTGGTGCGAGCGATGCTCACCGACGGCGAGGTGAACCTCACCAATGAGGTGGCGCGGATCGCGGGCGCCTACAACCGTCCCGCGCCACGGACGCCGGTGACCGTCTGGAGTTACGAGGACGGTCGACTGCGCTGCGGCGAGCACGCGCTCGTGGCCGGTGACGCCGTTCTCGACGACGTGGGAGAGTGGACGACCTTTCGGGACTAGTCCGGCTGGCGCGAGATCCGGTCGGGCCGGATCTTTACCGTGACGCGGATCTCGCCCTCGCGGCTGCGCTCGAAGTGCTCGACGCCCGGTGTACTTTTTCGCCAGGCGGTCGATGACCTCGTCGGCGCCGTCGGTCGTGAAGACGACCACCGTTCCGCGCACGGCGATGACGGTCTCGGGGCTATCGGGGTCGGTCAGGGAGATCGCGACGCGCGAGTCGGTGGCGAGGTTGCGCGCCTTCGCGCGACCGAGTGCCGTGTTGATCACGATGTCGTCACCGTCGAGTTCCACCCACACCGGCGTGACGTTCGGCGCGCCGTCGGGGTCGAGGCTCGCGACGTGGGCCAGGACGCGTTTGGCGAAGATAGACCGGGAGGCTTCGGTGAAGGTGTCGGACACGGCACTCCTGTCGCTGACGCTAGGTGGGCCTACTAGTTTTACAGTAATGAACATTGGAGCACACGTCCGCGGCGGGGGCAAGCTCATTCCCTCGCTCGAACTCGGCGCCGCCATGGGCGCGACGTCCATACAAGTCTTCACCCAGAGCCCTCGCATGTGGAAGCCCTCGCAGTACGCGCCCGAGGTGCTCGCCGCCTATCGCGAAGCGCAGTCCGCCGATCCCGTCATCACCGACACGTTCTGTCACGCCACCTACCTCATCAACCTCGCCTCGGGCGACCTCGACCTCTACGAGAAGTCGGTGGTGTGCCTCACGCACAACCTGTCCGTCGCCAGGGGAATGGGCGCGTCCGGTCTCGTGCTGCACGTTGGTTCGCACAAGGGCGCGGGCTTCGACGAGGTGGTTCGCCAGATCGCCGACGCGCTCGAGCGTGCACTGAGGGACGCCGATCCTGCGCCCGAGGGGGTCGCGGACTGTCCGATCCTCATTGAGAACGCGGCCGGCACTGGCGGCACCGTCGGGCGGTCGTTCCAGGAGATCGAGTTTCTCATCGACGCCTGCGGCGGCGACGATCGGCTCGGGCTCTGCATCGACACGCAGCACCTGTGGGCAAGCGGTTTCGACTACTCGACCGTCACCGGGGCGAGGCGCCTGGTGTTGGAGATCGACGAGACGATCGGCATGGACCGACTTCGCTGCTTTCACTTCAACGACTCGAAGATCGAACTCGGCGGGAACCGCGATCGGCACGCCAACATCGGTGAAGGCACGATCGGCGAGCAAGGCCTCGCGCCCTTGGTCGGCCACCCGAGAATTCGCGACCTGCCGCTGTTGCTCGAGGTTCCCGGTGACGGCGACGGTCCTCGTGCCGAGGACGTCGCCGTCGGCAAGCACGTCGTCGAGATGGGCATCGAACTCTACGACGGGGCGCCGGCGACGCGGACGGCGAGAGCGGCGGTCGTGGCGCCAGCCACCGGTATGCCCGCAGCGGCGGTAGCGGCGAAGAAGACCACGGCGAAGAAGGCCGCCGTGAAGAAGAACGCGAACGAGGCGGCGCCAAAAAGGGCCGTCGCCGCGAAGAAGTCGCTGAAGAAGAGCAAGAACGTGGCGAAGCGGGTTGCGGCGGCGAAAGAGGCCAGCGCGAAGCAGAAGACCGGTGCAAAGAAGCCCGTAAAGCAAACCGCGAAGAAGGCCGCCCAGAAGTCGTCAAAGAAGATGGCTAAGAAACTGACAAAGAAAGCTGCCAAGAAGTCAAAGCGGCTCGCTAAGACGGCCGCGGCGAAGGGCAGGACCACCTCGAAGAAGCGTTTGTCGAGCGGAACGTCGACGAAGAGGGCCAGCAAACGAACGTCGAAGAGGTAAGGCACGGGGTGGACAAGGTTCGCGTCGAATCGGATTCGATGGGCACGATCGAGGTCCCGGTCGATCACTACTGGGGCGCCCAAACCGAGCGGAGCCTCCACCACTTCGCGATTAGCGATGAGACAATGCCGACGGCGGTTATCCGCGCGTTCGGGGTTCTGAAGCTTGCCGCAGCGCGGGTGAATAACGACCTTGGGTGCCCTCGACAGCGACAAGGCGTCGCTGATTGAGCGAGCGGCCCAAGAGATCATCGACGGCCAGCTGGCCGGCGAGTTCCCGCTACGAATCTGGCAGACCGGCTCAGGGACCCAGACCAACATGAACGTGAACGAGGTCATCGCGAATCGAGTAAGTGAAATCGTTGGCGGCACGCTCGGTTCGAAGGTGCCCGTCCACCCGAACGACGACGTGAACATGTCGCAGTCGTCGAACGACACGTTCCCAACGGCGATGCACATCGCGGCGGCGACCGAGATCGTCGATCGGCTTATCCCAGCCGTGACTCGGCTGCGGAACGCGCTCGATCAGAAGGTAACGGCATTCGAGCACGTGACGAAGATTGGTCGCACGCACCTGATGGACGCCGTGCCGCTCACCCTCGGTCAGGAGTTCTCGGGTTACGTGGCCCAGCTGGACGCGGACCTGGTACGCCTTCGCCTTGTGCTGCCAGCGCTCTACGAGCTGGCGTTGGGCGGCACGGCCGTTGGGACCGGACTCAACACGCACAAGGAGTTCGGCGTGCGCGTAGCGGCCGAGATCGCCAGCCTGACGGGTCAGCCCTTCGTGACGGCGCCCAACTACTTCGCCGCGTTGGCCGCGCACGACGCGCTGGTCTTCGCTCACGGCGCGCTCAAGACGCTCGCGGCGAGCCTCACGAAGATCGCCGACGATATCCGTTGGCTCGGCTCCGGTCCACGCGCGGGTCTTGGAGAGTTGCGATTGCCCGAGAACGAACCGGGGAGCTCGATCATGCCGGGCAAGGTGAATCCGACCCAGTGCGAGGCCCTCATCATGGTTGGCGTCCAGGTCTTCGGGAACGACGTCGCCGTTACCGCGGGCGGGGCCCGTGGCAACCTCGAGCTGAACGTCTGCAAGCCGGTGATCATTCACAACGTCTGCAACTCGATCGATCTGCTCAGTGACGCCAGCGATCGCTTCCGTGAGTTCTGCGTCGAAGGCCTAGAGCCGAACTACGAGCGAATCGCCGAAAACCTGAATAGCTCGCTCATGCTGGTGACCGCGCTCAACCCGATCATCGGGTACGACAGGGCCGCCCAGGTCGCGAAGAAGGCCCACCAGGAGGGCACGACGTTGCGCGAGGCGGCGCTAGCGCTCGGTGTCCTGAGTGCCGAGGAGTTCGACGCTGCAGTCATGCCCGACGAGATGACCCACCCGCACGGCTAGCGGGAACGTCGAGCCAGCTGGCTCGGTGTCTGGCTTCGACGCGCCCTCGTCAGGCCAGCTGCAAGAAGCCAGAGGTGACACACAGCCCGAAGGCGCAGATCACGACGAGTCCGGCGACGACCGACAGGACGACCGCGGTGGTGCCCTTGCTCCGACGTCGACCCATCGGGCGCGGCATGTACCAGTCGGGGAGAAGGTTCCGCTCGAAGCCGAAACCGAACTGCCAGGGGACGGCGTCGGCGTCGATGGGCGCGTTCGGGTCGGCCGCCATCGCGAGCTCCGTCAGCTCCTCGTCGCTCGGGATCGAGGACAAGACGGGTATCGAGTCCGGTGAAGTCGTTGACTGCGTCATAGCCCTCCAGCGGCGCGGGAACGATTCCGCACCGTTACTTCCGAACCTACCGGCCCGCCGGCGTCGTGAATCGTCACTGAATCGGCAGGTTCCAGAGCGCCATCCAGCGTGTCAGGTCCTTCTCGATCGGCAGGTCCGTGCCGAGGAATGACTTCACTCGAAGTTCGAGCTCGTTGTTGCGCTGGTTTGGCCCCGTCGGGGCGAAGGGGTAGAAGGTGCCCTGCTTCAAGAGGTAAACCATCCGCACCGGTCCCTCACCCGGCGGTGTCTTTGGGACGAAGCCGAACACCGCGCACAGGAGCCGCGGTCCGAGACCGTGCTCGACCATCGAGGTGTTGGCGGCGTGCACGCGCGTCACCAACGACTCGAAGTCGGGGTCGGTGATGACGAGCCACTTGAAGCCGAGGTCGTCGGTCGTGAGGGAGCACTTGTTGTCCGCCGCGTCGAAATCGAGCAACTGGATGATGTCCTCATCGGTCGTTAGCGTGCTCTCGCCGCTGCCGGACTTGAAGCACAGCCCCGCCTGGCCCGAACTCACGAGGTCGAGTTCGGTCTCGAGGGTCAGCGCGGCCGTGGGCAACGCGAAGAGATTGTCGAGATTGGGAGCGACTTGCTTGGTTCGTCCAAAGAGGGTGTCGCGCAGGCCCACTAGCCGTTGAGCTCTTCTTCGAGCTTGCTCAACTGGTCGAGGCGCTTCTCGAGCGAGGGGTGGGTCGAGAAGAGGTTCGCCGCCGTGCCGCCGGCGAGGGCCGGCGCGAAGAAGAACGCGTTCATGCCCTCGGTCTTGCGGAGGTCGGCGCGGGGAATCTTGCCCATGTCACCGGTGATGTGCACGAGGGCGCTCGCGAGCACGCTCGGCTTGCCGATGAGGATCGCCCCCGAACGGTCGGCCGCGAGCTCGCGGTAGCGAGAGAGCGACATGGTCAGCAGGAAGGCGATCGCGTAGATGACCAGCGAGATGAGCAGTGTCGCCATCTCCAAGAGCACGATGTTCTGTCCGCCGCGCCCACGACCGCCGCCGCCGAACATCGCGCCGAAGAGCGCCATCCGGCTGACCAGGCCGGCCAGCAAGCCGACGCCCGAGGCGATGGTCATGATCGCGACGTCCCGGTGCGCCACGTGGCTGAGCTCGTGGGCGAGCACCGCCTCGAGCTCCTCGTCGTTCAGCCGATTCATCAGGCCCCGGGTGGCGCAGATGACGGCGTGGTTCGGACTGCGGCCGGTCGCGAAGGCGTTCGGCAGGTCCATCTCGGAGACCCCCACGCGGGGCTTGGTCATGTTCGCGAGCAGGCACAGCCGGTCGACGATCTCGTGGAGGCGCGGCTCCTGTTGCAGGCGTCACCTCGTGGGCGTGCATCGAGAACATCGCGATCTTGTCCGAGAAGTAGTACTGGGAGAAGATCAGGGCGCCCGCGATCACGATCACGAGGACCGTCGAGACGCCGAGGCTCAAGAGCACCGTGACGATGATCACGTAGAGCGCGACCAGCGCGAGGCCCGTGATGAACATTCGGACGTTCAGCCCGTGGTCGCGTTTCGATCTTGGTATCAGCCACTACTGCGTTCCTTCACTCGTGGGTGCCGCGCTCGGCGCGTCGCTGGTGCCGCTCGGCAGCGCCGTTGGTGCAGCGCCGGCCTTCAAGGCGGCCAGCTGAGCGTCGATGTCGGACTGGGCCGAGGCCTTGTCGAGCTGTGCCTGGATGTCGTCGTTGTTGCTGGTGAGATCGGTCAAGGCGCCCGAAGCCAACAACTCGTCGAGCGCGCCGCTGCGGGCTTGCATCTCAGCCACCTTGTCCTGGGCGCGC
The DNA here is from genome assembly GCA_963823815.1 of uncultured Acidimicrobiaceae bacterium. Taxonomy (GTDB): domain Bacteria; phylum Actinomycetota; class Acidimicrobiia; order Acidimicrobiales; family RAAP-2; genus RAAP-2. The sequence continues at coordinate 715,102 of CAWGMU010000002.1, forward strand.
TGCATGGCGGCGCCGGCGTCGCCCATCGAGGTCGAGATGCCGCTCACGGCTTCATTCACGTGCGCCGACGCTTCGGCGGCGGTGTAGGTGGCCTTGATGGTCTCCTTCTTCGTGCGGAAGGCCTCGACCTCGCTTTGGAGTTTCGTCGCGGTGTCTTCGAGCTTCTGCTCCTGCTCCTGAATCGAAGCGTGCTGGGTCTCGAGGTCCTTCAGTTGGCCGGCGATGGCCTCGCGGCGGGTCAGCGCCTCGCGGGCCAACGGTTCGTTGCCCTGGGCGAGCGCGGCCTTGGCTTGATCGGCCAACTTGTCGCCCTGGGACTTCAGCTGCTCGGCCTGGATCTCAACGCGCTTGCGCGCCGTCGCGACGTCGGCAACCGCGCGCTTCACCTTGGTCAGGTTCTCGAGTTGCTGCTCGTAGGAGAGGTCGAGGGTCTGTCGGGGATCCTCGGCCTTGTTCAATGCGTCGTTCGCCTTCGCCTGGAAGATCGTCGAGACGCGCTTCATTATGCCCACGTGGGCCTCCTTCGTACCGTTTCCAGAATAGGGCCCTAAAGAGTGTCGCTCACCGACGACCGCCCCTTGATCGAGTGGCCATCCTAAATTCTCTTTAAATCTGCGTCCTGCGCCTTCGCCTCGGCCGCAAGTTGCTCGCGGTAACGCTCGAGTTGGTCGGCGAGCGAGGGGCGCGACGTCGCGAGCACGCGCAACGCCAGCAACGCAGCGTTCGCAGCCCCATTGATCGCGACCGTCGCGACCGGCACGCCACGGGGCATCTGCACGATGGAGAGGAGCGAGTCGAGCCCGTCAAGTCGATCGAGGGCTACCGGCACGCCGATCACCGGCAGCGTCGTCGCGGCGGCGAGCATGCCGGGCAGGTGCGCCGCACCCCCGGCGCCCGCGATCAGCACGGCGAGGCCGCGCTCGCGAGCGTGCTTGGCGTAGTCGAGCATGTCCTCGGGCGTGCGGTGGGCTGAGAGCACCCGGACCTCGTGGTCGATACTGAAGCGCTCGAGGATCTCAGCCGCCCGCTGCATCACCTCGTTGTCCGAGGAGGAGCCCATCACGATCCCGACCAGTGGTTGCACTACGCCTCCCGAGTCACCGTGCCGTACGCGCGGGCACCGTCCCATGCTCTCACGTGCGGGCCGGTCGGCTCATCCCCGAGGGCGGTCACGTGACCTAACTTGCGCCCCGGGCGCCAGGCCTTGCCGTAGTCGTGCAGGTAGGTGTCTCGCACGCGCCGGGCGGCCTCGATCGATCCCGGTCGATCGGCGCCGACGACGTTCACCATCACGGCGGCGGGCGCCGTCGGGTGGACGTCGCCAAGGGGTCGACCACTCACCGCGCGAAGGTGCTGGGCGAACTGGCTCGTCGTCGCGCCCTCGATGGTCCAGTGCCCGGTGTTGTGCGGTCGCAGCGCAACCTCGTTCACGAGCAGACCTCGCTCGGTCACGAAATACTCGATCGCCATCACGCCGACACCCTGAATCAGGTTGGCGAGACGCTCACTGAGGTCTCGAGCGGCGGTGACCAGGTCGTCAGTGAGGCCACTCGGGTAGCGGACCTCGACACACATTCCGTCGCTCTGGACGGTGGTGACAACAGGGTAGAACGCGAGCGTCCCGTCGAGAGCACGAGCGACGAGCTGGGCGGCTTCGCCGAGGAGCGGCACCCGTTCCTCGACGACGACCTCAGCGCTCACGCTCATCGCGGTGATCAGCGCGAGCGTCTCCTCGCGCGACGACGGGAAGGCCACGCCGCGACCGTCGTAGCCGCCACGCGCCGACTTGAGCACCGGCTCCGCCGGGAAATCGTCGAGGAAGTCGAGCAGGTCTTCGTCCTTCACCGATTCGACGACCACGAATCGGGGGACCGGCACGCCAGCGTCGGCGAGAGTCCGGCGTTGGTACGCCTTGTCGACGGCGAAGCGCAGGGCCGCGCTGCTCGGACGCACGACGACGCCTTCGGCCTCGAGCGCTTCGAGCACCGTGAGGTCGACGAGCTCGTGATCGAAGGTGACGACGTCGACTTGACGCGCGAGCGTGCGCAGCGCCGCGGGATCACTCGGTGCGCCGAGTATTACTACGTCACACGTCGATCCGGCGGGGTCATCCGCCGCGCTCGCGAGCACCGTGACGCGGACCCCGACTGAGGCCGCCGCCTCGCCCATCATGAGGGCGAGCTGGCCCGCGCCCACGACGCCGACCCGGTCCAACACGGTAGGTTGGTGGGCGCTTGACACGTCAGGAACGCTAGTGGTCGAGGGGGACTCCACCTATGCGCATCGCATCGGGGCTCGACACGACCGGGCCGATCGATAAGACGATGGAGCGCGCGCATCGCCTTCGCACGCTCGGCTTCTCGAACCTCTGGTCGTCACAGATCTTTGGGCCCGACACGTTGACGGTCTTGGCCTTGGTCGGTCACGAACTGCGCGACCTCAACCTCGGCACCGCGGTGGTACCGATCCAACCCCGCCACCCGTCCATGCTCGCGGCCCAGGCACGCACCGTGCAAGACGCCATGGGCGGACACCTCTCGCTGGGCGTCGGCCTCTCGCACCAGACGGTGGTCGAGGGGCTCTGGGGACTGTCCTTCGAACGGCCCGCCGCTTACATGCGCGAGTACTTGGACGCGTTGGCACCCCTGCTGCGAGGCGAGACCGTGAACGTCCAGGGTGAGCGGGTCCGTGTCGCAACGATCGGTCCCCTCGGCCCTAAGGACGTGTCGACCCCGAGTCTGCTGGTTGCGGCCCTTGGGCCCAAGATGCTCGAGCTCGCCGGGACGGTCGCCGACGGCACGCTGCTCTGGATGACCGGTCGGCGAACGATTGCCACCCACGTAGCGCCGACCATTCGCTCGGCGGCGCAACGCGCCGGTCGCGACGAACCTCGGATCGTGTGCTCGTTGCCTATAGCGGTGACGACCGACGTCACCGGCGCGGCTGAGCGGATCAACACCGACTACGCGGTCTACGCGACGCTGCCGAGCTACGCAGCGATGCTTGAGCGTGAGGGCGCCACTGACCCCGCCGACGTCAGTCTCATCGGGTCCAAGGAGCAAGTCCTGGACGCGCTGCATCAGCTGGGTGAAGCCGGCGTGACCGAATTCTCCGGTGCGCCCTCGGGCACGAGGGAAGAGAGCGAGGGCGCCCTCGAGGCGCTGCTCGACTTCCAGCGAAGCGCCTAGCTACCTCGGGAGCTTGGTGTGCTTGAACTCGTTGAGCGCGGGATCGTTCACGACGAGGTCGAGTAGCGAGTCGATGAGTTCGATCGACGCCTCGGCTCGCTCCGTCGGCGGATCCATGTAGCGCACGAACGTGGCGTCGTCGCCGACGACGAAGGTCGGCACGCCAAAGGCCTCGTAGCGCTCGAAGTCGAGGAAGCACTGGCCGATGACCTTGTGAGGACGTCGTGAGGCCACGTCGTTGAAGACTGCCTCCAAGTCGAGCGGCGTCTCGGCGAGGACTCCGGCAATCTCCGCGGTCGTGACCAGGCGGACGGACTGCTCGTGGCGCGCGCGAAAGAGCCGCTCGTGCGCGTCAAGGAAGTACTCAGGCTGCTGGTCGCGGATCGAGGTCGACACCGCCAAGGCGAGGAGTTCGGGGTCGCGGGTTGGGTCGTCCCACACGTCGGGCGCGTCGTCGGCTTTGTAGCCCTGGCTCATGGTCCAGGGTACGAAGGTCACGTCGTAGTCGGCCCCGGCGCGCAGCGCGGTGATCACGTGTCGGTGAACGATGGCGGCGAAGGGGCAGCGGTAGTCATAGGAGAGCTGGAACTGGCGCACCAGGCCAGCCTAGGAACAACTACACCGGTACGGGCACGCCCTCACTGCGACAGAGGTCCTTGAAGGCACAGAAGCGACACGCGTGGATCGACGGCGTCGCCGGAAACGCGCCCTCGTCGTAGTAGCCCTTGATCTTCGTCCAGGCTCGCGCGGCGGCGCTCGCTCGAGCGCGCGTCACGACGTCGGTGACCGGCCGATCGATCGACTGTCCGTGGGCGACGTACATGAGGCGAATGGAGGACGGGCGCTCGCCGAGCTTCGCTTCACAGAGCGCCGCGTAGAGCTCGGTGTTCGCGAAGGTCTGGGTGTCGTAGCGCCGGTTGGGTAACGATCCGGTCTTGTAGTCGACGATGCGCAGCGCGCCCTCCTCGTCGCGGTCGAGCCGGTCCAAGATGCCAAAGAGTGGCGCGCCATCCACGTCGACGCCGAGGCGAAGCTCGACACCCTCGCTCGTGACTTCGCGCGGATCCTCCATCTCGAAGTAGCGGACGATGATCGCGTCGGCCTCGCTATGCAGCAGCGCGAGCATGGCCTCGTCGAGGCCGATGTCGGCGCGGACCTCATCGGTGAGGATCGTCGCCACGGCGGATTCGACGAAGGAACGAGCCCGATCGAGCGTGCGTTCGACGGGAGGTACCAGGAAGAGTTGCTCGAAGACGTAGTGGACGAATCGGCCCTTTGCGCTGGCGTAGGAGGCGGGCTGGGGGAGCCGCTCGACGGCGCCGTGCTGGTAGCGCCGCGGACATTCCTGGAAGTCCGACAGGCGCGAGGGGGAAAGCGACGCGGGGAGGGGTTGATCGAAGGCCACGACGCCACGCTAGGTCCGGCGTGTGACGTCGCTCGGGTGAGGTCGAGGCGAGAATGGAGTGTGCCCTCGTCCGCGCTGCCAGTCGCCACCAGCACGATCGTGCGCTCGAGCGAGTGGCACGGGGTCCGCGCCGGCCAGGACGTCGCCGTCGACGGCGCAAAGGAAAGGCGCCAGCGCTGGACCTTCGTCGCCCACGCGCGCAACGAGGCGACTGGTGAGGAGTGGGTCGAAGTGCGTGGCGGTCGTTCCGGCGAGTCCAAGGGTCGCTCCTTTCGACCCGACCTGATCTACCCCGTCGGAGCCCTTCGTGGCGGGCGCGTGCTCGCGCCGTCGCTGGCCGCCGCCCCCCGTTTCGCCCTCGGCTGACGCGGTTGCCGTTGGCAGTCGCCCGGCCACTCTCCAGTAGCGGTCGTGCTGGTACCACTCCCTCTCGGAGGCTGACCTCCTGCGTCACCGCCCCGCCATGGGGAAGACTCGACGCGATTCGGATTTCGACGCGTGTTAGGGGGTGATCATCGAGTGACACGTCTGAGGCCCGGTGGCATCACGACCAGCGGCGGCGCGATGAGGGTAGGTCGGTACTGGATCCGAACGAACCTGCGCCGGCGATGGACCAACTACGTGGCCATCGTGCTGCTCGTGGGCGCCATTGGCGGCCTCGCCATCGGCTCAGTCGCTGCGGCGCGCCGAACCCAAACCTCGTACAACACGTTTCTCGCCGACTCGAATCCGTCCGATCTGACGTTGACCGTGTACGCGCCGAACCTCGAGTCAAAGTTGGCGAAACTCGCCCACGTGCGATTCGTCGGCGTCTCGTCGTATTCGGTGAATGCCTTTCCGGCGGGGAAGGACGGCGCCCCTGCCCTCCCAAGACCGCTCGACGACGGAGCGGTGACCGGCGTGGGCAGTCTTCGAGACGAGTACTTCAAAGAGGACAAGGTGGCGGTCGTCGATGGCCGCATGGCCAACCCGACGAGGGCTGACGAATTCATGGCCTCCGTGGCCGCGGCGAAGTCCCTGGGTTGGCACGTCGGCGAGACCATTCCGATGTACTTCTACACCGACGCCCAGACCGAGCGACCAGCTTTCCTCACTAACAAGATCAAGCCAACGGTCAGCCTGCCCATGCGACTGGTGGGCACGATCGTGCCCAACGATGCCGTGCTCGTCGACGAGGTCGACCAGAAGCCGACGTTGCTGATCTTCACCCCCGCCCTGACGCGTCAGGTGGTCAATAACCGCTTGCACTACAACGACTACGCCCTACAACTCGATCGAGGGAGTCGCGACGTGTCGGTCGTGGAGCGAGAGATCATCCAAGCCCTACCGCCGGGCACGACCTATTCCTTCCGCGTCAACTCGGTCGTGGCGGCCGACGTGAATCGTTCGTTGGAGCCGGATTCGATCTCGTTGGGTGTCTTTGGCCTCATTGCCGGCTTGGCCGCACTCATGATCGCCGCCGGCGTGATTGCGCGCGGTCTCCAAAAGGAAAGCGAGGATCTCGAGGTCTTGCGCGCGCTCGGCGGCAGCCCTTCGATGTTGGCGGTGGCGGGCTTGCTCGGCACGGCTGGGGCCATTGTCGCGGGCGCGATGCTCGCGGTGGGCGTCGCGATCGTTCTTTCACCGCTGTCGCCGATTGGGCCGGTGCGGTCCGTCTACCCCGACAGAGGTTTTTCCCTCGATTGGTCGGTGCTTGGTGTCGGATTCCTATCGCTGCTTGTTCTACTCGGAGCGATAACGCTCGTCTTGGCGCGCGGTCGTTCGCGCCGCCTGACCCGACAGGGTGGTCCATCATTTGCGCCAGTGGCGTCGAGAGTTGGTCGCCTCGCCGCAGACGCCGGTCTGCCGATTACCGCGGTCGTGGGCATTCGCTTCGCCCTCGAGTCGAGGGGGAGTCGCGACGTCGCACCGGTACGCGCGGCGTTGCTCGGCGCCGTTCTCGCCGTCGCAATCGTCGTCTCGACGCTGACGTTCGGGAGCAGTCTTTCGACCCTCGTGTCGCATCCGCCCCTCTACGGGTGGAACTGGAACTACGCCATCTACGGGAGCGGCGGCCTGGACGTGCCACCTCAAGCCGCGCGCCTGCTCAACTCTGATCCCTACGTCGCCGCGTGGTCGGGCGACAACTTCGCCAACGCCCAGATCGACGGCGTCACCGTGCCCATCATGCTCACCTCCTACGACGCGAAAGTCTCACCACCCATTCTCTCGGGGCACGAGATCACCGGCGCGGGTCAGATCGTGCTGGGCGCGGCGACCATGCGCCAACTGCACAAGCACATCGGACAATTCGTCACGGGAGGTTACGGCTCAAAGAAGGACTACCCGGTGTACGTGCCTCCCGTGAAGCTGAAAATCGTCGGCACGGCGACGCTGCCCGCCGTCGGGGGCACGCTCTCGCTGCACGTGGCCATGGGCGTCGGTGCGATCATTCCCATCAGCATCGAACCGCCTGCCTTCCAGAAATTCCTCCACAGTAAATACTCCGCCCTCAACGGTCGACAGATCGTCCTCGTGCGACTGCGCAGCGGCGCGCCAACGAAGCTCGCGCTGGCGTCGCTGCGCAGCGTCGCGCGCACCGCCAACAAGGACCTTGCCACGACGCCCGATTCGGGCGGATCGTCCGTCATCGTCTTGCCCGTCCAGTATCCCGCGGAGATCGAGAACTACCGGACGATCGGCGTCACGCCGGACCTCTTGGCGCTGGCGTTGGCCCTCGGCGCGATTGTGGCGCTCGGCCTCACGTTGGTCGCGTCCGTCCACCGTCGCCGACGGGACCTCGCCCTCCTTCGCACGCTGGGCTTCACTGGTCGCCAGCTGTTGGCGGCCGTCGCCTGGCAGGCATCGGTCGCGGGCGCGATCGGAGCCGTCGTGGGCATCCCGGTCGGGATTGTTGTCGGCCGGTGGCTGTGGACGTTGTTCGCGAACAACATCTTCGCCGTGCCGCGGCCCACGGTGCCGGTGGTGTCCGTGCTCGTCGTGGCGCTTAGTGCGTTAGTCATCGCGAACGTCGTCGCCGCGCTGCCGGGCCGAAGCGCCGCGAAGACGTCATCGGCTCAAGTGCTCCGTGGTGAGTGAGGTCGACGACGCATCGGGCGACCGAAACCAGGACTGCTTTCTCCACTCGCTGAAACCGGTCGGTCCGGTCGCGACTCCTGAGATCACTCTCGCGCCCCGTGCTCGATGGTGATCGCCGGCTTGACGCGCGCGGCGTCGATCTCGTTGATGCGCTTCGACGCCATGATGTAGAGCCCGGGCAGCACGCAGATGAGACAGGTGACGACGAAATAGGTCCGCACGCCGACGACGTTGGCGAGCTGTCCAGCGATGACGAGACCTATTGGCGCGACGCCGAGCGAAACGAACCAGTCGACCGACGCGGCCCGTCCCAGCATCTCTCGCGGTACTTCGGTCTGCATCATCGACTCGAAGATCACGTTGCCGAGAATGATCGACGGCGACACGGCGATGGGAAAGATGATGACTTCCCAGAAATTGGTGGCGATGCCGATGATCAGCGCGAACAGCGACCCGATCGTCCAGTAGGTCCACATCACGCGAATGCGGCGCTTCGGGGTGCGAAGATTCGCGACGATCAGCGCGCCGATGGCCCCGGAGACGCCAGAGGCGGCGCTCAGGAATCCCACGTAGTACTTCGCGTAGTGCAGTTGATGGAGGATGAAGTAGGGCAGGAGCACGAACATCGGCGTGAGGAGGAATGCGTTGACCAGGGTCACCGACACCGACGTCGTCCAGAGCCACCGGGTCTTCGCGACGAAGTGGACGCCCTCTTTTATGTCGTCGACGACCGAGTTCTCCTCGTTGCGCTTGGGGCGCGGGGTCGCCTTCATCAACGACAGGGCACCAAAGCTGATGAGGAACGTGGCACCGTCGACTCCCATGGCCCAGCTTGTTGAGAACGCCGCCAGGAAACCACCGACGGCCGGGCCGATCATGTTGCCGAGGAGGTTGTTCGAGAGCGGTCGGAGCGCGTTCATGGCCGGAAGGAGCTCCTCGGGGACGATCTCGGGCGTGAGCGCCGATATCGCCGGAATGAAGAAGGAGTCGAAGCAGCCGAAGAGGAACGCAAAGACGAGGAGTTCCCAGAACCGCAGGGCACCGGTGGCGATCAACACCACCAATCCGGCCGTCAGGATCGCACGCCCGCCATCGGAGATCAAGAGCAGGATCCGTCGGGAGAATCGGTCGACGATCGCGCCGCCGACCAAGAGGAAGACGACGGTCGGGGTCATCCGTGCGGCGGCGAACCACGAGAGCTTCGTGACGCTGTAGTGCGTCGTCTCGAGCACGAGGAGCGTGAGCGCTACGATCGCGACGCCGTCGCCGAAGTTGGAGACCGACTGACCGGACACCAGGAGCGCCGGTTCGCGGTGGCGCAACAACGTGACGAGCGCGAGCTTCTTTTTCACCGCTCCACAGTAAGCGAGCGTCCGTGGACTTCGCTAAGCACGACTAGCGAATGACGCCCTCCTCGAGGCCCTTCGCTTCGTTGATCTGTATCACGGAATCGTTCGCGTAGTTGGCGACCCACGCTGACGCGCCGACCACGACCACCGCGTCAGGGTCGTCGAGCTGCTGATGATAGACGCCGACCAACGAGCCGTTACTGACGTCGAGTTCGGTGACGGTATTGGCAACGCCGCTCGTGACCCAGACGTGCGTACCGCTAATGGCGATGGCGTAGGGACTGATGAAGCCGTCCGCCTTGTCGTTGATGACGCGGATCAGTGCGCCGGTGGCGGCATCAAGTTCGGTGACGGAGTCACCAAAGCCATTCGTTATCCAGAGATCACCGTCGTGCACGGCGATCGTGAAGGGTCCGTTGAACTGATCGGCGCGCGCGTCGATGACGCGGACCAACGCGCCGGTCTTGGCGTCGAGTTCGGTCACGGAGTTCCCGGCGTTGTTGGCGACCCACACGTGGCCTCCGGACACGGCCACGCCGAAGGGACTGTTGAAGGCGCCGACCTTCGTCTGAATGACTCGGTCCAGCGCGCCAGTGCGAGCGTCGAACTCGGTCACCGTGTTGTTGCCGTAGTTCGACACCCAGACGTGCGAAGGGCTGGCCGCGATGGCCGTCGGCCCGTCGAACCAGTTCGCCCTCGGGTCGACGACGCGAATCACCGATCCCGTTGACGCGTCGAGTTCGGTGACGCCGTGGCTGAGATGGCTCGCCACCCAGACGTGCGAGCCACTCGTCGCGATGGCGAGGGGGTTGGCCAGATCACCGCCTCGGCTTTTGATGACGCGCTCGACGGCGCCGGTCGTGGCGTCGAGCTCGGTGATCGAATTGCCGTGACTGTTGGCCACCCAGAGGTGCGTACCGCTCGACGAGATCGACGTCGGCTGGAGGAAGTGGTGGGGGGTCGGGACCGCCGACGCCGTGGAGACGCCAAGGAGCGTCGGCGCGCAGAGCGCCAATGCCGCGATCAGCGGCAGCGGGGGGGCGAGGTAGCGAGTCGGACGCACGGTCGTACTTCCTCTATTTCACGACGCGCGAGCGCCGCGGTGCTTCTCGAAGGTTAACCATTGGTCGGACTGGTTACCGGGCAGGGCCCAGCAAACTTTGCGAGCTGCTCGGCGGCACAGAAGTCCGCGACGCTCCAACGCCTCCCTTCGCTCGATGGGTGGTGGCACCTTCGTTAGTCTTCCGTCGTGAGATTCGATGTCATCGTCGTCGGCGGAGGTTCGGCGGGGTGTGTGATCGCAACTCGACTGAGTGAGGATCCCGGCTGCACGGTCCTCTTGGTGGAGGCGGGTCCCGACCACCCCGACGTCGCGACGTTGCCGCCCGATGTTCTTGATGCCTCTGAGCCATCGGTGGGCCACGACTGGGGGTATACGGCGGACGAAGTTCTCGATCGCGGCGTCTCACTGCCCCGCGCTCGAATCATGGGGGGCTGCTCATCAACCAATGCGTGCTTCGCGCAACGAGGAGCGCCCGAGGACTACGACGGATGGGTCGCCTTGGGCAACGTGGGCTGGGGTTTCAGCGACGTCCTCGACGATTTCCGCCGCCTCGAACAGGACGCTGATTTCACCGATCAGTGGCACGGCTCGGACGGGCCCATTCCCGTTCGCCGACATCCACCAGAAGAGTTGAACGCCGTGCAGGCCGCCTTCCTCAGTGGCGCGACGAGTTTGGGACACACGTACGTTGCGGATCACAACCGACCGGGCCTCGTTGGGGCCGGCCCGTCGCCGCGAACTGCCATCAACGGAGTGCGAATGAGCACCGCGATTACTTATCTCGCCTCAGCGCGAGGGCGGCCGAATCTCACGATCAGGTCAAATACGATGGTGGCGTCGGTTTCGTGCACGAGGACTCGCGTCAAAGGGATCCGTCTGATCGACGGAACGCTCGTCGAGGCCGGTCGTGTAGTGATCGCGTCGGGGGCGTACGCCAGCCCTGGCATTCTCCTGCGTTCGGGAATTGGCCCCGCTGACGAATTACGGAGCCTTGGCATAGAGCCCATCATCGATCTGCCAGGAGTTGGGGCGAACCTTTCGGACCACGCGCTGCTATCCGTCGATCTGCCGACTCGACCATCACCCGGCGTCAGCAGATTTGGTGTCCACGTGACCATGCGTTCGACCTTCGCCGGTTTGTCTGGAGCACCTGACCTGATGATCTTCACGGCGGGACCCTTCGACGCCGACCCCGAGGAGAATCGCGGCGGTGCGGCCTTCGGCATCGTGGTCGGACTCATGGCGCCTCGGTCAAGGGGGTGGGTCCGACTTGCCTCGAGTGACCCGAACGACCCTCCTCGGATTCACCTGGGTCACCTCACCGATGCCGAGGATCTCGAACGAATGCTCGACGGCATCGAAGAGGCCCGAAGGATCGCCCGCAGTGAGCCGCTTGCCGCTCAGGTCACTGGGCGAGAGATGTCGCCGGGGCTGGGTGTGCCGCTCGGCGATCGTCAGTCGCTGGCGTCGTGGGCGAAGTCCGCGGTCTCAACGTTTCACCATCCAGCCGGCACGTGCACCATGGGTTCATCGCCCGATTCGGGGGCGGTGACAGACGCCCGCGGCTCGGTACACGGCATCGATGGCCTCACGGTGGCCGATGCATCGATCATGCCTGCCGTCCCGACCGGCACACCGAATCTGCCGATCATCATGGTCGCGGAGCGCGTCGCACGATTGCTGCGAATTCAATGACTCGATCGTCACGAGGTGCCTCCGTAGTGACACGCCGCCGCCGCATCAACGAACGCTGTTGACTGCTCGTCGATCGAGTTGGGGACCGCCAACCAGACACCGTCGCGACTCATTATGGCGCCGTAGCCGACCCGGCTCGACGGAGGAGAAAGCGTCGGATCGGGGAATCCCGTGACCCCGTGGGCCCGCATACACGTCGAAAGCTGGAGCGTCTGGGCGAGCGCCTGTTGCCGCTCAGAGCTGGTCGGCTCGCCCCCACCAGGTGCCAGGTGCCGGCATGACTGCTGAGCGGACCTGTACGTGGGCGAGTTCGCGTTCATCCCATGTCCGGAACCGCTGATCTGGATCGCGCCACCGACCTCCTTTGGATCGGGGAAATTGAGCACGCCGTGCGAACGCATGCACCGGGAGTAGTAGAGCGCCTCGCCGTACTTGCTCGCTGAGTTCGGGCCGGAGCCGCCCTGCGTTGTGGTGGCGGCTGATCCGAGCTGCGCGACCTGACTCGCGGGCACGACTCCGCACGCGGACAAGTAGAGGGACACACCGGTGAGCCCCAAAAGCACGAGAGCGGACAGTCGATGCCGAGGGAGTCCACCCCGTTCCGTTTTCTTCGTCGTGGCTAGCGAACGCGTGGTCACGTCGGACGGGGATCGAACCGTGCCGTTCTCCTCCTAGACACCGCGATCACCGACTCACCGATCCGCATCCGCCGAATCAGACGAGCTCTCGGCGCGAAGACGCGTCGTGTCGTGTGGGAACGAGATCGTTATTGAGAGACCACCGCCGGTTCGAGGTTGTGCGCTGATGCTTGCGTGGTGGGCGGTAACGATGGCTCGCACGATGGAGAGTCCGAGCCCGTGTCCGTCCTTGTGGTTTGCTCGGCGGGGATCGAGTCTCTGGAAGGGCTGGAAAAGACGGTCGATCTCGCTCGGCGCGATGACCGGTCCGGTGTTGCTCACGGACAGCGTTGCGGCGCCGTCTTTCACGCCCGTGGTCACCTCGACGCGGCCGCCCTCGGTGTTGTGGCCCACGGCATTAGTGAGCAGGTTGGCGACGAGGCGTTCGACGAGCAGCGCGTCTCCTTCGAGAGGGGCCGGTGCCAATACTTCGTCGAAGCGGATTCCCAATCGCTCGGCCTCCGGTCGAATCTTGGCGGTCGTCGCGGTGACGACGTCGGCGAGGTTGAGGTCGCTCTGGCCATTCATTCCGCTCTCGCTGCTGGCGAGGGCCAGGAGAGCCTCGATGAGGCGAGTCTGCTCACCGCTGTTCGCGAGCACCTCCTCCGCGGTGGATCGCCACGAAGCGGCGGTCTTCTCAGGGTCCTCCAGCGCAACTTGCAGGAGCGTGCGCTCGACCGTGAGGGGAGTGCGCAACTCGTGTGAGGCGTTGGTGACGAAGCGTCGTTGCGCCTCGAACGCCGCGTCGAGCCGTCCGAACAGATCGTCGAGCGTGTCTCCGAGTTCCTTCAACTCGTCCTCTGGACCCTCCAGGGCCAGTCGCTCGTGCAAGTTGGAGGACGAGATCCTTCGCGCGGTGCGCGTAATGGTCCGAATTGGTCGCAGCATCCTCCCAGCAACGAACCAGCCGGCGAGGAGTGCGAGCACGGTAACCACGGCGAGAGCGATCCCCGACGTGAAGAGGAGCCGGTGCGAGTCGTCGGCACGCTGCGCGGCTTCGATGGCACTCGTCTGAGCGAGTTGATGCACGGCGTGCGTGAGTTGTGTAACTGCCTGGGTCAACTGGTGCTGGTCGGCGGCCAGGGCCTTCTTATCCCGCGCCAAGGGCCCCGCACCGGCTGCGAAATTCTTCTGGTCCGTCGTCAGCAGGCGGTTAACGTACGCCAACTTTGGCAACGTCTGGCCCAGCGGACTCTGGCCCAGCAGTTTCCTCAGGACCGATGCCTTGAGGATCTTCGGTAGGTGCGGCGTCTTGAAGGCGGTCACTCGTTCAAATAACACGTAGGTGGCGCTCACGAGCGCGGCGCCGGAGAGCAAGAAGAGACCGCCGTAAAGAGTCGTGAGACGCAGTCGCGCGGTTCGACGCGGTAGCCGCAGCCACCGGTGCTGCGCGACGTGGGATTGCGCGAGCGCCATCACTGACCCCCGAGGCGATAGCCGAAATCGCGTACCGTCTCGATCATTGGCGGATCTCCCAGCTTGGTGCGAAGTCGATTGACGGTGGCCTTCACCGTCGTCGTGAGCGGGTCAGCCACCGGCCCCCACACCCGTTGGAGCAGTTCCTCGGCGGACACCGGCCTTCCGAGTTCAGTGAGCAAACACTCCAAGACGGCAAACTCCTTCGGACTGAGGGACAGGTGCCGTCCACCACGCGTGGCGACGTGACGATCAGGGTCCACGGTGAGGTCCAGAAAGCTCACGGGTCCCGATCTCGAAGTATCGGTCCGTCGCCCTAGGGCTTGGATTCGGGCGACCAACTCAGAAAAGTCGAACGGTTTGGCGAGGTAATCATCGGCGCCCAAGGTGAGCCCTTCGACCCGGTCGCGCACCGAGCCGGCCGCGGTGAGCATGAGTACTCGACTTTCGGACCGCTCGGCGAAGAGAGCGCGACAGATCTCGTCGCCGTGGGTACCGGGAAGGTCCCGGTCCAACACGACCACGTCGTAGAGGTTCGTGCTCAACCGATCGAGGGCGTCGTCACCGTCGAGGACGACGTCGACGACCATCCCGTGTCGCTGGAGTCCGGCCGCGAGCGCCCACGCCAATCGATCGTGGTCTTCAGCGAGCAGCACTCTCATGACGTCTCCTGCTTTCCAGGGTGGCGGCGATCGTCGCCGTCAACGAGTCGCCTCGTCGCCGGTCACCAACCGCATAACACGACGGTACGTCACGTTTCATCAAGCATGCTCGGCAGGTCACAGCCACGTCACACGCACACCGTGCTCAATTCCCTCTCGCCCTACAGTGGCGCTCATCACTGCTCCGACCATGGGGAGAGCGAATGACCCGTGAGTTGTGCGGCTCGAATGGTGAACGTGAAGGAGCGACGGCCCGACGATTCAGAACCTTAAAGGGTCAGCGATCGGGCGTGCTCGCGGTCGTCGTCGCGGTCGCGTCCTTAACACTGGCCGCGTGCGGGTCCGTCTCTCCGAACGTCGCGAACGTAGGTACGACGACGTCGACGACCACCGCGAGCAATGGAAGCGGCGCTAGCGGGTCGTCCGCCGTGGACTTTTCTAACTGCATGCGCTCGAAGGGCGTTCCGAACTACCCCGACCCGAACAGCGCTGGCGAGACTCCCAAGGAGAGCGCGCAGCAACTCGGGGTCAGCAACGCAACGTTCGCGTCCGCGCAGGACGGCTGCAAGCACCTACTGCCGGATGGCGGCAACGGTCCGAGCCAGGCCGAGATCGAGGCGGTGAAGGAACTTGGACTGAAGTTCGCCCAGTGCATGCGTGCCCGCGGCGTGGCGCTTCCCGACCCGGGTAGTGACGGGCGTATACCCGACCCCTCCACCGTCGGGCTCAACCAAGGATCGCCGAAGTTCCAGTCTGCAAATCAAGCGTGCGCCAAATACCGACCGCCGTACATGCCCTCGAACGCCGAATACGACAACTACGCGAGGTCAAATGGCTAGAGGGAGACGCCACCCGGTGGGGCTGGACGCTGAAGTGAACCAAGGGGTGCGTAATGGATGAAAGCATCAGGGCCGGGAGGCGCGTCTGGCGAAAGCGGTCGCCCGTCATGCGAGCGGGAACGGCACTCACCGCCGCCGCTGGACTTTCGTTGGCGTTGGCCGCTTGCGGCGGCCCGCCGGGAACTGGCGTCGCGCAACTCGGGACGACGACGACGCAGGGCACCCCATCGGCCGCCTCACCCGGGTCGGGGCCGGTGAGCGAAGCACTCGCCTACGCGCGCTGCATGCGGGCAAAGGGCGTCCAAGACTTTCCCGACCCCAACAGCAGCGGCGAGTTCAGCAAGCCCGTCATGAGCCGACTCGCAACGAGCAATCCACAGTACGCGTCGGCGACCCAAACGTGCGCCCACCTGCTCCCGGGCATTGGAGGTATCTCTCCGGCCCTAAGCCAGGAGATTGCGAACGACGAGGCGAAGTTCGTGCACTGCATGCGTTCGCGCGACGTACCGAGCTGGCCCAACCCCGTCGTAGAACGCGGGCGACTTGTGTTCGATCCACAAGCCGTCGGCATCGATCCGAATTCGCCGAGGATCGCTGCCACGTTGCAGGCGTGTGACTACGTGTTCCCGGCGAGCGTCGGCGTTCCGCCGGGCGCCGGTCATAATCCGCCGTGAGCGGGCCGCGAGGAGCCTCCAAGTCGGAAGAGTCAGAGCGGTTGTCTTCGCGAGGAAACTCATAAAGGTGAATTGACTCCACCTCCGTGGTTCAATATGATTGTCCTATGGACATAGATAAAGCAGACAACGGCTCCGACACTTCTCGTCCTGATTCGGGCGACGCCGGCTTCGAACCTGGTCGATCCAACCCAGCGGGCTCGTCGGTTGAGTTCAGACTCGACGCGACCTCAGGGGTGCCGACCTATCTTCAACTCGTCCACCAGGTCGAGCACGCACTACGCCTCGGCTACCTGGAGCCGGGCGATCAGCTGCCCAAGGTTCGCGACGTCGTCGCCCTGCTGGCGATCAACCCGAACACGGTCCTAAAGGCCTATCGCGAACTCGAGTCGAAAGGTCTTACCAAAGGATCGCCCGGTCAGGGCACCTTCATCCAAGCCACGCTGAACCAGATCGGGCTGCCGGAACTAAGGACGTTACATAGTTCGTTGTTGCGATGGTTGTACGACGCGGATGGTGCCGGACTCGATGAGGATGGGATCGTCGCCCTGTTCTCCAGCGCCATCCGGGATTTTTATGAGCGCCGCAGCGGACCACGCAACCGCCGCGGCGCGACAGAGGCTGAAACCGAGATCGTCGCGTGAATGTGATTGAGGCGGATCGCCTCGGAAAGCGCTTCGGCGACACCTGGGCGCTGCGCGAGTGCACTCTCGCGATTCCCGAAGGTCACGTGGCCGCCCTCGTCGGTCCAAACGGAGCGGGCAAGACCACCTTGTTGAACCTCGCCGTTGGACTTGCGGCGCCGTCGACGGGCGCCGTCACGGTCATCGGTGGGCGCGAACCCGGGTCGCCCGCCGCGCTGGATGGCGTCGCGTTCGTCGCCGAGGACGTACCGCTCTATAGGAACCTGTCGGCGGCGGACATGATCCACTTGACGCGCAACCTGAATCGAGGCTTCGACGTCGGAGCGGCCGAGTCACGTCTTCGCGAACTCGGCGTACCGCTCGAGAGAAAGGCGGGACGGCTCTCCGGCGGCCAACAGGCGCAACTCGCCCTGACGCTCGCGTTGGCGCGACGGCCGCGGCTACTGGTGCTCGATGAACCGATGTCCCTGCTCGATCCGATTGCCCGACACGACTTCATGGCCACGGTGATGACGGCCGTCGCCGACGACGGCGTGTCGGTCGTTTTCTCGTCACACGTGCTCGCCGAACTCGAACGCGTCGCCGACTATCTCGTCTTGATCTCTCATGGATTCGTCCAAGTGGCCGGCGTGGTCGATGACCTGCTCGCGCGGCACCGCGTGCTGACGGGGCCGGCCCCCGACGCCGATCGAGTCACGTTGCCGATCGTGTACGCCCACCTCGGCGAGACGCAGGCGCACCTGCTGGTCCGCGTGGCCGTGGAAGATCAGATCCCCCCGGGCTGGGAGGCGCACGCGGTCGGCCTGGAAGAACTCGCCCTCGCCTACATGCGCGGCTCGAACGCCACGACGTTCTTGAGAGCGAACAGCGCGCGCGATGAGGATCCGCTGGAGGCGACGCAGTGACGACGCTGCGGGTCATCGCCGCTGCGAACGCCACGGAGAACGTGCGACCGCTCGAGTGGCGGCGGATGCTGTGGGTCACGTGGCGTCAGCATCGCGCCGCCCTCAGCGGCGTGGCCGTCGGACTCGGCGCACTGGCACTCATCGTGTGGCTCGTTGGCCTTCAGCTGCACCACGCCTACGGCGTCGCGATCACGTGCCAGCCCGTTGGTTCAAGCGCGTGCAATGACGCGAGCAACACCGTCGACGCGATGAACAACTTTATGTCGAACGGCATCTTGTTGCAGGTAGTGCCCGCGTTGATCGGGGCGTTCGTCGGGGCGCCGGTGCTGGCTCGTGAAATGGAGACGGGCACCTTTCGCTACGCCTGGACGCAGGGCTTCGAACGGTGGCGGTGGGCACTCGCGAAGCTCCTCTCGCTCGCGATCGTGGTCACCGTCGCGGCCGGCGCCATCAGCCTCCTGTTCTCCTGGTACTACGGGCCGTACTTCGCCGCGCGCAACGTCCGCCTGGGCATCACCGAGATATCGCCCTTCTATCCGGGCCTCTTCGACCTACGCGGGGTGGCGCTCGCCGCCTGGACGCTCGCGGCCTTCGCGATCGGCGCGTTGGCTGGCATGCTCATTCGACGTGTCGTCCCGGCCATCGTGGCGACCCTCGTCGCCTACACGGGTCTCGCCTACCTGGCCGGGGGAGTCCTGCGCGCACGGTACCTCGGGCCACTGGTCACGACGAAACTGAACGTGTCAAGCCTCGCGTGGATCTTGCGCCAGCAGTGGAAGACGACTAGGGGCGGACATCTCGTCAGCGAGGCCGTGCTCAACCGAGTGCTCCAAGCGGGGGGACCTCAGTTCGCCGGCAAAGGCGGTGTCCCACGGTCGCTTACCTCGTGGGAGTACCTCGTACGACACGGCTACACCCAGTGGACGACCTATCAGCCAACCAGTCGATTCTGGCCATTCCAGTTGATCGAGGGGGGCTGGCTGCTCGCACTCTCGATGCTGCTGCTCGCCCTGACCGTCTGGCTCGTGCGAAGGCGGCTGATCTGAAATGACCAGCGATCTCCTCACGGCGCAGCCATCGAGTTCGCGCCGTCACTCACTCGAATAGGAGGCGACATGCACAACACCCACACTGGAAGCGATCACCGACTGGCTCGGACGTCCTGGGCGCGACGCGCGGCGATCCTCACGGTCGCGGCCCTCGCCGTGGGGATCACGCTGTCGGCGTGCGGTAGCCCGACGACGCCGGGCGTGGCCACGGGATCGTCGACCACCACGACGACGTCAGCGCCCACGTCGGGCAACTCGCAGGGTTCGGGTCTGCTCGCGTACTCCGCGTGCATGCGCGCACACGGCGTGACGAACTTCCCCGACCCGACGAGCAGCGGAGGAATCGACAACAAGCGAGCCGTCGTCAGCGCGCTTCAGGCGGTGAGCACTGCCATCGGCAACGCGGCGCAAAAGGACTGCGCGCACGTCCTACCGCCCGGAGAAGGACTGGGCGGGCCGGCGCCCAAACCGATCACGGTCCAGGATCAGCAGTACTACCTGCGGGCCGTCGCCTGCATGCGAAGCCACGGCTTTCCCACGTTTCCCGACCCCATCTTCTCGGGTGGCACGATCAGCCTCCCTCCCACTCCGAGCGTCAACACCAACTCCCCGCAGTACGCCCAGTCGAAGGCGCTGTGCGAGAAGCTCATTCCGGCAGGACTGCCCGACAGCGGGAACGGATAGTGCAGTGCCGTCGCCCGCGGACCGTAAGTCGCGCCTCGACCACCCTTCGTCAACGAGGATCGTCTCGCCATGCTGGCATCGCCACAACCGACTCGCGTTGGACGGCATCAATGACGTCACGTGGTTCAAGACGGACTCGGCAGCTCGGCACGGGTCACAGACAGGTCACAGTCAATGCGAGCGTCTGGCTCGTCGATCCTACGTTTGCTTGCAGCACCCACTTCATGATTCTTGAAGTGGAGTGTTGACCAGGAACGACGAGTGGAGCACGTGGGATACGCGAGTGATCATCTCCAAGTACGGTCCGAGTTGTGGCCCCGCCGTTCTCGCCGTAGCGGCCACCCGAGCGGTCAAAGAGAAGGGTCACGATGACGACTGATCTGCCAACGCCCCCACCATCGCGTCGGCGTCGACTTCCTCGACTGCTCCAATCTCCTCGGGGCCGTGTCGCGGCGAGCGGGGCCCTGCTCGTCGCCGCCGCGGTCATCGTGCTCGTCGTCGCTGACCCCTTCGCCTCGCCGACGTCTCCCTCGGGCGTCACGGACAACGCCTATCCAACGGCGACGGCGAAGGTGACCCAGCAGACGCTCTCGAACCAGACCCAGGTGAGCGCCACTCTCGGCTACGCCGGGAGTTACACGGTCGCCGTACCAAGCGGCACGAGCGCCGCGGCGATCACGCAAGCGCAGACGACCGTCCAGATGGACGAGGCCAAAGTTCTGAGCGATCGCCGAGCGCTCACCAGCGCCAAAGCCACCGCGCGGCCGACCGACGCGTCAACGTTGCAGGCGGCTCGCAGCACCGTGTCGACCGATGAGGCCGCACTGGCCCAAGCGCAGGCGCAGCTCACCTCAGACGAGAGTCTGGGTTGCCCGGCGAGTTCCGCCGCCACCGTCACGTCGCCGGTGAGCGGTGGGGGCGCTTCGAACAGCCTCTCCCCGAGCGAACGGACCGCGTCGACCGCCGCCACGCAGTCGCTTGGCGCCGAAGAGACCAGCGTGAGTGCCGCGCCGCCCACTGCCGTCTCGAACCCGAGACGGCCCCTCACTCCCAGCCCGGCGAGCGCCCCGAGTGTGATGACCGGGCCGGTCGACGCGATTCATAGCACGTCGGCGACGCTCACGGGCAGCGTTAATCCGAACGGAGCCGACACGACGTACTACTTCGAGTACGGCACCAGCCCGAACTACGGCGAGTCCACGTCGTCGACCGACGTGGGTTCGGGCACCGATCCCGTAAACGTCACGTACGTGCTCGCCGGTCTCTCGCCCGGGCAGACGTACCACTACCGACTCGTCGCGACGAACTCCCAAGGGATCTCCTACGGCCAGGACGGCACCTTTGAGACGAGTGCCGCGCCGAGCGTGACGACGGGACCAGCGACGTCCGTGTCGTCGACCTCGGAGAGCCTTTCGGGCTCCGTGAATCCGAACGGGGTCGAGACGACGTACTACTTCGAGTACGGCACGTCAGCGTCGTTCGGCTCGACGAGCCCCGTCTCCGACGCCGGCGGCGACCTTTCGCCGTCGTCGATCGGCGCGACCATCACCGGACTCACGCCCGGGGCGACGTACGACTACGCGCTCGTGGCCTCGAGCGCGCTCGGCAGCGCGACCGGCGTGACGCTAACCTTCCAGGCCGCCGCGTCCTCGTGCGTCTCCGAGCACACCGTCATTTCGGAAGACACGTTGGCCCTGTCGCAGGCGAAGGACGCCCTCACGCTGGACGAGCTCGGTCAGGGTTCGCAGGTGCGCTCGGCCGAGGCGACCCTCGTGAACGACGAAGCGACCGCCGCCATTGACGTGAAGGCGCTCCAAGCCGACGAGTCCAACGCGACCAACGCGAACACGACCTTCACCGGTCTCCCGCGGGTGGGCGCGCGGTTGCACCGGGGTCAAAGCGTCTACGAGCTGAACAACCAGCCGGTGCCCCTCTTCTACGGGCCGGTGCCCCTGTACCGGGCCCTCTACCTCGGCGTCTCGAGCGGCCCGGACGTTGCGGAACTAAACAGCAACCTCGCCGCGCTCGGCTTCGAGGGCGGCGGTGCGAGCGACGTCTTCACCTCATCGACCGCGTCGGCGGTCAAGTCGTGGCAGGCGTCGATCGGCGAAGCGGCGACCGGCGTCGTGGCTCTGGGTGACGTCGTCATCGAGCCCGGCCCCCTCGAGGTCGCGTCGGTCTCGGCGTCGCGCGGTCAGGTGGCCTCGGGCGGAATGCCCATCCTGACGGCGACGTCCAACACGCCCGTTGTCACGATCGACCTCGACGCGTCTCAGCAGAGCGAGGTGAAGGTCGGCGATCCCGTCACCATCACGCTGCCCAATAACGCGAACACGCCGGGTGTCGTCTCTTCAGTCGGCACGGTCGCGGTCAACCCGCCCGCGGGATCGCAAGGCGGCGCGCCGACGATCACCGTCATCGTGACGCCAACGAAACTCGCTGGCGTCGGTCACTTCGACAAGGCTCCCGTCAACGTCTCGATCACGAACGCCACGGTATCCAACGTTCTGACGGTCCCCGTTGACGCGTTGCTCGCGCTGGCGAATGGCGGCTACGCCGTCGAAGAGATCGGCGCTCACCGCGTCCACCACCTCGTGGCAGTGACGCTCGGACTATTCGACGACGCCGCGGGCAAGGTGCAGGTCAGCGGGAGCGGGCTTGCGGCGGGCCAGCGCGTGGTCGTGCCGAAACTGTGAGCGAACGCGAAGCAGCCGTGACGTCAGCCGCAACGGGGCCGGCAGTTGCGACGAGCAGTGACGCAGGACTTGTGCTCGAGATGGACCAGGTAACGAAGGTCTTCCCGAGCGACCCCCCGGTCGAAGCGCTCCGAGGGGTCAGCTTTCAGGTGACAAAGGGGGAGCTGCTCGGCATCGCGGGACCATCAGGTTCGGGCAAGACGACGTTGCTGCACCTGATGGGCACCCTGGACCGGCCGAGTTCGGGGACGGTGCGCGTTACCGGACTCGACGTCGCGCGAATGTCCGATCGTGAGCTCTCGGCACTTCGGGCCACCCAGATCGGCTTCGTCTTTCAACAGTTCTTCCTGGCCGAACACCAGAGCGCGCTCGACAACGTCGCCGATGGCCTCCTGTACGCGGGGGTGGCCCTCGCACGCCGACGAGAGCAAGCCCTCTCCGCGCTCGAGGCGGTCGGAATCGCCGAGCGTGCGTCGGCGCGCCCGACGCAGTTGTCTGGCGGTCAACGCCAGCGCGTCGCGATCGCGCGAGCGCTCGTGGGCGCCCCGGCGATCCTGCTCGCCGACGAGCCAACGGGAAACCTCGATAGCACCAACAGCCAGGCGATCCTCGATCTCTTCGAGGTATTGCACGAAACCATCGGTACGACAATCGTCGTCATCACCCATGAGCGTGAGATCGCTCGACGACTACCGCGACAGATCGAGATGCTCGACGGGCGCGTTGTGAGCGACACCACGTTCCACGAGGCGACGTCGAGCGCCCTGGGCGCAACAGGACCGCCGCCGTGAACGCCGGCACGCCGCTCGTGACGCGGCTCCGCGGTGCGGACCTGTGGCGACTTGGCTTCGTAGGACTGCGCACGCGCAAACTGCGCGCGGGACTCTCGGCGCTCGGCATCGCCATCGGCGTGGCGGCCATCGTGGCGGTCCTCGGGCTCTCGGCTTCCTCGGAGTCGGGGCTGCTGGCTGAGATCAACTCCCTGGGCACGAACTTGCTCACCGTGACCAACGGCCAGAGCATCTTCGGCCAGACGGCAGAGCTACCCATTCCCGCGCCCGGAATGATCGGGCGGATAGGTCCCGTTAGCTCCGTGCAGGACACCGGGACGATCAACGTGAACGTGTTTCGAAGTCCCGAGATCCCCTCGATCGACACCAACGCGCTCTCCGTTGACGCGGCAAGCCTGGGCTTACCCAGCGCCGTCGACACCTCGCTCAAGCAAGGAACGTTTCTCAACGCCGCGACCGCCACCGAGCCGACGTGCGTGCTGGGTGCGGCGGCGGCGCAACGCCTCGGTATCGATCGCGTCTTCTCCGGGGAGCGGATATGGCTGAACAACATGTGGTTCTACGTGGTGGGCATCTTGAAGGCGGCTCCGCTCACGCCCGAGATCGATTCCGAGGTTCTCGTCGGTTATCCCGCGGCCGAGAAGTACCTGGGCTTCGACGGTCACCCCTCGGAGATCTACGTGAAGGTCGTTCCCACGTCGGAGACGGCCAGCGTGTACTCGGTCCTCGCCGCTACGGCCAACCCCGAAAACCCGAACGAGGTGGACGTTTCACAGCCCTCCGCTGCGCTCGTGGCCCAAGCTGACGCCCAAGCCGCACTCAACGGACTCTTCCTGGGTCTTGGTGCGGTCGCGCTGCTGGTGGGCGCGGTTGGCGTCGCGAACATCATGGTGATCTCGGTGCTCGAACGGCGCTCGGAGATCGGGCTTCGCCGAGCACTCGGAGCGACGAAGGGGAACATTCGCGTTCAGTTCCTCTTCGAGGCGATCCTGCTGGCGGTGATTGGTGGCGTGGTCGGCATCGTGCTGGGCGTCGTCGCGACCGCGATCTACGCCTCGTCCAAACACTGGGGCGTCGACATTCCTCCCCTCGCGTGGGGCGGCGGCGTGGGCGCCTCGGTGATTATCGGTGCCGTCGCCGGGCTCTGGCCCGCGTTGCGCGCGGCACGAATGTCACCGACGGAGGCGCTGTGGAGCGTCTGAGAGACTCCGTCGTCGCGAGACGGGCGGCACTCGGGCTCCTGCTCGCTGGCGCGAGCCTTCTGGTGGCCGCCTGCGGCGCTGGCGTGGTGTCGCCGGGAGTGGCGAGTATCGGCACGACGACGACGACAACGAGCTCGGGGTCCACGCCGGGTTCGGGGGATAGCGGTTCGAACTACGGTGCCGAGCTCGCCTACTCCAGGTGCATGCGCAAGAACGGCGTGCCGAACTTTCCCGACCCCAGCGCGACGGGCGGATTCGAAGTGTCAGGAGTCAATCCTCGCTCACCCGTACTTCAAGCGGCGCAGAAGACGTGTGCGAAGTTCTTGCCCGGTCCCAGCCCCGGCACGTCGACGAATCCTTCGCCGGCGGCGATGGCGTCGATGCTCAAGGTCGCACAGTGCATGCGCGCTCACGGGATCGCCAACTTCCCCGATCCGACGACAACGGTTCCGTCGGTTCCTCCGAGCGGTGGCGGTGTCATCAGCGATCGCGACGGCGTGATTCTGGTCCTACCGAGTTCGCTTGACATGCAGTCATCTCTGTTCCGCCACGCGGCCGCGGCGTGCAACTTTCCGCTTACCAACCACTGAGGTGAGGCGGGGTTGACACGGTCACTCCATCCACTCGGCTTCATCGCCACTGCGTGATGCGTCATTCCCGAGAAGCAACGTGGTCAACGCTGGTTGCAACAGATCTGCAGAGGTCAAGTGGGCGAGGTCCGCGATCGATGCCGTGATGCAGCAGCAAGCATCGGTCTGGCGATCACGCGCTTCCGCAACGGCGTCGGCGGTAGCGGTCCTCCGAGAGCCTTTTCCACGGGTCACAGGGGAGTCACAAACGCCACCGTGTGGTGAAACTCCGGCGGTAAGAATGCTTCGGACGCCGCATTTGGCTTGAGAGGGTACGCAAATGAGAGGACGCGAGGATCGTGCTGCCATCGCTCATCGCGCTGTTGGCATCGCGAGCGGACCGTTTCGGTACGGTTGGCGATCAGCGTTTCCGCTAGTGGCCACGGTGGCTCTGGTGGCACTCGGTCTGTCGGCGTGCGGAGTGGGTTCGGTGTCACCTGGTGTCGCGAGCATTGGACCGACGACGATCGTCACCCGTCCACCTCTTGCCGCCGGGTCAGGAAGTGGAACCCTCGGCGCGAAGTATCAGGCCGCCTTGAGGTACGTGTCGTGCATGCGATCACACGGTGTCCCGAACTTCCCCGACCCAGCGAGCAACGGGTCGCTCAACGTCAAGTTCGCTACGGGCGGGAAGGACGGCGCGCCTGCATCGAGTGGCATCGACCGAATGTCTTCGCAGTACATCTCGGCTGATGAGACGTGTCGGCACCTCCTTCCGGGGGGTGTGCCGACCCCCGCACAGAACCAACTGGCGCTTGCAATGGGCTTGAAATTTGCGATATGCATGCGCAAGCACGGCGTCGCGAACTACCCCGATCCGACCACCGCGGGGGTCGTCCACTTGGAGGGAGTCGACCCGAGTTCACCTGAATTCCAGAGCGCGCAGAAGGTATGCCAGTCCCTCGTGCCAGGAATGGGTTCCAAGTAATCCACGTCCCGATTGCTTCGTCCCAAACAGCACACTTCCATCTTCCAGGATCGATTGTCACGAACGGCGTCGAGGTGTGGGTCGCAAATGACACGAGGAGTGAAAAAACGGAGGTGGAGGTTCGATGCTCTGCAGTGCCCACTCGACGGCGGCCGGGAAGAAGGCATCGGAACTGATCGACGTTCCAACCGACAACGTCGTCGAACCTGCAGCCCCTGGGTAAGCCTTGCCTTAGTCAGAGGGATGTCCACTTTGGACAATGGCACCAGGTTCTGTCGTTACCGCAGTGGCGTCAGGTCTCTGGCGCCCGTCAAGAGACTCAGATGGTGACTCGATAGCAGCGTTCTTCCCCGTGTGACGTGAATCCACTTCGAAGCAAGATGGGGCTCGAGGTCGCGGTGCGTCCTCTCGTCAAGGCAATGGTCGCACCATGAGCATGGGCGTAGCGCATTCGTGCGGCGAGCACCGCTCGGTAACAACCGAGTCCTCGAAACTCGGGAAGGGTAACGGCTCCCCAGAGTCGTGCGACGTTGCCATGAATGGTGCACCGTCCGATTGCCGCGGGTTCTCCACCGATGAAGACGACCACCTGGAAACCCGACCACGTCTCGAGATCATCGAGTGTCTCCGCATACTGACGGGCTATACCCGCCTCATCGAGGGAGGCCCGTCCCCAGCCCCTCGCTTCGACCAACAGGGCCGCTTGCAGCGTCCGCTCATCGCAAACCAATTCGACATCGAACGCAGGATCCCGAAGGGCGCCCTTGTCGAGTTCGCGAGCGAGTATCTGATTCGAGTCGCTCAAACTCCCCCCTCGCGAGCGAAGCATGGACTCCGTTTCGATCGGGCGCGTGGCGTCAGTGACCCACCAATGGACCGTTGCGACTGCCCACTCTTGAACGATTCGCGCGACTTCATCGAACACGACGTCGAAGGGCCTGGTCGTTCTCGACCAGATCACTTGGGCGGCGGGAAAGGTGGGTGAGAGTAGTCGTTCGGGAAAGCGCGCGAGCCGGTAGTCCTTCGTGACAAGGTCAATGGCATCGTCCGGAAGGGCCGCCTCGTCAAGGGCGTAGAGAGCACCCAGTATCTGTTCAGAGTCCCAAGGCATTCTTTCTCCGCTAGGTGATGACACTCTCCGTGGCAATCTATCGAGCCAGGAATCCGCCACCGAGCTGATTACTAAGCCGCCAGTCGCTGGTAGCGGACTTGACACGTTGGCCCCCGGGAATTCAACTTCAATTAGATCTCGTAACTACCGTCGCTTTCCGTCCGCTTTTAGAGTGCTTTGACCCAAATGTGGCCGGGATGTACTAATTCCAGATTCACTCGAAGCCACGCAATCTGATGAGGGCTAAGGAGCGGAAGAACCGCATCAAAATCAACCTGATCCTTCTCGCGAAGGTTCTTCGCCTTAAACAGCAACGCGACCTCAGGTGACATGTAGGGAATCCCACTTCCTGAATAACAAATGAGCTGCGCGTACTGCATTCGAATTCTCTCGTCCCGGCGACATATCCACTCCGATCCAGAGTGCGGATCCCGGAAGACGTCGAGGTGGTACACACCGGACCTGGTGTCGCGGAGCCAGGTTTGAAAGGTGGACGCAAAGGCGTCGCTCAATAGTGGCCACCGCCGACCCGAATCCACGACATCAAAGTCGTATTCGGCGAGCGCCTTTCGTATCTCCGGAAAGTCTCCGGCTGGTACGCCTATTTCAATGTCGTCGTGTGGCCGAGACTGTCGGCCCATGAACAGATCGAGTGCCCAGCCGGCGACGACGTACCATCGTGCACGAGTGCCAGAGAGGTGCGACGCGACGTCTTCGGGCGTCCACGGCTCCCACGTCACGTCGTCTCCGAGCAACTCACCTTCGAGGGAAGACTCCGGTTTCATCGAGACATATTGTCATCGATGCGCCACAATCCTTCGGTGACCGGCAG
Organism: uncultured Acidimicrobiaceae bacterium; assembly: GCA_963823815.1. Classification (GTDB taxonomy): domain Bacteria; phylum Actinomycetota; class Acidimicrobiia; order Acidimicrobiales; family RAAP-2; genus RAAP-2. The sequence continues at coordinate 742,619 of CAWGMU010000002.1, forward strand.
CGGAGCTAATTCTTCTAGTCCCCAATACCGGCATTCAGCGACTCTCTCCACATCCTGTTGTACCAACATCACTGAAGTACCAATCTCCCGCAGTGTCGTATTTGAGAGCCGCTTCACGCCGCCTTCCGTCTTAGTCTAAAGACCGTGGCTTCGCTTCTGATGACGACCGGCGGGACAATCGCTTACTCCCTGAGTGAGGATCGAATGCTGACAGGAAAAGAACTGTTGGAACTTTCGGGCATCGACGTCGATCGCGTCGAAGACATTCACTCTGTTCCTTCATGGGACCTTGACATCGATGACATGTTCGGCTTGGCGTCGCGCGTGTGCGAGGCGATTGACGAGGGTTATCGATCGGTCATCGTGACCCACGGGACCGACACGATGGAGGAGACCGCCTGGTTGACGGACTTGCTTTTGGGCCAACAGCGCCGCAAGACATGCAGCGTCGTGTTCACGGGGGCTATGCGATTCTCAGACGTCAGTGACGGCGACGGGCCGGGCAACCTCCAATTCGCGCTTCAACAGATTTCAGACGGGGAGAACGTGGGACAGGGAGTCCAGATCGCCTTCGCGGGTCAATTGCACGCTGCTCGATGGGCTCGAAAGATAGATGCCCTAGCTTTGGATGCATTTTCAAGCGACGGCCGCTCTCCGTCTAGTGGACGACTTCCTCCGACTAATGGGACCATCGACAAACAAGTCGCGATGCTGACGGTGAACTCCGTTGTCCGTCCAGAGTTGCCCCAGTCAATGCACGGTCTCGTCTTGCGAGGCACTGGTGCTGGCCACATTCCTTCGACGTATTTTGAGGCTGTCGATCAATTGTGGAGTGCGGGCGTCCCAGTCGTGATTGCGTCTCGAGCGCGTGACGTGATTCGAGAAGACACGTCACGCGACCGACTGCTAAGGGCCGGCGATCTCACGCCCGAGAAGGCGGTTTTGGCTGTCATGGTCGGTCTTGGTGTCTCGTCCGAGATGTCGGATTTTGCAAAATGGTGGTCCGAACTGCTCGCAAGCTCAGTTCGCTGAATGCCAGACAGACGATCAACTCAAGGTGGAAACTCCGTGATATCGGATCCCCGACATCAACGATCACCGACTGGCTGACTGCCCATTTGAGTCAACCAGATCGGAATGGGCGTTCTTGGAGCGCAGCTTGCGGTTCCTGTGACGCAGAGTGCGTACCCGACAAGCCGCGTCGGCCTATCCTCCAAGCGATCACCCGAAGAGTTCCAGAACGAATGACTCCTGAACTGGAGTTTCTACGGCCTCAGAGCAGTAGTGACTTCGAACCCAGCCGACCGCTTCGTCGGGTTCGATCTCAGTCAGAACGGCAATGCAGGCCAGTGCCGTTCCGGTGCGGCCGTGGCCGCCAATGCACCCGATCTCGACTAGCTCGCCGGCTCGCGCCCGCTGGAGGGCGGACGTCAAATGAGAGACGACGGTGGCGGAGTCGTCGGGGACACCGAAGTTCGGCCAGTCGAGGTGCTCGTGGGGCCAAGGTGGCTCCCATTTGAGATCCAGATAGAGGCCGTGGTCTGGTCGATGGCCACGAGCGTACGGGTCGAGAACGTCGTACGACACAGCGGTGACTGCACTGCCGTCAGGGAAGAGAACTCGATCGTTGTGCAGGTGCATTTCAAAGGACTGGTGTGCGTGATCGTGCTCGAAACAACCGACTGGCTCGAGATCGACCATCCAGTGTGTCCGACATTCCTCGCAAAAACGAATCGTGCGAGTTCTAGTCACGGCTTCTCGATTGTTCGCAGGTTGGCGGTTGAGAACTGACAGCGGCCCAAGTCGGGCATTAGTCGCGCCTTAGCGGGCATCATTTGGGACGAGGGGCACCAGCGGTACACGGCGGTTACCTCTGGACGATTCACAGACCTTGCCACCATTGAACTTCCGACGAAATCGCCATGGAGCGGGTGACGGGAATCGAACCCGCATGGCCAGCTTGGAAGGCTGGAGCTCTACCATTGAGCTACACCCGCGCGTCTCTACGAGACTTGGTGAACCATTCTACGCCCCAGCGTTAGCGTGACGGGATGGAAGGAACGCTCTACGAGCAGGTAGGCGGTGACGCGTTCTTCATTCGGCTCGTCGACGCCTTCTACGACGCGGTTGAGCGTGACGAGACCCTCCGTCCGCTCTACCCCGATGACCTGCAAGCCTCGCGCCGGCACCTTGCACTCTTTCTCATCCAGTACTGGGGCGGTCCGCGCACCTACCAGGACGAGCGCGGGCACCCGCGGCTGCGGCTCCGTCACGCCCCCTTCGCGATATCCAAACCCGTGCGCGACGCGTGGATGGTCGCCATGGAGGGTGCGCTGGAGTCGGTGCGCGATCAGCTGAACGACGAGCAACTCGAAGAGCTCACGGCCTACTTCTCGACGACCGCGACCCAGATGCGCAACGTCTAGGCGCGACGAAGGCCCCGCAGTCGTCCCTGACCAATGGCGGCGCCGAGCAGGACGATCGCGCCACCGACCGGTTCGAACCACTTGAGTGACTCGTGCAGGAAGATCATCCCGACGATGACCGCGACAACGGGCGTGAGGTAGGTGACCGTGCTCGCGATCGAGCTGCCGGCCGCGGCGATGACGCGGAAGTTCCACATGAAGGCGAAGCCGCTGCCGAAGACCCCGAGTCCGAGCACGCCGACGATGGCTTTCGAGGTCACGCCGTGACCATTGGTCCCGTCGATGAGAAAAGTCGGCAACAGGGTCAACGTGGCGAGGATCAACTGGGCGCTCGCGAGCGATACCGGCGCGAGACCTCGCGGGATCAGGTAGCGCCGAGAGTACGGGAAGGAGACGCCGTAGAGCGTGACCGCGCCGAGGAGCGCCACCACCGCCCACCACGGATTCGATCCGAAGCCGTGCCAGACGCCGAAGACGACGAGCACGCCCGCGAGTCCGATGACGAGCCCGACCTGCTGGTAGGGCTTTATGGGGTCGTCCCGGAACACGACAAGGATAAAGAAGAGCGCGGTGAGCGGCGTCAGGGCGTTGATGATCCCGGCCACGATCGAGGTGGTCCTCGTTTCGGCGAGCGCGAAGAGCACGCCAGGGACGACGTTCAGACAGAGGGCGACGACGAAGAGGTGGGCCCACACGATCCTCTCGCGCGGCAGTGGTACGCGGCTCACCGTCGCCACGATGAGCAGTGTGACGGCCCCGAGCACGCAACGAGCGAACGCGACGCCAAAGGGCGTGAGAAACCCCAGCGCGTACTTGATGAAGAGAAACGAGCAGCCCCACACGACACCCGTCGCGGCGTAGGCGGGCAGCCATGAGCGCGACGTGGGCACCTCCGAAGGATAGGGGTGTGCCGTGACGTCGGCCTCCGCCTTTTGCCGGCGAGGACTCTTTACGCTGGAGGGGATGAGTTGGCGCGAGCCGTTACGCGAGGGCGAAGTAAACATCATCTCGGTCACCCCCGTGTCGCGCGGCGTCGTGCGACCCTTGCTCCTGACCGTGACGACGCTCGCGATCGTTCTCGAGGCATCATCGCGCTTCTCCTTCGTTCACGACGCTGAGGGCTGGCTCCTTCTGATCTTGGTCGCGCCAATGGCGGTCGTGACGTTGACGAGGACCTGGCGCTGGCGGTCGCACAAGGTGCACGTCACCAACGACCGGGTGATCATCGAAGGTGGCATCTTGCGCCACCACCGCGCCGCGATCGAGTTGGTGGACGTCATGGCGACACGCGTCGACCAGCGCATGAGCGAGCGACTCACCCGGCGAGGGTACGTGTACCTCGACACCGCGGCCGGTCCGATTCCAGTCGGCCTCGTGCGACTGCCTGGCGCGCTCTGTCGACTCATCGACGCCGAGCGCGTGGGCGGCGGCGGCCCGGACGTCCCGTTGGACACGGTCTACACCTACGAGGATCCCGATCCTCGACCGTTGCAGGTTCAGCCCGACCAGTGGCAACGCCGTCGCTACGAATGACGGTCATACGCGTCCCTGTACCGTGAGGTCGTGACGAACCGGTATCGGTGCAACGCGTGCGGGAACCTCACGCGCTTCGACGTCGTCGAAACAACCTCGGTGCGTTCGTTTCACCACTACAGCGTCGGCGGCGAGCTCAACATTGAGGAGCCCGAAGTCATCGCGCGAAGCGTCGATTCCGTGAGCTGTCGCTGGTGTGGTCACGGGCGCGGCGTCGAAATCATCGCCGACCCCGAGTGAGTGACGTGCGCGCCCGTTCCTTCGACGCCCCGCGCGAGCGCGCGGCGCCGACGGTCCTGGTCGGACGGGGCACCGCCGGTGAGGATCGTCGAGTCGAGGTCACGCGGCCGACGCTCGTCGTCGCGGTGAAGGCCAACTGTGACGGTTGTCGCGGGTTCGTCGAGGGCGACCTGTCGGCGTTCGAGGGTGTGGAACTCGTCATCGTCGCCCGCACGCGTGACGAGGAGTGGGACGACGTGACTCGAGAAGTCTGGTCGGCACCCGACTTGATGGACGCACTTTCGATCACGTCCCCGCCGTTCTACGTGCTCATCGATGCCGGTTCGCGTCGCGTCGTCGCCGAAGGGACGGTCTTTGACGCCGCACAGGTCGCTAGCGAGATAGCAACGCATCTGTCCGTGTGATGTCACACGGACTTGCAAACCTTGTGGTGTCGAAGCGAGGACCAATGACCGAAGAGATCGAACTCTCGATTAGTTGCCACGAGTGCGTGCGCCGAGGAACATCGGATTGCGCGGACTGTCTGGTCACTTTCGTGCTCGGCGAGGAACCAGAGGCGCTCGTCCTCTCACCGCACGACGCCGAGATCGTCGAGCTCTTCACGACCGAAGGTCTCGTGCCCTCACTCAAGTTCCGTCGCGTGGAGACCTAACCGGACTCGAACACCACTTCGCTAGCGTGGTCCCATGCCCCGCCATCTCCTGGTGACCAACGACTTTCCACCGAAGACGGGTGGGATTCAGGTCTACCTGTACGAACTCTGGCGCCGTCTCGAGTCGGGTCGAGCGACCGTGCTCACGGCGTCATCGCACGAGGACGCCGCGTCGTTCGACGCCACGAACGAGCTCGTCGTCGAGCGCGTGAACGCTTCGACACTGTTTCTTCCCTCGTGGGGGGCCCATCGCGCGATCGAAGCAGCGATCACTCGTCACCAGCCTGAACTCGTGCTGCTGGACCCCGCCTGGCCGCTCGGACTACTCGGTCCGCGTCTCTCGCGGCCCTACGGGGTGGTCGTCCACGGCGCCGAGGTGGCGATCCCGAGCCGTCTGCCACTCGTCGCCACAACCTTGCGCTACGTGCTGCGTCACGCCGAGGTCGCGATCTGCGCCGGCGAGTACTCCGAAGCGCAGGTGCGCCGCTGCGCGGCCGAGTACCTCTGCCCCGTGATTCAAGTTCCGCCGGGCGTCGACGCGGCGCGCTTCGAACCCCTCGAGGCTCATGAACGTCGCTTGGTGCGCGAGCAGATGGGCTTCGGGGAAGCGGAGTTCCTTGTCGCCTCCTACTCGCGACTCGTGCCGCGCAAGGGCTTTGACACGCTGATTCGAGCGAGCGCCAGACTCGCGTCGCGCGACCGAGAACTACGCATCGTCATCGGTGGCACGGGCCGCGACCGCGCCCGACTCGAACGCCTCGCGGCAAGGTTGCACGCGCCGGTCACGTTCCTCGGACGCGTCGGCGACGAGATGCTGCCACGTTGGATCGCGTCGTCGGATCTCATGGTGATGGACTGTCGCAGCCGGTGGCTCGGCCTCGAGCAGGAGGGGTTCGGCATCGTGTTTCTGGAGGCGGCCGCGTGCGAATTGCCCTCGATCGCGGGTCGTTCGGGGGGGAGCGCCGACGCGGTGTTGGACGGGGTCACGGGAACGGTCCTCGCGCACTCGAGATCGGTCGATGACCTCGCCGAAGCGATCGAGCGGCTGATTGACGAGGGCGACGAGCGCGAACGACTGTCGCACAACGCGCGTGCCAACGTCGTGGCGCACGGCACGTGGGACGATCTCGCGCAGGACCTCTCGTCGCGACTCGCGCCCTTCGACCACTTCAGTCGACACGAAGCGCTCGCCTAGGGTGGACGGCGAGGAGGAGCGGTGCTTCAGCGAGCGACGGAGTCGACACTGGTCAGCGCCCCGCCCGAGGTGGTCTACGCCGTCGTCACCGACTTCGAGCGCTATCTCGACTGGGTGAGCGACCTCAAGCGGATCGAAGTGCTCGAGCGCGACGCGACCGGTCGTGCACTCGAGGTCGAGTTCCGCGCCGCCGCCTTTGGTCGATCGACGACCTACGCACTGCGCTACGACTACGACCGAGCGCCCGAGGAGTTGCGCTGGCACCAGTCGCGCGGCGACCTAACCGCCACGCTCAATGGGACTTACCGGTTCGATCCCGCGCCAAGCGGCACGCAGGTCACCTACGACATCGAGGTCGAGCTCCTCGTACCCATACCTACTTTCGTGCGCGCTCGCGCCGCCTATCGGATCCAGACCCAGGCCCTGCGAGAGTTGAAAGTTCGCGCGGAGCACCTCGCTTGAGCGACCTTGCGATCGGCGTGGACGTCGGCGGCGTTAAGGCGCTCGCCCTCATGGTGGCGCGCGACGGCCACGTAGAGCGGGAGGGCTACGACGACCGCCCGACCATCACCGTCACGACCTCGCTCTTTGGACCGGGTCCGGGCGCGATGGGCGCGACGCTCGTCGCCTTCGAGGGAGCGTGAAGCTCGGGGTCCTGCTGCCGACGTTCCGCACGAGCTCTGACGAGGCCCTCGCCACTGCCGAGCGAGCGGCGAGCGGCGGACTCGACGGTGTCTTCGCGTTCGACCACCTCTGGCCAATGGGCTCGTCCACGCGTCCGGCGCTCGCGCCGTTTCCCGTTCTCTCGGCGGTCGCCGCGCGTTGGGCGACACTGTCGGTTGGCCCACTCGTCGCTCGCGTCAGCCTGGTCGGCACGGCGAAGCTCGTCGAGCAGTTCGCGACGCTGGACGCGCTGGCCCCGGGTCGGGTCCTCGCGGCCCTCGGCACCGGTGATCAGCTCTCGCGCGACGAGGACCTCGCCTACGGACTCGGGTATCCGCCGGCAGCTGAGCGACGAGCGATGCTGCGTGACGTCGCGACCGCGTTACCAAAGACCATGACGCTGTGGGTGGGTGCCGGTTTGCCCGCGACGAATCGGCTGGCCCGCGAACTGGGCGCCGTGATCAATCTGTGGGGCGTCGCGCCCGAGGACGTTGTCGAGGTCGGCAAAGACGGTCCGGTCAGCTGGGGAGGTCCCCTCGGCGATGACGCCCACGCGACGCTTACTGCACTCATGGACGCGGGAGCGACGTGGGCCGTGTCGAGCGAGCCGAGTCGTCTCGACGAGCTGGTGAAGTGGCGTCTCTCCAACTGACTCACTACGGTTTATAGATGGAGTTCCGCCGCGTCACCGGGCTGCCGCCCTACGTCTTCGCCGAGATCAACGCACTGAAGGCGGAGGCGCGCGCGAGTGGGCGCGACGTCGTCGACTTCGGCTTCGGCAATCCCGATCTGCCCAGTCCCGACCTCGCCGTCGAGAAGTTGGCCGAGGCCGCGCACCACCCGAAAAACCACCGCTACAGCGCGAGCCGGGGAATCCCCAACCTGCGTCTCGCGATCGCCCATCGCTACCGGACACTCTTCGACGTCGAGCTCGACCCCGAGAGCGAGGTCGTCACGACGATCGGGGCCAAGGAGGGCTTCACCCATCTGATGTGGGTCCTGCTCGGACCAGGCGACTCGGCGATCGTGCCGAGCCCGAGCTACCCCATCCACCTCGCCGGCCCGGGGTTTGCGGGCGCCAGCGTCATCACCGTTGCGATGACCGACCCCGGGGCGAGCACCCGCGATCCCGGGGAGGACTTCTTCGACGGCCTGCTCGAGGCCTGGACACGCGCCACGGTGAAGCCGCGCGTCATCGTCGTCTCGTTCCCGCACAACCCGACGAGCGCCTGCGTCGACCGCGCCTTCATGGCGCGGCTCGTCGACTTCGCGCGCGAGCACGAGACGGTGGTCTGTCACGACTTCGCGTACGCCGACCTGGGCTTTGACGGCTACCGGCCGCCATCGATCCTCGAGGTCCCCGGCGCCAAGGACTGGTGCGTGGAGCTCTACACCCTCTCCAAGTCCTTCTCCATGGCCGGTTGGCGCGTCGGGTTCCTCGTCGGCAACGCCGAGATCGTGGCCGCCCTCACCAAGCTGAAGAGTTACCTCGACTACGGCACGTTCCAGCCGGTCCAGATCGCCGCCATCGTGGCGATGAACGAGGCGCTCGACTATCCCGATCGGCTGCGGGCCATCTACCAGTCACGCCGCGACACGCTCGTCGAAGGGCTCAATCGGATCGGTTGGCCGGTCGTCGCGCCGCGGGCTTCGATGTTCGTGTGGGCGCCCCTACCCGAGCCCTATCGCGCAATGGCCTCGCTCGAGTTTTCCCGATTCCTGATCCAGGAGGCTGAGGTCGCGACGAGTCCCGGCGTCGGTTTCGGCGAAGGCGGCGACCAGCACGTGCGCTTCGCCCTCATCGAGAACGAGCTACGGACCCACCAAGCCGTGCGCAACTTGAAGCGGGCGCTCACGAAGCTCGGCTAGTCAGGGTGTGCCCGCGCCGGCGACGGCGACCTCGGCCACCTCCACGCGACCGTCTCGTCGCTGCGCCGCGCGGAAGCGACTGGACGTCGGCGCGGTGAGAACGAAGAGCGTGGTGCGAGCTGGCCCGCCGAGCACGCAGGCGAAGGCCCGCTGGCTCGTCGTCACGACGGCCGTCACCTCGCCGCCCTCGCGCACGCGTACGCACTCGTTCGTGAGCGCGTTGGCGAGCCACACCTGCCCCTCGGCGTCGAGGCAGAGCCCGTCGACCGCGACGGCGTCGAACTGGGCGAACACCCGTCGCCGATCGAGGGACCCGTCGGCGGCGACGTCAAAGGCACTGACGCGATTGGCCATCGTCTCGCCGACGACGAGCGTCGCGCCGTCGGGGCTGATCGCGGTGCCGTTGGGAAAGGCCATCTGGGGCACGACCTGGAGCACCTCGCCGGTGGGATCGAGCACCACCAGGTTCGTCGTCGGCGGGGGCGTGCGCACCAGCGCCTCGACGCCGCCGTCGCGCAACGTAGCGTCAAGGTCGAAGCCGAAGTTGCCGACGTAGCTCGCGCCGCTGGGCGCAACCAGGAGTTCGTTGGCCCAAAATCCGCAGTAGGGAGCGAGGTCACAGAAGAGCGCGACGACGTCCCCGTGGCGAGCGCTGCACGCGTTGGTCGGTCATGGAGACGTAGAGCAGGTCGCCGTCGGGCAGCCAGCCGAGGCCCGAGGGCTGACCGGGCACCTCGAGCTCGAGGCGCTCCTCGGCGCCGTCGAGGTCGAGCGAGAAGATCGCGCGTCGATAGAAGTCCGAGTACCATAGGCGCCCGTCGTGCCACCGCGGGCCGTCGGCGAAGGCGAGTCCGCCAAAGAGCATCCGCGCGTCGTAGTGCTCGATCGACTCACCGTTCGATGTCACGATCACGCCCGCTCGAGTGCGCGCCGCCACGCCGCGTAGCCGGCGTCGACGGTTGACGGATCGCCAGGCTCGAAACGAGCGTCCTCGCGCCATTTGCCAGCGAGATCGTCGAGCGAACTAAAGGTGCCGCAGCCGAGTCCGGCGACGCTCGCCGCCCCGCGGGCCGTCGCCTCAAGGGACGAGCTGCGCAACACGGCAAGGCGACAGTTCGTCGCCTGGAGTTCGAGCAGCAGGTCCATCGCCGCCGCGCCGCCGTCGGCGCGCAGCTCGGAGAGGACGACGCCGCCGTTTCGAAACGCGTCGGTCATCGCGCGTACTTGGTAGGCCAGCGCTTCCACCAGCGCCCGGGCGATCTGCCCGCGTCCCGCGCCGCGAGTGAGACCGGTGATCGCGCCGCGCGCGTCGGCGTTCCAGAACGGTGAGCCGAGTCCGGTAAATGCCGGAACGAACTGCACCCCGGCCGAGTCTTCGACCGAGCGCGCGAGCGCTTCGAGCTCGCTCGAAGCGGCGATGAGTCCGAGGTCGCGAAGCCATTGCACGGCCGCGCCCGCGACGAACGCAGAGCCCTCGAGCGCGTAGTTCGTGCCACGCTCGCCGAGGTCCCAGGCGACCGTCGACACCAGTCCCGGCACGACCGGCGCCACGCTCGCGCCAACGTTCGCGAGGACGAAGGCGCCCGTGCCGTAGGTCGCCTTCACCTGGCCTGGTGCGAAACAGGCCTGACCGAAGAGCGCGCTCTGCTGGTCACCCAACACGCCAGTGATCTCCACCCCGGCGAGGTCGGCGACGACGTCGCCGCTGATCGCACCGAAGGAGCCCGACGACGGATGAAGCGTGGCGAGCATCGCTTCATTGACGCCAAAGAGCTCGAGCATCGGCGCCGACCACGATCGCGTCGAGAGGTCGAGCAGCAGGGTGCGGCTCGCGTTCGAGGCCTCGGTGAGAAAGACCCCGCCCTCGGCGCCTCCCGTGAGCGTCCAGAGCAGCCAGGTGTCAACCGTGGCGAAACTCGGCGCGAGAGCTCCGTCGGCGGCGCCGTGATCGAGCAGCCAGCGCATCTTCGTCGCCGAGAAGTAGGCGTCGAGGACGAGTCCCGTGACCGCGCGAACGCGCGGGCCCTCGCCGCGGTCCTCGAGCTCTCGGCACAGGGTGGCCGTGCGGCGGTCCTGCCAAACAATGGCCCGTCCGAAGACCTCGCCGCGCTCGCGGTCGAAGCCGACCGTTGTTTCACGTTGATTGGTGAGTCCGACTGCCGTGACGGTGTGCCCGTCGGCGCGCACGCGCGCCGCCACTTCGGCGAGCGTCGCGACGGCGAGCGAGGCGATTTCGGTGGCGTCGTGCTCGACCTCGCCAGGGGCCGGGAAGTACTGGTTGAGCTCCCGGTAGGCCTCACCGACGACCTCGAGCTCGCGGTCGAAGGCGACCGTTCGCACCCCGGTCGTGCCGGCGTCGAGGGCGAGGATGACGTCCATCGGGGTGAGGTTAGCCAGGGGGCCCTCGAGACTAGGGCCGAAATGCCGGGCCGGGAGAACTTGTGAAAAAGTCTTCAAAAAAGTAGTTGACACCGTGTAATTACAGTGCTGTAATGACACAGCATCTTGCGACGAGATGTGGTTGAACCACTACATCTTGTGGCCGTGGGGGACTAGGATAGATATCCCGGACTTCTCGACCAGCCGTCGCTTGGGGCGTGTTCGACGTGTCGGTACCGGAAGAAAAGAGAGAGAAAAATGGCCATCGCACCTCAGCGACTCGGAATTGGAATCCGCCGCTACTTCACGACCGAGGGACGTCATCCCTACGACGAGGTGACTCTGGGACCGTCGCGACGCGCGCATCTCTAACTTTCGCGACGGCTCCGTCGCCTTCGAGCAGCTCGACGTCGAGGTGCCCTCGAGCTGGTCCTTCAACGCAACCAACATCCTCGCCCAGAAGTACTTCCGCGGCACGCTGAACACGCCGGAGCGCGAGACCTCGCTGAAGCAGGTCGTCGACCGGATCGCCGACACCATCACCACGTGGGGCGTCGAGCGCGACTACTTCGTCGACGAGGAGGAGGCCGAGACCTTCCGCGCCGAGTTGAAGCACCTCCTCGTCACCCAGAAGGCGGCCTTCAACTCGCCCGTCTGGTTCAACATCGGCGTGAAGCGGCGTGCCCCAGCAGGCGAGCGCTTGTTTCATCCTCTCGGTCGAAGACTCGATGCGTTCGATCCTCAACTGGTACACCGAAGAGGGCATCATCTTCAAGGGCGGCTCGGGCGCCGGGGTGAACCTCTCGAAGATCCGATCGAGCGCCGAGGCCCTCGAGGGCGGCGGCACGGCGAGCGGACCCGTGTCGTTCATGCGCGGCGCGGACGCCTCGGCGGGGACCATCAAGTCCGGTGGCAAGACCCGTCGCGCCGCGAAGATGGTCATCCTCGACGTCGACCACCCCGACGTCGAGGAGTTCATCTGGTGCAAGGCCCACGAGGAGGACAAGGCGCGCGCGTTGCGTGACGCCGGCTTCGACATGGACCTCGACGGAAGCGACATCAACTCGATCCAGTACCAGAACGCCAACAACTCCGTGCGGGTCTCCGACGAGTTCATGGAAGCCGTCCTCGCCGACGGCGACTGGAACCTGACCGCTCGCCACGGCGACGCCACCATCCGCACCGTGAAGGCCCGCGAGCTTTGGCGCCAGATCGCGAGCGCCGCCTGGGCGTGCGCCGACCCGGGCCTGCAGTTCGACACCACCATCAACAAGTGGCACACGTCGTCGAGCACCGAGCGCATCAACGGCTCGAACCCGTGCTCTGAGTACATGCACATCGACAACTCGGCCTGCAACCTCGCGAGCATCAACCTGATGAAGTTCCTGGGCGACGACGGGCGCTTCGACGTCGAGGCGTTCAAGGCGGCCGTCGAGGTCGTCTTCAGCGCCCAGGAGATCCTCGTCGGCGCGGCCGACTACCCGACCGAAAAGATCGCCGAGAACTCGAGGAAGTTCCGTCAGCTCGGCCTCGGTTACGCCAACCTGGGGGCGCTGCTCATGGCCTCGGGTCTGGCGTACGACTCCGACGCGGGCCGGGCGTGGGCGGCCGCGATCACCTCGCTGATGACTGGGCACGCCTACGCGACGAGCGCGCGCACCGCCGGGCGGATGGGTCCCCACGAGGGCTACGCCGAGAACGCCGAGCCGATGCTGAAGGTGCTCGGCATGCACCGCGACGCGGCCTACGAGATCGACGCGGCGCTCGCGCCCGCCGACGTGCTCGAGGCGGCCCAGCAGTCCTGGGACGAGGCCGTCGAGCTGGGCGCGCGCCACGGGGTGCGAAACGCCCAGGCGACCGTGCTCGCTCCGACCGGCACCATCGGCCTCTTGATGGACTGTGACACGACCGGCATCGAGCCCGACCTCGGCCTCGTCAAGTTCAAGAAGCTCGTCGGTGGGGGCAACATGGCGATCGTCAACCAGACCGTGCCGCGCGCCCTCGCGCGTGCTCGGCTACTCGCCCGACGAGGTGACCGCGATCATCGCCTACGTCGACGAGCAGAAGACCATTCTCGGTGCGCCGGCCCTCAAGGCTGAGCACCTGCCGGTCTTCGCGTGCTCGATGGGCGACAACACGATCCACTACTCGGGCCACGTGACGATGATGGGCGCGGTCCAACCCTTCATCTCCGGGGCGATCTCAAAGACCGTGAACATGCCCGAGGACGTGACCGTCGAGGACGTGGAGAACCTCCACCTCGACGCCTGGACGCCTCGGCATCAAGGCCGTCGCGATCTACCGCGACAACTGCAAGGTCGGCCAGCCGCTCTCGACGGCGAAGAAGGACGGCGAGGTCGCGGCCACTACCGACGTCGACGCGGCCGAGGTGGTCGAGCTCTACGCGCGCGTCGCCAAGCTCGAGGCCGCCCTCGAGCACGCCCGTGACGAGGGAGCCCACGTGGTGGTGGGGGCGATTCGCGAGCGGCTGCCCCGTCGGCGCGTCTCGTCGACCTTCGCCTTTCGAGTCGCCGACTGCGAGGGCTACGTCACCGTCGGTGAGTACGAGGACGGCCGTCCGGGTGAGGTCTTCATCAAGGTCGCGAAGCAGGGTTCGACCTTGGCGGGGATCATGGACGCCTTCTCGATCTCGATCAGCCTCGGCCTCCAGCACGGCGTGCCGCTCGCGACCTACGTGAAGAAGTACGCCAACATGAAGTTCGAGCCTTCGGGCATGACCGACGACGCCGACCTTCGCATCGCGACGTCGCTCGTGGACTACATCTTCCGGCGCCTGGCCCTCGACCACCTCACGCCCGCCGAGCGTGAGGAGCTCGGGGTGCTCTCGACGAGCGAGCGTCTCCAGCCCACGTTCCCCGAGATCGCCGAGCAGGCGACGCCGACGATCAACCTGCCGGTGCAGCCCTCGCTGATCGAGTTCTCCGAGACCTCGGCGGCGCCGAGCGTGCTCGGCCGCGCCGAGCAGCGCGACGCGCCGATGTGCTACCAGTGCGGCAACTCGATGCAGCGCGCCGGCTCGTGCTACGTGTGTTCGACCTGCGGCTCGACGAGCGGCTGCTCGTAGGGTCACTTTCACACGAACGTAAGCAGACGTGACCGAGTAGCCATTGACTTGCGCCACAAGGTACCGGGTGGTAACTTGTCGTGCATGACACAGGTCGATGGTCGGCGTAGCCAACTGCTCCGAGGCGTCCTCGACCTCTGTCTGCTCGCCGTGATCGACGAGGGACCGGCCTACGGCTACGAAATGACGAAGCGACTACGGGCTCGCGGAATGTCGATCGTGGGCGAAGGCTCGATCTATCCACTCCTTGGCCGGCTGGAACGTGATGGCCTGGTCGCGACGCGCCGAGAGGCCAGCAACGGGGGACCTCCGCGCAAGTACTACAGCCTCTCGTCGGATGGCAAGCAGTCGCTTGAGACCGGCGTGGCCGAATGGACGGCGGCGCGCGACGCCGTAGATCGCGTCCTCGATCTATCGAAAGTGGAGGTAAGCCGTGATTGAATTCGTCGAGGAGTGTCGTCGAGAGTGGAAACGGCTCGGCGTACCCGATCCCGTAGCGAACGAAATGGCCCTCGACCTCACGGCGGACATCGAGGAGGCCGAGGCCGACGGTGGTTCGGCCGAAGACGTGCTTGGGAACAGTCTCTTCGACCCGAGGCGTTTCGCGGCCGCTTGGGCGAGCGCTCGAGGTGTCACGGCACCACCCACACCAATCGAACCATTGACGCCGCTCGACCGCAAGCGTCAAGCCTGGTCGCGACCGGCAATGGTCGGTGCGTGGTCACTCCTTGGACTGTTAACGGCCCTCGTCGCCGTCGCTGCAGCCGCCGTGCTCATCGGTCGTCACGGCGTTGCGGTCGCTGCCACGATTGGCCGCCGCGTCGCGCTACCGAGTTCACCTCGATGGTTCGGGCCCGCCGTGCATCCGTTCCAGACGTTCGTTTCGCGTCCGTCGTTTTTCGCTCAGAGCGGGGGATCCTTCGCCGCGCTCGCTCTCGCCGCGTTGGTGGTCTGCTTCGTGATCCTGGGTCTCGCAGTCCTGTACCGAATGTCGAAGGCAGGTCACGAGTCAAATCGAAGGACTTGGTGATCGGTTCCGTCTGAAGGAACTTGAGACTAGTGGGTGAGGTTCCGGACGATGAAAGAAGGGCGATTCAGTCGTAGCTGAAGGCGCTGACGATTCTTCCCGACGTCGCGCTCACGATCACATTCCAATAGTGGTTGTTCGATCGATCAACGGTTACCACTTCCTTATCGAAGATCCGCACGAGGTAGGAGGGCGCGGCCCGAGGATTGAAGGACCTCGTGCCCACCCAGTCGTGGATGATCCGCGTCTCGTCGACGTAACCACCAAGTGATTCGAACACCAGGCGTGAGCCGCGCCCTTCGCCGTAGCTCGCTTCGGCGACGCGTGCGGCTCTTGCGGGCCCCACTCGGACCTGCGACAGCTGCTTTTCATCGAGCCGAGAGAATGTCAACTCCCCCTTGGTGAGCAGCGCGTTAGAGGGAGCACGGTAGACGCCACCGAGACCCGACGAGAAGGACGAGCTTCTCAAGCTGAACGCGAAGCTTGCCCCAACCAAGGCGATCAAGGCTCCGGTCGTTACCCAAGGGATGACGCGATACCGCTTCGTACTGCGCAGCCTAGGACTCCTCTTGGCGGAGGTGTCTAGCGCTGGTTATAGCGGACTTGGCACGACTGGCCGTCAGGTTCGGTGATGGTGAAGGTGAACACGCCGTTTCGCGAGTGACGGGCTACCGTGACCGCGACCACGAGTTGCTCACCAGTATCGCGCTCAACGACGACTCTGGTCCCGGGGTGGCTCGTCACGCTCGGTCGGCCGTAGAAGCCCGAGCCGTCGATGTCGAGTGTGACGGTGCGCCCAGCAACGGCGTGACCCGCGACCATGGTCGCGATCGGCGCGGCTGGCGGCGGTGGCGTGACGGTGAGCGCGAAGGTGAAGGTTCCGGTGTCACCGGTCGCGTCACTCACGGTGCCCTTCGCGCGATAGGTGCCGGCAACGAGCGCACCACTCGTCGACACGAGGCCCGTGCTGCTCACGACGAGTGCCGGCGTGCCGCTCGTCTGGACGTAGGTGATTGCGCCGAGATTGGCGCCGACGTTCAACTGCTGGGTGAACGTCGAAGAGTTCGTCGCCGAGACCGAAGCGGTCGTCGGCACACGTTGCACCAGGGCGCCCACCTTCAACGAGAAGGTGAACGTGCCGGTGTCGCCGGCGGGATCGCTCATCGTGCCCGACGCCGAGTACGTGCCCACCGCCAGCGCACCGCTCGTCGTCACCACGCCACTCGAGCTGACGATGACGTCGGGCGTGCCGCTCGTTTGGACGTAGGTGACCGCGCCGTCGGCGCCGGTGACGACCAACTGGTCGTTCAGTGCAGCTGATCCGCTCACCTTCACCGTGGCTGAAAGGGGCGCCGACTGGAGGAGGACGCCGACGGCGAGCGTGAGGCTGAAGGCGCCGGTGTCGCCGTTCGGGTCGCTCGTCGTCCCGGTCGCCGTGTACGATCCCGCCGCGAGCGCACCGCTCGTCGTCACCATGCCGCTCGAGCTGACGAGGAGGCTGGGCGAACCGGTCGTCTGGACGTAGGTGACGGCACCGTCGTTGTTGGTCGTGACCAGTTGATCGGTGTAGGTCGCCGAATCGCTGATCGACACCGAGGTCGTGACCGGGGTGTTCAAGAGGCCGCAGCGGTAGTCGCCGTCATAGCCCTGCGAGGGGTACTGGATCATCGCAACGCGCGCACCGGTGAAGGACGCCGCGCCGCAGCCGAGCTCGGCGTCGGCGAGGGTGGCGTAGCCGGGCATCCAGACCGGCACCGTCGAAAGGGTCGTCCCGGACTCGCGGGTGATGGCGCGCCACTGCGTCGGGGTCGAGTAGATGCCGACCGAGGCGACGTCGACGCTTTGGAGGTAGCCGAGCATGCCCTCGACCGAAGCGAGGTCCGCGGCGTAGGCGGCGGCGGTCGGCCCGTAGTAACCGGCCTTCACCTCCCAGGCGTTGCCGGTCTCGACGTCGAGCCACCATGACGCGGCGCGCGCCGCCGCGGTGGCGATGGGCGACCCGGTGTCGTCCTCGGCGGTGACCACGGCGGCGAAGGAGACCCGCGCCGCGTTCCAGCCGTAGTCGTACGCGCACGCGACAGAGTTGGCGCCGTGACAGACTCGCGGGCTCGACTGCTCGGTCGGCCACGACGTGGTGAACGCTGGCCCCGGACTCTGGGTGTTGACGTAGAAGGCCGGTGCCTGACTGGAGGAGGTCATCGCCCAGCTCAGCTCGCGGTCCAGGCACCGGTTGACGCTGAAGGCGTGCCCGGCGTTCACCCCGACCACGGCGAAGCCCGGAGCGCTCGGCAGCGCGCTCGAGCACTGGGGAAAGCTGACGTCAAAGCCAATGGCGTTGGGCGCCACGGGAGTCGCCGCGGAGGCCGTTGAGGCGGACGCGACGAGCAGCGCACCACAGAGCGTGAGCGCGAACGGGGTCTTCGCGGGGAGGGACAACACGCCCCCCGATTCTACGGCGGGTCCGGAGGCGACTTCGGGGCGAGCCTTTACAAACGCCTGAGAGCCACGATCGCGACACACAGTTTGTTCGTTCACGTCGGCCGCGGTGAACGTTCAGGAAACCCCCGCGGAACTTCAATACCTGTGGTATATATACGACGTCTTTTTAATTGGGGAGGTCGTCACAGCGCGAGGCGAAGGACGCACGCGCTGGGCGGGGTCCCCCGTAGCCAACTAACGATGGGGGACTCATGGCGGCATTCGATTGGAAGAAGTTATCGACGGCGGATCGCGTAGTCGCGATCACGGCGCTCATCGCGCTCATCGCGCTGTTCCTGCCCTGGTACGGGTGGACTGGCTTCGGCTACAGCTACTCGGTCGGGGGCTTCAGTTCGGGGTACGGCTGGCTCGGCGCGCTACTCGTGGTCGCCGCCGGGGTCTACCTCGTGATGCTGCGCTCGGGATCGAACATGCCAAAGACGGGCTACGGACCAGGCGTCATCGTGCTTGGTGCGTCGGTCATCGGCGCCGCCATCATCGCGATTCGCTGGGCCACCCTGCCGCGCGGCAGCTACGGTGCGGCGGGTTCGTTCAGTTACGGCGCGCGAATCGGGATCTACATCGCGCTCATCGCGGGCATCGTGCAGGCGGTCTTCGCGCTGCGACTCTTTCGCAGCTCGGGTGAGTCGCTGCCCTGGGCGACCAAGTCGTCCTAGCGCGTTAAACGCCAGGTCGCGCCTGGCGGAGTGCCCGATGGCTACCCAACGAGCTTCTTGATCGTTGCGTACACGCTCGAGATCCTCGAGCCCCCGAGCGTTGGCGTGACGGCGACGCCGTGTTGGTACACCTGGGCGTAGGGGCAGCCGCCGAGTTGGAACAGCACCTTCGTGAAGGGCTTCGCGCTACGGCTGACCGAGAAGCTGACGGTCGAGGGGATCATTAGGTCGTCGGGGCAGATCCGCGGACCCGTCGGGCTGAGTGGCAGCGAGTTGATCAACGCGCGAACGTGGTCGATCACCGAGAGTTTCGTGACGACCTCAATCGACGGACTGCCGGTGGGTGACGATTCGAAAGTCAGCACCTTGGCCCCGGCGGGAACCAAATCGCCCGCGGGCTTGCTCGAAGCGGCGCTGGTCGCGGTGCCGGTGGCGAGCAGCGCGACACCGAGCGCGAGGGCGGCGAGGCCGCGTCCAAATGCGATTCCATGGGGCATGGCGCCTCCTCTGGCCTTGGCCCTTCGCACTATCTCTGTCGCCGAAGCGGCTGTTCTGACACACCGATCGGGGTGAGGGTCACTTTCTCGGGTCGCGAGCCTCGACAACGTCTTCATTTTACGTTGAACTGCGCTGCCGCCCCGGTTGGATGGTCCGATCGTCGCCACGGATCACGCGGCCTGCCAGGCACCGCCGCCGACGCGGGGGAGCGTAGATTCGCAGCGTTCTCTAACGAGGAGTTGGCGTGTTGGATTCCGCTTCGACGGGCACCGCGACGGTGCGGCGATTCGTCGGCGTAGACCTCGCGACGGAAGCCCGTCGCACCGGCGTCGTCACTCTCGACGTCTCCCCGACCGCGGCTCGCGCCACCGTACCCTCTGAGGGTTTCGTCGCCGACGACGCCGGTCTCGTGTCTATCGTCGACCGCGGTACGGTCGTCGGGCTCGACGCGCCGCTCGGCTGGCCCGATCACTTCGTCACGGCCGTCGAGGCACACCATCGCGGCGAGGCTTGGCCGACGTTCGGCGCGGGCGACGGCAAGGTTCGCGAACGGCTGCGCTGTCGCGAGACCGATCTGTTCGTGCGGGACCTCGGGCTCGGCGTAACGCCGCTCTCGGTGTCGTCGGATCTCATTGGCGCCGTCGCCATGCGAGGGGCTGCACTGCAGAGCGCGTGGGCCGTGCGCTGGGGTGAACGAGTGGTTCGCGACGGCAGCGGACGGCTCGTCGAGACCTACCCGGCGGCGGCGTTGCGCGCCTGGGGGCTGTTGGCGCGGCGAAGCGAGCGCTACAAGGGCGGTGCTCGTGGTGACGAACGGGACGAACAGCGGAGCATCCGCGAGAGGATCGTCTCCGAGCTATCGCGCGTTGGCGCGCCGTGGCTCGACCTCGACGCGACGTTGGGTGACGCGGCGGTGGCCTCAGACCACGTGCTCGACGCGCTCGTCTGTGCACTGGTGGCACTTGCGGCGCAGAGGCGCGCGACGCGCCGCGCCCCTGAAGATTCCATCGAGGTTGCGCGCCGGGAAGGGTGGATTCACGTGCCGTGCGAGAGCCTCGCCGTGATTGGCGAGCGCCTTGGCGACGTCGGCGACGACAGCGCTTCAGCGACCTAGCTCGCGCCGCTCCTTACGACGTCGGCTCGGCGCGACCGTCGGCGCTGGCGCTGACGTGACGGCGCAGGTTCAACATCATGAGCCCACCGAGCAGCGCGGTGAGACCGGTACCGATCGGCCACCAGTCGCCGAGGTGGCTGCGTAGTAGAGCGCCGTGATGGCTGGGGCGAGCGTGCCCGCGACGCCCCAGGAGAGACCCGCGGCAGCGTTGTAACGGCCGCGCAGGTGCTCGGGTGCGATGTCATTCACGAGTGCCGGGCCGACCGGTTGAGAGCATCGTCTCGCCGATAGCGAAGACGATCATGCCGAGGCACAGCATGGAAATTGCCGCGACAGCCGGGAGATGCAGGGTCGTCTCGAGGATGACCCAGAAGAGGAACCAGAGCGCCGAGACCGACGCCCATGACGCGCGTGCGGCTTTTGCCCTCGATGCGGTTGAGCACCCAGAGTTGGGCGAGCACGATCGTCGAGGTGTTGAAGAAGAAGATGACGCCGATTGACGTGTACGGAGATCTTGAGGTTATTGACGACGAAGAGGCTAAGTCCCGCGTCGAGTGACCCGTAGCCGCCGATCATCAAGAAGACCGACGCGATGACGTAACGCACGAGGCGTTGGTCCCGAAGGACGACGCCCCAGCCCTCGGCTGCGAGCACCGGGTCGTCGTGAAGTTCCTTGATCGGTCCGCCGTGTTGGCGGAGAGTGAGGTAGTAGGACGCGGCGAGTATGGTGACCCCGGCGTTGAAGATGTAGAGCGCGACGAAGGTGTCGGGGCGAGCGATGTCGACGACGCTCGCCGAGATCAGGCCCCCGAAGCCGATGCCGAGGTTGACGAGCATGAAGTTGACGCCGAAGGCGCGCTGGCGATGACTCGGCGCGACGAGGCGACTCAGCATCGTGCTGCATCGGTCCCCAGCCCGCGCCGCCGAAACAGCGCGATGATGAGGACCGCCACGAGCGCCTGTTCCTCGGTGTGGGCGAGGGCCCAAAAGACCAAGCCGACCGCTTCGGCCATGTCCGCGAGCAAGATGACCTGCAACGGACCGAACCGGTCTGTCATCGAGCCCCAGAACGGCGCGCTGCGAGGCCGAGGACCGCCGCGAGGGAGAGCAACAACGTCGCGAAGCTCGTCGAGAATCCGCGCACGTTGTGGAGGTAGACGACGAAGAGTGAGAGCGTGAGCCCATTGCCGACGCAGCCGATGAACGTGCAGAGGTAGAACCGGCGCAGGGGGCCGCGAATCGCGGCTCGAAATTCAACCGGAACGAGCGTGTCGACTAATTTCACAGGGTCGCCAATCTACACCACCCCTGCAACAGGCTTTGACTTGTGCGGTCAATCACATGAGCGCTGAAGTCATCGCGGCGGCGAGCGTTAGGGTTGTGTCGTTAGTCATCAACTAACGGAAGAGGTCAGATGGTGAGCACTCGTGCACCAAAGAGCCGGGTCGACCTCTTAGAGGAGATTGCGCCCGACGTCGAACGGCTCTACAACCGCCACATGGCCGCACCACGGCTGTGGTACCCCCACGAGCAGATCAACTGGGGCGACGGCGAGAATTTCACCGATCGCGCGTGGGCGCCGGCGGACTATCCCCTCAGTGACGGCGTGCGGAGCTCGATCTACGTGAACCTGCTCACCGAGGACAACCTGCCCTACTACACCGAGACGATGCTCGCGCACGCGCCCGAAGGGCCACCCCATCCTCGAGTGGAACCACCAGTGGACGATGGAGGAGAACCGCCACGCCATGGTCATGCGCGACTGGGTGCACATCAGCCGCTGCATCGACCCGACGCTGCTCGAAGACGGGCGTCGAGTCCAGATGAAAAGGGCGAGGTACCCCAGCCCGGCCACATGGCCGAACTGATCGCCTACGTGTCGTTCCAGGAGCGCGCCACCCAGATCGCGCACCGCAACACCGGCGCGAAGCTGCCCAAGGACGACAAGATCGGCCGTAACGTGCTCGGGCTCATCGCCGGCGACGAGACCAAGCACTACCTCTTCTACCGCGACCTCACCCTCGCCGCCTTCGCCATCGACCCCTCGGCGATGATGATCGCTGTCTCCAAGCAGGTGAGCGACTTCGCGATGCCCGGCACCGGCATCCCGAGTTTCACCCGCCACGCGGTACGCATCGCCAAGGAGGGCATCTACGGTCTCAGGCAGTACCTGCGCGACGTGCTTGACCCCGGTCCTCGAGCCTCTGGGACGTCGAGCACCTGAAGGGTCTCACGAAGGAGGCCGAGATCGCGCGCGTCAGACCTCGTCAACGTGCGCACGAAGATCGCCGAGTCCGTCGAGCGCATGGCCCAGAAGGCGTCGCTCTTGAAGTCGACGATCGGCGCCCCCTCCTAACTACTCCTTCGTGTTCGCAACCCGCCGGATGTACTCCTCGAACGCCTTCTGCTGCGCCTGCATCGTTTGAACGTCGCGTTCGTGCATCGAACCTCCGCGCGCGAGCAGGTAGATGAGACACCCGAGCAGCGGAAAGATAAAGATGAAGACGACCCAGAGCGTCTTTCCCGACCCGGAGAGGTCACGGCTGCGGAAGATGTCGACGATCACGTGATAGACGAGGATCAGCCACCAGATGAACAACACGAAGTACAGCGTTGAGATGAAGATGTCGAGCAGGGGATAGGTACTAGCCAGCACGTTCGTCCTTTCACGGTCGGTTATCGCGAAGTGTAGGAGTCAACGCGCCGGCCCGCGAGGGCCGTTTGTCTAGGATGACCTCCGAAAGGGGGCCGGTGCGCAGCTACGAAGACGCGATTGCGGCGGTGTCCGCGCCGGGACAGCCCTTCGAGGTCGTCGAAGTGGAGCGTGACGGCGTGACCAATCGAGTCTTCAAGAACGCGTCGCCGACCCTGCGCGAACTCTTCGATCGGGCGCGGGGGCTCGAGGCGACGTTCTTGGTCTTCGAAGACGAGGAGTGGAGCTTCGCGCGCGTCATGGATCAAGCCGACGCGCTGGGCCACGCCCTCGTCCACCGCTACGGCCTGAAGAAGGGCGACCGCGTCGGCATCGCGATGCGGAACTACCCCGAGTGGGTGGTCGCCTTCGCGGCGATCCTCTCCGTCGGCGCCGTCTCGGTGTCGCTCAATGCCTGGTGGACCGAGGAGGAGCTGGCCTACGTCATCGACGACGCGGGGCTGTCGCTCCTGATCGGTGACCCCGAACGGGTGGCCAGATCGCGGGCGGCCTGTGAGCGACGCGGCGCCTCACTCCTTGGCGTTCGCCTCGGCGACGACGGCGTTGCCCCTGGCGTCGAGCGTTGGGAGGACGTCGTCGTCGTGGGACCAGCCATGCCCGCGGTCGACCTCGACGGAGAGTCCGACGCGACGATCCTCTACACCTCGGGCACGACGGGATTCCCGAAAGGTGCCGTGTCGACCCATCGGGCGGTGAGCCAGGCGATCACCGCGTTCTTGTCGGGCGCCTCGGTACAGGCGGCGCGACGCGAAGGCGAAGAGGTCGGCACCGGTCTCACCCCCTGCTTCATCCTCATCGTGCCGCTCTTTCACGTGACCGGTTGCATCCCGGTCATGATGTCGTGCTTCGCCTGGCACTTCAAGCTCGTGATGATGTACCGCTGGGAACCCGAGCGCGCGCTCGAACTCATTGAGCGCCACCGCGTCACGAACTTCGTCGGCGTGCCGACCCAGGCCTGGGACCTCATGGAGTCGTCGAGCTTCTCCGCCTACGACACCTCATCGCTGAGCGCGGTCGGCGGCGGCGGCGCGCCGGCGCCGCCGACCCTCGTGGCGCGCGTCGAGCACTCGTTCAAGGGCCGCCCGAACCTCGGCTACGGCATGACCGAGACCAACGCGTACGGACCGGGCAACTACGGCGAAGACTACGTCACCCACCCCACCTCGACCGGTCACGTGCCGACGATCGTGATGGACGTGGACGTGCGCGACGAGTCGGGCCGCTCGCTCGCGCGCGGCGCGAGCGGAGAGATCTGGTTGAAGTCGCCGACGCTCTTTCGCGGGTACTGGCGCCTGCCCGAAGCGACGGCCGAGACCATCGTCGAGGGCTGGCTGCGCACCGGCGATCTCGGGCACGTGAGCGAAGAGGGCTACCTCTACGTCGAGGACCGCGCGAAGGACATGATCCTGCGCGGTGGCGAGAACGTCTACTCGGCCCAAGTCGAGGCGGCCATCTACGAGAATCCCGCGGTCTACGAGGCGGCGGTCTTCGCGCTGCCCGACGAGCGCCTCGGCGAGGCGGTGGCGGCCGTCGTCATGGTGCGCGACGGCGCGACGCTCGAGCCTGACGAACTGCGGGCCTTCCTCGAGCCGCGGCTCGCTACCTACATGATCCCCACGCACGTCGTCTTCACCAACGAGCCGCTGCCGCGAAACGCCGCGGGCAAGCTGTTGAAGCGCGAGATGCCGGCGCGCTACTTCGCCAAGCGCTGTTTGAATCGCGCGGGCCGCGTACTCGGCGACGTTGACGCCCTCGAGGGCGTCAACGTCGAACCACTGGACCCGGTCAGTAGTGCCCACCGCCTCGTCACGTAGCACGCCGCCATTTAGCTGCACGGTGAAGAGCACGCGGACCGTGTGGATCCGGTCCCCGTTGGGACG
Organism: uncultured Acidimicrobiaceae bacterium; assembly: GCA_963823815.1. GTDB lineage: Bacteria > Actinomycetota > Acidimicrobiia > Acidimicrobiales > RAAP-2 > RAAP-2. The sequence continues at coordinate 767,048 of CAWGMU010000002.1, forward strand.
ACGACGGACGTCGCTCGCGACGTCGAGGAGCCGCGGGTCCTTTACCGAAAGACCGGTCTCCTCGGTGAACTCGCGGAGCAGCGTCTCCTCCGGCGATTCGCCGAAGTCGATGCCTCCACCCGGCAGCCACCACAACGGCGGGCTGATCTGCGGGCTGCTCGAGCGCACGAGCAGGACGCGCCCGTCGTGGACCAGAATGCCGTAGGCCCGCACACTGGTGTGCTGCTTGCTCATCGGTCCTCTCTGGCGTTCGCTCGACTCGTGGGCTCGCCGAGCGAGGATCCCTCGAGGAACGTCCGCTGACAGCCGTGGTTGCAGAAATAATAGGTGACACCGTCAATCCCGAGCGCGCTCAGGCCTCCCCCCGTAGCGACCTCCATGCCACAGACCGGGTCGACGGCGAGGTCGCCGCCAACTTGACCGGACGCCTCCTGGCCGAAGCGTTCGGCACAGCGCGGTGAGCAAAAGTACACGGTCACGCCGTCTTCCTCGCGCGTCGCGGAAGGTGACGCGACCTCGACCGTCATGCCGCAGACGGGGTCGGTTGCCGTCGTCGCGTCGGGATGGGTGCGGCGCGCGAGCCACCAGACCGTGACGAGCACGATTGTCGCCACGATGTTCAGCACGAGCGTGGCGCCGAGGGGGAAGTCGCCGCTCAGCGCGCGCACGTGATGGCTGGTCGGAGCGAGACCCGCCGAGCGAAACAACACCTCGACGACGAGACCGCCGAGGCTCATCGTGAACCAGAGCAGCGCGAGAAGCCGACCCGCGGTGGCGGCGCCGTAGAAGCGCCGGTAGATCGCGAGCAGCGGCAGCGTCACGAGGTCGGCGAAGATGAAGGCAATGACGCCCCCGAAAGCGACGCCACGAGCCCAGAGCGTCGCGGCGAGGGGAATGTTGCCGACCGAGCAGACGAAGGCGAGAACGCCGACGAGCGGCGCGAGCAGCACGTTCTCCAACACGGTCCACGAGCCGTGACCGCTGACGAACACGTCGCGCCACCACGACGTTGGGACGTGGACCGCGAGAAAACCCGCGACGAGGAATCCGGCGGCGAGTTCGCGTCGCAGCATCGTGAGGTCGCCCGTCGTGTAGCGCGCCGCGACAACGAGGCGGTCACGTTCGGGGAGCCGGCGTCGACGTGGGCCAATAGCTTGTCGTGTCAGCGGCGGCGCGTCGCGCAGCACCCGCTCGCGCAGCTGTCCCTGCCGCGCGACGCTGAAGACCGCGCTGGTGGTGAGTGCGAGCACCGCGACCATGATGGCGCCGCCGACGAACTGCGCGACGACGAAGTGCCATCCGAGGAGCAGGAAGAGCAGCACGCCGAGTTCGATCACGAGGTTGGTGGAGGCGACCATGAAAACCAGCGTGTTGGTCCAGGATGACCCGCGAGCGAAGAGGGCGCGCGCGGTGGCGCTCGCCGCGTAGCTGCATGAGGAGGAGAGCGCGCCGAGAGCGGCGGCCTCGATGACGGTCTTTGGTGACGTGGTGCCGAGACGCGCGCGCAGACTTTCGCGAGGCAGGAGGCTCTGGACGAGACCCGCCAGCGTGAAGCCGAGCACGAGAGGCCACCACGTCAGCCACAGCATGGCGAGACTCTCGCGCAGCCCCGTCGCGATCCAGTGCAAGACCGCGAGTTCGGCGATCATTGCTTAGCGCGTCGTGGGGAACCCGAGGTCGATCTGGGACTCCGAGGGCTGAGGCCAGCGCGTCGTGATGACCTTGGCGCGGGTATAGAAGTTGAAGCCCTCGGGGCCGTAGATGTGCGCGTCGCCGAAGAGCGAGTTCGTTCCAGCCCCCGAAGGAGTAGGCCGAGATCGGCACGGGAATCGGCACGTTGACGCCGATCATCCCGACGTGGACCTGGCGCGAGAACAGCCGCGCGGCGTTGCCGTCGCGGGTGAAGATCGCGACGCCGTTGCCGTAGGGGTTGGCGTTGACGAGGCTGATCGCGTCGTTGAAGGACGCGACGCGCGCGACGCCGAGCACCGGGCCGAAGATCTCGTCGTCGTAGGCCCTGGTGCCCGGCCGCACGCCGTCGAGCAGACTTGGGCCGACGAAGAATCCCGGCCCCGCCTCGATCGTCGTGCCGTCGCGGACGACGGCGATGTCGTCGTCAGGTGCGCTCGTCACGTAACTCGCGACCCGGTCGCGGTGCTCATTCGTGATGAGCGGACCGAAGTCGCTCGACGGGTCGTCGCCGGGGCCGACGTGGAGGCGATCCATGCGCTCGGCGATCTTTGCCACGAGCGCGTCGCCAACGTCGCCCACCGCGACGACGACGCTGATGGCCATGCAGCGCTCGCCGGCCGAGCCGAAGCCCGCGTTGATCGCGGCGTCGGCGGCGACGTCGAGGTCGGCGTCGGGCAGCACGACCATGTGGTTCTTCGCTCCGCCCAACGCTTGGACGCGCTTGTGGTTCGCGCTGGCGCGCTCGTGCACCGCTCGGGCGACCGGTGTCGAACCCACGAAGCTAACGGCGTCAACGCCAGAGTGATCGAGCAGCGCCTGGACACTCGACGCGTCACCCTGTAGCACGTTAAAGACCCCGTCGGGCAGGCCGGCTGCCTGCCAGAGCTCGCCGAGACGCACCGAGACCGACGGGTCTCGTTCGGAGGGCTTCAAGATGACGGCGTTGCCACTGGCGATGGCGTTAGCGCTCATCCAGAGCGGCACCATGATCGGGAAGTTGAACGGCGTCACCGCCACGACGACCCCGACCGGCTCGCGCGTCGAGTGCACGTCAACGCCGTCGGCCACCTGATCGGTGAAGTCACCCTTTAGGTGCTCGATGAGTCCGCACGCGTACTCGACGTTCTCGAGCGCTCGCGCGATCTCGCCGCGCGCGTCCGCCAACGTTTTGCCGTGTTCGCTCGTGATGATGGCAGCGAGCTCATCGGTGTGCTCGACCAACTGCTGGCGCATTGAGAAGAGCGTGTTGGTGCGAATGGAGAGCGAGGATTGACGCCATTCGCGAGCGGCCGCGCGCGACTCCGCGACGACCTCGTCAATGAACTCAACCGAGGGACGCGGGACCATGGCGACGATCTCGCCGGTCGCGGGGTTGTAGACGTTCGAGTGACCAACCTCTTCGATGCGCTTGCCGTTGACGAAGTGGGGAACTGTTCTCATGGGGCCTCTTTCGCAGTGCCAATCTACTGGTTGTTACTGCGTTGCTGGATAGTGTTGTCCCATGAGCCCGGCCAACGAGGGGCGCTCGCTGCTCAGTGCGGCGTCCGTGGAACCACTGGGCAACGGCCGGTTTTCCGCCCATCTCTCGCCGGCGTTCACCGTCGTCGGACACCCTCACGGCGGCTACCTCCAGTGCGTGATGGCGAGTGCCGCGCTGGCCGGCGCGAGTGAGGAAGGCGCGACGCACCTGCACGTCACGGCGATGACAACGAGTTTCGTCAACGCGCCGGCGGTGGGGCCAGCCGAGGTCCGCGTCGAGGTGCGGCGCGTCGGACGGGGCGTGTCCTACGTCTACGGCGCACTCTTCCAACACGACGAGCTCGCGATCGAGTCGCTCGCGACGCTCGGGACCCTTCGCGCGGACTCCGTCGTGCGCTACCAGCAAGCCGAGTTGCCCGACGTAGTGCCCCTCGAGAAGAGCCGTGCGGCCACGTGGAACGACGAAGTCAACATCCTCCAGTCCGTCGACCTTCGCCTCGACCCTGCGGTCACCGGTTGGTTCGACGGTCACCTCTCGAGCCACGGCGAAGTTCGAGGATGGATCCGTCTCGTCGACGGCGACGCGGGCTGGGATCCGTGGAGCCTGCTCTTCGCGAGCGACGCGCTGCCGCCGGCGACACTGCCACTCGGCTCGTCTGGCTGGGTGCCCGCGCTGCAGCTCACCTCCTACGTGCGTCGTGTGCCGACCAGCGAGTGGCTGCGCGCGCGCCAGTGGGCGATCCTCATCGCCGACGGACTGGTCGAGGAGCGCTGCGAGCTCTTCGACGACGCCGATCAGCTCGTGGCCTCGTCGGCGCAGCTCGCGATGGTGCGCCTCCCGGTCGACCGGTAGGTCCTCGTGGGCGGCCCTCGGGTCCTCGACGACGGCTCTCTGAGCGTTGGCCCGCGACTCACGATCCCCGCCGACGAGATCGCGCTTCGCGTCACGACCTCGGGGGGCCCGGGCGGCCAGCACGCGAATCGATCGCTGACTCGCGTCGTCGCGAGCTTTCGCGTCGCCGACTCGACCGCCCTCAGCGCCACCCAGCGCGCGCGAGTGCAGAGCGTGCTCGGCGACGTCGTCCGCTCGAGCGCCGGCCGCTTTCGTAGCCAGGGTCAGAATCGCGAGGCCGCTCTCAACCAGCTCGCCGAGAAGCTCGCTGACGCGCTCGCTCCCACGACGCCGCGGCACGCGACCAAACCCACGCGCGGAGCCAACGAGCGGCGTATCGAGGAGAAGAAGGCGCGCGCCCGGCTAAAGGAGCAGCGACGGCGCCCGGTGGATGACTAGCGCGAGCGCTCGAGCTCTCGGGTCATCGCCTCGATCGCACGGTGCAGCAGTTCGTCGAGGGCTGGGTCGTCGTCCTCGTGGGGTCCGCGAATCGCGGTAAGCGAGGCGTAACCGGCGACGATCAACGCGCCGTCCTCGTCGGCGTCCTCGTCGCTGACGTCGCCGAGCTCCGGGGTCGCCGCGCCGAGACGGAGGGGCAGTTCGCCCTCCTCACCGAGGGCTTCGCCCCCGGCCATTGGACCGGCCGCCTTCACGAGTCCGGCTAGTGAGATTCGTCCGCGGCGCACGCCTCGCAGCTCGCCTCGTGGCAGATTCGGCACGTTCAGATTGAGCAACGTGCGAGCTGGCGCGCGAAAGAGCTCGTCGAGCACCTCGATGGCGACGGCCGCCGCCGTGTCGTAGTGCACCTCGTCGCCCCACTGAACCGAAACAGCAAGACCTGAGAGTCCGAGTTGGGCGCCCGTGAGAATCGCCCCGACGGTGCCAGAGTGCAGGACGCTGCGACCGACGTTCGCTCCGGCGTTGATGCCCGAGACGATCACGTCGGGCAAGAAGTCGAAGCTGCCGAGAGCGCCGACGATCGCGCAGAGCGCCGGCGGCGCGTCGAGGCCGTAGGTCGCGACGCCCTCGGCACCGGCGATCCGGTGGCGGCGGTAGGGCACGCTCGGTCGATCGAAGACGTCCCCGACGGCTGACGACATGCCCGAATAGTTGCGATTGGGCGCGACGATGAGGACGTCGCGCTCCTCGCCGGCGGGCGCCGCGTCGACCCAGCGCACGACGCGTCGCGCGAGGACCGCCAGTCCCGGGGCCCCGACTCCGTCGTCGTTCGTGAGGAGGACGCGCATCAATTCAACTTAATTGTCGTAGGTTAACTAGCAGTGAAACGAAGGAGTCGGGGCTGATGCTGCCCTCCGGAGAGCAGGTCGCCATTGCCCACGGCGACCAACGAGCGGTCGTCACCGAGGTCGGCGCGACGCTGCGCACCTACGTGAAGGACGGGGTCAGCGTGATCGAGGGATTCGCCGGCGAGGAGGTCCCGACGCACGCCCGCGGCCAGGTCCTCTACCCCTGGCCCAACCGGATCGGCGGCGAGTGGACCTTCTCGGGACGGACCGGCGTGCCGACCATCGACGACCTCGAACAGGACACCGCCAGCCACGGGCTCATCCGTTGGCGCCCGTTTCGCATCGAGGCGGTGAACCAAAACCGCTGCGTGCTCTCCTCGTTGCTCCACCCGACGCCTGACTACCCGTTTCTGAGCGAGATCAGCGTCGCCTACCACCTGGGATCCCTCGGGTTGACGGTGACGACGACCGTGACCAATCGCGACGGCGTGCCCCTTCCCTTCGGCTGCGGGTTCCACCCCTACGTCGCGGTAACGACACCCACCATCGAAGGCGCGCTGCTCGAGATACCCGCACGGTCCTACGTCGCGGTGAACGAGCGTCAGCTCCCGACCGGTGAGATCCTGCCCCTCGCCGGTCACCAGCTCGACTTCGCCAAGCGCAAGTCACTCAGTGGCCACGAGCTCGACGTGACCTACACCGACCTCGTGCGCGACGACACCGGGCTCGCCGTTGCGTACCTGGAGGACGCTCGCGGCGGCGAAGTGGAGCTGAGCGTTGACCGCAACTTCCCCTACTTCCAGGTGTACACGGGTGACCACCTCGAGAAGGGTCGGCGACGTACCTCGGTCGCGATCGAACCCATGACTTGCCCGCCCGACGCGCTGCGCAGTGGCAAGGACGTCGTGGTGCTCGAACCGGGACAGCACTGGGCCGGCTCGTGGCGCCTGAGGCGCCTGGCGTGAGTCGAGTCGTCCTCGTTACCGGGTCGACGAGCGGCATCGGGCTCGCCACCGCGCAGCGCTTCGCCGAACTCGGCGACACGGTCGTCTTTAACTCCAAGGAGAGCGTCGAGGCGGGTGAACACCTCGCGAGCGTGACACCGGGCTCGCACTACGTCCAGGCAAACGTCGCGGACGCTGACGACTGCGAACGCCTGGTCGCCGCGGTGCTCGAGCGCTGCGGTCAGCTGGACATTCTCGTGAACAACGCGGGCACCACGAAGGTCATAGCCCATCGCGAACTCGACGAGGCGAGTGTGGACGTCTGGCGCAACATCTTCGACGTCAACGTCTTTGGTGTCTGGCAGCTCTCCGTCGCGGCTATGCCGGCGCTGCGTCGACGCCAGGGGAGCATCGTCAACGTCTCCTCGATCGCCGGACTGCGCCCCACTGGTTCCTCCATCCCGTACGCCGCGTCGAAGGCAGCGCTCAACCACCTCACGACGCTGCTCGCGAAGGCCGTCGGACCTGAGGTTCGCGTGAACGCGGTGGCGCCAGGACTCATCGACACCCCATGGACCGCGGACTGGGACGCCGTGCGCAGTTACGTGCGCTCCGCAGCGCCGCTCAAGCGCAGCGGCACGCCCGAGGACGTCGCCGAGGTCATCGTGAACCTCGCGGGAAACTCCTACGTGACCGGTCAGGTCGTCGTCGTCGATGGAGGGCTCACCCTGACGACGTGACGGGGCCGGGGTAACGCCAGCCGGACGGCCCTCGCGAGCGCGCGCGTGAGTGGGCGCACGAAGAGTCGATCGGCACCTCGACTCGGGTGCACGCCAAGCAGGTCCTGGGCCCAGGGAGCGAGCAGCGACCAGGCGCTCAGGACGACCAGTCGGTAAATCGCGCGCTGGGTCTGCGTCGTCATGACGCGGTTGGTCAGAAACTCCCGCGCCGCGACGCCGTCCGCGCTCAGTCGAAGTTCGGGTCGGAAGCGGTCCAGTGTTGCAGAGAGCTCGGCCGCGCTCTTGGGCGCCTCGAGAACGCCGAGGTCGCGCGCCAGTCGCGCCGTCTCCCTGACGTAGTCGTCCGCCTGTTCGTCGCTCAGCGGGCGTGGACCAAAGCGCTGGTACCCCGCGAGGAACATGGCGATCTCCGCGCAGTGCACCCAGAGGAGCAGGTGGGGGTCGTTGGCGTCGTAGGCGAGGCCGTCGTCGGCGACGCCATGGACCCGACGGTGCACGGCGAGCACACGATCGATCGCGCGACGTGCGTCGTCGTTGGACCCGAAGGTCGTTGCGCCAATGAAGTTGGCGGTCTGACGAAGTCGACTGAGTGGGTCGTCCTGGTAACGCGAGTGCTCGGCGACGCCGGCCATGGCGTGCGGGTGGAGCATCTGGAAAAAGAGTGAGCCGATGCCCCCGACGAGCATCGACGGCAGATCGCCTTGCACCACACGCGTGACGCCGCGCACGTCGCTATAGGCGAGTTCGGGGTCGTCACAGCGCGCTGGCGGTTGTTGGGTCAGTCCGACAGCTCGGCGCACGGCGAGGGCCGAGCGACGACGTGCGCGGTCCAGTACGTCATCGATCCAGCGCAACCGTCGCCTCCTCGCGGACTCGCCCTCACTCTAGGCGCGGCCCTTCCAATCAGGCCCTTCGTCTGCGACACTGGAGGTGTGACGACGGCGCCGTTGAGGAATTCGTCGACCGAGAGCGACGTGGAGAGCGAGACGGGCGTCATCACCGAGCGGCCGTGGAACGTCGTCGTGTGGAACGACCCGGTGACGCCGATGACGGTCGTCGTGGTCATCCTGCGGAGGATCTTTGGCTACTCCAACAACAAGTGCACACAGCTGATGTTGAAGGTCCACCACGAAGGACGCGCCATCGTCTGGTCGGGCCATCAGGAACGCGCCGAGTCGTACTGCGTGAAGCTCCAGGTCGCCGGGTTGCAGGCGACCGTCGAGCGCGACGCGTGATGGCCGGCAAACTCTTTGTCCGACGCCGCGACGGCCGCGTGGAGGTCCGTCTCAACGACGCCGGGCGTGCCGTCGTGAAAGAGGTCTTCGCACACGTGCTCGCGGCCGAACGCGACCCCGAGCATGAGTGGCGGCTTTCGTTAAACGCTCCTATCAACGTCAGTCGCGACGAGGACGATCCGCTCGTCACCCTCGGTCGTCAGAACGAGATCGCGAGCAACACCGAGTTGGCGATCATGACGATCAGCGAGACGTACCTGAACGACGCCGAAGCGTGGGCCTGGCTAAGCACCCTGCAGATTGCCCTGCGGTCGACGGCACTCGCGAACGGACTCTTGAGCGACGAGAAGCTCGAGACTTGCCCGCCAGAGCTCCTCGAGGGGATCCGCATGATCCAACAGTTCCTCTTCGACCTCGCCGCGTGCTTCTAGCCGTGGAGGCTCCGAACCCCGCGAAACGCCCCGACCATGGGAGCCTGACCGCGTCCCGTTAGGCTTGCGGCCATGACTTCCCCTCGATTCTTTTCTCTTCGCGCGTCCGCGTTCGTCCTTTCGATCTCCGCGCTCGTCCTTGGCGTGCCCCTCGCCGCCCAGGCAGCCGTGAAGAACCCCACGACCAAGTCGGTGTTGGCGGCCGCCAAGGTGGCCCTCGCCAACGAAACCGGCGTGCACGTGAAGGTGACGACGATCTCGGGCAAGGTAGACAGTTCGGTGATCGCGGACATCGGTAAGACGAGTGGCAGCGAGACCTACGTGTCGGGGGATGAGACCTTCACGATCACCGTGACACCGACCTACGCGTACCTGAGCGGCAGCAAGACCGGACTCACGACGCTCATGGGCCTCACCGCCGCCGAGCAGAAGAAGGTTGGCTCCGCGTCGATCTCCATGAAGAAGGGATCGACGCCCTACAGCACGTTCGAGTCGAACCTGACCTCGGGCGCGTTCGCGGGCCTGTTGCCGCCGGCGAAGGGCACGACGCTCCTCTCGAAGCGAGATAAGGCCACCGACGGCTACCAGCTTTCATGGACGGAGGCGGCGACGTCGTCGACGCCCAAGTCGAAGAGCGTCATGACCATCTCCTCGGGCAAGAGCGCGCTGCCGCTGAAGGAGTCGGTCAACACGTCGAGCAGCAAGTCCAAGACGACCTTCTCCAAGTGGGGCGAGGACGTCAAGGTCGAGGTTCCCACCTCGACGGTCGCGTACGCCAAGGTCTTCTAAAGCGTCTTCGCTTTACCGGCAGCCGAGCTGACCTTTCGCCTCTTTACCAGGCCGACGGCGGGAGATTGACCGCGATCGCCTCGGCGATCGCCATGTAGCCCTCGTTATTTGGATGGTCGTCCGGTCCAAAGGGCGGCGGCTGGCACATCCACGTGAGCTGGCAGACCTCCTCGACGTTCTCGGGGATCTCGCCGACGTTGTCCAGGGCGATCGGTGACGCGTCGTCGTTCTTGAAGGTCAGCGGCAGATCGGCGATCTTCACGCCCGCCGCGTCGTAGACCTGCTGAAGTGTCGCGTTGAAACTGTCCATGTCTTCCAGGGTCTCGGTCGCGAGTGCTGGACCGCCCTCGCCGTCGAGGTAGCGCGAGAGGAACGGGTCCTCGTACTCGAAGCCGACGAAACGGACCTTTGGGCCGCCCGCGGCGAGCAGGCGATTGACGATGACCGGTAGATCCTTCTTCGCGTAGGCGATCTCCTCGGCGACGCACGCCGGGTGCACGCTGAGGTGCGAGATGCACGGTCGGATGTTGTTGAGACCGAGGTCGATCGTAACCACGCCGGGGTCCTCGCGGTGACGGCTCAAGAACGTCGTCGCCACCGAGAGCTGCGTCTTCGGAGGCTGGTAGCAGTGGTCGCCGGTCTCGGTGTCGAGCATGGACTGCACCGTCTCGCCGGGACAGCCCACCTGGTGCAGCACCATGGAGACGCCACGTCGTCGCTCGAGCATCAGCACGTCGTTGGCGTACCCGACGAGTGTTCGATGCCCGTTGTCGGTCGCAATGCCCGTCGGCTGGGTCCCGAGCGAGGACGAACCGCCGATGACCAGATAGAACGTGCTCGGCGGGTCGAGCGTGGTGACGGTCGCGCGCCGCTCGGGGTCCGAGCGCCCGACGATGAACGCCGATACGACGACCGCGAGGATGAGTAGCGCCGCGAGTCCAGCGTCGAAGGCTCGTCGCATTCGCTACTCCGGCAACGCGGTGGCGAGCGAGCGGACGACGGCGCTCGCTGCGAGAGACGCGTCCGCGCTCGGCGACGAAGATGACGCGTTTTGCACGACGCCAACTTACTTTTGTGCCGATGCGCCGTCCGGCCCTCCCGCGCCGACCAGTGAGCAACGGACACGTCTTGAAGAAATTGGTCGGGGCCAAACGGGTGCCGGTCGGTTTTCGCGCGTTAGCCCTGGTTCTGGGGTCTTTTGAGACGAAACGGTCTCGTTCCGGAACTAACTGGTATCGTATGACCCGTGACGACAGAGAATCTCCAGTCAGAAGAAGGGATCTTGGAGGAGCGCCACGGCGGTCGCCAACTCGACGCGACGCGTGACGACGCGTTGCGCGCGGCCGCGCTCGAACAGCTCGCCGAGATCGGCTACGACCGACTCACGGTCGATCGGATCGCGGCCGCTGCGGGCGCGGGGAAGGCGACCATCTACCGACGCTGGTCGGGCAAGGCCGAACTCGTCGTCGACGCGCTGGCGTGCCAGAAGATGCGCTACCCCGTTCCCGACACCGGAACCTTACGCGGCGACCTTGACGTTCTCGTGCAGCGCGCGACGAACTTAGACGGGCCAATGGACACCGAAGTAATCGTCGGCCTCGTGAGCGCCCTGCCCCACGACGCCGAGTTGCGCGAGGTCTTTCGGGAGCGCTTCGTTGAGCCCCACATGGCGACGCTTCGCGAGATCTTCGAACGTGCGGTGACGCGCGGGGAGATCGCGCCGGTCGAGTATCTCGACCTCGTCGTCTCGATCGTCCCGGCGCTCGTCTTGCACCGCCTCCTCGTGGACGGCGCCCCGCCCGAAGCGGCGTATTTGGAAGCCGTCATCGACGGCGTGATTCTGCCCCTTGTGCTCGTGGGATCGGCCGCGAGCTCGACGACTGACCCGAAGCACCCCAAGCCCCTCCAGTAGAAAGCGACCACCGCCGTGTCCTCGACAGAACTCCCCGACCTCACGCACAGCAACACCGAGGGCAAGCACCTCGGGCTGGCCCTCGCGGTGATCTCCTGCGCGCAGTTGATGATCGTGCTCGACGCGACGGTCGTCAACGTCGCCATTCCGACGATCCACCAAGCCCTGCACTTCTCCCAGTCCAACCTCGAGTGGTTGATCACCGCGTACTCGCTGACCTTCGGCGGACTGCTGCTCTTCGGTGGTCGTACCGGCGACCTCTACGGCAAACGCCGAATGTTCATGATCGGCATCGCGCTCTTCGCGACGGCGTCCTTGCTCGGCGGTTTCGCGACGAACGACATCTGGCTCATCATCACCCGGGGCCTCCAGGGCATTGGCGGCGCCATCGCCGCGCCGACGGCGCTCTCGCTCATCGCGACGAACTTCCCCGAGGGCCCCGGTCGCAATCGCGCGATGGGGGTCTACGCCGCGATGTCCGGTGGTGGCGGCGCGGTGGGACTCCTCCTCGGTGGGGTGCTCACGAGCTACGTCTCGTGGCGCTGGATCTTCTTTGTCAACGTCCCCATCGCCATCGTCGTGCTGATCCTCGCTCCAAGGGCGCTCAACGAATCCCAGACCACCTCGGGCCACCTCGACGTGCCGGGCGCGATCACCGCGACGGGCGGCATGCTGGCCTTGGTCTACGGCCTGTCCAACGCTTCGAGCCACGGCTGGGGGAGCATCGCCACGCTCGTGTCCCTCGGGGCCGCGGTCGTGTTGCTCAGCGTCTTTGGTTTCGTCGAGTCACGCAGCAGAGAGCCACTCATGCCGCTGTCGATCTTCAAGAACCGGAACCGCTCGGGGAGCTTCGGGATCATGCTTTGCATCGGCATCGCGCTGTTCTCGATGTTCTATTTCTTGACCCAGTACCTCCAGAACATCCTCGGCTGGAGCGCGATTCGCACTGGCGTCGGCTTCTTGCCCATGACCGCGGGCATCATCGTCGCGGCGGGGGTGACCTCACGCATCGTGTCGCGCATCGGGATTCGAGTCCCGTTGCTGATTGGTCCGGCCGCCGCGGTGGTGGGCATGCTCTGGATCACGCGCATCACCGTGACGAGCAGCTACCTCGACATCTTCGGACCACTGGTCATCATCGCGCTCGGCATCGGATTCGCCTTCGTGCCCCTCACGCTGAGCGCCGTGTCGGGTGTGGAGCCCAACGAAGCGGGGCTCGCCTCGGCGCTGCTCAATACCATGCAGCAGGTCGGCGGCGCGCTGGGCCTCGCCGTCCTCGCGACGATCGCCATCGACGCCACCAACGCGAAGTTGCACGCCCTCAACGCGACGACGAAGGTGGCGCACAACGTAGCGACGGTCCACGGGTACACGACGGCGTTCTTCGTCTCGGCAGGGATCTCGCTCATCGCGCTCATGATCTCGATCTTCGTGATTCGTGCGCCGATGGCGGCCCCCGTCGCTACCGAGCTGGACGACAAGGCGAACGTCACGTTGGGCGTCTAGATCCGAACGCGTCCTCGGAGTGTGCGTCGACGTACCGCTTTACGACGCTACGACGGGGACGACGTCATGACGCTTACGCGCAGGACTTGACCGCCTTCGAGAGTGCCCCCACGCCCTTCTCGAACTTCACGTGATTCGCCGCGATGTACGTTGCGAGGCCAGTCAGCGACGTGTCCTTCGCCTCGTACTTGAGAATGACGACCACGTAGTTCAACTCGGTCTTCGTCGTGGCGTTCGGCGCCACTGACGCCAACTTCTCGTAGAAGGGCACCAGATCCTTGGCCCAGGTGTGGTACGTGGCCGTCGTGAGCTTCGCCGGCGGCGTGAACTTGCTCGCGTACTGGGCGTAGTAGGAGATCAGCGTCGTGCAGAACGCACTTGATCCCGCGGAGCTGCTCGGGACGGTAACACCGAGCGACACGATCAACGTGCCCGCAACGACCGCGCCGGCGACCGCCGCTCGCGCACTACTAAGTCCTCGTCTGGTTCGACCAAGCAAAATGACCCCCCTTGTCGGGACGAGGTGGCTTCTCTCGGCTCCACGCCCGCTGTTTCGACACCGCGGATGTGGCGCCGACACCGTCTGTTTACCAGATTTCCCGGCTCGTTGCAGCGACTCGAGACGCGTGGTGGAGAAGTGACGGACGTCGAGAACGCCTGTGACGTCGTGAGCGCGACGGCTACCGATCGATGAGGTCACCGGTGACCGTATTGATCCGTTAGCCGTCGAAGACTTGCGGAACACGGATCACTGGACCTCGCAAGGTCGGGATGACTACACCGATTCCTTCGCCGAATGGATCAGTGCGACTATGGGACGGTGACCACTCGGCAGTTGACGCGGAGGATCCTGGCGACCGCGTTGTTGTTGGCGGTCGTCTCTGCACCAAGTGGGGCGACGTCGGAGAAGATTCCCGTGGCGTCGCCGTGCGGTCTCCCAGGGGCCGCGCAGTACGACCACGTCGTGTGGATCATGTTGGAAAACGTCGGCTACTCCGTGGTGGGTTCCCCGGGCGCCCCGTACTTCAACCAACTCGCCTCGCGATGCGGACTTGCCACGAACTACTTCGCGGTATCGCACCCGAGCCTGCCGAACTACATCGCCCTCACGTCGGGTTCGACGCAAGGAATCAGCGACGACGGCGAACCGAGTTCGCACCCACTCAGTTCCCCGAGCATCTTCGGTCAACTCGGATCGAATTGGCGAACGCTCGTGGAATCCATGCCGTCGGCGTGCGACCCTGTTACGAGCGGCCAGTACGCGGCGAGGCACAATCCAGCGGTCTACTTCACGACGATCTCGTCGTCGTGTCAGCGAAACGACGTTCCGCTGAAACTTCCGCTGGATCTCAGCGCAGGCTTCACCATGATCGTGCCGAACGTGTGCGACGACATGCACAGTTGTCCGGTGGCCGTTGGCGACGAGTGGCTCCGTCGATACGTCTCCTTGATAGTGCAGAGTCCGCAGTATCAGGCTCGATCCCTCATGCTCTTCATCACGTTCGACGAGAACGATTCCATGGCGTCCAATCAAGTGCCGACGTTGGTCGTTGCGCCGTCCACGCCTCGCGGCGTGCGCGTGCATGACAACTTCACTCATTACTCGTTGTTGAGGACGACCGAGACGCTCCTGCATCTCGGACTACTCGGTCGCGCGAGAACCGCGCGTTCCATGGTCGCGCCGTTCCATCTCTGAGGACCAACTTCCACGGGGCGGTGACCGAGGCGGACCACCATGGACCTGACGAGAGTTCCAATGAACGTCAACAAACGGTTCCCGCGAGATCAAGCGGGGGACGGAATCAATGGTGAGTTGACAGTCGTGTAGGAGCTGCCGGGCGATTTGGTCGGATGCGACAATAAACTTTGGTATTCGAGTTTGTTCTGACCACCGATCAGCACGCCGATGATTTCTGATCGACGCGATCGGCGACGAATGGGGCGGTGGTGCGAACGTCATTGAGAATGTGGTTGGCAACGTTGGTCTTGGTAGCCCTGGTGCCAGTGGTCGTTGCGACGCCGATGAGTGCCGCCGCTACGACAACTCACTCGTGTCGCGCCCCCCGAGTTGTTGGCGTGACCGTTTCCGTTGCGCGTAGCCGCGCGGCGGCCAGTGACTGCCGACTCCGACTAATCGGGGCTGCAGTGACGATGGCCACGATTCAGTCGATCCGCTCCCAGACTCCTCGCCCGGGTCACGTGACCAGACTCTTGACCGTCATCGTCAACCCGATTTGTCCGAGCTCGTCGAACATAGGACCACCGCCCGGCGAGCCGTTGGAGACTCCCGGACCGACCGAGTTGGACACGGGACTCTTCATCGAGGGTGGCGCGTTCATCTACCGATCGGCGCCGAACTGCAAAGAGTTGACGGGCACGTCTCTTGCGGGAACTATCACGGTGACCAACTCGGCTGGCACCGTCATCGCCGACAACGTGACCGTTGGCGCTGGTCAGTTGCTGAAGATCGCGTTGAGCGCCGGCGAGTACACGATCACCGGTGTCCTTGCCGGTGGCAACAAGCTCGGACCTAAGACCGTCACTGTGCCCGCAGGGGAAGTCGTTCGCCAGGACTTGGTTCTCCTCGTCCCTTAAGCGACGTTTAACGGCGAAGAATTAGGCGGGAGGTTGAGTGATCTTCCCGCGCAGTTCCACGCTCAGTCAGCTTCCGCCGTCCCTCGCCCGCGCTGGGGAATGGGGAAGTGACGGTTGAGCAGTTGCCGAGCGGCGTCATCGAGGTGAACAGAGGCCGCGAGAATGTTCTCCCTCAGATGCTCGCGCGTCCGGGTGCCGGGAATGAGTAGGACGTTGGGCGCGAGATCGAGCAGCCACGCCAGCGCAATCTGAGCCGGGGTCGCGCCGAGGCGTGTACCGAGGTCGAGCAGGATCGGACTGGTGAGAACCGCGTTCTGAACACCTCGGGGCCAGCCCAGGGGAAAGTACGGCACGAAGGCGATTCCCTGCGCTGTGCAGTCGTGGAGAACGTCGAGCGAGCGTTGATCAGCGAGGTTGAAGCGGTTCTGCACGCAGACGATCTCCGTTCGACTGAGCGCACGCTGAAGATGCTCTCTCGTGACGGTGCTCAGTCCGATGCCGCCGATCAACCCTTCGTCACGGGCCGCGATGAGCGCGTCCAGCTGCGCGTCGAAGCGATCGCCCGGCCGTGATCCATCCATCAGTCGCAGGTTCACCGCCGAAAGACGGTCGACGCCGAGCGTCGCGAGGTTGTCCTCGATGTCCGAGCGCAGCCGGTCAGACTCGCCTTGTGACACGTCAGGGCTCTGGTCATCTCGACGTTCGGCTACCTTGCTCACGATCGCCAAGTCGCTCGGATACGGATACAGCGCCTCGCGGATGAGCTCGTTGGCGGCGCCGGGACCGTAGTACTGGGCCGTGTCGATGTGGTTGACTCCGCTGTCGATGGCCGCCCGCAGCACCCGTATCGCTTCGGCCCGGTCTCGCGGCGGCCCGAAGACGTTGTCACCGGAAAGTTGCATGGCGCCGTAGCCGATCCGCTTCACCTGAATCTGACCCAGAGGGAACGACCCGGCTGAATCGAGCACTGGTCTCAGCGTCGCTGCGTCGATGATCTCGTCGGCGCCGCCGTTGCCGGGTTTACTTTCGGGCGGCACGTCGCTTCTTCTTTTGGCTCACGTTCTTTGATCGCCCCCCGTGCCGGCGACGGGCGAAGCTGTCTCCGTCTCGTCGAAGGAGGAAGAGAAGATGTAGCTCGTCGCCACGCTGCGGTACGGTCGCCACTTTTCGGCGATGGCTAACACCTCGGTCTCGCCCGGAACATGGTCGAGGTCGTAAAGGCGCTGTATGGCTTTTCGCAGTGCGAGGTCACCCGAGAGGACCACGTCACGTCGTTCCAGCGCGATGAGCAACGCGCCCTGTGCGGTCCACGGGCCGATGCCGGGAATCGCCGTGAGTGCGGCGATGACGTCGTCGTCGGAAAGTTTGCGCAGCCGTTGCTCGCTTAATCGCCCATCCATAAATTGCGCGGCCACTTCGCGCAGAGTCGCGACCTTTCGCCACGAAAAGCCGGCCTCGCGGAGGCTGTCTGGCTGCACCGTGAGCAGTTCGGCCGGTGAAGGAAGGTGTCCATCGAACAGGCTCTCGACTCGGGCTAGGGTTCGGCGCGTGGCAGCGACGGAGAGCTGTTGGCCCGCAACCTGGAACAGCAGCACGCCGAACAGGTCCATCACTGGAAGCTCCTTGGTCCAGCCCAAGGGGTCGAAGTCAGGCTTCGCGTCGATGAGTTTCGCCAACACGGGGTCAGCGGTGCGCAGGTGGGAGCGCACATCGTCAAGTGCCGATCCGTGCGGTCGATTGGCCGAGTTCTTGAGCGACGGTCTCGCCGGCCGCTTGGCGACGGGGTCAGGCACCATAGGCCGGTAGAACCGCTCCGCTCACGGGCGCGGCCGCGTCGCTCACGAGGAAGGCAATCACTTCGGCCAGTGCCTCAGGAGCAACGGCGCGTGACATCACCGTCGCGGGCAGCTCGGCGCGGTTTCTCTCGGTGTCAATGAGTTGCGGAGCAACCGTGTTCACCCGGATGCCGAGTGGTCGAAGCTCGAGGTCAAGGATCCGAGTGAGATGGACGAGGGCAGCCTTGCTGACCGCGTACGCCGCCATGCCGGCCGCGGGTTCGACGCCCGGCCGAGAGGCGATGTGGACGATGGCGCCCGAACCGTTTTTCTGCATGTACGGCGCGACCGCTTGGCTGAGCCATAGCGCCGGACCGACGTTCACTTCAAGCGAAAGGCGCCAGAGTTCTGGCGTCGTCGACAGCGCGTCCGCCATTTGAAATACGCCAATCGTGTTGACCAACACTTCGGGAGTGCCAACGTCACGGGCGATCCGTTCCATCAGGGACGCCGCGGCTTCCGGATCGGTGGCGTCGGCGACCTCTCGGGCGATTCCCTCGGGCAGACCATCAAGGGCGGCCTCGTTTCGATCGACCGCCACGACTCGCATTCCTTGGTCGGCAAGCTTCACGGCCGTCGCTCGACCGAGTCCGCGAGCGGCGCCGACTACGACGGCTACTCGGGCTGCTGAGAGACTGTCATTCTTCATATTTTCCACCTGGCTTTCTCACTCATTTGGGACACTTACTTGCAACGATGGTGGGTAAACGCGAAACTCCGCGGCAATGAGCATAACTTGCTTGGCGAAGCAAGTTAACCTTTAGCCGATGGCCGCTGTCAAACCACTGTCCTCGGCCGAGGAGGCACTGTGGCGCGCCGTGATGCGCATCGTGAAGGTCGTTCCGCGGCAACTTGACGCTGACCTCGTCAGGGGTGCCGGCATGACGGCGAGCGAATACACAACGATGATGATTCTTTCCGAAGCGCCCAATCGCGAGTTGCGGATGGCGGAACTCGCCGGCGCGACGGGCTTGTCGGCGAGCCGGACCACGCGCCTCGTGGACGTCCTGCAATCGCACGGATTCGTCACGAAGACGGCGTGCGCGGCAGACGCACGTGGCAATCTCGCGAGGCTGACTCCTCGAGGTATGGCCAAAATGAAGTCCGCGTGGCCGGTCCACCTCGCCAGCGTACGGCGCCACTTCCTCGACTACCTCGACAAGTCAGCAATTGCGGCTGCCTCAACCGCGTTGTCGGAGGTCGCCGCTCAACTCGAGGACTCCGTCGTCGAACCGCGAAGCTGACGGGAAGCCAGTTCGATCCAGTTCTAGGAACTCACCAACGTCCGTGATGGGTGGACGCGATGGACCGACACGATCACGTGAATGTGGTCCGCGTCGAACGGTACGAGCGTCGACAGAGCATCTCGGGGGAGTAAGCGGGCAACCAGACGATCATGAAGTCTTCCGTTGAGGGACAAAAGTTGCTTGCCCACGCAAGCGAAGTGTTGTATGGTCCACTCCGTTGGGCACAATCGTCCCCACGCGAGTTCCTCACCACGTAAGCAAGGAGAGAACGATGACTATTGATTCAAGCCCGGTGAGCGCTGCCTCACTTTCTCAATACGCGCCAGTGCCCGAGTCGTCCCTCGGTCCCGCGGTGAACGAGCAGGGCTACTACGTCGGACAAGTAGAGCGGAACCTCTACTGGGCGACCGACGGCGTCTACCAGTGCGGGTTCCTCACCACGCCGGACGGCGTCATTCTGTTCGACGCCCCGGCGACGATCGGCCACAACATACAACGGGCCATCGACGAAATCACGACCGCCATCGGCGTGAGCAACAAGGTGACTCACCTCATTCACTCTCACCACCACGCTGATCACCTCGGCGCGTCGTCCTTGTTTGGTAGCGACGTGGTCCGCGTCGGCCACGAGGAGACTCGTCGACTGTTGTTGCGCGACAACGACCCCAATCGCCCGGCGCCCGAAGAGACGTTCCAGGACAGCCGCACGTTGGAGATCGGGGGAGAGCGGATTGAGCTCGGCTGGCACGGCTCCAACCACTCGCCAGACACCAGCTTTATCTACTTTCCAAACCACGACACGTTGATGCTCGTCGACGTGATCAACGTGGGTTGGGTGCCGATCTACACCCTCAATCTCGCCGTCGACGTCCCGGGTTTCATCGCAGCCCCCGAGATCGCGCTTGGCTACCAGTGGAAGCACCTCATCAGTGGGCACATGGGCCGGCTCGGATCTCGCGACGATGTTCTCTTGCACCAGCAGTTCATTGGGGAGATCGTTGAGAACCTGCGGGAGGTCTTCACCACGTTCGACCCGACGGTGTACTACCAGAGCTATTGGCCCAACATGTGGGCGGCGGTTTCGGGTCACCTCGACGAAGTGGCGCGTCGAGCCTGCGCGCCGCTCGCCGCGAAGTACGCGGGCCGAATCGCCGCGGTGGACATCGACTCCTTCGTGTTAAGCACCGCTATTTGGATTCTCGAGTCCCTTCGATTGGACCTCGGACTCGGCATCCAAGTCCATCCATGATCGAAGAAGATTCGGTCTCGCGACTCATTGCACGGCGATCGCCGTTATGGTCGATGCCAATTGACAAAAGGGCGTGAGGGGAGCACTCAATAAAGCCTGCGACTGACATGAGAATCAGCGTGACGGAAAACGGCCCCTACGTGGTCGAGGGTTCGGTACCGCTCGCGAGGCAGACGATCGTCACGGACGGAGCCGGCGACTCCGTCGATTGGCAACAGGGCGACGAGTTCGAGGCGAGCGCCACGTACAAGCTCTGTCGATGTGGACAGTCCGGCACGAAGCCGTTCTGCGATGGCTCGCACGCCAGAGTTGGATTCGACGGCACCGAGACCGCGAGTCGTGCGACCTACCTGGAGCAGGCTCGCGTGCTGCCGGGACCAACCTGGAACATGACCGATCAGACGTCGCTCTGCGCGTCGGGTAGATTCTGCGACCCCAACGGTGACGCGTGGCACTTGGTGAAGAAAGTGGGTGACGTCGCCGCTCAGCTCACTTCTCGTCAGGCGTGCCTCTGCCCATCTGGTCGCTTGGTGGTGTGGGACAAGAAGACGAACGTCGCGATAGAACCGATCTTCGAGCCGTCGGTTGGTCTTATCGAGGATCCTTCTCAGGGCGTGGCGGGACCAATCTGGGTTCGTGGAGGTATTCCGATCACGGGCGCGGACGGCGAGCCGTACGAGGTCCGTAATCGGGTGACGCTTTGCCGATGCGGTGCGTCTAGTAACAAGCCGTTCTGCGACGGCACGCACGGCGAGATTGGGTTCACTGATTAGCAACATCAAAGGGGTTAGAACAATGTTGAACCTGAAGATTGTTATCGGCAGCACGAGGCCCACCCGAGCGGCCGATCTCGTTGCTCCGTGGGTCATCGAGCGGGCCAGCCGTCATGAAGGGTTCAGCGTGGAGATCCTGGACCTGCGGGACTGGCCCCTACCCATGTTCCAGGAACACGTGGGGACCATCGGTGATTTCGCCGACCCCACTTACTCGGACCCCATCGTGCGAAAGTGGAATCGGACGCTGAAAGAAGCTGACGCACTCCTCGTCGTCACGCCTGAGTACCTGCACTCCATTCCCGGTGTCCTCAAGAACGCGCTGGACTCCGTATTCGTCAGCTGGGCCCTCCGAAACAAGCCACTTGCCGCGGTCGGCTACAGCATTGGAATCTCAGCGGGTGTTCGAGCCGTGGAGCATCTCATGGACGTCGCCATCGAATGCGAGATGGTGCCACTTCGAGACACGGTTCTCATTCCGAGGGTGGGTGGCGCGTTCAATGAGCAGGGTGTTCCAATCGACCCAATGTCCGAGATTGCCATGACCGTGATGCTCGACGACCTCGAATGGTGGGGCACACTGCTAGCGGGAGCGCGGGCCCGCGGCGAGTTGGCACCGGCGAGCCTGCGGGTTCGGGCCGCTCTGGCGGAACTCGAAAAGGCCTCAGGGACTGCTGACTGACGTCGAGAAGGAGTTGACCTCCCTCTGGAACTCCGACCCGAGGGTGCGATGATCGCCGTGGTGCCAACTACCTAACCGAGCCCCGGGGTCACCAACCCGGTTTCGTACGCGATAACGACCAACTGGGCGCGATCGCGGGCGTTGAGCTTGGTCATCGACCGGTTGACGTGGGTCTTTGCCGTCAACGGGCTCATGTAGAGCGTGGCGGCGATCTGGTCGTTGCTCTTGCCCGCAGCGACGAGAGTCATGACCTCGCGCTCTCGGTCCGTGAGCACCGAGAGGGTTGCCGCGTCCATCGGTCGACTGGTGCCGCGGCCAGCGATATTGGCGATCAACCGGCGGGTGACGCTCGGCGACAGAAGGGCGTCACCCCGAGCAACGATGCGGATGGCGTCGACGAGGTCTTCGGGTTCGGTGTCCTTGACGAGAAACCCGCTCGCCCCGGCCCGCAGTGCTTGGAAGACGTACTCGTCGGCTTCGAAGGTCGTGAGAATGAGCACCCGTAATCCGGCGAGGTTCGGGTCCGCGGCGATTTGCCGCGTGGCCTCGAGGCCGTCAACGCCCGGCATGCGAATGTCCATGAGGATGACGTCGGCGGGCGTGCGCCGGGCGAGTTCGATCGCGGACTGACCGTCGGGCGCCTCCCCGACAACCTCGACGTCGCCGGCTGATTCGATGAGTACGCGGAAGCCGGCGCGAATGAGGGCCTGGTCGTCGGCGAGGAGTACGCGAATCAAGAGTTCAGGACCTCGCTGTCGGCACGTCGGTCCAGCTTGGGCGCGAGGGCCGTCGTAGGCAGTTCGGCGTGCACGCTGAAGCCGCCGGTGGCGACGGGTCCGGCGCGCAGCTGGCCGCCGAGCACGCGGACCCGCTCCTCCATGCCAGCAAGTCCGGTGCCCGAACCGTCGACGAACGGCTCCTCGCGGCTTGGGGCGTCGTTGACCACGTCGATGAGGAGCAGCCCGCCGCGTTCCGCGATCGTGATGTCGGCCGTCGACTCCGGCGCATGGCGGATGACGTTGGTGAGCGATTCCTGAACGATTCGATACGCTCCGAGCGCCGTCTCTGGAGGAAGGACGTCGAGCCGCGCGTCGCAGCGAAGTCGGGTGACGATACCCGCGGCCGTGGCAGCATCGGCAATGGCTTGCAGGGCTTGCCGGTCAGGCAGGGCAACCGCCGGTTGAGCGTCGTCGACTTGGCGCAGCACGTCAAGGATCGATCGCAACTCCCTCAACCCGTTCCGACTGGCGTCTCGAATGGCCTGGAGGGCCTCGGCCACACGGTCGGGATGGTCGTCGATGAGCGTCGCCGCCGCGCTCGCCTGCACGTTGATCATGGCCATTGAATGAGCGACGACGTCGTGCAGTTCCCTGGCGATGCGAAGCCGCTCGGAGTCGACCCGCCGGCGCGTCTCCTCCTCTCGCGCTCGCGTCAGCTGGTCGCTCCTCAGACGTTCGCTCGACTTCCACTGCCGTCGAGCGACCACCGCGGCGCCGACGGCGCCGACGGCGAGCATCTCGAACCACATATCGAGCTGCGGTCCTCCCCACCACCCCCACGGTCCCAGCACGCCTCCCACTAGCCAGATCGTGAACGTCCCGCCGGCACCGAGGACCACTAACGCGATCCGACTCAACGGGGCCACGGCCAGCGAGTAGAGCGCCACTACCACGACCACGAGAGCGGCTCCATAGACCTGGCCCAGGGCCGCCCACCCAGCGACGCCGGCCACGGCCGCGAGGTAGATCGCCACCGGGTGCGAGCGCCGCCACCACAGGAGGACTGCGGGCAGCGCGACCAGCGCGAAGGCGGCCGGGTTGGGGTGCGTCCCCAGATGGAGCCCGCCGTAATGGTGCGCGGGGTAGGCCTCGACGACCGATCCCACGACGGCGAGCACGAGCACGAGCGTGACGCCGGCCGGTTCGGACCATCGCCCAGTGGCGAGCCGGATCACGGCGGAGCGCATCGCCCTCACGTTAGGACGCTCGCGACCACGTGACGTACTCCTCGGGCGGGTCGGCTCGACTACTGCGTCCGCGGTAGACGTCTACCGCCGGAGACGCAGGCCCAAAACCTCCCGCTGGACGACGCGCGACGAGACCGCGCCAATGGAACATTGCCTCTGCGGATATCCCGCCCGAGCCAAACTGCCCGGCCACTTCATCAGGAGGATCCAATGCTCACCACCCGTCACCTACGCCACGCCACCGTCGCCGCCACCGCCGTGTCGGCCGCCGCCGTGTGGGCGCTCGTCACTCAGGTCGCTGGGGTTCACCTCACGATCCGCTTTCCTCACTCGTCGGCCACGACCGTGGGACTCGGCACGATCATGGCCGCGGCGAGTGTCGCCGCTCTCTCGGGCTGGGGACTGCTGACCCTTCTCGAGAGCAAGGCGACGCGCCCACGGAGGACCTGGTTGATCACGGCAGTGCTCGTCCTTCTCGCGTCACTGGGCCTTCCGATCGCCTTCGCCACGACGACGTCAGCCCTCGTTGGGCTCGTGGTTATCCACGTCGCCGTCGCCACCGTCGCCATCACGGGACTCGACGTGATCGCCCCGCGAGCGCGGCCGGCGAGCGCCGGGCCGAAAGTCGCGAACAGGTTGGGCAGCTCGCTGGCGTGAAAGCGAGCAGCGGGTCGACGGGCGACAAGGGTGCCTCCCGCCCGAGCAGTCTTGGCGGTGCTCGACGGCACGACTACCAGCGATGGGGCCGCCGCAAGTGTTCCTAGGCGCGGTCCGCGACCCGACGCCAGAGCGCCGTCGGGAGGAGTTTCACGAGCAGGGCCACGTAACGAAGGATCGGCGGGCTCCAGATCACCACGCGGTCGGTCGCGAGGCCGCGTATCACGGTCTCGGCCACGTCACCCGCCTCCGTCGTAAACGGCGGTTCCTCCAGACCCTCGCTCATCCTCGTTCGTACGACGCCCGGCCTCAGGATCTGCAGCTTGACGCCCGTTCCTTCGAGGGACTGGGCGAGGCCGACGCACGCGGCGTCGAGCCCCGCCTTCGCACCCGCGTAGAGGTAGGCGCCGGGTCGTCCGCGAACCGCCGCGAACGAGGAGATCACGAGGATCCGGCCCGACCCCTGAGCAACGAGGATCCGGCGAATCTCCGCGAGCGCGGCGATGGGCCAGGCACAATTGACGCTGATGAGTCGGGCGGCGGCGGCGGAGTCTTCCTCGCTCGTCGGCGAGCCGAGGAGACCGACCGCGATGACCACGAGATCGACGGGTTCACCCGTCTGGTCGAACGCGGCGCGCACGGCGGCGCCGGCGAGTTCGGGTTTCTCGGCGTCAAAGAGCTCGGTCTCGGCTCGGGTCGCGCCGTCCTCGAGGGCGGTCTCGGCGGCGTCACGCAACAGCGCCCGGTTTCGTCCGGCGAGGACGACGGTACGGGTGCGCGCCGCGCAGAGCGCCTTCGTGATGGCTCGCGCGATGTCCGAACTTCCGCCGAACACCACCACGGTCTGGGGCTGACCGAAGGCGTTTTCCACGGCTACGGGCGCACGAGACCGAGGCGTCGGGCCAGGTCGCTCGTGAGTTGGTGTCGCGGGTCGACGCCGGACTTGACCCGGAGGAACTCTTCCAGCCGCGGGTACATCAAGGGAAGGTGCTCCGGACGAAGTCGCGAGTCCTTGGCGAGGTAGACCCGCCCCTTCGCGCTGACGACGATCTCGTCGAGTTCATCGAGGAGACGGGGCAGGTCCGCCGAACCGACGGGGAGGTCGAGGGCCAAGGTCCATCCGGCCAAGGGAAACGAGAGCGGCGCCGGGTTGGGGGGGCCGAATCGCTTCAAGACGGCGAGCGTGCACGTCGCCCTGAACCGCGAGAGGCGCTCAATGACGTGGGTGACGGCGTCGGCGCTCGCGTCGGGCACGCAGAACTGGTACTGGATGAACCCCCGTCTGCCGTAGAGGCGGGGCCAATGTCGAACGCCGTCCAGCGGGTGAAAGAAGGCGCCGAGAGAGACCGGCGCGTTCACCTCGTGGCGCGGTGCGTGACGGTACCAGAGTTCGTTGAAGGCGGCGGCCGTCCACCGGTTCACGACGCTGAACGGGGCGCGGAAGGGGATCGAGAGCCGTGCGGGGCCGGGCGGGTCGAGCCGCGGGTGGTCTAGGGCGTCGAGGGTGGCGTGGTTCGCTCGCGTGAGGACGGATCGTCCGATCGTCCCGCCCCGGCCGATGCAGTCAACCCAGGCGACGGAATGGCGGAACTGGTGGTCCCGGTCTCGCATCTCGGCCATGACGCTTTCGAGATCGTCGAGCCGGTCGGTATCGACGAGCAGTTGATTGGTCTCGATCGGCGTCAGGTTGAGGTCGACCGACGTGACCACCCCGGTTAACCCCATTGCGCCCATCGTCGCCCAGAAGAGGGCCGGCTCCTCGATTGGGGACACGCGCAGCGCGCCCGTCGGCGTCACGAGGCGCATGGCTCGTACGTGGTTTCCGAACGACCCGTCGAGGTGGTGGTTCTTTCCGTGAATGTCCGCCGCTACCGCCCCGCCGATGGTGACCTGGCGGGTGCCGGGCGTGACGGGGACGAACCAGCCCTGTGGCACGGTCCTTGAGAGGAGCTCGTCAATGGACGTCCCGGCGCCGACGGTGACGACGCCGTCGACGATCGGACCGATGTGCGAAAGTCCCCGGTTGGTGAGCACGACACCGCCGCTTAGTTGCGCGGCGTCGCCGTAGCTCCGGCCCAAGCCGCGGGCGATCATTCCCTCGCCCGTCGCCAGTTCGCGCGCTACGTCGTCCTCGTTGCGCGGACGGCGCACGATCGATCGAGCGGGCGCGCGGCCGCCCCAACCGACGATCACCTCGCTCATTCGTAGACGCTGAAGACCATGAGCACGACCCAGAGCCCGAGAAGAATCTGGACCGTGCGGTTATGGAGGAGCAGTTCCTCGGGGGCGGCCCCGTCACCGGCCTCGAAGGAACGCAAGATGAACAGCACCGCGAACACGACGGGCACGACGCTCAAGCGGACTGGCAGGGTGGCGTCGTGATTGGCCGAAAGGCCCGTCGAGGACGCGTCGAATGCCCACAGGCAGTAGCCGGTGACCACGATGGTCGCGCACATGGTGAGCACCGAATCGAGGAACTTGGCGCTGTACTCGGCGAGCACTTGGCGGGTCGAGATGTCCACGCCGGACCTCTTCTCGCTCGCCCGCTTGCCGACGACCAGAAAGAGCGCGCCGAAGGAGATGACGACGAGGAACCAGGACGAGACGGGAATGTGCGAGGCGGCCGCGCCCGCGTAGGCCCGGAGAAAAAAACCGCTTGCCACCGCGCCGAGTTCGACGATGGCGACGCTCTTGATCCAGTAGATGTACGCCAACGAAATCGATACGTAGAGCGCGAGCACGATCAGCAGCTCGCCGGGGTGCGCGATCACGAGCGCGACGGCAAACCCGAGCGCCAGGAGGACGAGCGCCGCGCCCACGGCGCTGGCCGCCGAGAGTCGACCCGAGGCGATTGCTCGGAACTGCTTCGTCGGATGTCGGCGATCGGCGTCGCGGTCGCGCACGTCGTTGAGCAGGTAGACGGCCGAGGAGACCGCGCAAAAGGCAACAAAGGCGAGTGCCGTTTGACGAAGGACCGTGGCGTGCGTCAGGGTGCCCGCCGCTGCTGGGGCCACCACGACGAGGCCGTTCTTGACCCACTGCCTCGGACGCACGGCGGAGAGCAGCGATCGAAGCGAACCCGTCGTTGGCGCGTCTGCCGTCTTCACGACCGGCGCGAGTCGAAGAACGGTTCGGTCATCGGGAACCCGTCGCTCGCGACGACGCGACCGGAGGGATCGATGACGAGGCCCTCGTAGCCTTCGAGCGCTCCCACGAACTCCAAGCCCGCCGGACCGGCGAGCGCCAGGGCAGTCGCCAGGGCGTCGGCGAGACCGAGCTCCGGTCCGGTGATGGTCGCCGAGGAAGTTGGCGCGACGGCGCCCGTGAAGGGATTGACGAGATGATTGCCCCGTTCGTAGGTTCCCGACGTGGCGACCGCATCGGGTGACGCCACGACGCAGGCAAGGCGCTGCGGATCGTCAGGGCGCACAACGCCCAGGCGGAATGGTTCGCCCGCCGAGGGTCCGCCGAAGCTCGCGACGTCGCCTGCGGCGTTGACGAGAGCGCCGCACAGACCCCACCCCCGAAGAGGATCGAGCGAGCGTTGGGCGGCCCATCCCTTCACGAGGCCCGTCGGATCCACGCCGCCGGGCATCGACCACGGATCGAACCAGCCCTGTGAAGCGCGCCGCGCGGCTCGGCACATCGCCAGCACGTCGATGATCACGCGAGGGGCGTCCCTCATCGTGAGCTCCCCACGGCGCAGTCGCGACAGAGGGCTCTCCGTCCTCCACGTGCTAAAGACGTCGTCGGCTTCACGCAAGACGCCCTCGGCGGCGTCAACGGCTCGGGATAGTGGCCCCTTGTCGAGGCAATCGTCACCGAAGAGATCGACGGTGATAACGGTGCCCATCGTGTCGATCTCGCGGTGGTAGAGGAGACGGGCCGTGGAAGTGGCCGTCCGATTGTTCACAGTCCCAACTTAGACAGGGCCGACTGCAGGGACTGACGAAACCCCGCGGAGGTGTAGCTGGCCCCCGAGACTCCTTGGATGTTGGCGCTCTGGGCGGCGAGCGCCTGCTGCTCGAGTTGGGGAATCGATGCTTGATCGATCGACTCCGATCGAAAGTTTCCGCCATCGTTGATCGAACCGATCGACACGTTCGAGATAGTTGAGCCCGACGCCGTCACCTTTACCGATAGCACCCCGTAGATGTAGTTGACCGACTCACCGGTGGCGCTTCGCGGGGTCACTCCAGTCGTCGTCGTCGACGGCGCGACCGTGGTGGTCGTGGAGGGGGCCGCTGTCGTCGGCGTCGGACCTGGGAGCGTCGTCGTCGCGTGCGGGGGCGGGGGTGCGGAGGTGGTTGTGGTTGGGGCCGTCGTCGACGTGCCGGACGATTGGTTCGGCACCACGACGAAGGTCGGAAGTGAGGGTGACAAGGCGTGGTAACCCAGGACTCCCGCGAGCCCGACGAGGGCGCCGGTAACGACGAGTGCGGGTCGTTTCATCGTAGTCTCCCCGTGTCCATGGCTAAAAGGAGAACGTCTCGAAGTGAAGGCGATCGGGACGGGCCCCGAGGCGCGTCGCCGTTTCGGCGATTGACTCGGTGAAGTCGCCCGGACCGCAGACGTACACGTCGGCGTCGTGCAAGTTACCGACGAGTCCGCGAAGCGTCCGAGCATCAAGTCGTACCTCTTCACGTGGCCCGAAGAGTTCGTGGTAGGAGCCCCCACGGCGCGCGACGAGCGCGGCGAGCTCTTGACCGTGGACGACGTGCTTGGAGCTCTGCGCGCGAACGACGAACGTCACGGGCGTCGCCGGCGGAAGATCCTCGAGCAGCGCGCGCAGGGGCGTGACGCCCACGCCGGCGCCGATCAGCACGACGCGACTGGCCACCAGTCGATGGCGAGTGAAGGTGCCGTAGGGGCCTTCGACGATGACTCGGGTGCCAGTCTTCAGACGAGCGACCGCGCGACTCTGATCACCGAGTGCCTTGATGGTGACGCGCAAGTAGGGCGGTCGGGGTAGCGCCGAGAGGGAGTAGGGGTGCGAGTGCCACCACAGGCCGGGTGCGAGAAAACGCCACTGGAAGAACTGGCCCCCGGAAACGGCGAGTCGCGAGAGCATACGCCCCGAGACGTTCACCGAGTAGACGTCGGGTGCCACGCGCACCACCGAGTGAACGCGCAGCTGGTGGCGCAGGTTTCGCCACGTCGGCAGCGCGACACGGAAGCTGAGGATCGAGGCCACAGCGCCCAGCCAGATGACGATCCATAACCAACGAGTGTTCGGTGACGTGACGAACATCACGCCGATGCGGATCTGGTGAAAGAAGGCGAGCCCGAGCGCGACGTAGACGGTGACGTGCACCATCCACCAGGTCTCGTATTTCATCCGTCGGCGCGCGATCTTCGCCGACGTGATGCCCGCCGTGAGAAGGAGGACGAACGCCGCGACCGCTTCGGGAATGTCCGGGTAGTGCACGAGGAAGGTCCAGAGCTGCCGGAGAAAGCTGACGCTCGATGCCTGCGCGTAGCCCCAAGTCACCAGCGTGATGTGCAGGGCGATGAGGCCGATCGGCCAACCCCCGAGTCGTCGGTGCCATCGCACGAGACGGTCCTGGCCGACGCTTCGCTCGAGCCACGGAATGCGCGACATCAGTACGACCATCACCAGCATGAGGTAGGTGCCGATCAGTGCGGCGAGGCGACCCGCCAACGTGAGCCAACCCCCGGGAACACGGAGTGCTCCTAGCGACTCTCCCCAAAAGGCCAGCGCCACCGCGACGCCCAGACCGAGTCCCGCGATCACCGCCAGGGCGTCGGTGACCCTCGGGGCCGGAGCCGGCCCCGGTCGGCGTCGCGTGGGCCGAGCGGTCCGTTTGGCCCGTTCGGGACTCATCGTGGTCACGAGGTTCCCTTCGTGCTCGTGGTGCGCGCGGACATCGTGATGAAGTCACGAGCCCACCACGATTCGAAGTAGCGCGCGGGTGTCCCGGTCATCGAACTCACGAGCTCGCGGCCATTCGTTGGTGAGGCGAAGCCGTTGGGAGCAGACGGCGAGTAGAAGGAGTAGTTGACCCAATCGACGTTGATATCGAGCTCCATCGCGCGAACCGCGCCGGCACGCACCAGAAGGTTCGCTAGGTCCGTAATGTTGAGCCCGGGACCGCCAACGTAGACGAGGGCACCGTTGGCCGTGACGCCGAGCCCTGAGCGCGACACGTAGACCGCGTTGCCCAGGGTGGCACCCCACTGGCTCGTATCGTTCGCCAGGAGACCCGGAACGGGCCTCGAATTGTTCACCAGCAGATCCAGATTCTGGCGTACGGAGACGACGTCGGAGTTCACCCGATCGTTCGGTCCCCACGCAATGATGTTTGAGGTGCCGTTTCGATAGACCACGAAGGACGCCGCACCGCGGCGTAGCGGATCGACCATCTTGTGGTCGGTGTAGTAGCCCCCGTTCGCTTCGTTCATGAGAAAGCCCGCGTTGAAGGCCGCGACGAGAGTGCGCGCCGCCCGGGGAGCCACTGGAGCGGTATTGGGCCACGGCCCGCCACCCGGTATCCAGCTACCCGAATAGAGCGTCGCGCTCAAGAGTTTCGTGTCCATCCATGCGACTCCGACGACGTAGCTGGTGTGCACGGCGTCGGGACGCAGCGTCGTCACGTAGATCGCGGGCACCCCGTCGACGCGTCGTCCCACCGGTGACCAGTCGCCCTCGCCCGGCAGCGCGGGCGACGCGAAGGGCCGCAGCGGTGCCGGCGTCGGCAAGTGCGGCACCGAGGACCCGATCGTGACGGACCGGGAGGACGGGACGCGAATCTCGCCGGGCGGCACCGTCCCGCCGACCGGTGGCGGATGGTGGCTGTACCACTCGTTCTCCGCCCAATTCACGATGGTCGCCCCGCCGTGAGCCCGCCCCCACTCCGCGAAACGCGATCCGAGCGACGATCCGAGAGCGGGGTTGAGTAGGGCCCCACCCAGCGAGAACGCGAGCCAGACGAACGCGATAAACACCGCGAGGGCGAGCACGGCCAGCGCTCGGCGGCGAAGGAACACTCGCCGGGCGGAAGCGCCACGGGCCGCCCGGCGCCGCGGGGCGGGCGCCGCGTGACGCGGTTGGCGAGGTCGAGTTACCGGCGAGGGCCTCATGGTCAGGCCCCGTGTACCCAGGGTCCGACGCGTGAGACCGTCAATAGGGCGAGGACGAGCCCGGCGAGAAGGCTGAGCGTGATCGAAAGCCGCCGGGCTCGCGCGCCCGCAACGAGTCCTCGGGTTCGTCGCGCCCAGTCCTTCGTCGACACCCGCACCACGTCGCCCAAGTGTCCGAGAACGTGGACGGCCATCACGATGAACCACACCACGAAGCTGGCCTGATGGAGTAGAAGTAGACGACCACGCCAGACGGTCGGTGCAAACAGGAGTAAGACGCCCGACGCGAACAGCACGACGGTCAGCACAATGACGAACGGTCCGATCACCCGCAGGGCGGCGGGGGGCGGACCCTTGTGGCGATACTCCGGCGAACCGATGTAGTACCGGGCGAAGCGCCACATCGTGCTGGACATCTTCACGAGAACCGGTGGGATCAGCAGCATGCCGACAAAGACGTGCAGCGTGAGCAACGAGTGCACCCGAAGAACGGTGACGCCTTCGATGGCGAGCAGCACGAGTAGCACGAGCGCGGTGGAGCTAGTAAGCCGCTCGTTGGCCTCGATGCCCCAGCGCACAAGACGGTCTCGCACGGGGTAGGGGGGCCACGGTGCTCCCGCGGTCCTCCGCGAGGGCGGCGCGGGCGTTCGACGGGCGTTCGACGGCGCCGGCGCGTGAGGAAAGGGCGTCGCGTCTAAGTCGCGGGGCTCTTCGCGCCGCGACCTCGAGGGGGCGGGCACGTGTCGAAAGCCAGTCTGTGCCGAGTTGGCTGAGCGGGTCAGGCGCTGGTTCTCACGACCATCATCCACGAATCAAGGCTAGAGAGCGAATCTGACGATCACCTTACGATGAAGACATCCTTCAAGTTTTCTTATGGTGCGTGTCGCCAAGAGACTTCGAAGCGAGCCCCGCCCAAGTCACTCTCGCCGACGACGCAGTGGGCGTGCGTTGCGTTGATGATGGCGTCGGCGATGGCGAGCCCGAGTCCGGTGCCCTCCACTGACGTATCCGTTCGGTGAAATCGGTCAAAAATAACGTCACGCTTGTCCGCGGGGATGCCGGGTCCACTGTCGTCTATCGCGAGGGCGGGCCGATGGGCGACGACGAGCACCGTCACGCGCACGTGACCTCCGGCGCCAGCGAACTTGCAGGCGTTGTCAACGAGCACGCCGACCAACCGGTCGATCGACTCCGCGCTGGCCCGCACCATAACGGCGACCGGCGGTCGAGCAAACTCGAGCGCCACGCCGTTTCGTGCAGCGAGTCGATGGAATCTGCTCGTCGCGGCGGCGGCCACTTCCGCCAGATCACACGACTGGCTTGAGTCAAAACTCAGCCTCGCCTCGTCCGACCGGGCGAGCCAAAGCAGGTCCTCAACGGTGCGGCGCAGGCGACGACCTTCGTCGCCAACGCGACGCAGCGCCGTTCGATAGCCCTCGGCGTCGCGCGGGCGCGCGAGGGCGAGGTCGACCTCCGCTTCAATGACGCTCAGTGGGGTGCGAAGTTCGTGAGAAGCGTCGGACGTGAACTCGGCCTGTCGGCGGCGGGCTCGCGCCACGGGCGTGAGGGCACGCATGCCCACCACGAACGCCGCGAGGTACATGAGTACGAGCAGCACGCCACCGGCGGCGACTTCAACGTCGAACAGTGATGAGCGAACCCGCCCTACGTCAGCGAGGCTCTCGCCCGCCACGAGCCACCCGGAATCGAATCGAACCGCGCTGAATCGAAACGACGAGCGTCCCACCGTCCCGGTGCGCAAGCCGACCGACCACGTCGCCGAGGGTAATCGCGGCGAGCCGCTGGCGAGGGCGTGGGCCACGCCATCGCCGCCGACACGCCAGACGTACGTGGGCACGTCGTCGCGGTCGTTGTGATTCGCCAAACCGTCAAGTCCGGTCCCGTGTTCGCCGCCGGCCTTCGCCACGTTCGCGACCACACGAAGTTGCTGCTGGAGGCGTGAATCGATCTGCGAATTGAGCCGTCCGAGCAGCAAGAGGTTGACGATGACGGCGACGAGCACGAACGCCGCCATGCCAATCACGGTCGCGACGGCGGCGACGCCAGCGGCACGGCGCCGTTCGGCTGAGGAGGTCTTCAACGGACCGTCATTCGATAACCGAGACGTCGCACCGTTTCGATCACGGCCGTACTGTTTTGCAGCTTCGTCCGTAATCGTGCGATGTGCGCCTCAATGGTGTTCGAGGCCGCGGTGCGGTACTTGTGCTGCCACGCGTGATGCGCGATCGCCTCCTTCGATACCACCAGCGGGCTCCTGCGCATGAGGAGTTCGAGAATTGCGCCTTCGGTCATCGTGAGCTTGACTACCAGACCCGATATCGAGCACTGCTGGGTCCTCGGGTCGAACGTCAGGTCGCCGCACGCCAATTCGTTGCCGAGTTGAAGTGCCGGTCGACGCTGTAAGGCGTTCAGGCGCGCGAGAAGCTCAGAAAAGTCGAAGGGCTTGATGAGGTAGTCATCCGCACCCGCGTTTAGCCCCTGCACCCGGTCAATCGGCGTATCGCGGGCCGTGAGCATCAGAATCGGCGTGCGCACCCCCGCGCCTCGTGCTCGCGCAACAACCTCTACGCCCGAGCGCGCCGGCATCCTCCAATCGAGAATCGCGACCTCGTAGTCGCGCGCCCTCAGCGCGGTCTCCGCCGCGACGCCGTCGACGACCGCGTCGACGGCGTAGCCGGCCTCCTGCAGTCCCCGTTGCAACACGTCGCGGAGGGCACGATCATCTTCGGCGATGAGAATCCTCACGGTAATCCACGGTACGTCACGACGGCGTCGCCGATGAATGACTCGCGATCTAATTGGGCCCGCAGGTCTCTCTCATCTTCGGTGCGTGCTTCAGCGAGAGTCCGACGTCGCCGGCGTACAGTCGCGCAATCGCCGGACGCTCATTACCCAGGGTCACGAGACTGACGGTCGAGGTGGCAGCTTGCAGCGACATCTGGAGGAAGCGAGTCGTCGTTGCCGACACCACGTCAAAGGCTGCCGCGTCCTTGCCGTCGAAGGGCGGCAGGTGGTGAGCCCGTTGGAGCTCGAGGAACCACTTGTTGGACTGGTGAATGCCCTCGTATAGTTGCACGCCGTCGCGGAACGGATTGCACTGGTCGGCGAGACTCTGCACTACCAGAAGATTGGGTCGGCTGGCCTCGGCCGCGTACGATTGGGCGGTATTCTCCGCTCCCGAAAGAATGATCACCGCCCGAATCGTGAGTCCGGTGCGCAGGCTCGCGTAGTTGACGCCCTGGGGGTCGACGCCGTGGTCGAAGGCCAGCATCCCTACCGCAACCGCGCCATCCGAGTGCCCAGCGAGGGCGATCTCCGAGGGTTCGACGAGTCCGCTCGCGGCTGGGCAGTTCGGTGACTCTTTGGCCGACGCCTGCAGCACTTTCGCAGCGACGAAGGCGAGATCCCCGGGTTCGTTGACGAGATCGTCTTCGGTGTCCGCGCGGGGCTGAGCGGCGACGGCCGAAGCGCTTTCGTCCGGAAAGAAGGGCGCGACGACAACGAACCCCGCTCGCACCCAATTGTCCAAAAGGGCGGCGTAGGTATCGGGCGTCACGTTGTAGCCGTGGGCGAACACGATCATCGGGTACCCGCCGCTGCGTGGAAGGGGAGGCGCACCGTCCGTCTCCGCCGGTCCTCCCGGTAGCAACTGCGCGGGGTACCTGATTTCGGTCACGAGCGTTCGGCTCGCGGATAGGACTCGAAACGGGGTCGTCGAATAGTTGAGCAAGGAGCGCGAGTGGTCAATGAACGTGCAGCGCGCTACTCCGACCCCGTAGGGAGGGGATGGGGTCGATTGGTGTGGCCGGCGAGTTGCGGCACCGAGGGGATTGGCCAGGAGGGCCCCAACGACGAGTGCCGCCGCAACGGCGAGCACGGGGCAGCGGCCCGCGTTTCTGCGGTGTCGACACCCGTTAGATGGAAGCCACCACCTCATATTCATGGAGTTCGCTTCAGATTGCGCTCGGACCGCTGCGCTACCAATTCCCTGTGAGAAGGTTAATCCTTCTCGGTTCCGAGATGGAACAAGGACGGCGGTGCGGGGAAAGCGAATCCTAAATGTTCGAGCACCTAACGAGCGCCAACGAATCCTGATAGTGCAACCGGTCGGAACCGCTTCGAGAAGTGAACCGAAGGGTGCTAGTACGATCCTCTTGGGGCGGTCACCCAGGTGGCAACGGACCTGACGGTCCGCGACGCTTTCTGCGTCGTCCCAGAGCCGACGATACCGATTCTTGCGGTGGTGCTCGTAAGCGTCGGTGCGTTGCTCTTCGTCGATCTCGTGGCACTCCTGCCTGGCCGGCGAGCCTCCCGAACGCCAGCTGCACTGGTCTTGCGCGCCGAATGACGCGACGATAAGTCGTCAAGGAGAGGGCCAATGGCGGGCACGGTGTCACGCATCTCACCACGTCGTCACGCGATGGCCTGAAAGCCGTGAGTACATTGTGGCGTGCCCGAATTGCCGGAGATGCAGGCCCTTGCTGAACGCCTCAACGTGCTGCTCGCGGGCACCACGTTGCGTCAGGTCGACGTGCTCGGATTCTCATCTCTCAAGACCTACGCACCTACGCCCGATTCCGTGCTGCAGCACCGACTCGCGTCGGTTAGTAGGAGGGCCAAATACCTGGTGTGGATGTTTGATGACGGAATCCGCGTCGTGTTGCACCTATCTCAAGCGGGGCGTCTAGACGTCGAGCAGCCGCCGAAGCAGACGCGGCCCCGCGGCTCGGCAGTCCGCTTCGTGTTCGGCCGAGGTGGCGCGGGAATGGAGGGGCCGGGCGTTGGCGTACTAGTGCGTGAATACGGCACTCAGCGCAAGGCCGCGTGGTGGGTGTTGCCACCGGAAGAGGAGGGGCCGCTAGCGGGTCTCGGACCGGAGCCGGGAAGTGAAGAGTTCGCAGAACTTGTACGAACCAGTAAATCGAAGCGCCGTCTCACCACCGACCTGCGCGATCAGCACGTGGTGTCAGGCATCGGCCGCGGTTGGGGTGACGACATCTTGCACCGCGCTCGTCTGTCGCCCTTCGCCTCGTTCAGCTCGTTGAGTCCCGAGCAGCGCGAGGCCCTGTTGAGCGCCGCTACCAGTGTGTTGGATGAAGCACTCGAACTCGAACGCACTCGCGAGGGCGGACTGTCGGAAGCGAAGCTCGGTGGCCGATTCAAGGTACATGGTCGCGCCGAAGAACCGTGCCCTTCCGCGTGTGGCGACACGTTGCGCCGCGTGTCGTTTGAGTCCTACGAGATGACGTACTGTCCCTCGTGCCAGACGGGCGGACGAGAACTCAAAGACCGTCGCTTATCTCGATTACTCAGGTAATGGAGACCGATGCTGTGGGCAGGGCGGCGAGGGAAAGCTCGGGACTCGATCTGGTGCAATACCGTTAGCTAGCGATCAAAGGAGGTCTGTTTGAGGCAGACACCAATCATCATCGGGAGCGAACGCAGCGAGGCGGGGCTGTTCGAGGGCGCACGAATGCTCGCCGAAGGTGCTTCGGCACTCGACGCCGTCGAATCGGCCCTGCGGCTTTGCGAGGACAATCCGAATGACCACTACGTGGGCACCGGGGGACTCCCGAACGCCCGTGGGGAGGTCGAGCTCGACGCGTCACTGATGGTGGGTTCCGAGTAGAGGCTTCGGCGCTGTCGGAGGACTCAAAGGCTTCGCGCATCCGATCTCTGTTGCTCGAGCGGTTCTTGAGAGGCTGCCCCAACACTGTCTCCTCGTCGGCGAAGGCGCCGAGTTGTTCGCTGATGAAAACGGGTTCGAGCGCGGCGAACTCCTGACCGACGAGGCGTGGCAAATGTTCCGCGACGCGCTGTCGCCGTCCAACGAATCGGTCGAAGGCGATCGCACGCTCTCCTCGATCGGAGACGACCACTACCGCGAGACCGCCGTCGCGTTGGTGCAGCGGTTCCGGCCCCACGACGGCCCATGGGGCACCGTCAACGTTCTCGCGCTTGATGAGAGCGGCGAGCTCGTGGTCGGGGTCTCCACGAGCGGTTATCCCTGGAAGTACCCCGGGCGCGTGGGTGACTCGGCGTTGCCTGGAGCGGGTAATTACTGCGACCTCCGTTACGGTGGTGCCGCTTG
Source organism: uncultured Acidimicrobiaceae bacterium (assembly GCA_963823815.1). Taxonomy (GTDB): domain Bacteria; phylum Actinomycetota; class Acidimicrobiia; order Acidimicrobiales; family RAAP-2; genus RAAP-2. Next base: position 804,132 of record CAWGMU010000002.1, read on the forward strand.
CACCGGGCGCGGCGAAATGAGCATGAGGGTATCTGGTGCGCGTGTGGTCGTCGACAACCTTGCCCGTGGCGACGAGCCGTCCGAGGCGTGTCGAGCGATGCTGAGCGAGGCCGCAACGCTCCCCGACGCCTTTCGCGCGGAACTTCGAACGCTCTGTCTCACCCCTGACGGACGCCACGGCGCTGCGGCGGGTCAGTCCGGCTCGACGTACAACGTGATCAGCGCGGTCACGGGCGAGTTGGAGACTCGTCCAAGGGTTTACCTGTGAAGATCTTCATCTCCTCGGACATGGAGGGAACAGCCGGCGTCGTCGACTGGGAGCACGTTAGCCCAGCTGGGCCGCTCTACACCTACTACTGCGAACTCCTCACCAACGAGATCAACGCCGCGATCGAAGGCGCGATGCGGGCGGGAGCGAGTGAGTTTCTCGTGAACGACTCGCACTCGAAGATGGCCAACCTCAAGCCGAGCGAGCTCCTTGGCGGCGCAAGGTATCTTTCGGGCCGCATGAAGCCCATGTACATGATGCAGGGTTTGGACGAGACCTTCGATGCCGCGTTCTTCATCTCGTATCACGGCTCGATGGGTAGCCGAGCGTCGACTCTCTCGCACACGTATTTTCCGACTGCCTTTGCCGAGGTAAAGATCAACGGAGTGGTCGCCGGTGAGGCGGGCATCAACGCGCTCGTTGCGAAGTCGTACAACGTACCCCTCGTGCTCATCTCGGGTGACGACGTGACGGCGCGCGAGATCGCACCGTTCGCGCCCGGCGCGCGGATAGCGATCGTAAAGGAGTCGGTCTCGCGCTTCGCCGCCAACTCCATGCACCCGCGCGACGCGTGCGAACTCATTCGCGAGCAGGCGTTCCGAGCGTTGTCGTCGCTCGACGCGACACAGCAGATCGCCATCTCATCACCCGTCACGATGGATATCAAGTTCCGAACGAGTGACTACGCCGACCTCGCAACACGTGTGGCGGCCGTTACGCGCACCGGCGACCTCGCGTGTTCAATCACGCTCGATAGTCCGCTCGATCTCTACCGCACGTTCATTACTGTGGTGCTGCTCTGTCGAGGACTCAACGAATAGCGGCCCTTTGACGAGATTGGCAGAGTGTGTGACCCAAGCGGCCCACCGATGAGTCTGACGAGGCAACGTACACGATGCGCCGACCGGGCCCTGAACCTGGACCTGTTGATTAAGTGCTCGACGCTCTCGTTCCGGTCACCAGTCGTTCTCGATCGAACATCCGTGCGACAACTCGCAGTGCCAAGACGTCGACAATGAGGAGTCCTCCTCCGAACTCCAGCGCGGAAACGAACGTGGGGTGAATGACGCCGGTGATGAGCAGGATGATGACCCCGACCACCGGCAGGCTCGCCAACATGCCCAACTGCTGGGCGACGCGTACTTCGGAAGCCCTCACGGACACGGCCAGTCCCACGACGACCGCCCAACCGGCCACGAGGGGAGCGAAGACAAAGAGGGTGAGTAGCGTCGGCCCGTCATGAAACACGGCGGCCGTGACGTCGCGGTGAGCGAAGAGCTCCACGCAGAGAAGAAACATCCCGTATATGAAGTAGGCGAGTGCGACCGAGGGAATCATGATCGCAGCGGCCTTGCCGAGCACGAACTCCTGTTCACGAATGGGCGTCGTGAGCAGTGGCTCCAAGGTTCCTTGCTCACGCTCCCCGACGATCGAGTAGGCAGCCAGCGTGTTCGGGATCACGACGCCAATGAGCAGGAGGTAGAGGAGGGGCAAGATGACGGTCTTATCGAGCGACGGGGTTGGTCCCGAGGGAGGGGCGACGAAGATGGCCACGACGGGCTCAACCAGGAAGATCACCGGCAGGACCATCATGGACACGACGATGGAGCGCTTTCGGCGATAGTCCAGCAGTTCCCTGCGCACCACGGCGGCGACGCGCGAGGTGTCGAGGCTTTTCATCGCGTCGACGCCTCGACGTCGTCGGCGATCAGCTCCAGGTAGACGTCTTCGAGCGAGTGCTGGGACTCGCCGATGAACAGCACGTCGGCCCCCGCTCCCACCAGTGCCCGAGTCACTTCGGGAGCCGCGACGCTGGGATCGGCCACGGTCAGGACGTACGATCCGTCATCGCTCGCCTTCCACTCTTCGACCGTGGCGACCTTTGAGAAGAGCGCTCTCGGATCGGAGAGGGGCGTCAACGTCTTCACGAGCAACGCCCGCTGGAAGAGTTGCTTACGAAGATCGTCGGTTCGCCCGACCGTTCGCAGCTTTGTATTCATGAAGGCGACTCGGTCGCAGAGCTTCTCCGCCTCGTCGAGTCGATGCGTGGTGAGAAAGACGGTGACGCCCTTCGCTTTCAGGGCGATGATCAGGTTCTGCACCTCGAGCGACGCAACGGGGTCCAGGCCGGAGGTGGGCTCGTCGAGGAACATGATGGCGGGATCACTTAACAGGGTTCGCGCAAGACTGACTCGTTGGCGAAGGCCCTTGGAGAGCCCGCCGCAAAGATCGTTGGCACGGTCGCTCAAGTTGACGGACTCTAGGGCTTCGCCAATTCGTTTCTCCGCCTGGTGCAGGCCATAGAGCCCGGCGAAGTACGCCAGATTCTCGCGAACACTGAGCCGCAGATAGAGCCCCGGCGCTTCGGGCATGATGGCTATCTGTTGGCGGATCTCCACGCCGTTCTCCGGCAGAAGCGGTATGCCGGCCACGGTCGCCGAACCGGACGTCGGGGCGATCAGCGTGCCGAGGGTTCTAACTGTCGTGGTCTTTCCGGCACCGTTGGGCCCGAGGAATCCGAAGACTTCGCCGTAGCCGACCTCAAAGGAGACGTCCGAAAACGCCGTTCGCGTTTCGAACCGCTTCGTCAGATTCTGAACGACGAGAACCGAAGCTCCCGCCGGGCGGCTCTGTGCCGTGGTCTCGGCGATGGCCGCTCGGACGGAGGATGACATAGTGGCCAACCGGGCGGTGGTGCTCGCTGGCCCTTTGGAGTTGCGCGGCGACACCGCGTCGTCAACAACCTCAAGACCAATCCACAGTCCGGGGCGCACCAGCGACGCGACCAACCAGATGACCCACAGCGAGAGGCGAGGGAGACCTGGCGCGCGTGCACGACAGGAGAGCGTGAGACTCTGACCATCGTTGAGGTCAAAGGCAAGTTTGGGGCTGCGCAGCAGGGCGGTAGCGGCTATCTGCAGTTCGTGGTGTCCGGGCGCTGCCTCGATCGCTACGGTATCGCTTGACGTGACGGTAGTCACGACGTTGCCGTCAAGAAGAACTCGCCACGCACGCGCGTGGGAGTTGCTACCAGACTTTCGACCCACTCGCGAGAGCTGAAGGCTCGGTGGACCGCTCACGGAGTCGAGCCTCCCACATCCGTTGTGTCCGAATTTTCACTTTCGCACCGTGAGCCGACGGACAATCTGGGTATGCACACTCTGGCGACTCACGCCGAACTTCTGTGGGATTTTGATCGTTGGAGAACACGGTGACGTCAGGTGCGCTGAGGGGAGGCGACGCGAGGTGTCGGCAACGTTCGTCCTGGAGATACGGCGTTAGTTCGGTCCGCGCGGACGGCCCAACTTCTGTCCACTGATATCGAGCGCGCGACCGCTCGGACGCAGACTCGTCTCAAACCTGATAGCAAGGGAGGAGCATCTCCAAGGGAGGTCACGTGAAGATCAAACGAATGATTGCAAGCACGGCAGCAGTGGTGCTCATACTGGGAGGCCTTGTTCTCACGACCGACGCGCTCGATGCGAGCGCAGCAACCGTGACTGTTCCCACGGTCACGATCACGCCGGACATCGGACTCTTGAATGGTCAAGTAATCCGACTTTTGGGGAGCGGGTTTGCGCCCGGTACCTCGCTCGTTGCAGTCGAATGCAACGGACGGGCCAAAGGGGTAGCGGCGTGCGACACCTCTGCGAGTGAACCCATTACCGCGACGTCAAGCGGCACCTTCACCACCTCGTTTAGCGTAATCAACGGCACGATCGGCGACGGAACCTGCGGCACCAGCGCCACTGACTCGCTGTGCTTCGTTGCGATCGGTACCACTTCAGATGCTCTCATCGTCGAGGCGTCCATCGCATTCGCAGGAGGTCCGGGTGTCGCGGTGACTCCATCGACAGGTCTCTCGAACACCCAATCCGTCACCGTCACCGGCGCAGACTTCACCCCCGGCGACACCGTTTACGCGATCGAGTGTCTTGCGACGGCTACGACCAAGGCTGGCTGTGACACGTCAACCGTGGTGCCCCTAACGGTGAGCTCGGAGGGCTTGCTACCGTCGTCCTACTTCAAGGTCGTCACCGGCAAAGTTGGAACAGGTTCATGTGGAACGACGGCGGCAAACTACGCCGACTGCATCATCGAAGTCGCGAACGCCGGCGGAACAGACCGAGGGGTCGCCACGATTGACTTCGTTGCACCCGCCGTAAAAGCGCCGTCGGCACCAGTAGCGACGCGGGTGAGTGGCCCCGCCGTTATTGGCAGGTCGGTCGCGGTGGTCGTGATCGGCAAGAACTTCACGGCGGTGTCGAAGGTCACGGGCGGCGCGGGCTCCACCGTGCGCGTGACCGGTGTGGCGAGGACCGCACTGCGCGTGACGATCAGGGAGTCGGCACACGCTAAGGCTGGCACGTCAATACTCGTCATCGTGTTCAAGAGTGGCAAGTCAGTGAGGGTTCACTATACGGTGAGCAAACAGATCTGACGTGGCGCAGCCTCTTGACGCTTCCTGTTCCAGATCGCCTATCCCACTAATGGTGTCTTTACTTCCACCGCACGTTGGTGGGAAACTTCTCAATGCACGCGGTCCAGAAAAGCAATAACTCTCGACATGAGCAGCGTAGAGGCTGCCTCCTCGTACGACGGAAGGGACGAATCCGCGAACAGGTGCTCTTTCCCGGGGTACGTGAACAGCTCGGCCCCCGCAACAGAGTCGAGGAGCTCTCTTGCCGCATCGAGGTCGCCCTCATCCGCGAAAAACGGATCCGATTCCATCCCGTGGATCTGGACGGGCACCCCAGCCGGCCACGACCCTCCGAACTCAGACACCGGTAAACAGGCGTAGATGAGCAGCGCTCCCAGCGCCCCTGGTCGAGTCTGTGCCAACTTCTGTGCGGGCGCCACTCCGAGCGAGAATCCTGCGTAGACCAACCCGTCCTTGAGCCCCTCGGCCGCGGCAACGCCACGATTGAGGAGGGCCTCAAATCCAGTTTTCTTCGCGAACGCGATCCCCTCATCGAGTGTGTCAAATGTGTGCCCCTCATAAAGGTCTGGGACGTGTACGACGTGGCCCTGACGACGGAGTTCCTCCGCGAAGTCCGTCACCCCCTTGGTTCGCCCCTGCGCGTGGTGGTACAACACAACCTCTGCCATGGTCCGCCTCCCATTGATCCATATAAGTCGAACGATTGACGACTGTAGTACAATAGCCTTATTCCGAGCAAGAGCGCCATTCCGGACTACGAGCTCGAAGATACCCTCGAGCTCAACTCTGCCGCCCAGGTTCGGGCGATCAGTGATCCCTTTCGCACGACCATTCTGGGGTTGCTCCACGAGCGCGCCGCCACGGTGACGGAGCTGTCAACCGCAGTCAAACGACCTAAGAGCACCGTCGCACATCACGTTGGCGTGCTGGCCCGCGCTGGACTGGTGAGCGTTGTGCGAACAAGACGCGTTAGAGCAATCGACGAGCGCTACTACGGCCGAACGGCGCGGATGTTCTTCGTCAGTCTTGGGCGCACCATCGACGGAGATTCATTGCCCCTTGACTTCAACGATTTCGAGGTCGCCACCAGGGAGTCGGGCGCGGCGTACGAGTCAGGGCAGCTGCGCGGGTTCATTCGGCATGCTCGAATCGGTGAGGACTCCGCTGCTGAGTTTTGGCAACGCGTCGAACACGTGATCCAGGAGTTCGAACTGCTGCCTCGCTCGGGTGATACCGTTTTTGGCTTCGCGGTGGGTCTCTATCCCATGTCGAACTATCCCACTCTGCCCCCGCACACGACGAGAACTGACGCTGAGCGTGTATCGGAGGACGACGGCCGCTAATGAGCATCGACGGAGAATCTCCCCAACGCGTGGAAGATTGCCGAAACCTCTGCGCCGACCGGGACTTGAGCCTGGAACCTGTTGATTAAGAGCGAGTTCCACGTGCTGAGTGATCTATCAGGATGTATTTGAAGCCCTCAAGCCCGGCGTTCGCGAGAACGAGATCGTCGCATTAGTGAATCGGCGTCTCTACGAAATGGGTTCGGACTAGGTGGAAGCCGTCAACGCAGTGTCGGGGGAGCGCTGCAACCCGCATCCCCAAAACTTCACCGACCGGATAATTCGCCTCGGGCGACCAGGCATTTTTTGACATCATTCACTCGTTCAACGATTGCCGCACCTGCAACTACCGCACGCTCGCGGTCGGTAGTTCGACCGTGCCCCAGCGCGACGCCTACGCCCTGGCGCGCGAGTGGATGGATCAGGCTATCGACCTTGCGCGTCCGGGCGTCACCACCGACGTCATCGCCAAGGCGTGGCCGAGGGCCACCGACTCTGGATTCGTCAATGAAATGGCGGCCTTCGGGCTTCAGTTCGGTTACGGGCTGGGACTGGGTTTGCACGAGCGTCCCGTGATGAGCCGACTGAACAGCCTCACCAATCCGCTTGATCTGCAGGGCGGCATGGTCTTTGCGCTCGAGACCTACTGTCGCGGCGTCTGACGGCGTCTGACGGCGTCTCGGCCGCTCGCATCGAGGAAGAGGTAGTTGTGACCAAAGACGGACCGGCCATCCTCACACGGTTCCCCGCGCAAGAACTCATGGTCGCCAACCAGTACTAGCAGAGAGGTTGAGCACCAACGCCGGTACCGGGGTCGAACGTTGGTGCAGGTATCTCACGGGCAAGGAAAGACAGCTTCGATGCGAGGGCCGCTGCTTGTCCAAAAGACCTTGTAAGGATGGCGGCCTGGCACAGACAGTCGAAAGCGGATACCTTCCTTCGTCGTCAACGCACTCGAGAGAGACTGCGCCCGAGCGGGGTTGTCCAGAATAAATTCGCAAATTGTAACAACGTCGTTGTAGAGACTCGCGTCTGACGCCTCGATCTCATCGAGTTGTTTGTCGGCGATCTCGGAGTAACCCGAGTCGTCGCTCACCTTTTGCGACGGGGGCGCTGAACAGTTTTAGATGCTGCGGCTCGAGTCAGGAGTTTCTGGAGTTCGGGACTCTCGTCGTACTCCATCTGGGCCACGGTGACTACGCGAGCAGGCTGAAGCAGAATGCTCCCGTCCTCGTTTTCTCTTATGACAAAACTTTGATTTGGGTGGCCGGTCAGAACGACCCGGCTGCGATCATCGGTTTCAATAAAGCTCATTTTCCTCCAAGTTCGTCTTATCCAGCTTAACCCATTTTCCCATTATGGGATACACCGGAGCTCTTGTCTCGATCGAGCGGGTGGACTATATGAAAAGGCGCTCATATCAGGGCAGGCCTCACATAATTGAGGCCTATTCTTTGAGTTGAAATGCGCATCGAACTTCAGAAAAGTGTGTGTATCAGGAATTATAGGTGGCGCGCCGACTGGGACTTGAACCCGGAAACTGTTGATTAAGAGGCTTACGCGTACGGCTCTAACCGACACTGACCAATCCTCAAAGACCGCGATTCAAATGCTCAACGATCACTACCGCTCTCCCGGTTGGCGCTTCCCCTGATCCAAAAAGTACCGCCCCGTTGGCCCCGGAGTTGTCCCTGGCGAATGGTGGGTCATGAGTTAGGGGGAAGGCGTTTTTGTCAACGCGAGCTTGATCATCAGATCATGGGGCGTCGCGAGCCCCTCTTTGTAGAGGCGCTCGAATTCCTCGCCCATGCGTTCGCGCAGGGTGGCCATGTCTCGTGCACGTTGCTGTGCCTCGGAATGCTCCCAAACGTCGGCGGTGGCCAAGAGGATGGCGTCCGCCCCGCCGTGCAGCACAGCTGCGCGCTCGGACCGACCGAGTCTGGTCGCACAGCAGGCTAAGCCCGACATCGAGTACGCAATCATCGACGACATTCCGTTTAATCGGCAATAGCGGAGAAGCTCGATGTGGAGCGCTTCGGCTCGCTGCGCGTCGCCTTCCTTCAGGAGCGCGGCCGCCAGGTTGTTGTACTCGGGCGCATTTCGTGACGTCAAGGTGACGCCGCCCAACTCGAGCGAGATCTCCAGATGGCGGCGAGCCTCGGCAAGGTTTCCCTGGTCGATCAGGGCGATTGAGTAGTTGTTATGCAGTTTTCCCGCGATGAATGCGTCCCCAGTTCGTTCAGTGTGTGCTAGTCCTTCGAGAAAGATGGCTTCGGCGTCCGAACTCCCTGACAAATGCAAAACGGTGGCGTATTGAAAGAGGACCGCTCCAAGGAGCAGGGCATCGTCGAACTCGCGGGCTAGAGCCATTGCCTCGTCGCCCGCGGTGATGGCCTCCTTGCTCCTGCCGTTGTTGACCAAACTTCTGCTGTACTGGGCGAGGGTGTCAGCTTCAAAGTACTTGTTACCGGCGGCCCGGGCCAAGTCCAGCGCCTCGGTGATCTCGCCGAGTTGCTTCCGTCGGTCGACGTTGAAGAGGATAACGGCCTTGCAGTAGAGAGCTCGAGCGTGCTGATCGACCGGAAGATCGGACCCGACGCGGGCGAGGGCCCGATCAATCAGCGATAGCGCCTCGACGGGGTGGCGCGCCTCGCCCCAGTACCGCTGGGTGGCCCAGAATTGGCGTAGAACGCGGGCGGCGCCCTGCGGCGAGCCGAGCGCGTGTTCGATGGCCGCTCGAAGGTTGAGGTCATCCGCGTCGAGTCGTCCGAGGCAGGCGCGAACGTGCCGTCCCTGCAGTTCAAGCTCGGCTCGCTCGGCGTTAGTGAGGTAGTAGTTGGCGTGAGCGTCAATGACCAACTCGGCTTCGGACGCGCGGTCCTTGGCGGCGGCGGTCTTGGCGAGCCGTTCTGCCCCATACTCCCGGAGAGTCTCTTGAAGACGGTAGCGAAGACTCCTACCGAAGGGCTCAGCGACCACCAGGCTCTTGTCGACGAGCGACGCCAAGAGGTCGGCGATCTCCCACTCGGCAATATTCGCGAGCGCGCACACCCCTTCGGCCGCCTCGAGGTCGAAGCCGTCGACGAACACCGAAGCCCGGCGAAAGAGCGCTTGCTCCGACTCACTCAGCAGGTCGTATGACCAGTCCACGGTCGCGGCGAGCGTCTGCTGACGGGCCAGCGCCGTTCGCTGGCCCCCGGTGAGAAGCCCGAAGCGGTGTTCCAAGCGATCGTGCAGCTGAGTCAAGGACATCGAGCGGAGCCGCGCGGTTGCGAGCTCGAGGGCCAGGGGCACGCCGTCGAGTCGGCGACAGATGGAGGCGACGAGCGGGGCATCATCGTCGGTTAATGCAAACTCGGGCAGTTGGGCGACGGTGCGCTCGATAAAGAGTGCGACGGCCCCTGAGGCGGCAAGATCTCGGGCGTCGTCGACCTGCGCCGGCGGCAGCGAGAGAGAGGGGACCCGGTAGATGATTTCGCCGTCAATTCGGAGCGGCTCGCGACTCGTCGAGAGCAGCTTGACTTCGGGGCAGTGGCGGACGATGGTCTCGGCGACCACTGCGCAGCCGTCGAGCACCTGCTCACAGTTGTCGAGGATGACGAGGCGCTTTTGTCCGGCGAGCACCTCGACCAACGTGTCCAAGGCCTCCTTGCCTGACTGCTCGGCAATGCCGAGGTCGCGCTGCAACTCGTCGGCGACCAAGTCCGGATTGCTCACAGTGGCCAGCTCAACCAGCCACACGCCATCGGGGGTGTCGTCGACCAGGAGCCGGCCGACCTCGGCGGCAAGTCGCGTCTTGCCCACCCCTCCGGAGCCGGCGAGCGTGACGAGGCGGCTGCCGTGGAGCAGGCTCACCACCTGGGCCACTTCGGCATCGCGTCCCACGAAGCTCGACACCGCTTGGCTGAGGTTCGTGGGGTTGGAGCGAGCAACGGGAATCTCGAAATCACTGCTCGAGCGCAGGGCAGGGAACGAGGCGGGCACGCCATCGACGACCAACTGGAACACCTCCTCGGGCCGATCCAGGTCCTTGAGGGCGTGCGAACCCAAATTGATGAGCTGCATGCTGGTCGGGAGTCGATCCCGAACCAGTTCGGCCGTGGCCCGCGAAACAATGACCTGGCCTCCGTGGCCAATGGCTTCAAGGCGAGCCGCGCGATTGACGGCCGGCCCGAAGTAGTCGCCGTCGCGCTCCTCGCACTCGCCGGTATGCAAGGCCATGCGCACTCGCAGTTTTACCGGTTCGGGCCAGGTCTCGACGTGCAGCGCGCCCTGGGCCGTTCCGGCAGCTATTACCGCCTCGCGGGCTGCCGGGAACGCCGCGCAGAACGCGTCGCCGACGGTCTTGAAGACGAAGCCTCCGGCGGACTCGATCGCCGAGCGCAGCAGCTCGTCGTGGCGCTCGAGGGCCAATTTCATGAGCTCGGGCTGCTTCTCCCAGAGTTGAGTCGAACCCTCGATGTCAGTGAAGAGCAGAGTTACGGTTCCGGTAGGGGACACGGACATTGTCGAAACGATAGCCCCAGCGATTTTTCCTGGTGCGCCGACCGGGACTTGAACCCGGAACCTGTTGATTAAGAGTGGGATCCGAATTGTTGCGATGAGCTGTTCTAGTCGAACTGGTTCTGATAATTCTGGCAATCGTGTCGTTTTGAGATGGTCTGGCCGATCTGGTACGCGCTGGTGTGTGGGATTTTGTGTGGGATTTTCATGCCGTAGTCGCGCCTCCCGCGGAGCAAGCTTTTCTGGCGCGCGACGTTGTCACCTCGCCGCAGCTGGCCCCGGCGGCGAGCGGCATGATGGTGCGACGTCATCGCCCGCGCGTCAACGCGTGAGGCGCCAGAGCCCAGAAGGCCCTCGCAGCGGTGCGGTGGTGCGCAACGGCACCTCGACGATGCGGGATCCATGGTGCAACGCCAGCCACCCGACCTGGGTCCCGGCGGCGACCGGCATGGTGAACTTGGTGAGTCTGGTGGTCAGGTTGACGCTGAGACCCGGCCAGGCCGGGACAGTAACCGCCTCGGACACCGTGACGGGCGTCGACGCACCCCACGGCGCCGAAAACTGCCCGACGACGCGTCCTACCCGGATCGGGGCGGCAGTGAGCTTCGAGAGCGCAGCCTTCATGAGCGCGTCTCCCGCATCGACCGCCGCCGCGTCGGGGCCGATCGGGCCGGACTGGCCGAGCACCACACCGTACAGCGTGACTCTTTGTTTACTCACTTTCTTCTGCGCCGCAAAGAGGTAGCAGCCGTCGGTCTTCGTGTCCGAGCCAACCTCGATGCCGACGACGCCGTTCTGTCCGAGGGCGAAGTTCGGGTTGTACTGCAGGCCCGCCTTCGGCAGGTTGACCTCACCAAGCGACACGATCTCTCGAAACAGCGGGATCCGCATGGCGGCCTCAGCGAGACGGATGAGGTCGTTCGGGGTGCTGATGACGGCGTCATTCGCACCGCCGGGCGCCGTGATACGGGTCTGTTGGAGGTCGAGGGACACGACGTAGTGGTCCATCTTCTTCGCGAAGGCGGACGTGCTTCCCGCGTCCCAGTCGGCGAGGAGGGTGGCCATATCGCCGCCCGAAACGATGAGGAGGCCCTTGAGCGCGTCGAGCTCGGTCAGGGTCTCGCCCGAAGAAACAGGGACCTCAGGTTCGCCTGCGGCGCTGCCGGTTCGGTATGCCGCCAGCGTCCGAGGTGTCACCTTGATGTCGGGCCCGGAGTTCCCGCCGGTGGATAGGGGGTGGTCCATCAAGATCACGTAGGCCGTCAGCACTCCAGAGAGCACGCCGATCGGCACCGGCTTTGTGTCGCGGTCGTGCCCCAAGCTGACGAGATCCGGCACGCTCAGCGCGGCCTCTCCCTTTGAGGGCCAGGGCAGTCTGGGTGAGATCCCAGGAACGCGAATGGAAGTGGCCCGTAGCGTTGATTCTGGCAGCGGTCGGAGCCACTGCACCAGCCCCCCAACGACGAGGACCACGGCTACAACGTACGCAAGACCGACGGCGAGTCGACGCAGCAACCGTGCCGCGCGGTCGGCGGCGAAGATCCTTTTCTCCTCCTCCGACGGCGGCGGCAGTTGGCGCCCTAGTTCGGCAAGGTGTGCCCTGACTTCGCGGCTCAACCCGCGTCGAGTGTGAACCCGTGGGCGCTCACCGGGCGCGCCGCTACTCGCCATCGTTCGCGGACTCCAGGGTCGCGACCAGGCTGGCAGACGCCGAGACTCCGTCACGTGCCGCTCTCCTCCCGAGCCGTAGGTCGCTGGCCACCCAACGAACGCGCGCATAGGTGAAACCGCATTCTCTTGGTTCCAGTGCGTCTTGGACGGTGTTTCGAAGCAAGGGCCTCTTCGCATCGCCTGGGTCGCTCGTGCTCGCGCTCGGCACGGTTCCCAACGCCTCAATTGGGTTTCGAACCCGCCAACCGGGCGTCGCAACATCAGCGCCTAGGCATCTAACTCCGACGCGTGTGGGCGCCGATTCAGTGAGCATGAGGACGTGTCTCACGTTGCTTCACGATGTGCTCGATTCACAGATGTGGGCGCCTGGTCAGGCGCCGACATCTGCTCTGCGTGTAAGCGTACGCACTCTCGCTGCGAGGATTCCGTCGGGAGAGTCCCTGAGCGCATCTTCGCCCGCGTTGCTCCGCTCGGTCGCATCTAGTCGAAACTGCACGGTCCAGTTCGATGACGTGACGAGGGATGATCACGCGCAACCTATCTCTGGAACCGCATCATGAGACTGGTCTCCGCGGGCCCCTTCCGTGTCGGAGTCTGGCACGCGGAGTCTGATGCACGAAAGCTCCGTTACCAAGAGGTTTGAATGGCGCGCCGACCGGGACTTGAACCCGAAACCTGCTGATTAAGAGTGAGCAGTGGGCTCCGACAATTCGGTCGATGTTCTCGTCGGCATGATGGCCCGGTCCGGAGACAACTGCTCAGCCAGTCCGCCTACCCCTTGACGAGTCTTCACGAATCCCGCTGTCGCCTGCGGCGAGATTCGTTGGATAGGCATTGAGAGTGGCCTCCTCGTCTCAGGGTCGCCCTGGAGCAGTTGGTGGCGAGCGCCGGGAGAGAATCTCAACCCTAAACACGCTAGTTTCTTATTTAGGGTTGTATGATAATCCTACGTAAGGAGAAATCATGTCTAGGGTTATTCCCCGCCGTTGGATCAGCAGTCACGAGGGTCCGTCGCGCAAGGACAACCGTGGGTGCGAGTACGAAGCCTACGTCCCCGACCCGCTCGTCGGACGCAGCTTCACGATCGACGGTGAGGTTGCTGCCGATATCGCCGACGCAGAGGCTGCGATTGCACGGCTCAACGTTGAGGCAACCAGCCTCGTCGATACCGAGGCGCTGGCTCGAATCCTGCTCCGAGCAGAGTCCGTCGCTTCCTCCCGGATCGAAGGGTTGGAGATTGGTGCCCGACGACTGCTGCGAGCGGAAGCTGCACGAGTGCTCGGGGACGACCCATCCGATGTCACAGCAGTCGAGGTACTCGGGAACATCGATGCAATGGTCTATGGCATCGATGCTGTCGGTCCTGGTGATCCCGTCACGGTGGAAGTGCTTCTTGAAATCCATCGGCGGCTCCTGTTCGGCACGAGGTTTGAGGAGTACGGCGGACGGTTCCGAGAAAAGCAGAACTGGATCGGAGGAAGTGCGTACAACCCGTGCTCTGCTGTCTTCGTTCCTCCTCCACCCGAGTTTGTCGAAGGACTGATCGCGGACCTCGTTGCCTTCGCCAACGAAGATTCACTTCCTGCTGTCGCTCAGTCAGCCATTGCGCACGCACAGTTCGAGACGATTCACCCGTTCGTTGACGGCAACGGTAGAGCGGGTCGTGCGTTGGTGCATCTCATCTTCCGGCGTCGAGGTGTCGCTCCTCGCATTTTGCCGCCAGTCTCCCTCATTCTGGCGACGTGGGCACAGGACTACATCGACGGATTGACGGCCAGCCGGTACCGGGGACCAGCAACCTCAAAAGGAGCGTCCGAAGGAATAAACCTGTGGATCGGGCGATTTGCTATCGCCTGCAAACGCGCAGTGGATGACGCGACGTCATTCGAGCAGCAGTCTCGCACCATCGAGGTGTCGTGGCGGGAAAGGCTGGGCCGAGTTCGAGCTCGTTCCGCAGCCGATCTACTCCTTGGCGTCCTTGTCGGCGCACCCGTTGTTACGGTAAACAGCGCCGCTGAAATGGTGGGGCGAAGCTTCATCCAGACCAATGAGGCGATTCAGCGGCTGGTCGATGCGGGCATCCTCAAGCAAGTCACCGTTGGTCGACGGAACCGAGCCTTTGAGGCACCGGAGATCATCGCTGCCTTTGCCGCCCTTGAGCGTCAACTCGCCAGCCCCGAGGGCGACACCCGGACGAGCGAGCCAGTACGGACAGTCCCACGCAGGAAGTAACCGGCCCGGAGTTGGCAGCGTGATCCAGTGAAGAAGGCTTGTCCGTCAAATCGGAGGAAGCCCATGTCTTGGGCACGTGATCGCCTATCCCCACAAGTGAGGGGGAGTGCCTTTGAACTGCACCGGTGCACGGTCGTTCACCGTTCATTTTCTCTTGCGTCCCTTCGTTCGTTGGCACTTGGGGCGCGTGCGGGTTCGCGTCGGGTCTCCGACACCACCGATTTCGGAGTGGCTCAGTAACAAAGGCTCGCAGCCTTCTTGCAGCACCGCGTCGGGTGGTTCAGTTTGAAGGTCCCGTACGCCAGGAGCTCAATCCGCGTGCTGGCGCTGGACCTTCGCAGTCTTCAAGATTATTGAGGCGTCGTCGCAGGGCTCGCACTCGGGGATCCTAGGAAAAGTCAGTGAGATTGGTTCGCAACCCTAGAGAACATGATCCGGGTGATGTGGTGAGCTCGCTTTCGTGGTTCTAGCCTTGGGCCGTGGTCGAAGCGCTTTCGTCCGAGCAGTTCCACAAGTTCCCAGGATTGGAGGAGTGGCGCGTCACGGCGAACGTTGCGAGCGCTTCGTTCTCAACCGGCTCTTTCGCCCGCGGCGTCAAATTCATCAACGTCGTTGGAGCTCTCGCGGATGCCGCGAATCATCACCCGGACGTTGATCTTCGCTATTCGTCTGTTGAGATACGGCTCACAACGCACGAGATTCATGCCTTGAGCGAGCGAGACGCCACTCTTGCGCGTCACATCTCAGAGGCGGCGCGAGAACTTGGAATTGCCGCGGACCCCGCTCCGATGCTCACCGAATTGACCGACTCCGCGCCGTGAGTTCCGTCGGCCAGTAAAAGCTTGGCGCCGCCGTAAACCTCGCAACGGCGCACTGGTTCTTAGCGCTGTTCGCTAACGTGGTACAGGCGTCACCGCGATAATTCGTGGCAAAGAGGCAAATCCTGGCAGCAACAATTCGGATCAGCACATGCACTTATGCGAATGCCGCGGTCAACCAGGCAACCGCAATCTGCACAAGAGATCTCCATCGGTGGCGATCCTAGACAGGCCCCGGCCTTGAGTCAGCATTCTCGAACGGCGGTTTGGTATTTGGGAGCTGACAACGGGGTTGATCGAGTTGGAATCTCGCCGACTAACAATCGGCCAGAGCATTCGGCAAATACGGGGAGTTGCTCATATGGATTGAGCTTTAAAATAGGTCAAACGACCAGGGCAGGCCTCGCTTGATTGGGGCCAATATTCGAATTTCAATGGCGGTGCCACTACGAGAAAGTGCCTGTAATCAGGAATGTTAAGCAGTGCGCCTGTAAGCAGTGCGCCGACCGGGACTTGAACCCGGAACCTGTTGATTAAGAGAGAGTTGCATACTGTTTTGGAGTGTTGATCTGGTTGCGCATGTCGTGAATCATTAAGGAATCTCGTTGTTTCAAGTCGATCTGGTTCTTCTCAGTGGATCTGGTGTGTGGGATTTTTCGTGGGATTTGTGCACCACGAACAAACCTAGATGCTCACGCGTAGATAGGTCTTGATACCGAATGGAAACGTCGATCTTGCCTGAACCGATCGGGTCACAGTGAAAAACCTGCGGACGTGACAGTCATCAATCAGAATATCCTTATGCCTCGCCAGCAACCAACGCAGATAGTTCCAATCCCCGCGTTCGACGAAGCCCACACGTTGGGGCTTTATTCAAGCCTCGTCGAGCACTCCGGTTGGAAGACGCACCGGATCGAGGAATCCGCCACCAAGACTCCCGACATGTGGCTAAGAAAAGACGGTGTAGCGATTATTAACGAGTTGAAGTCTCCTGAACTGCACTTCAATGTCGAGCGGGGTCTATTTCTCTTTCAATCGGAGTACAGCAAGCTTGCCAAGCAGTTGCATAAGTCAGTGAAGCAGCTGCGGTCATTTGATGCCGCCCACGAACATCCTTGGCTCGTGACGTACATCTCCTATCACTTCCAACTTGGAGTGGATGCCTTCGTGAGTGCCATACAGGGCGGATTTACGCCCGGCGACGGCAACATTTATCCTCCGCGCTACTTAGGGTCTCGCCCACATCAGCAGATCCTTGCGGATATCCACAAGGTTGATGCGGTGCTCTGGTTACAGGCTCACGAGAGCGGAGAGCACGTTTTTGCGGGCACCCTGTGCGGCCGGCCGGAGTCCCCGTTCCGGAGCCAGGTTGACCTGCTTGCCGGGGACTTACGCGGGCTCGTCGGGCAGCCTGGGTTTTGCTTCGCGTACCTTGCGTTTGCGGAAGAGGGAACCTCGTGATCTCGCTCGCAACGTTGAGTCGTCGCGGATAGCACTTCTGCTATCGGTACGCGGTGCCCGATCCACGATGAGTTCGACTCAGCATTTGTGAGTGGAAAGTGAGATGACATCGAGATGGAGAACCGTTTGTCAGGTCCCATTGGGAGGTTCTGCTAAGCGAGGACCATCCGCACTGAGACTCGTCCATCCCAGTGACGGCAATCACACCTTCAGGTTTTGAATCTCTTCTCCCTGGTATCCGATCAGATACTTCTGCCACTAACTCTTGGATTGGGGATTCACCCAGGTCGGTGTGAACGACTTCTGCGCGATGTTCGTAATAGACGTTCCTGTGCATCCCGAACCAGCTCGAGGAGTCCGGGGTTCAGAGGTGGAAGTGTTGCGGCTTCACAACAGGGAGGTTTGTCCTTGGCGCCTTCATACAGGTCGAGATTAATTTCTAAGGCGAGCCGAACGTAGGGATCATTCGTTCGATGGTGGCGATCAATCATGACAACTGTTACCTCGTTCACCTCTGGGAATGCGACTACGATCCTCCATCCATTCCTAAGGTGACGCACACAAAGGTCCGGCAGCGGCTTCGGGCCGCTCAGCGCGTAGTGAGCAGCAAGACACCCCTCACGACCAAAATCCTGGAGAGCCTTAGTCAGCGCACTTTTCAAAGCCGCTGGCAATACTCTGACGTCCTCGCGCGCTCCCGGAAGGATCGTGACCATGAACCTTTGGCTGGACTTGCCAGCGGGCGAACCTCTTCGAGGTGTCAGGAAAAGAGCTCTTCGTCGAGGCGGTTGAGATCGAGTTCAGTTCGCTGGTCCATTTCACTGAGCCGGGCTTTGAGATCCTCGAAATTCTCGCTCTCGCCCCAATAACGAAGTAGTCGAGCATCGGTACCTTCGTGCCATCGAAGAAGTCTTACTGCCCGTAGAACCTTCGCCAGAGATTGACTCTGGATTCGAACTGGACTGGATCCCGCGATTTTCGCCAAGACGCCGCGTTTGATCCATGTGCGCACAGTGCGATCAGAGATTTCGAGAAGTTGCGCAGCTGCGGTCACTGGAACACCCGTATCGGCGGCATCACCGACTGCGAGGATTGAGGAGAGGGCCTCTATCACTGAAAGCGGTAAGTCGCTCAGTTCGAGTGCTGCCATCGCCTCAGCCATGATCGCTGCAATGCCAGCGTTTGCCCTCGGTAAATCCTTGGGAATTTTGTGGACAACATGTGAAGCGGTGGCTGACTTCATGTAATTGATTATACCATGTTCTTCCGAAAAAGTAGCCATTCTTGGAAGTTATAAATGCTCGCAAATAACTTGCTTTTACTTTGCTCCATGCTAGCATTTCAGTTCATGGCAGCAGAAGTCATTTACGCACGAGTCCCAAAGACGCTGAAGGAAGCAGCAGACGCGTTTGCGTCTGAAAGGGGAAAAACACTAACTGGGGCAGTGATTGAACTCCTTGAGTGTGGATTGATGGCCATTTCAAACGAGCGTTCAATCGTCGAGTTGGAGAAAAATCTGGCTGAGGTTTCGGCGGAGAAGAGTCGAGTTGTGGCGGACCTTCACGCCGCAGATGCGGAAGTAAATGCTCTGAGGACATTTGGCCAGCGCGCCGCACGCCCGATCGGAACATGCCCGAATTCCTTGTGCAGTAAGTCGATATCTGGTTACGATCTCCTCGCTCTGGGGCAATGCCCCCACTGCGGGCAGACGTTGTCAAGTCTCATAGCTCCAAAAGCCGAGGCGCCAACAATCGACCAGCGAGAGATCATGATTCTCATTGGGGCCTTAGGGGCTGTATTGGGAATCGCTTATTTGGCCTCAAAATAGAAGGGCAAGTACATGACCAAGCAAGAGCAGATAGCCGCCTTTGTCGACGATTACGTTGACTGGCCGAGAGTTCGGATGTCTGGCTTCGAGGAAGTGCGAATGCCCTGGGACCAGGTTCAATTTTCTTCTGACCTTACCTTTCCACAACAACGTCCATCGGTTGAGGAACTCGCCAGTGAACTTCTCGATTCTGCCGGATACCGTGCACTGCGGCTTGGTTCATGGTTAAGAACGACGAACGGACAGATCATCGCCCAAGGTGTTGAATCGGTGTCACCACCGTTGTACCGGCAAGACATCGAGCTTCTGGTCGCTGCGCTTCAATATGCTGCGCAGATCCAACAGCAGCAGGGAATCAAGAGGGCGCGGCAAATTGCTCTCCGCGCCATGGGCGCCGCAGCAATTGTGGGCATCGTCATCGCAGCCTCAGGTTCAGGTTTCGAAGAAGCCGCATAGGTGGTTCGTCAATTCGGTGTCACGGAACTGATTCACTTTGATCGAGAACAAACTCAGGTGGAGCGACGCCGGTTGAATCAGCGCAACGTCTTCAGCTCATCCAACTGGTTGATTTTCCACGAACACGTTCACAAGTGTGCTTTTAGTCAATCGTCATAGTTGGGTAGCGATCCGGTTCCTCGTAATGGAGTAATGACCTACCGAAATAAGACCTTTCCCCGTTCCATGAAATCACGAATGGCACTACCTTCAGCGCCCGGTATACCTTGACAAGCTGAGGATTGCCTCCGACGGATCTATAGCAGCCCGACAATATGAATTCCTTCAATACGTCGAGCGGTTCCATGTCGAGGGACCCTGACTGGAAAGTCCCGTTGATTCGCAGTAGCTGATACAGCCTCTCCTTTGCCTCTTTTTCGTAGTCGCCCTTGAAGACAAAAGCTCGTTTTGGATCATCAATTGGTGAACTGGTGATGCTCCTATGAATGAATCGCTTTGTAAATCCGTCGTAGTGGAAGTCCCATATTTTGAAGCGGGCGTCAGCCCAGGAGTACCCCGCCAGAAGGAAGAGCGTTCCTGGATTCTTCTTCAATTCCTCTGGGAGCGGTGTGCTTGGAAAACATATCGTTGAGAACTCGCAACAGATGCCCCCTCATCACTTCAAGCGGTTGGTTTCTAGTCAGTGCTGAATCCCAGGCGTCGACGGCGTTGGACATCTGAATCATGATTGGATACGCCACGTCGGTGTTGCCGGCGAAGGCGAGGACGCTGTCCCCTCGCGGCAATGGCAATATTTTGGGTGCGACGTCCCAAGTAAACGGTGTTAGGCGACTGTCGCTGGCAATCACTAACTCGCGCGCCTTGCCCGCCTTGCGAACCCATACTGCTACGAGTGTCACTATGCCCCTTTCTTACCTCCGTTATTCTCGGCCAAATGATGGAAAAAGCAACCGAGATTCAAGCGGACGGATCATTAGTTGCAAACCCCCCCTTTGGATCGATGCGATGGCGTACCAAAGCTTATGGTGACTGTTGACCGCAGGCCAGTTGGTCTGATATTCCCTAAGCCACCGCAACCAGACGGCAATCGTAGAATCATCGAACTAGCGGAGCCGAAGTACCGCCGAGCACCTATCCCTGAACCAAAGATAAAGCCCGAATTCGGCTGGGAATACCTCGACCGCGATGTCGAAGATGCTCGTTACGGCGATACGATTTCGGACTGTTGTTCCGATCAGGAAGGAGCACATTGCGCAGCTGCTTAGGGGGCCGACCGCTCGATTGGTTGCGAGGTTCTTGGCCCGATTGGTTCGACATCGCGCAAGACTGGCTCCGTGGTTGGAACAATATTTATCTCCACCGAAGCGAAAACAAGCCATCGTTCGAATGGGTTGATTCCGCAGCAGAGTGGCAAACCGGCGCTAAGAGAGCGAAAGCATCAGTTAGCCACTCCTCATAAGCTACGGCACTCAAAAGTCAGCATCTGAAGTGCAGTTAAAAGCTGCATTTCATTGTGCCTCGGATAACGTGCGACTGCCCACTGCGCATCGGTTTATTCAGAGAGCGTACGCATCTCGTATGGAGCAGGACTTAAGGGGATGCGTCGTTATGTGTGCACCGCGGCCGAGACAGCCATTTCGATTCGTATCAACGAAGAATTGGCTGCCAGTGGAGTGGGCAAGAACGCATCTGAAATGATTGTGCGCAACGCGAATGGCATTATTGGCTTGTACAGGCTTGGAGCACAATTTGGACTCGCCTTTAGTGAGTCGCAGAGCAAATTCAAAGTGGATTGGCAAGCTTGCGAAATGCTGCAGTGCATCGAGGCGAATATCCCAACGATGAGCAGGCCCGTAGGGCGCTGACAATCGCGATGAGTCTCGTTGGTAGTGCAAAGCCGCTCCCAGGTCCCGAAGCAATTCTGCGAAACTCGATATCAAATGTCTGAGTCGTGATATCCCGAGAGCGTGGCGCTCTCGCCATTTGGCCATGGGTCTTCATCGACGACGAGATCGAGTCAGTCGTGTCGCATTTACGGCGACACAGACGACAAGCAAGATCCACACCCAGGCGGGCCACAGCAACATCCCATGAATGGCCGCGTGCAAAAAGACACTGGCTTCATTGACTTTTACTTTCGAATTCATTCATCTTCCTTTCATTGAAACGCGGCTCGGACCGCGCGGTTATCGACTTCACTTCCTTAATCCGGTAGTTCGAAACGGAGACCCGGACCCAGTGGGTGAACTCGGGACCGGGTCGCCACTAACTACTTGCCTTTCTTTGGCGACCGAGTACGTTCATTCACGGTCGTCTTGGGGTGACGCGCTACTGTCGCGGGCTTTACAAATCGACCCGTGATCGCGCTGCGCCCTCGCTTGCCTGCTGTCATCTCACCCACCTCCTTTCACTATCGATACACTGCGTCGATTCTAGAACATACTTGCCCCATATGCGAGTCACCGCTTCGCATCTGCAATACTTGCTAAATGGCCAAGATTTCAGCGGATCGCCTCTACGTTGCCTTAAACGCTGCGCGACTTGGGCGGGGCATTTCCTGGAGGGCTCTCGCAAAGGAGATTGGTGTCAGCGCCTCTCTTCTGTCTCGGATCAGTAACGGGCAGAAGCCCGACGCTGATGGCTTCGCGACAATTGTGCGGTGGCTCGGGCTTCCGGCCGGAGCAGTTCCATCGACGATGACAATGAGACACCAGCCACGCCAGATGTACTCGTGCAGCTCGCTCCGCTACTTCGTGCCCAGAAAGATCTCGATGACAGTGATGTCAAGTATCTCGAACAAGTGATTGCCGCAACGCTCGAGCGAGCACGTTCTAAGGATCAGTGATGAGGCGCGGGTTCAAAGCGGAGTCAACTCGGCTTGCGCTTGAGATTCGCTCCGAGTTCCACATTGGAATTGAAGGCCGGTTCGACCCGTACGAGTTTGCCGCCGAATATGGCATCAAGGTGGTGGAACTCGGTACGTTAGAAGGACCTGAGCGAGACCATTTCTATTACTCGATGCGCGGAACCTTATCTGGCGCGCTCATTAGGAGTGGCAACGGATTCGTCATCCTTGACAACGATGCTCACTCGACGACGCGACGCTATGCGACCGTCTCACACGAGATTTCGCATTATTTGCTTGAACACGAATTTGCGAGCGTTCTAAGTTCGAATGAACGAGGATGTGGCATTGAAGCGGAGCAAGAGGAGGAGGCGAAGTTTCTGTCAGGTAAGCTACTGATTCCGACTGAAGGAGCCGTCAGGCACGCTTTTGAAGGGAAGGAGTGACGAGCAAGTCGCGAGATTTCACGGAGTGAGTGTCGAGTTCGCCCGCTGGCGTATGAACACGAGTGGGGCTCGTAAAATCGCGCAGAGGTCACGGGGCAGGTCGGCCTAGACCTCCGGCAGAAATTGTTCAAATTTCTAAGCTTGGTGCGACCGTTGGGATTCGTGAGCAAAGATTCGGTGGTATTTCCCGTGGGATATCGTGTGAGACCCAGGTTTAGACTTACTATTTCAGGATGTTGAAAATGGCATGTGGTCAGGATTTTTAGGCAGTGCGCCGGCCGGGACTTGAACCCGGAACCTGTTGATTAAGAGTCAAATGCTCTGCCAAATT
>CAWGMU010000003.1:0-450306 GCA_963823815.1 uncultured Acidimicrobiaceae bacterium
GCCGTGACGAGCGACTATCAACGCGCCCACAATGGACCCACTCAAAAGCTCTATCGGCTCAACGAGTACTCCCCATTCAGTATCGCTGAGGGTCCACGTGAACGAGCCCAGTGGCTCCTTCCCGGAGAGCTGGTTCTGGACGCGTTCAGGATCAGGCCAAAAGCTGCACCGGCCGACGTTCCCACGATGGGCTCGATGTCGAAGCCCGGGATTGGCCGGTCGGAGTTGGTGACGACGGCGACGATCTCAGCCCTCGGGGTGACGTGATGGAGGGTCTCGACGACGAGACGTGCCTCGCTGCCGACCTTTGCAGCGTCTGGATAGTGGGCGTCTCCCACGGGCGAACCGCCTTCAGGGTCAAATGTGGCTGAAATACGAGAATAGCGGTAGGGGTCGGCTGGCGAAAGAGGTTTATTTACAACGAAATCAGAAGTTTTCCCGACAAGAAGTTCGCGATATTTCTAAGCATTGTCAATTTAGGTAGATATCTACCGGCATTCGCGGCGAAGGTGCGCTTTGACCTCGGCTGAGAACGTGGCTCAGTGGACGCCGGATGCTGTGGACCGAGGGGGCGGGAGCGTGAAACACCCGCATAACCATAGCCATGGTCTCTCCCTCGTCCAGGTCCCAGGCCACGCGAAACGACTGCAAGTCGGTACAGCTCGTCGAGGTGGCGCTCGCCGCCCAGACTGATCAGGTCCATCTCGAGGTCGCGTAGAGGAAGAGCGGCGAGACCGGCTGCACGGCGAGACCCTCGCGCTCGGCGCTCAACCAGAAGCGTTCGATCGCGGCGCCCCCGCGCACGTACCACGTGGGATCTGCCCGCGGCACCGTGATGAGGGCGAGACCCGAACTCGAGCTCACCAACGCCTGGGTGCGCAGTCCGAGCGCCTGACCGCCACGCCAGTTGGCGAGGTGGGCCATCACCTCGGGGCGCGGGAGCAGCTCGAGGGCCCCGAGGCTGGCCGGATCCATCTCAAGGGTGCGCACGTCCATGCCGTCGTCGAGTGCGTCGCGCCCTGGCCAGCGGAGCTCGGAGAGCATCTCATGGTGGATGCTCGGGATGAGGAATCGCAGCCGGTCTGACTCGGCGAGCAGCGGCGCACAGGCCTCGATCTGATCGCGCGACGTTGTGAGGCGAAGTCGCGCGCCCTCGCGCTCGACGCCGCGACGGAGCATCGACAGGGTGGTCGCGTCGATCGGCGCGGGACGGCCCATGCGGCGATTGACGGCCCTCGTCGGCACGGCGTCGTGAAGTTGAGCGATCCCGGCGTCCAGTTGCGTGCCGAGGTGGAGCGTCGCCACGTGATTCGAACACGTGCCTTCGGGAAAGAGCTTCACCGATCCGAGCCGCTTGAGCGACGCCGCCGCACGCGCGCGTTGAAGATCGCGGCGCCCATGGCGACGTAGCTGCCCCGTAGTTGGACGTCCATCGAGTTAGCGCTGCGTTCGGGCACGACGTAGAAGCGGATCTCGTCCTCGTCGGCCTCGAAACGCCACGGCTGCGCGTTGCCGCCCGATGGCGCTCGCCGAGCGGCGTCGACGATCAATTCGATTGGATCACTCGTGTGAGGCAGTGGGTCAACGGGTGGTGGCGGCGTAAGCGTTCGGCCTCGCCCGAGACCTCTACGGGTGCGAGGCTGGTGAGGATCTCTTCGACGTCGAAACGCACGCGTCCCGAGGGCAGTTCCCGCTGAGAGGCCGAAGCGACGAACCGCCGCGGCAACGGTGACCGCCCCGAGCGTCATTTCGCTCGCCAGCTGCGGCCAGCCGGTGATCGTCGTGCCAAGTTCGAAGAGCGACGCCGCGCCACGAGCGGACGCCTCGTTCGCGCCGAGGAGTCGCAGGACGAAGATGCTCTTCTCGGCAGCGAGAGGCCCGCGAGGTCGGTCGAGTCCAGGTCGCCGAGGATCCCGTGGAAGATCGGCCGATCGGGCTCGAGGTCGAAGCGCTCGACGTCGAGCACGCCCCGGTCGCTCGTCTCCATGATGACCGGGATGCCCTCGCGCGGGCGGCCTCGCGCACGAGGAACTTGATGTCGAGTGAGTCGCACTCTTCGATGACGAGGTCGAGTCCGTCGAGGAACTGACGAGGTTATCCGGCGTAATGCCTTCGGGCACCACGATGACCCGCAGGTACGGATCGATCTCCGCGATGCGTCGGGCAGCGACGACGGCCTTGTTGACCCCAAGGTCGAGCACACTCGCCGGCACGCGGTTGAGGTTCGAGAGCTCGAGCGTGTCGAAGTCGGCGAGTCGGATCTCGCCGGCGAGACCCTCCATCGCGAGCACGTGGGCGATCGAGTGGCCGGCGCTCACCCCGACGACCCCGATGCTGAGCGTGCGCAGACGTGCCTGCTCGTCGCGGGTCAGCTTGTTGTGGTTGCGATCGAGGCGCAGCGTCGAGAATGCGCGTGGCCCGAGGAGTCGCACGACGGCGCGACGCCACGGGTAGTACACCCAGCGCTGGCTCTCTTCGGTGAGCGAGCGCGGCGGCGTCGGGCGGACTTCGGCGAGCTGCTCACGCTGCTCGGCGAAGCGGTCGATGATCTGCAGCGACGGGTCCTCTCGAAGACGCGCAGCACCTCGCGTTTCGCACGCTCGCTGACGTCAAGCACCAGCGGACGTCGTGAGTGCACGCTCACCGAGGCATCTTCGGTGACCCCGGCTCCGTTTGATTGGGGCCCGCGGGAAACTGCTCTCCCTCGAGCCGCAGAGCCTGCTGATTCTCGGGCGTGCTGAGCTCGTAGGCCGTCGACGGTAGATGCACACCGCGACGGTGCGGTAGCGCTCGTCGGGGAAGGGGACCGCGTGAGTCCCCACCACCTGCGCGCCGGTGATCTCGCCGACCGGCAGGAGGCGGTCCGAGACGGCCGCGATGGCGAACTCCGCCCCGAGCCAGTTCATGGCGTGGACGAAGCAGCGCGACATAGCGACAGCCAGGCGATGGCCGATAACGGCCTCGCCCTTGGACCACCCGCCTTTGATCTCGATGGCGCCGAGACGGGCCTGCCGGTCGATCAGCGCTGCGATCTCGCCGATATCTGGACGGCGGCCATCTCTTCGATCAGGCACGCCTCGTGGCTCCCCTCGAGAGGGCCGTGAAAGCGAACGCCGGCGACCGCCTCGCCGTCGGGGGCGAAGCCGAGGAAGAAGAGGGGCACGCCGTTACCCTCTTCGAAATCGCGTCGGCGCAGGGTTTCTTCGAACCCGAGTCCGGTAGATGCCCTCGGCGCCGTTCAGGTAGACCTTCCAGAGGTCGGGTCGCTCGAAAGGGTGGTGGCCTTCGAAGCGGACACCTGAAGCCTGGTCGACGAAACTGGCTCCGTACCGATATCTTCGACCGACCACTTGTGGCACTGGCAACCCTCTCGACGCGGCGTAATTGACTTGATTATCGATCAGGAGCTATCGATCCTCCTGAAACTATAATTTGGACACTTGCGAAATTGGGGGAGCCTCGCGTTCAGTGTTGACGATGGAGGTGGACGAGTCGCTGCTCGCTAAGATCACTTCGTTTTGCAACGCATTTCGTGATATGGGCACGGATTCTCACGTTGTTGACAGATTGACTTCGCAGTGCCGCCTGCCTCGACATTTGTCATCGGCCTACGAACCCGCGGTCCTGGCCGAGAACATCTACCGATGGTGGAAATCAGCGTGTTAGGGATTCTTATCGGCGTATGCGGGCTGGTAGGACTCGCCATCGGTTCTTTCCTGAACGTCGTCATTTATCGTGTCCCTCGGAAGGAGTCGGTCGTGTCGCCGCGGTCGCGGTGTCCGAACTGCGGTCATCCGATTCGCGAGAGGGACAACGTTCCGGTGTTCTCCTGGATTGTCTTGAGGGGCCGTTGCCGTGACTGCCACGCACTGATATCAATTCGATACCCACTCGTCGAGCTCGCCTGCGCTGGTCTCTTCGCAGGCGTCGCCGCGCGTGTGGGGTTCAACTGGGACCTGCCAGCGCTACTAGTCTTCGCCGCGGGCCTGCTCGCGCTCGCCGTCATCGACGTTGAACACTTGGTCCTGCCAAAGGTGATTGTCTATCCAACGTTCCTTCTGGTCTCGGGACTGCTCACCGTCGACGCTCTCGTCACGCGAGAATGGAGCAAGCTTCTCGCTGCGGCTATCTGTGCGGTTGCCTGGTATTTACTTTTTTTCATTATGAACTTGGCTAGCCCGCGGATTCTTGGTTTTGGGGACGTCCGGCTGGCGCTCGTCTTGGGGCTGGGGCTGGGGTGGCTCGGGTGGCGATACGCGTTATTCGGATTCTTTGCGGCAAATGTAATCGGAGCGTTACTGGGTATTGTACTGATCGGCTTGAAAAAAATACGACGTGACCAGCCGATTCCCTACGGAGTTTTTCTCGCAATTGGCGCTGCGCTGGCTGTCTACTCCGGTCCCGAGGTGCTGGCACACTTCCAGAACTTCCATTGACTCAAGTGACCGGACACGCAGGTCAGATTGAACTCAATGAGTACGACGTCATCCTTGAGTGTGGCTAACGTTGAACGGCACAGTTCGCTGAGAGAAAGAGTGTTACTTCCTGGCGAGCGGCGGAACTTGGTCCGGTGCGCGGCGGACTTCACGGCGGTCGAAGATAATGGAATGGCCCGATTCGACTGTTAACCTTGGACTAAACGTAAAGAGACCGGAGCGGTTGCTCAAAAATGACCACGTAGTTAGGCTCTATAAGCTCAACAATGGCGGCGCCTCCTCGAGACTCACTGGCTATTGGTGCGGCCAAACTGAGGCAGTGGCTCGGTCAATCTTTTTCCGGTCTCCAGTGCATGATGGGGTGGCTGGGGGCATCGGCTCTGTTCGTTGGGCTCTCGGTCTGGTATGGCGGACCCACAGCGGGGGACGCCGGTGAGTCAGTCTTTACGACGTGGGCGTTTGCTCACGGGCGGCTCGCCTGCACCTATCCGACAGTCGGTGGTCATCACCTCAACTACTCGGCGCACCCGTCCGCCCTCATTGCCCCTCTCTACCCGCTCGTGAGCGGGGGCGCGGCTGCTGCGCTGCGCATCGGGCACGCGGTTGCGTTTCCGTCTCAAGGGCAGTTCGGCGACAACTGCGTACGAGCCTTTCTAACGATGTACCGATGGTCAACCAGATCCGACGCAATTGTTCCAACGACTCGACTCAGTTACTTAGTGTGGCCCGTGTTGTTGGCGGGAACCGTCGCATTGGTGAGGGCATCGGGGCGCGGTCGTTCCGGCTGGGAGATGTTGTCCCTCTTCATAGTGGCGTGCACCCCCGCGGTTGCTATGTGCCTCACGCAGTACTTCCATCCCGAGGACCTCCTGGCAATGGGCCTCATTCTTGGCGCCATTGCGTTGTTTCTAAAAGAACGATGGTATTGGTCAGGAGCGCTGTTGGGTCTAGCTGTCTGCTCTCAGCAATTTGCGCTGTTGGCGGCGGCCCCCCTCTGGATTGCCGCCCCAAGAAGGGGACGGATTGGCATCGCCGCCGCTGCCATTGCAACAACAGTATCCATCGACATTCCATTAGTTATTGCGACGTCGGGACGCGCATTCAAGATCATTCTGTATGG
The DNA here is from genome assembly GCA_963823815.1 of uncultured Acidimicrobiaceae bacterium. Lineage (GTDB taxonomy): Bacteria > Actinomycetota > Acidimicrobiia > Acidimicrobiales > RAAP-2 > RAAP-2. The sequence continues at coordinate 5,557 of CAWGMU010000003.1, forward strand.
ATCAAGTCGAGTTGGTTCCAACATACGATCGACGGGTGGAACAGTTCTATGGGAACTGGATCTTCACGGGGTTCTTCTCTTTGCCCTGGCGCGGATCCTGCCCCTGGTTGTATCTATTGCGCTGGCGTGGTGGGTGACACGGCGACTGGGCATTCAGAGGATTGGTGCGGTCCCGATATTGTCCTTGGTAGCGGCGGCCATGGTGATTCGACTCGTTTTTGAAGAGAACCTATTCGGTTACTACTTCATGGCCGTCGCCGTGACCCTGATACTGCTTGATGTGGCGGGCGGTCGGGTACGTGGCACTGTCCTCGGTTGGATCGCACTCGTCGCACTCGCTTTCAATCCCATTCACTTAAGCGCGCCATCAAACATGACCCCATTTGACGACGCGCTCTACAACATCGTCCCAATGGTGTTGATTGCTGCCGGCTTGTTGACGGCGGTCGCCTACGCGTTGATGCATCGCGCTCGTGCCTACAACGTTGTTTGGCTCGTCGCGTTGGCTCTCACGTGCGAGTTCAAGGTCTGGGGAATGAGCCACAGTGTCTTCATTGTGCCGAGCTGGCTCTGGCAGGTGATCCTCGTTCCGGCGGCACTGGTGTTGGCCTTAACCCCCCTGAGGAAGTCGCCTATTGAGAAGAATCCGAAGGGGGCTCCATCAATCCGTTTTGCTCCCAACGGGCAGCAGCCGACCCGGTGAGATGCCGTATCGGCGACGATGGCGTCAACCATCCGACGCCGACGACCAGCAAACAGGCGGCAAGTAGTGCATTCTGCGTGATGAAGGCCTCCAACGGATTCCCTGATTCTCGATAGAAGTCCCACGGCACGACCATCACTAGGGCCGCCGCCGTTGAAGACGCCGACAACCAGTGACGCCGGCGCGTCTCCCACGCCGAAACGAGTAACAGTGGGGCGAAGGCAAAATAGTGATCCCAAGCAACGGGCGAGATGATGCAACTCGTGATCAACAGCGTTGACAGGGAAGCGACTTCGTAATTCTGCCTCCAAAGCTTTGCGGCCGAAGCCACGCCAATGGCGAGAACGACAAGGGACGCCGCTATCGCGCAAGGTAGGCGGTATGAACCGGCGTGGAACGGCGCTCGGTAAAAGAAAGGGTAGACACTGGAGCTGTTCAATATTGCCGTGGTCCTATGCCGAAAATGATTTAGTTCACCGCCATTGAAAAGGCGATGAAGGAAGAAAGTTACCGAGTTCGACGGCCAAATAAACCAAGCTACCCCTGTAGTGATCGCGAATGACGCGAGCGAAGTAAGTGCGGGCTTCCACTCGCGCCGCCAAAGCCAAAACAGAATAATTACGCCGGGGTACAACTTGACGGCGGTTGCCACTCCGACCAGAACCCCGCGATGGGGTTTGTGGATGACCAAGACGTCGAGCGCGACGAGTAGTAGAAGGAAGGTGCTGGTCTGGCCCCAGGCAAGACAGTCCTGAACTGGCTCGAACACGGCGGCGCCGAGTACGCCTAACCAGAGCGCAAGAGTGAAGATTGTGACTCGACTTGCAGATGTGACGCGACTGAGCGCGCACGCTACGGCGGCCGACAGACTGAAGAGCGTCATCAGTGTCCATGCGAACTCTGCTCGATCCAAGGACAGCCATGTAAAGGGCCAGAAAAGAAAAAGAGCCGCGGGAGGGTAGGTAAAGGCGAGGTCTCCGAACGGCACGTAAACGTTTCCACCAGCGCCCGCTGTGTGAACCTGTGCGAGTCGAGCGAGAAGGTCCTCAAAAGATGGCTGGAAGCGGTCCCAGGGTACCCAGGGATAGAAACCAATGGGTTCCACCGTCAGGCGTGCCACGAAAACGATTGCGACGAAGCCAAAAATGAGTGGACCGAATGAGCGGAATCGTGACCCACTCGACGCCTTGGTAGGCTCCATACTTAGTTGACTTGCCCCTTTAGCGCCTTCCGGTCACGACCTAGGCGTGGTGACGGAATACTGTGGCTTTCTCACCTCAGAAACTAGACCCCATTCGCAAAGCGGCGATGACATCCTGTCAATATTGATTTGTGACTGAGGACGACGACTCGCGTCTCGCCGAGTGGTCGTCTCTGCCCAAGATTGTCACTCCCGCTGAGTCTGCACCTCGATTTCGACATTGGCTTGATCGTCCCCTGTCCACACTCTCGTGCGTTATCGGTTGGATAGGCGCGTCTATCGTGTTCTACGGACTGATCGGACTTCTGGGTGGACCAACCGAGGGCGACGCTTCTGAGGTCGTTTACTCGACGTGGTCCATCGCTCACGGCAACTTGGCTTGCACGTACCCACGTCTTGGGACGTACCATTTTGATAACCTAGCGAATCCGTTTTCTTTAACGTCCCCGCTATATCCGTTGATTACTGGTGCCGCCTCGGCGTTACTTCGGATCGGCCACGTCGTGGCCTTTCCCTCACAGAGCCAGCTTGGCCCGCGCTGCGAGAATGCCATAGCGGCCATGTTTCACTGGTCGGTGAGTTCATCGGCGATTCTTCCGACGGTTCGACTGAGCTATCTCACCTGGCCAATACTCATGGCGGGCGTCATTGCCGTCGTCCGGGCGTCTGGTCGCGGCCGGCGGGGCTGGGAGCTGCTGGCACTACTGATGACTGCCTGCGCGCCAACTCTCTTGATGTGCCTCACATTCTTCTTTCACCCGGAAGACGTCTTGGCTATGGGCCTGATCCTCGCCGGGGTCGCCTGCACGTTGCGGCGCCACTGGTATTGGGCGGGTGTTCTGCTCGGACTGGCATGCTGCGCGCAGCCCTTCGGCCTTCTGGTCGGTGCTTCTCTCATTTTCGCGGCTCAGGGTCGCGATCGGCTCCGCTACTTGGTTGGGGCGGGAGTCACATGCGCACTCATCGACGTTCCGTTCATCGTGGCTACCTCCGGCAGGGCGTTAAGGACGATACTCCTGGGCTCCAGCCGTGTGGGTATCATCAATCGATCGACCGGCGGAACGGTGCTCTGGGAAGCGGATCTCCACGGTCCACTGCTCTTTCTTATCTCCCGCGTCGCTCCCATCGTGGTGTCGATGGCATTGGCTTGGTGGGCGTCGAGACGACTCGGCGCACGCTTGTTAAGTCCAGTTCCCTTAGTGTCACTTGTCGCGACCTCAGTGGCAACTCGATTGGTATTTGAAGAAAATCTCTTCGGCTATTACTTCATGGCCATATCGGTCGCACTGATCGTGCTCGAAGTAGTGCGTGGGCGAGTGCGCGGCACCGTGTTTGCTTGGATTGCAATGGTCACAGTGGCATTTAACCCCGTTCATGAGGGAATCTTCTCAAATCTTACAGGACACACGCTGGACCTCTTTTACGCGGTCCCCATCGTCGTGTATTGCGTCGTCGTTTTCGCTGTTCTGTATGACGCCTGGCGTCGTCGGCTTCGAGTGTATAAAGTCGTTTGGCTCCTAGTCGCTGGACTAACGAGTGAGTCAAAATTATGGGGCATGAGTCACGACATTTACAGCGCGCCCCACTGGCTCTGGCAAGTGATTCTGGTTCCCATTGCCCTCGGATTGGCCGTGAAGCCACTTCTCGCTGCAGTCAGCGCCGCTGGAACCTCCGTTGGTCTTGATTCTCTGAACAGTGTGACATCCATATGACATCAGCGTGAGGAATCCTGAGTTGTGAGTGAGAAGTTTGTAGTCTCCGGCCCTGAATGTGAGTCGTCCTTGAATGTGTGGCGGCGGTACCGAAGCGGAAGCGCGCTTGGCTAATACACGAACTCCATGCGGAGACCCTCGCTATCCCACTCTGGCTCGATCGGGATTCGCCTCGCCGAACGTCCCCAGACTCTTCGTGCTGTCCACAGCATCGCTAGCGCGTCAAAGACGTGCTTTTCTGCCACGCCATCAAGCTTGATCGTCGAGAATGTTCTCGATGCCCGGAATGTGCGTCTCCAGCACTTCCAAGCGCTCATCGCGGCCCGGAATGATCTTTTTAGAACGCTTCATAGAAGTGTCCTTGTTCAACTGATAGAAACTCAACTCCGGGTGACCCTTCGTAGACGATTCGTTGGCGAAAGGGCGACATCTCCTTCGCGACTTCGAGGTATCGCGGGAGTCAACGTCGCAGTCACGGCGTCCATCCGCCATTCCTCCAATCGACGAGTCCGTTCGAGGACGGCCCGAGAAGGAGCATTATGAACGGTGGAGCCTCGCCGACGCACGAGCGCTCGCGCCTGTCGATCACAGGTCCTCCCGCCCATTTCCGGCGTGTCCAGATAACCAATGGGGGCGTTGACGACGAGGATCGCGAAGGCGGGTGCTCGCTCAAAATCTCGAGAAACGATCTCGTAGAGCCGCGGTAGCTCGGGCGCGAACGTGGAGCCGTGAATCTTGGCGCTTTGCACAAGCCACCGGCCGAGAAGGCGTGACACCGGCGACGACCGAATAGGGGAGACGGGACCGCGGCTGGAGACTCACGGAGTCATTTATACCTTAACGAATGACCGGTCCAGTTGCTCTATGGTGCGGACGAATTCCTTCGGGTGGGCGGTATTCAACATGGCGTCTTCGTAGGTGATGACATCGTCGACGATGAGTCTTGGCGAGGCTGCTCTCCAGGGTCTGCATGCCCTCTTGAGTATTCGTGAACATGACATTCTGCAGCTGGTTGGAACGGCCCTCGCGGATCAGGTTTCGCACCGGGTGCGTCGCGATGAGGACTTCGAAGGCGGCGACCAAGCCGCCGCCGATCTTCGGAATCAGACGCTGGGCGATGACGGCGCTCAGCGACGCGGCAAACTGAACGCGCGTCTGTTCTTGGCGCCACGCCGGGAAGACGTCGATGATGCGGTCGATCGCCTGGGGGGCGTCGTTCGTGTGCAGCGTCGCGAAGACGAGGTGGCCGGTCTCGGCCATCGTCAGGGCGATTTGGATCGAGTCGATGTCGCGCATCTCGCCGATGAGAAGGACGTCGGGGTCCTCGCGAAGGGCGGAGCGAAGAGCGCGGTCGAACGAGGGGCTGTCCAGACCGACTTCGCGCTGGCTCACGGCGGAAATCTTGTGGTTGTGGACGTACTCGACGGGGTCCTCGATGGTCAGGATGTGGCACGCGCGCGTCTCGTTGATCCGATTGACGATCGAGGCGAGCGTCGTCGACTTGCCCGAGCCGGTAGGTCCGGTGACGAGCACGAAGCCGCGAGGCTGTTCGCGACACCCAATTGGCGGCCCACGGCAGTCCGAGCTCTTCGAAACTCGGGATCTGCGTGGGGATGATGCGAAGTGCGAGCGACGTCTTGTCCGCGTTGCGTGAACACGCTGCCACGAATTCGTGCCTCGATCACCCCACGAGAAGGAGAAGTCGACGTCGAGAAATCCTTGAAAAATCTCCTTCTGACCCGGGAGTCAGTAGGGCAAAGGCGATGTCCTTAATCTCTTCACCCGACAGAATTTGAGCGTCGCTCAAGCGGTTGAAGCTTTCCGCCAACCCGAATTCGAGGTGGCGAACCTCCCGCAAGCAAGAGGTCGGTCCCGCCCTGATCCCAAAGCGCTTGAAGCCACGGATCAATCGCCCGGGTCTGGTCTTCGTTCACCGACACACTCCAATAGTTGTCAAACCACCCAGAGCGCCAAGTCTAGTGCCGGGCACTCTGGGTGGTTTGACGACGAGTCCTAGTTACAGGCCGATACCGGGCTTACCGGTGTAACCGCTGCCGCAGGACAGTGGACCAACGTAGTTAATCCAGCCGGATGCCCCTGGGGGCGTTCCGGTTCCCTTCCACTGAAGTTGCAAAACTTGCTTATATACATTTGCTCCGCCGGCGGAGACAAGCTGGTATGCGTAACTGGTCGCGTTCGGCCACGACTGGATGTACGGGCCACCGGTCTTCTTCGTCGCCGTCGTTGCCGTCAACAGCGACGGAGTGGGCGTGTTACGTTGGGGTTCTGAGCCTGGAAGGCCGCAAGAGCGGTAGAAACAGTCGCTCCGTCAGCCTGACAAGCGGCGAGTTGGCTCTTGCCCGTGATACCACCCAAGCGCAAAGATGACCACGGCGGCCAAAATGCCGAGTACCACGATGACGATGAGAAGTTCGATCAAGGTGAAACCGTCGATCTCCCCAGCGTCCCGACGGCGCTTAAGCCGTTGGTAAGTTGAAATCATATCCATACTCCCTTATATTTTTATTGGGTGCACCGACAGTCGGAAACTCCCCGTTTTCGCCGCCACAGTGCTCAGTCCAAACGGCTGCCTCGAATCTTACACCAGGAGCAAAGTGAATATAAAATATTTACGGCAAACTTCCGGCCTAACTTGCAACAAAACTCCTGATAACGGGGGTCGACGCGATCGCGGCTTTTTGGACATGATACGGGCGGGATCTGATCTCTCGTTCGCGGGCCCCTGCGGAGTCGACAGCGATGTTTGGCAGTAATTGCCGTTGAGTCTTTGTGTATATGATTCACCACACTATGGAATAAAGGCGAATAAGGCATTGCGTGTCGGTGGTCTCGCTTTTGGGAAACGATGACCGAATGGATTACGCGACCAAGTCCGGCTGCAGGCTAGTTCTCGGAAAACTCGTGGAATGTCTTTCACGATGCAGCGTAGCTCGGAGGCTACATGTGAGCCGAGATTGTTTAGGGCTGCGTGTAAACGATCGTCCATGTGGCAGTGTGATTACCATTGCCGACGCCCAGGAGATTAATTGCGTCGCCGGCCGGAATCGAGACTGAGGTCGTCGTCGAACAGGTTGTCTGACCAGAACCTCCTGTGATGGAACAGGTGAGCGATGTGGCCGACGCGTGCCCCGCGGCGATGAGGTACACCGTCGCGGTGTGCGTCGTGCCGCTTGATGAGCTGATCGTCAATGACAGACTCTTGAGCGTCTCAGCGACCCCAGGAGTGAGCTCGTTGACGAGGCCTGTCGTCGAAGCGGTGCCCGATTGGTTGGCGTTGATCAGGTAATAGTCACCTGGAGAAGCAGGCAGTCCCTGAGTGCTGCTTCCGCCCGAGTACGACAAGTTGTTCACGGTCTGGGTTATCGATGGCGACGTAGCGGAGGCGGCAAAATTGGAGTTCCCCAGGTACTGTGCGGCAATCGTGTGGCCGCCACTGGAGCCATAGGTAACAGCGCACGTCGCCGTGTCCGGCGAAGAGACCGAGAGGGGCTGCGCTGTGCAGGTGCCGATGAGGGTACCCCCGTCGAAGTACTCCACGCTGCCCGATGGCGTACCGGTTGCTGGCGCCGTGACCGCGACGGTGGCCGTGTACGTGACCTGTTGGCCAATCGTCGAGGGATTCGAAGAGCTCGTGACGGTGACGCTCGTCGCGGCTTGGCCAATGGTCAACGTGAAGTCGCTCACCCCGCTGTCGGTGTAGCCCTCGGTGGCGGCGGCGTCACCGGTGAGGGTGCAGGTGCCCGCGCCGAGTAGGGTCACCAGTCCAACGAGGCTCACGGTGCACACGCTCGAGGTGAGGCTGCCGTAGGTGATCGCGCCGCCGCCGCTGCCCCGGGCGTAGAGCTGATACGTGCCAGCACCGAACGTGGTGCTGTCGCTCGTCATCGTCGTGGTGTAGCTGCTGTTGTAGAAGGCGATGGTCTGGGGTGTCTGCGTCGTAAACGCAGAACCGGAGCTCGACCCCCAGTTCCAATTCTCAAGGGTCGTGCCCGCGCCGCAACTGTCGCCCAGCTGATTGCACTGCTGGGTGAACGTCGGGCCGCCTCCCGCTGGGTAGTCATCGATGGCGACCTCGGCGGTCAGCAAGGGGCTGGCGGAGCAGCTGGAGCCGGTGGGCTCAGCGCTCGTCTGGCAGGCGAAGAGCTCGACGTCGCGGGTGTCCGAACTGGACAGCTCCTCGATGGTCGAGCACCACACGCCAATGGTGTAGCCGTCGATGGTGAGATCAGACACCGAGGTCGACCCGTTGATGATCGAGGGCGGAGACCAGCAGTAGCTCACCGTGGTTGCCACACCTTGGGTTGGGGTCGTCGCGGGGATCGGGTCATACCGGATGCTCTGGATGGCGGCGTCGGTTGCACTCGTGGCGGCGTAACGGAGTGAACTGGCGTTAGAGAAGTGTGTGGTGTTGTTGAGGTCGTTACTCGTCCACGACAGGAGAGCACCGACAGTGAGGCTGACGACGAGGATGTACACCATTGCCAGAACCAAGACCGCTCCAGAGTCGTGATCAGCATTCCTCCGTCGAAGTCGCCACATTGCTGGCATACGAAGGGCGGCGGCGAGCGGCGAGCGGCTAGCTCTGGGAGCTCGAACCGAGAGTGAGGCGCCGCTAGCCATTTGCTGCCGCCGTGGCGATGTAAAGGACGAATAGGACGGTCATGCTATGGCTGGGTGAACGTGGTGACCCACGTTGCGTTGACCATACCGTTGCCGGTGGCGGCTATCTCGAGGTTCGTTCCGGCCGAGATCGACACAGTGGTGATGAACTGGCAGGTGGTCTGGCCGACGGCCACCGTGCACGTGAGCGCCGACCCAGTGAACGTCCCGTTGCCACCCCCTGACTCAGTACCGACGGTGATCACTGTTGCCGAGGTCGACGTTGAAGAGAGCGTGACGGTGAGACTCGTCAGCGTCGTGGCGGTCGTTTCATCGTACGTTTCATTCTTCGCATGACTCGATCCGCCTGAGCCCGTCGCGTTGATCGTGTAGTACTCGGGACCCGTGGGAATGTCTCCGCTGCTCGATCCGGTGAAGGCACTGCTGGCGTTGACCGTCTGGGTGATGGACGTCGAGGCGGACGCGTTGTACGAACCCGCGACCCCCAGGTACTGGGCCGTAATCGTGTGAGACGCGGCTGAGGTGTACGTCAGCTGACAGGTTGCCGTGTCGGGCGTCGAGTCGCTCAGCGGTTGTGAGTTGCAGGAGCCGATTGCGACGCCGCCGTCCAGGAACTCCACGCTGCCGGTCGGGATCCCGGTACTCGGCGACGTGGCAGTCACGGTCGCGGTGTAGGTAACGGCCTGGAACGTCGAAGAGGGGTTCTTGCTCGACGCGACGGTGATCGTGGTGCCGGCGGCGTTCACGGTCTGGGTGATGGCGGTCGAGACCGCCGAGGCGTTATAGGTGCCACTATTACCGAGGTACTGGGCGGTGATCGAGTGCGGGCTTCCAGAGGTACTGGTGTAGGTCACGACGCAGGTGGCGGTGTCGGGCGAGCCACCGGAAAGCGCCTGGGCGGTGCAGCCGGTGATGCCGGTGACCCCGTTGAAGAACTCCACGCTGCCGGTCGGGCTGCCGGTACTCGGCGACGTGGCGGTAACGGTCGCGGTGTAGGTGACGGCCTGGCCGACGACCGAGGGACTGCCGGTCGTCGAGATCACAGTCGTCGACGTGGAGGCGGTGTTCACCGTCTGTGTGATCGCTGGCGACGTCGAGCCGAGGAAGACGCTGTCGCCGGAGTATACGGCCGTGATGGAGTCGCTGCCGGACGCTGTTCCGGTGAAGGAACACGTGGCGGTCTCAGTGACGGTCGATACCGTCTGGGCGGAGCAGCCGGTGATCGTCACTCCGCCGTTCTCGAACATTACGCTCCCCGACGGACTTCCGGAACCGGTTACCGTCGGCGTTATGGTCGCGGTAAGTGTCGTGGCCTGGCCGACGACGGTCGGGTTCGTGCCCGACGTGACCGCTGTCGTATCGCCGTTCGCGTTCACAGTCTGGACGTCGGCCGACGAGGTTGACGTCGCGAAGTTGGCGTCGCCGCCAAAGACGGCGGTGATCGAGTGAGGACTGCCGGTCGTATTGGCGTACGTGACGGTACAGGTCGCCGTGGTGCCGTTGAAGGCAACGGATCCAGCGCCGCAGGTGATCGTGGTTGCCCCGTCCTTAAAGGTCACCGTGTCGCTCGACGACGGCGCTCCAGCTCCGGGAGCGTTGGCCGAGACGGTCGCCGTGTAGGTCACGGTCTGTCCCGCGGTCGATGGGTCGTCGTTCGACAGCACCGAGGTCGTCGTGGATGCGGTATGGACGACCTGACTGATTGCGGTTGACGTTGACGTCGCGAAGTTGGCGTCCCCGCCAAAGACGGCGGTGATCGAGTGAGGACTGCCGGTCGTATTGGCGTACGTGACGGTACAGGTCGCCGTGGTGCCGTTGAAGGCAACGGATCCAGCGCCGCAGGTGATCGTGATTGCCCCGTCCTTAAAGGTCACTGTGTCGCTCGACGACGGCGTTCCAGCTCCGGGAGCGTTGGCCGAGACGGTCGCCGTGTAGGTGACCTTCTGCCCGACGACCGATGGCGCACTGCTCGAGGCGACTACCGTCGACGTCGACGCAGCGTGTACGACCTGGGTGATCGAGGCCGAGACGGCCGACGCGTTGTAGGCGCCGGCGCTGCCGAGGTACTGGGCCGTAATCGTGTGGGATCCGGCGGCCACGTAGGTGACCGTGCAGGTCGCCGTGTCGGTCGAGGTGCCCGTAAGGGCCTGGGTCGTGCAGGAGCCGATGGCAGTCCCGCCGTCGAAGAACTCCACGTTTCCGGTCGGGTTGCCGGTGCCGGGTGCCGTTGCGGTCACCGTGGCCGTGTAGGTGACGGCTTGGCCAACGACCGACGGGCTTCCCGTCGTCGAGACGACGGCCGTCGAGGTGTTGGAGGCGCCCACCACCTGAGTGATGGGGGCCGAGACGGCTGACGCGTTGTACGCGCCGGCGCTGCCCAGGTACTGGGCCGTGATCGTGTGCGACCCGGTGGCCGAGTACGTCACGGTGCACGTCGCCGTGTCGGTGGCGGTACCCGAGAGCGCCTTCGCCGTGCAGCCGGTGATGCCCGTGCCGCCGTCGAAGAACTCCACGCTGCCGGTCGGGATACCGGTCGAGGGGGCGGTCGCGGTCACGGTGGCCGTGTAGGTGACGGCTTGGCCAACCACCGACGGAGTGCCGGTCGTCGAGACGACGGTCGTCGATGTCGAGGCGGTGTTCACCGTTTCGGTGAAGTTCGGCGAGGTCGAACCGGCAAAGTTGGTATCGCCGCTGTAGACGGCAGTGATCGTGTCCGAGCCCGAAGCCGCCAGAGAGGTGGTGCACGTCGCGGTCTCGGTCGTCGTCGAGAGCGTCTGAGCGGTGCAGCCAGTGATGGAGGTTCCGCCATTGAGGAACTGAACGGTGCCAGATGGGTTACCCGCTCCGGGCCCGGTCACTGAGACGGTGGCGGTGAAGGTGACCGGCTGCCCGACGACCGAGGTGTTCGAGCTCGAGGAAACCGCCGTCGTGGTGGCGGCCTTTCCGACGCTCTCGGTGAGCGTCGAGGACGTCGAGGTGCTGTAGTTCGCGTCGCCGCCGAAGACGGCCGTGATCGAGTGCGTGCTTGGCGAGGCGCTCGCGTAGACGACGGTGCAGGTGGCCGTTGTGCCGTTGAAGGCGACGGAGCCAGCGCCACAGCTGATGGTCGAGGCGCCGTCCTTGAAGGTGACCGTGTCACTGGCGGACGGCGAGCCCGTTCCCGGGGCCGTGACCGCGACCGTCGCGGTGTAGGTGATGGTTTGACCCACGACTGCCGTCGTGTCGCTGGAGGCGACCGCCGTCGTGGTGGCGGCCTTTCCGACGCTCTCGGTGAGCGTCGAGGACGTCGAGGTGCTGTAGTTCGCGTCGCCGCCGAAGACGGCCGTGATCGAGTGCGTGCTTGGCGAGGCGCTCGCGTAGACGACGGTGCAGGTGGCCGTTGTGCCGTTGAAGGCGACGGAGCCAGCGCCACAGCTGATGGTCGAGGCGCCGTCCTTGAAGGTGACCGTGTCACTGGCGGACGGCGAGCCCGTTCCCGGGGCCGTGACCGCGACCGTCGCGGTGTAGGTGATGGTTTGACCCACGACTGCCGTCGTGTCGCTGGACGTGACCGCGGTCGTCGTGGAGGCGGCACTCACGGTCTCGGTGATCGGCGGCGACACGGCCGAGGCGTTGTAGCTGCCGACGCTGCCGAGGTACTGAGCCGTGATCGTGTGCGAGCTCGGCATGGTGCTTGCGTACGACACCACGCAGGTGGCAGTGTCGGTCGAGGTGCCGGTGAGGGCCTTGGCGGTGCACGTTCCAATGGCGACACCGCCGTCAAAGAACTCGACGTTGCCCGTCGGGTTGCCGGTCGAGGGTGACGTCGCCGAGACCGTCGCGGTGTAGGTGATGGACTGACCGGTAACGGCCGTGAGGTCGCTCGAGGTTACCGTCGTCACGGTCGAGGCCGCAGTGACCACCTGGATGATCGGCGCCGACACGGCTGAGGCGGCGTAGGTGCCGGCGCTGCCGAGGTACTGCACGGTGATCGTGTGCGAGCCGGTGGCCGAGTAGGTGACGGTGCAGGTCGCGGTGTCGGTCGTCGTCCCGGTGAGGGCCTTGGCGGTGCAGCCAGCAACGCCCGAACCGCCGTCGAAGAACTCGACGTTGCCCGTCGGGTTCCCGCTGCCCGGAGCCGACGCCGTCACCGTGGCGGTGTAGGTGACCGGCTGGCCCACGACCGTCGGCGTGCCGGTCGTCGAGATGACGGTCGCGCTCGTCGGGTCGACGTTGACGGTCTGGGTGATCGAGGACGACACGGCTGATGGGGCGAAGTAGGCCGCGACGTCGCCGAGGTACTGGGCGGTGATCGTGTGGGGACTTGCGGCGGTGCTCGCGTAGCTGACGACGCAGGTCGCGGTATCAGTCGAGGTGCCCGAGAGCGGTTGGGCCGTGCACGTCGAGATCGGCACACCGCCGTCGAAGAACTCGACGTTGCCCGACGCGTACGCGGAGTTGGTCGAGGTCGGCACCACCGTCGCGGTGTAGGTGACCGGCTGTCCGACCACGGCGGGAGTGCCCGACGTGGCGACCGAGATGTTGGACGTCGAGTAGACGCTGAGGGCTTGCACGTTCGAGGTCAGGGCGTCACCGGTCGCCACGAGGTTGACGGGTCCCGCTGCCGATCCGGTGAGCACGTCGTTCGCGGCGCCGCTAGTGACGGTGACCGTCGAGAGACCGGTCACCGAACCGGTGCCCGTCTGCTCGGCGAAGGTGATCTGTGACGCACTATCGGTCGTCTCCTGGTTGCCGTAGGCGTCGAGGAGGACAGCGCTCAGCGTGCACGTCGAGCCGGCGTTCATGGGGGACGAGCAGCCGCTCAGGACGAGCTGGCTCGTCGGCCCCGGACCTGAGGGACTGAAGTCCGCGCTTTGCTGCGTAATGGAGCCGTCGGTCGCGGTCAGGGTGTACTGGGTGCCCACGAGACCGCCAAAGTTGCAGTTCGCCACCTCGACGACGCCGCTGATCGCCGTCAGCCCCGTGCAGCCAGTCAGCGTGCCGCCCGAGGCGGCGAGTGAAATCGTCGAGTTGAGCGACGTCTCGAGGTTGCCGGCGGCGTCTTCGATGTCGATAACGGGCTGGGTCGTGAAGTTCGACCCTGCCGCACCGGCGATCGGCTGCGTGGCGAACACCAGTTGACTGGGCGTGCCCGCCCCGGTGACCCAGAACGCGTTGCTGGTCGCCGTGAGTCCGGCCGACGTCGCCGTCATGTAGTAGAGCTGGCCCACGATTCCCGAGAAGGTGCAGTTCGCCACGGTGACGACGCCCTGACTGGGTGCGAGACCCGTGCAGATGCTCAGCGTGCCCCCTGACGTGGTCAAGACGACCGAGGAGGTGGTCGAGGTAACGACGTTGCCGCTCGCGTCTTCGAAGGTGAGAACCGGTTGTGTTCCGAGGGTCCCACCCGAGAGTCCGCCCATAGGTTGGGTGGTGAAGATCAGCTGCGTCGCGAGGCCCGTGATGTTGAACTTCGAGCTGACGGCCGACGTGACGCCGGGGGCGGACGCGGTCAGGGTGTAGTTGTTGCCGTAACTGGCGCTCGTGCCGTGACAGCCAGTGAACGTGGCCACGCCGTAGGTCAGAGAGCCGTACGTGCAGCCCGCGAGCCCTTCGGGACTGCTGATGGCGAGGGTGATGGCGCCGCTGAAGCCGCTCGTAACGGTATTGCCAAAGGAGTCCTCAACGGTGACCACGGGCTGACCGGTAAAGACACTGGTGGGACTGGAGCTCGCCACGCCGGTCGGTTCGGTCGTAAAGACCAGTTTCGTGGCGGCGCCGTACTTTGACACGGCGAAGGTGTTGCTGGTCGCCGGCACGGCGGGCGCTGACCCGCTCGCTGACGCCGAGATCGTGTAGGGCGTCGCCAGCGTCACGTTGGAGACGGGATTGTAGAGGTAGCCCCCGGCAAAGGTGCACGCGGACGGCGACGTCGGCATCGTCGCCACGCCGCTGACCGCCGTAACGGTTACCGACGTCGTGCTGGCATCGCCGGGACACGCCAGCACGCCGCCCGAAACGGCCATCGTGATGCTGCCGGTCCATGACGTGTCGGTCAGACCAGCGGAGTTCTCCACTGTCACCTGAGGATTGGTGCTAAACGCCGTCCCCGACACGCCGCCGGCGGGCTGGGTCGTAAAGACCAGGTGGTAGTCAGCGGTGCCGACGACGATCGTATCGCTGACCGCGCTCAGCGTGCCGTCGGTGGCCGTAATCGTGTAGGTCCCCGCCGCGTCGATCGTGCAACCCGAAAAGGTGATCACGCCATTGGTTTCGCTGCCCGAGCAACCGGTGACGGCGTTACCGGAGGTGGTAATGGTCAGCGAGACCGGCGACAGGTCCGTCGTGACGGGATAGCCGTTCGACTCGACCTCGAGCACCGGTTGGGTGGTAAAGGGGATGCCCGCGAGCGCGCCGCCCGGCTCGGTCGTGAAAACGAGTCCGTTTGCCGATCCCGTGCTGGCACTTGTTCCCGAGATGCTGAGTGGGGAGGCCACCACGAAGCTGTTGGTGTAGTGAGTCCCGACGATGCCGATGGTGAGCATCTGGGTGGCACTCGCGACGTCAGCGGGGCAGGTAGTCGAGAAGCCGCTCCCGGTCCAGTACTCGACCGACGGGGTGCCGGTGCCCGACGGCGTCGTGTAGTCAACGGAGTAGCTGGCGTAGGGAGCCGGAAGGGAGATGGCGGGGTAGGCCGAGATGCTGGTGCACCCTTGCCACACCGACGTGTCGTTTTGAATTGCGAATATCGCCTCCTGCGAGGCCGTCGTGAGCATCGTCTGGTAATTCACGAGGTTACGTTGGTCGGCCGACGCGCTAAATGACGTGCCGAAGGCAATGATGAGGGCTACCGACGCGAGTGCGAGGACGACCAATGCCAGCAGCACCTCGATGAGCGTGTCGCCGGCGTCGGAGTCGAACCTGGCTCCCCGGACGGACTCCCGGCGAGTCCGGCGAAGCCGACGCGACGGCAGTATCGCCTCGCGCGAATTGGGGGCACCGCTGGCGTAGCGAGGATCAGATCTCACGAGAGGATCAGCCCAAAGGAGACGGCCTCGAGTCCGGTGCCAATCAACGTCGCGGTCATGGTGTCGGGTGTCAGCGCCCACACCATGGTCGTTCCGTTCTTCAAGGTGCTCGTGGTGCCGTTGCCGTTGCAGGTGACCGTGTCGGTGCCGCTTCCCGTGAGACCGGCCCCGCCGTCGCACGCGTTACCGACTGGGTCAGATGGCGTGTCGTAGGAAAAGCCGTTCGACAGCACGTAGAGCTTGGTATTCGACGTCCAGGAGATTGACTCGCCGCTGTCCGTTGTCTCGGCGTCGGCACTCACTGCTTCCCAGCCGGTTGCGGGCACGTTCTCCTTGTTCACTACCGTGATCCCGCTGAAGGTCACGATTGTGCGGCCGTCGCCGTTGTAGTTGTCGGCCCCGCAGGCAGCATTGCCGCCTTCGCAGTTCTGGTAGAGAGCGGGACTACCGGGAATATTGGTGTAGAACGGCGACCCACCGCTTGTGTTCCCCAGGAAGGCCTCGGGGTACGTGGGCAGCGACGCGGGCACGACGGGCGCTCCCGAGATACTGACGCAGAAGTAGAGCAAGTCATTTCCCGGGAGTGTGACCTGCATCTCCAAACAGCCCTGTTCGGCCGCGAGAAGATTGTTGCCGGTAAGGGCGGCGAAGTCAACGAGGCAGAGCGACGAGGCGTACGTTCCCGATCCCTCGGCGGCGAAGCCACAGCCCGCAGTGGTCGACGTATTGATCTGTTGACCACCGACGACGTTCGTGGCACTCGCCTGTGGGACCGCTGCCAAGGTGTACGAGAAGGTGCTCGTCGGGTGGGTGTGCGACTCGGTGATGGCGAACTCGACCTTGGTGATGTCCTGGGTTGTGATCCACGAGGTGCTGAAGTCACACGGCGACGTGTTGCAGAGCACCGTGGGGGCAAGTTGCGAACTGGGAAGGTTGACCGAGAGCGTTGTTTCGTCTGATGGAGTGGTTGATCCGCCCGTGCAGTCCTCTCGAACCAGGGAGTACGTGCCGCCGTTATCCACGCTGTCGTAGGAGATCGAGGTCTCAAAGGTGCCCGTAATCGAGCTGAAGTTGGAGCCGAGGCCGAGGAGTTGGTCGCCGGTACCGCACTGGGGCTGGCTGGATCTTCCCGTCGTGATGAAGCCCGCGCTCTGCACGTCGCTCAGATAGGTGGACGAGACAACCTGGGCGTCCTCGGAGTCGGAGAGTCGATTCTGCACGCCCGTCTGAAGGGAGAAGATCGAGACCAGGCCGATGGCGAGGGCTCCGATGATGATCGGCAGGACGGCCGTGACGATGACGAGCTCGATCAGTGTGAAGCCGGATTCAGCTTCGCGTCGGCGCCAGCACCTTGACTTCGAGCACGCGAGCGCTCGGCCGACCGGCCGAGGGGCACGTCGGCGGTCCCGAAGCGAGCTCATCCAACCTTGACCTGGTTGTAGATGCCGTACATCGCCGAGATCAGTGCCACCGCCACGAATCCCACGACGACACCCATGAAGATGATGATCGCCGGCTCGAAGAGAGCGGTCGCCCGCTCCAACTTGGTCTCCAGCTCTCGGTTGTAGTACGCGGCGGCGACTTCAAGCTGCTGGTCGAGCGTTCCCGTCTCTTCGCCGACGCGGAACATCTGGCGCGCGGCGGCCGGAAAGAGCTCGGTGAGGTTGATCGGACCTGACAGGCCCTGGCCCTGCATCATTGCCTCGCGAACGCCGTCGAGCGCCCTCTTGTAGACGGTGTTATTCGCCGAATCCGCTGTGACGGCCATTGAGCGGGGCAGATCGACGCCGGCACGCAACATCGAGGCGAGAACTCGGCACACCCGTTCGATGATGGCCGTCTCCGTGAGGTCGCCGATGACCGGCAACTTAAGGATCCACTTATCGAGCTGCGCCTTACCTTTCTCTGTACGCCGCATCGTGATGAAACCACCGACGACAAAGACGACAAAAGCAAGTTCGAAGTACCAGTTGTGACCGACCCAGGACGTGATGCTCAAGAGCATTCGTGTGATCAGTGGCAATTTGGCGTTAAGGCTCTTGAAGAAGACCTCGAAGCGCGGCATGACGAAGACGGCCAGGACAATCACGACGACGACGGACATGCACGCTACAACCGACGGGTAGATCAGTGCTGCGGTGACCTTGCTCCGAGCTTTCTGGTCGCGGTCGATGTAGTCCGCGAGCTGATTGAGCACGACGTCCAGACTTCCCGTCAACTCCGCCGACTCGAGTATCCCCACGTAGAAATTTGGGAACGCCTCAGGATGCTGGGCTGCCGACGCGGCAAACGTGTCACCGTTCCGAAGACTGTCAATCATCTCGACCAACACGTTCTTCAACATTTTGTTCTGCGTCTCTTCGGTGATGACCTCTAGGGCTTCCATGATCGGAATCCCGGCCTTCATGAAGACTGCTAGCTGGCGGGTGAAGTTCGTGAGGTCCTTGCGAGGCACCTTCTTCTGGGTGATCTCCAACTTAAGGAGGCTTCTTTTTGCACTGACTTCCAGCGGCTGGAGCCCGCGCGCGAGCAGCGCGACGTGGGCCGCTCCGGTTGACTGCGCGGTTTCGGTGCCCGAGACCTGCTTTCCGTTCTCGTCGAGGGCCTTGTAGTGGTAGTCGTTAAGGGCTTTGTCGCGGCTCATAGGGTGTACATGCTCCGAATCACTTCGGCGATAGAGGTGACGTCCTGGGCGACCAGGTTGATCGCTTCTTGTCGCAGCGTGCTCATCCCTTGCTTGACGGCCATATTACGCAACTCCTCCTGTGTCGCCCAGCCGACGATCAGTCGGCGCAGTTCTGGGGTCATCACGAGCAGCTCGTAGACCCCGATCCGGTCCTTGTAGCCCGTGTTCGCGCAGAAATTACAACCGGTCCCCTGGTAGAAGGTCTGCTTCGGCGGCCCGCTCGCTTCCTCGTAGAAGAGCATCTCCTCGTCGGTGGGCGTGTAGCTCGTCTTACAGGACGGGCAGATGCGCCGAAGGAGCCGCTGACCAACGACAGCGAGGATCGAAGACGCGATGAGAAAGGATTCGATGCCCATGTCGAGGAATCGGTGGAGGGCCGAGACCGAGTCCGTCGCGTGCAATGAGGACACGACAAAGTGCCCAGTCAGCGCCGACTGCACCGCTACCCGAGTGGTCTCGACGTCGCGGATCTCACCCACCAAAATCACGTCGGGGTCTTGGCGCAGGATCGACCGCAGACCGGTTGCAAAGGTCAGACCGGCCTGCTCGTTGGTCTGGATCTGGTTGATCGAGGGGAAGACGTACTCGACCGGGTCTTCGATGGTCATCACGTTGATGGTCGGGTTGCTCACCTCGCTCAATGTCGCGTAGAGCGTCGTGGTCTTGCCACTGCCGGTCGGTCCCGCGCAGAGCACCATGCCAAAGGGGGAGCGCACGATCTTGGAGTACGCGGTGTGTGTAGCCACGGGCATGCCGAGGTCGTTCAGCCGCAAAACCGAACGCGTCTTGTCGAGGAGTCGCATGACGCAACTTTCACCCATGATCGTCGCGGTCGTGGCGACGCGGACGTCAACCTCTTTGCC
Source organism: uncultured Acidimicrobiaceae bacterium (assembly GCA_963823815.1). Lineage (GTDB taxonomy): Bacteria > Actinomycetota > Acidimicrobiia > Acidimicrobiales > RAAP-2 > RAAP-2. The sequence goes on from CAWGMU010000003.1 coordinate 24,370, forward strand.
GTCGATCATGATCGTGAGCTGGCCGTCCTGAGGCCGGCGTCGCTCGACGATGTTCATGTTCGCCATGATCTTGATCCGGCTTACGAGACCGGGCCCGATCGTGGCGGGCAGTTGCAGCACTTCCTTTAGCGCACCGTCGATGCGAAAGCGAACCCGAACAATGTCCTCGCTCGGTTCGATGTGCACGTCCGACGCGCGGTCACGCATCGCTTGGGTCAGGATGCGGTCAACAACTTGAACAACCGGAGCGTCGTCAGCGACGAGTTCGGTTTCAATGGGTTCGGTTGGGCGGCGACGCGAACCTTCGACCGATTCGAACGCCTGGACTAACTTTCCGACGTTGCCGAGAGCGTGATAGTTGCTGTCGATCGCCCACCGAATGTCACCGAGCGGAGCGATGACGAGCTGCACCGTTTTGCCACTTGCCCGACTCAATCGCGCTCGCATCTCTTCGCTGGGTTCGGCTACGGCGATGGCGAGGACGTCGTCTTGCAATCGAACGGGGAAGGCCATGCTCTCGCGGGCAACTTCTTCTGAAACGAGTGCGAGCACCGAGGGGTTGACGATGTCTCGACGGAGGTTGGCGACCTCGACACCGAAGAACGACGCGAGCGCGTTGGCGAGTGACTGTTCGCTGAGAGCGCCAAGGCTGACAAGCACCTCGCCCAACCTTCCGCCCGCGTCGCGCTGCATCGTTAGCGCTTCCTCAAGTTGTGCAGGAGTGATGAGGTTCAGCGCGATGAGCTGATCGCCGAGGCGAATTGGCTTTACCTCGCCAGCTGGAATCGGTTCGGTGAGCGATGCTCCGGTCCCCGATCGGTCAGATTGAGTTTTTGTTGTCTCACTCGATGGTTGAAGGTTCGATTCATTGCCATCGACCCCTCGATCGTCGATCACGACGGTGCCCAGGCCACCTGATCCACTGTTGGCGCCCTTGTCGTCGTGATCGTTGCGGTTCTTCTTCTTGAAAGCCACAACCACCCCGTCTTCGTCTTAGGGAATAACTCCGATTACGTAATCTATCTTGGATATCGAGAAAATGGCTTCTGAATCACAATGGCGCACTGTTCACCGACACAAATGTTCATCAATGGTCCGCGTTCAAAATCCCATCGATTACAGGCGACCATCACTTCGTCTATCCCCGCTGCAACTGTAATCCCTCCTCGACTGGCAGTAGTGAATACCCCTAACTTGAGTTCATGAATTTATTCGTCGACACCTATGTGACGGTGGTTGCGTCCTCGACTGAGGGCTAGGTGCCGGTCAACACCTTCACTATCGAGCAGATGTCGGCGTAGACCGTCACGCAGAACTATTGCAATTACTCACTCGCAGCGCTCTATTGATAGGGATTTAAGTCACGCAAAGGTGATGAATGCGTAGATATCTGCGGTGACGCTATCGCCTGGAACGAAGCGCGGCGAATCCTGTCCAGGAAAGAAGATTTCGCCGCTCGCACTTTCGCCAACGTGCGACCTTTCCGGGGGCCGCGCGACGAGCAACCACTGATTAGACAAAAATTCACCGGAACTGAGCCGACCGGCCCATCCGTCAAATTTGACGTAACGAAGGTTCTGGAGATCGGTCACCAGGAAATGCTTACCGTCCGGTTCAATCGTCCATTAAGGGAAGGAACCCATGCGAAGGATCACATCAACCGGCCGACTCGTCGTGGTGACGCTCACCATCGCCGCCGTCACGTCGTTCGTCACAGCCGCTGCCCTCAAGTGCTGGGGCAGCAAATGCTGCCGCGGAAGACGCCTCGTCGACGCGCGAGCTGGCTCGGCAACGGTATCCAGTACATGGTCGAGCTCGACATTTGACAACGTGCACTTCTTCGCGACAATCCGAACGTCCCGTCGGACTTGGAGATAGTGCCGAACCTCCTCAATATCCTCGAGCAGAACGGCACGTTCCCCTCGAACAACCACACGCCGCTCATCGCTCACATGGGCGATGACACGCTGACCGCGTACACCGGCCTCTACGGAGACCGACAAGGCATGCTAATCAGCAACAACTACCAGAGATGGAACGCTGACGGCCGGACAGAACCCGTCTCCGACACGCTTTCCAATCCCAACGCCGGGGACGACACCACCCATCGATGGTGTACCCGGCAACGCCGCCGGCGACGTCACCCGCCCCGGCGCCCGACGAGATCCCTCGGCGCCCCTGGGTGCCCTTTACGCGCGCGGGCTGCGACGCGGGGACCGTCGCGACGGCCAACATGGAGCTCGAGAACACCGCGGTCGACCTATCAAATGTGTTCGGGCCTTTGTCCCCGGAGGTCGCGCAGCTCAATGCCGACGACGGCAACCCCACAAGAAGCAGGAGACGGCCGACTACGTCGGCCTCGCCGTGAACTGCGCCAAGGGCAAGGGCTTCTGCTCGAGCGCCACGAGAGTGAAGTCGGGGATGGCGACCCCGAGCGGGGTCGGATGACCTACTTCCGACGGAATCGCGGAGTGCTACTCGGGCTATCGGGCTCATTCAGGAGCCCAGAATCTTGACCAGTAAGCAGTTTCGCGGTGAGCGCGGGCGAAGCGCTAGGGTCGAGATTGGACAGGATGGGGCCGGTCGCCCAAAGAGGTAGCCCTGGGCGAGCATCTGGCCCTCGCCGAGGGGAACGCCGAGGTGGCGCAGCGTCTCGGCTTCCGACTCGGTCTCGATACCCTCGGCGATGAGCGTCGTGCCGCTCTGGGCCGCAAAGTGACACATCCCCGCGACCATGGCCTGGCGAGCCGGGTTCGTGTCGACGTCGCGCACGAGAGAGATGTCCAATTTGACGAAATCGGGCCGCAGTTCGAGGATGTGGTTCAAGCTGGTGTAACCCGCCCCGGCGTCGTCGACCGCCAGCCGGCAGTTGCTGAGATTCTGGACGGCGCGCCTGATCGGGGCGTAGTTCTTGATCTGGGCGTACTCGGTGATCTCAAGGACCAAGTGGCGCTCGGCGCCGTTGACGACCTTTGCCGCGTTTCCGTCGAGGAGTGCGGCCGGGGAGAAGTTGAGGCTTAGCCAGATTCCTGGCGAAAGTTCGAAGCGGCGTCGAGGGCTGCCTGGGCGCACCGTGCCTCGAGTAGCGTTCCGAGCCCGACAGCGTGAGCCTGGTTAAAGCGTTGATCAGGTGCGACGCCGTCGTCAAAGCGCGTCAGAGCCTCGTACCCGACGACGTTGCCGGTCGCAAGCTCCACGAAGGGCTGGAAAACGGGTCGAAAACGCTGCTCCTCGATAATCGCGAAGATCTCTGAGCGCAACGACTCTCGTTTAGAGAATATGTCTGCCTCAGCACCGAAGAGGGCTCCGGCGTAGCTGCCGAGCTCCTCGAAGGCACTCAGGCGCAGGCTTATCCACTCGGGGCCGTCCGACGCCTTCGTGGCGAGCGCCAAGATGCCGGCCAACTCGCCCTCCCAGCGAATTGGCACGTTGCCGATCGCCGTGAAGCCACTGCTGAGCGAGGCGCGCGGAGAGTTCCTCGTCACGCAGGCGATCGTCGGTCAAGTCAAGCCACCAAGCGCCGACTCTTCGTTCGTTCGATCAATCGCTCGGGCTGGGGAACGTCGAGGGTCACGCCACTCGTCACGCCGCCGAGCTCCTGGCCCCCGGTTCCGATGGTGAGGAGAGACGCGTCGGCCTGGACGAGCACGACCATCGCGGCGTCGATCTCGATGAGTCGCGTCGCGGCGTTGCAGAACGCTTCGGCCGTCGCGTTGAGGGACTCGGCCCGGCGGACCTCTTGCATGATGTCGAGAATGTCGAGGCGATCCTTCTGCTCGCGGGTGCGGTTGGTCTCGAGGCGCTGCTCGACGGTGAGGTCGCGCTTCACCGCGACGTAGGCAATGAGCTGGCCCTCGGCGTCATGGATCGGCGAGATCGTGGTGTCCTCTTCGTAGAGTTCGCCGTTCTTGCGACGGTTGACGAGCGTGCCGTGCCAGGAGTCTCCGCCCGAGCAGGTGCGCCCACATGATCTGGAAGAAGGTTGGGTCGTGAAGCTCGCTGTGAAAGACGCGCGGATTGTTTCCGAGCACCTCTTCGAGGAGGTAGCCACTCGTGCGCAGCGCAGAAGGGTTGGCGTAGAGGATCTTCGCCTCAGGGTCGGTGACGACGATCGACTCGCTCGCCTGGTCGATTGCCTTGGACAGCAGCGTCTGGTCATTGAGCGAGCGCAGTAGCCGATCGCGGTCTCGCAGACGCTTGAGGCCGTAGCCCAATTCGTCGGCGAGATCCTTTAGCACGTCGACGACGTGGCCGTCAAAAGCGCCGCGCTCCGCGGCGTAGACCTGCAAGGTGCCGTCGACGAGGCCGTCGGTCAGGACCGGCAGGGCGATGCACGAGCGGAACCCGTGGGCCGCCGCCGCCTTGCGCCACGGCTCGAACTTGAAGTCGGTCAAGAGGTCGCCAAAGACAACCGGCTCGCCCGTTCGCATCGCCGTACCAACCGGTCCCTGGCCTAGCGGACCGGTGCTCCAGTCGACCTCGATCGAGTCCACGTAGTCGCGGTGGTCGCTGCTCGAGGCCGCCTTCTCCACGAGGTGACCCACGCCCTCGACGCGTCGCGCGTACCAGGCGAGCAGGTAGCCACCCCGTCAACCGCGGCCTGGCACATCGCGGCGAGCAGATCCTCTTCGCGCTCGGAGCGCACGAGCACCTGGCTGCCTGCGGAGAGCGTGTTGGCGGCGCGCTGGGCGACGACCTCACTCTGGCAGTCGCGCATGCCGATGACGCCCCCGATGACCCGGCCGGTCGCGTCGCGGGCCGGCCGCGCGCGTATGGCCATCCAGCGAACCTCGCCACTCGAGGACTTCACGCGAACTTGCGCGTCGTCGACCCGTTCGCCGAGGCGGACGAGTTGGCGCCAGGCGTTTACCTTGGCGACGTCGTCAGCGACGATGAGGTCGTTCGAGCTCGTGCCGAGGAGGAAACTCGGCAGCCAGCCGAGGACCTGCTGGACCGAGGGTGAGACCCATTTGATCAGCGCCCTCGTAGTCGGTCTCGAGCACGACGTCGGTCGAGTTCTCGGCGAGCAGTCGAAAGTGCGACTCCGAGGTCGCGAGCGAGTGACGGGTCGCCACTTCGGCGTCGATGCCGCGCAAGCCCACCACGATCGCCTCAATCGCCCCGGCGCTCGTGCGAATCGGTCGAGCGGAGACCGACATCCAGTGCTCGTCGCCTTCCGCCGAGCGGTAGCGAGCCTCGATCGCGTCGGGGTAGTCGCCGCGCAGCGCCCGCGCGTGGTGCGCGCGAACTTTCGCGCGGTCGTCTTCGGCGATGAAGTCGAAGGAACTAATGCCGAGCAGGTCGCTCGGCTGCCAGGAGAGGACCCGGCGCGTCGAGGGTGACATCCAGCGAATGAGCCCCTCGGGATCGGTCTCGTAGACGACGTCCGACGCGTTCTCCGCGAGCAGGCGATAGCGCTCGTTGAGCTGCACGCGCTCCGTGATGTCGCGCCACGTGTAGCTAAGCCCGTCGCCAACTTTGAGGGCGCGCACGTCGCAGTGGCGCTCCGATCCCCAGACTTCGTTGAAGTAGATCGAGTCGTCAAGGATCAGCGGCTCGCCGGTCTCGAGCGCGTGGACGTAGGTGGCAAAGACGCCCGAGCGGTGGTGGCCGGGCAGGATGTCGAGGCAGGCGACCGCCGACCATCTTCTTCGCGGGTCGAGTGGTTGTACTCGATGGCCGCGTCGTTGGCGTCGGCGAAGATGAGGTCGATCAACCTTGCCCGACTCGTCGCGTACCGCCTCGAAGATGACGTGGGGGTCCATCAGCGAATCGAGCGTCGCACCGAGACGCGCCCGCTCAAACTTCAACTGGTTGACGAGGTCCTCGACGGTCTCGGTCTCGGGCCAGACGTGGCCCTCATTCGACGGTGTTGAAGCCCGACCAGCAACCTTGGATGATCCGCGGTGCTGCTTCACGCAACCTCCTCAAAAGCAAGAAAACGCTTCGCTCAGAGTTGCTTTCCTCGTTATGCTACGCGAGCGATCCGACAGGTAAAGGGTCGATGGCAGCCCAGGACCTCGTGACGAGGTGAAACGTCGGTCGATTCATGGCGTAGCGCATCTCGTCGCTAAGCGACCGTAGACGCGACGTAATGGACGATCTCTTTCGCGCTAGGAGCCCAGCGGGGACGATCTCGCTGAGGTTCGACACGGCGGGCTCGAGCGCCCCAGCCGGTCCCTGACCGAAGAGCCAGAAGATGTTGTTCGTGACGCGCGCGATGGTCGGTTCGGCGCAGTGGGGTTCCGCGGTCGAGCACGGCGCGCAGGTCGCCGATCCAGATGTTGTTGCCGGTGTCGATGACCCCGCCCTGCTCGTTGGTTCGTGAAGTAGACCATGTCCGAGTACGACGAGCCACTCCAGGTGGCGCCGCTCACCGTGGCTTCACCCGTCGGGATGGGGGAGTGCGCGAGGACCTCCTCATTGCTCGGGGCGAGTGACGAGGGAATTACGTGGTCGAAGTCCGAGCCGATGACGCCGGAAAGCTCCGAGCCGTCGCGCAGTCCGGTGTTCTTGAAGACCCACGACGAGGCGTCGTCAATGACCATGGGGACCGTGACGCCCGGGTCGAGGTAGCCGCTGTACTCCACACCGATCTGGCTGAGGGGGGACCAGTCGGCCGGTGGTGACTCCCAGGTGTTGCCGGTCACCTCCATGGGACTACCGACTCCGTTCAAGGGGTCCTCGGCGCCGTCACGGTAGTCGACCTCCTCGCGATCAGGTCCGAGCGGCGAGGGCTGCAGGCGCACGTGGCGCACCATCGCCGCCGCGCCGAAGTAGACGACGTTCACACCGCGCTTCTGGGCGTCAACGACGGCCAACCGCTCGGCGTAGCTCCACGACTCATCGTGGTCGAGCGAGAGCAGAGCCCGGTGGTGCAGGAGCAGCGTGGGGTGCTCATCCAGCGTGACGTCGGTGATGTACGTGACGTCGAGGCCCTCCCTCTCGCAGAGCTGCACGAGCGGATACTCGTTCGTGAGGAAGTCCGACGATCCGCTGCCGGTGTCGAAGGGCCGGTCGAAGGAGACGACGCGAGCGCGGTTGCACGGCGGGTAGGTGACGTCATCGAGGATGCAGGGTCCGACCCCGGCGTAGTAGGAGTACCCGCCGTACGTGTTCCAACCTTGCTCGACGAAGGACCGGTTCATGACGACGTAGGCGGCAGTACTCGTCGGGTCCCACACAGTGAGGAGCACGTAGCTCGCGGCCCGCGGACCCGCCACGAGTTTGATCAGGTAGTCGCCGGGGACGAACGCCGCCGTGATCGGCATCGTCAGCGATGCGCGCCAGTTGTCGCAGCTCACCATGTTGGTCGACGGGTCGACCGGACAGGCCGGCTGAACCGTTCCAGGAATGGTCGTCGAGGCCCACACCTGACGCGCGCCGAGCCCCTGATACCAGCCCATGCGGTAGGCGACGGCGCGAAACGCCGTGGCGTGGGTCGTGACGTAGAGCTTGACGTCCTCGCCAACTTGGGCGTAGGTGACGTTGGCGAATCCCTGTATCGCGGTTGTCGAGGTGTCAGCCGCCATCCGCCATGCTCTCGTACCCGGAAGGCGGTTCTCGGCGAGAATCGCCGACGAGATAACTCCATTCGGTCCGAGCGTCGTCGTCGGCTCCGTTGTCGTCGTCGACTCGCCGGTCGTTGTCGTGGCCAACGTTGTCGTCGTAGTCGTGGTCGTGGTAGAAGCTGGTGACGCCACCGAGAACCCGAAGAGCGCGAGCACCGACGAGAGGGCGAGAAGGGAGGGCGCGCGTCGCAGCGCCAGCCGCCCGATTCCTACGCTCGTCACGCTTCGCCTCCACTACGAAATGGGAGGTCATCCCGAGCGTGAGTGTACTGACGACTCCAGCGAACGACCGGTCGCCAGACAAGTTTCGAAGTCGACCAACATCTCTTCGGCGACGCTCGGCGTCGCCGCAAGTGCCTACTGAGGCGGTCCCGAGCCCAGCTTCAGCGTGACGCTTTTCTGTTCGCCACTCGGGGTGAGGTAGCCAACCGTCGCGCTGTCGCCGGGTTTCAGAGCGAACTCGAGGGTCTCGAGTGCTGCGGCGCTCGTCACGGCGTGCCCGTTGAAGGAATTGACGACGTCACCCGTAGCGAGACCCGCGTTGGCGGCTGGGCCATTGGCGACGAGACCGGCGACGGTGACGCCAGTGGGTGCGGTCGAGCCATTCGGATTGGCGGCGAAGCCCGAGAGCGTCGGCGCGATCTCGAGTCCGAGGTAGGCGGTCTTGCCCAGGTGGATTGACGCGGTCGAGACGCCGTTCTCGATGGACGTGGCGATCGCGACCGCGGTGTTGATCGGGACGGCGTACGCCTGGTTCGCGGTCGCGCCCTGCGGGCCGAAGCCGAACTCGCCCGAACTGGCCGAGGCCGCGGTGTCGATACCGATCACCTTGCCCTTGCTGTTCACGAGTGGGCCACCGGAGTCGCCGGCTTGGATCCCCGCGTTGGTTTCGATCATGCCGCTGAGGCTCTCGGAACCCGACGGGTTGTCGGCGTTGTTCGCGTTGAGCGACTGGTTGGTGGCGACGATCGTGCCGGCGGCGAAGCTCGGGGTGCCGCCGACCCCACCGGCGTTGCCGATGCCCACCACCTTGTCGTTGACCTTCACCGAGCTCGAGTCGCCGAGGGAGACGGTGGTGAGGCCCGACGCGTTCTCGAGTTGCAGCAGCGCGATGTCCTTGCTCACGTCGTAGCCGAGTACCTTCGCCTTGTACGTAGTGCCGGTCGCAACGTCGCGTGCCGTGATCGAGGTGGAGCCCTCGATCACGTGGTTGTTCGTGAGGACGAGACCCTTTGAGGAGATGACGATGCCAGTTCCGGCGGCTGAGGCACCCTGATAGGAGATACCGGTGTCGATGTCAACGAGGCCCGGGTCGACGGCAGTGGCGATCTTCGCCGCGGCGGGGCTGACCTTTACGGATCCCGATCCACCCGACGGAGGGACGTTGAAGGACGGAAAATTGCCGAAGCCATTCGGGAGGTTCGTTCTCGAGTACGACGGGACGAGGCGAACCGATCCGGGCGCGAAGACGTAGTGCCCGAGGGTGAAGCCGGCGGTACCGATCACGAGGATCGACGACGAGTGCCGCAACAGCCGCGAGGGCGCCCTGACGAAAGCCGGGCTGGTGCCGCCACGTCGTTGCCGAGGCGCTCGGGCTCAGTGGTTCGCTCGACACCGGCTCGTTCGTAGCGACTTCGTTCGACTCGGCCACTTCGTGATTGAACTCCATGCGCACTCCTTCATGGCGGGGGGTATGGGGACAAGTTTGGGGGCTCTTCGTGAAGAGGGTGTCGACGCGAACTAAGAAGCGGATAAAAAGGTGAAGTGTCGCGACGTCCGATCCGCCGAGACGTCCGTGCCTGGGTTGTTCGCGCCGTTTCTCAGCGCAGTTCGTTAACGCGGATTAGATTGCCCGCGGGATCGCGGACGGCGAAGTCGCGAATCCCGTAGGGCTGTTCGGTCGGGTCCTGGACGACCTCGGCGCCTCTCGCGCGCAGGGCCGCGAAGACGGCGTCAAGGTCGGGCGTCGTGAGGATGATGATGCCGTAGGTGCCCTTCGCCATCATCTCGGCGATCATGGCCCGTTCGCTATCGGTGACGCCGGGGCTCGCCGCTGGAGGATACAAAACGATAGACGTATCGGGCTGATTGGGTGGCCCCACCGTGATCCACCGCATTCCGCCGTAGCCAACATCGTTGCGCACCTCGAAGCCGAGAGTGTCATGATAGAAGGCAAGCGAGGCGTCAGGATCGTGTTGGGGAAGGAATGACGACTGAATCGTGAGGTCCATGGCGGTCACCCTAACTGGCGTTGGACACCCCTCGCTTCTCGATTCCTGATCGGTCGCGTCACTTGCTTCGCGACGCACGACGGCATTCCGTCCGTCGACGTCGCCTCGCGGCGACGGTACGCGCCCGGCGACATTCCCACGAGTTCGCTGAAGCGAGTCGTGAACGTGCCGAGCGACGAGCAGCCAACTGCAAAGCACACCTCCGTGACGCTCAGCTCACCCCCTCGTAAGATCGCCATCGCGCGCTCAATGCGTCGCGTCATCAGGTAGCTGTACGGCGGTTCGCCGTAAGCGAGTTTGAACTCACGGCTGAGATGTCCGGCTGACACGTTGGCGTCGCGGGCGAGCGCCTCCACGTCGAGTGGCTGCGCAAAGTCGCGATCTATCCGGTCTCGGACCCGACGAAGCCGTCGCGAGATCCTCGAGGTGCGCGGTGTCGTCGCGTGCGTTGCTCACGTTTGAGATTCTGCCACGACGAATCGGAAGCAATACCGGTGTCGAAGCAAGCCTGGCCGAAGGGCCAGGAAGGTGCTCTACATCTGTTGCACGATTCAGTGGCAACTGCGACAATGACGTCGTGCCCAACGAAGAGATGGCGGCCTACTGGAACGACGAAGGCGGGCGACAGTGGGTGAAAGAGCAAGACTCGATACGACTCGATGCTCGCTCCGTGTGGTCGCCGCCTGTTGGCCGCCGCCTCGCCTGAACTTAGGGGAACGCGTTTTGGACGTGGGCTGCGGTAACGGAGCCACGACTCTGGCTGCCGCCCGGCACGTTGGGGCAGGCGGCCACGCGATGGGAATCGACCTCTCGGTGCTGATGCTTGAAGAAGCGAGTCGCCGCGCCCGAGAGGAGGGAGTCGACGTGGAGTTTCTTCATGCCGACGCCCAAACTGCGACCTTCCTCGAGCCGTTTGACGCGATAATCAGCCGATTCGGCGTGATGTTCTTCGACGATCCGACCCGTGGCCTTCGCCAATCTCTTTCGGGCCCTTAGACCTGGCGGTCGCTTGGTCTTTGTCTGTTGGCGAGACATGATGAACAACGAGTGGATGCGAGTGCCCGCCATGGCAGCCGTCGAGTTTGTCGGAGAGCCCGAACCGCCGTCATCGGGAGCGCCCAATCTCTTTTCGCTCGCCGATCCTGCCCATGTGCGAGACCTGCTGACTAGGGCTGACCTGACGACATCAGGATCGACGCGATGGAGGACCGTCTCACTCTCGGACGCGATGTGGACGACGTCGTATCGTTTCTCGAGACCAATTCGCTTGGTCGAAGGCTATTCGCGGAGAAGGATCCCGCACGCAGTGAGCCAGGCGCTTGAGGCGATTCGAACCGTCTTGCTGCCATACGCCTCATCGGATGGCGTGGTGCTTGGCAGTGCCTATTGGGTGGTCTCCGCGGTCAAGTCAAGTAGGCGGATAGCGAACTCAGACCCGATCTCGCAGTGACCATCCCCGATGTCGTTGAGGCGTCTCTCTTCGAACCGGACCCGCTTTCGAGGTCCCGGCGCTTATTGGCCGACGGCGGGTACCGGAACAGCCTTCTGGCCAAAGAATATGTGATGCGCACTTTCCGCACCCCATCGTAAAACCGCTTCGATCAGGGAGTTTCTGCCCACAAGGGTGCCACTGGCGGGAAAACCAAATAGTGCGTATGCTTGGGCGCTGCAGGGGCCGGCAGACAGTTGGCGAAAAATTGTGAATAAGCAGTGTTTCGAAGCGAGGCGGGACCCTTGAAAGCCGGGGATGGCGGTCGGTCCGAGGGCTCGGGTCGCCAGTGCGACACAGGCTTCACGCTGGTTGAACTGCTGATCGTCCTGGTCGTTCTCCCCATCGTCGTGGGCGCCATCGCCTACGCCCTTGTCGCGACCTTCTCGCTGCAGAGTGGCGCGACGCATCGACTGACCAACACCGACGACGCCCAAGTCGTCGCCTCGACTTTTGAAAAGGACGTCCAGAGCGCCTCACTGCTCACGGTTGAAAACGGGAGCCAGTACCAGTGCGGCTCGGGTACCCAGCTCCTCGGACCTGCAATGGACGTCGACGAGCGGAATGGTCGTCGTCTCCTACGCGGAAGTCGGGTCCTACATCGCCCTACAGCCTCGTGCGCAACTACTGCACTGGAGGGCTCGTCGACGCCGGCTGATACCAGCACGCTCGTTTTCAACCTTCCCGCAAATCAACCGCCGCCCAAGTACAACTGTTCGGGTAACTGTGCGGCTAACGGGAGCGGATGGATCTCGGCGGCTGGCGTCTCGGACGTCACGCTCGCAATCAGCGAGACAAATGCTGACACCAAGACCGGTGCCTTCACGTACTCGCTCGTCGCGACGCCCAGGATCTACCTCAACGAGCCCAACGGACCGAACGGTGGCGGGTCGCCCATCTATCCGCTCGCCCTGCTCGGTCAGCCGAACTGTGCATGCAACCCGCACCAACCTTGGACATGACGGGGGCGTCGACTGTAACGGTCAAGGACTCTTCGGGCAATCCGCTGCCGATCTACGTCGCGAGCAGCTGCGCCCAGGCAATCACCATGATCCCGGGCCAGACGCTCATGTCAGTTCCGATCATCACGAACGACCCGAATACGATCAACACCGGGTACAGGACTCGTATTGCGTATTGAAGAACAAGAACAGGCTGGATGCAATGCGAGTCAGCCCGGCCCCCCCGAGAGCGCACCGACCTCGTCGGTGATCGATCCACTGGCCTCGCTCACGCCCCCGCCGAATCCCACGCTCCCACCTAGCTGCCTCAACCAGGCCTGCGCCCAAGGTGAAGAGTTCTCGACGGCCCAGACGCTGACGACGATCCTTCGGGACCTCGGGCGATACGTACATCTTCGACCAAGAACGTGACGATCTCCAACAACGTGACGGTCGACTTCGCGCCGGGAACCTACTGGTTCAAGGGCGGACTGACCTGGCCCAGTCCACCGTCTTCTTCGGAACGGGCACGTACCTCTTTGGCAACGCGGCGTCGGACACCTGCCCATCGTCGTCGTCCTCACGTGTCTGAAAAGACAAACGGCGGCACGGTGACGACCGACAACACGAACGGCGTCCTCTTCTACGTAGAGACTGGCGCCGTCACCTTCAACGGGGCATCGCAGGTCTCCGTTTCGGCGGCTCAGAGTGGCTATCCCCTCTACAACCTTTACGGCGAGGTCGCCCTGTGGGACGCGTCGACGTCGCCACTTTCGATCACCAACGGTTCCTCGGTAACGGACACGTTCAGCGGAATTTACGATCCGAACGGCGAAGTGATCCTCTCGGGAGCGGCGCCCTGACGATGTCCTTCATCGAAGCCGAAAAGGCCTCGCTGACAGGCGGCGGCGCGCTGACGCTGGGCCAGTGAAGGACTGCAGCGGCCACCCGGATGATCGCGGGCCTTCGGGCTCGCCTTCACTAGGTCATCGCACGGAAGCGGGCGACACTCTGTTGGAAGTGCTTTTCACGCTCGCGATCTTGGGGATCTGCGTCGCGGGTCTGCTCAGCGCGTTCTCGACCACCATCGCCGCTTCGGCGGAGCAACGTGGCCTCGTCACCCTCAACACCTTCGTTCGCGCCGGTTCCGAGGAGCTGTACACCGCCTTCCAATCGGGCTCGGGCTGCGTTCGTGCCGTGCGCAACCCCGTCCTCGTATCAGGCTCTGACCGCGACGCTCCCAGCGCTCCCGTCTGGCTATGGCGAGCAGGTCACCGGCGTCGAATACCTACAACCGAACGGCGCGTACAGCACGCCGTGCTCTTCAGGTTCGACAGCACCCCAACTCATCACGTTCAACGTGACGGGTCCTTACAACACCGGGGGAACCAACCAATTCGTGATTCAAGACGTCCAATCGACAACGGCGTACCCGCCGGCCAAATTGATCTTCACCACCTCGCCGGCTTCCGGCTCGGCCACCGCCAGCGCCACCATCGGGTCCATCACCGTCGAGGAGACCGACGCCTTCGGCAATCCGACGACCTCGGCCGAGACCGTCAACCTGTCGACGAACAGTTCCGGGACGACCGAGTTCGCCACTTCCTCGGGCGGATCGCCGACGGTAACGTCGGTCTCGATCCCGAGCGGGTCCTCCAGCGCCACCTTCTTCTACGGCGACACGCTCGCCGGAACGCCGACGCTCACCGCGTCGGCGACTGGCCTCACTAGCGCCAGCCAACAAGAGACGGTCGTCGCCGGTCCAGCGGAGAAGCTGAACTTCACCACGTCGCCGGCTTCGGGCGCCGGCCTCCGCGAGCGCCACCATCGGTTCCATCAACGTCGAGGAGACTCGACGCCTTCGGCAATCCGACGACCTCGGCCGAGACCGTGAACCTGTCGACGTATAGTTCTGGGACGACCGAGTTCGCCACCTCCTCGGGCGGATCGCCGACGGTAACGTCGGTCTCGATCCCGAGCGGGTCCTCCAGCGCCACCTTCTTCTACGGCGACACGCTCGCGGAACGCCGACGCTCACCGCGTCGGCGACTGGCCTCACTAGCGCTAGCCAACAAGAGACGGTCGTCGCCGGTCCAGTGAAGAAGCTGATCTTCACCACCTCGCCGGCTTCGGGCTCGGCCTCCGCCAGCGCCAACATCGGCCCGATGACCGTCGAGGAGCAAGACGCCTTCGGCAACGTAACGACCACCGCCGAGACCGTGAGCCTGAAAACATCCAGCTCGGGGATCACCGAATTCGCCACCTCCTTCGGATGGTTCCCCGGTGAGCTCAGTCTCGATCTCGAGCGGGTCGTCGACCGCCACCTTCTTCTACGGCGACAGCGTCGCGGGCACGCCCACGCTCACCGCGGCGGCGACTGGCCTCACCAGCGTCACCCAACAAGAGACGGTGAATGGACCCTCACTGCCAACCATCACCACTCCCAATAGTGGTTCTCCTGAGTCCATAACGAAGAACACCTCGTCGAAGTCTTTCACGATCACCGGCACGGGGTTCACCAGCAACGCGACCGTGACGTTCTCGGGCGGCTTCACCCTCAAGTCGATTACTTTCATCAGTTCAACGTCGCTCAGCGTCACCGTTTCCACGGGGAGCTCGAAGGGAACGTTCAATCTGACGGTGACGGATCCGGGCATCGGGTCGGCCACGAATGACGGGGCGATTGTGGTGTCAGCCGTGACGCGGGTAAAAATGTTGCGGCGTCGCGCGCGCGACGAATCTGGCGCCTCGCTCATCCTGGCGCTCGTCTTCATCCTGGTAACGAGTGTCACGGTGTTGTCTCTTTCGACTCTCGCCTCCAACGGTCTAAACAGCGTTGCAAAGTTCAGAACGCCGCAACTCGCGCGATCCGCGGTAAACAGCGCCATGACGACGGCCGTGGACGAGGAGCGCTACACGGTGACGCCCGCTTCGGTGACGAGCCCTCCTGCTTTGTGCACGCCCTCAGTGACCATTCCCGAGAGCAACCAGTCGTACACCTTTGCGATTTGGTGCTCGACGACTCTGAATCTTGGGAGCAAGCAGACGCGAACCGTAACGTTCACTGCCTGTCCGAGCACGAGTACCCAGACGATCTGCTCGTCCTCCCAACTCCTCGTTGCGGTCGTGATCTTTGACGACTACACCTACCCCGTCTCACAGATCCTGACCAGCTATTGCACAAAGAACTGTGGCACTGCTGAGAAGATTTCCAGTTGGGTACTGTACTAGACCGTCGCGGAGTCGCGAAGTACACCGCCTAGGCAGACGATCTTTCGGGGTCTGCGATGGTGGAGTCACACCACTACGAAGTCTCACTCAAATGCGCCGTTGCTGTCCGCGGTTCGCGAGGCCCTTCAAAATGACCTTGGCGGTGAATATCGGTGAGAGAACGAATGCCCACGCGAGTGCGCCCACCAAAGTTGGATAGCTGTGGCGAGACTTCGCGTCGCTCGCACGGCCTATCGCCGCAGCCACCCGTTTCTTAGGGACCGACGACATGCCTCTTCGAACGGCCCGCAAGTTTTCTGTCTCACCGCGAGCCCGGGCAGCAAAGAAGTGCTGTCGCCAGTATAGACGCAGTCTCTTCGCTGCCCGATGACGAACCAAACCAGACGTTGGAATCGTGTTGACGGTATTCGTAGAGCACCTCGGGCACAAAGCAGATCCTGCCTTCTCGAGCGATGCGAAAAATCAGATCCTGACCTTCCCCAAATTGAAGCACCGAGTTGTATCCGCCCACCTCTTGAAAGCTGCGTTTCCTAAACATTGCGGTCCCCGACATGACGTGGGAGGCGCCTCGAAGAAAATCTAAGTACGACGTCTCGGCGGCATCGCCATCTCGTAGTATTCGCCCATCCGGTCCAATGACGCGATACTGCGTATGAGTGATGACGACCGTTTCATCATCCATTGCCGCCGATTGCAAACGCAGGCGGTCTGGCAGCGTACGGTCGTCATCATCAAGTACGCGACCAGCTCTGCGGTTGCTTGGTCGATTCCGACGTTCCAGCAACCGCCGCGCCACGGCGGGCCTGATGAATCGATCGCACTCGAGGATCGGCCCGCTCGATGTCCGAGAGATCGTCATCGCAGCCGTCGAAAACGATGATTAGCTCCCAGTTCTCAAATGTCTGCGTTTGCACCGACGCAATCGCTTCGCGAAGAAGCCGACCTCCGCGGAAGCTCGGAATGACGACGCTAATCTCTCGAGCACGAGCCTCCTTCGCCGCAAACTCAATTAGATCAGTGAATTGGCTTCGACCGTGGAAGAATGTCATACCGGATGCCTGGACCACGGACAAAGCGGGTCACGATGCTGATGTCGAAAGGGACGAGCCGGCGACTTGGGATCACGATTCCAAAGCCAATGGTCAGTGACGTTTGCCCAGGCTCGAAGAGTTGCGCCAATTTCGAGGAGCGACTCTCGGCAACAACGATGGAGACCGATGTTGCGATATTCAAGCGCCTATTCCAGTCCGATTCAGAAGCGCTAATTCGCCCTCAGGCGATTCAACTGAGCGTCTGTCGTGTCGACGATCTGTTGGGAAACGCGGCGATCTCCTCCCTGATCCAACTGACCGTCTATCGTGTCGACGATCTGCTGGGGAACACCGGCGATCTCCTCCCGGGCCGCCGCGAGGGCGTCGGGCGCCCTGCCCAGGAGGTCGATGACCGTGGAGCGCGCCTGCGCTCACGCACTCCCCACTTCTCTGCTTCACTAACGATCCGCTCGAGCGTGAGAAGTCTCGTGCGGGAGACGCCGTCGACGTCCATCGCCAAGCGCTCGTCGCCGTAGCAGAGGGTGCACATGAGGTCATACAGCGGCGCGAGGGTTAGGGCTCCGCCCGCGAGGTGCAGAAGCGAGAAGTTCTTGGCGTGCGCGTCGCCGTTGCCGATCATCGCGTTGAAAGTGACCGCCTCGAGCAAGCGCGTCAGCGAATCAGGTGCAGCAATGATTGGCGAGAACCGCCGCCACGCGCTCGAGCGACGGCCCGCCATCCTCTTCGTACTTGGCGGCGGGCGCCAGGCCGAACGCCTGACAGAAGTCCTCTTGATGGAGCCGCTCAACGGCGCCGTCGACGCCGACGAGCCGGTCGTATCGCCTGACGACGATGAGCTGGCGCCGGCCGATCACCGTCGTTTCGACGTCGGCCACGTCGCAGACCCAAGTGCTTGGCGGTCCGCATGCAGAACGCCTCGTTCTCGACTGAGTCCGGGTACGAGGCGATCGCGGGCTTGAGCAGGTGCGTCGACGGTGTCCCGTCGACGGGCCGGCCCCAACGGCCGTCAGGCATCTGCGTGAGGACGAGCTTCTCCTGGACGCCCGCGAGTGAGACGCGAACGCGGTCGTTGACGCCGAGCGGGTCGCTTCGCAGATTCATGACGAGCAGCTCGATCGCTTCGGCGGTAAGTGGTTCTGCCGTGGTCGTCGTTGGCGTCGACGGCGGCGCGTCGCCCTCGGTGCTGATGACAATCGCCCCGGCGCAGTCCTTTCCCAAGGCGCGCATCAGTTCATAGGTATCGATGTCGGGGACGCGAAGGTCGTGAGCGATCATCCTTCGTGCCTCCCCCTCAGGGAGAAGACCGTCCAAGAACGGCCGAACGACCGCCTCCGTGTGGGGACTCCTGCGGAGGGAGAGCGAGAGCGAGAGGAGCGGCGTGCCGAGCGGGTAGCGATCAAGCGCTTCAGTCGTGTAGGTGAGGCGAAGACGCCCGCGCTCCTGCTCGATGCGCGCGACGGGTTCTCCGTCGAGCCACGCGAGCAGGGCGTCGCCGCTCACCAGTCGGCCTTGTCCAGGGTCATCCGAACGCCGAGTGTCCTAAGGACGCGAAACAGCCGCTTTAACTGCTCCGTCTCCTTACCCGACTCAAGTTCTGAAAGGTAGCTTCGCTGTATCCCCACCGACTCGGCCAGTTGCGCCTGCGTCAGTTCGGCCTCCGTTCGATAGTGCCGGACTGCTTCTCCTAGTGAGGCGGGCGTGTAGATCCGAAAGGGATTTGATTTGGTTGGTTGAGTGTCTTCCGTCGACATAATCCGACATTATAGCATAGTCGGGATATCCCGACAGACATGCAGTGTCGGGATATCCCGACCATGGATCTGGGGAGGACGCGCCGAGAACGCGACGGGGGAGGAGGGGCGAATTGGTTGACACCCCAGAAGAAAGGTCTAGCCCCGCGGACCACTGCCACTTCGTCTCGGGGCGTTCGAGGTGAGGTGGCTCAGGACCTCGTCATTCGTCGAGACGACCAGTGGCACGGCGGCGTCCTCGGCCGAGACGAGGAGCCTCTCGGTGAGGAGGGGGTAGAGGAAGCGCCAGATCTCACCGACGAGCAGCAGGGAGGGCGCCGAGGTTTCGGTTTGGGCCGTGCTCCAGACGAAGGCGAGCTCGGACAACGTGCCGACACCGCCGTCGAGTACGACGACGGCCCGGGTGGAGAGGAGGTGGTTCGCTCGAGTGGCGAAGCTGTCGCACCACCAGAGTTCGTCGTGAGACTCGTCAGGCGCGAGATGGGTCCATGCCGAGAGGGGCAGACCCACGGTTGCGCCGCCGACCGATTTCGCACCTCGGGCCGCCGCCGCCATCAGTCCGCGATACCCGCCGGTGACGACCGTCCACTGGGCGTCGGCGAGTCGTCGACCAAGGTCGAAGGCCTCGCCCCAGCGGGGATCGTCCTCGTTGATTTGCGCCGAACCCACGACGGCGACGAAGCGGTCACGAGGTAGGACGGCTTCGGGCTCGTTCGTCATGGTCACCAGCAGTTCACGGTCGTGGCGTGGCGAAGGAGTGCACGTGCGCGAGCGCCGCGTCGAGTGCGATCTCGAGGCAACGGGTGTCTCGTTCGACCTCCGCGAGCAACAGCCCGCCCTGGAGACTCGCGAGCAGGCCGGTCGCGAGTGAGTTGGCATCCGCGTCATCGCGAAGGGTGCCGTTCTCGACCATGCGAGCGAGTCCGTCGGCGATGAGCTCGCCCCATCTCACGAGGGCGTTTTCGAGCTGAGCCCGCGCGTCGTCATCGACGTCGGCGAGCCCGCTCGCTAGCGAGCCGAGGGGGCATCCGCTCCGACACGATCGTGCGGACTGGCGCGACACGATCATGTCGCGCCAACTGGCGAGGTCATCGAAGCTCTCGAGGGACTCGAACGTGGGCCGGTGGTTGCCGAGTACTCGATCTGCCTGGCACTCGATCACCGCGTGGACGAGGTCGTCCTTATCGGTGAAGTAGTGATAGAGCTGCGACTTGCTCGTGGCCGTGGCCGCGCGAACGTCGTTGAGGCTGACCTCGGCGACGCCTCGCTCGAAGATCAGGTCCGCGGCGGCGTCGATGATCCGCTGGCGGGTTGACCGCCCCTTTGGCGTCAGTGGCGTCCGCGACGGGGCGGCGGTGTGCGACATGGAATCAGTATTCCTCAGCTAGTGGACTTGACGGACCATTTTTGGAACCCTATAGTGGACCAACAGGTCCATTATAGGAGGAGCGATGTCCGCCACCGAGTCACCCGCAACCCAACGAGACGAGATCGAAGCAATGACCTCGTCGATCCCCGATCCCATCGCCTCGCGCATCGGCGCGGGCGTTGCCGAGCTCAAGGCGTCGGGGGTCGCGCCCGGACTCAGCGTCGGAGAGCGCGCTCCGGACTTCACACTCGCCGACGCGTTTGGTGCGGACGTGACCTTGTCGGAGCTCTACGCCCGCGGCCCCGTCGTGCTGACCTTCTACCGGGGCGAATGGTGCCCCTTCTGCAACGTGCAGTTGCGCCACCTGCAGCGCGCGCTCCCGGCGATCCGGGGCCTTCACGCGACACTCGTGGCCGTGAGCCCCCAGGCGCCCGATCACGGCGAATCGCTCACCGAGAAGTACGAGCTCGACTTTCCGGTCTTGAGCGACCTCGACCAGTCGGTCATCAAGTCGTACAAGGTGCAGTTCACGCTGACCGGTGAACTCGAGGACCTCCAAGTGAACGTCTTTCAGAACGATCCCGGCAAGCAGAACGCCGACGGCTCGCGCTCGTTGCCGGTACCCGCCACCTTCGTGATCGACCGCGAAGGCGTCGTGCGTGCCGCGTTCGTCTCGCCCGACTGGCGAGAGCGCGTGGATCCCGAGGACGTGATCGCGGCCCTCGAGCGCTTGCCGTGAGCGGTAACGCCTTCGAACAAAAGACGGCCCTCGTCACTGGGGCGGGACGCGGGATCGGTCGCTCGATCGCACTGCAGCTTGCGGCGCGAGGCGCGCGCGTCGCGTTGCTGTCGCGCTCGACCGGCGAGCTCGAGGAGACGATGCGCTCGATCTACGAGCGTGGTGGGGTCGCGCTGGCCATTCCCACCGAC
Source organism: uncultured Acidimicrobiaceae bacterium (assembly GCA_963823815.1). Classification (GTDB taxonomy): domain Bacteria; phylum Actinomycetota; class Acidimicrobiia; order Acidimicrobiales; family RAAP-2; genus RAAP-2. The sequence goes on from CAWGMU010000003.1 coordinate 44,935, forward strand.
GTGGGCGACGCGGCCGCGCTGCGGCGAGCGGTCATGAGCACGCAGAACGAGTTCGGAGACGTTGACATCCTCATCAACAACGCGGCGGTCGTGTGGCCGCTCGGTCCGACCGCCACCGTCGACGCCGCCGAGTGGGCGGCCGCTCTCAACGTCAACGTGCTCGGCGCCGTGTCACTGTCGTTGGCCCTGCTACCCGGCATGCTCGCGAATCGTTGGGGCCGTGTCGTCAATCTCAGCAGCGGGGTCGCGTCACGGCCCGAGGGGATGGTGGGCGGCAACGCGTACGTCACGTCGAAGGCGGCCCTCGAGGCGCACACGATCAATCTCGCGTCGGAGCTCGCGGGCAGCGGCGTCACCGTCAACGCCTATCGTCCCGGGACCGTTGACACCCGCATGCAGGAATGGATTCGCTCCCAGTCACCCGAGGCGATTGGCGCCGCGCTGCACGAGCGCTTCGTCGCGATGCACGACGGCGGGACGCTCATCAGTCCTGACGACTCCGCCCGCTCGCTGGTCGACCGTCTCGAGGGCGACGAAACCGGCCGAATCTGGGACGTCTCGGACAGCTGATCGACGAGCGGACGCGCTAGCGGCGCTCCGCACTGTTTGGATCTCGCGGTCCTCGGCGGGTGGCAGGGGAAGTGTCGGCCGTGGGACGAAGTTCACCCGCCCGCTCCGCGAGTCATGAATCCTTGGGCTGCGCAGGGGGAAAGAGAATCCAACAGGCGTTGTCGAAGAGGTAGTCGGCGTACTCCTCGACGGTCCAACCGGCTCCCTCGACGAGTCGTTCGTAGGGGAAGGGCAAGAAGAGCACCTCAAGCTCGTCGGCGAGTCGTCGCGGTGGGCGGTCCGTGCGAATGGGTCCGCGGTCGGCGACCATGGTGACGAGTCGGAGCGTGTCAACGCGCATCCGACTAGTGAACGCGTCGTAAGAAGCTCTGATCGTGGGATCCATGCTCGCGGCGTGGTAGAACACCAGCCAGAGCCGAGTGCTGCGTGCGGCGGCGCGGGCGAGGAATCGGCACACGCCCCGCACGAAGTCCACGGGGTCCGCCGGCAACTTGGTGCGTTCGACGACTTCGGGGCGGTCGAAGATCGAGTCCTGTCCCTCGCTAAGGGCGAACGCCTTTTCGAACGCGGAGAGCAAGAGCGCGGACTTCGGACCTTGGGCTTGAACCGTTTCGACGGAAACACCGGCGTCGGCGGCGATGTCCGCGAGCGTCGTGCCCACGTAACCGCTTGCAGAGAAGCGTCCGATGGCGCTGTCGAGTATTCGTTGGCGAGTCTGGGCGGCTTGGGCGGCCCGCAGTGGCGAGGCGTACTTGCGAGCCACCTCCTTCGATGCGCTCGCGGGCCTTGCGTTCGCCATGTTCATCACTATAGTATAGTGGTGAATACGGTTCTAGCGTGGTGAAATGAGCAATGGATGGCGTCGTACCTTCTCGCGAGTAGCCCGATAGGCGGTCACGTCGCGCCGGTGCGAGCGCTTGGCGGGGAGCTCGTGCGTCGAGGGCACCGCGTCACGATGATCACCGGTTCGCGCTTCCGGGCAGATATCGAGAGCGCTGGGATGACGTTCGTGTCGTGGCCGGCGGCCGCGGACTATGACGATCGTGACCTGGATGGCTCATTTCCGCGCCGTCGTGGACGCAAGGGCATCGGGGCCGTGCGCTTTGACATTTTGGAGTTGTTCGCTCGACCGATGACCAGTCAGTTCGAAGCGATTTCGGCCGAGCTGGCGAGGCGTCCGGTGGACGGGGTCGTCGTCGATCTGACCGTCGGCGGCGCGCTCGTTGCCCTCTTAACGGACACGGGCACTCCGCCGATCCACGTCCTTGGGTGCACGCCGCTGCCGGTGGCGAGCCGAGACACGTACCCCTTTGGCCTCGGTCGCGAACCGCCCCGGTCCTTCGCCGGCGCGCTGCTCGCTCGAGCTTCGACGCGTCTCGTCCGCTCGGTCGTGCTCGGGGCGGCGCGCAGGGAGATCGACTCGCAACTTCGCGATTTGGATCTCGCTGACTCGCCGGTCTTCTTTCTCGAGTGGTTCAAGCTGGCCGACCACTTTTGGCAGCTCTGTGGGCCAAGCTTCGAGTACCCGCGCCGCGACGCACCCGAGAACCTCACCTTCGCGGGGCCGGTGCTGCCGCGCCTCAAGGGAGATCTCCCCGATTGGTGGAGCGACCTCGACGGATCACGTCCCGTCGTGCTTGTGACACAAGGCACGGTCGACAACGACGACCTCTCGAAGCTCATTGGGCCGACGCTCATCGCGCTCGCGCGCGAGGACGTGCTGATCGTCGTGACGACCGGCGGCCCGCCAGCGTCAGCGATTCCCGTCTCGTTGCCGGCAAACGCTCGCGTCGCGCCCTTCATTCCCTACGACCGGCTCCTCCCACGGGTTGACGTCATGGTCACGAACGGTGGATACGGCGGCGTGCAGTTCGCGATCGCCAACGCCGTGCCCTCAGTCGTGGCTGGCGAGGGCGAAGATAAGCCCGAGGTCGCGGCGCGGGTCGCCTGGAGCGGCGCGGGCGTGAATCTAAAAACGGGGCGTCCCTCTTCGAGGGTGATCGCGACCGCCGTGCAGGGTGTGCTCGCTAACGCCGCCCTACGGACTTCCCTCGACCGACTCGCCAGTGAGGCACGGAGCCTCGACGCACTGGGCACCATCGCCGACAGCCTCGAGGGGGCTACGACGACGGCGCCGTCAACGCGAGGGCGAACGAGAGGGAGAGAACAGTGAACAAGGAAACGGAAATCGTCGCGTCGGTCGATCTGCCACAGCCACCGACAATGGTTTGGGAGTACCTTTGCGACACCACTCGCTACTCGGAGTGGGTCGAGAGCACCCTCAAGATGATTCGAGTGGACGGACCGGCTCGCCTGGGCGCCACCTATCAGGAACGCACGCGTATCTCGGGCCCGTGGAAGAGCACGACCACGTGGCGCGTCACCGAGTTCGATCCGCCGCGCCGTCAGGTGCACGAAGGCGTCGGCGTCGCAACCGCGAAGGACATGACCCTAGAGCTGACACTTGAGCCAAGCGGTGAGGGAACTCACCTCACCATGACGATCCGCTACACGCCAAGATTCGGACCCGTCGGCGTCGTCATCGATCGCGCGGTCGAGGGCAAAGTGCAGCGCGCCCAGCAACGCTCGGCACTCGCCTTTGGCGCTCTCGTCGCTCGCGAGTCCGTTGGTTGAGAGGCGCTACACCGGCGGCAGTCAGCGCGTGCGCGGATCCTCGACGCACGACGGAGACGGGGTGGGAGCGTCAGGCTGAGACGAGTGAGAACGTGCCCCCCGACTCCTTTACCCCATTGCCATTTCCCTTGAAGGAGATGCCCGCCGCGGAGAGGGCGACTCCCTCGCCCGAGTAGACGTAGAGCGCCTCACCGGACCAGGTGCGCTGCACGGATCCGTCTGATCGCGTCACCACTCCCGCCTTGTTGGATAGACCCGGCGCGAGACCCGGAGTGCCCTGTGCGTAGAGCGGTGAAAAGTCGACCGCGCACTGGCCGGTGCAGTTGGTGCCGCCCGAGAACGAATAGACGGGCACCGTGACCACCCCGCCGCCGTCGGTGAGCTCGGCCGCGAGCTGCTTGTGCCCGCGGACGGTCGTAGTCGTCAGCGCGCCCTCGGACCCGACGGGCACGCCGCTCGGAGAGACCAGCCACCACGCGCCGTGATCGGCCGGCAGGGTCGGCTCGTCCCAGCCCTCACCACTGGGCGCCCCGGGGACCATGTCGAAGAGATAGAGGGGATGTCCGTTGTAGGTGACCTGTTCTCCGACGCCGGGGCGCTTCACCTCGCCGAGCAGTGACTTCTTCGCGCCGGGACCGGCGACGGGGGCGGCGGTGGTCGTGTAGGCGGGCCATTCGACAGTCTTCGAGGTGGACGGTCCGGTGCACGTGTACGGCATCCCGAGCACCGACTGCTTCGTCGCCGTACAGCCAAAGGTCGAACCGTGATCGCTCGTGATCATGTACAGCGCTGTTCCGGCGGCGGGACCCGATCCGGCGACGAGCATCGGTCCAAACGGGCCGTTGAGGACCGCGACGACGCTGCCGCTGCTCGCGGCGCCCGCGGTTTGGACGGCGCCGAAACCAGCGACGCCGAGCGCGAAAGCAACCAGTACCGCGCCGGTCGACAAGTGGGTGTACATCCGTTGAGCTCGCATGCGACTCTCCTTCGTAGTTGTTACGTGGTTCAGACCGTCTGCTTCACGAGCTCCCTCGCCGAGCCCCTTCTTTATCGAAGTGGTGGGGAACTTCGTGCCGGGTTCCACCTTCGCAAGCGTTGGCGGCTGCGACAAGGGTGCTGTCCGCACGCTCGCGATCGTGGTAGTACGCAACGACGGGTAGTGAATCCGCACCTGCGCAGCGTCAGGCGCTGGTCGGCAGTCATCGGGGAGGGCCCTGGGCAACTTCTCCTAACAACCGAGCACGACCGTCGACCGAAACTGCGACGGCTCGTGCTGGTTACCGCGTTGACGGATGATGACGACGGCGGTCTCTACTTTTACGTAACGGCTAGCTTCGCGAGTTTTCGCGAAGGAAGTTCGCGACAAACTCGAGGTGCCCACTCATTGCTTCCTGCGCGGCGCGGCCGTCGCGATTTCGAAGAGCGTCGTAGATGGCGGCGTGTTGAACGTAGGTGCAGTGTCGGCGCTCGTGGGAGTCGCCTCGGCGCTTCATCGAGCCCCACAGATCTCCCTTGCGCGCCGCTTCGATAAGGCTGTACATGCGAAGCAGCAGCGGATTATGGGTCGCTTCCATCAGGCATCGGTGGAAGGCGAGATCCCAGACTTCGAATTCGTCGTAGTCCTTGGCGCGCTCACAGGCGTCAACGCATCGGGCGATCTCTTCGAAGTCCGTTTCCGTCGCTTCGACCACGGCGACAAACATGGCCATCGGCTCGAAGGCCTGACGGGCCGCCATCACGTCGCTCGGCCCAATGTCGTAGAGCACGGACGCGGACGTCACGGCGCCGCTGTCGAGACTGATCATGGCCGATAGTGGATCGCTCTTGAGATACGTACCGCGTCCGACTTCTCGCGAAACGACGTCCACGGCCTCGAGCAAGGCGAGAGCGCCTCGCACGGCCGAGCGCGAGGACGACAGCGAGCTCGCGAGTGCCCGCTCGGTGGGGAGTTGCGATCCCGCGGTGAGACCTCGCTCGGCGGCGTCACGGAGCACGATCTCGGCGACATTTTGGATCTGGTCTTTTGAGAGGGTGAGCACGGTCCTCCTCGGTGAGTTTCAATGGCAACCAATGGTACCAATATGGCGGCCGCGTCGATATTCTCCTTTGGTATTTCTCCTTACAGCCAGCGGAATTTTGAGAAGGTCCTTCCACTTTGCAGCGAACTGCAGCATCGCACTTTTAACCATTATCACCAATAGTGACACGTGTCGAGAGGTTGTTTCCTAAATACTTGGCCTCCTGCATTGACAGCGACCCGGCGAGCGATTAGGTTTTCGGCCACTTGGCTAGACCAATACAACCTTGACAACCAATTCTGGGGGTAGGCGTGCGATTCGCCACAGTTCGGACAGACCGGGGCCTGCGACTGCACGTGCGGGGACTCGAGGGATACGTTGACGTCGCGGACGCGACCAACGATTCGAAGCTCTCGACCCTGGCCGGCCTCGCTCAAGCCGGTGACGACGGACTCGCGGCGGCCCGGCGCGCCTCCGAGCAGGTCGGCGTTCACGTCGAGAAACATCAGTTCGCTCCCGCCACCCCGGACGCGCCGCGGATTCTCTGTCTTGGCGTCAACTACGCCGAACACGCGATTGAGGGCGGCCGCGAGGTGCCAAAGTGGCCGGAGTCATTCGTGCGCGGCACGGGGAGCCTCATCGGCCCGTTCGACGATCTGGTCGCCCCCGCTCTCACGGAGCGTTTTGATTTCGAGGCTGAGGTCGCGGTCGTGATCGGCAAGGGCGGCCGGTACGTTCGGGCCGACGACGCCTTCGGCTCGATTCTCGGGTACGCCGTGATGAACGATGGGTCGGCGCGCGAATGGCAACGCAAGGCGACCCAGTGGACGCCGGGCAAGAACTTTGAGGGCACGATGCCCATCGGTCCCGACGTCGTCACGGTCGACGAGGTCGACATCTCCGACGTGGCCATTCGATCGACGTTGAACGGAGAGGTCATGCAAGAGGCGCGCACGTCAATGATGATCGTGAGCGTTGCGCGCGCCGTGGAGTACTTCTCGGGATTTACCACCTTGCGTCCGGGCGACGTCATCGCGACCGGGACCCCGGGCGGCGTGGGCTTCGCGCGCACGCCGCCGGTCTGGTTGACGCCGGGCGACGTGATCGAAGTCTTCGTCGAAGGCGTGGGGAGCATCAGTAATAGGGTGATCGCCGAAAAGGACGCGCCGGCCGATTGGCCCTGGCGCCCGTTGGAAGTGGATACGGCCAACTTCTAGCGGAGAAGGACTGCGTCAAGCAGGGATACACCAATTTAGTGAAGGGGGCAAGATGCAGTTTTCAACAATGGGGCGACGAGGGAGGTTCGTCGATCGCGGTCGGCCGCGCCTGGTTCTGGCCGCCTCCGCGCTGGTACTCGTCGCCGCGACGGTGACGCTGCCGGTGGCGGCGGGCATTTCGGGCGCGACGTCCTTCAAGGGGTCGATCACTATCGCGACGGTCGCACCCTTCACTGGCGCTGACGCGGCGCTCGGTCCAAAGTACGAGACCGCGTGTTACGCGGCGACCCAGGCCATCAACGCGGCGGGCGGTGTGCTCAACAAGCAGGTCAAGTGCAAGACGGTCGACACGAGAGGCGACCCCGCGGACGCGGTGCCCGCGGTCCGTCAGATGTACGCGACGACGTCGAACCTGGCGCTCGTGATCGGGTGCACCTCGGACGAGGCCGCCACGGTCGTGCCGATCTTCGGGGCGCACAAGACGGTGTCGTTCTGCATGACGGGACAGTCCGAGTTCGACGCCGTTCACTATCCGTACTTCTTCCGCCTGGTTCCGCCCGACGCGGCCGACTCGGTGGCGATGGTGCAGATCGCCAAGCGGCACAACTACAAGAACATCGCCCTGGCCTTCGGCAACGACGCGGGTAGCCAAACCTTTGTGACCCCCGCCGAGGCGGCCATCAAGGCGGCGGGTATGACGGTGGTCTCCAACGAGACGCTCGACATGTCAGCGACGACGTTCCAGACCGAAGCCGAGGCGATCGTCTCGGCGCACCCCGACGCCATCCTGATGGAGGCGCTCGGAGCGGCGGGCGTGGCCCTCTTGACCGAGATCTACCAACTCAACGGGAACAAGATGATCCCGACGATTGGAACCTCAGCCATGATCGACCCCGTGTTCTTTTCCGGCGTCACGTCCGGCCCGATTGGCGTTCAGAACTTCATTAGCTCCTTCGACGCGGACAACCAAACGGTTAACGCGTCCGGTCCGGCGTATCCGCTCTACCACAAGCTGGTTCTGGAGCAGGCGGGCAAGGTGCCGGGCGTTCCCAGTTTCCCGGGACTTCTCACGGCGAACGGCACCGTCCACCTCTACGACGGCATCAACATGGCGGCGCTCGCCATGGACATGGCGCATTCGACCTCGGGGGCGAAGTACAAGGCCGATATCTTGAAGATTGCCGAGGGCGTACATGGTGCGGTCAACGTGTCGTCGTACGCCGCTGGCCTGAAGGATCTGAAGGCCGGTAAGAAGATTCACTACATCGGGGTGGGTGGCTCATACCAGTTCGACTCGTACCAGACAGCATTCGGCCCGTTCGAGGACGACCAGTTCTTGGCGAACGGTACGACGGTGGCGGTGGGCGGTTCCCTCGGGTACTGCAGCCTCACGGAGTGCAAGTCGACTCCATAGTTTCCCCCAGCGTGGCCGCGGAGGATGAGCGCCGCGGCCACGCTGCCCTAACCAGTTCCAACCTTGGCCCACCCACCAAATCTCGAAAGGTTCTGACGTGAGCGTGTTCCTCTCGTCACTGGGCTTCGGGCTCATCTCGGCCGCAGTCCTCGCCATCGCCACCGTCGGCTTCACGATGCAGTTCGCGGTCACGAACGTCCTCAACCTGGCCTACGGCTCGGTGATGATCAACAGCGCGTTCGTCACGTACTTCCTCAACGAGCACGCGCATCTGAACGCCTGGGTGGGTCTGATCGGGGGAGTCGCGACGGGGGCCGTCGTGTCGTATCTCTTGAATCGCTTCATCTTCACGCCGTTTCAGCGACGGAACCTTCCGCCGATCACCATCGTCATCGTGGCCCTGGGCGTCGACCTGTGCGGCACCTTCGGTCTGCAGGCGATCGTCGGCGGCAGCTACTTCTCCTACCGACAGTCACTCGGCAGTGAGTTCCACTTTTGGGGCATGTTCTTTAGTACCTTGCAGCTCACGATCATCGGCATCTGCGTCGTCGTGATGGGACTCATTCACTGGCTGCTCAAGTACACCCGACTCGGCAAGGCCATGCGCGCGACGTCGGCGAACGCGAGTCTCGCGCGCAACTCAGGGGTCCGCACCCAGTGGGTGATCTCCTCGACCTGGCTCATCTCGGGCGCGCTGTGCGGTCTCGCCGGCACGGTCTTCGCCATGAATACGGGCGTCTTCGAGGCGACGAGCGCGCAGCTCTACATCGTCTTGTTGCTGGCGGCGATGTTCTTGGGTGGGCCGGGCTCGGCGTACGGGGCGATGGTGGGGGCCCTCACCATTGGGGTTGGTACGGAACTCAGCGCCGGCTACTTCAATCCCGAGTACAAGGAAGTCATCGCCTTCGTCGTCCTGCTCGGCATGCTCACGTTCCGTCCCTACGGTCTCTTTGGAAGCGAGAAAACCGTCTAATGCCTGCCATTGCCTTCTACGTGGCGACCATCATCGTCTACGGCGCGGTTGACTCCATCGCTTGTCTCGCCCTCGACACGCAGTTCGGTTACGCGGGACTGTCGAACTTCGGCTTCATCATCTTCCAAGCCGGGGGCGCCTACGCCGCGGCCGTCCTCTCCATGGGGCGCTGGCAGACGTCCAACGGCGGGTTCCAGCAGTACGTCCTCGGCTGGCACTTGGCGTGGCCACTGCCGTGGATCGGGGCGGCCCTCTTCGGCGGTCTCCTCGCCCTTCCGTTCGTCTTCTTGGTGGGCAAGCGCCTACGAGGGGATTTCGCGGCGGTCGGCCTGCTCGTCTCGGCCGTCTTGCTCAACCAGTTGGTGAATAATTTCGTGCCGCTCTTCAATGGCGCGGCTGGCATCTCGATCGTGCCGGCGCCGTTTTCAGGGATATGGAACCCCCAGGGGCTCGGCTATCAGTTCGCCTACGGAGGGGTGGCGGTAGTGCTCTGCGTGCTCGTCTTTTTCTTGTTGCGCCGCGTCACCGAGTCCCCCTACGGCCGGTCGCTGCGGGCCATGCGCGACAACGACGTCGTGGCCGACGCGCTGGGCAAGAACGTGCGGGTGCAGCGCACGTCGATGCTGATCCTCGGCGGGATGATCGCGGGGCTGAGTGGGGCGATTCTCGTGGGCTTCATCAACCTCTGGGCGCCCGGCGCCTGGGGGTACGCCGAGACGATCGTCCTCTTCGCGGCCATCATCGTGGGCGGCGCCGGCAACCACTTGGGCGCGGTCCTTGGCGCGCTGTTGGTGCCCCTGGGATTCGAAGAGGTGACCCGTTTCATTCCGCCGCTCTCGAACCCGGCACTGGTGCCGGCGCTCGAGTGGGTGGCGATCGGTCTGCTCATCATTGGCTTCCTCTGGTTCCGACCAGACGGGATCCTCCCCGAGCGCCGTCGGATCCTCAGTCGGTCCGCTCGGTCCCCGGCTGCGGTTCCGGTGGGCGACTCGGACTCACTGATCAGCCTGGGCAACCTCGATCAGATGGACTTTCGCCAGCTGTTACGACTCGAAGGTGACGCCAGTGACCACGGGATCATCCTCTCGACGGATCGACTGACGCGCGCCTTCCACGGCGTGATCGTGGTCGCCGACGTCTCGATCGATATTCAGCGCGGGCGCCTCACGGGGCTCATCGGACCGAACGGCGCCGGGAAGTCAACGACCCTGGCGATGCTCGCCGGCACGCTTCCCCCGACGAGTGGCAAGGTCCTCTACGAGGGCCGCGACATCACCTCGATGCCGTCTAATGAGCGCGCGAAGCTCGGCATGATCCGCACGTTCCAGCTGGCCAGTGAGTTCAAGAAGCTCACGGTCCTCGAGAATCTGGTCTCGGCCATCCCACGCCAATCGGGCGACTCGCTCACCGGAGCGCTTCGCGGAAAGCGCTACTGGGGTCGCGAAGACGCGCAGAACATCGAGCGCGCGAGCGAGATGCTCGAAGGCTTCGGGCTCACCGAGTACGCCGACAGCTACGCCGGCGGTCTCTCGGGGGGCCAGCGCCGCCTCGTTGAAATCATGCGCGCCCTGCTCGCCGAGCCAAGGGTGCTGCTGCTCGATGAGCCCATGGCCGGCGTACACCCGAACCTCGCCCACAAGATCGGCGATCAACTCACGCGGCTCGTGGCGAGCGGGATGACGATCGTGATGGTCGAGCACGAGCTCGCCATCATGGACGCGTTCTGTGACCCGGTCATCGTGCTCGCCGAGGGCCGGGTCCTCGCCCAGGGCACGATGGCCGACCTGCGCGCCAAGGAAGAGGTGGTGGAGGCCTACCTTGTCGGTTGAACTCTCCACCTCGGGTCAGGTTCTTCGGGCGACCGCCGTCTCTGCTGGCTACGACGGGCGCGCCATCGTCCACGACATCAACGTCGAAGCGAAGCCCGGCCAGGTCGTCGCGGTGGTCGGTCCCAACGGGTCGGGCAAGTCGACGTTGCTCAAGTCCCTCGTGGGCGTCGTGGCGGTGCTCGGCGGGCACGGTGAGCGTGGGCGACCACGAGATAACGAATCTGGCACCCGAGCGGATCGCCAAGCTCGGGGTCGGCTACGTGCCCCAGGTCGACGACGTCTTCCCGCCGTTGTCGGTGAAGGAGAACCTCGAGATTGGCGGGTACCTTCTACCGCGTCGCGACGTCGGGTCGCGAATCGACGCGGTCTTAGAGTTCTTCCCTCGACTCAAGACCATGATGTCGCGAAAGGCGGGCAAGCTCTCGGGCGGCGAACGCAAGATGCTCGCCATGGGCCGCGTCCTGATGCTCTCGCCCTCGGTGCTGGTCCTCGACGAACCGACGGCGAACCTCGCGCCCCTCGTGGCAACCCAGTTGCTCGAGGAGTACATTCGAGGGTTCGCCGACCACGGCTCGACCGTCCTGCTGGTCGAACAGCGCGCGAAGGCGGCGTTGCGCATCTCGGACTGGACCTGCGTGCTGAGCGGTGGTCGCGTAGTCCTCTCGGGGGAGCCGCGCGAGCTCGAAGACAATCCTCTCTTCGTCGAGTCGTTCCTCGGCGGCGGCGCGGCGCGGCGGTAGCGACCATGGTCGACGAGCTCACGGTGCGCGCGGGCACCTGGATTCTGGACTCGTGAGAAGCGCCGCGACGCCCTCGTCATCACGCTCACCCTCGTCACCGGTTCGATCGACGCCATCGGCCTCATACGGCTCGGTGGCGTGTTCACGAGCGTGATGACCGGCAACATGGTCTTCCTCGGGATCGCGGTAAGCGAACACAGCGGGTCGATCGCCTTGCACACGGGCGTCGCCTTCGCCGCGTATGTCCTGGGCAGCTTCGTTGGTGCTCGCGTGGCGGGCCACGCGCCCGAGAACGAGACGCACCTTTGGCCGCTGTCGGTGGTGAGGGCGCTATTGGTCGAGTTCGTCATCATCGCGGTGTTCGCCGCGTGGTGGGAGATCGTGCGGGCCAACCCGTCCACGGACGTCGCGTACGCCCTCCTCGGACTCAATGCCGTGGCGTTGGGCATTCAGAGCTCGGCGGTACTTCGTTTTGGCGTGCACGGACTCTCTACCACCTACCTCACGGGAACGCTCACTCAGTTCATCGCGGGCCTCACGAATAAGGGCGCGCCGAAGCAAGTCCGCTCGAGTCTCATTCTCCTGGCGATCATCGCCGGCGCCGCGCTCGGCGCGTTGTGCGCCCTCCACGCTCCTCGAATCGCGCCGCTCGTGCCGCTGGGTGCTCTGGGCTTCGTTGTCGCGTGTGCGTGGATGTGGTATCACCGTCGTCTCGACTGACGAAACGTCATCGACGCACTGGATGGCGGTCACGGACGCGCCCGCACTCTGCGCGACGCGCGCGTGACTTACGGGCCGCAGCGCCCTCAAGCGACAGCCGCCGAGTGCGAGGAATCCACACTCAACGCAACCGACCTAGCTCGGCTCGTCGTAGGTGACTGGTCCTCGAAACGCGAACAAGCCCAGTCGGAGCGGGCGACGAGAATCGAACTCGCGTTCTCAGCTTGGGAAGCTGATGTTCTGCCGCTGAACTACGCCCGCGTAGGGGTCCATGGTATCGCCGCAGGAACTTCGGGCTCGGGTCCAAACGCAGATCAGGTTGGGGGTGGCGCGGATCTGAACTCCGCGGAGGTACTACCACGAGGCGAACGCGTCGGGTGGCACCATCTCATTCGCCCCCGGCGAAGTGCATACTGACTCAGAGTTTGGGAGGGCGATGCGCTCAATCGGAGTGGTGCTTCGGGCCGAGTTTCTGCGGCGTTGGGCGTCGTGGCTTTCGTTAGCTCTTCTCGTGGCCCTCATTGGCGGCACCGTACTCGCCGGCGTCTCCACCGCCCGCAGGACGGCGTCAGCGTTCTCGGACTTCACCAGCCGCTACGGCTACGACGCGGACATCTTCTCCACCTCGCCCCTCCCCAAGAGCTTCTTCCATCTGCCATACATCACCAAGGTGACCACGGATCGCTACTACGGCAATGGAAACGCGATTGCTCAAGGGCATTTCGTGCCCAACCAGGACCTCGGCGTCGCGGGTCTGCCGTCCTCGCACCTTTCGAGCACGATCAAACTGCTCGCGGGTCGCATGCCCACCGGTCCACGCGACGCACTCGTCGGCTTCTCGATGCAGCGCCAGTTCGGACTCACGCTCGGTTCGACCGTAACGGTGCCGTTCTACTCACTGGCTCAGGCCAAGGACGTGCTCGACAGCAGCGCCTTCGTGGTGCCCCACGGTCCCCGCGTGAGGTTCCGCGTGGTGGGGATCGAGGCTAGTGAGACTGACTTCCCGTCCAGCTCGGTCAGCTACTCACTGTTCACCAGTCCGGCGTTCGATCGTGGGGTGGGGAGCAGGATCGTGTCGGAGGACATCGTGCAGGTGCGAACGCGCGCGGGCCAGAGTGACATGCCCCAGCTGCAGGTTTACATCAACCGCCACCAGGGCGCGGGCACTCGCTACTTATTGAACGAGGACTCGAACTCAGCGTCGGTGGCGCAGTCGATTCAGCCGCAGTCGACCGGATGGTGGCTCTTCGCGCTCTTCGCGGCGCTGGCCGGCTTAGCGCTGGTGGGCCAGGCGCTGTCGCGCCAGAGCCTCGTCGAAGCCGAGTCCTACCCCACGCTCTCCGCGCTCGGGCTTCGGCCGCGTCAACTATTTGGCGTGGGAATGATCCGCGCGGGGGCGATCGGCGTCGCCGGCGCTGCGGGGGCGGTGGCCCTTGCCTACGCCGTGTCGCCGCTGACCCCCGTGGGGGAGGCTCGGGTGGCGGAGCCGTCTCAGGGTTTCGTCTTCAACGTCGCCGTGTTCGGTCTCGGCGTTCTCGCAGTGGTGGCGGCATCGATGGCCCTGGCCGTGTTGCCGTCCTGGCGGGCTGCCCGCAGTCCCGTCGCAGCGGGCGCCCGCGAGCAGCCCGTGCGTCGCGCCAACTCCCTCGTCGGTATGGTCGCGAGAGCTGGCGCGCCACCGAGCGTCCTCGTGGGGGTGCGTAACGCCCTCGATCGCGGTCGGGGCCGATCCAGCGTTCCCGTGGCCACGGCGCTGGTCGGAGCAACGCTGGCGGTGCTGGCCCTCGTCGCCACGACGGTCTTCGGAGCGAGTCTGACCCGTCTTGTCCAGAGCCCTGCGCTCTACGGTCAAAACTGGCAGCTCGACTTGGGCAACTTGACGAACCCGCAGTTGCATTCGGCGTTGGCAACGTTCGATGCCAACAAGAGCGTGACCAAGGTCACGTACGGCTTTGCCGGCAAGTACGTGAAGGTCGGAGCGGTCAACGTCGAAGCGATATTCGTCGACGTCGCCAAGGGTCCGATGGCGTTCTCGCTCGCCAGTGGCCGGTACCCAAAGGGGAGCGATCAGATTGCCCTCGGGGCGACGACGATGTCCCAGGCGCACCTGCACGTCGGGTCGCGGGTCCGAGTCTCGCTGGTCAACGAGTCCGGCCACGTGAATGCGCGGACGCTCAAAGTCGTCGGCACCGTCACGCTGCCGCCTACCTTCAGCATCGGGGGCCTCGGCACGGGGGCCGTGTTGCCCTTCATCGCCGCGCTCGACATCGCCTGTTTGGGCAACGTTGATCAATCGGCATGCCATACGGCCTTGGTGAAGTCCGTCGAGGGATGGGGCATGGCCGTTGGTATTTCGCCGGGCCCGGCCGGGCACGCCGCGCTCGCCCGTTACCAGCGAGAGTTCTCCGGCAACGTCAATGAACTCAACGTGCCGACCAACCTGGTCAACTTCGGCCAGGCCGTCGACTTTCCGCTCCTGCTGGGCGTCACCCTCGCCATCTTTGGAGCGGCCACCCTCGCGCACCTGCTGTTCGTGAGTGTCGCGCGGCGGCGCCGACAGGTCGCGCTGCTCAAGGTGCTCGGCTTCGTGCGGCGACAGGTTCTGGCAGCCACGTGGTGGCAGGCGCTGACGGTCGTCGTGATCGGTCTCGTGATCGGCGTACCTTCAGGAATCGCAGTAGGAGCGTCCGTGTGGCGAACCTTCGCCTCCCACCTCGGAGCCGTGCCAGTGGCCGTTGTGCCCGTGGCGTTGGTGGCGATCGTGTGCGCGGTCATCGTGGTCGGCGGCGTCGCCCTCGCGCTTCTTCCGGCACTACTCGCGGTTCGGGTGGAGCCGGCCGAAGCGTTGCGCGAGGCGTAGCTACTGGTCCGATCTACGTGTTCTTCTCCGACGCCGTCGGCGCTGCACGTGGTGGCTCGGGAGCCGGCGTGCTCGGCGCACGGGGTCGACCGATGCCCGAGGCGAGCATCACCGAGTTCGGGATCTTCAAGACGCCGTCGTCGGTGCGCACCGTCACGTAGGTGAGGCCGATGCCGAGGACCTTCACGTCCAATACACCCACCGCCCCCGACCGGATCCGAATGTCATCGCCAACCACGAACGGGCGTGCGAACAACATGACGACGGCGGCAAAGATGTTCCCGAGGCTCTGTTGCGCGGCGATGCCGAGGATGATGCCGGCGAGACCGGCCCCGATCAAAAGGTGGCTGAGCGAGACCCCGAGCACGGCGAAGAGCGCGAAGATGAGTATCAGGTAGCCGAGACCGCTCGCGACCAGGCGGATGGTGGCCCCCGCGCCGAGATTCGACTGGCGCGTGACGAGGCGCCCGAGAGCCCTCGCGAGGTGCCGTATCGCGTAGCCGCCGGCGACCAGGAGCACGCCAGCGCAGATCCAGGCGACGACCTTGGCGTGGGTCGTGGAGTTCATGACCTTGCCGTACAGGCGGGAGACCACAATCGCCGCAATGGCGAAGAGGGCCGCGACGACCCCCTTCATCCACTCAGCGCGAATATCGAGGCGCTTCTTGTCGGACGGGACCGTCGTCATCGAAGAACAGGCTATAGACACCTTGGCCAGCTCGAAGGTGGACGGTGCGAGAACGGTCACGGGGCACGTTCTTGCGCCGAGCCTGACGCCAACCTCGAGGGCATCGGTCGCTTAATTGCTCGGGACGTGCGCCGTAAGGTGGTCACGATGAGTTGGTGGCGAGGCGACCGGTGACGATGAACTCGAACGAAGTGATTCGCACCGAGGATCTCACCAAGGTCTACCCGGGAATGGACGTACCCGCCGTGGACCAATTGAACCTGGCCGTGCACCAGGGTGAGATCTTCGGGCTGCTCGGGCCGAACGGCGCGGGAAAGACGACGACGGCGGGCATCTTGACGACGAGGGTGGTGCCGACCTCGGGCAACGCGTACGTCGCGGGCGTCGACGTGCGCAAGCACCCCTCACTCGTAAAGCAGGTCTCGGGCATCGTCTCTCAGCAGAACACGCTGGACCGCCAGCTCACGGTGTGGGAGAACCTCTACTTCCACGGGCGACTCTTCGGCATCAACGCGAAGAACTCGAAGGCGCGCGCCGACGAGTTGCTCGAGCAGTTCAGTCTCTCGCGCTGGGCGAAGGCCTCGGTCTACGCGCTCTCGGGCGGCATGGCCCAGCGACTCATGGTGGCTCGGGCGATCTTCCACTACCCGGCGGTCCTCTTTCTCGACGAGCCGACGGCCGGACTCGACCCACAGAGCCGTCTCGCGCTCTGGGACATGCTGGTCGGACTCAACCAGTCGGGCCAGACCGTCGTGCTGACGACTCACTACATGGAAGAGGCCGACCAACTTTGCGCGCGCGTGGCGATCATGGACCACGGACGGATCCTCGCGCTCGACACGCCGGCCAACCTGAAGCAGAGCACGGGTGCCGACACCATCGTCACGGTGAAGGTGACGAGCGACGGGCAGCGCCTCGCCGACGCGCTGACGAAGGACCTCTCCGGCGTCGTCGCCACGCGCGTCATGGACGGCGTCGTGTCGGTGCACGTGCGCGGCGTCGAACGACTGGTGCCTCGCGTCGCCGCCATGGCCGAGGCGGCGAACGTGGAGATCGTCGACCTGGCGGTCGCCGAACCGACGCTCGAGACGGTCTTCATCAACCTGACGGGTAAGGAGTTGCGAGAGATATGACCACGACGATCATCGAGGCGCGCCCGACGCGCTCGGCACTGGCGACCAGTCGCACCGCGCTCGGAGCGCTCATCTTGCGCGACCTCGTCGTGCTGCGCAAGACGTTTCGCGAGTTCGTCCTGCGCACGCTCATCCAGCCCTTCCTGCTCTGCTTCGTCTTCCTCTTCGTCTTTCCGAAGATTGGTCAGGCGGTCGGTGGGGCCAACAGCACCGGAGCGTCGGACTTCGCGACCGTCTTGGTTCCCGGCGTCGTCGGCATCACGATCATGTTTCAAGGGGTGCAGTCGATCGCCCTCACGATGGCCCAGGAGTTCGGCTTCACCCGTGAGATCGAAGACCGGGTCCAGGCGCCCTGTCCGATCTGGCTGGTCGCCATCTCGAAGGTCCTCTCGGGCACGGTCCAGGGTCTCATCGCCGCGCTGATCGTCTTTCCGATCGCCTCGGTGGTGCACGCCGCGGGCGTGACGGCCGACATCTCGCTGCACTGGCTCATCATTTTCACGATGGTGCCGATCGCGTGCGTCACGATGGCGGGACTCGGTTTGGTGCTCGGCACGTCGTTCGAGGCGCGCAACATCGGCCTCATGTTCGGCTTCGTCATCTTGCCGATCACGTTTCTCGGCGGCACGTACTATCCCTGGACGCACCTCGCGCCCGTCGAGATCGGCAGCTTCCACTGGCTGCAGACCATCGTGTTGATCAATCCCCTGGTCTACGTGAACGAGGGCATGCGCGCCGCCTTCACTGACGCGCCCCACATGCACCTCTACGTCATCTATCCCGTCATGATTGGGTTCGCGACGCTGTTCCTGTCGCTCGGGCTGCGCAACTTCCGTCGTCGGGTCCTCTCCTAGGCCCCTCGAGCACCACTCGCGACGAATCCGAAACCGCGGGTGGGCGATGCTACGCTCGCGTTCTGGTGGTGGCGATCCGGGTGGTATTGGCCGAAGACAACGCGCTCTTGCGCGAGGGGATCGCCCGCCTGATCGAGTCCGACGACGCCTTCGAACTCGTGGGCGTGGCGGCGGACTATCCCGAGCTCATCGAACGATCGCGGGCCGCGAGCAACCCGACGTCGTCGTCACCGACATCCGCATGCCACCGACCGGCACCGACGAGGGAATCCGGGCCGCCTCCTGGCTGCGCGAGAACCACCCGACGGTCGGGCGTGGTGGTGCTCAGCCAGTACACCGCACCCGCCTACGCGCTGGCCCTCCTCGAGGAGGGTTCGGCCGGGCGCGCGTACCTGTTGAAGGAGCGCGTCGCCGGAGCGAGCGAGCTCGCCGCGCCATTCGCGTCGTCGCCGAGGGCGGCTCGATCATCGATCCCCTCGTCGTCGACGAGTTCGTGAAGGCGCGCTCCATCCGCCCAAAGACCGACCTCGACTGGCTGACCCCGCGCGAGACCGAGATCCTGAGCGAGATGGCCCAGGGCAAGTCCAACGGCGCGATCGCCAAGAGCCTCGGCGTCTCCGAACGCGCCGTCGAGAAGCACTCGAACTCGATTTTCGCGAAGTTCGGCCTCTCCGAAGAGCACGATCTCAATCGTCGCGTGAAGGCCGTTCTCGTATATCTCGGCGGGAGCGCGGGAGGTTAACCACACCGCGTCGCGAGAGGGCACCTCACCGTCGCTGTGACGGGCGTCGTGGGATACTTGACGCGTGGAAAGTGCCCTCTCGGTCATCGTCGTCGATGATCAGGCCCCGTTTCGCATGGCCGCGCGCGCCGTCATTCGCCGCTCCGCGGGCTTCGAACTGGTGGGCGAGGCGGAGAACGGCGTCGAAGGCCATTACCTCGCCCGCGAGGTCCAGCCCGACGTCGTGCTGATGGACATCAACATGCCCGAGATGGGCGGCATCGAAGCGACCCGTCGGATCGTCGCCGAACTACCCGAAACGTTCGTGATCCTCTGCTCGACCTACGACATCAGCGACCTGCCGCCCGACGCCACGACTAGCGGGGCACGGGCCTACGTCCACAAGGAACAGCTCGGCGCGAAGACGCTTGCGACGCCTGTGGGATCAGCGCGACGAGGTCGAGTTCGCGAGCTGATCAGCTCGAGCGGCAACGACCCGCGAATCGCGGTGCCGTGGCCGATCTCGGACTCCCAGCGCACCGCGCCGCCGATCGCGCCGAGTCGGTCCATCATGTTGACGTAGCCGTGGCCGCGCTGGGCAGTGCGCACGTCAAAGCCCGGACCGTCGTCGCGAACCTCGAAGAGCAGTCTGCCCGACTCCTCCCAGACGCGCACCATCACGTGCGCCGACGGCGGCGTGCTTGCCCGCGTTCTGGAGGGCTTCGAGGACAGCAGAAGTACACGGCGGCTTCGACGTCGCCGCCGTAGCGACCGATGCCCTCGGTGACCAATTCGATCGTCGAGCGGCGAGCGATTGGTCGACCGCGCTTCAGCGCCTCACCGAGACCGCTGTCCACGAGCAGCGGCGGATAGATGCCGTGCGCCAGTTCGCGCAGCTCTCGAATCGTCTCTTGGACCGCTTCGCCGAGTTCGTCGAGCATCTGCGCGGCCGCCGCGGGGTCCTCCCGACGACGTCCTTGGTGAGTCGAAGGTTGACCGCGAGTGCGACGAGGTGCTGTTGCGCGCCGTCGTGCAGGTTGCGCTCGACGCGTCGCCGTTCGGCGTCGCCGCTCGCGACGACGCGCGCGCGCGAGGCGCGCAAGTTCGTCGGCCTGGCGACGCAGTTCGTCGAGCGAGCTCTGCAGGGCGGTGTCGAGCTGCGCGTTGTGCAGCGCCAAGCCGACCTGTCGAGCAAGGTCGGCGAGCACGCGGTCGTCCTCTTCGCGAAAGGCGACGGCGCCCTCGACCGCCGAGACCACGATGATGCCGAGGAGTTCACCGGCGTGACTGATCGGCGCCACGCGCATCGGACCGGTCAGCGTCGCTCGTGGCGATGGACGGGAGCCAGACCGACGCCCAGGCGTTGCCCGAGACGCCAGCGCGCGCGATGACCGTCGCTCGTCGCGCGTGACGTGCAGCGAACGCGTCGGCACGGTCGGGGACCGAGACCACGAGGTCCAGGACCTCGCCGTTGCCGGTGAAGATCTCGGCTGAAGCGAGCGATGAGCGTCTTGCGCAGCGACTCGACGAGTTGCAGCAGCAGCTCGTCCATCGGAATGGCGCGCGTCATGCGGGTGCCGAAGGACCGCACGACCTCGTCGGGCGCCTCGCGCGCGCCGTAGGTGAAGCTCGTGGCGATGCGCGTGAAGCGACCGCGCAGGGCCAGCTGCGCGACCGCCGCGACCGCCGCCGCCGCCATGGCCCACCAGAGCAGGTCGCGGTCCGAGTGGGTCGTCGGCGCCTTGTCGAAACCGCGCACCGCGAGGAGGTAGGCGCCGGCCACGATCGCGACGGTGCCGAGGGTCGTGAACAGATGGACCAGCGACTCGGTCGGCGTGCGACGCGGCGTTGGCGGCGCCCGACGGCGAGGCCGAGCGGGACGAGGCACGTCGAGCGCGATGAGCGGCGCGCCGACGTCGAGCGGCCAGTCGACGAGCGAGTGCAGGGTCAGACGAGGATCACGCACGAAGTGAGCGCAGAGCGTCGACGCCGGCGACGAGGGATCTGCACGCGTTGGCGCGCCCGCGCCGACGCCTCGACGTAGCGGCCGCGAAGGGCCGGCAGCGCGAGGCCGATGGCCGACGCACCCAACCGAGCGCGAGGGGCCAGCGGCGGCAGCGCCTTCGAACCGGTGACGATAGTACAGCGCACAGCGCGAGGGCGACGACGTACCAGGCGCCGGCACCGAGCTGGCGCGGGCTGCGCCTTCAACGCGCCGTTGGGTAGCGAGAGCACGAGTGGACGCACGACGGCCATCGTCAGCGAGCGCCAGCCACGTCGGCGAGCCGTCGGACGCGTGCGTCGTCAACGCCGAGGCCGTGACGGTCGCCGACGCGCATCACCACCACCGCGAGCCCGCCTCCGAGCGCGAGCAGTGCGAACACACAGTCCGAGACGCGCCGTCTTGCCCGACGAGCGCGACGGCGGCGATGAGCCCAACACGCGATCACGACGGCGCAGACGACCCAGAGCGCGGTCCGCCCCGCGTGACGGCGCGTCGACGAGTGCGACAACGAGCGCCGCGACGGGCGCCGAGTCGCGGCGAGGATCGCGACGCCGACGATCGAGCGTCGAGACGGCCGTGCGCTCGGGGTGGCGACGATCGGTCCGCGTGTCGATCACGAGCGTCTCGCGCGTGCTCAGAGTGTGCCGATCGTCGTCACGGTGCGTCGGTCGCACTCGCGGTCGCCGTCGCTCACGATTCGCCCGTCGCGCATGCGCAGCACCGTGTCGGCCGCGTTGCGCGACGTGCGCGTCGTGGGTCACCAGGATGATCGTCTGGCCCTGCGCGTGCAGACGACTGAGCAGTTCGATGACCTCCTGGCCACCGACCGAGTCAAGGGCGCCCGTCGGTTCGTCGGCCAACAGCAGCGTCGGCTCGTTCGCCAGGGCGCGCGCGATCGCGAGCCGCTGGCGTTGGCCGCCGGAGAGCACGCCCGGCATGGCCGTGACGCCTTGTCGGCGATGCCGAGTAGGTCGAGCAGGTCGCGCGCGCGCGACTCGGCGGCCTTACGGTTCCGTCCGGCGATGATCGCCGGCAGCGCCACGTTCTCGAGCACGCTCATGCCCTCGAGCAGGTTGAAGAACTGAAAGACGATCCCGATGTGACTTGCGGCGAATCATGGCGTGGTCGTCCTCGGTGCCGTCGCGACATCGACTCACCGGCCACGAGGATCGACCCCTCGTCGACCTCCTCGAGACCGGCGATGAGATTGAGCAGCGTCGACTTGCCGCATCCCGACGGACCCATGAGCGCGACGAAGGTGCCGCGTTCGACCGTAAGTCGACGCCGCGCAGCGCGCGCACCGGCGCGAGCTCGGCCTCGAAGGTCTTTCGCACGCCGCGCACCTCGAGCGCGGGCAGCGTCGTCGTGACGCCGTCGAATTCGTGTCGATTCGGTGGTGGTCATGATGATGTCTCCTTCGGTGGTGACTGGATAGTGCGGACTTGGGTCACGGGGTGACGCGGCGAGCGATCTTGAAGGCGACGACGGGCGTGTCGCGGCCCTTTACGAGTTGGGCGTCGAGCTCGATCGACGTCGACGTCGAGGGATCAGCAGCGCCACCTTCGTCGGTCTCGGAGATGACGGTCTCGCCGGCCGACGGCGAACTGTTGGAGGCGCTGGGTCAGATTGACGGTGTCGCCGACGAGCGTGTACTCCAGTCGCTCGTCGGAGCCGAGCAGCGCGGCGGCCACCTCGCCCGTCGAGACGCCGATGCCGAGTCCGAAGACGGGGCAGTTCCTCGAGTCGCCCACTGATCGTTGATCACGTCCTGGAGCGGCGTGCATGCTGGCGGCGGCCAGCGACGGCGCGCTCGGCGTGGTCGTCACTGGGCACGCGGTGCACCGAAGACCGCCATCACCGCGTCGCCGACGAACTGCATGACCGTTCCCCCCTCCCCAATAATGGCGCGATTCATCGCGGCGCGGTGGGTGTTGAGCTGTCCGGCCAACTCACTGGGATCGGCGTGCTCGGCGATCGTCGAGTAGCGAGCGGATGTCGCTCATGATGACGGTCACGTCGAGCCGCTCGGTCTCGCCGATGCGCCGGCCCTCGTTGCGCAGCTTCTCGGCGATGCCGCCGGGCAGCAGGCGCGAGAGCGTCTCACCCTGCTCTTCGCGGTCGACGATGGCGCGGTGCAGGTTGCGCAGACGATCGAGCGCGCCCTGGTGGCCCGCGCTCACCTCGTCGGCGAGCTTGCGGAAGAGTTGCCTCGACCTGGGCGTCGATCGGCCTCGGGCGTCAGGTGCCGCGCGGCCGCGATCGCCTTGATCGGTTTGCCCTCGGCGACGAAGGCGAGGAGCGACTCCTCGGTGTCGGAGAGCTCGCTGTTCGACGTGACCGGTCGCATCAGCGACTCGACGATCGTGGGGTCGAGCGCGGTGCCGCCGGTCGCGACCATGCGAATGGCCTCGATGAGTTGGTTGCCCTGGGCGAGGTGGTCCTTCAAGAGGTAGCCGTAGCCGGCCGAACCCTCGGCGAGCAGCGCGACGGCGTACTCGGGGTCGTCGTACTGCGAGAGGATCACGATGCCGGTGCCGGGGTGGCGCTTGCGCACCTCCTTGCGCGGCGTCGATGCCCTCGCGGTTGAACGACGGCGGCATGCGGATGTCGGTGACGAGCACGTTGGGCGCGGCTCGCGTCGCGCCGGCGACCGTCTCGTCGTAGTCCGAGCGCGACGCCGACGATCGCGAGGTCGGGCTGACGGTCGATGAGCGCCCGCACGCCCTCGCGCACGAGCAGGTTGTCGTCGGCGAGAAAGACGGTGATGGTCGGACGGTGTCGTCGCGGTCACTCATGACCAGGCCAGTCTCGGCTCTTCGATGCGGCTCGTGCAAGGGGGCAGACCCCACATTTTGTGGGGGTGTTAGGCCCCCGAAACGCAGTGCGGTAGCACCTATTTAGCTGCGCCCATCGCGACGCGCGACGCTTGGTCCATGAGATACCAGAGTTCAGTCACTCCACTGTCATGGATTCCCTCCGAGGCGATCCAGGGCGGCACGCGCCTCGCCTTCGACGTCGGCATGGCCCACTACGACCAGGCGCCGCCGGACGCAGATCGACGACCTCGACGAACTGCAGCGCAACGATCGATTCCGCTTCGCCAACCGCCTGGCGGCCTCGATCGAGGTGAACGCCGGACGGCGAGATCACCGGTGCGAGCTACTACCGGCGACGGGATGATCGGCAGCACCACGGTGCAGCTCGGTCCCGTGCAGCCACGTCTTTGAGGCGGTCGCCCTGCCCGACATTCAAGCAGACGCCGGTCTACGGTGACGGGCTGGGTCCGCTTCACCCAGACGGCTGGTGGCCGCACCGGCATGCCCGCGCCGCGGCGGGTGCGCCGCGCGCCCTTCGTCCAGTGGCAGGCGCCCCTCGCGTGGACGACGCTGTCGCTCACGATGTTCGCCGACGGGAAGGCCAAGGGCGTGCTCGTCGGGCGCGAGCCGCTTCCCACGCCACTGGGTCTACGGCGACGACGGGGTGCTCAGCGCCAAGTCCGGACTGATCGACTTCACCGACTGGTACCGCAAGTCCTTCGGGAAGGAGACGCCCTGGGGCAACCAGGACTCCGACGCGTTCGTCACCACCGTCGAGACCGCCCTCGAGCGATACCTCTCGCACAAACTGATGACCGGCGCGGCCAAACCTAGGCTCAAGAACGTGAAGCCCGGGACGGTGCTGGTGGAGCAAGGGGATCGCAGTTCCGACGTCTACCTCGATCCTCGACGGCGTGTTGCGCGTCGAGGTCGACGGCGAGCGACTGGCGGAGTACGGACCGGGCGCGATGCTCGGCGAGCGCGCCTACCTCGAGGGCGGCGTGCGGACCTCCTCGCTCGTCGCGGTGACCGAGTGCCGCGTGGCCTCGGTGCCGGCCGAGTCGCTCGAGCGCGTCGCTCTCGAGGAGCTCTCCAGCGGACACCACCGAGAAGACGCGAGCGCGGACTGACCGCGTGCGAGTCCACTTCCTCGGCGTCCGAGGTTCCACACCGGCGCCGGGCGGCGAGTTCGTTCGCTACGGCGGCCACACCTCGTGCGTCGCGATCGCCCACGACGGCGACGAACCCTCGCTGATCATCGACGCGGGCACCGGCATCCGTCGGGCCAGCGCGCTGATCGCGGGACCCTTCGTCGGGACCGTTGTCTTGAGCCACCTGCACTGGGATCACGTGCACGGCCTTCCCTTCTTCGAGGCTGCCGACCGCCCGGACGCGCGCGTCGACCTCTATATCCCCGACCAGCTCGACGGATCGGACCCGCTCGAGGTGCTCGCGCGCGGCATGTCGCCGCCGCACTTTCCGGTTCGCCCCGACGAGCTGCGCGGCGCGTGGCGCTTTCACGGGCTCGTGAACGGTGACTACGAGTTAGACGGGTTCAACGTCACGGTCGAGGAGATCCCCCACAAGGGCGGGCGGACCTACGGCTTTCGCGTGAGCGACGCGACGGCGACCGTCGCCTACGTCTCGGACCACTGCCCGACCGCCTCGGCGACGGGTCCCGACGGACTCGGCGAGTACCACGAGGCGGCGATGGCGCTGTACTAAGGACGCGGACGTCCTCATCCACGACTCGCAGCTGGTGCGTGAGGAACTCGCCGCCGAGGCCGACTTCGGCCACGCCGCGGCCGAGTACGCGGTCGAACTCGGCCGACGAAGTGGTGTGGGACGCGTCATGCTCTATCACCACAAGCCCGACCGCGACGACGACGCGCTCGACGCCATCGGGGCACGGTTCTCCGCGCCGCCGAACGTCACCGTCGCGTGTCAGGCGACCGTGCTCACCCTGTGAGCGTCGCGAGGAATCTTGACGTCGCGGTCGTCGGATCGGGTCCGAACGGGCTGGCGGCGGCGTTGGTGCTGGCGCGCGCCGGACTGTCGGTCACGGTCGTAGAGGGCGCGTCCAGCGCCGGCGGGGGATGTCGAACCGAGGAGCTGACGCTGCCCGGCTTCCGACACGACGTCTGCTCGACGATCCAGTCGATGGTGTCCCTCTCGCCATTCTTTCGCGAGTTCGACGACGTACTGAGCGGCGTGACGCTCCGTCGACCCGACGTCGCGCTGGCGCACCCCTTTGACGCCGGCAACGCGGCGGGGATCGTCGGCAACGTGACGGAGACGGCGGAGCCGCTCGGCGTCGACGGCGTTGTCTATCGGCGCCTGCTCGAACCGCTCGTGGACCACGCGGCGGCGCTCGCGGCGACGGTGCTCGCGCCGTTGCGTTCGCCGCCAAGTCACGTGCGAACGATGCTGCACTTCGCTCGCAACGGAGTTCCCTCGGCCGCCCGGCTGGCGCGCCGATTCGAGACGACCGAGGCGAGAGGGCTCCTCGCGGGAGTGTGCGCGCACGCGATGCTCCCGCTCGAGACGGCTGCGACGTCGGCGTTCGGGCTGTTTCTTCTTGCGACCGCCCACGCTGGTGGATGGCCGGTCGTTGAGGGAGGCAGCGAGCGGCTGGTCGACGCGATGGTCGCGGCCCTCAAGTCCGAGGGCGTGACGTTCGAACTCGATCGACCGGTGAACAACCTTCGTGACGTGCCGCGCGCGCGAGCAACGGTGTTCGATACGTCCGCCGAGGGCCTCGTCGCCATCGCCGGGGACCGACTGTCGACGCGCTACCGCACAGGGATCCGACACTTTCATCGCGGGCCTGGTGTCTTCAAGGTCGATTGGGCTCTCTCGGGTCCGGTCCCGTGGACGGCAACGCTGGCTCGTCGTGCGGGAACCGTGCACCTGGGCGGTACCTTCGAAGAGGTCGCCTCGGCCGAGGACGAGGTCGCGCGGGGTCGTCACCCCTCGAAGCCCTACTGCATCGCGGTGCAGGCCGCGGTGGCCGATTCCACGCGGGCACCGGTCGGACAACACACTCTGTGGGCCTACTGCCACGTGCCCAACGGCTCGAACGTCGACATGACCGAGGCGATCGAGACTCAGATCGAGCGATTCGCGCCCGGCTTTCGCGACCTCGTCCTCGCCCGCGCAACCCTTTCGAGTGCCGAGAGCGAACGTCACAATCCCAATTACGTCGGTGGCGACATCGCCGGTGGCGCCGGCACGCTACGCCAGATCGTCTTTCGCCCGACCGTGCGGTGGAACAACTACCGCACCGGCACGCCGGGCCTCTATCTCTGCTCCGCCTCGACGCCGCCCGGCGGCGGCGTGCACGGCATGGGCGGCTTCGGCGCGGCCCAAGCGGTGCTCGCCGACGTGCGGGGGTGGCGTCGCTCTCGCTAACGCCGACCATCGCCTGACCCCGGGAGCGGCTACTCCGAGCGCAGAACGAGCCCCGGCTCGGTGGCGGCCGCGCTGCGACCTGGCAACGCCGCCGCCAGGTTCGCGACCACGAGCGTGCCCAGCGCGACGAGAACGACGGCGAGAGCCGGCACGGCGGGATGCGGGACGGCGTTAATGCTGCGCGCGAAGAGGTCCCAGAGTTCGCGGCCGAGCAGAATGCCGAGCGGCACGCCGATCACCGCGCCCACGAGGCCGTCGATCGTCGCCTGCCACGAGACGGCGATCGCCAACTGGCGACGCGTGAAGCCGAGGGTCTTTAACAGCGCGAGGTCTCGGCGACGTCGCCGAACTGAGGCGACAAGCGTCATGGCGAGCGCCGCGACGGCCCCGGCGGCGACACCGGCGGCCAGAAGCAGCGGGGTGTTCCCGATCGTGCGGTAGTTGACGATCTGCGCGGGACGCTGGGGCCCGAGCAGGCCCACGGTGGCGCCCTGCGCGTGGGGGTCCTTCGCCAGAAGGCGATTGGCAGCCCGCACGACCGCGCGAAGACTGGCCAGTCCGGCGGCCGCGGGCACCGTCGACTTCAGCCGCACGAAGGCGAGGTCAGGCCCGTCGAGGTTCTTGTCAGGGCTTTGGAGAGCGCGTCGCATCGCGGGCGGAATGATGCTGTCGGCGAGCAGCGCCCCCGTGCCCATGGCGGTGTGGTCAGCGACGACGGTGGCGTAGCCGATGGCGGGAAGGGTCGCCGTGCCGACGATGAGCACGCGCGTCGGAGGGATGTAGACGGGAGCACTCTTCGGTGCGCCGTCGGTGACCGTGACGTACTGTCCAACGCTCTTGTGCAAGACCGCGAGTGTGGCCGCGCCGAGGACCACCTCGTCGCCGCTGCGCGGGCGGTGGCCCGAGAGGATCGGGGGAATGACCTTGCCCGACGTCGGCTCGAAGAGGACGGGCACGTTGACGCCGTCGATCTCCAGGTTCGTATAGGTGGCGCCGGTCACGCCGGCAACGTCGGGGTCGTGGGCGAGCGCGGGCAGCATCGACGGCGGGATCTCACTGGAAGGAACGACGGCGTAGCTCCAGTTCCAGCCGTAGAGTGACGGGGTCGAGACGAGCTTTTCCAGGCTGCTCGAAAAGGTGAGCGTCGCCACGAGCAGCGTCACGGCGAGCGAGACGCCGAGCAGGATCGAGCGAACCGGCACCTCGCGATGCCCCTTCTCCGTTTCGAGGGCGAAGTAGACGCCGACAGCGGCGGCGATCGAAAGACCGAGTGACTGCGACCGTCGGATGAGGTTGAGCCGTGGCGCGAGGTCTGCCGCGCCGGGACTTGTCCGCGCGGGCGAAAGACGGTAGGCGGTGAGCGCGGCGAACCCGCCAAGGCCGGCGAGGATGACCAGCGCGCCGAGACCGAGCACCGTCCAGTCCGCCGACAGTCCCGGATCGGGATAGACCGGGCGGACCGGCCCGATCGGGGTGAGGGGCGACAGGCCCACAGCAATGAGAGCGGCGAGCACGGCGCCAGCGAGTACTGCACCGGCGACTGCGAGGTAGCCATCGAAGAAGGTGGCGCTCGACGTGGCGCCGAGCGCCCGCAGCACTCCGCGCTCGGTGCCGCCCCGGCGCAGTTGCCGGGCGAGAGCCTGGGCGGCGAGGATGAGGCACACGAGGGCTGCGACGACGCCGAACGCCCCGAGCGCGAGTGTCTCGGGCTTGATGGCGAGCTCGACGGTCGCGATGGTGCGAGCCGTGACGTGGAAGTTGTAGGTGTCACCGGCGGGAAGAAGGCGCGTGAGTTGGCGCTCGGCCACCTTCAGGCTCGCGCCCCGGCGCAACTGGATCGCGTAGTAGGCCGGGCGCGCGGACAGCGGGTCGACCGAAATGGCCTCGCGGGCCAGTGCCGGGGTGAGGAAGGCGAAACCGTACGCTCGATCGATGTCGTCCTGGACGAGTTCGGAGTTGATGACCCCCGTGCCGACCACGGTCGCGCGGATCGTCTTGCGGGGTGGGACCTTGGGGGTGCCGAAGTACGTCTCGTTCTCCTGCGACGGGCTGTACATGCCCAGTGTGACCGTCTCGCCCACGTGCACGCCCCAGATCTTCTCCGCCGACGCCGTGAGGACAACCTGGGTTTTGCTCGAAGGGTCGAATCGCCGACCCTTCACGATTGAGAGTCGATCCTGGTCGATGAGATAGCCGTCGGTACTGCCCAACGTGACCGCCAGGTTGAGAGTGCCGAGTCGTGGCGCGCCGGCCGCGGTGAGAGGAACGACCGTGAGCGCGTCGAGCGTTCGAACACGCGCGACGTCGGGTAGAGCCTTGATCTTCGAGGTCAGCGACGCCGGCGACTGCCCCTCGCCGTTGTAGACCGAGTATGACAACGTCGAAGGGTCGGTGCTCGCGACGTACGTGGGGTACGACGACTGGGTTCGTCGCGCCCCCGCGATCGAGGCCATGGCGACGCCCCCGAGGAGACCGATGAGGATCGCCACACTCAAATAGCCCGTCCAACGACGCGCGAACGTCGCGCGCAAGCGATAACGCGCCACGGCGAGTGCTGGGCCCACGTGACTCCTTCTGACTCCGCTCGGTTCGCCCTCGAGCCTCGTGCCGATCGGTCGCGACCAACAGTGCGTTGGCCCCCGGACCTTCTCGTACTAGCACCACCGACTCCGCCGCGACGGTGAGCCCCCGAGGCGCGTGGGTCGCGCGAGTAACGTGGCCCGTTGATGGTGCTCTCCGACCGGTCGATCAAGGAAGCCCTGGCGAGGGACGGATCGTGATCGACCCCCTCGGCGAGGACAGCATCCAGCCCTCCTCGGTCGATCTCCACATGGATCAACTGTTCCGTGTCTTTCGCAACCACTCTCAGCGGGTGATCGACGTGCGCGTGGCTCAGGAGGACCTCACCGAGTTGATCGACGTCGGGCCCGAAGAGCCGATGATCCTGCATCCGGGGGAGTTCATGCTCGGTTCGACCGTTGAGCGCGTCGCGCTGCCCGAGGATCTCGTCGCCCGCCTCGAGGGCAAGAGTTCGCTCGGACGGCTCGGGCTCCTCATCCATTCGACGGCGGGCTTCGTCGACGCCGGTTGGGACGGTCATTTGACCCTGGAACTCTCGAACGTCGCGAACCTGCCGATCACCCTCTATCCCGGGATGAAGATCGGCCAGATCAGCTTCTTCGAGATGACGACGCCCGCGGATCGCCCCTACGGGTCGTCCGGACTTGGTTCGAAGTACCGCGGCCAGCGCGGTCCGACGCCCAGCCGCTACTCCGAGAACTTCAAGAAGTCCTCGTGAGCGGCCCTCCGGGCGGGGTGACGTGCTAGCGCGAATCCTCATCGGCCTCGCCATCACGGTGGTCGGTTTTACCGTCGCGGGCCGCCGCTTCTTCTGGCTCTCGCGGCTGATTCGCTCTGGCCAGACCGCGCCGCGGCGTTGGCAGGGAGTTCGCAAGGTCGCCGACGCCGAACTCGTCGAGGTCGCGGGTCAGCGCAAGCTGCTGCAGCTGGACCGTGCCTGGTCTCGCGCACTTCTTCACCATGTGGGGCTTCACCGTCTTGCTGACGACGATCCTCGAGGCGTACGGTTCGCTGTTCGATCGCGACTTCCACATCCCCTGGATCGGCCAGAGTAACTGGCTGGCTTTCGTCGAAGACTTCTTCGCGACCGCGGTGCTTGTTGCCCTCGTCGTCTTCATCGATCATCCGATGAAGAACGCGCCCGCCCGGAAAGAGCGCGCGAGCCGCTTCTTCGGCAGCCACACCGGCGCAGCCTGGGCGGTGCTCGTGATGATCTGCGCTCGTCATCATGACACTGCTGCTCTATCGCGGCGCGCAGATCAACACCGGTTTCTTCCCCTACACCCACATCAAGAACGGCTGGTACGGGCTGCCGGGGGGCTCGCTCACCGCGTTCTACGCGAGCCACGCGTCACCGTGGGCCTTCGCCTCGAAGGTCGTCGCGAGTTGGCTCGCTCCTCTCGGCTCCGGCGTGAACAGCGTGCTCGAGGCGGTGTTCTTGCTCGCCAACGTGGCCGTGATCGCGAGCTTCCTCGTCTTCGTCTCGTACTCGAAGCACCTGCACATCTTCATCGCGCCCATCAACGTCGGCACGTCGCGCCGACCGCGCGCCCTCGGGGGACTCGACAAGACGCCCAACATGGACATGGACAAGGTGACCGAGGACACGGTCTTTGGCGCCGGTCACGTGGAGGACTTCACCTGGAAGCAGATGCTCGACTTCGCGACGTGCACCGAGTGCGGACGGTGCCAGAGCGTCTGTCCGGCGTGGACGACCGGCAAGCCGCTCAGTCCGAAGCTGCTGATCATGGGACTTCGCGACAACATGTTCGCCTCGGCCGATCGGCTGCTCTCGGGCGAGCGCGACGGCGGCGTCGCGACACTGGTGCCGACGACCATCGATCCCGACGTGCTCTGGTCGTGCACGACGTGCGGCGCCTGCGTCGAGGAGTGTCCCGTCGACATCGAGCACGTCGACGCCATCATCGACATGCGCCGCTTCGAGGTCTTGATGGAGTCGCGGTTCCCTTCAGAAGGCGGACTTCTGCTGCGCAACATGGAGAACCAGGGCGATCCCGTGGGGACTCGGTGCCGCGAAGCGCACCGAGTGGCTCGGCGCGCTCGACTTCGAGGTGCCGGTCGTCGAGGACGTCGATGCCCGACGACGTTGAGTACCTCTACTGGGTGGGCTGTGCCGGTTCCCTCGACGAGCGCGGGCGCAAGCAGGTCGAAGCCGTCGCGCGGATGCTGCACCGCGCGGGGGTCACGTTCGCCGTGCTCGGCCCGCGCGAGTCCTGCAGCGGGGACCCCGCGCGGCGCTTCGGCAACGAGTACCTCTTCCAGGAGATGGCCAAGGCCAACATCGCGACATTGGACGCGGTGCGGCGCGAAGAAGATCGTGGCGAGCTGTCCGCACTGCTTCAACACCCTGAAGAACGAGTACCCGGCCCTCGGTGGCGACTACGAGATGATCCACCACGCCCAGCTGCTCAGTCACCTCGTCGCGACCGGCCGGCTGACGCCGGGCGTGTCCTACAGCGGCACCGTGACCTACCACGACCCGTGCTACCTCGGGCGTCACAACCGCGTCTTCGACGAGCCGCGCGACGTCCTCGACGCGATACCCGGCCTTACGAAAGTCGAGATGGCGCGCTGTCGGGAGAAGGGTTTCTGCTGCGGCGCCGGGGGCGCGCGCATGTGGATGGAAGAGACGATCGGCAAGCGCGTGAACATGGAGCGCACCGACGAGGCGCTCGCGACCGGCGCCGACATCATCTCGACGGCCTGCCCGTACTGCATGATCATGCTGGACGACGCCGTGAAGGCGAGCGGACGTGAGAGACGTCGCCGGTCATGGACATCGCCCAGGTCGTGGAGCGTTCCTTCAGCTAGTCCTGACAAGCGGCGATTAGTTACACGTCCTCGAAACACGTTGCTAACGAATTCGAAATTCTCACTTGCCACACTGACTTCAACAACTTGAGGTCAGCGCCGCCCTCTCCTGAGACGAAGGAGTGGACGTGCTGGTCGCGGCGACGAACATTCCCTATCCCGCGTTGGCTGAATCCGGCGGACAACACGTGGCAGCTCGTGGCGGCCACGCTGGTGGGGCTCATGAGCCTGCCCGGCATCGCCGTCCTCTACGGCGGGCTCGTGCGCAAGAAGTGGATCGTTAACACGATGCTGATGACCTTCGCGGGCTTCTCGCTCACCCTCATCGTCTGGATGCTCTGGGGCTACAACCTGGCCTTCGGCCCGCTCTCACACTTCGGCGCGACGGGCTCGTTCTGGAGCGGCTTCATCGGTCACTTCGACGCCGCTGGCGACCGCCGGCTCCGAGCAGGGCCAGGCCGTCTCGGGGGCGAACACGCTCATCCCGTTCCACTTCCCGACCGCGACGCTCGCGTACTTCCAGTTCGTCTTCGCCGCGATCACGCCGCTACTGTTCCTCGGCGCCTTCGTCGGGCGGCTCAAGTTCAAGGCGTGGCTCCTCATCGTGCCGCTCTGGATCACGCTGCGTCTACTGCGTCAACGCGGCACTGCTCTGGGGCGGGGGCTTCTTCGCCCAGAAGGGTGCGGTCGACTACTCGGGTGGCTACGTCATCCACCTCTCGGCAGGCGTTGCCGCCTTCGTCGGCGCGTGGATCGTCGGACCGCGGCGCTGGCAGGACCGCGAGAACGCCTTCCCGAGCAACCTCATGATGGTCGCCGTCGGCGCGGGCATCCTCTGGCTGGGCTGGAACGGCTTCAACGGCGGCGACCCCTTCTACGCGGGCGCCGACGCGGCGTCGGCCGTGCTCAACACCAACGTCGCGACCGCCGCGGCGCCTGCTCACCTGGCTGCTTCTGGGACATGTTCGTCTCCAAGCAGAAGAAGCCGACGTTCCTCGGCGCCATCAACGGCATGATCTGCGGACTCGTCGCCATCACGCCGAGCGCGGGCTGGGTGAACGGCACCGGCGCGATCGTCGTCGGCGTCGTCGCCTCGAGCGTCGTGTGGTTCGCGTGGAACTTCGTCTCCAAGGCCGGCCGTTCTCGAAGGTCGACGACGCGCTCGGGGTCGTCTACACCCACGGCTTCGCCGGTCTCACGGGCGGGCTCCTCGTCGGGTTCCTCGCCGACCCGCACATGACCGAGTACGGCATAAAGGGGCCGCAACTACAAGGGCCCGGGCAACTTCTCCGTGACCGGCTGGTTCTACGGCCACTCCTTCCATCAGCTCTGGGAGCAGTTCCTCGCCGCCGCTCTGGATCATCGGTTGGACGGCGCTCGGCACCTTCATCGTCTTCTACGGTGGTTAAGTTCGTCCTTGGTGGGCTGCGCGAGCCCGACGAGATGCTGCGCGAAGGTGACATCGCGATCCACGAGGAGGAGGCCTTCCCCGAGCCCACCTTCGGTGAGCCGGTCGACTCACCCCGAGCCACACCCACCCCGACAACGTCTAAGGAGAGAGAGTGAAGCTAGTCACCGCGGTCGTGAAGCCCTTCAAGCTCGACGAGGTGAAGGTCGCCGTGAAGGAGGTCGGCGTCACCGGGATGACCGTCGGCCAGGTGCGCGGCTTCGGGCACACCGGCGGGCACATCGAGATCTACCGGGGCAAGGAGTACGAGTTCGACTTCGTCGACAAGATCCAGATCGAGGTCGTCGTCACCGACGAGATGGTCGACGAGGTCATCGACGCCATCGTGAACGCGGCGCGCACCGACACCGTGGGTGACGGCATGGCCTGGGTCACTGACGTCGAGCACGTCATGCGCATCAGGACCAACGAACGAGGTCCCGCCGCGGTGTAGGGTCTCAGCCGGCCTGGCGCGCGACCGCTTCGGCCGCGCGCTTCGCGGCCTCCGGGTCGCCGAGGTAGGTCGCGGCGAGCACGGCGAGCTCCTTGTCGAGGGTCAGGCGGTAGGGGATGCCCGTCGGGATCTCGAGCTCGGCGATCTCGTCCTCGCTGATGTTCTCTAAGACCATGCGCAGCGCGCGGATCGAGTTGCCGTGGGCGACGACGATGACCGCGCCGCCGCGCACGCCCTCGCTCTTCAAGTCCTCGCCGATCACGTCGCGGAAGTACGGCGTCGCGCGCGCGACGACGTCCTTCAGACACTCGGTGCGCGGGATGAACTCGCGCGCCACGTCGCGGTAGCGCGGGTCGTCAAAGCTGTTGCGCGGGTCGTCGAGGGGCAGCACCGGTGGGGCCACGTCAAAGGAGCGGCGCCAGAGCTGCACCTGGTCGAGGCCGAACTCCTCGGCGGTCTCCCTCTTGTCCTTGCCCGTCAGGTCGCCGTAGTGGCGCTCGTTGAGGCGCCAGCTGCGCCGGACCTGGAGCCAGCATCGCCCGGCGGCGTGCAGGGCGAGGTCGGCCGTGCGGATGGCCCGGGTCAGGACCGAGGTGTGCAGGATCCGCAGGTCGAGGTCGGACTGTTCGGCGAGGAGGCGCCCGGCGGCGACGGACTCCGCCTCGCCCTCGGGGGAGAGGTCGACGTCCTGCCAGCCCGTGAAGAGATTGAGGTCGTTCCAGGTAGAGCGACCGTGACGCAGCAGGATGAGGTCGGGCACGATTTGAGCGTAGTCCTGGGCCTAAAAGTACGGTCTTTCGGCGTTGTCATCGGCCGTCCAGCCGCCAAAGAAATCTTACTTACTACTTACCTTATAATTATTCTTGACAAGAGGAGGCTCAACTCTGTAGAGTGGTTGTGCGACATCTGGTCGTCCGGACGGACCGGCGGGCCAGGGCAACAGGAACGAAGGAGTCTTCATGGCAAAGGCAGTGGGCATCGACCTCGGCACCACCAACTCGGTGGTCAGTGTTCTCGAGGCGGGCGAGCCCGTCGTCATCCCCAACGCGGAGGGCAGCCGCACCACCCCGTCGGTCGTCGGGTTCTCCAAGACCGGCGAGGTACTCGTCGGCGAGGTCGCCAAGCGCCAGGCGATCACCAACCCCGACCGGACCATCCGCTCGGTCAAGCGCCACATGGGTGAGAACTGGAGCGTCGACATCGACGGCACCAAGTACACGGCCCAGGAGATCTCGGCGCGCATCCTCCAGAAGCTCAAGCGCGACGCCGAGGCCTACCTCGGCGATTCGGTGACCCAAGCGGTCATCACCGTGCCGGCGTACTTCAACGACGCCCAGCGCACCGCGACCAAAGAGGCCGGCCAGATCGCCGGGCTCGAGGTGCTGCGCATCGTGAACGAGCCGACCGCCGCCGCGCTCGCCTACGGACTCGACAAGGGTCCCGCCGAGCAGACGGTGCTCGTCTTTGACCTCGGGGGTGGGACCTTCGACGTCTCGGTCCTCGAAATCGCCGACGGCGTCTTCGAGGTGAAGTCCACCCACGGCGACACCCACCTCGGTGGCGACGACTGGGACGACGCCGTCATGGCGTGGCTCGTCAAGACCTTCAAGGACACCGAGGGCGTCGACCTCGCGGCCGACAAGATGGCCGTCCAGCGCCTGAAGGAAGCGGCGGAGAAGGCGAAGATCGAGCTCTCCGCGGTCCAAGAGACGCAAGTGAACCTCCCCTTCATCACCGCGACGGCCGACGGCCCGAAGCACCTCGACCTCAAGCTCACCCGCTCGAAGTTCAACGAGTTGACGGCCGACCTGGTGGATCGCCTGAAGGGCCCCTTCGACCAGGCCATCAAGGACGCCGGGCTCACGCTCGACAAGATCGACCACGTCATCATGGTGGGTGGCGCGACGCGCATCCCCGCCGTGCAGGACCTCGTCGTGAAGGTGACCGGCAAGGAACCGAACAAGAGCGTCAACCCCGACGAGGTGGTCGCCGTCGGCGCCGCCATCCAGGCCGGCGTCTTAAAGGGCGACGTGAAGGACATCTTGCTGCTCGACGTGACGCCGTTGTCGCTCGGCATCGAGACCAAGGGCGGCGTGATGACGAGGATCATCGAGCGCAACACCACCATCCCGACGAAGAAGTCCCAGACGTTCACGACGGCCGACGACAATCAGCCCTCGGTCGAGGTGCACGTCCTCCAGGGCGAGCGCGAGATGGCCGCCTACAACCAGACGCTCGGCAAGTTCCAGCTGGTCGGCATCCCCCCGGCGCCGCGCGGCATCCCCCAGATCGAGGTCACCTTCGACATCGACGCCAACGGGATCGTGCACGTCTCGGCGAAGGACCAGGCGACCGGGGCGACCCAGTCGATGACGATCACCGGCGGCTCGGCGCTCTCGAAGGACGAGATCGACCGCATGGTGCGCGACGCCGAGGCCCACGCCGAAGAGGACCGCAAGCGTCGCGACGAGGCCGAGGTCCGCAACAACGCCGACGGGCTGGTCTACCAGACCGAGAAGTTGCTGAAGGACCAGGCGGAGTCGTTCCAGGGCAACGAGCGCGACGAGGTGGAGAGCGCGCTCGGGGTCTTGAAGGGCGCCCTCACCGGCACCGACGTCGAGGCGATCAAGTCGGCGACCGACAAGCTGCTCTCGGCGAGCCAGACCTTCAGCCAGCGTCTCTACGAGGAGGCCGCGAAGTCCAACGCCAGCGAGCCCGCGGCGCCGGCCGGGGACGACGAGGACATCGTCGACGCCGAGATCGTCGACGAACCGTGAGCGACGAGGTCGAGAGCGATTCGGTGGCGTCCGAAGAGGACGCCACCGAAGCCTTCGACGAACGCAGTGAGGCCGAGCGCCAGCGCGACGAGTACCTCGACGCGCTCCAGCGTCTCCAGGCCGAGTTCGAGAACTACCGCAAGCGCGTGGCGCGACTCTCCGAGGACGCCGCCACGCGCGCGGCGGCGGACATCGTGGCGCGCCTCCTCCCCGTGCTCGACGCCTTCGACTACGCCCAGGCGCACTTCAACAGCGGCGCGGGCGAGAAGAGCGCCGAGGGCGAAGCCCTGAGCCAGGCGCGCGGTCTCATGCTCGAGGCGCTCAGGCGCGAGGGGCTCGAGCGCATCGACGAGGTCGGCGCGGTCTTTGACCCGAAGGTCCACGACGCGGTCGCCCACGCGAAGGACGACGAGGGAACCGACCAGGTGGTCGAGGAGGTGCTGCGCGCCGGGTACCGCTGGAAGGGCACCGTGCTGCGCCCGGCCATGGTCCACGTGCGGGGCTAGCGATGGCCGAGCGTGAGTGGTTCGAGAAGGACTACTACCAGGTGCTCGGGCTCACCTCGAGCGCGACCGACAAGGAGATCACCCGCGCCTACCGCAAGCTCGCGAAGCAGCTCGCACCCCGACACGCACCCCGGGATGGAGGAGAAGTTCAAGGAGGTCTCGTCCGCCTACGACGTGCTCGGCGACGAGGCGAAGCGCAAGGAGTACGACGACGTGCGCCGCTTGGGTCCCGCCGCGAGCGGACTCGGGGGACCGGGTGGCGGCTTCAACTTCCAGACCGGCGACTTCACCGATCTCGGTGACCTCTTCGGGGGACTCTTTGGCGGCAGTCGTCGCCAGCGCGCCCAGCGAGGTGCCGACCTCGAGACCTCGCTGCACCTCGGTTTCCGTGACGCGGTGAAGGGCGTGACGACCACGGTCAGCCTGCCGACCAACGAGGCCTGTCACACGTGTCGGGGGACGGGTGGCGCACCCGGTGCCGAGTTCGTGACCTGCGAACGGTGCCACGGTCGCGGCGTCATCAACGACGATCAGGGACCCTTCGCGATGTCGAGCGTGTGCCCCGTCTGTCAGGGCCGTGGTGGTCGCTTCGCGACGCCGTGCCCGACCTGTCACGGCTCGGGGCGCGAGCCCTCCGCGCGACGGGTGAACGTGCGCATCCCGCCGGGGGTCAACGACGGCCAGCGGATCCGACTAAAGGGCAAGGGCAATCCCGGCACCAACGGCGGGGCGCCCGGCGACCTCTTCGTCGACGTCAACGTCTCGACCGATCCGCGCTTCGAGCGGCGCGGACGTCACGTCACGACCTCGGTCCGGGTGCCGCTCACCCAGGTGATGCTCGGCACCACCGTCGAGGTGGCGACGCTCGACGACCCGGTGACCCTCAAGGTGCCCGCCGGCACCCAACCGGGCACGACCATGCGGGTGAAGGGCCGGGGCGTGCCCGCGAGCGGCAAGAACGCGGCGGGCGACCTCCTCGTCACCGTCAACGTCGCGGTGCCGAAGAAGTTGACGCGCCACCAGCGCGCCGCGGTCGAGCAACTGGCGGCGGCACTCAACGACGCCGAACCGGCGGCGAGCGAGGAGGTGCACAGTGACTGATCGACCTGAGGTGCACGCGCTCTACGTGATCTCCGTCTTCGCCGAGATCGCGGGTGTCCATCCCCAGACGTTGCGCAACTACGAGCGGATCGGTCTGCTGCGACCCGAGCGAACGAGCGGCGGGTCGCGCCGCTTCTCCGACGCGGACCTGGCGGCGCTGCGTCGAATTCAGGATCTCACGAACGAGGGCGTCAACCTAGAGGGCGTGAAGCGCGTCATGGCCCTTGAGGCGGAGCGCGACGCGTTGCGCGAGGAGCTCGACTCGCTCGGTGACGAGGTTCGCGCCCGCGTTGAACAGACGCACCGCCAGTACCGGCGCGACCTGGTGCCGGTCGCCACGTCGGTCGCGCTCGTCGTCGACGCCAAGCGTCGAAAGGCCCGCTGATGGTCCTCGACCCGCAGCGCTGGACCACGAAGACCCGCGAGGCCTTCCAGGCGGCGACCACCCAAGCGGCGGCCGCGGGCAACCCCTACGTCACGCCCGCGCACCTCCTGCTCGCGTTGCTCAACCAGTCCGACGGCGTGGCCCGTCCGCTGCTCATCGCGGCGGGACTCGATCCGGTCGCGATCAGCGCGTCGCTCAACGAGCAGGTGGCTCGCGAGCCGCGCGCCGTCGGCGGGACCCAACCGGGGCTCTCGCCCGAGGCCCGTCGGGGCCTCGAAGAGGCCGACGAACTTCGTCAGGACCTCGGCGATGAGTTCCTGTCGGTGGACCATCTTCTCGTCGCCTGGGCGAAGGAGCTCGACACGACCCGCGACGTGCTGCTCCAGGCGCTGCGCGGCATCCGCGGTTCGGCGAGGATCACGTCGGAGAACCCGGAGGAGACCTTCCAGTCCCTCGAGAAGTACGGTCGCGACCTGACGGCCCTCGCGCGCGCCGGCAAGCTCGACCCAGTGATCGGACGCGACGACGAGATCCGTCGCGTGATCCAGGTGCTCAGCCGGCGCACGAAGAACAATCCGGTGCTGATCGGCGAGCCCGGCGTCGGCAAGACCGCCATCGTCGAGGGCTTGGCGTTGCGCATCGTCGAGGGCGACGTGCCCGAATCGCTGCGCGACCGACGCCTGGTCGCCCTCGACCTCGGATCGATGATCGCCGGCGCCAAGTACCGCGGCGAGTTCGAGGAGCGCCTGAAGGCGGTCCTGAAGGAGATCCAAGACGCCCAGGGCGAAGTGATCTCCTTCGTCGACGAGCTGCACACGATCGTCGGCGCCGGCGCGAGCGAGGGCGCG
This sequence comes from uncultured Acidimicrobiaceae bacterium, assembly GCA_963823815.1. Lineage (GTDB taxonomy): Bacteria > Actinomycetota > Acidimicrobiia > Acidimicrobiales > RAAP-2 > RAAP-2. The sequence continues at coordinate 84,468 of CAWGMU010000003.1, forward strand.
ATGGACGCGAGCAACATGATCAAGCCACTGCTCGCGCGCGGCGAGTTGCGCCTCATCGGCGCGACGACCCTCGACGAGTACCGCCAGTACGTCGAGAAGGACGCGGCCCTCGAGCGACGGTTCCAGCCGGTCTTCGTCGGCGAGCCCTCCGTGGAGGACACGATCGCGATCCTTCGGGGCCTGAAGGAGCGCTACGAGGTCCACCACGGCGTGCGCATCCAAGACGCCGCGCTCGTGGCGGCGGCGACCCTCTCACACCGCTACGTCGCGAACCGGTTCCTGCCCGACAAGGCGATCGACCTCATGGACGAGGCGGCCTCGCGCCTGCGTATCGAGATCGACTCCATGCCCACCGAGCTCGACGTGGTCATTCGCCGACTGCGCCAGCTCGACATCGAACGCATGGCTCTCGAGAACGAGACCGACGACGCGTCCAGGGAACGGCGCAACCGTCTCGAAGAGGAGTACGCGCAACTGAAGGAGCAGTCCGACGAGCTGGCGGCGCGCTGGCAGGCCGAGAAGCAGGCGATCACGAAGATCCAGACGGCCAAACAGGAGTACGAGGACCGTCGCGCCGAGGCCGAGCGGCTCGAGCGACAGGGCGAGCTCGCGGGCGCGGCGGCGCTGCGCTACGGGACGATCCCTGAGCTCGAGCGCACCATCGACCAGGCGACGCACGAACTCGACGAGCTCCAGGCGAACGGCGCGTTCCTAAAGGAAGAGGTCGACGCCGAGGACGTCGCCGAGGTCGTGAGCCGCTGGACCGGCGTGCCCGTCTCGAAACTGATGGAGGGCGAGCTCGACAAGTTGGTCCGCATGGAGGAGCTGCTGCACACGCGCGTCGTCGGCCAGGACGAGGCCGTGACCGCGGTCGCCAACGCCATCCGGCGTTCGCGGGCCGGACTCTCGGACCCCAACCGGCCGATCGGTTCGTTCCTCTTCCTCGGCCCGACCGGGGTCGGTAAGACCGAGCTCGCTCGAGCGCTCGCGGAGTTCCTCTTCGACGACGAGCACGCCATGGTGCGACTCGACATGAGTGAGTACATGGAGAAGTTCGCCGTGAGCCGGCTCATCGGCGCACCCCCGGGCTACGTCGGCTACGAGGAGGGGGGACAGCTCACCGAGGCGATCCGCCGCCGTCCCTACGCCGTGGTGCTGCTCGACGAGATCGAAAAGGCCCACCCCGACGTCTACAACCTCTTGTTGCAGGTGCTCGACGACGGGCGCCTCACCGACGGCCAGGGTCGCACCGTCGACTTCACCAACGTGGTCTTCATCATGACGAGCAATCTTCCCGGAGACCCCAACGAGTACTTCCGGCCCGAGTTCATCAACCGCGTGGACGACATCATCCGGTTCCGCCCGCTCGACGAGGAGGACCTCGCGATCATCGTGGGCATCCAGCTCGGTCGGCTCCGCCAGCGCCTCGCCGAGCGGCGTCTGGTACTCGACGTCACGCCCGACGCCGCGCACGTCATCGCGAAGGAGGGTTACGATCCAGCCTTTGGCGCGCGTCCCTTAAAGCGCGTCATTCAGCGTCGACTCGAAGACCCGCTCGCGCTGATGGTGCTCCAGGGCGACTTCAAGGAGGGTGACACGATCACGGTCGACGTGCGTGAGGGCGACTTGACCTTCCACTAAATCGAAGAAGGGCTGATCCCTCGACGTTGGTTCGAGTGGGCCGACGAGGTATGTCGAACGGTCTTCTATGATACGAATACTTCAAGGTACGGGAGGCGCGAAGAGGGGGAGGTTTCTCTCAGCGTGACCTCGCGGCAAGGTCTGGGGTCACGCAGCCCGCCCTCGCTGATATCGAGCGCTCCGCCCATGACACTCGGGTGGCAATGCTGAATCGGCTGATTGGGGCAGCGGGGTATCGGCTGTTCGTCCTCCCGACCACCGCATCCAGCGCCGCTGACTGGGCGGATTTCATTTACCAGGAACTCCGATCCACCCGTCGAAGCGAAGAGATTGCGTTTCGGGCTCTCATCGGCCTGAACGACGACCTCGCGTCGCTCTCAAAGCCCCTTCAGGTTGCTCTCTGCGTCGCACCGCCTGGGCCATGCGGCGACACCGATTTGACGCAGGAGTAGCCGCGGTCGTGGACTACCGGCTCTCGGAGGCTCGACTTCCGGTGCCGAGTTGGGTCCGAGAGTCATCGCGAACCCTGTCCGAAGCCTGGCGAGTTTCTCCTTATAGCGCGGTCGTCGACGTCCCGGAGGCGTTTCGTCGCCATGGCGTTCTGCTGGCGCTGTCCGAGTTGGCGAGCGTCTGACATGTTGTTTTCGAAGGACGACGTCGGAGACGCAAGGTTGCCCGCAACTGGCTGAACGAGTTATGAAGATGTGGTGAGTCACTACGACACTGACGCCGATTGGGACGTCTTCACGGATGAGAACGACGTGACGGTTCTCGTTGCTCGAGCGCCGCTGTTATTGGCCATGAAGCTCTACGCCGGGCGGGGTCGCCGCGACGCGGCGGACATCGATCGACTTCTTGAGGCATGCGGTGTGGAGTCGCTCGCAGAAGCGGACGAACTCTTCGACCGCTACTACCCATCCGAGGCCATCGCCGAGAACGCGCTGCAACAGTTGCAGTCGAGATTTCTCTGACTTGTCGGACAGTCACCGGATCGCGACAGTGCTCGTCGCCCAAACGACCGTCAAAAGTGGTGATGTCGCCGTCTGAATCGTCCGCTCATTGGTAGCCTCGGGTCGTAACGAGGCCAATCGAGGAGCACCGTGCCCGCAACCGTCGTAGTCGGAACGCAATGGGGCGACGAGGGAAAAGGAAAATTAACTGATCTCCTCGCGAGCGATATGGACGTCGTCGTGCGCTACCAGGGCGGTCACAACGCCGGGCACCGCATCGTCGTCGACGGCGAGGATTTTGCCCTTCAGCTCGTACCCTCCGGCATCCTCTATCCCGGGGTCACGCCGGTCATCGGTAACGGCGTCGTCGTCGACCCCGCGGTGCTGCTCGCCGAGCTCGACGCCCTGTCGATTCGCGGCGTCGACGTGTCGCGTCTCGTCGTCTCGGGCAACGCGCACCTGATCATGCCGTACCACCAAGAGCTCGATCGTCTGACCGAGCGGTTCCTGGGCAAGAACGCGCTCGGCACCACCAAGCGCGGCATCGGACCGGCCTACGCCGACAAGTCCGCGCGCGTCGGGCTGCGCGTGCAGGACCTGCTCGATCCGAAGATCTTCCGTGAGAAGCTCGACGTGGTCCTGCACGAGAAGAACCTCATCCTGACGAAGATCTACAACCGTCCGGCGATCAGCGCCGCCGACATCGCCGCGCGGTACCTCGATGAGCTCGCCCCGCGTCTCGAGCCCATGATCGCCGACACGGTCGCCATCGTCCACGACGCGCTCGCGCGCGGGGAGCGCGTGCTCTTGGAGGGCGCCCAAGCGACGTTCCTCGACCTCGACCACGGGACGTACCCCTTCGTCACGTCCTCCAATCCGGTCGCCGGCGGCGCGTGCGTGGGCTCGGGCCTTGGACCGCGCGACATCACCTCCATCGTCGGCATCGCCAAGGCGTACGTCACGCGCGTCGGCGCGGGACCGTTCCCGACCGAGCTCGACGGTGAGACCGCCGAGTATCTCGTGACCCGGGGTCATGAGTTCGGGACCAACACCGGTCGCCGTCGCCGCGTGGGTTGGTTCGACGCGGTGATGGCCCGCCAGGCGGTGCGGCTCAATTCGCTCAGCGAGATCGCACTCACCAAACTCGACGTGCTCGACAAGTTCGACGAGATCAAGGTCTGCGTCGCCTACGAGCACGACGGTGTGCGCTATCGGCACGTCCCGTTCCACCAGTCGGTGCTGCACGACGTGACGCCGCTCTATGAGACACTTCCCGGTTGGCAGAGCGAGCTCACCGCCGTGAGCCACGTCGACCAGATGCCCGAGCGCTCGCTCGCCTACGTACGGTTCCTCGAGGAGCAGATCGGGCGTGCCCATCAAGGTCGTGGGCGTGGGACCCGAGCGCGAGCAGTTCGTGCGCACGGCGTGACGCGCTGCGTCGTCGTCGGATCGGGTGCGCGCGAACACGCGCTGGCGTGGGCACTCGCAAAGAGCGCCGAGGTCGTGGTCACGCCGGGCAACGCGGGCATCGCCGCGCACGGCGTCGAGTGCGTGGTGACCCCGGCGATCGACCTCAACGCCGATCTCTTCGTGATCGGCCCCGAGGCACCACTCGTCGAGGGAGTGGCCGACCAACTCCGTGCCCAGGGAAAGATCGTGCTTGGTCCCGGTGCGCTCGGCGCGAAGCTCGAGGGTTCGAAGGCGTTCATGAAGGCGTTCCTCACCGAAGCCGGCGTGCCGAGCGCCACCTACGGCGCCTTCAGCGACGAGACGACGGCGCTCGCCTTCCTCGCGACGCTGCACCCGCCCTACGTCGTGAAGACCGACGGGCTCGCCGCCGGCAAGGGCGTGCTCGTTACCGACGACCTCGACGCGGCGCGTCGCGACGTCCACGAGAAGCTGAGCGGCGCCGCCTTCGGCGAGGCGGGCTTGACGGTCGTCATCGAGGAGGGTCTCGCCGGCGAGGAGTGCTCGTTCCACGTGCTCTGTGACGGCAAGAACTACGTCGCCCTCGCGTCCTCCCAGGACTTCAAGCGCGTCGGCGACGGCGACCGTGGCGCCAACACCGGTGGGATGGGCGCCTACGCGCCGATGATGACGGTGGCCCCCGACGTCGCAGAGATCGAAGCGACGATCGTCGCGCCGACGATCAAGGAGTTGGCGCGCCGGAACATCGACTTTCGCGGCGTGCTCTACGCGGGGCTGATGATGACGCCCTCCGGTCCGAAGCTGCTGGAGTACAACGTGCGCTTCGGCGACCCCGAGGCCGAGGTGCTCGTGCCGCTCTACGGCGATCAACTCTACGAACTGCTGCGAGCGACCGGGGAGGGAGCGCTCGACGGCGTTCACGTGGCGCCCGAGGGAGCGGCCGTCACCGTCGTCTTGGCCGCCGAGGGCTACCCCGAGAACCCTCGAAAGGGCGACGTCATCAGTGGCCTCGGACCCGACGGGCAGCTCGCCTCGCCGGTAGAGGGTGTCGTCGTCTTTCACGCGGGCACGTTGCGCAACGCCGCTGGTGAGTTCATCACGCGCGGCGGGCGAGTCCTCGCGGTGACCGGCCTCGCCGACACCGTCGCCGAGGCTCGTCGTCGGGCCTACGAGGGGGCGGGGCTCATAACCTTTAGGGGAAGCGTGCGACGCAGCGACATCGCCCGACGCGCCGCCGAAGGAGAGACGTGATTCCGAGGTACGCCCCCGCCGACGTCGCGGCGATCTTCAGCGACGAACGGCGCTTCGACACGATGCTCGAGGTCGAGCTGCTCGCCGCCGAAGCGCTCGGCGAACTGGGCGTGGTGCCCCTCGAAGACGTCAAGGTGTTACGCGCGCGTCGTCCGGTCGTCGACGCCGGCTTCGTCGAAGCGGTCAGCGATCGCGAGGCCGTTACCGGTCACGACACCGCCGCCTTCGTTGACGTGGTGCAGGAACGCATCGCCACGCCCGAGAGCGCGTGGGTGCATTTCGGGCTGACCTCGTCAGACGTGGTCGACACCGCGCTCTGCTACCTGCTCGCCCAGGCGATGGACCTCGTGATCGCCGACGCCACCGCGCTGCGTGACGCGCTGACGCGTCGGGCCGTGGCGAGCATCGACAGCCCCATCGTCGGACGCACGCACGGCGTGCACGCCGAACCGACGACCTACGGGGCGAAGTTCGCGCTGTTCGCCTTGCAGGTCGACCGGGACCTCGAACGCGCCGAGCGCGCTCGCCGGGCGATCGCCGTTGGCAAACTCAGCGGCGCCGTCGGTACGTACTCCAACGTCGATCCCGCCGTCGAGGCCTACGTCTGCGGGCGTCTCGGCCTCGTCGCCGTGCCCGCGACACAGGTGATCGCGCGCGACCGTCACGCCGAGGTTCTCTACGCCTGCGCGGCACTCGGCACGACGATGGAACAGATCGCCCTTGAGATCCGTCACCTCGCGAGGAGCGAGGTGGGTGAAGTGGAGGAGCCGTTCGCGCCGGGGCAAAAGGGTTCCTCGACCATGCCCCACAAGCGCAATCCGGTCGTCGCGGAGCGCCTGAGCGGGCTCGCGCGAGTGTTGCGCGGCTACCTGCAGGCCGGTCTTGAAGACGTCGCACTCTGGCACGAGCGCGACATCTCCCACTCGAGCGTCGAGCGCGTGATCATGCCCGACGCGCTGACGCTCACGGTCTACATGCTGCGCCAAGCGACGGGGCTCGTCGACGGTCTCGTGCTGCACGAGCAGCGCGCGCTGGCGAATCTCACTGAGAGCTCGCTCGGCCTCGTCTTCTCTCAGTCGGTGTTGCTCGCGCTCATCGAGGCGGGGATGAGCCGCGAGGACGCCTACCGCGTCGTCCAGCGCGCCTCGCGGCGCGCCATCGACGAGCGCCGCAACTTCCGCGACGTCGTCGCGAGCGATGACGAGATCACGCTGAGCGACGAGGCGTTGGCACGCGCTTTCGACCTCGATCGTCTGCTGGCCCACCGCCGGCGGGTTCTCGACGCGCTCACCTGGCGAGCATGATCGGCCCCGCGCTGCGTCCCCTCTACTCGGGCAAAGTGCGCGACCTCTACGAGGTCGACGACGCGCGCCTGCTCATGGTCGCCTCAGATCGCCTGAGCGCCTTTGACGTCGTAATGGTTGAACCGATCCCCGAGAAGGGTCGGGTCCTGACCGGACTCACGGACTTTTGGACCCACGAGTTCGCGTCGACGGTCCCGAGCGCGCTCGTGACGTGTGACCCGGTGGTGATCGACCGATCGGTTGAGGGCTTTCTCGCGATGACGGCACTGCACGGACGAACGATGCTCGTGAGGAGCGCCGAGATGCTGCCGATCGAGTGCATCGTGCGCGGACGCCTCGCCGGTCAGGCCTTCGATGAGTACGTCCACTCGGGCACGGTGCACCACATGGCGGTGCCCAAGGGACTACGTCTGACCGATCCCTTCCCCGCCCCCCTGTTCACCCCCTCGACGAAGGAGAGCGCCGGCCACGACCTCAACATCGACCTCGCGGCAGCGGCGGACATCGTCGGCGCCACACGCCTCGAAGAGGCCATGGCCCTCTGTCTCGACCTCTTCGCCCGCGCGGAAGCGAAGCTCGCCGACGCCGGTCTCGTCCTCGCCGACACCAAGTTCGAACTCGGCGTCGTCGACGGTCGACTCGTCGTCTGCGACGAGGTGCTCACCCCCGACTCCTCACGCCTCTGGCCGGCTGACGCCGTGCGTTCGGGGGAGACACCACCGTCCTTCGACAAGCAGCCCTTCCGCGATTGGCTGAGCACACTCGGATGGGATCGCACGCCGCCGCCGCCGGCGGTGCCCCCGTCGATCGTCGCCGAGACCTCCGCGCGCTACGTCGAGGCGTACGAGCGCGTGACGGGACGTTCACTTTCGTCCTGGTACGGTGCTTCGTAGTGGAGTACCACGTGGTCGTCGACGTCAGCCTCCGACAGGGGATCGCCGACCCCGAAGGCGCCACCATCGAACGCGCCCTTCCCGCGCTCGGCTTTAGCGGCGTCACCGACGTGAAGGCCGGAAAGTCGTTTCGCCTGACCATCGAGGCCGGCAGCGCGGACGACGCGCTCAGCCAGGCGGCCCTCCTCGCGGAGCGGCTGCTCTCCAATCCCGTGATCGAGGACGCCCGCGCGCGCCTGAGCGAGACGCAGTCCACGTGACGCGCGTCGGGGTCATCGTCTTTCCCGGCTCGAACTGCGAGTACGACGCCGTCGCGGCGATTGAGACCCTCAGCGCGAGCGCCGATCTGGTCTGGCACTCGACGACGGACCTCTCCGCCTACGACGCGATCATCCTGCCGGGCGGCTTCGCCCACGGTGACTACCTGCGCCCGGGCGCGCTGGCGCGCTTCTCGCCCGTGATGGAGGCGGTGACGCGATTCGCCGCGGGCGATGGTCCGGTCCTCGGCATCTGCAACGGGTTCCAGGTGCTCACCGAGGCTGGTCTCCTTCCCGGCGCGCTGCAGAAAAACAGTGGCCTCACGTTTCTCTGTCAGCCGACGACGCTCATCGTCTCCTCGACGCGCTCGGTCCTCACCGCGAACGCGACGCTCGGTCAGGAACTGGTGGTCCCGATCAATCACTTTTCTGGCTCGTACACCTGCGACGACGAGACGCTCGCCCAACTCGTCGACCGCGACCAGGTCGTCCTGCGCTACAAGGAGAATCCGAACGGCTCGCGCGGCGACGTCGCGGGGATCTCGAACGAGCGCGGCAACGTGGTCGGCCTGATGCCCCACCCCGAGCGCGCGATGTCGGCTCTCCTCGGTAGCGCGGACGGTCGCGTGCTGCTCGAGAGCTTCGTTGCGTTGCGCGTCAACGCGTGAGCGGACCGTTCGTGAGTGCCCGGGAGTCTGGTGCGGTGAGTAGCGCCACCGAGGGCCGCCATCGGGCCCTCGGATTGAGCGACGACGAGTACGAGACGATTCGAACGATCCTCGGCCGTGAGCCGAACGACCTCGAGCTCGCCCTCTTCGGCGTGATGTGGTCCGAGCACTGCTCGTACAAGTCCTCGCGCCTGCACCTACGGCGCTTGCCGACCGAGGCGCCGTACGTGCTCGTGGGTCCGGGCGAGAACGCGGGCGTCATAGACGCGGGTGACGGGATCGCCGTCGCGATCCGCATCGAGAGCCACAACCACCCCTCGGCGATCGAGCCGTACCAGGGCGCGGCGACGGGCGTCGGGGGCATACTGCGCGACGTCTTCACAATGGGCGCGCGGCCGCTCGCCGTGATGGACCCGCTCTTCTTCGGTGACCTGACCGACGCGCGCCAACGCTGGCTCGTCGAGGGCGTCGTCTCAGGGATCTCCGGTTACGGCAACTCAGTCGGCGTGCCGACCGTCGGGGGTGAGCTCACCTTCGACCCCTGCTACGGCGCGAACCCGCTCGTGAACGTGCTCTGCGTCGGCGCCTTGCCGAGGGAGCGACTCGTCCTCGGCGTCGCCTCAGGTATCGGGAACCTCGCGGTCCTGCTCGGCTCGCGCACGGGGCGCGACGGGATCGGGGGAGTCTCCGTGCTCGCCTCGGCCGGATTCGTGTCCGAGGAGGCGGGCGACGACGCGAAGCGTCCGAGCGTCCAGGTGGGCGACCCCTACGAGGAGAAGCGCCTGATCGAGGCCTGCCTCGAGCTGCTCGACGCGGGGTACGCCGTCGGCATCCAAGACCTCGGGGGCGCCGGGCTCGCCTGCGCGACGAGTGAGACCGCGGCGCGCGGCCGCGTCGGGATGGACGTCGACGTGACGGCCGTGCCGCTGCGCGAGCCGGCGATGGTGCCCGCCGAGATCATGACCTCGGAGAGCCAGGAGCGAATGCTCGCCATCATGACGCCCGAGAACTGGCCGGCGGTTCGTGCGCTGTGCGAGAAGTGGGAGGTGCGCGCGAGCGTCGTCGGCCGCGTGGTCGCCCCCGAGGTCGGCGACGACGGCGAGCCAGTCGCCGTGCTGCGGATTCGCGACGGATTCGACGGCGATGTCCTCGCCGAGGTTCCCGCCGCCGCGCTGGCCGACGAGGCGCCGCTCTACGACCGGCCCCGGCGGCGGCCGCAGGATCTCGACGCGTTGCGAGCCGACGACCCCGCGGACGAGTCCGTTGGCTCGCCGAGCGACGATCTGCTCGCCCTGTTGGTCGATCCCGTCTGGGTGCACCGCCAGTACGACTCGCAACTCTTCTTGAACACCGTCGTCGGGCCGGGCCGCGACGCCGCGCTGCTGCGCCTGGCCGGCCCGGGCTTACCGACGTCGCGAGCGGGGCATTGCGCTCTCGACCGACTCGAATCCCCGCTGGTGTGCGCTCGATCCGCGGCTCGGCACCGCGCTCACCGTCGCCGAGAGCGTCGCCAACCTCGCGTGCGTCGGCGCCACCGCCAGGGCCGTCGTCAACTGCCTGAACTTCGGCAATCCCGAGCACCCCGAGGTGATGTGGCAGCTCTCCGAGTCGATCGACGGGCTTGACCGAGGCGTGTCGAAGGCTCGGACTGCCGGTCATCGGCGGCAACGTCTCGCTCTATAACGAGAGCGCGGGTGCCGACATCGATCCGACGCCAGTCGTCGGGCTGCTCGGGGTCGTCGAGGCGCTGGTCGCCCGCCGCCCGGGTGGGAGTGGCGCGACGGCGACGACGCTCGTTCTCGTCGGGGACGCGAAGCACGCGGAGTCCGCGACCATTTCCCCTTAGGTGGCTCTCGCTGGGCGACCCTGCGGGGTCGCCGCGGGGGTCGCTCTCCGCACTTCGACGCCGAGCTCCTGGCCGCGGCACTCGACTTCGTTGCCGGTGAGGTCGCGGCCGATCTGTGCGGGTCGAGGCGAGCGACGTCACCGCGGTCCACGACGTGGGCGGCGGCGGACTGGCTGTCGCGCTGGCCGAGATGGTGGCCGTGACGGGCTGCGGTGCTGTCGTCGACGAACTCGAGGACCACGCCGAACTCTTCGCCGAGTTCCCGGGTCGCTTCGTGGTGGCGACCAGCGATATCCAGGCCTTCAGTCAGCGCGCGACCGACGTCGGGGGTCCCCTTCGTCGAACTTGGTCCCGTGGGCGGTCCACGCTGCGTGATCGGAGTCGACGTCGATCTGGCCGTCGAGGCGATCGCCGCGTCGCGGCGCGGCGCGCTCGAGGTCGCCCTCGGCGTGTCGACCTAGCGAGCGGCCTTCATCTCGTCGAGGATCTCGTCGGGTACGCGAAGGTCGCCCGTCGCGCCCGACCCCGAGCGGCCACGTCCGTCCTTGTAGGTGCCGTGGTAGTCCGAGCCGCCGGTCGGGATCATGCCCGGCGTCGCGGGTGAGCTTGACCATGAGCGACCGCGGATCGTCGCGCTCGTGCCGCCGTAGTACGCCTCGACGCCGCGAAACCCCCGCTCGCGCAGCGAGGCCATCACTCGGGGCATCGTCGCCGAAGCGACGTGGGCTGATCTCGTCGACGTAGTTGACCAGCGGATGGGCGATCGAGAACACGCGTGCCCGAACCCGGCGGCGGCGTCGACGAACTCCTCGATCGGCATGCTCGTCTTCGGAGACGTAGGCGGCCGCCTCGGTGCCGAGCCAGTCGACGAAGACGCGATTCCAGTGTCTCTCGGTCTGTTCGCCCACGAGTCTCGGGGTGCAGCTCGAACATGGCCGCGCGCGAAGTGCGGGCGCCCGATCGAGTCCTCGTTGCCCGAGTCATCTCGGTCAGGTAGTCCAGGGTGAGTCTTGTCGAAACCCTTCTCCTGGAGCAGCGTCCGCGAGCTCGTGGTTGCGCACGTCGCGGTCGTGGCGCAGCTGCGGCGAGGATGTGCTGGAGCGGGTGGTCGCCGTCGAGCGGCAGGAAGTAGGCGAGGACGTGCACGTTGCGCGGGACGCGTCGCCGTCGCGCTCGAGGGGAAACTCGTTGTCGCGCAGCGACACCTCGACCCCGGTGCACCGAGCTCGATGCCGAACTCGGCACGTGGCGACGGCCATCTCGTGGTGGGAGAGCGTCGTGTCGTGGTCGGTGAGCGAGATCGCCGACAGGCCCCGCTGGTGCGCCTTCGCGGCGAGCTCGCGCGGCGTGTCCGACCCGTCGGAGAACGTCGAGTGCGTGTGCAGATCAATCACCGTCGAAGGTTAGTGAAGGTCGGCGTGGCGACCCGGGTGCTGTGCGAGACTGATGCGGTGCTCGGCGCCCTCACGACCCGAACGTGAAGGGCGTATGAAGGAGGCCTGCGGCGTCGTCGGGATCGTCGCACCGGGCCGCTGCCGTCTCGCACGCTCTGCTACGACGCGCTGTACGCCCTCCAACATCGCGGCCAAGAGTCGGCCGGCATGGCGACGTTCCAGAACGAACAGATCACCGTCGTCAAGGACAACGGACTCGTGAGTCACGTCTTCGCCGACTCGACGCTGCGCGCCCTCGGCGGGACGCTCGTCATCGGTCACACGCGCTACTCGACCTCGGGCTCGGCGAACTGGACCGCGGCGCAGCCGGTGTACCGATCGGCTCGGGCGCGTCGGGCTTCGCCCTCGCGCACAACGGGAACCTCACCAACACGACCGCCCTGGCCGAGGAGACCGGCGTCCTATTCACCTCGATGCTCTCGGACTCGGACCTCGTCGCGGAGCTGCTCGCGCGCGAGGTCGACGTCGGGCATCGTCGCTCGCCGAGGCGCTCGGCGTCGGTGCTCTCGCGCGACGGAGGGTGCCTTTTCCATGGTGATCCTCGAGGCCGGCCGAGATCCACGCCGTGCGCGACCCCTTCGGTTTCCGGCCACTCTGCCTCGGACGCTCGGCACGGAAGACGCGCCCGAGGGTTGGATCGTCGCCTCGGAGTCCCCGGCGCTGGACGTCATCGGTGCCACGTTCGTGCGCGAGATCGCGCCCGGCGAGATGGTAACGATCACCGAGAGCGGCGTGGCGTCCACGCAACTGCTCGAACCGGCGGCCGGTGGGCAGAAGCTCTGCATCTTCGAGTTCGTCTACTTCGCTCGCCCCGACACGTACCTCATGGGTCACCAGGTGCACACGTCGCGACGTCGCATGGGTGAGATGCTCGCGAAGCAGTCGACGTGTGGAGGCCGACATCGTGATGGGCGTGCCCGACTCCGGGGTGCCGGCCGCGGAGGGCTACGCCAAGGCCTCCGGGATTCCCTTCGGCTACGGGCTCGTGAAGAACCGCTACATCGGACGCACGTTCATCGCGCCCGGGCAGGACGAGCGCGCGACGAGCGTACGACGCAAGCTCAACCCGCTGCGCGAGAACATCGACGGTCAGCGGCTCATTGTCGTGGACGACTCGATCGTGCGCGGCACGACGACGAAGGCGCTCGTCGGAATGCTGCGCGACGCCGGCGCGCGCGAGGTCCACCTGCGCATCTCCTCGCCGCCGTTCGCCTGGCCCTGCTACTACGGCATCGACACGCCGACGCGCGAGGAACTGCTCGGCGCGCAACCACTCGGTCGCCGAGATGAACGAGTATCATCGGCTCGGACTCGCTCGAGTTCATCACGCTCGAGAACCTGCGAGCGCCATCGAACTCGACGGCGAGTGCTGTGACGCTTGCCTCACCGGCGCCTACCCGGCGCCGACCCGGTCATATCGAACCGGCGGGTAGCCGCTGGTGAGTCGACTGCTCGAGGTCAGCCGGTCGACGGAGGACCTACGCCGGTGCGGGCGTTTCGATCGAAGCCGGCGACGAGGTCGTGGCGCGAATCAAATCGAGCGTCGCGAGCACGAAGCGGGCCGGCGGTCGTAGGCGGCATCGGCGGCTTCGCCGGGCTCTTCGCGCTCGACACGCGAAGTTTCGACGCGCCGGTCCTCGTCGCCTCGGCCGACGGCGTCGGCACGAAGCTCGACGTCGCGCGCCTGGCTCGACGTTACGACACGGTCGGGATCGATCTCGTGGCGATGCTGGTCGACGACCTCGCCTGCGTCGGTGCTGAGCCGCTCTTCGTGCTGGACTACGTCGCCGTCGGCAAACTCGAGCCGGAGCGTCTCGAAGACGTTGGTCGCGGGCATCGCCGCTGGATGTCGGACCGCGCGGCGCCGCCCTGCTCGGTGGGGAGACGGCGGAACACGCCGGCGTGATCGAGCCCGACGACCTCGACTCGCGGGCTTCGCCTCGGCATCGTGGAACGTGGCGAGGTCCTCTGGACAAGAGCGGGTGCGTGAAGGTGATGCCTGGTGGGCTTCGCAGTCCCCAGGTCTTCGCTCGAACGGCTACTCGCTCGCCCGCGACGTGCTCGTGCGCGACGTCGGCGTCCCTCAGCGAACAGGCGTGTCCCGGCGCGAGCTCGACAGCCTCGGCGAGGAGCTGCTCGTCCCGTCGGTCATCTACGCGCCCTGTATCACGTCGCTGCGCCGTGAACTTGGCGCGAGCGTCCACGCCGTGCGCGCACATCACGGGTGGGGGCATCGTCGGCAACGTCGCGCGCGATGTGTGCCCGACGGGCTCGAAGCGGTGATCGAGATGGACGAGCTTCGAGACGCCCGAGATCTTCTTCGAGATTCAGCGGCGCGGACCCGTCGCCGCCAACGAGATGGTGCGGGTCTTCAACTGCGGACTCGGGATGGTGGTCGTGCTGGACCCGAGTGCGGCCGAGGCGGCGGTCACCCTCGCGCGAGCGAACGGCGTCAGGGCCTCGATGGTCGGGAGCGTGCGAGCCGGCGGGAGAGCGTGGTGCTCTCGTGAGCGACGCGAGGGCCCGCGTGCTCGCCAACACCTGCTCGAACATTCGGTGCGCCGCGGCAACTTCACGCTCAAGTCCGGCAAGACCTCGACCTGGTTCATCGACTCCAAGACAGACGATCTGCGCGCCGGAGGTGATGGATGACCTCGCGACGCTGGTGCTGGCGGCGATCCCGAGTGACGCCACCGCTATCGGCGGACTGACCATGGGCGCCGACGGCGTGAGCTTCATCACGGCCGGCGTCGCGGCGACGCGGGGACGGCGCCTCGCGCGTTCAGCGTCCGAAAGGAAGTGAAGGACCACGGCGCGGGCGGCCGCATCGCCGGCGTGCTTGCCAGGCGATCGGGCGGTGATCACCGAGGACACCGTCACGCGCGGCACGAGTCTGCTCGAGGCGGCCCACGTCGTCCAGCGACTCGGCGCCGACGTGGTGCATGTTCTTCGCCGTCGTCGATCGCGGCGGTACGGCGGCGCGTGGCCGCCGAGAACGAGGGGCATCGCCTTCCAGCGCGCTCTTCAGCGCGCCGGACCTCGGATTCCCCTACGAGGGCGCCTAGCGCTCGCGAGCACGTCGAGCACCCGCTCGCGCCACTGCCATGCGCGGAGGGTAGCGCTCCTCGGTCGTGTGACCGAAGCGAAGGATCAGCGCGTCGAGGGCCGGCACGACGTAGATCATCTGTCCCTCGTGAGCCGTTCGCCCAGTACGTGCCGTAGTCGTCACCGCTCACCCACCACTGCCAGGAGTAGAGATACCCGTTCCTCCTCAACGCTCAGCGGCACCTGGGCGGTGTCGATCCACTGGCGCGAGACGAGTGACGGCCGTCCCACTCGCCGCCACGCAGGTAGAGCAGCCCGAACTTCGCGAAGTCGAGCGCGGTCGCGTGGACGAAGTCGAGGCAACGAAGACGCCGCTCGCGTCGAACGTCGCTTCGGCACTCGTCATGCCGAGGGGCTCGAAGAGGCGTCTTCGAGGTACGCGCGATAGCGTCGCCGTAGCCGACGAGGTCTCGGCGACGATGCGGCTGAGGATGTTGGTCGTGCCGCTCGAGTAGTTGAAGAACGTGCCCGGCTCGTGGGCGAGCGGCCACGCGCGCGGTGAAGCCTGCCATGTCGTCCTTGCCCTCACCGCAGAGCATCTCGATGACGTCGCTCGGTCTGGCCGAGCCGGTACTCCTCGACGAAGCCGAGTCCGTCGCGCATGGACAGCAGATCGCGAACCTTATCGCGTGGCGCGGGTCGCTCTCGTCGCGCCAGTCGGCCACTGGCGCCGGCTGGTCGGGGTCGAGGTGCCCGTCGTCGACGAGCGTGCCGAGGATCAGATGCAGGATGGACTTCGCGATCGACCACGACAAGCATTGGGTTGTCGCCTCGACCGTCTCGGGCGGACGGTCGAAGAACTCGCGCACTCCGGCGTAGCGCTCGACGAGCACGCGCCCGCCCTGGACGACGACGACGGCGTTCGTGAAGCGAGCTCGTCGAGGGTGAACGTCTCGTCAACGACCGATTCGAGCTCGGCCTGTCGCTCGTGCGTGCCCCGCGGCCAGGTCTCGCGCGGCCACGCGACGCCCTCGGGCTGGGCGGCGACGGCGGGGGCGATGGTGGGCAGGACGGTCACGGTCTCTCGAGCATTGTTGCACGAGAGGCGTCACAGGCGGTGGGTAGGTTTCGCCCATGGCCGAAGGCAGCGAGGACGTCACCGCCCGGTACGTGTACCGCACGGACCCGTCCCGTCAGTCCCGCTCGGGGACCCTCTATCTGGTCGCGCGCCTCGCGGGTTCGAACGTCGTCGCGCGCATCGGACCACTCGTCACGAAGTCGACCCGCGAACGAGTCACCGCGAACGGTGAGAGTCGGGGTGCGTGGTCTGCGGGTCGTCGGGCCCTGGTGCGCGACGGCCAATCGCCGTCACCTGCGCGCTCGTGTGGAAGTCGCGGGGTAACCGGAATCTCGTCGCGACGCTGGTGGTCGAGACCGGCGTCGATCCGGTGACCTCACGCTTTTCAGGCGCGCGCTCTACCAACTGAGCTACTCGACCTCCTCGATACCCCGTGGGGCGTCGAGCGGACCTGACGGGATTTGAACCCGCGACCTCCGCCTTGACAGGGCGGCGTGCACTCCGAGCTGCACCACAGGTCCTCGGTGTTCCCCGGGCGAGCCCGAAGAAGCGAAGTAGAAGTCTATCCTCTGGCGCGTTGGCGTCCGAGGGCCAATACTGGAGGAATGGACCAACGATCGCGAGTTGTCTCGCCCCTAGTACTCGCTCCGCTCATCGTCGCCGTCGTGGCGCCTATGGTCTGGCGCGACTTGAAGCGACGCGACCGCGATCAGATACGCGGACCCAAGTGGTTCTGGCGAGCCGCCAGTCTGAACGCCAGCGGCGCGTTGGCGTACCTGCTCTTTGGACGTCGGCGTCGCACGTCGTCGTAATCGAGCGCCGTCTAGGGACGGCGTCCTCAGGACTCCGACTTCACGAGGCAGAACGGGTGACCGGCCGGATCCAAGTAGACGCGCCAACTGGTACCCGGCTGGTTCGCGACTTTCCTCGCGCCGACGCGTAGCGCGTGGGCCTCGCCCTCGTCGAGGTCGGCAACCTTGAAGTCGAGGTGGAGCTGTTGGGGCGGGGATCCGTCGGGCCAATCGGGGGGAACGTGCGCCGGGACCTTCTGGAAGCCGATCGTCGGGAGACCGTTGTTGAGCAACTCGATCCACTCCACGTCCTCGGGCGGAAAATCACCGAGTGGCTCGACCTCGAGTCCCGTCAGGTCGGCGTAGAAACGCGCGAGGGCGATCGGATCAGGGCAGTCCAGGGCGGCGACGGAAAAGGTGATCGGGTTCACCCCGGCAAATTAGCAAACGAGGTGTGACGCTCGCTGCGCAGCGTTGACGTGGCGCCTCAGTGCGGGTGCTCGTGCTCGCCGCCGCGCATCACCGTGAGGAGTTGGCCGTTCACCGGTTCGCTGAAGACGCAGATGGCGCTGCCCGGGACGGGCATCTCCTCGAGGATGATCGCCCCGCCGTGGCGCGGGACGGTCTCGTGGATTCGCTTGAGCGAGTCGACCACGTAGATCGGATTCCACCGGGGGGACTCGCCGTTCATGGTTTTCGAGACGCTCGCGTACCACTGCTCGCCTCGCTGGAGGATGCGCATATCGGGTCCCGGCGTCGTGAGATCATGGCCGGAAAACGCCGAGTAGAACGCGCCCGCCCCCTCGGGATTAGCCGAAGAGTGGTCGAACCAGCCCGGCGCGTTCTCCTCGTACTCGACGCCGAAGCCGTGAAAGTCTTCGGCCTGCCAGAGCCCGAAGACCGCCCCGGTCGGGTCGACGAGGATCGACATCCACCCAGCCGTTCCCACGTGGTGGACCGGGAACGCGACCGTGGCGCCAAGCTCGACCGCGCGCGCGACGGCGTCTTCGATGTTCGAGGTGGCGAAGTAGATCGTCCTCACGCCGTTGACGCCCTCGGCCCGTCCGAGGCCGAAGACCGGATGGCCGTTGGACGAGGCGATGTCGTAGAACCCCATCTCGGGCGTGCCGAGCGCCCACGTCCAGTCAAAGATCGCGGTGAGAAAAGCTCTGGCGTCGTGTTGCTGCTCTTCGGTGACGACCATGGCGTCGGTCCAACAGGGCATCGAATCTTCGTGTGAGGTGAAGGTGGTCATGGCGCCATCATGACAGAACTTTTGTGCCGTGTCACGGCCGTCGCGACCTCTGCGGTCCGACGGCCTCCGGGTTAGGATGTCGCCGATTGGGGAGGCGTCGTGACTGATCAAGAGACGCTGGAGGCGAGCGCCAGGGACGCGGTGCCGCAGCGACGGAAGATTCAGGTCGTGCCGTTACGGGGACTCCCGGTAGTCGCGGTCGCCGTGGTCTTCGTCGCGGCGTCCATCGGCTTCAACTGGCGGTGGGGACTCATGTTCAACCACGTGGTCGGCGGTGGACTCTGGACCGGGATTGACCTCTTCGTTGGCTTCGTCATCGGGCCGATCCTGGGGCGGCTTTCGATTCCTGCGCGGGCGGAGTTCTCCGCCCGTTTCATGCCCATGATGGTGATCATCATGCCCACGGTGGTCATGATGACGCTGGCCACGGGCTTCCAGGTAGCGCGCTCGCTCGGCAATCTCTCCGTTGCCAGCCCGAATCACGCCTGGCTCATTATCTCGTTCTGCGTGGTCGGCGTGATGGCCGTGGTCGCCCTCGGCGTCCTCGAACCGGCCAACATCGCCGTGCTCTACGAGATGAACAAGCCCACGCCGAACGGCGAGTTGATCGGGCAGCTGATGAAGCGCTTCATCTACACCGCCGGCGTCACGGGCGCGATGCAGGTGGCGACCTTGGTGATCATGACTCGCTTGGCCTCGCGATGAGCACCGACGTCTCTCGGGCCAGCGCGCCGCGCCGCGACGCGCCGCCGGTCGGGTGGTTCAGTTCGTCGGCGCTCGGACTCGTCGTCGTCGGTGGCATCCTCCTCGCCTCCTACGCGCCGCGCCAATCGCCGCTCGCCTTGGCCACGGCGTTGCTCGCCGCCGCCGCCGTGCTGCTCGTCGTGGCGGGCGTGCTGCTGGGTCGCGTCAAGACCTTCGCGTGGACGACGTTCGTGAACGTCTTCAAGTGGGCGCTGCTCGCGTACGCCATCACCGCGGGGATGATCGAGTTCGCCTTCGTCCACGACCACACTCGTGGCGCGTCCTTGGTCATCGTGACCCTGATGCTGGTGGTGTTCGCCCTGAGCGTGCCCACGACGATCGCCTTCACCGTGGCGCGCTACGCCGACCCCTCTCGCCGGTAGTCGCGTTGGCGGACGAGTTTCGTCGCGACGGACGTAGGATGCCGGTCGAGCAACGAGTAGAGGGAGTGACCAATGCCAACACGCAGGGCGCGTTCAACGTGGACCGGTGGTCTCCAGGACGGATCGGGGCGGGTCGAACTAGTGAGCAGTGGGCTCGCGACCTTCGACGTGTCGTTCCCGAAACGTACCGCCGAGGACGCCGACGGCACGACGAGTCCCGAGGAGCTGATCGCGGCCGCGCACGCCGCGTGCTTCTCCATGGCCCTCTCGGGTGGCATCGCCGCGGCCGGGGGAACGCCCGAGTCGCTCGTCGTGGACGTCGAGGTTCGTCTCGGCCCGGACCCCGCGGGTGGCTTTCACATCCCTGGCATCGCGATCACGGTGCGCGGCAAGGTGAGTGGCCTCGATGAGGCGGGCTTCGTCAAGGCGGCCAACGAGGCGAAGGCCGGCTGTCCGGTGAGTAAGGCCCTGACGGGCACGACCATCACCCTCGACGCCGCGCTGGCCTAAGCGAGCTAACTGCCCCTCGAGAGCCGCTCGAGGGCCGACATCGCGGCGTCGAGGGCGGCGAGCTCCTCGGGGGTGAGCCGTTCAAGCAGCGCGCTAAGGCGCTGGTCGCGCTCGTTCCACAGGGCGGCCAGTTCCCGCCGGCCGCTGGCGCTCAGCTCGACCAACGAAGCGCGCCGATCCTCGGGGTCGGTCGTGCGCGCGAGCAAGCCGGCTTCCTCGAGACCGGCGACGACGCGCGTCGCCACCGACGGGTCCATCGACTCGTACGACGCGAGGGTGCTGATGCGCATCGCGCCGAACTCCTCGAGCGTCGCGAGTGCGGAGACCTGGGACGCGGTGAGCGTGGTCGGGCCCTCGCGTCGAAGGACGCGCCCGAGGCGAACCAGCGTGTGGCGCAGGCGCTTCGCCGTCGCCCGGGTCGGCCGCGACGGCGTCGCGACGCTCATCGCACGACCTCGGTGTCGAGGGCGACCTCGCCGGGTACGGCGCTCGAGCTTGCAGCGATGTCCTCAACGAGTTCGCCGACGGTTTGCTGGGAGCTGATGTAGCGATCACCGCGCAGCGCCGAGAACAGCGCGCCGACGAGCGAGATGAGGATCGCCACGCTGAAGACGATGATCAGGCCGTGGTGGAAGGGCGCGGTGAGCAGGCTCGGGAAGAAGTGCTTGCCGGTGAGCGTCAACCACTGCGCGTGGGTCACGTGGCTGAGCGCCTGGGAGCGCAGCTCGTTCTTCAACGGATTGAAGCCGAGGAACGAGGAGAAGAGACTGCCGACGGCCGGCAGATGCGAGACGCTGAGCGCCTGAGTGGCGCTCACGCCGTGGGCGAGCAGGCCCCGTTGCATCGACCTCGGGAGCGCGTTCGTGAGCCCGACGATCATGAGCGAGAAGAAGATGCCGATCGAGAGCACCATGCCGGTGTTCATGAAGGCCGCCTGGATGCCGGCGGCTCCGCCGCGTTGATTGGCCGGCACCGAGTTCATCACCGCCGCCTGGTTCGGCGCCGAGAACATGCCGCCCCCGACGCCGTTGGCGAAGATCAACAGCGCGAACACCCAGTAGGAGAAGTTCGTCGGCACGAGCAGCAGGCCGACGAAGCTCAGCGCGAAGACGCAGAGTCCCGTCGTTGAGAGGACGCGCGCCCCGCGGCGGTCCGAGAGGTGACCCGAAATCGGTCCAGCGAAAAGGAATCCGACGGTGAGCGGCAAAAGGAAGATGCCCGCCCACAGCGGCGTGTCGGAGTAGGCGTAGCCGTGCAGCGGCAGCCAGATGCCCTGGAGCCAGATGATGAGCATGAACTGCAAGCCCCCGCGGGCGATCGCCGAGAGGATGCCCGCGGCCGATCCCATGAAGAAGGCGCGAATCTTGAAGAGTCGAAGATTGAACATCGGACTCTCGACGCGGGTCTCGATGACGAAGAAGGCGGCGAGGAAGACGACCGCGATGAGAAAGGCGGAGAGCACGAGCGGCGACGTCCAGCCCATGGAGTGGCCGCCGTAGGGCTCAATCCCGTAGACGATGCCCGACGAGCAGGGAGGTGAGTCCGACCGCGAAGGTGAGGTTGCCCCACCAGTCGATGCGCGCGGGCGTGCGCACGCCGTTCTCGCGCAGGCTGAGGTAACTCCATATTGTGCCGATCGCGCCGAAGGGTACCGAGACCCAGAAGACGAGGCGCCAGTCGACGACCGAGAGCAGCCCGCCGGCGATGAGTCCGATGAAGGAACCTCCGATGGCCGCCACCTGATTGACGCCCATCGCGAGACCGCGCTGATGGTCGGGGAACGCGTCGACGAGGATCGCCGACGCGTTGGCGAAGAGCATGGCGCCACCGACGCCCTGGACGATGCGCCAGAGCACGAGCCAGAGCGCGCCCGAGCCACCGCGTAGGGGATCGAGCGCGAGCAGCACCGAAGCGACTGAGAACACCGCGAAGCCGAGGTTGAAGATCCGAACCCGTCCGACGATGTCGCCAAGTCGACCGAGGCTGATCACGAGCACCGCGGTGACGAGTAGGTAACCCATCAAGATCCACAGCAGGTAACCGACGTTGCCGGCGGAGAGGGGGTTTATGCCGATACCGCGAAAGATCGCGGGGAGCGAGATGAGGATGATCGAGGAGTTGATGATCGCCATGAACATCCCGAGGGTCGTGTTGGTGAGCGCGATCCACTTGTAGCGATCGGGGTGGGACGCTCGCAACTGCAACTGCGACATCGGGGACTCGCCTTCACGAGATTGTTGCTTGACTTCAAGCAAGTATATCTGTCGCTGCGGAACAGCGGACCGGGTCGTCGGGATGAACACGACAGCGAGTCGAGGGAGGAGGGTGGTTCGACCTCGCCTCGTGGATGTCGGGCTATCATCGACGCGCGCGGGACTCAGAACCAGCGACAGCTTGCCGTACGACCACTTGAGTCGCACTTTGTAAAGGGTGAGCAGCCGAAACTCGATCGAGCGAGGGACTCGGATGGTAGAACTCAGCCAATGGCCCTCGTCGACTTGGAGGACAACGATCGCCCTTCGTGGCGCGACGCCTAGATGTCGACCTCTCATACCGCCACCGTCGACAAGTACCTCGAGGCGATCTACTACATTGCCGCGGAGGGAGAGGTCGTTCGCCCGAGTCGACTCGCGTACTGGCTGTCGGTGAGCGCGCCGACGGTGAGCGACGCACTGGCTCGGATGAAGCGCGACGGCTGGGTCGTCATCGGCACCGATCGCAGTGTGACGCTGAGCGAGAGCGGCCGTGCGACGGCGACCGCCCTCGTTCGTCGACACCGCATCCTCGAACGTTGGCTCACCGACGTGCTCGGCTTCGACTGGGCGACGGCCGACGTCGAAGCCGATCGAATCTCCTCGGCGATCTCTGAAGCAGTCGTTGACCAGATCGACGCGTCGATGGGCTCGCCCTCGACGTGCCCCCACGGCAACGTGATTCCCGGCCACGCGGTTCCCTACGGCGCGCTCGTCGCGCTCGCCGACCTCGAGCCCGGCACGCCCGCGACGGTGCGGCGGATCTCCGAGGTAGCCGAACACGAGGCACCGGCGCTGCTCGCGATGCTCGCTGAACACGCGATCAAGGAGGGAACCGAAGTGAGCGTCGAGCAGTCCGACGTCAGCCACGACGAGGTCGCCCTCATGGTTGCAGGCGCGCCACTGACTCTCACGCTTGACGCGGCGAAGGTCATCTGGGTCGACGTCGTTGAGCCGTCGCGCCAACCAGTGGGGGAGTGAACCGGTACGCGGTCTAGCGACGACGCCGTCGTAGGCTGACGAGGTGCTGAGGGCAGCGACCGTGTTCGTCGTGGGGGTACTGCTCGTCGGTTCGGCGTGGCTCACTACGGCGAGCGCCGCCCAGCGCTTCGGCCCCGTGTCCTCGGTTGCGGGCGTCTGGACCGAACCGGCGGCGGGTTACTCCTTCATGGACCGCGCCGTGCTGGCGGCGCGCCGTAGCGTTGACGTGTCGATCTACGCGTTGTCGGACCGCACGCTCGAGGGCGATCTCATCGATCGCGCGCGCGCCGGGGTGAGCGTGCGGGTGCTGCTGAACTCCGCCTACTACGGGCGTAGTGACAACACCGCCGCGGCGGCGGTGCTCGCGGCCGGTGGCGTGCACGTCGCGTGGGCCCCATCGGGCACGATCTTTCACGCGAAGTACGTCGTGATCGACGGCCGCACCGCGTACGTCGGGACCGGCAACTTCCAGTCGTACTACTACTCCTCAACGCGCGATTTCTGGGTCGAGGACACGACGTCCGCCGACGTGGCGGCGATCTCGGCGACCTTCAACGCCGACTTCTCACACCAGAGTGTCGACCCGCACGCCGCTGGGGGACTCGTGTGGAGCCCAGGCTCCACACCGACGCTCGTCGATCTCATCCGCGTCGCGAGACGATCCTTGCTCGTCGAGAACGAGGAGATGGACAACGCGGCGATCGAGTCGGCACTCGAGAGCGCCGCCCATCGAGGTGTCGACGTCAAGGTGGTGATGACCTACTCCTCGGACAGCGCCGCGGCGCTCACGCGGCTCGAGCGCGCGGGGGTCCACGTCTCAACGCTCGGTTCCTCGCAGCTCTACATCCACGCGAAGGTCATTTGTGCCGACTGCAGCGTCAGCGCCGGGACCGTCTTCATCGGCAGCGAGAACTTCTCGACGTCGTCGCTCTCCTACAACCGCGAGCTCGGCGTCGACACGACGACACTCGCCGCCGTGCGCGCGGTGGAAGACGCGGTCAACGCGGACTACGCGCTTGGAAAGGTCACCTCGTGAGAGACTCATCGGTGGTGGAAGTGGGCGGCTCGCCAGAAGGAGTGCAGCTTCGATGATCGCGAGTCGCTGGGGTGTTTCACCACGTCAGAGCGTCGAGGCGGAGTGTCGAAAGCGGGGCACGAAGGCGGTGGTCGCCAGCTGCGTCGCGATTCTCGCCGGCGAAGACGTGGGACCCGAAACGCTCCTCGCGTTGGCCGGCCCCGCGGCCGAGCAGGTTATCGAGGGCCGTGAGGGTGGCCTCGACGGCTATTGGCCGCGTGTCTGGGCGATGCGAGGCTTTCTTTACGCCTGGAACGACACCGCCATCGACGTCGTGCTCGCGGGGCCGAGCGACGAGTCGTGGCGGGTGCGAGAGATGTGCGCGAAGGTCGTGGCTCGCCATCAGATCGTCGAAGCCGTCGACGTGATGGCCGGGTTGCTCGACGACGACGTGCCCCGCGTGCGCCTCGCGGCCGATCGTGCGCTCGTGCGCCTCGCCGAATTCGGCGTCTGAGCGATTGACGAAGGACAGTGCCGACTGCCGGTCGAGGCGAATGGCACGTGATCCAGTCGACTGGTAGAACGGAACCCGTGGCCACACGTCTCCTCGGACTGCGCACCGTGATTTACCCTGCACCCGACCTGGCGGCGGCGAGAGCGTGGTGGTCGGCGTTTCTCGGTGCAGAGCCCTACTTCAACGAACCCTTCTACGTCGGCTTCAGCCCTGGCGGCTACGAACTCGGGCTACTCCCCGACGCCGATCCCGCCGGAGGAGCCCTCACGTACTGGGGCGTCGACGACGTCGCGGTGGCGGTGGCGGCCGCTCTGGACGCCGGCGCCGTCGAGCACAGCCCGGTGAGCGACGTCGGCGACCGTATCATCACCGCGACGGTGAAGACCCCCGACGGCACCATCGTGGGCTTTATCAACAATCCCCATTTCTCAGCTTCCTAAGCGAGCAGGGCCCCTTTCAGCGGTGAGGGCTACATGACACAGCCGTGAACGCCAGCTGGCTCGCACCGGTATACGTCGGTAGGGCGGGCCCCGAAAGTGACGGGATGAATGGTGGCGACGAGCAATTGGCCAGACGGGGGCTCCATCTGCTGGCGCCACGCCTTCAACACGCGAGCAGCGTCGCGACGATCTTGCGTGGTGAAATGGCGAGCGTGAGAGTGAGCGGCGACGCCCGTCGCGAGACCGCCGATGAGAGCGGCCTGCGCGAGGCGTTCCTCGCCCACGGCGGCGAGTTGTTCGGGTTCGCCCGTCGATCGCTCAACTCAACCGAGTCCGCCGAGGACGTCGTCCAGGAGACCTTCGTTCGGGCGTGGCGCTCACGCTCACGATTCGATCCGGCGCTTGGTTCCTTGCGCACGTGGCTGTTCACGATTGAGCGGCGAGTGATCATCGACGCGAGCGTCAAGCGAACAAAGACGGCTGTCACGTCGCTCGACGAGTCGAACGAGCCCGTCGTCGAAGACGGGATCGAGCAGGCGATGCTCGGCTGGCAGATGGAGTCGGCGCTGCAGCGACTCGACGCTGAACATCGGATGGTGCTCGTTGAGCTGTACTTCAACGGGCGAAGCGGGCGCGAAGTCGCCGAGCTCCTCGGTCTCCCCGAGGGGACGGTTCGCAGTCGCGCGTTCTACGCGCTGCGGATGTTGCGGATTCTGCTCGAGGAGTCGGGGTGGGATCAATGAACAGCGTGAACTGCGAACGGTGGCAGGGGTGGCTCGCGATGCGCGCCCTCGGCGTTGCGACACCGGACGAGGTGACGGGACTGCTCGCTCACCTCGACGGATGCGAGGAGTGCCGGACGCTGGCTGACGAGCTATCCGGAACGGTCCAGTTGCTCGACTACGTCGACCCCGCGGCGGTCGAATCGATGGCGGAGGTGCCGGCAGAACTCACGGCGCGGGTGCTCGACCAGCTTCGTGGCGCCGCTGTTGTACATCGCCGGCGGCGCCGGCGACGGAGCGCGTCGATGGCTTTCGTTGGCGCACTGGCGGCGGCCGTGATCCTGCTTGTCGTGATTGCGTCCTCTCGCACGCCCGATCAGCGCACGCTGGCTCTCCACGGTTCGTCGTCCGTCACGGCGAGTGCGGTCCTCGTCGACCAGTCGTGGGGCACGTCGGTGCACCTCAGCGAACACGGGCTCCCGGCGAACGGGATCTACACGGTGTCGATGAAGACCGCGAACGGGACGTGGTGGACCGCCGGAACCTATCGCGCCGTAGCGGGCAAGACCGTTAACGCGACGATGGCGTGCGCCGTCTCTCTGTCGCGCATCACGAGTGTGCGGGTCGTGAACGCAACGGGCGTCACCGTGCTCGCGAGCGATCCGACGTCGACGTCGACCTACTAACGCCGCCTCCTTCTGACACCGCGTCACCTCGCGACCGCGTTCCCTCAAAATTAGGGTGGTGTCACGTGACAATGTTTCGCACTCTTCTTTGCGGCGTTCGCCGTACGGCGCTCGTGGTCGCCTCGTTCGTCGCGCCGGTAGCGGTCATTTCGGGTTTGGCGCCGCGCGCCTCGGCGACCAGTGCGCCCGGGCAGATCATCACGGTCCAGGCTGCGACGGGGCGTTCACGCGTCGCGGTCCTTCGGACGTGGCAGTTGACGAGCGGACGCTACGTGCAGGTCTTCGCACCGGTCGTCGCGTTCGTCGGGATCAACGGCGTCGGCCCGACGAGAGAGGGCCTCGGCCGGACACCAAGTGGCGTCTTCACCTTGACCCAAGCCTTCGGGAACCAGCCGAACAACGGCACGAGGCTGCCGTACTTCCAGGCGGGGCCCGACGACTGGTGGGACGAGAACCCGGCCTCGCCGGAGTACAACCGCCACGTGCACGGCGCCGTCTCACCGGGCGGCAACTCGGAGAACCTCTACTACGCCGGTGCGGCCTACGCCCACGCCGTCGTCATCAACTACAACACGCAGCCGGTGGTGAAGGGCGCGGGCAGCGGCTTCTTCCTCCACGTCAGCTTCGGCGCGCCCACTGAGGGTTGCGTCGCGATCCCGGCCGCACCGCTCAATCAGATCATGCGGTGGCTCAACCCGGCCCGCGACCCTGTCATCAGTATCGCGGTGGGCGCTCGCGCTCGCGCGATCCTCACCTCGACGGGGTAGCGGCGGGGTCTAGGTCGCCCGCCCGGTGGGCGTAGGGCCCTCAGCGCGCAGCAGCTGCCACGCGCGCACCAGCGCGAGCACGAAAGACACGAAGATGAGGTAACACGTCGCGTTCACGATCCACACGGTGTGCGTTCGAACGAGGAGCGTGACGCCGCCAGCGAACTGAGCGACGTAGGTGACACAGGTGAGGATGAGCAGGCGATACTGATGCGTGTCCCTCGGTCCGCTGGTGTGAAGTTTGAGGGTGCTGTAGAGGCAGAGCAGGGACAAGACGACCATTGACCCGCCGACGTTGGTCGAGGGCACGATGGCGAGCAGCGACAGTGAGAACGCGTTCACGAGTCCGGTGAAACTGCTACCCGCCAGCGTCTGCACCCTCTGGGTCGCCCGAGAGCCAAACACGAGGTCTGATCGAAGCGACACCGCGACGAACAACAGCCCGATCATCGCTCCAGCGGCGCCCGCCGACGTGATCATGAACTCCAAGTACGACCTCGGGACCACGGTCCTCCTCTCGATGGAGGCTAGCGAACGCACCTACGCGCGACGAGTCGTTCGATCGGCGCGCTCGCGAAGCTCCTAGGGCCGGGCGCCAGTAGACGTTGCTGAAGATGATTGAAGGGGCACCCGCCAGATGAGGCGGGTGCCCTCGGGCGATGAGGACACGTTGAAAGTACCGCCGAGCTTCTGCGCCCGGTGGCGCAGGTTGGCGAGACCCAGGCCAGACGTGACGTGGTCGACGTCGAAGCCGACGCCGTCATCAGCCACCTCGAGGGTCAAGTCGTCCTTCGCCTTGACGAGGACCGCGTAGCGCGTCGCGCCGGCGTGCTTGCCGGCGTTGGTGAGCCCTTCGCGCACGACCGCCAGCACGTGGTCAGCCGTTCTCTGGGAGACGGTGCTATCGATTGGTCCCAAGAATCTGACCTCGGCCCTTGCGCCGAGAAGTGGCGCTAGCTCGCTCGCCAGTTCGAGGACGCCGTGTCGTAGACCACCCAGCATCGTGTCATCGCCGAGTTCGTAAATGGAGGTCCGAATATCGTTGATCGTCGCGTCAAGATCGTCAACGGACTTGTCCACCCGACGCAGCACCTGTTGCAAATCGCTGGAGCGCGTCGCCTCCTGGAGACCCATGCCCACGGCGTAGACCCGTTGGATCACGCGGTCGTGGAGGTCGCGAGCGATGCGGTCGCGGTCGTCGATCAAACTCATTACGCGGACTCGCTCGTGGAGTCGGTGGTTTTCAATGGCGATGCCCGCGGCGATCGCGAGCGCCTCGGCGAGGTACTGGTCCTCTTCAGTGAACTCGTTCGCGCCCCGCTTCTCGGTCAGGTAGAGGTTGCCGTAGACCTCGTCGCGCAGGCGCACGGGCACACCGAGGAAGGAGGTCATCGGCGGGTGATTCGGGGGCACGCCGTAGCTGTCGGGGTGAGACCGCAGGTCGGCGAGGCGCAGCGGCTCGGGCTCGCTGATCAAGGTGCCGAGCACGCCCCTTCCGACTGGCCGTGCGCCAATGAGGAGTTCTTCGCTCGCGGAGAGGCCCGTCGTGACGAACTCGTCGAGTCCGGTGCGCGACTGGTTGAGGACCCCGAGCGCGCCATAGCGAGCGCCGACGAGAGCGCTGGCTTCTTCAACGATGTGACGCAGCAGAGAAGCTAACTCGATGTCCGCTTCGATCATGAAGACCGCTTCGAGCAGACCCCGAAGCTTCTCGGGGTCATCGATCCGTCGGTAGGGCACTGATTCGATGGTAGCCAACGGTGTCACGTGTCGGGCGCGAGGACGCCGCCGCTCGGGCGCGACGGCCCTGACAGAATGAAGACGGTGCCGATTCGTGTCTTCCTCCTCGACGACCACGAGATGGTGCGCGAAGGCGTGCGCAGTCTGCTCGAGAGCGACGACGACATCGAGGTGGTTGGCGAGGCCTCGAGCGTGGCCGAGGCCCTCCACAGCCTCCCACTGGCGCGGCCCGACGTCGCGATCTTGGACGTTCGTCTAGAGGACGGCAGCGGGATCGAGGTCTGTCGCGAGGTCCGTTCCAGGTACCCCGAGATCACGTGCTTGATGTTGACAAGCTTTGCCGACGACGAGGCGCTCTACGCGAGCGTCATGGCGGGGGCGGCGGGCTATCTTCTCAAGCAGATCCGTGCGGGCGACCTGATCAACGACGTCAAGCGCGCGGCGTCAGGCGTTTCGCTCATGGATCCCCGGGCCGTCGCCAAGGTGATCGATCGCATAGCGAACCCGCCCAAGGCCGTCTCGGGGATCGAGCGACTATCCGTCCAGGAGGCCCGGCTCTTAGACCTCATCGCCGAAGGGCTCACCAACCGTCAGATTGCCGAGACCATGTTCCTCTCGGAGAAGACGGTGAAGAACTACGTCACCGGGTTGCTCGCCAAACTCGACATGACCAATCGCACCGAGGCCGCGATATTCGCGACGAAGCTGAAGGCCGACCCGACTCGCAAGACGACCGACAGCTAACCGAGGTCGTTGCGCGCGAGGACGGCCAGGTCGACGCCGGCCTCGCGGAGTTGGCGTTCGAGGTGTCGGCGGGCCTCGTGCGGGTGCGAGAACATCGAGGGCGACGCCTCAATGGCTCGGCCGCGACATAGCTGGATCAGTGCGCGATCGTAGGAGACCTCGGCCGCGATCGCTTCGTACGTGTCGGCACCTCGCAGGCCGTGGGCGACGTTCAGCGCGCGGCGACACGTGAGGGCGTGCTCGACGAGCGCGTCCTCGGCCGGTTGCGTGAACCACTCCTCAAGCACCGCCATGAGAAGGCCAACGTACATGGTCGTCCCGCTTGGTGCATCAGACGACGAGCCATCCACGGCGCACTCACCGTACGTCGCCGACGACGCTCTCAAGGGTTTGATCCGACATCACCTGCTCAAGGCGACCTTGAGTGCTCCGGTCTCGCCAGCGCGCGCGAACGTGTCGTAGGCGCTGACGATGTCATCGAGCGCGAAGCGGTGGGTAACGAAAGCTCCGGCGTCAATCTGGCGTGAGGCGACCAGTCGCAAGAGGGTCGGCGTCGCGTACGTGTCGACGAGCCCGGTCGTCACAGTGACGTCGCGGATCCAAAGCGTCTCAAGGTGCAGCGTCGCGGCCTTACCGTGCACGCCAATGTTCGCGACGTGTCCGCCGGGACGCACCAGCGCGGCGCAGAGCTCGAAGGTTGCTGGCACGCCAACGGCTTCAATGGCGACGTCGGCGCCGAGTCCACCGGTGAGGCCCTGGACGAAAGCCACCGGATCCTCGTGCGCGTTGTTGAAGACGACGTCGGCGCCGAAGCGCTTCGCGGCGTCGAGTCGCTCGTCAGCAAGGTCAATGGCGATGATCGTGCTCGGCGAGAAGAGCTTCGCCCCGGTAATCGCCGCGAGTCCGATTGGCCCGGCCCCGACGACCGCCACCGTGTCCCCGGGCTGCACCCGGCCGTTCAGCACGCCGACTTCGTAGCCGGTGGGCAGGATGTCTGCCAGCATCAGGATCTCTTCATCGCTGACTCCCTTGGGAACCCGGTAGGTCGACGTGTCGGCGAAGGGCACGCGCACGAGTTCGGCCTGCGTGCCGTCGATGAGGTGACCGAGGATCCAGCCGCCGCCCCCGAGGCACTGGCCGTAGCGGCCTTCCCGACAGAAGCGGCACGAACCACAGGCCGAGATGCACGAGACGAGCACCCGGTCGCCGGTCCTCATGGTCTTGACGCTCGGCCCAATCTCCATGACGGTGCCCACGGCCTCGTGGCCGAGGATCCGCCCCGCGGTGACCTCGGGCACGTCGCCCTTCAAGATGTGCAGATCGGTTCCGCAGATGGTGGTGACGTCGACGCGAACGATCGCGTCGGCGTCGTCGATGATCGTGGGGTCGTTGACTTCCGTCCAGGCCTTGGCCCTGGGACCCTGGTAGACGAGTGCTTTCATGGCGTACCTCTCTTTCCTATTGGTGTTCGTTCGTCGACGACGGCTCGGAACGCAGATGCTCGTGCAGTTGGCGACTCCATGCACCCAGTCTCGAGCGCTGGGTGCACGAAGCGTTAGGGACCAACGTCCCTAGTAGTCGTGACGTTGGACCCTATTTCTGCACTCCCCGCGTCTCCCACACTGGAGGAGCAGCACTTCACCAAAGGAGAAAGCAATGCAACGCAAAATGTTTGATGTTCTCGCCAGCGTGGCGGGGCTCATTCTCGTCGCGACGTTCTTGGTGGCGGGCAGTCTCTTGACGTGGGGATACAACTTCACGAACTCGAACGTCCACAACCAGCTGGCCGAGCAGGCGATCGTCTTTCCGACGAGGGCGGCGTTCGCCCAAGCCAAGGCGGGCACCGAAATCACCCCGGGCATGATCCCGTACCTGGAGAAGTACGCGGGCGAGCCGCTCACCACGGGCGCGCAGGCCGAGGCGTACGCCGACCACTTCATCGCGGTGCACCTCTCTGAGATGCCCTTCGGCGGCGTGTACGCGAAAGTCAGCGCGGCCTCCAGGGCCAACCCCTCGAACACGGCGTTGGCCCAAGAGGTCCAGACCAGCTTTCAGGGCACCACCCTTCGCGGGCTTCTACTCGAGGCCTACGGGTTCTCCCAGATCGGCGCGATCGCGCTGTGGGGTGCGATCGTCTCCTTCGCCCTCGCCGCGTTGATGGCTCTGCTGGTCGCCTTCGGCTTCTGGCACGCGCGTCGCACGCCAGAGACGATTGAGCTCGCGGTCGGTCTTGCGAGGGAGCGTGAGCTCGTCAACGTGTGACGATTTCTCGCCCGAACGCCACGACGCCCGGCCCTTTGGGGCCGGGCGTCGTGGCGTTCGGGCGACGGCTACCTTCGAGGAGGACCATTCGAAGGAGCACGACGTTGACCGAGCGACGAAGCATGTACGAGGTAGCGGGCGGCGACGTCGCGTTCGTCACGTTCGCGACGGCGCTGCACGATCGCTGCCTCGGCGATCCCGTGCTCTTTCATCCCTTCTCACAGACCTCGGACCCCGATCACGTCGAGCACTTGGCCAGCTACCTCGCTGAGGTCTTCGGAGGTCCCACCACCTACTCGGCGATCTACGGCGGTCACTCGGCCATGCTCGAGGTCCACGCCGCGACCGGCGCGTATCAGGAGATGGCGGACCGCTTCGTCTCGTGCTTCGACCTTGCGCTGGATGACGCCGGCTGGTCCGACGACCCCGAGTTTCGCCGAGCGCTCCACGACTTCGTGGTCTGGGCGACCACTGAGGTGCAGTCCTACGCGCCGCTCGGCTCCACCGTGCCGACCGGACAAGCGATGCCGCGTTGGTCGTGGGACGGTCTGACGTCTTAGGAATGGCCGGCTTGGGGGCCGCTCTGCACCGTTGCTACGGTGGGACAGCGCGAGCCACCCTCGCCGAACGGAGAGATACGTGAGTACTGCGACCCACCGCTCCGCGGTCTTCGCCTTCGCCAGTGACGTCGTCGAACGTGACGCCGCCGCCAATCCGCTCTTTGCGACCGAGTCGGGCATCCGAGAGTTCGATCATCTGCTGCCGGACTTCTCACCCGATCGGAGGACCTCGGACGTCGCCATGGTGCTCGAGTTCTTGGACGAGTTCGCCGCCCTCCAGCCCGAGGACGAGATCGATCGCGTCGCCCTAGCCGTGCTCGAAGAGCGACTCCGTTCGCGCCTCGGGCTGCTCGAGTCGGGCGAGAGTCAACGAGTCTTCTCCGTCCTGACGTCGCCGCTTTCCGAGGTCCGACAGGTCTTCGAACTCATGCCGGTCGAGAGCGCCGGCGACCTCAACGTGATCACCGAACGACTTCGACGGGTGGGTCCAGCGTTCGAGGGTTGGAAGGTCACCCTGGCGCAGTTGGCAGAGATCGGCGAGTTGCCGTCGCGGCGCCACGTGGTCGGCGTTGGCGAACAGGCGGCCACGCACGCGGACGGGACCTACGAGAGATTCGTAGAACGCGTGGCGCCGGGCGCGGGCGAGTCGAGCGAACTCGTCGCCGCGGCCCGCGAAGCCGACGCCGCGTGCGGCGCGCTCTCCGCGTGGATGCTCGAGAGCCTCGCACCACGGGCCAACGAGCGCGACTCATCTGGCCCCGAGCGGTACGGCGCGTGGTCGACGTACTGGAACGGCGCGAACCTCGACTTCGAAGAGCTCTACGCCTGGGGGTACGAGGACCTGCGCCGTATCAACGACCGCATGTGGGAGATCTCGCGCGACCTGGTGCCTGAGGCGACGTCGCTCGCCGAGGTCGCCCACTTCCTCGACCACGACCCGAGTCGAATTATCGAGGGAACCGACGAGCTGCTCCGGCGGCTCGTCGCCTTCACCGAGAGCGCCGTCGAGAAGCTCGACGGGGTGCACTTCGACATCGACCCGCGGATCCGGTTCTGTGACGCGCGCCTCGCGCCCGAGGGATCGGCGGCCGCCCCGTACTACATCCCGCCGAGCGAGGACCTCTCCCGACCGGGCACCACCTGGTTCCCGACGCTTGGGGCGACCTCATTCACCTGGTGGCGCAACGCCTCGACCTGGTACCACGAGGGGGTCCCCGGTCACCATCTCCAGTGCGCGACTTCGATCATCGAGGCCGATCGCCAGAGCCGCTTCCACCGCCTCGAGGCGTGGACCAGCGGCTACGGCGAGGGGTGGGCCCTCTACGCGGAGCGACTGATGGACGAGCTTGGCTTCTTCGAGGATCCCGGCGAGGAGATGGGGTTCCTCTCAGGACAGGCACTGCGCGCGGCGCGGGTCATGGTCGACATAGGGCTCCACCTCGAGCTGCCCGCGCCGTCCGATCTCGGCGAGCTCGGCGGGCTTGGTGACTGCTCGAGTCGGGTTTGGACCGCGGAGATGGCCGTCGCGGTCCTCGAAGAGCGAGTCCTCGAGAGTCACGAGGTGTCGACCTCCGAGGTCGAGCGCTACCTCGGTCTGCCGGCCCAGGCAATCTCGTACAAGGTTGGCGAGCGCGTCTGGATGCGCACGCGCGAGTCCGCGCGGGCGCGCCTCGGCGACGGGTTCTCCTTGAAGAAGTTTCACGCCGACGCACTGGCGCTCGGGCCAATGGGGCTCGACCCCTTCGAGGCGGAGATGGCGCGCTGGGACGGTGCGTAGCGACAACAGCGCCGTCGACTACTGAGACTCACCGGCAACGCCAAAGCGCCCCGGCTGAGCCGGGGCGCTTTGGCGTGCTGGAGGGTCAGCTGACGGCGATGCCCTCAGAGGCGAGCGGGACGTTGAAGATCGTCTCGATCTGCGTGAGCGATCCACCCGCGCCGATCGCGAACGTGTCGATGGTGCCCGCGCCGCCGCTCTCGACGTAGAGGAAGTGGCCGTCGGGTGAGACCACCGAGTCGATGGTGCCCGCGTGAGCGGTCGCCGCGGTCGCCGAGACGACCTGGGGCGCGCCGGTGGCCGTCTCGTCAAAGGAGCTCACGTTGGCGGTACCCGAGTTCGACCCGAAGAAGTAGCCGTTCGCGCCGGAGATCCAACAGAGCGCGATCTGACCGTCCGGGGCAGTGCCGAGTGAGGTCAACGTGCCGTCCTTGTTGACCCGGTACGTCGTGACGGCGCTGGCGCCGGCTTCGGTCGACACCACGTTGCCGTTGGCGTCAAAGACGAACGCGAAGGGCAGCGGATTCACCGAGGGCGTCTTAACCGGGTTCGCGGCGAGCGCGCCGTTGCCACCGACCGAGAACACGTCGTAGTCGTTGGTGGGGAGCTTCGTCGTGACGATCAGGAACTTGCCGTTCGGGGTGTAGCCAATATCACCGGGGCCCTGGTGGAAGTCAGGCGGCGTCGTGTTCGAGAGTCCGAGCGAGCGCACCTGCCCGGGTAGGGGGACGAGAAACCCACCGAGCAGCGCGTACTCGGCGACCGTGCCTTGCCCCCCGCCGTTCACGACCGCCACCAGGTGACCGTTCGAGGTCACCGAGTTCGGAAACTGTCCCTCGCTCGAGAGCTGCTGGACGCGGCTCAACTGCGTGCCGTCCACCGCGAAGACGGTGATCGTGTCACTGCCGGCGTTGACGGCGACGAGCTCTTGGCCGTTATTGATGAGGGTGAGGCCACCTTGGCTCGCGAGCGGGTCGGCCGTCGCGTTCACTGCGGTAGCGCCGTCTCCGCCGGTCGCGTAGCTGCCGGCGAAGGAGATCGTGCCGTCGCTCGCGCGGTGGTAGGCGAGAATCGTATTGCCCGACGCCGCGTCGGTCTCGACGAAGAGTGCCTGGCGGGACTGGGCCCACGGGGGGACCGAGTTGTCGGCGCCGGCGAAGCTCACGAGTCCGAATCCGACGCCGAGGACGAGCGCCGACGCGCTGGCTGCTCGAATGGTGGTGCGTAACTTCATTGCTGCCTCCTGGGGTAGGGCATGGTTGCCAGAGAACAGTCCGCGTGCGCGCGATCGCGTTACACGAACTTTTGGTGACGAGGGATTACCGATAGCGTGGCGAAATGGACGACACCGAACTCGTGACGCGCATGCTCACGGGCGACGAGAAAGCCTTCGGCGAGGTCGTCACGCGCTACCACGAGTCACTCGTCCGCGTCGCGCGCTACTACGTGAACAGCGAGGCGAGCGCCGAGGACGTGGCCCAGGACACGTGGATCGCGGTCCTGCGCGGCGTCGAGCGCTTCGAGGGACGTTCGTCGTTCAAGACGTGGCTGTTTCGCATCCTCGTTAATCGGGCGCGCACGACCGGCACGAAGGAGCACCGGGTCGTGCCGGTCGACCCACTCGCCGCCGAGCACTCCGTCGCCGCGAACCGTTTCGATGCTGGCGGCGCGTGGCTTGCACCACCGACGCCCTTCACCGACCGCGTCGACGACGACATCGCAAACGCGCCGTTGGTCCAACTGGTGCACGCGTCGATTGCGCGACTGCCCGAGACGGGGCGGGCTGTTGTAACGCTGCGTGACGTAGAAGGACTGTCCACCATGGAGGTCGCGCAGTTGCTCGAGATCTCCGAGGCCAACGTGCGAGTCATCTTGCACCGGTGCCGAGCGAGGATTCGAAACGAGGTCGAGGACGCGATGCGAGGTGAGAGGTCATGAAGCTGACGCCGTCACGGCTGGTCTGCCAGCAAGCCGTCGAGCTCGTGAGCGACTACCTGGACGGGTCGCTGTCACGGCGCGACCGCAAACGGCTCGAGCGGCACCTCGCCGGCTGCGACGCCTGCACCGCCTTCGTTGAGCAGATGCGCGAGACCATCGCCGCGAGCGGCGTCGTCAGCCCCGACGACCTGGCCCCCGAGGTGCTCGACACGTTGACGGAGCTCTTCCGCCGCTTCCACGACGAGGACTGATTGGTCGGTCGCTAGCGACCAGGCAGCGTGTAGCGGGCGAAGAGATGCAGTCCCACGAAGAGCCAGAACGCGAGGAGCGCCGCACGGCCGACGCCCCGCGCGGCGATCGACTGAAGGAAGCGCGACAGGGTCGCGGTACGGCGTTGTGTTCGCGCGACGAGCTCGATCGTGACCCCCGCTCCGAGTAGGGCGAGCCAGAGAACCGTCCCGTACACGTCAGGCCGCTCGAGAGGTCCGTCGTTGGAGCCACCACGCGGCTACCGCGAGCCACGCGACGAACAGGAGCCATCGCACGGCGTGCGTGACGAGCAGGTGGTCCACCGTCGTGCTGAGCGTGGGGACCGTCTTCGAGCGCCCGCCCAGGGCCAAGCCGACCGCTTCCAAGGCGACAGCAGCGACGAAGATCGACCACCACGGAGTCGTGTTCGCTCGTGCGAGCGCCCTGGTGGCGCGGGGCGTTGGTGCTCGCTCGGCGCGTCGACGCGACTCCGCGGCGACAGAGAGCACGACGGCGACGAGCGAGGGAACGGCCACGTAGGTGTACGCGCCCGCGCTGAATGGCCGAACCCCGGTCGCGAGCCACGCGTACGCGATGGCGACGGCGCCCGCGGCGCCCACGCGGAGCGAATGGCTCACTGCCGACGCTGAGGTCGTGTCACGCTGAAGCCTGCTCTACGTGGCTTGGGCGAGCAGCCCCTTGAGGAGTGTCGATGTGATGACCGTGGCACCGGTCGGCGCGGTGATGGCGTCGCTGTCGTGCGTCACCGTCGCGTCGAGCTCCACGCTCTCGTTGCCCTTCGTGCCGTTCGGCGCCGTGATCGCGATCGAGCCGCCAGTGGCGGCGCTGCCCGACGTCGTGAGCGTGACGGTGTAGGTGCCGGGAACGCTGCCGACGGGGATCTTCTCGCCGCTCACCCCTTCGATCGCTGGCAACACCGCCGTGGCGACCGACTCGAGCGTGCCCGTCTGGGACAGGCCGCCGTTGGCGAGCGTGGTGTAGGGCGCGGCGTCGACGAGTGCCGAGAGCGCGTCAAAGATCGTTGAGGCGGCCGCTTGCTCCTTCGCTGCTTGGGCCGCGCTGGCCGCGGTCTTCGGGAAGTAGGTGGCGATGAGGCTCTGGGGGAACTCGAACCAGCGCCCTCCGAAGAGCGCCTGGAGCGCCGCGATCTGCGAAGGCGAGACGTTGGCCGAGGGAACGTTGGCGAGCGCCGTGAGGTCAACCTCGGCGTAGAGGGTGCCCGCGACGTCGCGGACGTCGAGCAGTGCCTGGCCACCGGCGTTCACAATGAGCTCGCAGTTGGCCTGCGACGAATCCGACAGCGCCGAGCCGGTGGGGTTCGAGAAACGCGCGTCAAGGGAGAGAGCGGCGAGGACGGTCTGGGCCTGCGCGCTGCCGGTACCCGAGGCACTGGCCGTCAGGTGCACCTGGAGGTCCGCCGACGAGCCGAGCGAGGCGACCGCCCCGTCGAGCGTCGCCTTGGCGGCGGCGCCACACGCGGAGAGTCCGAGCGACGCGGCGAGTACGGCGACGATCACAGTCTTTCGCACGATGACCTCCCGACCTGCATCGTGGAGCGCCACCCACGCGAATGCCGACGTCGGCACCTGGCGAGACGGTCGCTCTCTAGAGAACGGTACCACGACGCTTTTGGCGGTTTCGCGCCACTCGTTGACGACGACGGGCTGTGGTGGTTCAGTTTCGAACTCACAGAGGAACGTCAACGACGAGAGTCCCCTCACGCCAATCGGGCAGTCGCTCGACGACGTCGCCGTTTGGACTCACGAGCGCCGCGAGCCCGGGGAAGTCCTCGTCAACCGTTGAGCCGGCCTGGCCGGCTAGCGCCACCCAGAGTCCCAAACGCCGGGCGTGGCGTCGTGCGTCACCGAGGCTGCTCTCCTCCCACCAGGCGAAGCCACGGCGCCAAGACTCCTCTCCGTCTCGCCGTCCGTGGAGGCCGGGCGCCGCGGGAAAGAGCACG
Source organism: uncultured Acidimicrobiaceae bacterium (assembly GCA_963823815.1). Classification (GTDB taxonomy): domain Bacteria; phylum Actinomycetota; class Acidimicrobiia; order Acidimicrobiales; family RAAP-2; genus RAAP-2. Next base: position 122,594 of record CAWGMU010000003.1, read on the forward strand.
AGTCGCGCGCCCTCGTCAGCGGCGGCGTCGAAGGGAGCGTCGTGACCGGCTTCGGCGCAAATGGCCACCGCCACTTTGACGTCCTCGACGTCGAACGTCTCGTCGCGCGTCCCCGGGACAAAAGACTCCTCGCCCTCGCCGAGGTGACGCTTGCGCTGCACCTTTGTCCGACCTTCGCGATCGACCATGATCTGCGTGATGTGCGCCCCCGTCGTTGATCGTTCGGCGACACCAAAACAGACGGCGACGCCCGCTGCGGCGGCGGTCGTGGCGAGGGCGGAGATCCTTTCGTCGTCGAGCGTGACCAGCCACTCGGGATGAGCCACCGGGTCTACAGAACCGGTCATGGACATCTCCGGGAAGAGGGCCAGCGTGCAGCCCGCGGCGTTCGCCACCTCGACGAGCCGCCGGTGCGCGGCGAGGTTGGCGTCGACGTCGCCCTTCGGACAACGCAGAGCCGCCAGGAGGACGCGCACGTCTAGCTATCTTCCGTCGGTGCCGTTGCCGTGGACGATCGCGACGTCGGACTGATCGCGCACACCGAGTTTCACGAGCATCGGCGTCGTCAAAGTTGCCGGCACCCTCTCAGTCTCGCATCGGCACGGTGCGACGCACACCGATGCTCCGTCGCACTTGGCGCCGTGACCCTCGAAGCCCCCGACCTAAGGTAGGACGGTGCCCGATCCCGATGAGGCCACGAGCGAACTCGCGTACTTGTCCTGCGGCGAGATCCTTGCCCGTCTCGGCGCTGGCGACCTCAGTTCTCGCGAACTCATCGACACGTTGCTCGACCGCGTGGTCGCGATCGACGCGCCCAGCAACGAGGTGGCCCTCAACTCGATCGCGGCCCTCCACGCCTCGGCGCGCGACGTCGCGTCCGAACGAGACGCTGAACGTGCGTGGGGTGTTTCGCGCGGGCCCCTGCACGGCTTGGCAGTCCTCATCAAGGACAACGTCGAGGCGACGGGCCTTCCCGGCGTCGCCGGGTCCACCGCGCTCCTGGGACGTCCGGCGCGAGAAGCGCCGCTCGTGGCTCGGCTCAGCGAAGCCGGTGCGATCGTGCTCGGCAGCACCAACCTCAGTCAGTGGGCCAACATTCGATCGCCTCGGTCGACGAGCGGCTACTCCGCCACGAGCGGCTTGGTGGCCAATCCGTGGGCGTTGGACAAATCGGCCGGCGGGTCGTCGTCTGGTTCGGGTGCCGCGCTCGCCGCCGGGTTGGCACCCCTCGCCGTCGGCACGGAGACCGACGGCTCCATCGTCTGCCCGGCGTCGCTCAACGGCGTCGTCGGGCTCAAGCCGACGGTGGGCAACGTCCCGCGCCAGTACGTCGTGCCAATTAGCGCGAGTCAGGACAGCCCCGGTCCGATGGGTCGCGACGTTGACGACGTCGCTCTCCTCTACGGCGTCCTGGCCGCGAGTACCGCGCCCGAGACGACGGTTACCCAAACCCTCGCCGTCGCCACGAACTGGCGGACCAGTCACCCTCAGACCGATCGGGCGTTCGACGTCGCGCTGGACCAACTTCGGGCGGCCGGGCTGTCAATCGTCGAACGGGAGATGGCCGTGCCCGGTGAGGCGGAGGGCAACGACGAGTTGGCCGTACTCGTCGCGGAGCTCTACGACGATCTCAGCGCGTACCTGGCGCAACGCCCGGGGGAGGGGGTGCGCTCGCTCGAAGAGGTCATTCAGTACGAGGACGAGCACGCCGATCAGGAACAGGTGTACTTCGGGCACGAACTGTTCGTCGCGGCCGTCGAGTCAAAGGGACGCGGCGGCCCCGCCTACTCCGAGGCGCGGCAACGGAACCTCACGTGGGCCGTTGAGACCTGTCTCACGCCCGGACTCGACGGCGTCGACGTCGTGCTCGCCCCCGCCTACGGCCCCGCGTGGAAGAGCGACCTCGTCGTCGGAGGACACCCCGGTCCAGCGAGTCCTGCCACCACGGCGCCCGCCATCGCGGGCTGGCCCATCATGAGCGTGCCCCTCGCGCTCGTGGGCGGGCTGCCTGTCGGGCTCGCCATCATTGGGCGCCCACAGAGCGAGTGGCTCATGATCGACGTCGCGAGGCGGGTCGAGCGCGTCCTGCGCGACGGTGATCCGTGGCTCCGACCGACCTGGCAACCGCCCACGCGCGGTTGAACGACGGCGTCACTGCGGCGGGAAGCAGCTACCGGCCCTCCAGTGCCAGACCGCAAGAACACTCGCGGGGATGCTGATCGGGCAGGTGGCGCCCTGGGCTGCTCCCAACCCGTCGTTGAAGACGGTCCACCCGGCGTGCGGGGCGTGCGTGAAGAGGTTGTAGGCACCGTCGTCTTGCGTCCCGACCTGGGCTCTGAGCGAGTGGGGACTCGGCAGGAGCCCGGCCGCCGCGTAGTAGAGATCCGTCGTCGGATCGAACGCGTAGTAGGTCATGTGCGGATCGAGCCCGACGTAGTCCTTCGGGGGAAGTTGGTGGTACGCGGCTGCGGCGTCGAGCAGGCTCGCGCGTACCGAAGCGCTCACCACCAGGTCGGTCGTCGACGCGCTGGTGGTCGTGGTGGTGGTGCTACTCGGCGAAGAGCAGCTCGCGAGCGCCAGCGCACCCAGCGCCAGCCAGGCCACGCGGGCGAAGGTCACAGCCCCGCAGCAACCTTCGCCGAGCGTCGGTCGTCGAAGCGGAGGATGGCGAAGATCCGCTGATCGTCGTCGACGAGGTACACGTGAAAGAACTCTCCCTTCACGCCCTTCACGGGCGTGAGCGTCGCCAGCGACAGCCCGCACAGCACGCCGCGAGATCCCGTTGCGAGTTCGGTGATCGTGGCGTCGATACCGTTCGCGAGTCCGTGGTTGAATACGGCGAGGACCTCACCACGATTACGGCAGCGCCGTGGATGGTTGTCGTCGCCCCAGTGCACGTCGTCGCGCAGCAGGGCGCCAAAGGCGTCGACGTCGCGCGCCTCGAAAGCCGCGCGGATGCGCTCGGCGAGGGCGGGAGCGTCACTCAGAGATTCGTTCACGTCGACATTGTCGCACCTCGCGGGCCTTCGACGACGGCGAAGACAGGACTCACCCGAAACGCGTGACTACGAGCCTTCTTGCTGGTGGCTCCTTCTTGTTCGCTCGGTCCAGACGAGCACCGCGACGCCGACCACCAAAACCACGGCACCGAGTGCCGTGTAGCCGCCGTGCCCGCTCATCGTCGAACCGTGCAGAAGGTTCGTTCCCTGGGCGATCCACACGAGTCCGACGACGCACAACAGGATCCCGATGGCCCTTCGACTCCACACCGCAGACCTCGATTCACCGATTGCTACCTGCAGGAAACCCTACGCGCGCGACGTCGCGGCGCGCCGTCTTCCTCGCTCGGCGGTGCCTACAGGTCGAGCTTGGTCGCGGTGATCGTCGAACCCTTGACTGTCCCCGTTGCCGAAATCAGCGCGCCAACCTTCAAATCCTTCTTCGTGCCCATCACCCAGTGAGTCATGTCGTCCCAGTGCACGACGTACGTTTTCGCGCCGGCCTTGAGGGTGAACGAGTCGGTCGTGCCCATCGGGTGGTTGAGCTTCACGACGGTGCCATGAATCGTCTTGGTCGCCGTGGCCACGTGGGCTGTCTCCGTTGCGTTCGCGGGGGCGACGGAGAGGATCGCGGTCCCGAGGACGCCGAAGGAAAGGGCGGCGGGCACAGCGAGCGCGACGAGCAACTTCTTCATAGGGAACTTCCTCTCTACAGGGTCCACCTAGTTCGTTGGTGGCGGGCTGCGGACCGTCCTCACCCACTTCTCTGTCTCGAGAGGTGACGTCGCGTTACACCGGCAGCAACATGGGCCGCTGGCTATCGCTGCCACGAGGACGCTCGACTCATGGTCGAGGTCCGAACAGTCCGCCTTACCGCGCGTTGGCCCCAACTAAGGGGCGCACCGCGTGGAGGTTTGTCACCAGGCTCCGCCCACGCGCCGCCGACGAAACATCGACGAGGTCGCGAGAGCGCTCGCCCGTCCACTATTTTCGGTGCGTCGCCGACGCCCATCGTCGGCGGTGAGGAGTGGGCGTGACGGCGAGTCCGAGTGAAGTGGTCCAGCGGTTCTTCGACGCGGTCGTCGAGAGAGACCTCGTTGGCGTCTCGACGAGCTTCGCCACCGACGCCATCGCCTCCGTCGAAGGTGTGGGCGTGCTCGGATCAAGTGCAGACGAGATTCACCGCTACTACGAGGACGCGTTTGCGGCGCACCCGGAGCTTCGCGTGTGGCTCGTGAACCGGGTGGCGGTCGGTCGGGTCGTCGTCGACCACGAAACGGTGAGCGGCTACGACAGCCCCGAGGTGACCCACTGGATCTGGGTGTACACGGTCGAGGAAGGGCTGATCACCAAGATGCACGGCTTCCCCGCCTGAGCGATCCAGCGAGCGCTCGCCACCGTAGGCTGCGCGGTGATGGAAGAGGAGGTGTCATGCCCCTAATCACACCGAGCCTGCTCTTCAGCGATCAGTGCCTTGAGGCAGCGCAGTTCTACGTATCGATCTTTCCCAACTCGCGTATCACGAACGTGAGTTACTACGGCGAGAACGCACCCATGCCCTCGGGAACGCCGCTCGACGTCGAGTTCGAACTGGGCGGCCAGGCCTTCAGTGCGATCAACGCTGGAGCACCGTTCGCGTTCAACGAGTCGGTCTCCTTCCGCGTCAACTGCGCGGACCAGGGCGAGGTCGACCACTACTGGGACGCGCTGTCGGCGGGAGGCGAGGAGGGCAAGTGCGGCTGGTTGACCGACCGCTTCGGGGTCGCCTGGCAGGTCGTCCCGGTCGAATTGGCGCGGTTCCTCGGCGACCCCGACCCGGTGCGTGCGCAGCGCGCCATGACCGCGATGCTCAGCATGAGCAAGCTCGATCTGGCCATGTTTCGGGCCGCCGTCGACGCCGACTAAGCCTTCGAGGTCCCGCTCGCCCGCGGACCGATACCATTCGGACGTGCCGGCCCTGATGGTCCAAGGTGTCTCGAGCGACGCCGGCAAGAGCTTCGTCGTCACGGCCCTTTGCCGTTGGCTCCGTCGCCAGGGTGTCAGCGTCGCGCCGTTCAAAGCGCAGAACATGTCCAACAACGCCCGGGTCGTCGTCGGTGGCGAAATCGGTTCGGCGCAGTGGCTCCAGGCGCTCGCCGCGGGGGCCGAGCCCGACGCTCGAATGAACCCCGTGCTACTAAAGCCCGAGAGCGACACGCGCAGCCAGGTCGTCGTGAACGGGGTCGTGGATCTCGAACTCTCCAATGGTCCGTGGCGAGGACGCTCGGCACTGTTGTGGCCTCACGTCGTCGCCGCGTACGAGTCGCTCGCCAGGGACTACGACGTGGTCGTGGTCGAGGGCGCGGGTAGTCCGGCCGAGACCAACCTCGTGGCCGATGACATCACCAACATGAGGGTCGCCGATCTGGCCGACGCTCCGGTCCTGCTCGTCGCCGACATCGACCGCGGCGGCGCCTTCGCGCACCTCTACGGCACCTGGTCCCTGTTGGCGCCCGAGCATCGAGAGCGCGTCAAGGGATTCGTGCTCAACAAGTTTCGCGGCGACCCCACGCTCCTCTACCCGGCGCCCGAGGATCTCGAAGCACGGTGCGGCGTTCCGACACGCGCAGTGCTGCCGTGGATCGACCACGCGCTGCCCGACGAGGAGGGTCCGACCCTACTCGCCCCTCTGAGCGCCGACCCTCGCGTCGGCATCGTCTGCGGCCCCTACGCGTCGAACCTCGACGAGTTCGTCGCCCTCCAGCGTTCGACCCAGGTCCGATGGATCCGTTCGCCACACGAACTCGACGAACTCGGTGGCGCTGACCTCGTGATTCTGCCGGGCTCAAAGCACGTGGCGGCGGATCTCGCCTGGCTGGACGAGGTCGGCCTGGCCTCGGCTCTGCGAGACCGCGCCGCGCGGGGAACGGCCCTGCTCGGGATCTGCGGCGGGCTGCAGATGCTCGGCCAGCAGGTCGAGTCCGACGTGGGCGGCGAAGCCAGCGCGGTGGGGCTCGGGCTGCTCCCGATCGCCACGACCTACGAGGAGTCCAAGCGGACGCGGTTCATCTCGATGACGTTTCCCGCCTTTGAAGCGCCCTGGTCGTGGTTGAGCGGTCGCCGCGTCGACGGCTACGAGATTCGCTTCGGGGTCACTGAACCCGTGGGCGAGCTCGCGCGAACCGACCGGATCCTGTTCTTTGGTGAGGGCAACGTGCTCGGCGTCACCTTTCACGGACTCTTCGAGGACCCCGAGGTGGTGCGCTCCTTCAGCGGTCGAGGCGACACGGGTCGCGAAGCCACTTTCAACACGTTGGCCGACCTCGTCGAGCAACACTTCGACACGGCGTGGTTGCGCGGCCGCCTCGGCCTTTTTCGGGCCGGCGAATCAGGTCGCGGTCGGGACGCCGGGTTCGCCGACCCAGTGGGCCAGCAGCGCGTCGATCGACTCGGCGTCGATCGGTCGAGCGAAGTAGAAGCCCTGCGCGGCGTCGGTGTGCTCGCCGATCAGTCGGCGGCGCTGCGCGTCGGTCTCCACGCCCTCGGCGATCGTTGAGAGTCCGAGCGATTGCCCTAGTTGCACGAGGGTGTGGACGAGCGAGGCCGCTTCGGGGGAGTCGACGACGCCCGCGACGAAGCTCTGGTCGATCTTGATGACGTCGATGGGGAACTGGCGTAGGTACGCGAGCGACGAGTACCCCGTCCCAAAGTCGTCGATGGCGAGGCGCACGCCGAGCGCCTTTAAGAGCCGCAGGCGATTGACCGTCTCTTGGACGTCTTGCATGATGGTGGTCTCGGTGAGCTCGAGGGTCAAGGAGGCGGGGTCGAAGCCTGTTTCGAGGAGCGCGTTCTGGACGTCATCGACAATGCGATCGCGTTCGAGCTGTCGAGCAGAGATGTTGACCGAGAGGTAGAGGCGGTGGCCCGCCTCGTGCCAGCGCGCACCACTGCGGCACGCCTCCTGGAGCACCCAGAGTCCGACGGGCACGATCAGCCCGCTCGATTCCAGCGACGGAATGAACTGGCTGGGCTCGATCACGCCGCGTTCGGGATGCCGCCAGCGAATAAGCGCCTCGACGCCGATGATGGCGCCGGTGGTGAGATCCACGATGGGCTGGTAGAGCAGGAAGAACTGGTCGCCCTCGAGGGCGTCGTGCAAGTCGACGGTGAGGGTCCTACTGTCGACGATCGCCTCTTGCATCGACGGCAGAAACATCACCGCGCGCTGCTTGCCGACGCCCTTCGCGCGGTACATCGCGATGTCCGCGTCGCGCAACAGGTCCTCGGGCACCGTTCGCATGCCTTCGGCTATGCCGATGCTCGCTGACACGTTGAGCGGGGCGTCGCTCCCTTCGATCTCGTAGGGCGCCTTCATCACCTCGAGAACGCGTTCGGCGAGGGCCTCCGCGCCGGGCGCGAGCGAGGCACCTTCGGCGAGGATGACGAACTCGTCGCCGCCGAGGCGACCCACGGTGTCGCCCTCGCGCAACGTCTTCAAGAGTCGAGCGCCGACTTCGACCAGGAGCTGGTCGCCGGCGGGGTGACCGAGCGTGTCGTTGATGTCCTTGAAGTTGTCGAGGTCGAGGAAGAGCAGCGCCACCTCGGTGTGGTCGCGCCGGGCGCGCGCGATCATCTGGTCGATGCGGTCGAGGATCAGGGCCCGGTTCGGCAAGCCGGTGAGGTCGTCGTGAAGGGCGAGGTGCTCGAGCTCGCGGGTGCGCTCGCGCACGAGCTCGACCGCCCGGGAACGACTGGTGCCGAGCACGTAGATGAGCGACCCGAGCAACAAGCTCATCGCGACGCCGATCATCAGCAGCGCGAGCGCGTTCGCGTTGGCGAGGATCGTGCCGCCGTTCAGGGCCGCAGCGGTCGTGACCGTCCACCCGTTGTGCAGGTTGTCGGTCCTCGACGGCGCGCCCTTCGGCGCGAGGCCCGACTTGAACGTGGCCTTCGACGAACCGTTCACGTAGCGAAACGTCACGGCGGTGCGCGGGTGTCCCTTGAGTGCCGTCTGCAGCAGCACATTTGGCGTCAGCAGCGTGCCGGTCCAGCCAATGAAGTCCGCCCGCCGTGCGCCGAGTGTCGTCGGCACGGCCCCGGTTGAGTAGATCGGTGTGCCGACCACGAACTGCTCGGTCGCGCCTCCGCCAAAGGGGAGATACGCGCCCTTGCCGTCGTCGCGCGCGCGAAGGAGCAGCGGACCGAGCGGCGTGTCGCAGAAGTCCAGTCCCGCCGGTTCACGCAGCGAGCCCGGTCGCGTACGTTCGACTCTGGCAAGGCAGTAGTAGGGGCGCGCTCCGGGTGGGCTCACGACGAAGGTGCGGTGCGGCCCGAGTGTGCCGGCCGGATCGCGAACGGCCTGGGCTTCAAAGGTGCCGAGCTGCGCCGCCGACACAACGACGACTTCGGCGATGCCGGTGAGTTCGGGGTAGCGGTGAAACGCCCGCAGGGACGACATCCAGAGGCCGAAGTCCGATTGGGTGGGGTTGGGCGCGTTGGTGAAGTAGGCGCCCGTCGCCACGACGAGGTCCTGTTCGTGTTCGATGGCGAGACGAAGCGTGGAGACAATGTCATCCGACGAGGTGGAGACGAGTTGATGGGAGGTCTGCGCGTCGTTGCGAGCGACCTCGTGCGCCCCGAGATACGAGGCGAGGGATCCAAGGACGAGCAGCACGGTGGCGGTGGCGAGCCAGAGTGAGCGCCGACTCAAGGACGGACTCCACGCCCGTCGGGCGCCCCTCGACAAGGCGACGTGGCTCGGGCCGGCGAGGATCTGCGTCGGCGCGGTCTTCGACCCTTCGGGCGTTGATTCGATGGCGCCAACGTGCTCCCCCAAAAGACTCGCGCGTTAGTGCGCGCCTGCGGTTCGGCAAAAGCCTAGGTGGGTGGTCTATTTATTTGTGACATTTCGGTTCGCGACGCATCCCACGCGTGTGGCGCCACGACGTCACATCAGGAGCGCTTCGTAGATCTCGAGAGACCCGCCACTTGCGAGCTGGGGACAGTCAGCGGCGAGCTTCGCGGCGTCGTTCATATTTGCCGCTTCGATGATCGAGTAGCCCGTGAGTCCCGATGACGCCTCGCCGCGCGAGCCGTCGGCGCTGATCGCCGTTGACGCCGAAAAGGGGTTGCCGAGGTCCTTCAGCGTGGAGCCCAGGGTGCCGAACCACTCCATCCACTGCTTCATCTGGTCTTCGCGCTCACTCGGAGTCTCGCCCATGCTGCCGCCCCGGTACACCACGACATATTTTCCCATTTGGTTCCGTCCTTCGTTCTCTGGTAAAGGGCCAGCCCCTTTCGACAAGGAGTATCGACAAGATGGTACCCACTCGTCAGCGGTGGGTTGGGAGATAATTGAGAGAGGGACCTAGGGCCGTGCGCGGATGAGATGTTCAGTGAGCTGACTCACTTGGCGACGCATCGACTTGCGGTGAATGCAAGCGACTTTCGCGAAAGTGTGACGTCACTGACGCAGAGCAGTATCACGACCCTCGTGGTCATCAATCACTCCAGCGCGACACGGCGAACATAATGACGGGTCGCGCGTCGGTGCGGTGAGTGGCCTCGTGCTCCAGACGGCGTGACTAGCACGTCGTTGGGTCATTTGAGGTTCGGCGCGAAAGTGAGCGTGAAGCGGCGTGAAACGCGCACTCCTCGCAACCGTGGTCTTCGCCCTGAACCCAGTCATGTCAACCAGGTGGTGGGCGTCGGTCATGGTGTCGCGCCTCCGGCTAGACGCTCGGTTCGAGCAGGTCATCGATCAGGTCGCGCACGAGCCGCTCGACCGCGTCGCGGATCGGCCGCACGTTCTCGAGCGATAGTCCGGCGGGGTCCGGTAACTCCCAATCGAGGTAGCGCTTGCCGAGATACACGGGGCATTCGTCGCCGCAACCCATCGTCACGATGACGTCCGCACTACGGCCCATCTCCTCGGTCAGCCCCTGGGGTCGTTCGTTGGTGAGGTCGAGGCCCCGCTCGTTCATGGCGTCAATCACCGCAGGATTGACCGTCTCGCCCGGAGAGGTTCCCGCCGAGTGCACGATCACGCGCTCGCCGCCGATCGAGCGCGTGAACGCCGCCGCCATCTGCGAGCGCCCGGCGTTGTGCACGCAGAGAAAGAGAATCTCGGGCCGTCGCGCTGGGGGAGTGCGAGTGGGCTCACTCGTCATCGGCGGATCCCTCACCGGCAAAGGCGGTGCTCGACGTGGCGTCTTGAGAGGTCGTAGCCCGGACCTGGTGGATCGGAAAGAGGGCGAGATAGCAGAGCGAAGCCAATGGCGCCCCCGACGACCTCCGAGCCAATGAAGAGTGGCGCCGACGAGGGCGCGATCCCGGCGAAGGAGTTCGAGAGCATTCGCCCGACCACGATGGCCGGGTTGGCGAAGCTCGCCGAACTCGTGAAGAAGTACGCCGCGCCGATGTAGGCGCCGACCGCCGCGGGAACGCGCGCCCGCTGGTCGCCGCGAATGAGCGAGAAGATGACGAGGACCAACCCCGCGGTGGCGACGACCTCCGACAGTCCGTGCGCCAACGAGGCGCGGTGATCGGTCGAGATGGAGACCGCGGCGTGAGCGAACATGAGATTCGCGACCACGGCGCCGCTGGCGCAGCCCGCTATTTGGGCGGCGACGTAGGCGACCGCGCGACGCCAGGGGGCGCCGCCCGAGGCCGTGTCGACCAGAGAGATGATCGGATTGAAGTGTGCGCCGGAAATCGGCGCGAAGATGGCGATGAGGACGTAGAGTCCCGCGCCCGTGGCGGCCGCGTCCTCGAGCAACTCGAGTCCGCGAGCGCCCGGCGAGAGCGCCTGGGCCGCGATGCCGGCTCCGATAACGATCGCGGCCAAGAGCAGACTGCCCAGGTACTCGGCCAACACGCGTCGGGCGAGGACGACCGATCGCTCCTCTACCACGTCGGGTGTTCGTCTAGCAGCACGACGTCACGGACGCTGGTGACAGCGAATCGGACGCGGTCCCGCAGCACGTGGTGCCCTCATCGGCGCCGTTGGCGGTCGCCGAGTCCTCGAGAACCGTGTACACCTCCCACTGCGCGCCGTCCGGGCCATCGACCCAGACCTTGTCCTGGAGCGCGTAGCAGCACGTGGTCGCGTCTTCGACGCGCGTCGCCAAGCCAGCGTCGTTGAGATACGTCGTCGACTCCACCACTTCCTCAGGAGTGAAAACCTCGACGCCGAGGTGGTTAATCGAGCCGGGAACCCCGCCTCCCTCGATCAGCACGAGCTTCAAGGGCGGCTCGCCAACGGCGAAATTGGCGTAACCAGGGCGGACCTTCGCCGGCGTCGTGCGAAAGAACGCGGAGTAGAACGCGACGGCCTCGTCCAGGTCGGCGACGTTCAGTGCGAGTTGGATCCGAGACATCGGTCTCTCCTTCATATCGATGACTATCAATTTACAATTTAGCAGTCATATTGATGGATGTCAATGTTAAACTTGCCCGGTGGCTACCCGAAAGACCGTCGCGCTCAACGACTCGGTGATCGGTTGTTGCACCCCGCTGGGCGACGACGAACTCACGCTCGAGGAAGCTCGCGACGCCGCGGGGGTCCTCGCGGCTCTCAGTGATCCGGTGCGACTTCGGATGCTCTCGCTCATCGCCTCTGAGACGGAGGTGTGCAGTTGCGCGCTGGAGGCGCCACTTGGAAAGAGCCAGCCCACGATCTCGCACCACACGAGGATCCTCGCTGACGCCGGACTCATCGTGGGAGAACGGCGCGGCCGTTGGACGTGGTGGCGCGTGAGGCCCGAACGCCTCAACGAGCTCGCGCGGATCCTGACGGTCTCGGTGCCCGTCACGTCCTCCTAGGTGGACGTCAGGCGCCGAAGCGACGCTCGCGCCGAGTGAAGTCGCGCAACGCGCGAAGTAGGTCGACTTTTCGAAAGGCCGGCCAGTAGGGGTCGACGAAGGCGTACTCGGCGAAGGCCGACTGCCACAGCAAGAACCCCGAGAGGCGCGACTCGCCACTCGTGCGGATGACGAGATCGATGTCGGGTAGGTCGGCGGCGTAGAGGTTGCGCGCGAGACCTTGCGCGTCGATTGACTCGGCGAGCTCCTCCGTCGCGACACCCTGATCGAGCAGCTCGCTGACCAGGGACCGGCACGCGTCGATGACCTCTTGCCGTCCGCCGTAGCACAGGGCGATGTTGACGCTCATGCGCGGCGCGCGCACGTGTTCGCTACGCTCGACCGCGCGCTTCGCGGCGAGCGAGAGTTGGGGGGGCAAGAGGTCGAGGCTGCCGCTCACCGACAAGGAGAAGTGCAAGCGCTCGGCCGACGCCGGAAGTCGGTTGAAGAGCTCGGTCAAGACCTCGAAGTAGGGGTTGAGCTCTTCGATGGGGCGGCGCAGGTTTTCGGTGGAGAGGACCCAGGCGGTCACCGCCTTCACGTTGAGTTCGCTGCACCACTCGAGGAGCTCCTCGAGCTTCGCCATCCCCGCCTCGTAGCTGGCGCGGTACTCACCGTCAGTCGCCTCGCGCGCGAAGCGCCGGTGCCCGTCGAGGATGACGCCCACGTGTCGCGGCATGTTCTCCGGGGGGAGGGCACGCGCCAATCGATGCTCGTAGATGCGGTAGACCGTGCGTCGAAGAGCCATCGGCTGCTCCTTCTCGAGATCGTGCGACGGGCGCGACCCGCCTCAATGCTACGGCTGTTCGGAAACGTTCGGGGTGCGACGACGCCACCAGCTGACGCCCCAGCGCCGCGGAACGAGGGCGTGGTCGCCCCAGAGTTCGCTCGCGGCTAGCGAGGGGCCGGCGAGCGCGGATTCGAGCCGACGAACCACGTCGAGGTGCTCGGCGGTCCACACGAGTCGGACCGCGGTCGCGGCGTCGGTGCCCGGCTCGCCGAGGGTCTCGCGAACCGCGCGCAAGACCGACGTCGTCGACTCGGTGTTGGGATCGGGGACGTCGCTCGTCTCGCCGCTGGCGAATCCGTTCGCCAGGCTCTGGTACCAGGCCTCGACGTGGTCGGCCGTCTCGACGAGCCCGCTTCGCGCTGGGCGCCAGTTCGCACCGCGGGCGCCGTCGGCGTTCTCCCAAAGGTCCTCGATTGCTTCCGTTGAGAGTCGAATCGTCGCGACGCCGGTGACGAGTGCGGACACGTCGGCGAGCGGCGTTGGTCGTGATCCGCGCTCGGCGAGGTACGTGCGAAACGCGTCGTCGAGCCGCCGCGACGACGCCGCGACGCGCTCGGCCTCATCGACGGGATGGCTCGACGCCAACACGGCCGCGCGCGCCACACCGCCCACGCGCTCGACGGCGAGCGTGAGCGATCGCAGCGCTTCAAGGTACGCGTCCTTGAGGGCCGTGCCGAGTTCGGCGCCCGCCCCGCGGGGCCACAAGAGTAGACCCACCCCCACGCTCACCGCGCAGCCGATCGCGACGTCCTCGGCGCGAATGAGTCCGATGCGCCACCCCAAGGGTTGGAACAGATTGAAGAGGATGACGAGGGCCAACGTGAAACCGGCCTGTCCGGCGGCAAACGAGATCGCCGTCGGCGCGAAGCCCGCGATCAGAATCGCGAGCGGTAAGAGGTACCACAAGAGGGTTGAGTTCGTGCCGACGAGTTGGACGACCACGGCGCCGATCACGAAGCCGACGACCGTCCCGAGCACCGCGCGCACGACGTTCTGCCCGGTGGCGAGGGCGCTCGAGCGCAACACCGAGAGCGTTCCGAGGATGACCCAGAACGCGTGCTGGAGCCCGGTCTCTTCCGCGATGAGCACGGCGATGCCGAGGCCGATCGCACCGCGCACGCTGTTGTGCAGCCAGACCGAGTGCCGGTTGAGGTGCGAGGCGACGCGCTGGCGGGCCGTCGTGGCGCGCCCGGTGAGGCCGCCGGGCTCGCGCCCGGTGACGCGTTCGAAGAGACCGCGTCGATCGGCCCGCGCGGCGCGCTCCACGTCCGAGCCGATTCGTTGGGTCGCGTAGCCGATCTCTTGGGCGCGAAAGGTCGGTTCGAGCGCGCTCAAAAAGACCGTCAGCTGATTGCCCTCGTCCTCGACGAGTCCGTCGGGCGATGGCGGTCCGCCACCATCGGGGACGCCGTGCGTGGAGGGCAGGTAGGTGACGAGGTGGCGTGCCAGGTCGTCGAGGGCGACGCGAAGTCGCTCCCGGGCGGCGGTCAGCGAGTCGATCGCCGCGCCGCGTTGCTCGAGGAGCGTCGCCGACGAGTCGAGTACGTCGGCCGAGGCCGTGCGAACCGTGTCGGCGAAGTCGTGCTCCAACGTGCCGAGGGCGGGGTCCTCGTCGTCCGTGGCGATGTCACTCAACCACGTGATCTCATCGGTCAGCCGCACGACCGCTCGCCCGGCCGTGCTCAGACTGGTTGGTCGCCAGGGAGTGGCGAGGAACTCTCGTTGCATCGACGTGATGGCCGTGGCGCTCGCGCTCACCGCGCTTTCGCGAGCCGTCCGAGTCGTGTCGTCACGCGCGTGCTCCCACTCGATGTCGGCACGGAGGCGACCGGCGAGCGCTCGACACGCCGAGGCCGAGTTCACCCGAAGCGGGTATCTCGCGGGCGCGGGCCAGAGGAGCCACACGGCAAAGAAGGCCACGCCCGCGGCGAGGCCGTAGCCGGCGAGGCGATCGGGGATCGTCGACGCGGGCGCGGCTAGTGAGGTCGGCAGGATGAAGGCGAGGAGCAGTGACGTTGTCGCTCCCGCGAGCACCGAGCTCACGACACCAAGGAAGATCACGGCGAAGGCGACGATGGCCATGGCGAGCGTGGCGAGCCAGATCTCCCGTGAGGCCAGTGTCCCGAGGCAGATCAGGAGCGCGCCAACCACCGAGAGCGCGGCTTGCGCCTCGAGCCGGGCGCGCATCTGGCCAGAGAAGTCAACGAGCATCAGCAGACCGATGGAGCCGAAGGAGGCGAAGATCGCCATCTCGGGGTTGTCGAAGACTTTCAGACAGAGAGCGAACAGGCCGGGTCCCACGATCGCCGTGCGGCCCGCGCGACGAAGTGCCGCGTAGCCGCGGTCGCGGCGCTGCAGCCAACCTTTTGCGCGGGCGAGAACATGAGGGGACGACGCCACGCCGTCGAGTCTGCCCGGAGTAGATGACCGGATTGAATTAGTTCCAGGGGCAGTCACTGTCGCGTCTCCGTGATAGGAGTTCTCGTCAAGTCAAGTAGGGTCGGAACCTCAAATCAAGGAGAATCCATGCCGGAACCATGGACGCCGTTCGTGACGGGGTATCGGCGCAACCGTTGTGGGGAGCAGGCAGGAAGCGTTCGCCGTAGTCCTCGACGGCGAGAAAGCTGCGGAGAAAGGAAGACGGCGTGAGTGAGAACGCAACGAAGAAGGCCCTTCGGCGCTGTGCCTGGTGCGGCGATGACGAGCTCTACGTCGCGTACCACGACACCGAGTGGGGAGTTCCCACCCATGGCGACGCCGCGCTCTTCGAGCTCCTCACCCTCGAGGGTGCTCAGGCGGGCCTGAGCTGGCTCACCGTCCTACGACGTCGCGAGGGCTACCGACGGGCATTCGCCGACTTTGATCCGAGCGCCGTCGCTGCTTTCGACGAGTCGCGCGTCGAGCAGACTCTGGCTGACCCGGGCGTCATACGTAACCGACTGAAGGTCGTCTCGGCGGTCGCCAACGCGAGGGCGATCCTCGACCTCGACCCGGCCCACGGCGGTTTCGACGAGTTCTTGTGGAGCCTCGGGCGTCACAAGGGCGATTCGACAACAGTGGCTCGCGAGATGTCCACAGCGTTGAAGGCGGCGGGCTTTCGCTTCGTTGGTCCGACAATCTGCCTCTCGCTCATGCAGTCGAGCGGCATGGTCAACGAGCACGCGAGGTACTGCTTCCGGTTCAAGGAGATCAACGCCCTCGCGGTCTAGAACCGATGACGCGCCAATGAGAGGTCGACGCGATAGGCGTCGTGCGGACCCAGCAGAGGGGTTCCTTCGGCGAGGTAGTGCGTTCGCGCGCGTCGTTCGTGACCCTTAGGGGCGAGGCCGCCGGCACGGATGACGCGCCACCACGGCGCGTCGGCGCCGTAGCGCGCCATCACCGTTCCGACGGCGCGCGCTCCTCGAGATCCGAGCACGGCGGCCACGTCGCCGTAAGTCATGACGTGACCGGACGGGATGGCGCGGACGACCTCAAGGACGTGCTCCACGAAGTCCGGCCGGTCACTCTCTCTCGAAGCAGCATCTCTCACGAAAGAACCTCTCGACATATCAGCGAAGCGCGGCGGTGACGACGACAGTTGAAGCACTATGAACTAGATGGTCTCTTAGTAAAGACGTCCACTGTCACTCGACACACACCGTTCATCACGCGGCCCGCTATTCTAAGCGCGATGTCAAAGCAGGACGGGGCCGACGCGCTCTTGACGGATGCCGCTGACCGAGCTCGTCGCTACCTCGCCAGCATTAACGAACGGCCCGTCGCTCCCGACGCCTTGGCGCTCGCCGGCCTCGCCGCGTTCGACGAGCCGCTCCCCGTGCATTCGGGAGATCCCGCCGCCACTCTCGCTTTGCTCGACGACGCGGGATCCCCCGCGACCGTCGCGAGCACGGGCGGCCGCTACTTCGGCTTCGTCGTCGGAGGTTCGCTCCCGGTCGCCCTGGCGGCAAACTGGCTCGCATCGGCCTGGGACCAAAACGCGGCGTTCCCCGTGATGTCACCAGTTGCGGCGCGCCTGCACGAGGTGGTGTCCGGATGGCTCACGGACCTGTTGGGCCTCCCGCCGTCAACCTCGACAGTCTTCGTGACCGGATCCGCCATGGCGAACACGGCGGCC
Source organism: uncultured Acidimicrobiaceae bacterium (assembly GCA_963823815.1). Lineage (GTDB taxonomy): Bacteria > Actinomycetota > Acidimicrobiia > Acidimicrobiales > RAAP-2 > RAAP-2. Next base: position 139,341 of record CAWGMU010000003.1, read on the forward strand.
CTCACGGCGGCGCGGGACCAGCAGCTGCTGCGCGTCGGGTGGGACGCACAGCGCGACGGGCTCTTCGGCGCGCCGGAGGTGACCGTGGTCGTTGGCGAGAACGCGCACTCGACGCTCATTCGCGCCCTTGGGGTGGTGGGTCTTGGCCGCGATCGCGTCGTGCGCGTGCCCGCGGACGATCAAGGTCGAATGAACGCCGGCCTCCTACCGAGCGACCTCGCCGGTCCCCTCATCGTCTGTGCGCAAGCGGGCGAGGTGAACACCGGCGCGTTCGATCCGTTCGAGGAGATCGTCGCGTGGGCTCGAGCGCGCGACGCGTGGGTCCACGTCGACGGCGCGTTCGGGCTATGGGCGCTCGCCGATCCGTCTCGGGCCTCCCTGACTCTCGGCCTTGCCGACGCCGACTCGTGGGCGGTCGACGCGCACAAGTGGCTCAATGTTCCCTACGACAGCGGCATCTGCCTCGTGCGACACGTCGAGGACCTGCGGCGGAGCTTCGCCGCGGTCGCGAGTTATCTCCCTCCGAACGCCGGTTTCGAAGCGTCGCACCACACGCCGCAGGCCTCACAGCGCGCGCGACAGATCGAGGTCTGGGCGGCACTTCGCACCCTCGGTCGCGAAGGAGTGGCCGATCTCGTGACGCGATCGTGCACGCACGCGCAGGCGATGGCCGCCCTACTGAGTCAGGCCGGGCTCGAAGTGCTGAACGACGTCGTGCTCAACCAGGTGCTGATTCGTGCGGGCACCGACGCGCGAACGGTCGCGCTAGTGCCGGCCGTCCAGTCAGACGGGACCTGTTGGTGCGGACCAACGGTGTGGAAGGGCAGACCCGCTATGCGAATCAGTGTCAGCGGTTGGGCGACGACGAACGACGACGTCGAACGGAGCGCTCAAGCGATCATTGCGGCTGCGGGGCGGATTGAATGAGACGGGCGAGTGTTGTTGAACATCGAACCCGGGCACGAGGTTTGCGAGGCTCGACCACGCCCCGTGACGGCCTTCATCCATGACGTGGACTTCCGCGAGACGAGTCCCCGTCGCCATAGCCGTTCTCGTTTTCCTCTCGCTCGCTCCAACGGCCGTCGGCGCAAGCGGTGCGGGGAAGTCGAAGACGGGCGTGGTTCGGGCGTGCGAACTCTCGGCCCTTCGTGTCTCCGTCCAAAACGGCGACGGGCTGCATCACGGTGTCGAGTTCATCAGCTTCTTGAACCTGAGCGGCACCGCGTGCACGCTGAGCGGCTATCCAAAAGTTGATGCGGTGCTCGACAGTACGGCGGGGCCAAGCCGACTGAAGGCAATGTACGCTCCGTCGCCCGCTCACGCGCTGAAGACGGCGACCGACGTCGAGTGGGCGTGGGCTGGGGGCGTTGACGTAAACGACGTGCCGCCCAAGACCTTCGTGGCCCCGACAATCACGCTGGCCGCGCGTTCAGGCGAGGCCACGGCGACCCTCAACTGGGTCGACGGACCGAACGGGGACGCGACGTGTCCCGCGTTCAACGATCTGATCATCCGTGTCGGAGGGAGATCGGTGACTCGATTCGTCAATAAGTACGAACTGCTGTGCTACGAATTCGCCGTCACGCCGATTGTCGCAGGGAAGACGGGAACCATGTTCGTGAGAGCCGACTTCTCAAAGAAGGCGAACGACCTTGCCCTCGCGAAAGACGGGGCGGCGAACCTCAGTCAGTCGACGCGGGAGCTGCATCACGAGTTGGTTACCGCGGGGAAGTACTCCTTCTACCAAAAGCTAACGGCAGCCTCGTACCTGCGAGACGCGTCGCAGGGTTCCGTTCAAAGGACACCGTGGCCGAAAGTGAACGCGTATATGTCAGTCGTGAGCCGTGAAGCCGAGGCGTACGGCGCCGCCGCCACAGTGAGCCTCATGCATTCGGGGTACTCGCGCACGGTCAGGACTGATTATCTGCGACTTCGCGCAAGCCTGAGTGAGCTGCGCCAGGAACTCGCGCAACTCTCGCCATGACTTTCGTTCCAGGCCGATCCACAAGAGCGATCAAAGGGCGGCTCGTGCATTCGATCCAACAGCTTCTTCGTGGCGTAGATCGAATACACGTGGGTCATCGTCCCACCGGGCTACTGATATCCAAAGGTCGCGACGGCCGTCCCCTGGATCCCTCCCGCCTGAGGCAAGGCGGAGCCGAAGCACGCTCGAGATATAACATATGTGTACTACACTAGTGTCATGATAAGTGGTGACCTCATTAGGGAAGCTCGCCTGCGTGCGGGCATCACCCAAAAAGAGTTGGGCACTCGACTCGGCAAGGCCCAGTCCGTCATAGCGCGTTGGGAACGCGGAGAGGTGACGCCGAGCATTGAAACGTTACGCGAAGTCGTCGGAGCGTGCGGGTTAGAGCTGACGTTCTCCATGTCCCGATTTGATGATTCAAATTTCGCGATCATTGATGAGCATCTGCGGATGACGCCCGCCCAGCGGTTCGCGGACCTCATGGAACGCGTGAGGTTCCACGATCGCCTCGAAAGGGGGAGGACGTCCGATCGTGTCTGACGGGATCCCGTACCGCCCGGACCTGATTCTTGAAGTGCTCGAACGCCACGGCGTCCTCTACGTGGTGATTGGGGGATTCGCGGCCGAATTGCGTGGATCGCCCTACGTCACTCGTGACGTTGACGTAACGCCAGCTCGGACCCGCGACAACTTCACACGCCTTGCGGCCGCACTCGGAGAACTTGGCGCGAAGCTTCGGGTACCCAACATGGATGAACCGATGGAAGTACCGCTGGACGAGCGATCCTTTGAGCAAGGTACGACGTGGACCTATGTCACGAAGCACGGCTACCTTGACGTAGCTCTACTTCCAGACGGCACCAGGGGCTACGAAGATCTGCGACGCGCGGCTACGAGAGAACAGTTGACGGAATCCCTCACGATTCTTGTGGCGTCACTCGCCGACGTCATCCGCTCGAAGGAGGCCGCCGGACGCGAGAAGGATCGTGCGGTGCTTCCGGTACTGCGACAAGTGCTCGAGCGTTCGCGAGCGAAGGAGCGTGACGACTCCGGCGGGGGACGCTGAGTATCGCCAGAGGACGGAGAGAATTCAGCGATCGTTGGGTGCGACCTGACCTGTCCGAAGTTCGCACCCTCCGCGAGAAGAACTGAGGTGAACTGGCGTTGAGCGCACACCAACGGGGTCACGGGGTCGATCGATGAGTGTGAAACTGAGATGATGACCTTCCTCTCATCGCAGAGCGACTATCAGAGGCATTTTGAATGGGGACCATCGGGCGTGGCGGCCCTTGCCCGTCGTGAAACGTTCATTGTCTTGATTGACGTGCTTCGCTTCACCACCGCCGTCGAGGCGGCCGTCAACCGTGGGGCCATCGTCTATCCGTATGAGTGGAATGATGCGTCTGCGGGCCAATTCTCAAACTCACTCGGTGCTCAACTCGCTGACGGTTCTCTTGAGAACGGCCCGTCGCTCTCGCCTACGAATCTGTTGCGCCAAACGTCCCTCGATTCAATCGTCCTACCCTCCCCAAACGGGTCGCATTGCGCTGTGCTCGCCGCCGCGTCCGGAGCCACCGTCGTGGCGGCGTGTCTACGAAACGCTCCGGCAGTCGCTGCCTATCTGCGCGAGTACTCATTGCCAGTGTCAGTCATCGGCTGTGGCGAGCGCTGGCCAGACGGGTCGCTGAGACCGGCCATCGAGGACCTGATGGGAGCCGGTGCCGTACTCGAGGCGCTTGGTGGGCACATGTCGCCCGAAGCCCATGCGGCCGTCGTGGCTTGGCAGGGGTTCAGCCGCGACACTCTGACAGTGCTCCGAGACTGCCTCTCAGGAACAGAGCTTCTTGAACGGGGACGTCTCGACGATCTTGAATATGCGTCACAAGTCGGGATAAGTAACGTCGTTCCTGTATTGGTGGACGGCGCCTTCAGGTCCGTTGGCTAGAGCGGAACGCTCCCTTCTCGGGGGTGCTGCGGGAATCGGACAAACGTGAATCGCGATCATCCGCGACACGAATGCTCATTGGAGTACCGGTCGGGCCCGCGACGAAGCACCTAGTTGAGCGACAATATTCCTGGTCATCAACTGTCGACTTCGAACTCGTTCGTAGTAGCACGTTCCCACGATGACTGGTTATCATCCTTGGCACTCCGCAGGGCCGCGCAGAAACTTGCCCCATTCCATTGAGCTAGGGCAGGGGGTATGCAGATGGATCTGTGTAGAAATAACAAGACGGTGGCGTCCAGGCGGATGAACCATCGGAGTCGGCCACGGAACGCAGCGACGCCTTCAATGCGCCGCGCCCTGGCGTTCCGGGCGATCCCGGCAATCGCGGTCGTCGTCGCCGGTGCTGCGCTATCCAGCCCCGCGTCAGCCGGTGGAGAGTCAATGACCCTAAGCGGTCCAGCGACCAACACCATGGGCACCAATTTTAACTACGTCATTGCGGGTAGTGGCGGTGGACCCGCGAACCGCGTCGTGGCGTGGGAGCAGTACAGCAAACTGAGCGGCTGCGCGCCGACTTTTGCGGGTGAGGCTGCGCGAGCCTTTCATCCGCCGAGCACCTACGGATTGACCGTGTGGACCAGCCAGGCGGTCTCGGGAACCTACTCGGTGACCGCGGCCTTCGGTGCCGACAACCTGGGCGTCCATGGTGTTTGCGCGTACCTCATCAACTACACCACCGGTCAAACCTACGCCCATGCGGGTGCCTTCTGGACCAACGTGAGTTGATGATCGTCTGACAAAGGGTCGTTACTGACCTCGACGCGACTTACCCGGCCCAGTGAGGTTGGGCATACCACGGGCACAAAGCGTCTCTCTGAAGCAGAGGGTCACCGGTGACGATTTAGGTGGTCAATATCAACGTTGAGACGTGAGTAATTACGACGAGTTGATCCGAACTTGGAATTAATCTTTACTTTCCCGCCGACAACGAATACTTCGCCTCGTACGTTAAGTTTCCCCAACTCTTCGTCGAGCTATGCGAGAGCTTCGAGTAGTTCTCGTCGCCCGGTCGCCAAGGGATCGACCATCTCTCTTTCCAACGTGTCGAAACTCAAATCTGGCCGCGAGGGAGTCTCAGCTGACCATCATTTCGTTTGACTGCCACCTTGGCGGGGCACTACAAAGTCCGCCAGTGCTGCTCTCTGTCACCGAGTGCCGCTGCTCCCATTTGGTTCAGCAGATGGCATCGGGTAAGCGGCAGCGAATAGCAACATCAGTTTTGGAAACGTGGAGGTGAATCGTCCCTTTCCCCACTCCAGGTCGGATTCGTTGGCCATCGCCTGACTGAGCACTCCGATGATCAAGGTGGAGACGAGATAGACCGCTTCTTCTGAGTCGGCCCCGGGACCGAGATCACCGGCGGCGACCGCTTCGGCTAATTTCGCGCGCTGGAGTGCGACCATTTCGACGCTGGGAGCGAATGCTTCGGCGGAAGGCTCATAACTCGGAACGGGGCGCCAGAACATCAACTCCGCGATCGGTCGGTGGGCCAGTAACCACCGCCCGCTGGCCTCTAATCCCACTGTCAACCCGGCGAAACCTGGTTCGGCATCGGCCATAGCTCCGCGCATGACCTCAAGGTGCTCGACTTGACCTCGCCGAAAGAGCGCGTCGTATATGGCTATCAGCGAGGGGAAGTACTTGTAAATCGAGGGTGACTGCACGCCGAGACGGCGGGCCACCTCGGCCACGCTGAGACCGTTGACTCCTTCCTCGGCCATGATTTTCGTGGCGATGTCGAGAATTTCTTCTATGGTCTCTTGGCGGCGTAGCGTTCGCCGGTCGACCCTAGGGGACGAGAGAGTTTGCGTTGCGGACTCGTCGTTACTCATGTATTGAGCATAGCTTAATTTGTGCTTGACAGCTAAGGCTAATGCCTGTAGCTTAACGCAATAGCCGAAGAGAAGGTAGGTATTGATGCCAAAGAACCAGAGGTGGTGGCTGACCCAGGACAGTGCAGAGCTCGTAATGAATGCCACCCCCGAAGACATCTACGAACTGGTGGCAAATCTGCCGCGCATGGGTGAGTGGAGCCCTGAGTGCCAGGGCGTCGAATGGGAGGTGGGTGTATCGGCTGCGGCCGAGGGTGCCCGCTTCGTGGGCCACAATCGAGGCGGACCGCGCAACCTCATGCGCTGGTCTCGACGCGGCCGCGTCCTTGTCGCTGACCCCGGACACGAGTTCGCCTTCGTCACTGAAGAGGGTGGGCAAGAGTCCACTGTGTGGCGATACCGTATCGAGCCAGTTGACAACGGGACCCGAGTTATCGAGTCCTATGAGGTGAAGAGGATCCCCGCCTGGGCTCGTGTCATCGACATTCCGACCAATCGGCATCGAGAACTAATGGAGGGCATGCGAAACACGCTGGATCGGCTCAAGATCGCGGCTGAGGCCGACACTGTGACGACAGACTCAACCAGCAAAGAGAGCGAGTGATGAGTGTCAATCACGGCGGGGCTCTTCGACCGATTGCGTTGCAGCCAGGTGAGGGCGAAGCGCTTTGGTTTATGGGCATGCTCGCTACAGTCAAAGCGTCGATAGAGGGGACCGACGGCGTGGTCGCCGTTATCGAGCACACGGGACCCCAACACTCGGGTTCGCCGCTTCATCTTCATCACAATGAAGATGAATGGTTCTACGTGCTCGAGGGCGAACTGACGATTTGGGTCGATGGAGAGTCGATCACCGCGCCGGCAGGAGCTTTTGCCTTCGCTCCCAAGAATTTGCCGCACACGTTCATAGTCTCCTCAACCGAAGGAGCTCGCTTCTTACTAGTTACCGAACCGGCTGGATTCGAGAGTTTCATGCGCCTCGGTGCTGAGCCCGCTAAAGCTCTCACTCTGCCGCCACCCCCCATCGCACCCCCCGACGTGGAACGATTGACCGCGTTGGCGGCGGAGTACGGCATTGACATCCTCGGCCCGCCCGGGATCCCCACATGAAAAAGTTCATGCCACCCAAATGGCGCTTCATCAGGTATCACCTAGCACCCCCAACGGGATTCGAACCCGTGCCGCCACCTTGAAAGGGTGGTGTCCTAGGCCGCTAGACGATGGGGGCCTGCAATGCGTGTCACCTGGTACTACTGGTGGTCGGGCTGCCGGGATTTGAACCCGGGACCTCTGCGTCCCGAACGCAGCGCGCTACCAAGCTGCGCTACAGCCCGCAGCGAGTTGCCTCGCAGCCCGACAATCCTAGCCCGTGCCGCAATCAACTGACAGCGGCTAGATCGTCTCGAGGCGGCTCGGGCTCGGGCGGCGGATGGTACTCGACGACGAGTTCGCTGATGCGGCGCTTTCGACGGACTGGACGCGAAAGCTCCAGTCCCCGTAGGTGTAGGTCGTGCCGGCTTCGGGGATCTCGCCCGCGAGATCGAGGACGAAGCCCGCGATCGTGACGTACTCGCCCTCGGGTATCTCGAGGCCCAGCTCCTCCGCGACCCGGTCGACGTGGGTCTGTCCGTCGACCAGCCAGCGGTCCTGGCGGATGCGCACGATGGTGGGCTCGTCGTCCTCGTCGAACTCGTCATTGAGGTCGCCCACGAGCTGTTCGAGGATGTCGCGGATCGACACGACGCCCGCGACGCCGCCGTGCTCGTCGAGAACGAGCGCGAAGGTCCGGTGCTGGCTGCGCATCTCGCCCAGGCTCTCCAGGAGGTCGAACGTTTCGGGCAGCATGAACGGTCGACGGATCTTGCGAGTGATCTCCTCGGCGGGCGGCAGCGAGACCCCGATCGCGCGCTTCAGCGTGGTGCTGCGGAAGAGGTCGTTGACGTAGAGGACGCCGAGCACGTCGTCAAGATCGTCGCTCACGACGGGAAAGCACGAGTGACCCGTGTCGCGGACGGCCTCGGCGATCGGCTTCGGGCGTGACCGGGAAAAGTGAGGAACGCCACGTCGACGCGCGGGGTCATGACGTCGCGCAGTTCGAGTTCGCTCAACTGGTCAACGCGCGCGTGGATGGCGTCGGCTTCGGGAGAACGCGGCCGCTGGTGCTCGTGACCGCTCAGTCGCGCGCGGATCCGCGCGAGGCCCGACGGGGGAGGCTTGGCGTCGCTCATCGAGTGACGGCACTGCCGACGCGAACGGTCGCTGGGCGCAGCGAGTCGTCCTCGTACTCCTCGCCGCGAAGCAGGGCGCGCACCGCGCGCGCGCACGCGCTGGGGGTCGAGGGGCTTGACGACGAAGCCGTCGGCCCCGCTGCGCCGCGCGAGAAAGACGTCGGGGCGCCGATCGAGCAGCATCAGTACCGGCAGGGACTCGGCGGCGCCGTAGGACTCGAGGTTTCGCAGCTCCATGGTGATCGCCATGCCGCCCATCGCGCCGATCTGCAGGTCGGCGACCACCAGGTCGACTTCGCCGCGCTGGACGCGGGCGATGGCGGCGGGCCCGTTCGTGGCCTCTTCGATCAAGAGGTCGGGTCCGGCGAGCATGGTCTCGAGCTCGCGGCGCAAGCGAGGCCAGGTCACTGGCGAGCAGGACGGTGGCCACTGCGTTTTAGCGTAGCGGAGCGGGGATTCTCGGCCTCTTGGTGGCCATGTGTCGGCGAGCAAAAATTCCCTTGCGTCGTGTCGGCACGCGAGTGGTTATCCTGCGGGTCAGGGCGAAACCGGGGGGACGTGACATGGCGATGACGCCGTTGGATTGGACTGACGCCGCCGCCTGTCGAGATAGTGAGGGCTCGCTGTTCTACTCCGCCGACAGCGCCGAGCGCAAAGAGGATCGGTTGGAGCGCGAACAGCTCGCCAAGCGCATCTGCGCGAGCTGCGGTGTTCGCGAGGAGTGCCTGCAAGCGGCGCTCGAGCGCCACGAGTCCTACGGCATCTGGGGCGGCCTCAACGAATTCGAGCGACGGGCGTTACTCCGTACGTGAGCGCGCCCACCCAGTTGGGTCGGGCTGACCACGGTGAGGACGATGAGCAGAGCGAACGTCGACGAGGTGCACGCCCGTGCAGTAGAGGCAGATGTTGCCGATGATGATCACCTCGGCGTAGATCAGCCAGAGCACAAAGCACATCGAGAGTGATGGCGAGGCCGAAGCGCGCGACGTGGATCCAGCGAGCCTTCGCGCGCCAGGCCCAGGGCGAGTTGAGCGCGGTCATCACCGTGTAGTTGCCGAGCCCGAGGATCGCCACGGGTATCCCGAGAAATCGTCGGACTGCGGCGAGGTCGTGACCTTGGCGCAGTTAATGACGCCGCTGTCGGTGCAGACGAGGAAGCCAGGGTCGGAAGTGCGTGATCGTCAGGTAGATGGAGAGACCGAGACCGAGGAGGCTCAGCAGCAACGTCGTGACTATCGGCCCAGCGAGGGACGCGAAGTCCCGGTGTCGGCTCACTGACTTGTTCATCGCCTTCTCGGCGGCCATCACCGCGCTGCTCGAGCAGACGTTGCTCGGCTGGTTGTTCGTCAAGGAGCAGATCGCGGCGGTCTGATAGTTCGCCGACGCGATGATGGCCTCGGTGATGGGGCTCGTCGGGGTCGTTCAGCGCCGCCGCGATCTCCGTGCGCGTCGTGCCGGCGAGCTAGGCGGGACTATAACTGGCGCCAGACACAAGGAGCTTGTTGGCGAAAGTCATGAAGGGGATCGGATCCGGCGGGTTCGCGGGCAGCCCCTTGATGTACTTCGGCGTGTCGTACTTGGTGACGAGCGCGATCTCCTGGGCGGTGGGCTTCTGCAGCGTCGCGTAGTAGTTGGTCTTGGGGTCGAGTAGTTCGCGTACTGCTCGACGCTCTTGAACGACGAGGTACTTCGACTTGTACGTCGCCTTCACGAACGTGAACGACGGCGTGTTCGGGTAGACGTCGTGCGCGTAGCTCGACATGTTGCCGAGATCCCCCCAGGTTCCGAAGCGACTCAGGGCGATGATCGTGCACCAGCGCTGGGCAGCGCAGTAGGGGCAGAACTCGGCGCCGAGGTAGAGGATCTCGGGCACCTTTGTTCCGTTGGCGCTGTTGTCGCCGTGAACGCGGGTTGGCCCTTCAGCGCGTAGCGGCGGGGTCACCTGGCGTACGGGCGAGGTGACGCCGACGGCGTTGAACACCGACGCCGGTACGTTGGTCAACTGGCGAACGTCGTTGGGTCGGTCGGCTTGAAGGCGGTCTTGCGTCGGAAGCTGCCGCCGCTCGCCACCTTGATGATGACCAGAGTCGCGCGACCATGATGACGACGAGTCCCACGGCGAGCCAGGTGAAGAGTCCTGCGGGGCGTCCTCCCGGCCGGGGGCCTTCGCTCCCCGAACGTGGTGCCTTCGCTCCCGAACGGGTGCCCTGGTCGCGGGCCGGGGCGACGCCGTGTTCTTCTTCGTTGGACTTAGCCACGTTGCTCCTTCGATCGTTGGACAACAAACTTAGTGGACGCGACATTGGGCGAATTACTGCGCGCACCGAGCTCGAGTAGTTTGCTCCGATGGCCGAAATTCTCGTTCCACGCCCGGCGGCCACGGTCCTCACGCTGCGCGACGACCGAATGGTTACGAAATTCTTATGCTGCGTCGAAACGTCAGCAGCGATTTCGTCGGCTGGCGCGTATGTCTTTCCCGGCGGTGCGCTCGACGACGACGGATGCCGACTGCGCGACCTCGTCGTTCGGTCTCGGGGACGAGAGGCGTCGAGAGCGTCTCGAGCATTGACGAAGGCGGACTGGCGTACTACGTCGCGTGGCTGCGCGAGCTCTTCGAAGAGGCCGGACTGCTCGTCGCCTGCGATGAGCACAAGATCGCGGTCAACTTCACCGACGCCGGCGCGGCGAACGCGCGTTGCCGTCGGCCGCGACGCCCTTAACGCCGGGACGACGAGTTTCGCCGCGTTCGTGCGTGAGGAGCGACTGCGACTTGACCTGCGCGGCGTCGAGTACCTCGCGCACTGGGTCACGCCGGTCGGCATGCCGCGCCGCTACGACACGCGCTTCTTCGTCGCGCTCGCCCCGAATGGACAGGTCGCCGCTCACGATGACGGTGAGACCGTCGAGCATCGCTGGGTGCGGCCGCGTGAGGCGCTCGCGGCTCACGCGCGCGGGGAGTTCGAGATGGTGCTCCCGACGATTCGCAACCTCTCGGCGATCGCCGACTACGAGCGTGCCGAGGACGTGTTCCAGCACGCCCGCTCGGCCCTCGAGGCGCGTATCGAGCCACGGATCGTCGACCAGGCAGGATCGGTGGTCATCCTCACCCCCGGTGACGAGGGGTTCGAGGCGCCCGCGCCGTAGAACGGCCACGATCTGCGGTGTCAATCGCGCCAATCGTTCGCTACCATGGAAGGTACGAATCAAGAGGAGATGCGTCGAAATGACCACGACCAACGTCAACTTGACAACGAAGGTGACCGAGCCGATCACTTCACCGCCGCGGCGGTGACGAAGGTCGGTGAACTGATCGCGGCGGCGGGCGCCGACGAGCCCTTGGCGCTGCGCGTGGCGGTGAAGCCGGGCGGCTGCTCGGGATTCAACTACGACATGTACTTCGACTCCGAGACGCCGACGACGACCGATGACGTGCCTTCGGCGGCGTCAAGGTCGTCGTGGACCCGGCGAGCGCCGAACTGCTCGATGGGATCGACCCTCGACTTCACCGACGGCCTTCAGGGCGCGGGCTTTCACATCACGAATCCCAACGCCTCGCGCACTTGCGGTTGCGGTAACTCCTTCAGCTAAGGCAATGGCCGCCAAGCGCCCGTACTCGCTGTGGCGTCGCGCGGGCGACCTCGTCATCATCTCGGGCAGCTCGGCGTGTTCCCCGGGCGTGAGACCATTACCTTCGTCGAGGGCGGCACCGCGGGCGAACTTCGCCAAGCGCTCACCAACGCGCGCGACGGTGCTCGCCGAGGCCGGCGCCTCGCTCGCCGACGTCGTGAAGGCGACACTCTTCGTCCTCGACATGGCCGACTTCGCCGCGTGCAACGAGGTATGGCTCGAGGCTTCAGCGACCCGCTGCCGGTGCGCACGGCGGTCGCCGTCGCGCAGCTGCCCTACGGGGCGAAGGCCGAGGTCGAGCTGTGGGCCTACGCGCCCGCGTCGACGCCGTAGTCGTTGGCGACGAACCGAACTTGTAGCCGACCGAGCGCACCGTCTGGATGAGGTGCGCGTGCTCCTCGCCGAACTTCGCCCGTAGTCGACGCACGTGGACGTCCACGGTGCGCGCGCCGCCGTAGTACTCGTAGCCCCAGACCCGGCTGAGGAGGGTCACGCGGGTGAAGACGCGGTTCGGGTTCGTACGCGAGAAAGCGCAACAGCTCGTACTCCATGAACGTGAGGTCCATCACCCGCCCGGCGATGGTCGCCTGGTAGGTCTCGAGGTTCATCGAGAGCTGTCGTACTCGATGCGCGGAGCGACGCTCTCGTTGCCCGCCCGGCGCAGGCGGTGGCGCAGTCGCGTCGAGAGCTCGGCGACGTCGTAGGGGCCGACGACGAAGTCGTCAAAGAGGTCCTCGCGAAAGGTGAGGTCATCGAGCTGGTAGTGGTCGAGCAGCAAGATGATCGGTCCGACGCCGCGCTCGCGCTGGCGCAGCTGCCGGCAGAGGCCCATTGCCTCGTTGAACGGCAGCGCGGCCGCGTTGATCACGGCTCCGGCGAAGCCGTTCGCCGGTTCGAGCGCGACCACCTCGTTCAGTCGGGCCGACGCGGCGACGGCCGGCGTGACCCCCGTGACGTCAAAGGCCTTGCGCACTGGCCCCTCGCAGGAGGGCACGCAGAGCACGACGTCGATCACAGGAGTGGCAGGTAGCGCTCGAGCTCGAAGGGCGTCACCTGCGTGCGGTAGGCGTCCCACTCGGCGCGCTTGTTGCGCAGGAACCACTCCACAAGGTGACCGCCGAGGGTCTCTTTCATCAGCGTCGAGTCCTCCATGAGATCGACCGCCTCGGCGAGTGACTGGGGGAGGGGAGCGACGCGTTCGCCCTCGGGGGGCAGCGGGTAGTCGCCCGCGATCCCGCGCAGGCCCGCCGCCAGAATGACCGCGAAGGCGAGGTAGGGGTTCGCCGCCGGGTCCGGCGAGCGGTACTCGACTCTCGTCGAGTCGACGCGGCCGGGCTTCACCGAAGGCACGCGCACGAGCGCCGCCTGGTCGAAGCGCGCCCACTCCGCGCCGACCGGCGCCTCGACGCCGGGCACGAGGCGCTTGTAGGAGTTCACCCACTGGTTGGTGACGGCCGTGATCTCGGGCGCGTGGCGCACCAGGCCCGCGATGAACTTCGTGGCGACGTCGCTCAACCCGTAGGGACGTTCGCCGATGAAGGCGTTCTGCTCGTCGCGCCACAGTGAGAGGTGCGTGTGGATGCCCGAGCCCTGCACGCCCGCGAGCGGCTTGGGCATGAAGCTCGCCGCTACGCCACTCTGACGCGCGAGTTCCTTCACGACGTGGCGCAGCGACATCACGGTGTCGGCCATGGTGAGGGCGTCGGTGTAGCGCAGGTCGATCTCGTGCTGACCCGGGGCGTCCTCGTGCTGGGCGTGCTCGACGCCGATGCCCATCTCCTCGAGGGTGAGCACCGTCTGGCGGCGCAGTTGGCTGGCCGTGTCGTCGGCCAGGAGGTCGAAGTAGCTGCCGCGGTCGAGCGGCACCGGGTCCGCTCGAGGGGGTCGAGGTCCGCGAAGTAGAAGTACTCGATCTCCGGCGCGACGAAGAAGGTGTAACCCTGGGATCGCGCCCCCTCGAGCACGAGCCGGAGGTGCTGGCGAGGGCAGCCGTCAAAGGGCGGTGCCGTCGATGTTGACGATGTCGCAGAACACGCGCGCGACGCCTTCGCCCTTCTGGTACCAGGGGAGGAGCTGGAACGTCGTGAGGTCGGGACGGGCGAGGAGGTCGGACTCTGGTCGTGCGCGAGAAGCCGTCGATCGCGCTGCCGTCGAAGGTCATGCCCTGGTCGAGGGCGTCTTCGAGTTCGGCGGGGGTGACGTGGAAGGCCTTGTGGCGACCGAGCACGTCGGTGAACCACAGCTGGACGAAGCGCACCCCGCGCTCCTCCACGGTGCGAAGTACGTACTGCGCTGGCTTTGCATAGTCGACATTCTCGCACCTTCTCTCGCCGGCCCGACACGCCCGGCAATTAAGCGGTCTCGAGGTTCGCGAACCGCCTCGGGGCTAACTCGCCCGCTTGGGGAGTGGCACGCGCCTCGCGACCTTGGTGACGCCGGTCCGCTTCGCCGCGATCCTCGCCGGCGTTCGCCGCGTTGATGTCTTTGTCGGGGCCTTCGCGGACTTCGTCGCGGGCTTCGCGGCCGCGCCGCAGATCGTCTCCATCATGAGCGCCGCGACGACGTAGGGGTCGACGTTGGCGTTCGGTCGACGGTCCTCGATGTAGCCGCGACTTTCGCGCGCGACGGCGGCGGGGATGCGCACCGACGCGCCGCGGTTGGAGACGCCGTAGGAGAACTTCGAGTACGTGGGCGGTCTCGTGCGCGCCGGTGAGGCGCTGCTCGATACCCGCGCCGTAGGCCGCGATGTGCTCCTTCACCTTCGTGCCGAGTGCCTCGCAGGCGGCGACGATCGCGTCGAGCCCGCCGGGCGCGCGCATCTGCTTGGTGGAGAAGTTGGTGTGCGCGCCCGCGCCGTTCCAGTCACCGGCGACGGGCTTCGCGTCGAGAGCTGACCTCGACGCCGAACTCCTCGGCGATGCGCTCGAGCAGCCAGCGCGCCACCCAGAGGTGGTCGCCGATCGGCGACGGGGTCGAGCACGCCGACCTGGAACTCCCACTGGCTCATCATCACTTCAGCGTTCGTGCCTTCGATCGCAGATGCCCGCGCGCAGGCAAGCAAGGGTGTGCGCCTCGACGATGTCGCGACCGGCCATCTTCGAGCCACCGACCCCGCAGTAGTACGGGCCCTGCGGCGCGGGGAAGCCCACTTCGGGCCAGCCGTAGGGACGGCCGTCCTGGAAGAACGTGTACTCCTGTTCGATACCGAACATCGGCTCGTAGCTCGCGAACCGCTTCGCCGCCTCAACGGCGGGCGCTCGGGTGTTGGTGGCGTGCGGGGTCAGGTCTTGGTTCAACACCTCGCAGAGGACGAGTACGTCGTTGGCGCCGCGCAGCGGGTTGGGACACGACGAAGACCGGTTCGAGTGCGCAGTCGGAGTTCTTGCCCGTCGCCTGGTCTGTGCTCGATCCGTCGAAGCCCCACTGCGGCGGCTTCTTGCCGTCGGCGACGATCTTGGTTTTGCTCCGTAGCTTCTTCGTCGGCTCGCTTCCGTCTAGCCAGATGTATTCAGCCTGGTACGACAACGCTGCTCCTTTGGTGAGTCATCGCGCGCCCACGCGACCGCCTCCAGTCTGATGGTTCGAGCATCGTCATCACCCCCACTTCTGTTAAGGGCGTGTGAAACCTTCCCCTCCGAAATCGCCGGACCCACCAGTAGGCTCGAGTCGTGGCTACGCTGCGACTCGCCTTGGCCCAGATGAACGCGGTCGTCGGCGGGTTCGCCCAGAACGTCGAGACGCTCTCGCGCTTTCGGGCTCAGGCGGCCCTGGTGGGGGCCGATCTGGTGCTCTCGCCGGAGTTGTCCCTGATGGGCTACCCGCCCGAGGATCTCCTGCTCAAGGAGGGCTTCATCGAGGCGAGCGCCCAGGCGCTCTTTGACCTCTCGAAGTCCGAGAACCTGCCGCCTCTCCTGGTGGGCACGGTGATGCCCGAAGGGGCGTACGGCGTCGTGCTCGCTCCCTCGAGCGACGGCCGTGACGCCACGCGCTTCTTCGAAGACGAGCAGCGGCGCGTTCACGTCGCCGACGTGCTCGTCGCCCTCGGCGACGAGGGGGTCGTCGCCACGGCCACCAAGCGGCTACTGCCCAACTACGACGTGTTCGACGAGCGCCGCTACTTCCATCCCGGCGTCGGCCCGGGCACCATCGTCAACGTCCACGGCGTGGCGGTCGGGCTCTTGGTCTGTGAGGACGTGTGGACGAGCAACGGGCCGGCGCTCGCCCTCGCGAGAGACGGCGCGACCGCGCTCGTCGTCGCCAACGCGTCGCCCTACGCGAAGGGCCGGCGCGACGAGCGAGAGGCCATGCTGAGAGAGCGGGCCCTCGAGACGAACTGCCCCATCGCCTACGTCAACCTCGTGGGCGGCCAGGACGAGCTGGTCTTTGACGGCCAGATCGATGGCCGTCAATGAACGCGGCGAGGTCGTCGCGCGCGCGAGCGCGTTCTCCGAGGAGCTCCTCGTCTGCGAGATGGAGGCGCGCGAGAGCGCGGTCGGCGTCACCCTCGAGAGCGCGTACGCGCGCGAGGAGCGGCGCCCGCTCGCCCTTCACGTCAACCACGTCGAAGAGCCCCTGGGCGAAGTCGAGGAGATCTACCAGGCGCTCGTCATGGGGACGCGTGACTACCTGCGCAAGAACGGGTTTCGCGAGGCGATCCTGGCGCTCTCGGGTGGCGTCGACTCCTCGCTCGTCGCCTCCATCGCCGTCGACGCCGTCGGCGCGCGAGCCGTGCGCGGCTTCGCGATGCCGAGCCGCTACTCCTCGGAGGATTCGATCACCGACGCGGTCGAACTCGCCGCGCGCCTCGACATCGAGATTGACGACCCTGCCCATCGAGGACGAGCACGTCACCTTCTCCTTCTCCCTGCTCGACGTGTTGCAGGACCCCCCGACGGGGGTCACCGACGAGAACCTCCAATCGCGGATCCGCGGCGTGTTGATGATGGCCATCTCCAACGCGACGGGCGCGATCGTCCTCACGACGGGCAACAAGTCAGAGATGGCCGTTGGCTACTCGACCCTCTACGGCGACTCCGCGGGCGGTTTTGCCGTCATCAAGGACGTGCCCAAGACACTGGTCTACGAACTCTGTCGCTACCGCAACTAGGTCGCGCGTCAAGCGACGGCGACCCCGAGCCGATCCCGGTCGCCGTGCTTGAGCAAAGCCCCCTCCGCCGAGTTGCGCGCCGATCAGCGCGACGACCAGACGCTGCCGCCCTACGAGGTGCTCGACCCGTTGCTCGAGCTCTACGTCGAAGAGGACGCCACGGCCGAGGAGATCATCGCCCTCGGCTACGACCGCGGACTGGTGACGCGCATCACGCGCCTCGTCGATTCGAGCGAGTACAAGCGCCGCCAGATGGCCCCGGGCGTTCGCATCTCGAAGAAGGCCTTCGGCCGCGACCGACGCATGCCGATCACCAACGCCTTTCGCCCCGAGGCCTGATGGACGCCTCGCGTGAGGCGATCGGAGTACCTCTACGCGTGCTTCGACGCGATTTATCGCGTGCTCGGCGCGAGTGCGCCGAATCTCACCAACGACGCCTACGTCGTGCGGGCCTTCGAGAGCGCGCGCGACCTTCGGCGAGGTGGCGCTCGAGTTCCGCGCGTACCTGGGCGACGTACCCGCGGCGCCGATGGACCCGATCCACGCGACGCTGCTCGAGGCGGTCGCCGACGACCTCTCGGGGGCGATGCTGCTCTACTGCCTCGTCGTCGTCATCGGGCCGCGGCTCCTCGTGTCGTTGCACGACGCGCGCGCCCTCGACCTCGATGACGCGGCCCGCGCGGTACTGAACGCCGGCTCGGACGCCCTCGTCGCCGAGATGCTGGCGGCGGGCGAGGTGGCCAAGAAGGCTCCCTCGATCGAGGACCGGCACTGGCAGAAGAGCGCCCAGGGGCTCGCCGACCGGCTCGAATCGAGTGGCTACGCCGAGAGTTTCGGGATTTCCCGGTAGGTTGCCTATCCCCGTATAACTAGGAGTACCGGGGGCGGACGAGTCCTCGAGAGTGTCGAAGAAGGGAAACCATGGCCAAGGACCGTATCGATCGCGACGACGAGGACCTCGTACGCCTCTACCTCTCAGATATCGGTCAGTACACGCTCCTCACGAAGGATGACGAGGTCCACCTCGCTCAGACCATCGAGGAGGGCCGTGAGGCCAAGGCCGAACTCGAGGCCGCCGAGACCAATAAGAAGGTCAAGGTGACCCCGAGCCGTAAGCAGGCGCTCAAGCGCGCCGCGCACCGCGGCGACCAGGCGGAACGTGACTTCGTCCAGTCCAACCTGCGCCTCGTCGTTTCGATCGCGAAGAAGTACCAGGCGTCGGGTCTTCCCCTCCTCGACCTCATCCAGGAGGGCAACCTCGGGCTCATGCACGCCGTCGAGAAGTTCGACTGGCGCAAGGGCTTTAAGTTCTCCACCTACGCGACCTGGTGGATTCGCCAGGCCATCACGCGCGGCATCGCCAACACGGGTCGCACCATCCGCCTGCCGGTGCACGCTGGTGACACCCTCGCGCGCGTCCAGAAGGCGCAGTCGCGGCTCGAACTCAAGTTCGGCCGACCGCCGACGATCAAGGAGCTCTGCGAAGAGTGCGAGATGCCCGAGGACAAGCTCATCGAGGCGCTGCGCTTTCGCTCCGAGCCGATCTCCCTCTCTGAGCCACTCCGCGAGGATGGCGACGCCGAGCTCGGTGACGTCGTGGAGGACCGCTCGGCCGAGTCACCCTTCGACGTGGCGGCGGTGAAGATGATGCCAGCCGCGATCGAGAAGCTCCTCCAGCCCCTTGACGAGCGTGAGCAGAAGATCCTGCGAATGCGATTCGGTCTCGATGGCGCGGGGGAGATCCGCACCCTCGAGGACGTCGGCGCCGAGATGAATCTGACTCGCGAGCGCATCCGTCAGATCGAGGCGCGCGCCATGAGCAAGTTGCGTCACCCCTCCTCGGACACGGGTGCGCGCGACCTCTTGACCCTTTAACGGCGCTGGTACCTCGTGCCGCCAAGCACCGCGGCGGCGCCTACGACCAGGGCGCTCACGATGAAGGGCGTATGGGACTTCGTGTGGTTGAGAGCGGTGACCGGGTGACTGAACGTGAGCAGCGGCCACTGACGCTCGTGGGCGATGCGCGCGAGCGCGCGGTCCGGGTTCACGGCGTAGGGGTGACCGACCACCTCGAGCATGGGCACGTCGGTCTCGGAGTCGGAGTAGGCGTAGGACTCGGCGAGATCGATGTCGCGCAGCGCCGCCAACTCGCGAATCGCGAGGGCCTTGTTCTCGCCCTGCGCAAAGAACTCCATCTCCCCCGTGAACTTGCCGTCCGCGTCGATGGTGGCGCGCGAGGAGATGGCGCCCGTGAGCCCGAGCAGCTCGGCGAAGGGTTCGACGATCTCCGCCGGCGCGCTCGAGACGAGGTAGACCTCCTCGTCCTGGGCGAGGTGGAAGTCGATGAGCTCGAGGGCCTCGGCGTAGATGAGCGGTTCGATGGCTTGGTTCAAGGTGTCGCGCACGACTTGACGCACCTCGTCGCGGTCCCAGCCACGGGTGATCTTGAGGACCGACTCGCGCACGCGCTCGAGGCGCTTCTCGTCAGCGCCGAAGCGCTGGAACCAGAGCTGGCCGACGCCGGCGCGGATCAGGGTACGGCGGTGCAGCAGTCCGCGGGCGTGTAGCTCGGGCCCGAGGGCGACGAGCGACGACTTGGCGATGAGCGTCTTATCGAGATCGAAAAAGGCGGCACGCACCTATCCATGCTAGGTGCGTGCCGCCGCGATGCAGGTTCTTCAGCCGACGAAGACGCTCGTGCTGTCGTCGGTCGCGTCGACGCGCGCGATGAGCACCACGTGGTCCTGCTCGAGGAACTTCATCGTCGGGCTTGGCTGCAGCGGCTGCTCGTTACGCACCACCGCCACCACGCGCATCGAGTCGGGTAGGCGCAGCTCGTCCAGCGTGAGGTCTTGGGTAACGGCGGGTGACGTGGGGCCGAGTGTCACCTCGATCAGTCGCATGCGGCCGTGCGCGAGGGTCATGAGCTGGATCATGGAGCCCACCTCGACCGCCTCGTCGACGAGCGACGTGATGAGCGCCGGCGTCGAGACCGAGACGTCGACGCCCCAGCTCTCGGTGAAGAGCCACTCGTTGCGGGCGTTGTTGATTCGACTGATCGTGCGGGGTACGCCGAACTCCTGCTTCGAGAGCCAGCTGATCACGAGGTTGTCCTCGTCGTCGCCGGTCGCGGCGATCATCACGTCGGCGCTGCGGACGTCGGCCGCGGCGAGGCTCGCGTACTCGCAGGCGTCAGCGTTCACGACGGTGACGCCCGGCAGCGACGCCTTCAACTTTTCGGCGGTCGCGGCGACCTGTTCCATCAGCGTGACGTCGTGGTGGCGGTCGATCAGGTCGAGCGCGATCGAGGTGCCCACCGATCCACCACCGGCGATGACGACTTTCACGTGGCGCTCGCCTGGAGCAGGTCGTGCAGCTGAACGGAGGCCCTCGTGGGTGACGAGGAACTCGAGGATGTCGTCCTCTTGGGCGAAGAGTCCCTCGACGTCCACCCGACCCTGACCGCCGCGAACCAGTCCGACGAGTCGGACCTCGTCGCCGATGTTGAAGGCGGATACCGGACGGCCGGCGAGGTGGTCGGGCACGATCCGCTCGACGAGGTGCATCGTGCCCGCCGCGTCGGTCCACTCCAAGACGTCGTCGACGGGCAGCATCCAGCGCTTCACCTGCTGGGTCGTCCACTGCGAGGTGGCGACCGTCGGAATGCCCAATTTCATGTAGATTTCGGCGCGCGCCGGGTCGTAGATGCGGGCAACGATGTTCTTGATGTTGTAGTGGTCGCGTGCGATGCGCGCGCTCAGGATGTTCGAGTTGTCGCCGCTCGTGACGGCCGCGAGCGCGTCGGCCGTCGTCGCCTCGGCCTGGAAGAGCACGTCGCGGTCGAAGCCCGAACCGACGACGGTCTTGCCGTGAAAGTGGGTGAGGCGGCGCAGACTGTCGCGGTTCTTGTCGATCACGACGACGGAATGGCCCTCGTCGGAGAGTTCCATCGCCAGTTCGGAGCCGACTCGGCCGCAACCGACGACGATGATGTGCACGGACTCATCACACCACACGGCGGGAATTGACCGCAACTTGGCGCTCGATTGCTCGCGCCGATGAGTGGATTGACGAGGGTGGTCGACTTAGTATCCCTATCGTGCCTGAAGAGAAGCCGCCGGTCTCCACGCGCGCGCCCGTCCTCACGTCGCACGCGAATCTGGCGAAGTTCTACCCCGAATCGTGGGACTACCGGCTCAAGCGGTTCTTTCTGGGCAAGCCGCTCGTCACCGAGCAGCTGAGCGGGGAGCGGCTCAATCGCCCCATCGCACTCGGCGTGCTCGCGCCCGACTGCATCTCGTCCTCGGCGTACGGGACCGAAGAGATCCTGACCCAGATGACGCCCTACATCGGTCTCGCGGCGTTCGCGCTGGTGGTGCCGATGATGTTCGTCATCATTGGCGTGCTCTTCTTCGTCACCACCTCGTACATGGACGTGATCAAGTACTACACGACCGCGGGCGGTTCCTACGTCGTCGCGCGCGACAACTTCGGTCCGAAGGTCGCCCAGATCGCGGCGGTGGCCCTGCTCATCGACTACACGGTGACGGTCGCGGTGCAGTGTTCGGCCGGGACGGCCGCCTTGACGAGCGCCATCCCGGGTTAGGGCGCGCCCGACGCTCCTCATCACGGTCGGCGTGGTCCTCATCCTGATCTACGGCAACCTGCGCGGGATTCGAAAGAGGCGGGCAACTACTTCGCCGTCCCGACGTACTTCTACGTCGTCATGATCTCCGCGACGATCCTCATCGGCTACTACAAGAAGATCGTCGGGACGCTGCACCTGCATCCCGCACGCCCGCGCAGAAGCACCTGGTCGAAGGGCGCCTCGGTCACCAGGGCAACGGACTCTTGATGGGACTCGCGTTTCTCTCGCTGCTGCGCGCGTACGCGAACGGTGGCTCCTCGCTCACGGGACTCGAGGCGATCTCGAACGGCGTGGCGAGCTTTCGCCGGCCCGAGTCGCGCAACGCGCGCTAGACGCTCGTCGTCATGTCAGCGATCCTCGCGTTTCTGTTGGTCGGCACACGCTGCTCGCGCACTGGACCCACGCGATTCCCTACGCCGCCGGTTCGCCGACCGTCGTGGGTCAAGAGGTCCTCGACGTCTTCGGCGCCCACGGCCTCGGTCACGTGTATCTTCTTCGTCGTGCAGTTCGCGACCGTGCTCATCCTCTACACCGGCGGCAATACGTCCTTTAACGGTTTCCCCTTTCTCGCCAACTACGTGGCGAGCGACAAGTACCTGCCACGCCAGTTGACCAAGCGCGGGCACCGACTGGCCTTCTCCAACGGGATCATCGTGCTCGGCGTCGTCTCCCTGTCGCTCATCATCGTCTTCAACGCCAGGTCGAACGCGTTGGTCGCGCTCTACGCGATCGGCGTCTTCACCGGCTTCACGCTGGCCGGGGCGGGCATGGTGGCCCGCCACCTGCGCGAGAAGGACGGCCCAGTGGCGCTCGGGGCGTGTTCGTGAACGCGCTCTCGGCCGGCGGTCACCTCGATCGTCGTCGTCATCTTCATCATCGCGAAGTTCACAGAGGGCGCCTGGATCATCGTGGTCGTCGGCCCGCATCATGTACTCGGGCTGATCCGCTTCCACGCGACGTACGTGCGCGAGGAACGGGCCTTCGAGGCGAAGAGCGGCGAGGGCCGCGACGATGAACATCCGGATGAACCGCGTCATCGTCTTCGTCGACACCTACGACCTGCCGACGGAGCGGGCCCTGCTGTACTCCAACTCGCTTCAACGCCTTCTCGATGCGGGCGGTGCACTTCGACATCGACCCCTCGTCACCAAACGGCTCGAGGAGCAATGGGGCGCGCCCAATACCGCCTCGGCGCACGTGGCCCTCGAGGTGGTCGACTGCGAGGACCGCCGCGTCGACCGCGCCGCACTGGAGTTGGTCGCCGACGCCGTACGCGATCCCGACGTGTTCTGCATGGTGATCCTGCCGCGTCGGGGTTTCGTCTCGCGCCTGCAGCGACTGCTGCACGACCGCACGCGCCGACAACATGGCGGGCGCCGTCATGCACGTGCCGCGCACCGCGGCGACGATCATCCCCTACAACGCGCTGCGCAAGCGCATCCCCGAGGGCGCAAGTTCGGCGGGGAGCCGGTCAGCGACGAGGTCGACCGCGGCGGCGTGCGCGAGGCCACCCATCTCGCCGCCGACGTGAAGCTCGCCGAACGCTCGGGGACCGCCGCGCCGATCGGCGGTCTGGTCGAGCGAGAGTTCGTCGAGATCGCCGGGCGCGTGCGCTCGATGTCGATCGGCCACGAGAGCGGCGTGCACGAGCTGCGTTGCGTCATCGCCGACAACAGCGGCTCCATCACGCTCGTCTTCCAAGGGCGTTCCAACGTGCCGGGGATCGAGCGCGGCACGCGCCTCGTGGTGAAGGGCACGGTGACCTCGCTGCGTCGCGAGGCGGTCATCCTCAATCCGCAGTACGAGATCGTCGCCGCACCGCAAGCCGACCAGTACGAATCGCAGACCCCTTGGTCGCGCCCATGGGTCGCGGTGCGCCGACCGTGGCTGCCGTAACGTTGACGGCGACTGTCGAGGGTGTAGGCGGTAGGGTGTGCTCGCCGTGAGAGTCCAGAGAGGTGGTGAGCATGGCCCGAGCACTCGTCATCGTCGAGTCGGTCGCCAAGGCGACCCGCATCCAGGGCATGCTCGGACCGGACTACATCGTGAAGCCCTCCATCGGACACATCCGCGACCTGCCCCAGAGCGCGGCCGACATCCCCGCGTCGGTGAAGGGGGAGAAGTGGGCGCGCCTCGGCATCAACGTCGACGATCACTTCAAGCCCGTCTACGTCGTCGCGAACGACCGAAAGAAGGTCGTCGCCGAATTGAAGGCGGCGCTCAAGCAGGTGGACGAGCTCTACCTCGCGACCGACGAGGACCGCGAGGGCGAGGCCATCGCCTGGCACCTGCGCGAGGTGCTCAACCCGAAGGTCCCCGTGAAGCGCATGGTGTTCCACGAGATCACGCCGGCCGCGATCACCACGTGCGGTCGACGAGACCCGCGACCTCGACCTGCGCCTCGTCGACGCCCAAGAAGGACGTCGCTTCCTCGATCGGCTCGTGGGCTACGAGGTCTCCCCGGTGCTCTGGCGCGCGGTCGACAAGGCCCGCTCGGCGGGCCGGGTGCAGTCGGTCGCCATCCGTCTGGTCTGCGAGCGCGAGCGCGAGCGCATGGCCTTTCGTTCGGCGACCTGGTACGACGTCACGGCGAGCCTGCTCGCCGACGGCGTCAGCCTTCGAGGCGACCCTCGAAAGTCTGAACGGGACCGCGCTCGCCACGGGCAAGAACTTCGACGCCGCCGGCGAACTCGACGACCGCGCCGCGCTCGAGCTCGTGGGCGAGACGGCCGCCACCTCCATCGCCGCGCAGTTGGCGGGGAGCGCGCTGCTCGTCGACTCGATCACGTCGACGCCGCGCACCCAGCGTCCCCAGCCGCCGTTCATGACCTCTTCACTGCAGATCGAGGCGAGCCGCAAGCTGCGCTTCGACCCCGATCGGACCATGCGCGCCGCCCAGCGTCTCTACGAGCAGGGCTGGATCACCTACATGCGCACCGACTCGACCACGCTGTCGAGACGAGGCCATCAGCGCGGCGCGCGCCCAAGCGGGCTCGATGTTCGGCGACGACTACGTGGCCGATCAGCCGCGTCGCTACGACCGCAAGGTGAAGAACGCCCAAGAGGCCCACGAGGCGATCCGCCCGGCCGGTGAGACGTTCCGTACGCTCGACGAGGCCCGACACCAGCTCGGCGGCGACGAGCGCGCGCTCTACGACCTCATCTGGAAGCGCACCATCGCCTCACAGATGGTCGACGCACGCCTGACCCAGGACCGGGTGCGCCTGAGCGGTTCGCTCGACGCGGTCGAGGGCATCGAGGGCGAGGTCGCGCTGGGCTTCGTCGCGTCGGGACTGCGCATCGAGTTCGCCGGCTTTCGCCGCGCCTACGTCGAGGGAACCGACGACCCCGAGGCCGAGCTCGCCGACCAGGAGCGGATCCTGCCGCGATCTCGAGGAGCGCTCCTCGGTGCCGGTCGCGAGCGCCGAGGCGAAGTCCCACGACACCCAACCGCCCGATCGGTTCTCCGAGGCGACGTTGATCAAGAAGCTCGAGGACCTCGGTATCGGTCGACCCTCGACCTACGCCTCGGTGATGAAGACGATTGAGCGCCGCGGCTACGTGTGGAAGAAGGGCAAGTCACTCGTGCCGACCTTTCGCGCCTTCGCGGTCGTCAACCTGCTCGAGCACTACTTCGCCGACCTCGTGGACTACCAGTTCACGGCGGCCATGGAGGACCAGCTGGACGAGATCGCCGAGGGCCGCCAAGACCTCGAGCCGTGGCTGCACCGAGTTCTACTTCGGCGACGAGTCCGCGACCGGCGAACTAGCCAGGCTCGGCCTTCACCACTTGACCCACGAGCCCCACGAGTTCGACTTTGCGGCAATCAACTCCCTCGCCCTGGGCGTCGCGCCCGACGGTCAGCCCGTCTCGGTGCGCTCGGGCCGCTACGGTCCCTACCTCGTCCACGGCGAGGACCGGGTCTCGATCCCCGAGGCGACCGAGCCCGATTCGCTCACCGTCGAACGCGCCCTCGAGCTGCTCGCGGCGCCGAGCAACGACCGCGAACTCGGTCTCGACGACGACGGCGTGACGATTTATCTCAAGGCGGGTCGCTTCGGTCCTTACGTCCAGGCGGGCGAGCTGACTGACCCGAAGGACAAACCCAAGACCGCCTCGCTCTTTTCGAGCCAGTCGCCCGAGACGCTCACCCTCGAGGACGCCAAGCGCCTGCTCTCCCTGCCGCGCGTGGTGGGCGAACACCCCGAGGGTGGGTCGGTCCTCGCCCAGAACGGCCGCTACGGCCCTACCTCACGTGGGGCAAGGAGACCCGTTCCCTCGAGGACGAGAGCCAGATCTTCACCGTCGACCTCGATGACGCGCTCGCTCTCCTCGCTCAACCGAAGTCCCGCGGACGCCGCGGCCGCCGCGAAGCCGCTCGCCGAACTCGGCGAGGACCCCCTCACCAAGCGGGACGTCGTCGTGCGGAGCGGGCGCTTCGGCCCGTACGTGACCGACGGCGAGACCAACGCGACGCTGCGCCTCGGCGACGCGCCCGAGACTCTGACCCTCGAACGCGCGGGGGAGTTGCTCGCCGAACGGCGCAACGCCGAGCCCTCGACCCGGGCGCGTCGCACGACGAAGAAGGCGCCGGCGAAGGCAGCGAAGAAGACCGCAAAGAAGGCAGCGAAGAAGACGACGAAGAAGGCAGCGAAGAAGACAACGAAGAAGGCGACCGGTGCGGCGAAGCGAGCGGCGCTGGCTCACGGCGCCGAGGTCGAACGCCGCGCTCGCTCGAGCGTCAGCGCGGGGGTGACGCCACGTGAGCCCGCGGGGCGTCTTTCTCGTCTTTGAGGGAATCGACGTCAGCGGCAAGAGCACCCAGGCGCGACGCGTCGCGGAGCTGCACGACGCCCACTTCACGTTCGAGCCCGGCGACACGCCGCTCGGGCGTCGAGCTGCGCCGCTGGGTCCTCGACGCGGCGACGCCGATGGAACCCGTCGACCGAGGCCCTCATCATGCTGAGCGACCGCTCGCACCACGTGCGCGGGTCATCGAACCCGCGCTTCGCTCGCGGCCGCTCCGTCGTGTGTGACCGCTTCTTCGCCTCGACGCTGGCGTACCAGGGCTACGGGCGTGGCGTCGACTTGACGCTGCTGGGTGCGGCGAGTGAGCTGGCGATCGGCGAGTGCCGTCCGACGCTGACCGTCTTGCTCGACGTGCCCCTCGAGGTCGTGAACGATCGTCGCGCGCACGACGCGAAGGACCGCTTCGAGGCCGAGCGACCTCGCGTTCCACCAGCGCGTGCGCGAGGGTTACCTCGAACTCGCCGAAGGGCGCCGACGTGGTTGGTGGTCGACGGCGCGATGAGTGAGGCCGAGGTCGCGAGCGGCGATCGACGAGCGCGTGGCGGTCCTACGCATGGTGACGGTGACGACGTCTTCATCGCGCCTGGTCGGTCAGGACCGAGCGGTCGAGGCGATGCGCCAGTACGTCGCGGCCCCGGTGCACGCCTACCTCTTCAGCGGGCCGAGCGGATCGAGCGTGCACGACGCGCTGGTCGCCTTCGCGGCGGCGTTGCAGTGTCCGCGTGGCGGCTGTGGCGAGTGCGAGGTGTGTCGGCTCGTTCTGAGTGAACAGGACCCCGACGTCTACTTCGCCGAACGCGCCGGCGTGGCCTGGCGTCTCGAGGAGATTCGCGAGGCCGAGCGTGTCTCACGGCGCCGACCCCTCGGTGCCGGATACCAGATCGTCGTCATTGAAGACGTCGAGCTCACGACGACCGGCGCGTCACCGAGCGCGTCGGCACTCCTCAAGTCGCTCGAGGAGCCTCCCTCGCGGACGATCTTCCTCTTGAGTGCCGAAGAGCTGTCCCCGGCGCTCGACACGATTGTCTCGCGCTGCGTCGAGGTGCGACTTCGAGGGCTGAGCGAGGACGATCTCACAACGATCCTCGTCAATGACGGCGCACCGGCCGAGCTCGCCCGCAGTGCCGCCGGGGCGGCGAGGGGCAACCTGCGCCGCGCGCGTGTGCTCGTCGAGGACCCGGGCGTCGCGTCGCGCGTCGAGCGCTGGCGTAGCGTGCCCGAACGTCTCACCGGCACTCCGGCGTCATCGTCACTCATCGCCCAGGAGCTCGCTCGCTCCCTCGACGAGGCGGTCGCGCCACTGCAGCGGCTTCAGGAAGAGGAGATGGCGCGTCGGGCGAGTGACGCGCGCGAGCTCGGTCAGCGCACGGCCGGTCGGCGCGACCTCGAGGCGCAGTTTCGCCGCGAGCAGCGCCGCTTCCGGCTCGACGAACTGCGTTTCGGGTTGAGCGCGTTGACCGGGGTCTATCGCGAACGGCTGAGCGAGAACCTCGTCGCCACCGCGAACGGCGACGCGCGCGACGAGTACCGCGTCGGTGCCTCACTGCGGGCGATCGACGCCCTCGCTGAGGCGAATCGGCGCCTCTCGACAAACGTGGACGAGTCACTCTTGCTCCACGACCTGTTGTTCTCGTTGATGGAGTTCTGACGGCGCCAATGGTCTCGTCAAGGTCTCGGCTAATCTTGCTCTCTGCGCCTGGGTAGCTCAGTCGGTAGAGCAACGCATTCGTAATGCGTAGGTCAAGGGTTCGAATCCCTTCCCAGGCTCCAACATCCCTGAAACGCAACCGCGGACGCCCGGCGTCGCGAACACGTCGTGTTGGCGACCACAACACCTGATCCCTTACACGACAACAGCTGACTGTTGACGAGTCCCATCGACGTGCTGCGTCGCGTTCAACGCGCGACGTCGATCGGTGCCGCTCGGCGGCTGTGGGAGGATGAGACGTGCGCGCCGTCCAACTGGTCTTCACCATCGGATGGGTGGCGTTTTGGATCTACTGGCTCATCGCCGCCTTCTCCATGAAGCGCCAACGAACCGCGTGGTCCGGAGAACTGCGCATCAGAGCGGTGATCTTCATCCTCGCCATCGTCTTGATTCGCGTCGGTGCCTTTAGCGGCCACGGTCTCAATTCAGATCCGCTGCGTGCCACCATCGGGCTCGTCCTCTTTGCGGGCGGGCTCATGTTCGCCGTCTGGGCGCGACTGCACATTGGGCGCAACTGGGGCACGCCGATGTCACAGAAGGACGACCCGGAACTCGTCACGAGCGGCCCCTACCGCCTCGTCCGCCATCCCATCTACACGGGCATCCTCTTCGCGGGCTTCGGCACCGCGGTCGCGCTGAGTTGGTCGTGGCTCGTCGCCGAGGCGCTCGCCGCGGTCTACTTCGTCTATAGCGCGACGGTCGAGGAACGGAACCTCACCAAGCAGTTCCCCGACACGTACCCGGCGTACAAGCGCTCCTCGAAGATGCTCGTTCCCTTCATCTTCTAAGCCGACTCCCCGAGCGCGACGTTACCGTCAGTGCGGAGCGCCCACCAACACGAGGATCACGCCGACGACCCCCGCCCCGACGAGTGCGCTCACGACCCCGCGGCGCAGCGCCAGCAGCCAGAGCACTCCAGCGGCCAGGAGACCGAGCTGCCAGACGTGCAACAGCTCGCGCGCGAGCGGCACCGATGAACCGGCGATGGCGCCGATCACTGCCGCCCCTGAGCCAACAAGAAAGTCCTGCACCCGTCGGTTCGCTCGGAGTCGGTCGAAGCGCGGCGCGCCAGCCATCACGAAGACGAACGACGGCGTGAAGGCGATGAGCGCCGCCAGCAGACCACCCGCGAGTCCCGCCGCGGCGTAGCCCACGACCGCCACCGTCTGGACGACGGGACCGGGCGTCACCTGACCGAGCGCGACGGCGCTCAGGAACTGCGTACCGGTCATCCAGTGGTAGGTCGTAACGGCGTCGTGCTGCATCAGCGGCACGATCACGAACCCGCCGCCGAAGGAGAGTGCGCCGACCTTGATCGCGACCCAGCAGAGGGCCGCCAGTCCACCGAGCGCCGCCGGCGCTGCCGCCGCGGGCGTGAACGCCATGGCGGGTCCGCGTTCTCGACGGGTTGAGGCGCGGACGATCACCTCGAGCGCGCCGCAGGCGAGGAGCACGACGACCAGCAGTGAGCCGAGGGTGGCCGCCACGACGGCGCCAACGACGAAGTAGCCCAGCCAGCGCGTCTGACCAAACGCTCGTCCGCTCGCGCGACGCCAACTCGGCAGCACCAGGAGGCTCGCCGCGCTGAGGGCGACCACTGGCACGACGGCGCCGGCGCCTTCGGCCGCGCCCTTCACCCAGAGCGGCGTGTGCGCCGCCAGGAACACCGCGGAAAGGGCGAGGATGATGATGAGTCCGGGCGCGATGAAGCACACGCCGCCGATGAGCGCGCCGAGCCAGCCCCGCAGACGCCAGGCGCAGAAGATCGCCAGCTGCGTGGAGGTGGGTCCCGGCAACAGACTCGCGGCCG
Organism: uncultured Acidimicrobiaceae bacterium; assembly: GCA_963823815.1. Classification (GTDB taxonomy): domain Bacteria; phylum Actinomycetota; class Acidimicrobiia; order Acidimicrobiales; family RAAP-2; genus RAAP-2. The sequence continues at coordinate 169,106 of CAWGMU010000003.1, forward strand.
CTAAGGCGTCGTCGAATTCGTTGTGACTGATCCAACCGCGCTGCTCGACGCAGAGCTTGCGCAGCAGTGCGATGTGCGCGGGCGGACCGCCGAAACCGGTGACGCCGATGCGGCCCCATTCGCGCACGATCGTGGCAACGCCAACCTTCGCGGGGGTCGCGTCGCTCATCGGCCCATCGCCACGGCTTCGACGGTACTCGCCAACGAACCCTCGGGTAAAGACGAACGCGCTCGGCGAACCGTTCGACTCAGTGGATCAGCGGTCGGATTCCGTCAACTCCGCGTCACTCAACTCGCGAGGGCGTAGACCACCTTCACCTGGACGCTCACGGCCTGGGTGCCCGCTTCGATTGGCACGTTCTTGTTGGCGGCCGCGGCGAGCGACGAGAACGGGTAGACGATCCCCGTTGAGGGAGCGTTCTCCTCGTCGATGATGCTCACGATCGACCCGACCGTGGTCCCACCGCCCTTGGCGATCTGGGACGCCGCCGTGTGCGCGTTTTGAACGGCGCGTGCGCGCGCGGCCGCGAGCAGCGACGACTGATTCGAGATGGAGAAGGTGACGCCGCTCAGTTGGATGCCGTTGCCGACCGCGTGGGCTGCGGCGTCGATGGCGGCGCCCGCCTGCTTGATGTCGTGGGACGTCACGGTCAGGTCATCCTCGGCCGTGAAGCCCGTGACTTCGCCGTTGGGGCCCGTGTTCTCGTAGATGTTGAGGCCGGACGTCTGCAGGTCCTTCTTCGTCAAGCCGTGGCGCAGCAGCGCGCTCTCGAGGGCCTTCGTCTTCACGTTGTTCTCATCGAGTGCGTTCACCGCGGTTGAGGCGATGGTTTGCACTCCGAGTTGGAAGCTCAACGTGTTCGGTGTCCCGTGCACCGTGCCCGAACCGGTGACGGTGATCGTCGCGGCACCCGCTGCCCGGTGGTGCCCAAGCGACTCGCCGGTGAAGGCAATGGCGGCGATGACGATGGCAAAGAGCAGCAGGAAGACCAGTCGGACGTAGCCCCGGCGGCCCCGACGCCACGGTCCGTGATCGTGGGGGTGGTCAGTGGTGGTCTCGGTATCGCTCACGTTCTCTCCTCGTCGGGCTCTGCGGTGCACTTCGTAGGAAGAGGCCGTTCGTCGAAGGTCGACGGAGCCTCTCTCTAGCAAGTCACTGTCGCGAGGCTGACAATCTTTCCTGGTAGTTGAGAAAGAAGGTGGTCCTCAATTAGCGGGCGAGCGTGCGAACGATCGTGGTGAAGTCCTCCGAGCGCTCTTCCCAGTTGCGGTAGTGGTCGAAGCTCGGTGCCGCCGGCGAGAGCAGCACGACGCCGCCGTCGGGCAGTGACGCGCGCGCCAGCGTGACCGCCTCGAGCATGTCCTTCGCCACGTGTTGGACGAGTTCGCGCCGGCGTTGGTGGACCTCGTCGCTCAGTCGCATGCCGGCGTTGCCCATCGTGATGAGGACCGTCGGTTGCTGGCGTTCGACGAGCGCGTCGGCCAACTCGCCGTAGTCAACACCCCGGTCGAAACCGCCGGCGATGAGAGCGACCGGTTCTTCGTCGAAGACGTCCAGCGCGGCGATGGCTGGCAGGACCGACGTCGCGAGTCCGTCGTCGACGTAGCGAACGATGGTGGCGTTGACCGTTTCGCTCTTGACGAGTGTCAGTCGTCCCCGCAGCGGTTGGAACGTGTCGGCGCGCGCGGCGACCGCGGCGCGAACCTCTGCCTCGGCGACCCCGGCGAGCGCCGCCGTCGCGGCGAGTGCGAGCGCCACGTTGGCGTCGTTGTGCGCCCCGATGAGACCGAGCGACGCAGCGAGGCCGCTCCCGTCACTCGCGACGTAGGTGACCTCCCCACCGATCTGATCGCGGACCTCGCGAAGAGACGCCTGATCCGCGACGATCGTGCGATGGGCGCCTGACGCCCGAGTGAGTGAGAGCTTGTCCTCGCGGTACTGCTCAAGGGATCCGTGCCAGTCAAGATGATCGGCGCCGAGCGACGTGACGACGATGAGGGCGGGCGCCAGGTCCAGATCGACTGCTTGGAAGCTCGAGACCTCGAGCACCAGCCAACCGGTCGAGGTATCGATCGTCGGGTCGTAGGGAGGCTGGCCGATGTTGCCCAGCGCCCGTGCCTCTTCGCCGAGGGCCGACAGGAAGAAGGTCACGAGCGCCGTGGTGGTCGACTTGCCCTTCGTCCCCGTGATGGCGACGACCCTCCCTCGATCGGCGTCGTGGAGCCAGAGGTTGAGAGCGGAGGTCACGGGAACCCCCCTCTCTTCAAGTGCCACGACGTCCGCTCGACGACTCGGGATACCCGGGCTCTTCAAGACGACCTCGCAGGTGGCTAGCGCCTCGAGTCCTCCGTGGTCAGTGGCGAGGACGTCCGGTGCCAGGTCCTCGACGTCGTCGACGATGACGAGATCGGCGACCTCACGGAGTCTCGCCGCCGTGGCGCGTCCCTCGACGCCGTAGCCGAAGACGCCGACGCGCCGTCCGGCGAGGTCAGCGAAGCCAGTTGGCCGGAACACGCGTCAGTCCCTCGGGCTCAAGCAGTTCATCAAAGGCGCGCTCAGGGCTCAGCTCGGCGGCGAGCGCGCGAATGAAGGCGACGTCGCACCACTCGTCGAGCTCGCTGACGCGCTGGAGCGCGACCGCGCTCTCGCCCGGGTCGCCCACGCACTCGAAGGGTTTCACGGTGGCGCCGGCGCCCACGAGCACGCGCAACTGCTCCTCGCGGCGCGGATCACTCAGGGGCTCGTGTCCAAAGACGTCCCGCAGGTCCGCTCGGGGCAGGAACGGCGCCAGCATCAAGTTGACGAAGAGACACTTGTCGCACTCGCCGCACCAGCTGTCCTGTCGACGCTCGAGCACCTGTTTGAACGCGCGGTTGCAACTGCGGAACGCGCGGTGGTACTGGTGCAGTTCGCTAAAGACCTTGGCGACCCAGACTTCGCTGCGATCGCGCAGGAAGCTCGCGACGGTGAGCGAGGGCCCGACTCGCTCCTCGACGGCGTCCGCGATGAGTCGCTCGGCCTCGAGGGACTTGCTCCACTGGTGGTTCACGTCGCGTCCGCGCCAGCGCAGGTTCGCGACCGAGGCCGAGTGCTCGTTGCTCATCGCGACGCCACCTCGACCCGAAGCGGCGGCGGCGACCGCCGCGAGCAGCGTGATCATGGTCGTGACGGGCACGTGGCCGCTGAAGAACGACGCGTCGCCCGTGAGGATTCGCTCATCGAGTGTTCTCGTCGCTCGCACCACCGGAAGACCCGTGAGCGACGCGGTCGCCTCGAGGGGCGCAAAGCGCCCCCGGCTGGGACTCACGACGAAGAGCGCCCGATCGAGTCGTGTGTCGAGCTCGGAGCTCGTCACGACCGAGTCGATCCCGCCACCGAAGGGGATCAGCACCCGCTCGGGGTCGACCGCATGATCGACGCGCGCGAGGTCGGCGCCGCCAGTGAACTCGACGTCGTCGAGCGGCAGATCGTTTACGTAGGAGAACTCACCCAATCCGTCGCGCAACGCGGCCTCGAGAAGGGCGCGACCAGCTCGACCGACGGGCGTCGCGACGAGGTCGACGCGCCGGGCCGCGCCGGCCTTGTAGTAGGAGAGGCCCGCGACGAGGAACCAGAGTTGCGCGAGCGCCGTCGCGGCTGGTGTCGTGAGCGGACCCGCGCCCTCGAACTCGACTGATTCGACGAACTCCAGGCCGTCGAGTTCGAAGGTAGCGCGCAACGACGTCTCGCCAACGGCGATCCCGACGTAGCGAAAGAGGTCGGCCCGACGCTTCGTCCCCGGGGTTTCAATCATGGCTCTACTCATGCTACGAGGCCCGTTTTGCGACGAGGGCGAAGCGACCACACGGTCGCTGAGACCGGTCGCTGAAGAACACCTCGCCTCCGTCGGTCACCTGTGTCGTGCGCTGGATCGCTTCATCGGACACGCCCGCTGCGAGGAGCTGTTCAACCGCGACGCGCGCGAGATCGAGCCGAGACCGGTCGCCGCCGTCGGGGAGCAGCGCTCCAGGTACGTCGGTGAAGTGGGCGGCGACTTCGGGACCGACCTGGTAACCCTCAAGCGAGATCGACGGCCCAAGGAAGGCGTTGAGCGTCGCAACGTCGGCGAAGCGGTCGAGTGCGCTCGCGATCACGCCGTCGCGCAGTCCGCGCCAGCCCGCGTGCACGACCGCGATGCCTGGCGACGCGGTGTCGACGAGCAGGATCGGCAGACAGTCGGCGACGAGCACCGCTATCGCGTGGTCATTCGAATCGGTGAAGAGTCCGTCGGCCTCGCTCGTGGGAGTGAGCGACGCGGCGTCGAGGAGTCGGGCACCGTGCACCTGTCGAACGATGGCGAGGCGTCCCGACTCGACGCCGATCGCGTGGGCGACGCGGTGTCGGTTCTCCTCGACCGAGCGCGGATCGTCGCCCACGTGATCGCCGAGGTTGAGCTCGTCGTAGGGCGCGTGACTAACACCGCCAAAGCGGTCCGTGATGAAGGCATCGACGCCGTAGGGGCGCGCGCTCGTGACCGGGTACACCGCCAGGGAGTCCCGTGACTCTGCTTCGAGCGTTACGTCGATTGGCACGCGACGCAGTGTCCAATGATGTCGAGCGCGTGCGAGGTCGCCGCAAAGTGCTGTTGGTGCGCGAGCTCTTCGACCATCGCGGCCACCGTGCGCTCGAAGTCGCCACTCGGGGTCACGTCGATGACGCGCCCGCAGGACGAGCACAGCAGATGGTGGTGGTGGTGCGTCAGGTCCTCGGCCAGCTCGAACCGGGCGAACTCGTCGCTGGACGCGATCCGCCGCACGACGCCGGCGCCCTGGAGGTCCGCTAGGTGGCGATAGGCCGAGGAGCGCGGGACGTCGGGGATCGCGCTCGCGATGTCCGCAATGCTCATCGGGCGACCGGCGCTGGCGAGCAGTTCGACGACCGCCTGGCGGCCAGGCGTGTAGCGCTGGTCGAGCCGACGAAGGTGGATTTCGACGAGTTCGTCGAGCCTCGTCGGCGTCCCCGCGGAGTGTGCTTCGGGCGTCATCGTCGCCCCGTCCCCGCGTCCCTGATTCGGCACCCTGGCCGGGCTCTCTTCACCGAAACGACCTCTCCGTCTCAGTTGTAATGAGACTCAGTCTCACTCTACACTCAATCCATGACCCCGTCGATGCCCGTTGCCTTGTTGCTTGGGGCCAGGCGGGGGTTCGGTCTCGGGGTCCTCGCGGCCGCCACTCTTCTCGGGAGCGGCCTCGGCGTGGCGCTTGCTCCGAGCGTTGCCTGGGCCAGTTCTAAGGGCGTGATCGTGGCGGTCGGGGCGGAGAACGAGTACGCCAACGTGCTGAGCCAGATCGGGGGGAAATACGTCAAGGTCTCGTCGATCCTGAACAACCCCAACACCGATCCCCACACCTTCGAGGCGAGCCCGAGCGTGGCCGAGGCGGTCAGCCAGGCCGAACTCGTCGTCCAGAACGGCGCGGGTTACGACGGCTTCATGAACAACATCGAGGCCGCCTCACCCAACTCAGAACGCAAGGTCATCGTCGTCCAGAACGTCCTGAAGCTGCCGAAGGACGTCGAGAACCCTCACCTCTGGTACGACCCGACCACGATGCCCGCCGTCGCGAAGGTCATGGCGAAGGACCTCGGCGAACTTGACCCGAGCCACAAGGCGTACTTCCAGACGAAGCTCCACACGTTTGACGCCTCGCTGCAGCCCTGGCTGCAGGCCATCGCCGCGTTCAAGGCGCAGTACCACGGCACCAGGGCGGCGGTCACGGAACCGGTGGCTGACTACCTGCTTCAAGCGATGGGCGTCGACATCCTCACGCCCTTCGTCTTCCAGGCCGACATCATGAACGGCGTCGACCCTGCCCCCGAGGACATCACGCTCGAAGACGGCTTCTTCGCGAAGCACGAGGTGAAGGTCTTCTGCTACAACCAACAGGTCGTCGACTCGCTCACGACCTCTATCCGCCAGAGAGCGCAGAGGGCGCACGTGCCCGTCGTTGGGGTCTACGAGACGATGCCCACGCCGGGCTTCACCTACCAGTCGTGGATGCTGGCCGAGGTGAACGCGATCCAGAAGGCCGTCGCGACGGGCAGGTCCACGACGCAGCTATGAGTGCCGGCGCCGTCCTCGAGGTCGATCACGCGAGCGTCGCTTTCGCCGGGCGCACCGTGCTCGATGACGTCACCTTCGAGATCCATCGCGGCGAGTTCACCGGACTCATCGGCTCGAACGGCGTCGGCAAGACGACGCTGCTGCGCGCCGTGCTCGGACTCCAGAAGCTCGACTCGGGCACCGTAAACGTGAACGGAGCGCCACTGTCGAAGGGGGAGCGCTCGATTGGCTACGTACCACAGAAGGTGGTGCTCGATCCCGACGTACCGATGCGCGCGCGCGACTTCGTCGCACTCGGCCTCGACGCGCAGCGCTACGGCTTCGCTCGTCGCTCGAAGGAGGACCGGGCGCTCGTCGAGGACATGTTGGGCGACGTCGACGCCACGCGCTTTGCCGACAGCCGGGTGGGCAGTCTCTCCGGGGGCGAGCAGCAGCGCGTTCTCATCGCTCACGCGCTGATCAGCCAACCGTCGTTACTGTTGCTCGACGAGCCGCTCGCGAACCTCGACCCGAAGAGCGTCCAAGACGTCGTGTCGCTCCTGCACCACGTGGCGACGGTGCACCACGTTGCCGTCTTGCTCTCGGCCCACGAGATGAACGCACTGCTGCCGGCGATGGATCGGATCGTCTACCTGACCAACGGGCGTGCAGCGAGTGGCACCACGGACGAGGTCGTGCGCAGTGACGTGCTGAGCGCGCTCTACGGCCATCACGTCGACGTGCTGAAACTCCACGGGCGCGTCCTGGTCGTCGCCGAACCGGGTCAGGGGGAGCCGGACATCCCCGAGCACGCGACCCTGACCGTCAGCTAGGCCCGTGCACGTTCTCATCGAGCCGGGCTTTTTCACCAGCTCGCCCGGTGCAGACGGCCATCCTCATCGGTGCCGTGACGGCCATCGTGTCGGCGATCGTCGGCGTCTTCACCGTGGTGCGAGGCCAGTCCTTCGCCGGTCACGCGCTGACTGACGTCGCCACGACCGGGGGATCGGGCGCCTTCCTCATCAACGCGAGTCCCCTCGTTGGCTTCCTCGGTGCGGGCGCGCTCGGTGGGGGCGCCATGGAACTCGTCGGCGTGCAGCGTCTGCGCGGGCGCGACCTCGCGACCGGCGTCGTGCTCGGCGCCGCGACCGGCGTTGCCGCGCTCTTCCTCTACCTCGACGCGACGAAGCACGCGACGACCGGCGCAACCCAGCAGATCCTCTTCGGATCGATCTTCACCGTCGACCCGTCGAACATTCCGCTCGTCGTCACAATGAGTGTCGTCACCGTCGCCGTGCTCGCGACGATCTATCGGCCGCTGCTGCTGAGCTCGCTCAGCCCCGAGCTCGCCGCCGCCCGCGGCATTCGACTGCACGTCGTTGGCGCCCTCTTCATGCTGGCACTGGCCGTCGCCGTCGGGCTGGCATCGATCGCGATCGGATCGGTGCTCTCAACGGCCCTTCTGATCGGGCCGGCCGCCGCGTCGCTGCGGTGGACGAGGAGCCTGCGTGGTGCGATCGTCCTCTCCTGCGCGCTCGGCGTCGGCGCCACGTGGCTCGGCGTCTTGCTCGCCTACGACAGCTTCTACTGGTTCCCCTCCAGCCAAGGCCTACCGGTCAGCTTCTTCATTGTGGCGCTCGTCTTCCTCGCCTACCTCGCGTCGGGACTCGGCAGCAAGCGACGCCGAACCGCGTCGACGACGTCTTGCGCGGTCGCCGTCGCACTGGGGGAGCGTCACTGATGTTCTCGGGCTTCATGCAGCACGCGTGGCTCATCGGCTCGATCGTCGCGGTGGTCGCCGGCGTGGTCGGGTTCTTCGTCGTCATGCGGGGGTCGGCCTTTCCCGCGCACGCCATTCCGAACGGCGCCTTCGCGGGGGCCGCCGGTGCGAACCTCATCGGCGTCAACCCACTCGTCGGCCTCGGCGTCTTCTCCCTCGCCGCGGCGCTCGGCATCGGACGACTCGCGCGCCGCGGACGCGCCGACGCCGTGACGGCGCTCGCGCTCGTGATGATGCTCGCCCTCGGCGCAGCCTTTCTCAGCCAGAGCACACAGTACGAGCCGGCGATCTACTCGCTGCTCTTCGGCGAGATCCTTGGGGTCAGCACGAGTCAACTCTGGCCCGTCATCGTCCTCGGTGCGGTGTGCGTGGTCGCGGTCGGTGTGCTCTATCGCCAACTGCTCCTCACGTCGATCGCGCCCGAGATCGCGGCGGCGCGCGGTCTCCGGCCCGAGCGGGTGGAGACAATGTTCCTCATCGTCATCGCGTGCTCGACCACGATGACGGTGCCGGTCGTCGGTGCACTGCTCATCTTCACGTTGATGATCGGACCGCCGGCCGCCGCGCGTTGCTTCACCGACCGCGCCGGCGTCGCCATGGCTGGCTCGGTCGCCATTGCGCTCGTGACCATCTGGGGCGCGCTCGCCTGTTCGTACACGTCGAACTGGCCGGTCGGGTTCTTCGTCGGCGTCTTCAGCGCCGGGTGGTTCATCCTCGGGCGGCTCTACGTCGCGGGACGCCGGCTCGTCGCGTCGAAGGCGTATCGCACGGGTCGGCGCCGCACCGCGCCCGTGCCCGTCGCCCCTTAAGTAGTGCGTCGAGCGGTGCGTAACCTTTCACCGTGACGACGAACGCGACCGAACTCCTGGTGGACTGCGACTTCCCCGCGCCGGGTACCGCCGTCGCGCTCGCGGTATCTGGTGGCGCGGACTCGGTGGGGCTCTTGCTACTCGCCCTCGAGAGTGGTCTTGAGGTGAGCGTGCACCACGTGGACCACCACGTTCGAGCGTCGAGCGGCGAGGACGCCCGCCACGTCGAGCGGCTCTGCGCCGAGCGGTCGGTGCCCTGCTTCTTGCACGACGTTGAGGTCGCGAGCGGTCCCAACTTCGAGGCGCGCGCTCGTGCGCAGCGCCGCGCGGTGCTGCCCGCTGGCGTCTTTACCGGCCACACGATGGACGACCTCGCCGAGACGGTGTTGCTCAACATCTTGCGCGGGGCGGGCGTCGACGGCCTCTCGCCGATGGTGGACGACGCGACCAAACCTCTGCGCGGCGTCCGTCGAAGTGCGCTCCGCGCCTTCGTGCGACGGCGCTGGCGTGGCGTTTCGCCAGGACGAGAGCAATGACGACCTCGCCTTTCGGCGAAACCGCGTGCGCCACCAGCTCCTCCCGCTCATCGAACGACGTCGCCGAGCGCGACGTCGTGCCGATGCTCGCGCGCCAGGCGTCGGTGCTCTTCGACGAGCGGCGCTGGCTCGATGAGCTCAGCCGAGACGACGTCGCGCGCTCGCTCGACGAACCGGACTGTCGAGAGCTCGTCGGGTGGTCCCGCGCTCGGCTTCGGCGATGGCTGCGCGCAAAGCTCGCGACGCCCGACGTGCTCGGCGAACAGCACCCCCCGAGCGCGGCTGAGGTGGAGCGCGCTCTCGCCGTCATCGACGGCGGCGTCGTGGCGACGGAGTTGAGTGGCGGGCGTCGACTCGCGCGGCGCGATCGCCATCTCGCGCTCGAGGGACCCACGACTACGCTGACCAATCATGGTTGAGCGTTCTTCCGACGATTTCACCGCCGATTGGGCGGCCGGTGAACTAGGCGAGGTCGTCGTTTCGGCGAAGGAAGTGCGCGACCGCGTGAACGAACTCGGCGCCCAGATCACGCTCGACTACGCGGACCACCCGCCGCTTCTGGTCGGGGTCCTGAAGGGCGCCATCAACTTCATGTCCGACCTGATGCGCGCCATTGAGCTGCCCGTCGAGGTGGACTTCATGGCGGTGTCGTCCTACGGGGCCGCCACGAAGACCAGCGGCGTCGTGCGGATCGTGAAGGACCTCGACGTCGATCTCGCCCGCCGCGACGTCCTCATCGTCGAGGACGTCGTCGACTCCGGTTTGACGCTCAACTACCTGCGCCAGTACCTGGGCGCGCGCAGCCCGGCGAGCCTCGAGGTCTGCGCACTGCTCTTAAAGGAGGGCGAGCAGCGCGTCGAGCAGTCGCTCAAGTACGTGGGCTTCACGATTCCGTCGGACTTCGTCGTGGGCTACGGCCTCGACGTGAACGAGCGCTACCGCAACCTCGACGGCGATCTACACCTACGTCGGCGAGGATGTAGCCGTGGTCGACCACCCGCGGGTGCAAGAACTCATTCGCGAGTTGCTCGAAGCCATCGGTGAGGATCCCGACCGCGAGGGACTTCTCGAGACGCCCCGGCGGGTCGCCGACATGTACGTCGAGCTGTTCGAGGGCATCGAGTCCGACCCGGGTGAGCACCTGCGTGTCGCCTTCGAGGTCGGCCACGACGAGATGGTCATGGTGCGCGACATTCCCTTCACCTCGCTCTGCGAACACCACCTCGTGCCCTTCGTCGGCCACGCGCACGTCGCCTACCTGCCGGTGGCGGACGGTCGCATCACCGGACTGTCCAAACTGGCGCGACTGGTCGAGGGCTACGCGCGACGCCTCCAGGTGCAAGAGCGCATGACGACCGAGATCGTCGAAGCCATGGAGCGCGAGCTGCACCCGCGCGGCTCGATCGTCGTGCTCGAGGCCGAGCACTTCTGCATGTCGATGCGCGGGGTGAAGAAGGAGGGGATGACCACCGTCACCTCCGCCGTGCGCGGGGTCTTCAGGGACGACGCGGCCTACCGGGCCGAGGCCCTGCAGTACATCCACCATCGACGGTCCCCGTGACCCTGAGCCCGTCGGTGATGGGCGTCGTCAACGTGACACCCGACTCGTTCTATCCCGCCTCGCGCAGCGTGACCACTGACGTGTCCGTCGATCGAGGCATCGCCCACTTCGTCAACGGCGCCGACGTCGTCGACGTCGGCGGCGAGTCCACGCGCCCTGGCGCCGAACCTGTCGACGAGCGTGAGGAGCTCGTCCGGGTGCTGCCGGTCGTCGCCGCGCTCGCTCCCCACGGTCCGGTGTCGATCGACACGCAGAAAGAAGCCGTGGCGCGTGCCGCCATTGCGGCGGGCGCGAGCGTTCTGAACGACGTCTCCTCGACGCTCTACGACGTCGCCGGCGAGCTCGGCGTCGGCTACGTCGCCATGCACCGTCAGGGCGACTCGCGGACGATGCAGGACGACCCGACCTACCTCGATGTCGTCGGAGAGGTAGCCGACTTTCTCTCGGGCGTCGCTGACGAGGGCCGCGGAGGCTGGCGTGACACAGCTCTGGCTCGACCCGGGCATCGGTTTCGGCAAGACGGTCGAGCACAACCTGACCCTGCTCGCCCACCTCGATCGGTTCGTCGAGCTGGCGCAGGGCTTCGGCGCGGGCGTACTCATCGGCACCAGCCGAAAGGGCTTCCTCGGCCGGCTCGGACCCGATCCCCTCGAGGTCGACGAGCGCCTCGAGGGCTCGCTCGCGACGGCCGCGTGGGCGATGCTCGAGGGTGTCAGTATGGTGCGCGTGCACGACGTACTCGAGACGGTCCAGCTGCGCGACCTGCTGGTTCGCCCGATGGAGGCCGCGCCGGCGTGAGGGGCAAGTGGGCGGCGGGCATCGAGCCGCGAGGCTTCACCTGGGTCTACAAGGGGATCCTCGCGGTGTCCGAGCGCCCGGGGGGATCGACGACAGTGCACCGCCAGGTCCGGCGCGACGAGGAGCTGCTCTGGCTGAAGCACCAAGGGTTCGGTCGCGTCATCTCGATCCTGCCGGTGATGCAGAACATGAGCGCGTACTTCGAGCACGGGCTGACGGCCAGCCACTACGCGCTGCGAGGGGGACCCCAGCAGCGCGAGGTGCTCGAGGCCTGCTACCAGGACATCGCCCACTGCATGGAGGGCAACACCATCGTGCTGCTGCACAGCGACGAAGTCTCGGATCGGCTCTTGGGAGTCGTCGCGGGCTATCTCGTCTGGAGCCAGAAGGTGGCGACGGTACCCGCCTCGATCGCCCTCGTCGAGCGGCTCTTCAAACGCTCGATCGGACCAGACGGGCGTTCGGTCCTCTTTGACCTGCCCGAAGACGTCAGTGAGTGACGTGATCGAGCTGCGGGACCTACGGGTCTCGGCGATCGTGGGCGCCCTCGCCGTGGAGCGGGGACGTCCCCAACCCCTCGCGCTCGACCTTGACCTGGTGCGACCGTTCGCGGCGGCGGCAGAGAACGACGACCTCGCCGAGACGACCGATTACTCGGCGGTGCTCAGAGCTCGCGAGCCGGGTCGTCACCGAGGGCGCGTTCATCTTGCTCGAAACCGTGGCCTATCGCGTGGCGCGCCAGGTGCTCGCCTTCGATCCCGCCATCACCGAGGTGACGGTCGCCGTGAGAAAGTTGCGCCCGCCGGTCAGCGAGGACGTCGCGACGGTGGGCGTGCGCTGCACCGTCGCCCGCGAGTAGTGCGTCGCGCTTACCTCTCGCTCGGGAGCAACGTCGGAGATCGTCGCGCGCACCTCGAGGGGGCCATCGGGACCGTGACCGCCGGCGACTCTTACCGGCTCTCGAGCGTCTACGAGACCGAGCCGGTCGGCGGCGTCCCCCAGGACGACTACTGGAACCTGGTCGTGGAGCTCGAGACCGAGGCGACGCCGCGCGAGCTGCTCGAACGGGTCCGGCGGGCGGAGTCGGCCGCCGGAAGGACCCGCGGCGTTCGCTTCGGTCCACGGACGCTTGACGTCGACGTGCTGCTCGTCGGCGACGAGACGAGCGACGATCCCGAGATCCTGGTGCCGCACCCGCGGCTCTACGAGCGCAACTTCGTGCTCGTGCCGCTGCGTGAACTCGCGCCCGAGTTGGTTGAGAACGCCCAACGGGAGCGTGCCGTCGGATCGGTGAAGGAACTCGGTACACTCGAGTCGTTGCGTTAACGCCGAACGGCACCCGCTGGGGCCGGAACGGAAAGGGAACCGTGGACATCACCGTCGTGGGCGCCGGCCGAGCCGGTTCGTCTTTCGCCACTGCACTGCGTGGGGTCGGTCATCGCGTCGAGACCCTCCATCACGACGAGCTCGAGCGCGTCGACTCGCCCGACCTCGTGCTGCTCGCGGTGCCCGACGACGCGATCGCGGTGACCTCTCGCCAGTTCGAGACGCCCGCCTCGACCGTTGTCGCGCACGTCGCGGGTTCGCGCGGACTTGACGAGCTCGCGACCCACGAACGCCGGGCGCTACTCCACCCTCTCGCCGCGCTGACCGACGCCGAACGCGGTGCGGCACGACTGCTCGGGGCGACCTACAGCGTCGCCGGTGACGAGCTCGCGAGTGACGTCGTCGCGTCACTGCACGGTCGTGTCATTCGTCTCTCGGACGCCCAGCGCGCGCTGTACCACGCGACGGCGAGCGTGGCGGCCAACCACCTCGTGGCCCTCCTCGGTCAGGTGCAGGTGCTCGCCGAGGCCGCCGGTCTCACCCTCGAGGACTTCCTGCCCCTCGCCGAGCAGGCCCTCAGCGACGTTGAGCGATTGGGCGTCGAGCGCGCCCTCACGGGACCGGCGTCGCGGGCCGACATGGCAACCATCGACGCCCACCTCGCCGCCATCCCCGAGAGTCAGCGCGCCGCGTACGTGGCGCTCGCCAACCTCGCCTTCGAGCTCGCCGAGCAGCGCCGGATCTCCGCGACGGCCTGACGTGCTCGAGCTCGCCGAGATCGAGGAGTGGCGCGCCTTCGCGAGCGCGCAGCGCGAGAAGGGCCTCGACGTAGGCCTCGTGCCGACGATGGGAGCGCTGCACGCCGGTCACGCGCGCTCTTCGCCGCCGCGAGCGCCGAGTGCGACGTCGTCGTCGCGACCATCTTCGTCAATCCCCGCCAGTTCCACGACGCCGCCGACCTCGCGCGCTACCCGCGCACGCCCGAAGCCGATCGGGCGCTCGCCCTCGAGGCGGGTGTCGACTGCCTCGTGTCGCCCTCGCTCGAGGCGATGTGGCCCGACTTTCCCGCGCCGACGCCGACCACGGTCTCGCTCGGCGCGCTCGCCGAGGTGTTCGAAGGTGTCGGCCGCCCCGGACACTTCGACGGCGTGGCGAGTGTCGTGGCGAAGCTCTTCGCCATCACCGGTCCGTGTCGCGCGTACTTCGGCGAGAAGGACTTCCAACAGCTCGCCGTGGTGCGCCAGCTCGTGCGTGATCTCGGCTTTGACGTGATGATCGTCGGATGTCCGATCGTGCGCGACGACGATGGACTCGCGCTCTCGAGCCGCAACGGCCAGCTCTCTGACTGAGGGTCGCAGCAAGGCGCTCGGACTCTCGCGAGCGGTGGCGGCTGGCGCCGGGGCGGTAGCACCGGCCAGTGAGCTGCGCGCACGGATGCGCGCCGTGCTCGACGCGCACTACGTCGAGGTCGCCTACGTCGAGGTCGTCGATCCGACGACGCTCGTACCCACGCTGGACGTCGAATCTGGGCCGAGGCGAGCCCTCGTCGCTGGCGTGGTTGATGGCGTGCGCCTGATCGACAACGGGCCCGTCGTGGTGGGTGGTTAGGTGCTGCTCGCCATCGACGTCGGCAACACCGAGACGCTGATCGGTCTCTTCGGCGACGAGGTCCCCGACGCGCCCGAGGCGATGGGCTTCGCGCGGGCGAGCGGCGAGCACGGCCTCGCGTACCACTGGCGGACCTCAACGGTCGCCGAGCGCACGCCCGACGAGCACGCCATGGTGCTCACCCAACTGCTCGACCTCGAGGGACTCGATCTGCGCAGCGGCGGTCACCGCGATCGCCATCTGCTCGTCGGCGCCATCGGCGACGACCCAACTACGCCGCATGGCCGAGCGCTGGTTCGCCGCGCTCGACATCACGGTGATGGGTCCAGGCACCAAGTCCGGCATGCCGATCCTCTACGAGAATCCGCGCGAGGTCGGCGCGGACCGCATGGCGGACGCGGTCGGTGCCTACGACCTCTATCCCGGCGCGTCGATCGTCGTCGACATGGGCACGGCGACCGTCTTTGACGTCATCAGTGCGGCCAAGGGCGAGTACGTCGGCGGCGCGATCGCCCCGGGCGTCGCGATCTCGCTCGACGCGCTCTACACCCACGCAGCCGCGCTGCGCTCGGTCGAGCTCGTCCGTCCGCGCTCGGTCATCGGGCGATCGACTGTCGAGTCGATCCAGAGTGGCGTGCTCTACGGCTTCGCCGCGCAAGTGGACGGCATCGTCGAGCGCATCTTCGAGGAGATCGGTGAGGTCACCGTGATCGGCACCGGCGGTCTCGCCGGACATGATCGCGCCCCACACCCGCCACGTGCGGATCCTCGAACCGTGGCTTGACCCTGCACGGATTGCGTATCGTTCATGAAAGGAATCATTCGAGAGAGACCACGTGACCACGCCCTACCAGTTCGCCCACGACGCGTTACGCCGCGGCGCTGCAGAGCACGTTCTCGTTTACTCGGTGACGGCGAGGAGTCGGGTCAGGTCGTCCGCGTCGCGGGCCGGGTGATGCTGTTGCGCCGTCAGGGCAAGCTCGCCTTCGCCACGATGCGCGACTCGAGCGGCGAGATCCAGCTCTTCGCGCTCGACGGCGTGACCGCGAACTTCGAGGAGTTCACGAAGCTGCACCTGGGCGACTGGGTCGGCGCGGCGGGCGAGGTCGTGCGAACCAAGCGCGGCGAGCTGTCGGTCAAGGTCACCGACTTCGAGCGCCTCGCCGAGGCGCGCGCACAACTTCGGCGACAAGTGGGCGGGCATCGCCGACTTCGACCTGCGCTACCGCCATCGCGAGGCCGATCTCTGGGCGAACCAGACCTCGCGCGCGAACACTCAAGCGACGAAGCGAGATGATGCGCGCAGTGCGCGAGCGCTGCTGGGCGGCGGGACTTCATCGAGGTCGAGACGCCCATCCTGAACGCCATTCGCGTCGGGCTCGACCGCGCGTCCCTTCGTCACGCATCACAACGCCCTCGACGAGCGACTTCTACCTCCGCGTCGCGCCGGAACTCTGGCTGAAGCGACTCGTCGTCGGGGGCTTCGAGCGCGTCTTCGAATCGGTCGGGTCTTTCGCAACGAGGGCGTTAGCACCCGCCACAATCCCGAGTTCACCATGCTCGAGCTCTACGCCGCGTACTGGGACTACGAGGACATGATGGTCTTCACCGAGGAGCTTGATCGCGGGCGTCGCGCTCGACGTGCTCGGCACGACCGAGATGGAGTACCAGGGCCGGCGCCTCTCGCTCACGACCCCGTGGGCGCGTCGCACGATGGCCGAACTCACGAGCGAGGCGCTCGGCGAGGACCTCTCGGTGCACACGCCCCGTGAGCGGCTCGTCGAGCGCTTGAGTGAACTCGGCGTCGCGGCGCACGAGGCCTGGGGACCGGGTCGCGCCCTCGCCGAACTGTTCGAAGACGTCTTGCGAGTCCTCGCTCTGGGACGCGATCTTCGTCACGGAGTATCCCCTCGAGGTCTCGCCCCTGTCGCGGCGTCATCAGCAACGACCCCGAGGTCGGCCGAGCGCTTCGAGTCCTACGCCGCCACGCGCGAGTTGTCCAATGGCTTCTGCGAACTGAACGATCCCGTCGAGCAGCGCGAGCGCTTCGAAGCCCAAGCACGTCTCGCCGCGGCTGGCGAGGAGGAGACCATGGTCATTGACGAGGACTACATTCAGCGCGCTCGAGTGGGGACTTCCGCCAACGGCCGGGCTCGGCGTCGGCATGGACCGCCTGGCGATGCTGATCGCCGACGAGGCGAACATCCGCGAGGTGATCGCCTTTCCCACGCTGAAGCCGCTCGCGCGACTAGTACGCGGGCAGGTCCTCGAGCAGCGAAGTCGATGAGCGAGGCGAAGCCGTGGCGAAGTCGCTCACTCGGCAGTGTCGCGAGCGCCACGTCGGCCTGCTCGAGGAACACCGCCGCCGCGGCGATCGGGCGATCGACGCCGTCGGTCGCGACCACTAACTTGCGCGCGCGCTCGCGGCCCTCGTCGTCGAGGGGCTCTCCGAGGAGCGCCCGTAGTTCGTCGCCGCACTGCTCGTCGCGCAAGCGCGTAGAGCGTCGGCAGGTTGTAGATGCCCTCGGCGAGGTCCTGGCCGGCCGGCTTGCCGCAACTCGTTGTCGACGGCGATGAGATCCAAGATGTCGTCGCGCAACTGGTAGACCATCCCGAAACAGCGCCCGAACTCGGTCAGCGCCTCCGTCTCCTCGAAGCCAAGACCGCGCCGTCATCGCGCCCATGCGACAGCTCGACGACATCAGGGTTGCGGTCTTTCCCTCGATGGCGTTCGAAGTAGTCGTTCTCCGTGCGCTCGAGTGAGAAGAGCGTGCGCACCTCGGAGACTTGGCCTCGCGTAAGCCAGGCCAGCGTGCTCGCCATCAGGCTCGCGGCGTCGGCGCCGAGGTCGGCGGCGAGACCGGCCGAACGGGCCATGAGGTAGTCCCCGGCGACGATGGCGACGAGATTGCCGTAGCGGGCGTTTACGCTCTCGACGCCGCGCCGGATGACCGCCTCGTCCATGACGTCGTCGTGGTAGAGCGAGGCGAGGTGCA
Organism: uncultured Acidimicrobiaceae bacterium; assembly: GCA_963823815.1. Taxonomy (GTDB): domain Bacteria; phylum Actinomycetota; class Acidimicrobiia; order Acidimicrobiales; family RAAP-2; genus RAAP-2. The sequence goes on from CAWGMU010000003.1 coordinate 186,600, forward strand.
TGAGTTCCAGCGAGACCGCGCCGAGTAGCTCGTTGGTGGTGGCGGGGCGCTCACCCGGGTCGCGGCGGCGATCGCGAGCAACGGCCGAAGTCTCTTGCCGCCCGCGCGGATCAGGTGCGTGGTCACCGCGTCGAGGTAGGCGTCACCAAAAATGACGGATTCGGCGAGCATCGGCTCGAGCCGGGTGAGGTCGACTTCGACCGACGCGAGCTCAGGACGCAAGTCGGCGTTCACGCCACACACTATTGAGGGCCGTGGCAATACTTCGTGGTCCGAGGGGTGGGCCTACTGCGCAGTTCCGCACCGGTACACTTTTAGTAGCAACGAATAAAGGAAGACAATTGTTTGAGCGATTCACCGATCGTGCCCGCCGAGTCCTCGTACTCGCCCAGGAAGAGGCACGCGACCTCAACCACGCTTTCATCGGCACCGAGCACATCCTGCTCGGCCTGATCCGCGAGGGCGAAGGCGTCGCCGCCAAGGCGCTCGACGCCCTCGGGGTCACCTTCGACGTGGTCCGCGAGAAGGTCGAAGAGGCCATCGGGGCCAACACCAACCCTCGCCGGGATCGCCGCCCTTCACCCCGCGGGCGAAGAAGGTCCTCGAGCTCTCCCTTCGCGAGGCTCTCCAGTTGGGACACTCCTACATCGGCACCGAGCACATGCTGCTCGGCCTCGTGCGCGAGGGCGAGGGCGTCGCCGCCCAGGTCCTGAACGACCTCGGCGCCGACATGGCGCGCGTGCGCACCCAGGTCATCCAAATGATGTCCGGCCAGGCCGGCAAGGAGCCGGGGGCCTCGAGCACGGTCGGACCCAGCAAGGGCGACCCCGAGGGCGCCGGCGGTTCGGCCGTCCTCGACCAGTTCGGACGCAACCTCACCCAATTCGCCCGCGAGGGCAAGCTCGACCCACTCGTCGGACGCGAGAAGGAAGTCGAGCGCGTCATGCAGGTGCTCTCGCGACGCACGAAGAACAACCCGGTGCTCATCGGCGAGCCGGGCGTCGGCAAGACCGCCATCGTCGAGGGACTCGCCCAGCAGATCGTCGCCAATCAGGTGCCGGTCACGTTGGCCGACAAGCAGCTCTACACGCTCGACCTCGGCGCGCTCGTCGCGGGTTCAGCCGCTACCGCGGTGACTTCGAGGAGCGACTGAAGAAGGTGCTGAAGGAGATCCGCACTCGCGGTGACATCATCTTGTTCATCGACGAGATCCACACGCTCGTCGGTGCGGGCGCCGCCGAGGGCGCGATCGACGCGGCCTCGATCTTGAAGCCGATGCTGGCGCGCGGCGAGCTGCAGACGGTCGGCGCGACGACGATCGACGAGTACCGCAAGCACATCGAAAAGGACGCCGCGCTCGAGCGGCGCTTCCAGCCCGTGAAGGTGGAACAGCCCTCGGTTGCCATGACGATCGAGATCCTGAAGGGCCTTCGCGAGGTCTACGAGGAGTTCCACGCCGTCAAGATCACCGACCAGGCACTGATCGCCGCGGCCAACATGGCCGATCGCTACATCTCGGACCGCTTCCTGCCCGACAAGGCGATCGACCTCATCGACGAGGCCGGCAGTCGCCTGCGCATCCGGCGCATGGACACCCCGGCCGCCGCGAAGAAGTTCGACGAGGACATCGACCGCGTTCGCCGCGACAAGGAGTCAGCGCCATGGACTCGCGGCGCTCTCGAGCAGGCGAAGGCCCTCGAAGAGCAGGAGCGTGAACTCGTCGCCAAGCGCGAAGAGCTCGACGCGACGGTGCTCTCCTCGGGCGGCGAGTCCTTCGACCTTGTGGACGAGGAGACGATCGCCGAGGTGCTCGCCGTGTGGACCGGTATCCCCGTCTATCGACTCACCGAGGAAGAGACCACGAAGCTGCTGCGCATGGAAGAGGAACTCCACAAGCGCGTCATCGGCCAAGAGGAGGCGGTCAACTCGACTGAGTCGCGCCATCCGGCGCACGCGCGCCGGCCTGAAGGACCCGAAGCGTCCCGGCGGCTCGTTCATCTTCCTCGGCCCGACCGGCGTCGGCAAGACCGAACTCGCGAAGACCTTGGCGGAGTTCCTCTTCGACGACGCCGACGCGCTTATCCAGCTCGACATGTCTGAGTACATGGAGAAGCACTCCGTGTCAGCGTCTCGTCGGCTCGCCCCCGGGCTACGTCGGCTACGACGAGGGCGGTCAGCTCACCGAAGCCGTGCGCCGCAAGCCCTTCTCCGTCGTGCTCTTCGACGAGGTGGAAAAGGCGCACCCCGATGTCTTCAACATCCTCTTGCAGATCCTCGAGGACGGCCGACTGACCGACTCGCAGGGTCGCGCGGTCGACTTCAAGAACACGATCCTCATCATGACCTCGAACCTCGGCACCTCCGACCTGCGCAAGGCCGCCATCGGCTTCGGCAAGGGCTCGGACTCGATCACGCACGAGCGGATGAAGGAGAAGGTCAACCAGGCGCTGAAGGCCCACTTCCGCCCCGAGTTCTTCAACCGCATCGACGACACCATCGTGTTCCACGAGCTCACCCGTACCGAGGTGATCGCCGTCGCCGACCTGCTGATCTCGCGCCTCCGCGAGCAGCTCGGTTCGCAGGGCCTCGGACTCGAGCTCTCCGCGAAGGCGCAGGAGTACCTCGCCGACAAGGGCTACGACCCCGAACTCGGTGCGCGACCGCTGCGCCGGGCGATCCAGCAGTACGTCGAGGATCCCTTAAGCGAGAAGATCCTCTTCAAGGAGTTCCACGCGGGCCAGACCATCGTCGTCGACGCCACCGACGGCGCCGACGGGCTCGTAGCTCACCTTCGAAGGCGTCGAGGGCCTGCCGCCCTCAGTCGACTTCGAAGAGTCGACTCCTAACGCCTGAGAGGGCCGATTCGTCGTCTCACCCCGGTGAGCCCGCCCGCTGGACGACGAGTTCGGGTGGCTCGCCCGAGCACGTTGGGTCCGTTTGAGATTTTGACGATCATCGCGAAGATTTGACCGGCCGCGGCAGTGAAAGCCGCCTGTTTATCGGGTAATCCCTCACCATCCCCAGTTTTCTGGTCAACATTAAATACACTTTTCGACGAACCGAACGTCGTTTCTAGTCCCTGATAAGGAGATCCATGCGCCGCACCGTCGAGCGGATACCCCACGCGTCGCGTGCGTCGAGGCGCCGAAATCGAAGGACGCCCGATCTGAGTCCAACCCCTTCAGCGTCAAATGCCGACTTCGGGTGGGTCGCCATCGCGATGTTTGGCAACGCGATGTTCGCGGCGCCCCGCCTGGCGCTCGCCATGCCTTCCCCGAATGCTTCCCCACTCCCATTCCCGATCAAGTCCGCGAAGTCGTCGCCACGACACGCCAAACCTCGCCGTCACCCCACAAGGAACCTCTCTAAAGGGCGAAAAGTGCTTGCAGCATTTTTGGGAGTGGCCCTTGTGGGTGGCGGCGCCTACGCCGCGACGAACTGGGTCGTCGGGCTCGTCGCGGGTTCGTCGGGCCAGGGTCAGTCGGCGACGGTCCAGAACCTAACGATCACGGCTGTGGCCACGCCGGCCGCGACGAACCTGCTCTATCCGGGCGGGACGGGCGACGTCGTCATTACGATCTCCAATCCGAACCCGTACCCGGTGACGGTGACCGGCGTGGACCTCCCCTCGAACACGACCTACGCGACGGGTTACACGTCCTCGTCACTTCTCACGACCGAGACAGGATGCATCGCGAGCTCGCCGAGCGACGTGATCTGGGCCTTTACGACGTCGTCGTCGGGAACCGCACATACCCTCACGACGCCGGTGACCGTCGGTCCCAGCGGGAACTCGAACAATCCCCTGACCGTGACCTTGACCAACGACGCGTCGATGACGGCCGCGGCCCCCGCGGCGTGCGAGAACACGTACTTCTCCATGCCGTCGCTCACGGGGATCGCGGCGACGGGCGGATCGGCGTCGGTGACGAGCTCGCCGGTGACTGACGCGTGGACCAGTTAGCGTCCGACAACCCCCGACTTGGTCGCGTGGCTGCACGACTTCTTGTGATCGTGCTTTGCGGGGCGGGCGTTCTCTTCGGCCTCACGAATCTCTCCTTCGCCAGTGCGGCCACCAACTGGCTGGCCTCGCTGGCGGGGGGATCGAAGGGGGAGGCGCAGGCCCGGCCCGCCATCACGTCGGCGACGGGCAACCCGGTGACCTTCACGGCGGCGTGCAAGTCCTCCTCGAGCGAGGTTGCCGTACTCACGTGGACGACGGCGGGTTCCGCCGTGACCGGCTACGAGGTCTGGGTCAGCTCAACCGCGAACGGCACCTACGCCCTCGACACGACGCAGCCCTCGGGCACCGCGCTCACGGTCAATGAGACGTACACGAGCGGCACCGGCAACAAGTACTACCGCTTGGAGGCTAAATCCTCGAATTGGATCTTTCCGGGCTCCACGATCACCAACGCCCGGGAGGCCTCGGTCTCTGGGACCAACGGCGGATACCTGACGATTGCTAGCTCGAAGTGCACCGCCGTAGCCTGAAGGCGCCGTAGGAGTGTGAACGAATCGCATAAATCGTCGATTGCGCCCGAGACAACCCTTCAGAACACGGCTAAATGCCGATATTTACTGCAGACTGCTGAAGGATAACTTATATAGAAATTGTCGGATTGTTGTCTTTCGGTCGGCTTGAGCGTGTGTTTCGTTTACCAGGATATTTCTTGTATAGACACGCAAGGGCATCTCTCCTGAAGTGTTCTCGAAGTCTGAGGGCGCGCAAGGGACTGTCACTACGTGTGACCAGCAACCGGACAGGAGAGTGGGCTTCAAATGAAACAGACTCGTGCAAACCGAACGACGAGGATGATCACCCCCAACAACGGGGTGACGTCGGCGCCGGCCGTGACGGAGGGGTTAAAAACCTCCCGCATCTGGCAGTACCTTAAACTCCGCTTCATTCGAAAGACGCGGCCGGGAAAGATCGCCTCTGCCCTCGTGGGCATGGCCCTCGTGGGTGCTGCGGCCTACGGCGTCTCCAACTGGGTCGTCGGGCTCGCCGCGGGCTCCTCAGGTGAAGCCGCGTCCGGGACGGTGAGCAACCTCACCATCACGGCGGTGGCCTCTCCGGCAGCGTCCAACCAGCTCTTTCCGGGCGGGAGCGGCGACGTCGTGGCGACGATCACCAATCCGAACTCGTTCCCCGTGACGGTCACCGGCGTGGATCTGCCCACGGACACGACCGACGCGACGGGCTACACCTCGTCGGCGTTGGCGACACCCCAGACGGGTTGCATCGCGTCGACTCCGAGCGGCGTGACCTGGAACTACGCGACGGGAGTCTCGGGAACCGCCCACACGTTGACGTCGGCCCTGACCGTGGTGGCGAACGGCGCCCTGACCGTGACCTTCACGGATGACGCCTCAATGGCGACGACGACGCCGGTTGCCTGCGAGGGGACCTTCTTCTCACTCCCTTCGCTGACGGGTGTGGTCGCAACCGGTGGTGCCGCCACCGCCACGACCAGTCCCGCGACGGACGCCTGGACGAGTTAAGCCTGGCGAGGGACCGTCTCGCTAACTCCCCTCGGGACGCGGCGATGGTCTTTTCAACAAGTATCGCCCGGACGCCACCGCAACACTGGTGGCGTCCGGGCGATCGTCTTAGCTGACCTGTTTGCCCGCGAAGGGCTGACTCGGAGACGGGCAATACGCGCGCTGTCGCCCGTCAGGTCTTGCGTCGCTCGCCTTTACGGCGTTCGTCCCTCCGTCGTTCTGCGTTTCCCGATGGTCCCTGGTCCTTCTTTCGCCGGTCTGCACTTCGCCGCTCACCACTTCTTCGCTCAGCACCGGCTGGGGTGACTGGAGCTTCGTCGTTGTCGTGATCGCTCATTGAGCCAATTCTGACACCGTCATTGGAGTGGACAACGAATGCTCGCAACCCGTCACGGATCGGGCAAAATCTGGTAAAATAAAGGACCCCCCAAACGCCTCCGCCGGCGTTTTCCCCCTTTGAGGAGTGTCACCGCATGGCCGCGCGCAAGTATAAGAAGGGCGATCGACTCGTCTACCCCCACCACGGTGCCTGCACCGTGGAAAAAATCGAGAAAATGACGGCTTTTGACGTCAAGCAGGACTACCTGAAGCTGAAGGTCGCCTACACCGACCTCGTCCTCATGGTGCCCGTCGCCAACGCCGAGTCGGTCGGGCTCCGCGACGTGATCAACGACGAAGAGGTCGAAGAGGTCTTTGCGGTCCTTCGGAAGAAGGAGGCGCGCATGCCCACCAACTGGTCGCGTCGCTTCAAGAACCACTCGGAGAAACTGCGCTCCGGCGACATCTACCAGGTCGCCGAGGTGGTGCGAAACCTCTCCATCCGCGACAAGGACAAGGGTCTGAGCGCCGGCGAGAAGCGCATGCTCACGCGCGCCCGCCAGATCCTGGTTTCGGAGCTCACCTTCGCGCTCAACGTCGACACGGAAGCGGCTGAGGAGAAGCTCGCCTCCGTCCTGCCCTAGCCATGACCGTCGCGGCCGTCGTGGTGGCCGCGGGTCGTGGCACTCGCTTCGGCGGACTCAAGCAGTTCGCGCTGCTCGACGGCGAAACGGTCGCCGCGCGCAGCGTCCGGACGGCGCGATCCGTGGCCGACCACGTCGTTCTCGTCGTGCCCGAGGGCTACAACGGCGACGGTGAGGGCGCCGATCTCGTCGTCGTGGGAGGCTCGACACGCGCGGACTCCGTGCGCCAGGGCCTTGCCCAATGCGCCGAGGCCGAGTTCGTGCTCGTGCACGACGCGGCTCGGCCGCTCGCGAGTGCCGATCTCTTTCGACGGGTTCTCGACGTCGTGGTCGCCGGGGCGGACGCCGCCATACCCGGACTCACCCCGACCGACACCGTGAAGGGCGTCACCCGCGACGGCGACGCTACCTTCGTCACGTCAACGCTGCCGCGCGACGAGATGGTGACGGTCCAGACGCCCCAGGCCTTCCGCCGCGAGGTCCTCGAGCGAGCCCACGCCAACTCGCCCGACGCCAGTGACGACGCCACCCTCGTCGAGGCGCTCGGCGCGCGAGTCGTGGTCGTCGCCGGCGAACCGCGCAACATAAAGATCACCCACGACCGCGACGTCGAGCTGCTCGCCGAACTCGAGAGGGCTCGCCCGTGAGAATCGGCCAGGGCGTCGACGTCCATCGCTTCAGCGACGAGCTTGGTCGCGAACTCTGGCTGGGGCTCGTGCACGTGCCTGACGTGGCCGGACTCGAGGGGCACTCGGACGCGGACGTCGCCACGCACGCGCTCTGTGACGCCCTCCTCGGTGCCGCAAACCTCGGCGATCTCGGTCGACACTTTCCCGACAGCGATCCGGCCACTCGCGACGTGACCTCCCGTCGACTGCTCGAAGCGACCGTCGCCCTCGTACACGCCGAGGGCTTTCGCGTCACGTCGGCCGACGTCACGATCATGGCCGAGGCGCCAAAGCTCGCGACCTTCATGTCCGCGATGTCGCGCGAGCTCTCCACCGTTGTCGGCGCCACCGTCTCAGTGAAGGCCACGACGCTAGAGGGTCTTGGCGCACTCGGTCGCGGCGAGGGTATCGCCGCGAGCGCCGTCGTCCTCATCGACGAGCCGTGAGCCCGCGTCCCGCGCCGCGACGCGGTGCCGCGAAGCGTCCGTCGTCACCCCCACCACGGCGCGGAGCGCCGAACGACCGTCCGCGCCGAGCGCCCCATCGTGAGCGCGAGGGGATCGGCGGCGACCAGGTAGAAGGACGACGGGCTGTCCTCGAGTTGCTGCGCGCGAAGCGGCGCACCGTGAAGAAGATCTTCGTCGCCGAGGGCCAGGACGCCTCCGAAACACTCGACGCCATCGAGTTCGAGGCGCAACGACAACGAATCCCCGTGAATCTCGTGTCGATGGCCCGTCTTGACCGCGAGGCCAAGACCGAGGGACACCAAGGTGTCATGGCGCTCGCCCGGGCGCTCGACACGGTGGCACTCGAGGACCTCGTCGCCACGAAGCGAGCCTTTCTCTTGGTCTGTGACGGGGTGACGGACCCCCGCAACTTCGGCGCGATGCTGCGCAGCGCCGAAGGGGCGGGCGTGACCGGCGTCGTCGTGCCCCGTCACCGTTCGGCCCGAATCTCACCCACGGTCGCTAAGACCGCTGCGGGGGCAGTCGAGCATCTGACCTTCAGCGACGTAGGCGGTGTGCCGACCGCAATTGACGTGCTAAATCGCTCGGGCGTGCTCACCGTCGGACTCGCGGGGGAGTCTTCCGAATCGCTCTACGACCTCGATCTAGGAACGAGCCCGGTCGCCCTCGTCGTCGGCGGCGAGGCCAAGGGACTTTCTACGCTCACCCGCAAGCGATGCGCGACCGTTGTGTCCATACCGCAACTCGGTCGTATCAGCTCACTCAACGCGGGTGTCGCCGTCTCGGTTGCCGCATTCGAGGTGGCGCGACAGCGACGTCTCACGCCGTAGCGCAATAAAAAATTTATTGACGACAATAAATTTCTAAACCAAGCGATTACAAATCTCACTCAACGGTAAAAGCGATGCGTTAGAAACGTGACGCGAATTCAGAGGTGTGTTCGCGTCTGATTCCACCTTGAAACCGAAGTTTGGTATTGAGGTCGATACGTAATTATTTTCAGAATCGAAGTGAGGCACGAGTGTTAGATGGGTCAATCAAGTTTTCTAATAGCTTCATCCGCGACGATGAAACATTGCCCGACGGGCTACTCGCGTGAGGGTACGTCGATTACTACAAGTGCTCACGACTTCATTGTGCGCAAGCGCGCTCGTGCTTCTCGCTCCCGCAGCGTTGCTTCCACTTTCGAATTCGGCAATTGCGACGCCTCAGTACCACACCGTGACCTTTGCCGAGAACGACAGCAGCGTGGACGCCGTCTACGCGACACAGACTGAGGACTCGCCAACGCCGACTCACGCTCTTCTCGGCGCTCAGTCCGACCTTTGTAAACAGCGGGCATAACATTTGTTGACTGGAATACTTCTCCAGACGGGAGCGGCACCAGTTACCTCCAGTGGCGAGACTTACGATTTTGCTTCGGCGATCGGCTTGTACGCCATATGGTCAATTCCGTATGCCACAGTCACGTTTGCCGAGAATGACAGTCTCGGCGACGGCGTGTCGGCAACGGAAACCGCAGACGCTGCTACGCCACTGACTTCATTCGCAAATTTGAATCCAACTTTTACCAATCCTGGCTATACCTTCCTGAGTTGGAACACTCAGCCAAATGGAGGAGGCACGCCGTATTCGGACGGCGAATCGTATGGCTTTGGAGCGGCGCTCGAGCTGTACGCCCAATGGCAGCCGGATCAGTACCTGGTTACATACAGTGCGAGTCCCGGGACCGTTAGCCCAGGGTCAGCCGATTTCACCGTCGGAGGTTCAGCGCTCATCCTCCCGACGCCATCAGGTACGGGAGGTTCGTTCGACGGGTGGTATACCGCGGCAAGCGGAGGAACCCTCGTCGGTCTCGCCGGTGTGAGCCTATGAACCCACGCAGTCGCTGACGCTGTACGCGCAGTGGGGCCAGCCGCCGTCTAATCCGCCATCGACGATTCAGATTGCTTTTGCCCCGAACGGTGGCAATGGATCGGTCGCGCCAGTGAGCGGGACGGTCGGCTCAACGGTGACCCTGCCGATCTCATCGAGCCTCGATCGCAGTGGCTACACCCTTGCCTCATGGAACACGAGCGCGAACGGGTCGGGAACGTCGTACGTTCCCGGTTCGAGCGAAACGTTCACGTCGTCGCTGACGCTCTACGCGCAGTGGACGGCGATCGCGAGTTCGGGCACGAGCCCGGGGACGAGTCCTGTCGTCAGCTTCTCCGCCAACGGCGGCAGCGGATCGCCGTCCACCTTGAGCGGGGTTGTCGGTTCTACGGTGACGCTTCCGAGCTCATCGAGCCTTGTGCGTACGGGATACACGCTCACTTCGTGGAACACCGCCGCCAACGGAACGGGAACGTCGTACGCGCCGGGGGCGAGCGTGACGCTCACGTCCTCGTTAATGCTCTACGCGCAGTGGAGTAAGACGCCGACCGCCGTCCTCTACGGGGCAATCGGTGAGTTCCCACGCAACTCGACCACGCTCACTACTGGCCTAAAGAAACAGATTGACCGGCTAGCTGCGTCCATCAAGTCGAAGCACTACACGACCGTCTCGCTTTACGGCTACACCGCCGAAACGGGACTGACCTCGCTCGACCTCGCGCTCAGTGGGGCGAGGGCCGTGAGCGTGGCGAACTTCCTACGGGGCCGACTCGACGCCCTCGGCGTGAAGGGCGTCGCCATCTCGGCGTCGGGGGAGGGCGCCGTCGGGAAGAAGACCGCCGCTCTCTACTCTCGAGTCGAGGTGTTCGTCAAGTAGAGATTCGAGCAGTGCTCGGGCGTCGACGGCGACGCCTCGCGTGAAAGAAGTGTCAACGATGAGCCGTTACTCTGTCGCACCTCAGCCGTTATTAAGTAACAGAACGTGCGTTATCGACTTGTCCGGCGTCAACGGTGACAGAACAACGCCTTCGGGGCCTTCGGAGCCGGTGGAGGGATTCGAACCCACGACCTGACGATTACAAATCGCCTGCGCTACCAGACTGCGCCACACCGGCTTGGAACTATTCAGGATACTGAGTAGAGTCCAATCGCTCTAGTGTTGGGGAAATGAGCGACTCGACATCCTCACCACGCGACGGGCACGCGTCGGGGTCGCACTACCAACCTTCGCTGAGCATCGTCTTCATCATCGTCGTCCTCTTCGTCGGCGCGACGTTCCTCATGGTCCGCGCCGTGTCGCCGTCCTCTGGCGGGACGCCCACGACGACGGTGCCCGCGAACGGCTCAACGACAACGACCATCCCGCGCATCGTGAAATCGAAGGTGCGCGTGCAGGTCGCCAACGGGACGAATATCACCAACCTCGCCGCTCACTACACCCAGATTCTCACGACGCAGGACTGGGACACGCTGCCCCCCGTCAACGGCCCCCACGTCACCGCGACGATCGTCTACTACACCGGCACGTACCACGATGCTGCACTCGAAGTTGCGAGCGCGATCAAGATCAGCTCGTCAGTGGTGCATCCTTTGGCCGGTCGCTCGCCGGTTACGGGCGCGTCGACCGACGGCGTCATCGTCGTCCTCGGACCGAACTCGAGAATCTAGAAACTCAGTTCTGCTCGGGCAGGTCAACCTTGTAGCGCTCGAGTGCCGCGCGCAGCACGTCGACCGCCATGGGGCGCAGCTCTTCGAGCGGGCGATTGCGATGGCGACGGATGCCGAGGTCGACCTGCGCGAGCGTGTGCACGCCGAAGTCGCGCGCGACGTCGATGAGCAACGCGATCTCGACGCTGTAGTCCGGTTCGAGCGTGATCACGTCGAGCACGCCTCGACGAAGCGCCGTCTCGCCGGCGAGGGGTTGGCGGATCTCGCCGAGACCGGGGTAGAGAAGCGAGAGGATGGGCCGAGCCGCCAGTTCGTTGACGCGACCGCCGCCGGTGGGCATGTTGTGTAGCGGGCGCTCGTAAAACCCTTTCACCAGTTGGGTTATCGGGCGCTCGAGCAGCGGCTGGATCAGCCGGGCGACGTAGTCGGGAGTGGTGTTAAAGACGTCGGCGTCGAGGAACACGAGGATCGGCGACCGGCTGGCGGCGACGCCGGCGTCCATCGCGGCGCCCTTGCCGCTTCGTCCCTCGAGGTGCACGACCCGCGCGCCGTGGTGGTTCGCGACGGTCGCGGTGTCGTCGCTCGAGTGATCATCGACGACGATTAGTTCGTCGACCAGGTCACCGTGGATGAGGACGGTGTCGAGCACGTTGCCGATCGTCGCCGCCTCGTCGCGCGCGGGCACGATCACGGCGACGCCCTGGGCGCCCTTCAACTCGGCGACGCGCTCGAAGGTGAACGCCTCGCGCGCCAGCGTCCAGGGCACGGCGGCGTTGGTCATCCCATGCAGGCTAGGGACTCGGCCCTCGGACTTGACAGTGGAGGCACTCTCGGCAAGACTGAGGGCGTCATCCAGAGCGACTGAGGGACGGCCCCGTTGACGTCGCGACAACCAGTGTGAGCCCAGGGACTTTCCCTTCGCACCAGGTGCCAAAGGCCGATCGATGAAGAGGGAGTCATGAGTTTCGCTACTGGTCTTATCTGTCGAGAGTGTGGCACCACTTACCCGGGTGAGGCGCGCTACGTCTGCGAGTACTGCTTCGGGCCGCTCGAGGTGCGCTACGACCTCGAGGCGGCGGGCCAGTCGCTCACCCGACGCTCCATCGAAGCGGGTCCGCCCTCCATCTGGCGTTACGGCGCGCTGCTGCCCGACCCGGGCGAGTCACCCGTCGACCTCGGCGCGGGGTGGACGCCGCTGCGACGTGCCCGACGCCTCGGCGAGGTGCTCGGGGTGCGCGAGCTCTGGCTGAAGGACGACACGCGCAACCCGACCGGCTCGTTCAAGGACCGCGTGGTCTCGGTCGCGCTCTCGAGCGCTCGGCGACTTGGATTCTCGACGGCCGCCTGTGCCTCGACGGGCAACCTCGCCACCTCGGTCGCCGCGCACGCCGCCTCGATCGGCTGGCCGAGCGTCACCATCATCCCCTCGGACCTCGAAAGCTCGAAGGTCGCGATGGCCGCCATCTTCGGCGGCACCGTGCTCGGCGTGCGGGGGAACTACGACGACGTGAACCGACTCTGCGTCGAGCTCGTGGCCGAGCATCCCGAGTGGGCCTTCGCCAACATCAACCTCCGCCCCTACTACGCCGAGGGGTCAAAGACGCTCGCCTTCGAGATCGCGGAGCAGCTCGGATGGCGCGTGCCGGACCAGGTGGTCGTGCCCGTCGCCTCGGGCAGTCAGTTCACGAAGGTCGCGAAGGGTTTCAAGGAGTTCCTGCACCTCGGACTGATCGAGGGATCAGCCCCGGTGCTCTTCGGGGCTCAGGCGACAGGCTGCTCGCCGGTAGCGACGGCCTTCGCTGCGGGTGACGACGTGGTCACGCCCCAGCGACCGAACACGATCGCTCGCTCGCTCGCCATTGGCAACCCGGCCGACGGACCCTACGTGCTCGACGAGCTGCGCGCGAAAGGCGGGGACTGCGGCTCGGTGTCCGACGACGAGACGCTCGAGTGCATCGAGCTCCTCGCCCGCACCGAGGGGATCTTCGCCGAGACGGCCGGCGGCGTGACCATCGCCTCGTTGCGCCAACTGCTCTCTCGAGGCTCGATCGACCCCGACCGCTCCGTCGTCGCCATCATCTCGGGCCACGGCCTGAAGACCCTCGACGCCGTCGAGGATCGCGCGACCTTCAGCTCACTCATTTCGCCGTCGCTCGCCGACGCCGAAGACGCCCTGCGCTTTCACCAACTGGTGGCCGCCTCGTGAGCGTGATCGTCCGCCTCCCGAGCCAGCTGCGCCCCCTCGTCGGGGGCGCGGGGGAGGTCCCGGTCGAGGCGGCGACCGTCCGCGAGGCGATCCTCGCCGTGGACGACGCCTACCCGGGCCTCGCGACCAGGGTTCTCGACGACCAGGGGACGCTTCGGCGCTTCGTGAACGTCTTCGTCGCCGACGAGGACGTGCGGTTCCTCGACGGGCTGGACACGGTGCTCAGCCCCGACCAGACGGTCTCCCTGGTCCCGGCGGTCGCCGGCGGCTGAGCGGCCGTTAGCACTCTCGGTTAGAGACTGCTAATATTGCGATGCACCAAAAAGGTGTCTCGCACTAGGAGGAATCACCGTGGCGAAACTGATCGCTTTCGACGAAGAGGCCCGTCGCGCCCTCGAGCGTGGCATGAACAAGCTGGCCGACGCCGTTCGCGTGACCCTGGGACCCAAGGGCCGCAACGTCGTGCTGGACAAGAAGTGGGGCGCCCCCACCATCACCAACGACGGTGTCTCGATCGCCAAGGACATCGACCTCGAGGACCCGCTTCGAGAAGATCGGCGCCGAGCTGGTTAAGGAAGTCGCGAAGAAGACCGACGACGTCGCCGGTGACGGCACCACGACGGCGACGGTGCTCGCCTGGGCCATGGTCCGCGAAGGACTGAAGAACGTGGCCGCCGGGGCCAACCCGATGTCGCTGAAGAAGGGTATCGAGACCGCCGTCGAGGCGGCCGTCGCCTCGCTAGCGGACCTCGCGAAGCCGGCCGACACCAAGGAGCAGATCGCCCAGGTGGCCTCGATCTCCGCGGCCGACGACGAGATCGGCGCGATGATCGCTGACGCCATCGACAAGGTCGGCAAGGACGGCGTCATCACCGTCGAGGAGAGCCAGTCCTTCGGCATGGAGATGGACCTCGTCGAAGGCATGCGCTTTGACAAGGGCTACATCGCCCCGTACTTCGCGACCGACGCCGAGCGCCAGGAGGCCGTTCTCGAGAACGCCTACGTGCTGCTCGTCTCCACGAAGATCTCCTCGGTGCGCGACGTGCTGCCCGTCTTGGAGAAGGTCATGCAGTCGGGTCGACCACTCCTCATCATCGCGGAAGACGTCGAGGGCGAGGCCCTGGCGACGCTCGTCGTCAACAAGATTCGTGGGACGTTCAAGTCCGTCGCCGTCAAGGCGCCGGGCTTCGGTGAGCGTCGCAAGGCGATGCTCCAGGACATCGCGATCCTGACGGGCGCGACGGTGATCTCCGAGGAGATCGGGCTCAAGCTCGACACCGCCACGCTCGAGCTGCTCGGCTCGCGCTCGCAAGATCGTCGTCACGAAGGACGAGACGACCATCGTCGAAGGCGCCGGCACCGAAGAGGACATCAAGGGCCGCATCAGCCAGATCAAGGCCGAGATCGACAACACCGAGTCGGACTACGACCGCGAGAAGCTCCAGGAGCGTCTCGCCAAGCTCTCGGGCGGCGTCGCCGTCATCAAGGTGGGTGCCGCGACCGAGGTAGAGCTGAAGGAGAAGAAGCACCGCATCGAGGACGCGGTCTCGACGACCAAGGCCGCGATCGAAGAGGGCGTCGTGCCCGGTGGTGGCGTCGCGCTGCTGCGCAGCCAGAGCCGCATCAACGAGGCCGCGGACAAGCTGAGCGGTGACGAGCAGACCGGTGCGCGCATCGTCGCGAAGGCCGTCGAGTCGCCACTCAACCAGATCGCCGTGAACGCGGGACTCGAAGGTGGCGTCATCGTCGACAAGGTGCGCAACCTCCCGAAGGCGACCGAGGGACTCAACGCGCAGACCGGCGAGTACGAGGACCTCATCGTCGCGGGCGTCATCGACGCCGCGAAGGTGACCCGCTCGGCGCTGCAGAACGCGGCCTCGATCGCGGCGCTGTTCCTCACCACCGAGTGCGTGATCGTCGACAAGCCCGAAGAGAAGTCGTCGGCCATGGCCGGCGGTGGGATGGACGACTACTAAAAACACCTCCTCTATCGCACGAACCGCGGGGCCCTGCCCCGCGGTTCGTGCGTTGTGGGGCCGTGACGTCGGTGGGCGAACCCGTAGCATGGAGCCGTGTCGAGCCCCTTAGCCCTCGTCCCTTCGCGCGGACTCAACGTCCTGCACCTCTTCTGTCATCCCGAGGGCGACGTCGACGCCGGGGCGCTTGCTAAGGCAGTCGACGAGGCGAGGAACGGTGGGCTCCAAGTCGTGACCGTCGCCATTATTGGCGCGAAGGCCGACGCCTGCTTCATGGTGCTCGGCGAGAACCTCTGGGACCTCCGTCGACTGCAGTCGAAGATTCAAGCTGCTGGCTTCTTCGTGAGCCGAGAGCTACGTCTCGGTGACCGAGCTCAGCGAGTACGCCCAGGGCATGCCCGAGGAGATGGCCCAGGCGCGGCTCTACCCGAAGCTCCCGCCCGAGGGGATGAGCGCGTTCTGCTTCTACCCGATGTCCAAGCGCCGCGGGGAGATCGCAACTGGTACGCGCTCAGCTACGAGGAGCGCGAGACGTCTGATGCGCCAGCACGGGGCGATCGGACGGACGTTCAAAGGGCGAATCTTGCAGCTCATCACCGGCTCGACCGGACTCGACGACTGGGAGTGGGGGGTCACGCTCTTCGGCGTGCACGTCGACGACCTGAAGGAGTGCGTGTACACCATGCGCTTCGACGAAGCCTCGACGCTGCTACGCCGAGTTCGGGCCGTTCTACACCGGACTCGTGGGCACGCTCGACGAGGTGCTCGACGCGACGCTGGCCTAGGGCGTTGTTAGCGTCGAATCGTGCGTGACGCGATCCCCGAAAAGACGCTGCGGCGCTGGGCCGAGTCGCTCGCCGGGGTCGCCAAGACCGGTCTCGGCTTCACCGAGAGCCAGTACGAGCGCGAGCGCTTCGAAGAGGTCCTGCACATCGCCGCCGACATGAAGGCCGCCGCGGACGAAGGACTCGAAGGGGTCCTCGACGCCGACGGCGACGTCGCCGCAGTGGCTCAGCGAGGTCGGTCGTGGCATGGCGGGCTACCAGACTCCGAAGGTCGCCGTCGGCGCGGCCGTCACCAACGACGAGGGGCAACTGCTGCTCATTCGCCGCGCCGACTCGGGACTCTGGCTCTACCCGACGGGTTGGTGCGACGTCGGCTACTCCGCGCCCGAGGTCGTCGGTGAAGGAAGTCCTCGAAGAGACCGGCATCGAGGTCGAGCTGGTGCGGCTCATCGCCGTTCTTGACGGCATGCGCCTCGGCGAGTCGCGTATCCCGCTCTACTCCCTGCTGTTCTTCTGCCGGGCGGTGGGCGGCGAACTGCGCCTGCATCCCCTGGAGGTGACCGACGCCGGCTGGTTCGAGCGCGACGCGTTGCCGAGCCCCACGATTGGCGCCGAACGTTGGGCCGGTCCGATCTTCGACGCGATCGACGGCGCGCGCCCCGACGTCTACTACGACGATCTGCGCCGTCCGGTCTGGCGGGGTGGGCAGTGAGCGTCGCCGTCGAACGGGTGAGCGTCGCGAGCCCCCAGCTCGTGGCCGCTCTCAACGCGCTACTGCCGCAACTCTCGACGAGTGCGCCGTCGCTGACGCTCGCGGACGTCGAGACCATCGTCGCGTCGGAGGCGGCGGCGCTCTTTGTCGCGAGTCACGAGGGACGGGTCGTCGGCACCCTGACCCTGATCGTCTACGCGGTGCCCATGGGTTTGCGCGGCATCATCGAGGACGTCGTCGTCGACGAGGGCGCCCGTCGAATGGGCGTCGCCGAACAGCTCACCCGCGCCGCCATCGATGAGGCGCGCCGACGCGGGGCGAAGACGATCGATCTCACGAGTCGATCGTCGCGCGAAGCGGCGAACGAGCTCTATCGAAAACTGGGCTTCGATCCTCGCGAGACCAACCTGTACCGGTATCTGGTAGAACCCAGCACCATCGAGTCCGACGGAGCTGGTGAAGTCGAAGAGCGTGAGCCATGAGGGCTCAGGTGTTCTGTGGTGAGGTAAGTGGTGTCCGCACAAGAGTCGCATGACCGCTACGTAGAGCCCGGTTGGTTCACCAAGCACGTCTTCAATCGAATCGTCGAAGCGTTGACGGGGATGGGAATAAGCGTGTGGGGCTCGCGCACGCCTTTTGGTGCGAGGTCGATCCAGTGGCGAGTGGCGCTCCAATCCCGTCAATCTCCTTTCCTACAATGGTGCGCTCCTACCTGGTGGCGCCGCGCGGCGTCACCCAGTGGGTGCGCAATTTGCGAGCCGCGGGAAGCGGTCAACTTCGAGTAGGGCGCAGAGTCCAATCCTTCGCCGCGACTGAGCTGAGTGACACCGAGAAGAGAGAGGTGCTGAGGGCCTACCTCCAGCGCTGGAAGGCAGAGGTCGGCATCTTCTTTGACGGTGTCAGCGCGAAATCTCCGAACGCTGAACTGGACCGAATCGCGCCGAACCACCCGGTGTTTCGCCTCACGTTCACCGAGAGAGCAGTAGTCGGACGTCTATCGGATGATCTCTTAAGGCGACTCGTCACCTGCTGTAGAGTCGCGGCGTGATTCACCTAACCACAAAGTCTGCTGCCGACGTCGAATCGTTTCTCTCGACGATGTGGGTGAGCTACCTCGAAGACGTCATCGGCGCCGGGTTCACGCCGGAGGAGGCGTCGGAGAACGTAGAGAGAAACAAGGCTGCGCTCTTCGTCGACGGCGTGCCCAATGACGATCAACACTTCTTTGACGTGATGGACGACGAGACGCCCGTGGGGACCCTTTGGCTCGCTGAGCGGCGCGAGGGAGACGTTGGTGAGTGGTTCGTCTACGACATCGAGATCGACGAGGAGTATCGAGGTCGCGGGCTCGGGCGCCACGACGATGCAGGCCGCCGAGGAGTACGTGAAGGGCCGGGGTGGGAGGAGGCTAGGGCTGAACGTCTTTGGCCCCAACGTGATCGCCAGAACCCTCTACGAGTCGTTGGGCTACAAGACGATGGCCATCGGGATGAGTAAGGACCTCACCTAGTGGGCGCGATCGTGCGTCCGGAGCGCGGTCCGAAGCTGCGCCTCGCCAACGAGGCGGACACGCTGTGGGCGATGCTCGACTACTACCGGGCGACCCTCGTGAGCAAGTGCGCCGAGTTGAGCGACGAGGACCTTCGGCGCCGCGCGATACCGCCCTCCAACTTGACGCTCATCGGGCTCTTGCGTCACATGGCCGACGTCGAGGTCTACTGGTTCGGCCACGTCGTCGCGGGCGAGGACGTGACCTTCACCTACGACCCGAACGTGACCAACGCCGACTTTGACGACGTCGAGACGAGCGCGGGCGAGGAGGTGGCGGCAGTCTTTCTCGGGAGCGTGTCGCGCGCGAAGGAGTGGGTCGCCGGACACGACCTCGACACCGTGTGCGCGCGGGAACGCGACGGTGAGTCGCTGAACCTGCGCTACGTGGTGGTCCATCTCATCGAGGAGTACGCGCGCCACTGCGGGCACGCCGACCTCCTGCGTGAGGTGATCGATGGCGAAGTCGGGGACTGAGTTCGCTACCAGACGAAGGGAATCAGTCGCTTGCGGCTCCGCGCGTAGGACTGGTAGCGCCCGCCGAGGTCCTTCGAGAGTGCGCGCTCCTCGACCCTGATGCGGTTCACGAGACCGAGGAGCAGGAACGCGGTCGTCGCGAGGAGCGACCACCAGTTCGCGAACAGCAGTCCGACGCCGATGAAGGCGAGCAGCAGACCGGCGTAGCTGGGGTGGCGCACGAAGCGGTACGGCCCGGAGGTGATGACTGGCTGGTCGTCGCTCGTCTGGACGTCGAAGGTGAAGTAGCGGCCGAGCGTCTTGAAGCTCCACAGGCGAAGGGCGAGCCCGCACCACAAAACGAAGAGGCCGATCCCGGTTGACAGCGCCGCGTCCCCGATGGCGCCCGACGGCGCCTTTGCGTGGATGAGAGCGGCCGCCAGGATCCCGAAGAGGTAGCAGGCGCCGAGGATCCGGCGGCTCCCGTCGTCGGCGACTCGGGCGTCGGCTCGGTGCTGGGCGCTCTGGCGCGCCTCGAAGAACAGCCACGTGATGAAGGTCAAGTAGGCGAGGATCCGCAGGACTACCGGGGAGGAACCCATCGCCCCACGACGCTACCCGGCGGCTCATCCGGGGACGAAGAAGAGGCGTCGCGGAGTTATGCCAGACTCGTCGCGTGAGCGAGGAGACGTGGGACAGTGTTGACGACTACGTCGTCACCCGCCTCGGGCTGAGCGACGCGTCACTCGCGGCGACGCTCGCGCGCAGCGACGAGGCCGGTTTGCCGAAGATCAACGTCGCACCAAACCAGGGCAAACTGCTCGAGTTGCTGGCGCGCAGCCACGGCGCCCGCCGGATCCTCGAGATCGGCACGCTCGGCGGTTACAGCACCATCTGGATGGCTCGGGCGTTGCCGAGCGACGGGGCTCTCGTCACCCTGGAGCTCAGTCCCGCCCACGCCGAGGTGGCGCGCACCAACCTAGAAGGGGCCGGCGTCGCCGCCAAAGTCGAAGTTCGCGTCGGGCCCGCCGCCGACACCCTGCGCGCGATGATCAATGAAGGCGTCGAGCCCTTCGACTTCATCTTCATCGACGCCGACAAGGAGGGCTACCCCGAGTACTTCGCCCTTTCGATGCGGCTGTCGCGGCCCGGTACCGTGATGGTCGCCGACAACGTCGTGCGCAACGGCGCCGTCGCCGATCCCGCGAGCGATGACGAGCGGGTCCAGGCCGTGCGGCAGTTCTTCGACGACGTTGCGGCCGAGCCCCGCGTCGACGCGACTGCGGTTCAGACCGTCGGTACCAAGGGGTACGACGGCTTCGCCCTGCTGATCGTGATCGAATAAGCCCGCCTATCAGCGGACGCGGCGACTTCGACGAGTGACAAGCGACGGATAGGTTGATGCCGATGAATGAGGTGCGATTCGGATCGGTGTCGCTGGACTGCGACGACCCGAGGGCGCTTGGCGCCTTCTGGGCAGGCTTGCTCGACGGGGAGGTGGCCTTCGAGAGCGACGGATTCGTTGCGGTGAAACTCGACCGCGCGTGGCTGAGCGCCGTGCGCGTCGAGGACTACGTGCCGCCGACCTGGCCCGCGGGGACGACACCCAAACAGATGCATCTGGACCTCGCGGTGGACGACCTGGCCGCTGGTGAAACCAAGGCCGTGGCACTCGGAGCCCGGCGCATGGAGCAGCAGCCCGAGCCCGACCGCTGGTTAGTCTTCACTGATCCTGCGGGTCATCCGTTTTGTTTGACGACCCAGATTCCCGAATAGGGGAGTCACTTCGATTCGCTTCTCGCGATGCGAGTTGACCGCGATGGTGCTTGACTCAACGTAGAGACGAGGATGGCCGGTCATGCAACAATTGTCGAGTGAGCATTCGACCAGCGCGACTCGACGAGACGGACGCGCTCACCACACTCGCCCTCGCTTCGAAGCGGCACTGGGGTTACGACGATGAGTTCATGGAGCGGTGTAGCCCTGAGATGACCGTCCACGAGACCGAAGTGGCCGAGGGCCGCGTGTTCGTCGTTGCCGAAGGCGACGACGTCCCGATCGGGTTCTACTCGTTGAAGGACCTGAGTGCGGGCGTTGGCGAGCTCGACATGCTCTTTGTCACGCCCGAGCACATCGGCCAAGGTATGGGTGCTGAGTTGCTCGATCACTCCCTCGGCCAGGCTCGAGTTCGTGGCTGGACCGTGATGCGCGTCGAGTCGGACCCCTTCGCCGCGACGTTCTACGAGCACCTGGGGGGAACCTGCGTGGGCACCACGCGCTCGAGCTCGACCGGTCGAGAGCTCCCGCTCTTCGAGTACGCGCTCTAGCCGCCGACGACACGGCCCCTTAGGCTCTGCTCGATGACCGAGAACTCCGAGGCGGGCGCCGAGGTATCCCCCGAGCTGCAAGCCTTTCTCGCCCAGCCGGAGTACCACGCCGGCGAGGACGTCGAGGAAGCTCGTAGCGAGTCAACGAGCGGCGCCGTCGAGGTAAGCGACGGGCGGAGCCGTCTCGCTCGAGGCCGGACGGGGCTTCGACACTTCCTCTTCGAGAAGTCCCCAAGCGGGTACTCCTCCATAGCGCCGCGACTTCCAGACGGTCGGCGTTCCAAGATCTTCTTTTTCAACGGCAACGGTCGTGGGCGCTAGCGCGAGGCGGTTATCGAGGTGAGGAGCTCGCGCGCCAATGAAGGCTCTCGGGGACTTATCGCTTCGGCGGTTTCCGCGCGACGATTGCCGTCCAAGCCGTCGTCGAGTCGCGAATCCCTTAGGCTGATTTTGGCTCGTGTCGAGTAACCGAGCGCGGGGGGAGAGGCGGTTCGTCATGCGTTATCCGGACATGGACGTCGCCGAGAACCCGTTGGACCTCATCGGGAACACCCCAATGGTCCGGCTCTCTCGCGTCGGCGCCGGCGTGAAGTGCGACGTCCTCGCGAAGCTCGAGACGACCAATCCCGGAGGTAGTTCGAAGGATCGGCCGGCTCTCACGATGGTCCTCGCCGCTGAGCAAGACGGACTCCTCGGTCCGGGATCGACGATCATCGAGCCGACGAGCGGCAACACCGGCGTGGGACTCGCCATCGTGGCGGCCCAACGCGACTACCGGTGCATCTTCGTGATGAGCGACAAGATGGCGCCTGAGAAGATCGACGTCCTGCGCGCCTACGGGGCCGAGGTCGTCGTCTGTCCGACCGCCGTGCCGCCCGAGCACCCCGACTCCTACTACTCGACGGCCGAGCGTCTGACCAAGGAGACGCCGAACGCGTTTCGACCGGACCAGTACTCGAACCCCAACAATCCCCGCGCCCACTACGAGGCGACCGGCCCGGAGATCTGGGCCCAGACCAAAGGGCACGTGACCCACTTCGTCGCCGGCGCGGGCACTGGCGGCACCGTCTCGGGCGTAGGCAAGTTCCTGAAGGAGCAGAATCCGAAGGTCCGGGTGATTGCGGCCGACCCGCAGGGGTCGGTCTTCTCGGGCGGGGCCGGACGCCCGTATCTGACCGAGGGGGTCGGCGAGGACTTCTGGCCCGAGAACTACGACGCTTCACTCGTCGACGAGGTCATCGCCGTCAGCGACGCCGACGCCTTCGCCACGGCGCGTCTCGTGACTCAGCGCGAGGGTCTCTTGATCGGCGGCTCGGGCGGAACGGCAGTCGCGGCCGCCCTGCGCGTGGCGAAGGACCTGCCCGCAGAGGACGTGGTCGTCGTGCTGATTCCCGACTCGGGACGTGGGTACCTCTCGAAGGTGTTCAACGACACCTGGATGACGGACTTCGGCTTTCTGCGTCCTCACGACGAGATGGACGCGGGCGACGTGCTCGCCGACAAGATCGACCGCCAGGCCGACTCGCTGGCCGACCTCGTGCTCGTGACCGAGGACGTCCTCGTGCGCGACGCCATCTCACTGATGCGCGCGAAGGACGTCTCCCAGCTGTTGGTCACGGTGACCGACGAGTTGCCCCTCGCGGCGAAGGAGGTCTCCGGCTCGCTCAGCGAGCTCGGACTCTTGGAGGCGACGACCCGCGACGCGACGGTCCTCGACCTACGCGTGAAGGAGGTCGCCGACCCCTCGATGCCGATGGTCGGCGTCGGGATGAGCGTCACCGACCTCACGAAGCAGCTCAGCTCGAGCGCTGCCGTGCTGGTCCTCGACGGCGGGCACCCGGTCGGCGTCTTGACCCGCAGCGACCTGCTCGGGTTCTTGGAGAAGAGGAGCGAGAGATGAACGGCTTCAACACTCGGGCGATCCACGTAGGTTCCGAGCCCGACGCCGCGACCGGCGCGGTCAATCCTCCGGTCTACCTGACCTCCACCTACGCCCAGGACGCCGTCGGGGTATGGCGATTCTCGGACTACGCGCGAGGCGACAACCCGACGCGGACGGCGCTCGAGACCTGTCTCGCCAACTTGGAGGGCGCGAACCACGGGATCGCCTTCGGCTCGGGCATGGCCGCCGAGGACGCGCTGCTGCGAACGCTCTCACCCGGCGATCACGTCGTACTGGGCAACGACGCCTACGGCGGCACCTACCGCTTGCTCACGAGGATCTTCGGCCTGTGGGGGATCGCGACGAGCTCGGTGGACCTCACCGACGACGCCGCGGTCGAGGACTCCTTCACCGACGCGACGAAGCTGCTCTGGGTGGAGACGCCGAGCAACCCGCTTCTCAATATCGCCGCGATCGCTGAGCTGAGCGCCGTCGCGCACAGCCACGGCGCCCTCGTGGTGGTCGACAACACCTTCGCCACGCCCTACCTGCAGCGGCCGCTCGAGCTCGGCGCCGACGTGGTGGTGCACTCGACGACGAAGTACGTGGGCGGACACTCTGACGTCCTCGGCGGCTTCGTCGGCACGAACCTCGAGGACGTGGCCGAGCGGGTGCGCTTCCACCAGTACGCGATCGGCGCGGTGCCCGGCCCGCTCGACTGTTACCTGCTGCTGCGCGGGTTGAAGACCCTCGGCGTGCGGATGGACCGACACTGTGCGAACGCGCGCGCGGTCGCTGAGTTCCTCGCCGGGCATCCCTCCGTCGAGCACGTGTACTACCCGGGTCTCGCCGACCACCCGGGTCACGAGGTCGCCCGCCGTCAGATGAGCGACTTTGGTGGCATGGTCAGCTTCACGATGCGCGGCGGAGCCGACGTCGCGCGCAAGGTCTGCGAGTCGACGTCGATCTTCATCCTCGCCGAGTCCCTGGGGGGCGTGGAGAGCCTCGTCGAGATGCCCTCGGTGATGACCCACCTCTCGACCGAGGGTTCGGACCTCGAGTCGCCGCCCGACCTCATCCGACTCAGCGTCGGCATCGAGGACGTCGACGACCTGCTGGGCGACCTCGCACAGGCGCTGTCGCTGTAGTCGTCCCGTTTACGCCTCAGGTCGTCGCGGCGTCGAGCAGCTCGAGTGAGAGGTCCCACAGCTTCGCTGCCGCCTCGGGGTCGAGTGCCCACGGGGCAACCCCGCCACCAAACGCCACGAACTCGGTGACCACCGCGGCCTCGTTGCAGTCTTCGAAGTAGCGACCACCCACCCCCGCAAGCAGTGGCGAGGCGGCGAGCAGGGTGGAGGTGGCCGCTCCCTGAGCCGACGTCTTGCGCAGGTTGACGGGCGTCATGATGCCACCGGTGTAGCGCTGGAGGTTGGTGGGGATCGCCCCGGGGTGCAGGGCGTTCGCGACGATGCCCTCGTCGCCCCAGCGTCGAGTCAGTTCGACCGCGTGGAGGACGTTGGCGCTCTTCGACTGTCCGTAGGCGCCCCAGGGCTCGTAGGCACGGTTCTCGTAGTCGATGTCCTCGAAGACGACCGGTGAGAAGTGATGGGCGTTTGAGCTCACGGCAACGACCCGCGCGCCGCCGGCCCTCGCGAGTGCACGGTGCAGCCCGGTCGTCAGCGAGAAGTGGCCGAGATGATTCGTCGCGAACTGCAGTTCGTGGTCGTCGAAGGAGAGCGTCAACTCCGGCACGGCCATGATGCCAGCGTTGTTCACGAGGACGTGCAGCGGTCCTTCCCAGTTGTCGCAGAACGAGCGGATCGACTCGACGTCGGTGAGCTCAACGCTTCGCGCGTCGACGCGGGGATTCTTCGTCGCCGTCGCGAGTTCTTTGGCTACCTGGGCGCCCACCGTGACGTCGCGAACGGCGAGGGTCACCTGGGCGCCAGCAGTCGCTAACGCGCGGGCGGTCTCGACGCCGATGCCCGAAGCACCGCCAGTCACGATGGCGCGCTTGCCCGAGAGGTCGACGCCCTCGACGACGTCGAGAGCGGTGGAGGAAAAGCCAAACGGCGTGGTGATGAGCGGCATCGTGTCCGAGTGTAGAGAACCCGGTGCGGGCAGAGCTCTCGAATCGCGCCAGAGGAGCGTTGAGACTCACCTAACGTGGTCAAAGGAATACACGAAAGGGGGTCGGATGCTCTCGGGACCGCCGACAGAACCGGTCGTGATGCCTGACGCGTTGAGCCGCCTCATTGGCGGCGAGCCCTTCGAATTCGTATGGCAGAACGAGATTGGCGGTCTCACCGTTCGCGTGGGCGAGGGCTCGACGGGTGTCTACGTGAAGTGGATGCCCCACACGTGGGGCGTCGACCTCTCTGGAGAGGTCGCCCGCCTTCGTTGGGCGAGTGCCTTCACGTCCGTGCCCGTCGTCCTCGACGTCGGCAACGACGAGGACGGATCGTGGTTCGTCTCGCGGGCCATCGACGGGCAAAGCGCGGTGTCCGAGCGCTGGCGCGCGGATCCCCGCGCCGCCACCACGGCCGTCGGCGAGGGGCTCCGCGCCCTGCACGACGCCCTCGACGTCGCGACCTGTCCGTACGAGTGGTCGATCGCCTCGCGCCTCATCGACGTGGAGCGCCGCGCCGCCGCGGGCTTCTATCGCCAGCACGAGTTCGGGTGGGACCTGCGCGGGACGAGGGTGAACGACGCGCTCGCCGAGCTACGCGACGCGCCCGTAGAGGACGTCGTTGTCTGTCACGGCGACGCCTGCGCGCCCAACACGCTGCTCGATGAACACGGTCGGTGGGTCGCGCACGTCGACTTCGGCCGTCTCGGCGTCGGTGATCGCTGGGCGGACCTTGCGGTCGCCGCCTGGAGCGCCGTCTGGAACTTCGGACCGGAGTGGGAAGACAACGTCTTCGACGCCTATGGGTTGCCACGCGACGAGGCGAAGATCCGCTACTACCGACTCCTTTGGGAGTTGGGCTAGCCGACTAGCACGTCGTTAGGCGTCAGGAGGAAGTTTGGCGAAACCAACCTCGTTGCCGTCCGGGTCGGCGAAGCGGTACTTGGATCCGGCGCCGGGCACGACGTCGACCGCACGTGGTTGAAGACCCCGCGCGGCGAGTTCGGCGATGGTCTCGTCAAGGTCGTCGACGCCGATCACGACCCGTGCGTGGCCCGCGTCCGAGAGGCACCGCACGACGTAGAGCCACGACGGTCCCTCCAGCTGCCACATGACCTCGATCTCGTTGACGAGCACGTCGGGCTCGCGTCCGAGCAGGCGCTCGTACCAGGGCTGGGCAACTCCGAGATCGCTGATCGGCACGCCGACAAAAGTCAGATTGATCTTCACCCGACCATTGTCGCTCATCGCGCGTGTCGGTCGCGAGGCTGACCACTCCTCTGACTTGGTACGTTCGGGCTTTGCCGAGAGCGACGCGGCGCTGGAGCTTTGTTTCCCCCGCTAGCCGGCAGGCGCCAACGGGGCGCCGCACTACTCGCTCCTATCTTCGATCTCCCACGCGTGGTCGAGCACGTGCCACGCGCACCGGCGAAGGGCGTACGCGCTCGGCCACTTGGGGTGCGTGGCCGTGGCGCGCAACGTGGTCACGACGACGTCGCGCTGCTCGTCCCACGGCGTGCGTGGCGCCACGCGAAAGCCCGCGCGCGAGCAGTACGCGCGCTCAGCTTCGCGCACGTGGTCGGCGATCGCCTCGCGGTCCCGTCCTCCGCCGCGAGGTCCCTTCCGAAGCGTTACCGGAGCCGCGTCGACCACGGCGTCGAAGTAGTTCCAGCAGTCCTGCAACACCGCGATCCGGCGATCTAGTTCCTTCGGGGCGAGTGTCTCCGCGTCCCAAGGACCGATCACGTTCGGTGCTCCGAACTCCGTCGTGACGTTGCCCGGCAGCGTCTCGATCACCTTGATCGTTCCCGCGTCAAAGGGAACGGTAAGGACGCTCGCGTAACGCTCACGGTAGGCATCGAGTGCCTCGATCGCGGCCACGGGCGTCTTAGCGCGCCGGCACCAACCGGGCCAGTCGAGGGAGACGGCAAAGACGTTGGACTTGCCCTCTTCTAGGTACACCCGCGACGTCGCCACGCAATCCCCCTCGCGCAGAACTTATCTTGCGACCGGTACACGCCCAACGTGGTCGTGTCCCGCAAGGCCCCAACGAGGCGTCGGCCTCACGAGAGTGCTGACCAGAGGGCCGCGTTGGCCAGACCTCGTTCACCGACGGCGAGGTAGCTCGCGCGTCCGCCAGCGCCGAGGGAGATCATCATTACGCCGAAGTACGTCGCCCACCCGATCATCCGTTGCCGCGTCGCCTCGTCGATCGGCTGATACGCGTCGAAGAAGTCGCCGAGCGCCTGCTCGGGAAGCGTTAACAGTACGCCGGCGAGGTCCGTGGCGGGGTCACCGGCGCACAGATCACCGAAGTCGACCACGCCGACCAACCTGCGGTCACGGAAGACGAGGTTGTCTGGATGGAGGTCTCCGTGGATCCAGACCGGGCTGTCGCACGGGGAGGCGTCGCGCCCTCGCGCGAAGAGCTCGCGGGCCGCTTGAACGTCGAGACGCCGAGCGATGGCGTCCAGCCTCGTATCAAACTCGGCACTTCGCTCGGACAGGTGGACGCTGCGGTACGGGTTATGAGGAGCGTCGGTTGGGGCCGCGACGTGAATCTGGAGCAGGAACTGCGCCAAGTCGGGCGCCAAGGACACGGCGGAACGGACGTCGAATTGATCGCCCGTCTCGCCCTCGATCCACGTCGCGACGGCCCAGGGGAAGGGGAACCCTTCGCCAGCCACTCCCGCGCGAAGCGGCGCTGGCGTTTGCAGCGTGACGTGGGTGACGACGTCGTCGAGCCACCGCAGTTCGTTGAACAGTGGCTCAATAGCCATCGAGCGGCGCGGTAGACGGGCCACGTGATCGTCCCCTAGTCGCCACTGGTAATTGTCGAAACCTTCGCCCGCGGCGACGCATTCGAGGTCTGCGAGTTCGGGGAACTGCGTCGCGACGAGCGCACGAACCATCTCTTCTTCAACGAGCACCTCGGCGGCGGGCCAACTCACGTCCTGAGACTACAAAGTCGCTCTCGTACAGATAGTCGTCGCGCCCGAAAGGTTCTCGAACTGGCGGGGCCCCGATTACGGTAGTTAGTCGTGTCGTCAAGCAGCCCGCATGCGCCGCGCCGCGCCGCGTCGCCCGAACGGCTCGACAACGTTGACGCGATGCGACCGGTCGCGCAAGCCGCGGTGGTGGGCACTCACGCGCTTATCTTCTTCTCGCCTCTTGCGGTGAGTGCCACCGCCGCTGGGATGTTGGTCCTCACGCGGTTCTCGCGCGAGTCCTTCTTCTTCATCTCGGCGCTCGTGCTCACCTACACGTATCGCCGACCCGGCACGTTTCACCTCGGACAGTTCTGGCGGCGGCGACTCCTGCTCACGGGCGTTCCGTACCTCGCCTGGACGATCATCTACTACGCGTTCATTCACGCGACGGTCCGACGCGGCTTTCCGTACTACGACATCCCCACGCACTACCTTTTCAGTGCGAGCGGACTGCACGACTTCGCGACGCTCCTGCTCACGGGGTACTACCAGCTCTACTTCATCGTGGTGCTCTTCGAGTTCTACCTGATCTTCCCGCTTTTGCTCGCCGTGCTGCGACGGCTGCGGCGATGGCACGGGATGATTCTCGTCGTCGCCTTCGCGTGGGAGGTCCTCTACGACGTCATCCTGCGCCACCACCTATCGCCCTTTGGAATCGGGGGCAAGCTACAGAGTCGCTTGATCCTGTCGTATCCGATCTACCTCCTCGGGGGGATGATGGTGGCGCTCAACTACGAGCGCGTGCGCGCGTGGGTACTGCATCGCGTCCGCACACTGCTCGTCCTGACTGCGATCGCCGCCGCGCTCACCATCGGCTTCAACAGTGTGAACGGCACCGGGTTCATTGCGGTGAACCTCGCGTCCAACGGTGACGTCTTCGATCCCCTCGCCGTCCTCTACAACATCGGCGCGATCCTCTGCCTCTTCGCGCTCGGCGTGTACCTCACTGACCAGCACCGAGGAGCCGTCACGCGCCGCGTCACTGGTTCGACCGCTGACGCCAGCTACGGAATCTACCTCTCTCAGGTGCTGTGGTTCCCGATGCTCTCGCGCATCGTGTCGCGATCCCACCTCGAGACGCACGTGCCGTGGGTGCTTATCGTCATCGGAGCGCTCGTCATCGTCTTCGCCGTTGGCTACGTCGTCACGATCGTGTTCGAGCGAACGCCACTCGCGCGACCGTTGACCGGTCGAACGATGGTGCGGTGGTGGCAGCGACCGGGCGTAGCGACGCGCGTCGAGAGCTAGGTGTCTTCCGGCTCGGCTAGCGCCCACACGCTGCAGTTGCCGACCGGGTACCACTCCATGTTCTTGAGATCCGTGTTCGCAAGTTGGGCTCGAAGTGCGCGAATCATGCCGCCATGAGTCACGACGAGCAGGGGTTCATTCGGCCAACGCTCGTCGACGAGTTGAAGAAACCTGTTGGCGCGCACCACGACGTCGCGGAACGATTCGCCCTGCGCCGGTCGCGCCTCGGGATTGACGAGCACTTCGTGCTCGATGCCCGTGTTCTCGCTGGTCAGGTCGCTCGATGGCCCGCCCTCGAACACCCCGAAGCATCGTTCGCGCAGCAGCGGTTCGACCTCCAACTCGAGGCCGAGCTTCTCGGCGATGATGGCCGCGGTCTCCTTGGCGCGTACGAGATCGCTCGAGATGACGCGGCCGAAGCTTGAACCACGCAGACTGGCGGCGACGGCACGTGCCTGATGTCGACCCAGGGCGGTAAGTCGAGCCGTGTCGTTCTGTCCCTGGATGACACTCTGATCGTTCCAGTCACTCTCGCCATGGCGCACGAGTGTCAGTTCGACGCGGTGAGGGACTGACGGCACGTGGAACAGGTTACCGACGGACCGGAGGCCGAGCGTTCGGCGAGACGCAACGCGCGCGTCTCGCCGAAGCCGAGTGGTGCAGTCCACCGCGACAGATAAGTCCGCTTCATTCTCAGGATTTTCGAAGAGTGTAGGTGAGGCATTGTCATCGTGTTGAGACGACTGGGGCGTCGTCCGGCGATCCGAGGCGCGTTCGCACCCCAAAATTCTCGGGCCGTTCGTCTGTAGCATGGGTATATGCCACTCAACCTGCCGTCGCGCGCCGCCAAGCCCCGAACGGTAGGTCTCACGATGATCATTGACAAGGGCGTGCCGCACCGCCAGTTCGTCGACCTCGTCGAGAGTCAGGGCGAACACTTCGACTTCGTGAAATTCGGCTGGGGCACCTCGGTCGTGACAACGGACTTCAACTCAAAGCTCGACGTCCTGCGCGGAGCGAACGTCGACTTCTACCTCGGCGGAACCCTCTTTGAGAAGTACGTGCTGCAGGACCGTTTCGACGAGTTCCGCGCGCTCTGCCAGGGCTATGGTTGTCGCTTCGTCGAAGTCTCGAACGGCACCATCGACATCACGAACGATGACAAGGCCGAGTTCGTGAAACGTCTCAGTGAAGATTTTCGGGTGATCTCGGAGGTCGGCTCGAAGGACCAAGCGACGTCTGACACCATGGCGCCCAACAAGTGGATCCAGTACATCCAGGCAGACCTCGACGCCGGGGCGGTGCTCGTCACCCTCGAGACCCGCGAAGGCGGCAAGGGAGGAATCTGCCGCTCCAACGGCGAACTGCGCTACGGGCTCATCGAGGAGATCCTCTCTTCGAAGATCGACCACGAGAAGCTGCTCTTCGAGGCTCCGACGACAGAGCTGCAGACGTACTTTGTCCAACGCGTCGGCCCGGACGCGAACCTCGGCAACATTGCGATCTCGGACATCATTCCGCTCGAGACCATTCGCCTCGGACTGCGCAGCGAGACGCTGCTCTCCTTCGAGCCGGGCTCTGACGAATTCGATTGAGGATCGATGAGAGAGAGCCGTGACGTATTTCACTTGGCCGTGCCGGCGTTCGACCTAGACGAGACCGTTGCCTTCTACGTCACGAAGCTCGGCTGCAAGTTGGCGAGGCGTTACGACGACCGCGTAACCATCGACTTCTTCGGCGACCAACTGGTCTGTCACCTCTCGCCGGCGCCCGAAACGGTCACCCCGATGAGTGACCTAGCGATGTACCCGCGTCACTTTGGCGTGACCTTTCGGGAGCAAGCCGACTTCGACACGCTCTACCAACTCTGCCGTCAACGTGACGTGCCGCTCTTCAGCGACGTCAGTCTGCGCTTCGAGGGCCGGGTCGAGGTCCATCAGACCTTTGTCGCCTGCGACCCGTCTATGAATCTCATCGAGTTCAAGCACTACACCGACCACCGGATGATGTACTAACCGGCTCGGCGATGGAACCTCGCGCACCCGGCACCCGGCGACCCGCACTCGACAACCTGATTAACGAGCGGGGGAGTTCGCTCTTGTCGGCGCCGTACCTGCTCGACGCGAGAAGTTCGCGCGCGCTTTCCTATACCGAACTCGGCGACGAGGTCAATCGCGTCGGCGCGCAGCTGCTCGAGTGGGGAGTCCATGGCGGCGATCGAGTGGGTCTCTTGATCCTCGATCCGATGACGTTCTCGCGCTGGTTTCTTGGCGGGCTCGCGATGGGCGTCTGGGTCGCCCCCCTCGATCCAACGGTGTCGGCGGCCAATTTACCCCGCGCCGACCAGCGCGCCTCGAACTTGGACCTTGACCTGGTGGTGAGCGATCGCGACGCGCCGACTGGGGCAACCAGGAACTGGCGCCTACTGCCAGCACGACTGACTGACGCCGTCGACCGCGACGGAGCACCGACCGAATCGACCTCGGAGGGCGGGGTCATTCTCGCTTCCTCGGGCACGACCGGCGCGCCGAAGGTGATCGCGCTGCCGATCGCGCAGTTGCTCGCGACGGCCACGCTCGTCGCCACGCACAACCAACTCGGCGAGAAGGACCGGGGGCTCAACCCGCTGCCCCTCTGGCACGTCAACGCCGAAGTCGTGGGTCTCCTCGCCACGCTCGTCGCGGGCGCCTCACTAGTGCTCGACGACCGATTCCATCGGACGGGATTCTGGAAGATCGCCGATGACTACGAGGTGACCTGGATCAACGCCGTCCCGGCGATCATCTCGCGCCTCTCGACCCTCCAAGGCGACGAGCGCGCCCCCCAGCGCGTGCGATTCATCCGCTCGGCCTCAGCGCCACTGTCGCCCGCGCTCGCCGATCAGTTCGAGGGGGCGACCGAGGTTCCCGTCATCCAGTCCTACGGCATGACCGAAGCCGCGAGTCAGATCTGCGCGAATCCGTTGGCGGGATTGCGCAAGACCGGATCGGTCGGCGTCGCCGTGGGTGTCGACGTGCGCGTCGTGCCGATGGCCGCGGGCGACGAGCTCGGCGAGACGCGCGTCGGGCGCATCGAGATCAAGGGGCCGACCGTGATCCGCTCGTACGAGAGCGAGGCGTACGCCGATCGCTTCGACGCCGACGGCTGGCTGCGCACCGGCGACCTCGGCTACTTCGACGATGACCAGTACCTGTTCATCGTCGGTCGCGACGACGACGTGATCAACCGTGGGGGAGAGAAGATCTACCCGCTCGAGATCGAGAACGTGCTCGCCGGCATCGACGGCGTGGCCGCGGTCGCGGTAATCGGTGAGGCCGACGACGTGTTCGGCCAGGTCCCGGTCGCCTTCGTCCAACCGGAGGACGCACAAGCGCTCGAGTCAGTGACTGCGCGCGCGGCGTTGGTCGATCGCGTGCGCGCCCTCGCCAACGAGTCGTTCTCGAGGGCGTCAAAACCGGTTGCGGTGAAGTTGGTGGAGTCATTTCCTGCCCACGCCACGGGCAAGATTCGAAAGGGGTTGCTGCGCGAAGGTGGGGTCAGCGTCGCCTACGAGGAGCGCCTCTAGGCGACCGACACGTGGTACGAGGTTCGAGTTCGAGGAAGGTAATGAGTTCAGCACCCGAGGCGGTCCCGAGCGGCACGCGCCAGCGCCTCGATCACGTCGACGCGATGCGGCCGATCAAGCAGTCGGCGGTCATCTCGACCCACGCCCTCATCTACTTCTCCCCACTCGCGACCAGCTTCTTCGCCGCGAGCCTGCTCACCCTTACGCACTTCTCTCGCGACGCGTTCCTCTTCGTGTCGGCCTGCATGCTGACCTACAGCTATCGCGACGCCACGCGCGTCAAGTTGGCGCACTACTGGAAGCGTCGCTTCATGGCGGTCGGTCTCGTGTACCTCGTGTGGTCGGTGATCTACTTCCCGGTCGAGGTGGCACGTCACCAACAGAACTTCCCGTACTTCTGGGTCCCGATGTCGAAGATCTTCAGCCACGCCGGTCTGCACAACTTTCTTTTCGCCCTCGGCACGGGCTACTACCACCTCTACTTCTTGCTGGTGCTGCTCGAGTTCTACGTGATCTTCCCGTTACTCTTTCGGTGGCTGAGGCGCTACCCGCGTTCGCACGTGTACGTGATGTCGGTCGCGCTGCTCTGGCAGGTCTTCTACCCCTACATCGTGCGCCACGGCTGGCTGGGCTTTGAGATCTCGTCCAAGTACGAAACGCGACTGATCTTCTCCTATCCGCTGTACCTCATCGGTGGCGTGATCGTGGCCTTCTACCTCGAGGCGTTCCACGACTGGGTCGTGCGCCACTGGCGGGGCGTCCTTATCTGGACCGCCGTCTTCGGTGCCGTGCCGATCGTCCTTGACTACCTGTATCGCCACGGACGACACGTACCGAAACTCCTCGCGCCGGGCTTTGACCCCTTTGGGGCCGCGGTCATCCCGTACGACGTCGGGGCGATCGTCGCCGTCTACTTGCTCGGCGTGTACCTGGTGAGCCCGAAGCGCAGCGCGCGCACCAAGGCGATCGTCGCCTCGGGCTCGGAGGCCGCGTACGGCATCTACGTCTCCCAGCTCTTGTGGATCTTCCTCCTGCACCGCTTCGCGACGCGCTTCGGTCTCCTCGGAAAGGTGCCGTGGGTGATCTTGATGCTCTTCGCCGTCACGTTCAGCTACCTCATGGGTTGGCTCTTCAGTGCGGTCTTCGCGCGTACGCCCCTCGCGCGCGGGCTCGTCGGTCGTTCGCAGCAGCCGTGGAGCACGCTGATTCCAAAGCGCGGCCAGTTCGTCGCCAGCTCGCGTGTCGAGGTTGGTGAGGGTCCGCTCAACCTCACCGACGAGTAGTCCTGTCACATTTCTTCTAGTGACTTTGTCGTGATTGACGAAGGAGCACCAGCCTGCTCGCCGCTACGCTGAACGCGTCAGCCGAGCCAAAGGTCAACGTGGCGCGATCGAGGCGCGAGAGCGAACGCCAGCGGATTCCCCCACCGCTCATCAAGCGGCGAATCGCCTCGGGGCGAGGCGCCATGGAACAGCCGAACGTCACCCACGACGGCGACGCCCGCCTCACGCCGAAGTTCTGGCTCGCGGTTCTGCTCACGGGGATCGCGACCGGACTCTTTGGCGACTTCTTGATGTGGATCCTCGCGGTCGCCGAACGCGTGGGCTTCAACTACCACTCGGGCAGCTACGAGGCCGCGGTGGCGGCGGTGTCGGGGTTGCGCCGCTTCACGTCATTGATGGTGGCGAGCGTGATCGGCGCGACCTCCTGGTACTTGATACGGCGCTACTTGAAGAACGACAGGTCCCAGATCGACGAGGCGCTCTGGAGCGGCGACGGCGAACTGTCGGTACGTCGCAGCGTCCTCACCTCGGTCGTCTCGGAGGTCGTGATTGGCCTTGGCGCCTCGATCGGGCGCGAGGCGGCGCCCAAGTTGATGGGCGGCGCCTCGGGGAGCGTCGTCGCGAAGTGGTTCGCTCTCTCGCCGGCCCAGAAGCGACTGCTCGTCGCCTGCGGTGGCGGTGCGGGGCTCGCCGCGGTGTACAACGTCCCCCTCGGGGGTGCGCTCTTCACCGCCGAGGTCCTCTACGGCAGCTTCGCCTTGCCGGTCGTCTTTCCCGCTCTCGCGACGTCGCTCGTGGCGACGTCCGTCGCCTGGGTGTACCTGCCGACCGGCGCGACCTACGGGGACGTCCCGAGCAACCGCTTCAGCGCCTCGCTCATGGTGTGGTCGCTGCTCGCCGGCGTCGTCATCGGCTTGCTCGCGGTTGGCTACGTGCGCCTCGTCGGCTGGGTCTCGTTCTACCGGGCTAAGGGGGCCAACATCTTCTGGACGATGCCCACCGCCTTCGCCATCGTCGCGGTGCTGGGCCTCAGGTACCCGGACCTCTTCGGCAACGGGAAGGACATCGCTCACGAGGCGTTCCTCGGGGTGGGCGGCGCGGGACTGCTGTTCGCGCTCTTCGCGTTAAAGCCATTCGTGACCGCACTCACGCTCGGCAGCGGCGCAGCCGGCGGTCTCTTCACCCCGTTCCTCGCGACCGGCGCCGCGCTCGGGGCGTTCCTCGGCGTGGCGTGGACTCAGATCTGGCCGGGCACGCCCGTGGGCGCCTTCGCGCTCGTCGGTGCCTCGGCGATGATCGGTGCCGTGATGCAGGCGCCCTTGGCGGGACTGGTCCTCGTGCTCGAGCTCACGCGGGGGGGCTTCGCGCTCGCGGTGCCGATGATGGCCGCGACGGTCCTTGCGACACTGTTGGTGCGCCAGATCGATGGGTACTCCATCTATTCGGCGCGCCTGCCCCGGCTCGAGGCACCCGCGGAGGGCTGAGTACTGCGCGTCGGTGAGATGGAACAATGGGACGATGTCGTCGCTCGTCACTACTTGCCGCCCCGCGTGAGCGGCTGGACCCTGACGGTGCGTCGCACTGGCGGCGCCGACTGGGAGTCGCTACGAGCCATTCGCTTAGAGGCGCTCGCGGACACGCCCGAGGCCTTCGGCACGACCCTCGCCGAGGCCGCCGCCTACCGCGATCGCCGCTGGCGGAGCATGGCCGAAGAGTCTCCCTACTTCCTCGCCGACGTCGATGGCCGGGTCGTCGGCATGGTCAGAGGCGGGCGGAACGAGCACTATCCGGGAACCCACTGGCTCTACGGCATGTACGTGACACCCGTCGAACGAGGTGGGACTGCCGCTCGGGCGTTGGTCGACGCCGTCGTCGCCTGGGCGCTCGCTGAGGGCGCGACCGAGCTGTTCCTCCACGTGGGGGTCGGTGTCGCACGGGCCCGCGCCTTCTACGAGAAGGTCGGTTTTACCCCGACGGGCGAGCGCTTCGCCGTGCGCGGGGCTCGGAACCTCGAGCTTGAGACGATGGCGAAGCAACTTGTCGTCGCCTGACCTGCGGGTCGAGCGTGTCGCGGCGCCGGTCCTCTACGACCTTCGCCGGCGCGTGCTGCGCGGCGACGACCCCACCAAGTCGGTCGCCGAACCGCGCGACGACGACACCTCCGCGCTGCACTTCGGCGGCTACCTCGGCGACCGACTCGTCGCGTGCGCCTCGTTCTTTTCCGCGCCGTCGCCGCTCGGCGCGGGGAGTGTCGCCTACCAACTCCGTTTCATGGCGACCGACTTCGACGTGCAGGGGCGCGGGTACGGCGCCGAGCTCCTGGTGCTTGCGTTCGCCGCGCTTCGCGATGTGGGGGCCGACGAGGTCTGGGCGAACGCGAGGGACACCGCGCTCGGCTTCTACCTCGCAACGGGCTGGCGCAAGGTGGAAGGATCCGAGCATCTGAGCCCCGAGACGAACCTGCCTCATAGCGTGGTCGTGACGACGCTCGTCGACGCGCCACGATGAGCGATTTTTCTTCTCACGGTAACTAGGTTTGTCAGATGCGCAAGTTCCTCGTCGTACTGGCGGTGCTCGTTGTCGTAGCCGCGGGCGGGGGAGCGTACTGGCACTTTCGTCGCAAGGCGACGACCGCGACGACAACCACCACCAAGCCGGCGTCGCACTATCCGACCGCGCCGCTCACCGGCCTGCCCGACCCCGGCGGCGCGGCGCTCACGCGACCGGCCCTCACCGTGAAGATCGAAAACACGCCCCAGGCACTGCCCCAGTGGGGCGTCGATCAAGCAGACGTCGTGTACGAGGAGATCGTGAACGGTGGTATCACGCGCCTCGCCGCGGTCTTCAACTCCGAGGCGCCCGCCAAGGTCGGCCCCGTACGATCGGTGCGCCCGACCGACACCCAGGTCGTCTGGCCGCTCGGGGGGATCTTCGCCTTCTCCGGCGGGGCGCAGTACGCGATCAACAGCATCGAGCAGGCGCCCGTCAAGTTGATCGACGAGAGTTCAGCCGGAGCTGCGATGTTCCGTGACCTCTCGCTCCAAGCGCCGCACAACCTCTTCGCCGTGGCGCCGCTTTTGTTCGCCTTCAAGGGCACGCCGACACCCCCGCCCGCGATCTTCAGCTACCGCGCGAGCACGGCGAAGGTCGTTGGCGCCAAGGTGGCGAGTTTCGTCGTTCCCTTTCCGAGCATCTATCCGGTCACCTGGACCTGGGACACGAAGACGCAATCGTGGGACCGCACCATCTTCGACGAGGCGGACGTCACGGGCACGGGCGCGCGCGAATCACCGAAGAACGTGATCGTCATGTTCGTCAACTACGTGAACGGCATCGGGACCGAGAGCTCCTACGCCGACCTTCAGGGGTCGGGTGTCGCCGACGTTTTTACTGACGGACGAGAGTTCGAGGGGAAGTGGTCAAGAGGATCGTCAATGGCAGACGTGCTGGACTACACGACGGTGACGGGCGCGACGATCAAAGTGACCCCTGGCCAGACGTGGGTTGAGATTCTCAATGACGGGACCAGCCTCACCGTGACGAAGTAAGAGTCGGTGCGTGCTCCGCCAACCGTCGACCATCTCGGCTGTCTCGCCAAGCCCATGTCTCGACGAGGTCAGCTCGTCGCCTGTCGGGCTTCCCGTTCCACCCGGTCGCGATGGGCGCGCCACCACTCACCGTCGTGCTCGGGGACGTTGCTGTCGTCCGCTGCGTAACCGATCGATCCGTCGATGAGCTCTCGGGCGAGATCGGCGTGCCCGGTGTGGCGGTAGGTTTCAGCGATCACGTGGACGAGTACGTGGTGGAGGGTGACGGGGTGATCGCCCCACCACGGCACTGAGCCCGCGGCGTCAAGGTCCAGGGCCTCGATCGTGGCGTCCGAGGTCTCGCACGCCCTGCGATAGTTGCCGATGACGTCATCCCTCGTTTCGTCCGCTCGAGCGAAGAGGTCGGCGTTGTCCTCCACTCCTTCCTCGAACCAGAGATTGGGCTGCCCCATGGTGCGACCAAAGACGGGGCCGAAGTAGCCGAGCTCGACGAACGTCAGGTGTTTGACGATCCCGAGGAGGTTGGTGCCGCTCGGAACGAGCGGGCGGCGAACGTCGTACTCCGAGAGGCCATCCAACTTCCAGACGACGGCGTCACGGGCAGTTTGCAAGTAGCCCTGCAAGGTTTTCTTCATGGAGTAAGACGCTATAGAGATTGCGAGAGGATTTCAAAGGGAGGCGCGCGTCGTTGACCTGAGCAGGCCTTCAACGAGCTCCACTCGCGTTGCTGGTGCTCGGGCGCTCACGGCGTCTGTTCCAGCCGTTGTTGCGTCTGACTATCGTGCGTGCGTGGACAAGGACGAGTTGCTGCGGACCATCACGATCGCCCATGAGGAGCTTTCGGAGCTCGTCGAACGAATAAGCGACGAACGTCTACTCGAACCGGCGATGGGAGCCTGGACGGGCAAGGACGTGCTCGCGCACGTGGCTTGGTGGCAGGATCACTCCGCGCAACTAACTGAGGATGCGCACGCGAATCGAGTGCCGGACGACGAGACTCATCCTGGGAGTACTACGGACGAAATCAACGAATACGTCTTTCGCGCGCACGTTGACGACACACCAGGAGAAGTGAGGGCTGCTTTCACGCAATCTTTCGAGCGCCTCCTTGCAGCAATTGAGCCGCTGACCGACGCCGATCTGTTCGGATCGGACCGTTGCCCGTGGCTGGACGGAGGAGCCTTGTCGGAGATGATTATCGGGGACACCTCGCGCCACTACTGGCAACACGTTGCGAACTTGGAGCCCCTTTCACCGGGCGCTGCGACGTGACCTAGCCGGTACCCTTGGCGCGTCCGAGCGAGTCAGTGCTCCTCGGTCGTGCGACGGTATCTGGACCGGATCGCCACAATGAGAATGTAAAGACACGCGGGAGCAACGAACACGTTGGGTAGTCTAACGGGCAACCTGTCCGTCGCGAATCCGTAGATGACCCAGAGGATGGCCTGTGCCGTCGCGATCGTGTACGCCACGACACTGAGCCCGGTCATGGCCGCGCGGTCGTTGCGGCGCAGAATCGCGCGCCAGAGCTGCGGTGCGAACTGGCAAACGTCCACAATCGCCGCCAAGTAGCCGATGAGGAGGATCACACGGGCGCCCGAGATCTGGCGACGACGATGACGATGACCGAACTCATCATCAGGTTGACGCAAGCGGCGACGATGACCGGGACTCCTCTGGTACCGATCCCGTAGACGAGCAGGAGCGCGTTGAATAGGAAACCCGCGCCGTAGGCCAGCGCACTTATTCCGGCCAGAGTTGCTTCGTCACCTCGGTGACGGAGAACTCGCCAACCCTGCGGGAGCCACATGAGCAGCGCGCCGAGACTGGCGAGATACCCAATGGCGTCAATCACCACACCATGTTGTCAGCCGCGTGTCTTCCGGTGTCGGTCAGAGCGAATCGCAATCCGCCCCGGAACGGCAACATCGATCGGAAAGGAATAGCTGGCAAGCCCCTAACGAAATTCATACATAGCATCGAATGGTGAATGTGGGTCGAGGCGTGGATGGATCGCGAGGCCGGTTCAGCGGTTCGTTGATGCGCCGAATAGTGACGTTCGTAGCGCTGGTCTTGCTCACGACGACCTTCGCAGTCGCGCCCGTCGCGTCGGCAACTAGTAGCCACAACCCGTACTCGGTCGGCTCGTCTATTCGTGCGCTGAAGCTCACGCGCCTACAGATGCTCACGTCGAAAATCGGTGTTGGGGTGGCCCCCATCACGACCTACAGCGGCCGATTGGTGAGGGCGTATCTGGTACGAACCAACGACGGAGGCGATACCTGGCGCGTCACGGGGATCTTTCCCAAGGGGTTTTATCCGTGGACGACTGGATTCGCGACGCCCGACGTTGGTTACGTCATCAACGGGAGTGCCGTGCTCTTCACCAGCAACGCCGGACGAACGTGGACCGACGTGAAGGAGACTGGCAGTCCGCTCAGTATCAGTGTGAAGGGCGGCGTGATCTGGATCCCCGTCGAGGATTGCGTGACGAACGCCATGCAAGGACCATGCTCGACGCACTTGGATAGCTACTCTTCTGGTGATCTCACCCCGTCATCGGTCACGTCATTTCGATCGGACCAACCGGTGCTCGCGCACGTCGGACCCACCTCCGGCTACGCCTTTGGGAGTAGCGGCGCCAGCGGCGACGTCTTCATCACTTCTAATTCAGGCGCGACATGGCGCTCCGTCCCCAACCCTTGTCAAAGTCACCCAGTGACCGAGGGAGCGGTTGCCTCCTTGACCCGGCTCTCCATCTTCTGCGAAATGGGCCAAGGCGGGACAGGGCCCACCGTCCTCTACCGGTCCCTCAACGGAGGCGGCACGTGGACCAAGATATCCGCCGATCCGGCGATAGTCCCCGGTGACGACGTGGTGTCCGCCGGTCCCTTCATGTGGGTGTTCGCGCCGACGTTGCACGAGAGCTCCGACGGTGGTCGAAGTTGGTCCATCGTCTCGAAGGTCAAGTACGGTCCGAGCGGTTACATCACCACGTTTGGATCCTCTGACGCCTGGCATCCGGTTCCGGGCCACGGTATCTACCGGACGCTCAACGGCAGGACGTGGAAGCTTCTGAGATAGTGGTTTCGTCGGAGTGCCGACTCACGTCGGTGCGTTGTCCATGGCGCCCGCAACCTGTGTCGCCGCGTCGCGCAACTCGTCGTCGGAGACGTTGGGCAGAACGTCCTCCCAGAGCGGCAGCATCATCCCTCGAGCTTCGAGCATGCCGAGCGGGCGCGGGATGAACCAGACGTGAAAGTGCGACCCGCCGTCACCCCACCGGTAGAGGTGGACTCGCGCGACGTCACCGAGCGAGAGGACGGCACGTTCGACACGAGCGGCGACGCGACCAAAGTCGCTCGCCGCTTCCGGCGAGAGGTCCGCGAACGAGTCGGCGTGTTCGCGACTCGCCAGCCAGACGGCTCCCTTCAGAGAGCCGCCAACGGGCGGATGCAACGTCCACAGTTCGTCGGACCAGACCGCCGAGGTCGTCTGTCCGCCACAGATGCCGCACGGATCGCCACCGGGTTCGCCTCGCCGTGGCGGTTCGGGGATGACGCGCGGGCCGGGCTCTCGAACAACGAGTGGCTCTTCGTAGGGGAGGGTCATGGGAGTTGCTCCTTCTCTTCTTCGTGACAAGATGATCGGTTCTGGCTCGGAGGCGAGCCGGAATCCTCGGCGCCGGGCCTGCGCGCGACGAACCGCAGGACGTCCGCGACGTCGAGATTGACGTGTTCGAAGCCCGCCGATTGAAGACGGACGAGCAGTGTGGCGGGGTCAAGCGGGTTGTAGGTGTCGCCCGCGTGGAAGTCGTGGAGGTCGTTGCTCGCCAGGCTGTCCGAGCCGAGGAAGGCGCCGCCAGGTCGCAGCACCCGAAACGCCTCGGCGAAGATCTGGTCCTGTAAACGCTTCGTGGGCACGTGGTGGAGCATCGTGAAACAGCCCACCGAGTCGAACGATTCGTCGAGGAATCTCATCGCGGACGCGTCACCGTGGAGCACCGTCACGTTGGTGTCTACGAATCGCGACGCAAGTTTGCCGGCGGCATCTTCATCGATCTCGAGCACGGTGAGTCGCTCCACGCGCTCGCGCAGCCACGCCGTCGAGGCGCCGGGGCCGGGTCCGATCTCGAGAAGATCATCGCCGAGGTCGACGAGCGCCATGAACGGTGGGAGAACGTCGCCGTGAAGATAGGAGGCCCACTCGGGACTGGAGCACAACTCCGCGTGTTCTTCGTTCACGACGACGAACCTACGAGAGCAGTCGCTGTTTGCCTAGTCGGTACACTGACAAACGATGTCGCAAAACGGACAATGTTCGGACGACGGATTCGACCCCGCGGCCGCGGTCCTGGTGGTGACCTTCCCGATGTCCGCGGGCCACGTGTTCGACTGGCACGTCCACCCCGACCACCAGCTCGCCTGGGCGGCCCAAGGGGTGCTCACCGTTCGTTCGGCGTCCGAGCAGTGGATGCTGCCGCCGACGCGAGCGCTCTGGATCCCGGCCGGCGTTCGACACGAGACGCTGGCGGAGAGCGTCGCGACGATGCGAACGCTGTACTTACGAACCGAGTCGTGTCCCATCGAATGGGAGGTCTGCACGCCCATCGGCGTGACGCCGCTCCTCGCGCAGGTGATCGCCTACCTGGAGGAACCGACGCTCGACGCGGAACGGCGCACGAACGCCGAAGCGATGCTCTTCGACCTGCTCGAACCCGTGGCAATGACCGTCATCGACGTCCGAATGCCCTCCGAAGAGCGCGCCAAGGACGTGGCGCAGCGACTGAGCGAGACGCCCGCTGACTCGAGGACGCTCGCCGATTGGGGACACCTCGTCGGGGCCAGCGAACGAACGTTGTCGCGTGCGTTCATGGCTGAGACGGGGCTGCCCTTTGGACGCTGGCGAACGTTGCTGCGCCTTCGGATCGCGCTGGGATCGCTCGCGGCCGGCGAGCCGGTGAGCAACGTCGCGCGCAGCGTGGGTTACGAATCGCTCAGTTCGTTCGTGGCCGCGTTTCGTCGAGAGACCGGCGTGACGCCCACGGCGTACTTTCGCGAGCAGCGGGCGAGCGCCTAGCGGGGAGCCGGAGCGACGTCGAGCGGCGGGCTGCGAGGTGCCGCTTCTCACCGGGGCGAGTACGCGGGCGAGCGTAAGGTGAGGGTCGACCAGATTGGAGAGACGTGGACCTTCACGAAGAGCTCATCGAATGCCCCGACGGCCGTACGCTCGAGGTTGCGGCGCTCGGGGATCCGTCGGGCGCGACGGTGTTGCTCCACCACGGCACGCCCGGGTCGACGAGGACGCTGAAGGCGTTCGCGCCGTTGCTCGAGTACGGCAACTTCTTTCTGGTGACGACCTCCCGCGCGGGCTACGGACGATCCTCTCGGCTCGAAGGTCGCAACATCGCCTCGGTGGTCGGCGACGGCCGGCTCGCCCTCGACCACTTCGGTCGTGATGAGTACGCCGCCCTCGGCTGGTCGGGCGGGGGACCGCACGCCCTCGCTTGCGCCGCGCTCGACAGCCCGCGCTGCCAGCGAGTGGTTCCGGTCGCCAGCGTCGTACCGATCGACGCGGACATCGACTGGACCGAGGGCATGGGTCCAGAGAATCTCGAGGAGTTCGCCCTCGCCAAGGAAGGCGGACCAGCCTACCTAGAGACCCTCGAAGCGTCGTGCGCCGCAATGGCGCTGACGAACGCCGACAACGTGCTCGAGATCTTCGGCGGCATCATCGGTAAATCCGACCGCAAAGTGCTGGCCGACGACGACTTCCGCGCGAACTTCGCCGAAGCGACGAGCCACGCCGTGTCCGCGGACTGGCACGGGTACGCCGACGACAATCTCGCCTTCTTCCGGCCGTGGAGCTTCGATCTGGGGCTGATCGTTGCGACCTGTGAGATCTTTTTCGGCGACGACGATCTGTCGGTCCCACCCGCCCACGGCGTGTGGCTGGCTCACCACGTGCCCGACGCGCGCTCGCACCACTTCTCCGACGAGGGCCACTTCTCGGTCTACGCGCGCCACTACGGCGAGCTCGCCGACGCCCTCGCCGCAACGCCGGCGTAGCGCGTCGATGATTTCTAGACTCGAGGGCCGTGACGCGCCTCGGTAATCTCTACGGTCCCGACGTGACGTTTCTCGGCGTGCCGTCTGCCGA
The DNA here is from genome assembly GCA_963823815.1 of uncultured Acidimicrobiaceae bacterium. Classification (GTDB taxonomy): domain Bacteria; phylum Actinomycetota; class Acidimicrobiia; order Acidimicrobiales; family RAAP-2; genus RAAP-2. Next base: position 230,558 of record CAWGMU010000003.1, read on the forward strand.
CCCCGACGAGGTGTCGTCGTGGCGGGAGGCGCAAGCCGTCATCGTCGGCGCACCCTTTGACGGCGGGACCTCGCACCGGCCAGGGTGTCGTTTCGGGCCCCAGGCCATGCGCACGACCGACTACCTACCCCACGACGGCCGCCGACCGAGCCTCGCCCTCGGACTTGACCCTCTCATCGAACTCGGCGTCGTGGACCTCGGGGACGTCGAGATGCCCTCGGGCGACACCGAGCGATCGCTGCGCGCGCTCGAGGATCGAGTGGGAGAGGTCGCCGCGGCCGGGGTCATCCCCATCGTGCTCGGCGGCGACCACACGATCGCCCTGCCCGACGTCACGGGCGTCGCGCGCCACCTCGGCTTCGGACGAGTGTCGGTTGTCCACTTCGACGCCCACGCCGACACCGGTGACAGCCAGATGGGTTCGCTCTACGGCCACGGCACGCCGATGCGCCGGCTCATCGAGTCGGGCGCCTGTCGCGGCGATCGGTTCCTCCAGATCGGGCTGCGCGGCTACTGGCCCGAGCCGGAGACCCTTCGATGGATGGCCGAGTCGGGCATGCGCAGCTTTCGAGATGACCGAGATCGTTGCGCGGGGGCTCGACGCGGTGCTCGATGAAGCCCTCGCGATCGCTCTTGACGACTGCGACGCCGTCTTTCTCTCGGTGGACGTCGACGTGGTCGACCCCGGCGCGGCGCCCGGCACCGGCACGCCCGAGCCGGGAGGGCTCTCGAGCCGGCAGCTCCTCGACGCGGTACGCAGGACTGCGATGAGCGTGCCGATCGCGGGCGTTGACGTCGTCGAGGTCTCGCCGCCCTACGATCACGCCGAGATCACGGCGTACCTCGGCAACCGGATCGTGCTCGAAGCGCTCGGAGGTATTGCCTGGCGCAGGCGCAAGCGAGCGCGGTGAGAGCGTCGCGCGACCCGAGGGCCCCGCTGTTGACGCGTCCCTAGTCGCCGAGTCGACGCGAGGATCTCGCGGACCATTTGCTCGGTCGAGTTCGGGTGCAGGAACGCCATCCGTCCGACGGTCTCGCCTTCCCACTTCGTCGGCGTGACGAAAGCGACCTGGCTGCGAAGGAGCTCGTGGCTCCACTCGAGGTAGCGCTCGGGACCCCAGCCCTTTCGGCGAAAGAGCACGATCGAGAGGCTCGAGGGCCGCACCATCTCCAGGTGCTCGCTCTCATCGATGAGCTTCTTGCGTGCGCTGGGCGAGGTCGATGGCGCACTGGACGGCGCTCTCGTAGGCGGCGGAGCCGTTGGTCGACGAGCGAGAACCAGAACGGCAGGCCTCGTGCGCGCCGCGAGAGGTGGAGCGCGAAGTCCGAGGGATTCCACTCGTAGTGCTCGTCGTCGCTCTCGTGCAGGACGTCGAGGTAGCTCGCCTGCTGGGCGAGCACCTTGCGGGCGGTCGTCGGGTTGACGATAGAGCAGGGCGCAGCAGTCGAGCGGCGCGAAGAGCCACTTGTGGGGATCGACGATGAAGCTGTCGGCGTGGCGCACGCCCGAAAGCAGGTGCCGGTGCGTCGGCGAGAGCAGCGCGGCCCCGCCGTAGGCGCCGTCGACGTGGAACCAGAGGTCGTGTCTCGCGCGCGTAGGTGCCGAGCCCCTCGAGGTCGTCGACGATGCCGGCGTTCGTGGTGCCCGCCGTCGCGACGACGCCGATGACGTTCTCGGGGTGTCGGGTCGTTCGCGAGCGCCGCCTCGAGCGCCTCGCGGGTGAAGCGGTGGTCGTTCGTCGCCACGACGAGTGACTCGACGTCCGAGCACGTGCAGGGCCTTGCCCACGCTCGAGTGCGCGTCCGCCAGAGATAGCGAATCGCACGCTGCGCGGATCGAGTTCGGGCCGCTTGGTGCGTCCGACGTCGCGCCCGACCGTGAGGCTCGAGAGGTTGCCGAGCGAGCCGCCCGAGACGAACGCGCCGCCCGCACTCTCGGGCAGTCCCGCGACGTCCGCGAGGAACGCGAGCGCTTGGTTCTCGGCGACGACGACGCCGCTCGACTCGAGCCAGCTGGTGCCGTTCAGTCCAGAGCAGGCAACGACCATGTCAAAGAGCAGGGAGTTCTTGGTGGGGGCGTTGGGGATGAAGGCAAGAAAGCCGGGCGAGTCGATGGAGACGACGGCGGGGGCGAGGGTGTTCTTGAAGAGATCGAAGATCTCTTCAGACGGACGGCCCTCTGGTCGGATGAGGCCGTCCATCGCCTCCTTGGGGATTGGTGACAGCCCGCCGAAGTCGAGAGGGACCGGGTCCATCGAGAGCCGATCGCGGCAGTAGTCGAACACGGCGTCGCCGAGTTCGGCGTCGAAGTCAAACATCTCGTGCCCCATCGCGCACCCTTTCGGTTTTGGCCTCCCGCCATCGTACGGCCTCAAACGATATCGAGGCGACGGCTGACGTCTAAGAGCGCGGCGGGGGCCCAGTAGCATCCCGCTATGGAAACGCTCCGCGTCGGCTATCTCGGGCCCGAAGGATCCTTCTCGCACGAAGCCGTTGGCACGTTGCCCGACGTCGCGCCGGTTGCCTTCGTCTCACTGGAGGACCTCCTCGGCGCCGTCGCCGACGCCTCCGTTGATCAGCGGTCTCGTCCCCCTCGAGAACGCGCTCGAGGGCACCGTGTCGGCGACGATCGACGGACTGGTCTTCGACCACGACCTCGTCATCCTCGAAGAGCTCGTCCTGCCGATTCACCTGCACTTGCTGGCGCGACCTGGCGTCGCTCTCGACGAGGTGAAGGAGCGTTCGCAGCTACGTTCACGCGCTCGCCCAGGTGCGCGGCTTCCTGCACGCGCACGAACTCTCGAGCGTCCAGACGACCTCGACGTCGCAGGCGGCGCGCGACGTCGCTGAGTCGAGCGAGCCGTGGGCGGCGGTGGGGTCACGTCTCGCGGGCGAACTCTTCGGACTCGACGTGATCGCGCCCGACGTGGAGGACCACCCCGAGAACGCGACGCGGTTCGTCGTCGTCGGTCGCGACGACGTCGCGGCGCCGACGGGACACGACCGCACGACGATCGTCTGCTTCCAGGACGCGGACCGGCCCGGCTCGCTTTACGCCATCCTCGGTCGCTTCGCCGCGCGCGACATCAACTTGACGAAGCTCGAGAGCCGTCCGACCAAACGGGGTCTCGGCGACTACTGCTTCGTCATCGAGTTCGAGGGCCACGTCGCCGACGACGTCGTGGCCGACTGCCTGGCCGACCTTCAGGCGCACCTCGCCCGCGTGAAGTTCCTCGGCTCCTACCCGGTCACCGGCGAAGGCGCGAGTGGCCGGCGCGAGGAGGTGGCCACGGCTCGACGCGCGGCGGCGAACTGGATTGACGCCATTCGAGCCCGCGTGCGACGTCCTTAATCAGCGCGCGGGCGCGTGCTTAGGATGACGAGTGAGCGACCGACGGGTCTGTTCGAAGGGGGCGCGATGACCTACGACTTCGTGGTATCCGAGCAGATTCCCGCACCGCCCGAGGAGGTCTACGCGGCGTGGATGACGAGCGAGGGCCACAGCGCGATGACGGGCGGTGAGGCTCACCTCGGTCCCAATGTCGGTGACGAGTACGACGCGTGGGACGGCTACATCCACGGGACGAACCTCGTGCTCGAGCCGCCGCGACGGATCGTCCAGACGTGGCGATCGGCGAATTTCACGGACGAGCACGAGGACTCCCAGATCGAGGTGCTCCTCGAAGGCAACGACGAAGGGACGCTCGTCACCGTCCGCCACACGTCGGTGCCGAGCGACCAGCTCGGCTACGAGGATGGTGGCTGGCAGAAGAGCTACTTCGACCCGATGAAGGCGCACTTCTCGGGCCAGTGAGCGGCGCTAGGGCGCCGTTTCTTCTTCCTTCTTGACGTACGGCGGGATGTCGGGGTGGTGCTCGATGATGTGGTCGAGCTTGGCGTGCAGTTCGGCCGTCCCGGCGGCCACGTGGCGCTTGACGAAGCTCTCGATGGCCCGACGCAGCGGCGGGTAAAAGATCGTCGTCGCGATCCCGGCGATGACGACCCAGATCAGCGTCGCTACCACGTCCCCCGGAATGCCGCCCGATCCGCCCGCCGGCCACACCCAGCGTTCGAGGAACGACGTCGCGATCACGACGCCTCCTTCGCGAGGTGCTCGTGCAACGCGGGGTGGCGCAGCGCGTGCTGGCGAGAGAGCGCGTCGTGCTCTTCTTTGTTGGTGTGCTTGTGGCAGGTCTCGTAGTGGGTTCCCGCGACCCGCCCGAGACCGTCCTTCAGCGCAGGGCGCCAGCAGGACTGGCACTTGTGACGGCGGTAGAGCCCGACGATGCTCACGAAGACCGCGCCCTCGGTGAAGTCGGCCCCGAAGCCGCTCCAGAACGCGTACCACTTCCCGGACTCGTTGGCGGTTCCCGTGACTTGCAAGAACCAGTGCCAGATGGCGGTCACGGCGTCAACAACCTCAAAGGGGGAGTACTGGGCACTTCGACCAGTGTAAATCGGCGTCCTTTATAGACCCGGTAACCGAGCGGGTGAATCTCGCGAACGCGTGGCGCTGACGACCTCTGTGGCGTCACGCACCTCGATTCGGGATGGAGCGGAGGGAGTGGGATTTGAACCCACGGTGGGCAAGCCCACGCCGGTTTTCAAGACCGGTACATTCGTCCGCTCTGTCATCCCTCCGGGGACAACTCTAACGGAGCGCGTTCTCGGCCCTCTTTCGTGGGCCGACAGTGAACGCTCGCGGCGAGCCCGTTCACCTCAACGAACGCGGACGCCAACGCGGCAATCGACGCCGCGAGGACGCGCATTGGTCTAAACGAGTGCAACGTGTCGCTTCCCACGTCTAACCCATGAGCGGATCCGAGCTCCGGTGCGTAACGGCGAAGGCCGTCGCTACGACCAGAATTCGTTCGCCGCGTCCGGATCCAAGTCGACGTGCCAGAACTCGGTCGCCTTGCCGTCCTTCACGTGCCAGACGTCGACACCTTGCGCTTCAATGGACTTGCCGTTGCGGCTGGCACGTGAGTTGCTCAGGACGACGACGTGGTCATCGCCGCCAACGACGTCGTGAATATCGATGGCGAACGTGCCGCCGCTCATTTCGGCGAGCTCCCCGAAGAACTCGAACACTTCCTTCTTCGACCTTCGGTCCCCGGATAACGGCCCATTTCCGGACATGTGCCAGACAATGTCGTCGGCAAACACCTCATCAACCGTCTGCATATCGCCCGCGCCAAAGGCGGTATAGCCGCGACGGACCAACTCCACGTTCGGGTGATCTGACATGATCTTCCCCCCTTGCCCTGCCGGCCGAAATAGCCGAGTCCGCAGAAGACTATCTGCTTCCTCGAATGGCGGCAATCTGCTCGGTGCCGTGGCCCGTACCCCTACCGAAGAGCGTTCTCGGCTCTCTTGCGCAGACGGTGCCGCGCGGCGACGTCGAGGACGGCCTTGCGAAGGCGCACCGACTGTGGGCGTGACCTCGACGGCCTCGTCGTCGGCGATGAACTCGAGCGCCTGTTCGAGCGAGAAGATGGTCGGCGGCGCGATGCTGTTCGGTGTTGTCGCTGCCCGAGGCGCGCATGTTGGTGAGCTTCTTCTCCTTGGTGGGGTTCACGTTCATCTCGTCCGACGCGCGCGTTCTCGCCGACGATCATGCCCTCGTAGACCTCGACGCCAGGTCCGACGAAGAGCACGCCGCGCTGTTCGAGGTCGAGTAGCGCGTTGCCGGTCGTGTCGCCGCTGCGGTCCGCGACGAGCACGCCGTTCTGGCGCAGCCGGATGTCGCCGAACCACGGCGCGTAGCCGTCAAAGTTCGAGTGCATGATGCCGGCGCCGCGGGTCTCGGTCATGAACTCGGTGCGGATGCCGACGAGTCCGCGCGCCGGGATGCGCCACTCCATGCGCACCCAGCCGGTGCCGTGGTTGACGATGTCGAGCATCGTGCCCTTGCGCGTGGCGAGCAGCGTCGTGACGTTGCCGACGAACTCCTCGGGGACGTCGATCGTGACGTGCTCCATCGGCTCGTATAAGCTTGCCGTCGATGATGCGCGTGACGACCTGCGGCTTGCCGACGGTGAGCTCGAAGCCCTCGCGGCGCATCGTCTCGATGAGGACGGCGAGCTGCAGTTCGCCGCGGCCCTGTACCTCCCAGGCGTCGGGTCGCTCGGTCGTGCGCACGCGAAGGGCGACGTTGCCGACGAGCTCGCGGTCGAGTCGGTCCTTCACCATGCGCGCGGTGAGCAGCTTGCCCTCGGTGCCCGCGAGCGGTGAGGTGTTGATGCCGATCGTCATCGAGAGGCTCGGCTCGTCGACGTGCAGCGGCTCGAGCGCGATCGGGGTTCTCCGGGTCGGCGAGGGTCTCGCCGATGGTGATGTCCTCGAAGCCCGCGACCGCGACGATGTCGCCGGGACCGGCGCTCTGGGCCGGGATGCGCTCGAGCGCCTCGGTGATGAAGAGCTCGGTGATCTTGGCGTGCTCGATCGTGCCGTCGATGCGGCACCACGCGACGCGCTGGCCGCGCTCGAGGTTCCCGTTGATCACGCGACAGAGCGCCAGGCGCCCGAGGTACGGCGAGGCGTCGAGGTTGCACACGAGCGCCTGGAGCCCGTGGCCCTCTACGTACTCCGGCGCCGGCACGTAGTCCGCGATCGTCTGGAAGAGCGGCGTGAGGTCGCCCGCCGTGTCGTTGACGATCGAGCGAGGCCCAGCCCTGGCGCGCGCTGGCGTAGAGGATGGGAAAGGAGATCTGGTGCTCGTCGGCGTCGAGGTCGAGGAAGAGGTTCTCGACCTCGTCGACGACCTCCTTGATGCGCGCGTCGGGGCGGTCGACCTTGTTGATCACGAGCACGACCGGCAGGCGCTTCTCGAGGGTCTTGCGCAGGACGAAGCGGGTCTGGGGCAGGGGGCCCTCGGCGGCGTCGACGAGCAGGATCACCGCGTCGACCATCGCGAGTCCGCGCTCGACCTCGCCGCCGAAGTCCGCGTGACCAGGCGTGTCGATGATGTTGATCGTGAGGTCGTTCCACTTGACCGCGGTGTTCTTGGCGAGGATCGTGATGCCCTTTTCGCGCTCGAGGTCGCCGGAGTCCATGACCCGGTCGTCAGCTCCTCGTGGGCCGTGAAGAGCCGGTTTGGCGCAGCATCTTGTCCACCAGCGTGGTCTTGCCGTGGTCGACGTGGGCGATAATGGCGATATTTCTAAGGGAAGTTCTCAGGGGCATGACCCATCAAGGCTACTCGAGTGCCCCTGGATCCAAGACTTATGCGGCGAGCAGCGTTCCGCGACGTCGCTGCGCCGCGGCGCGTGCGCACGAGGTCACGCGCGCCGGCTGCGCAGGTCCTCCATCGTGCCGTCGACCGACAGACAGACTCCCGCCTCGGGCCAGAGGCCGATGTAGCGCATGCGGCGCGGCCGCCGCCGTGGTCGGCAGCGCGTCGATCGGTGAGGTCGGCGCGCAGCCCCGGTCCGGCGCTCTTACCCGGCGCGCCGCTGCGGACACGAAGGATGACGCGATGCGACGTCGCGACTGATGACGAGGTCGCGGCGACGCGCGCAAGCGTCGTGCGCGCCGAGGCGACGTCGTAGTAGGCGTCACTCGTCGGCGATCGACCCACGGGTGCGTCGAGCCACGTCGTGATCTCGGCGAGTTGCGTGGCCCAGTTCGCGGCTTCGGCGGTCACGAGACCGATGCACCGCGGGTGCGGCGCGGAGGCCAGCCAGTTCGAGGCCAGCGAGCCGGACCGCGAATAGCCCGACGCGGCGCGCAGCATCTGGTCGGACCCGAGTTCAACGGCGTTCGCCGTGGTGAGGCGGGCGTCGTCAACGGCGCGACGCAGGGCGGCGTTGCCGAGCGACGCGCCGTGCCGAACCCGGCGACCACCGGAAGTGCGCGCTCGGGCGTCCCGCCGCGCTCGACGCTCCACGCGTCGAGGCGACGGCGCCGACCCGTGCCCGAGGCGCGAAAGTCGCGCGCCGAGCGACGCGCGGTGCTCGAGCGTGAGCACCGCGCTCTTCGCGGGCGCGTCGTCGACCAATCGGTCGAGGACGTGGCGAGAGTACCGACCGAGCGTGAAGGTCTTCACGGGTTGGCGGTCATCGCGCGTAGTGCCGCGAGGACGTCGTCGACCGAACGCGCGAGCAGGTCGGCGTCGACGTCAAGGATCCAGATCTCGCCCGTCGCGGTCGAGAAGAGCGACGTGCGTAGTGGCGCGACCCCGGTGCGCAGTGTCTGGACGAGCGCGTGATACCGCATCGACTCGTTCGTCACCCTCGCCGAGGGGCGAGGTCGTCACGTCGAGGAGCGCGACCGACGCCACGTCGCTCGACGTGGTGCCGACCATGAGGTCCACCACGTCGCGCAGAATGACGCTGCCGTCCGCCAGGCGCTGGTAGCCACGCAGCGAGGTTCTCGGCAGCCATCGACTCGACAGCGCGCCCAGCGAGTGGCGGAGCGTTACCCAGTGCGCCTCGACGTCGGCCGCGAGGCGGGCCCGCTCGTCGGCTTCGAGGCGGTCCACGAACTCGGTGAGGTCACTGCTCGTGCTCTCGGACCGCCATGCTTGGAGCGCCTCTTCGAATCCGCCCGTGGGGCAACGTCCCGCGCTCCAGAGGCGAAGGGCCTGGGTGACCAGCACACCTCGGAGGCGACCCGGCGCGGCGGAGAGTGCCTCCACCTCGGACCAGTCGCGCAGCGAGGACGCGCGAACGGTGATCGGTGTCGGCACGGCCGTTTCGGTGAGTAACTCGGAGATCGCGCTCTCCAACGAGGCGCGCAGCGCGGCGACCGAGGTCGCGTCACTGGGCGGTCGGGACTCCGGGTGCCTCGAAGGACGTCGAGCACGCTCTGGTGCGTCTCGTCGAGCATCAAGGTCATTAGTCGAGTGTTGCGGCTCACTGTGACACGCCCTAGCGTGGCCGGGTGTTCGTCGCCGTGTTCTCGGTCTTCGTCGTGGCGATGGTCGTCTTGAGCGTCCTGACGATTCGCTGGGCGATCCAGCGCGACCGCGCGTCGACGGAAGTAGCTAGTCCTTTAGTCGGTCCTGAAGGTCGTGCAGCGCTCGGTCGAGGTCGGCGATGGCGCGCTCGATCACCGCGAGTCGGTCCGTTAGGACCTCGTCCACGCGTTGGACGACCCGCTTGTCGACCTGGGCCGTCAGACGCGCGTCGAGCGAGTCGACGATCGGCTGGGTGATCTGCTTGAGGCGCGACTTCAGGTCTTGGTTCTTCGCGCCGTCGCTGGTCTCGTCGTCACTCATGGGCTCACCCTAGGTCGCTGGCGGCGCGCAGTAGACGCCCGCGTTGAACTGCAGCGTGTTGAACTGGCCACCCCACGGCGGGTTGAGCAAGGTCGTCGCCTCACTCTGGCCAGCGTCGAGGTCGGCGTGCAGGCCGCGCTAAAGGAGATGAAGCCGCGCACGTTGGCGCCGGTCGCCCCGGCGACCGGGATCGGCCCGCCGCCGCCGAAGGCGACGGCGACGAAGACCGGCATGTTGAGGTTCGACGAGGTTGTAGTTGCGGTACTCGGACTGGGACGCGTAGACCCCGGCGTTGAGGGACGGGTCGACCGACGCGATGCCGGCTGCCAGCCCTGCATCATGGCGCTCCAGTACGTCGCGTACTTCGCGAGCGTCGCGGGCGAGGCGCCGCCGGGCGCGTCGAGGCCCGAGTGGTTGTCGGGGTAGCCCTCGGGGTCGAGGATGACCCAGTCGGGTTTCAACCCGACGCCGAGCGTGCGGTAGCTGATCGATCTGGGTTGCCACCCAGACCCCCGCCGCCATGCCGTGGCTGTAGAAGTTGGCCGTCGTCACCGGCTGGCCGGCGAGCGGCCCGCTCACCGTCCAGAACGAGAGCCACGTGACGCGCTTGTGAGCGTTGTAGATCGCTTGGCCCATCAAGTAGTCGGGCGAGTCGGCGACGTCCGTCGTCGAGGTGAAGCCGACCCAGGGCGCGCTGCGCGTGCCGAGTCCGCCGGTCTCGGAGATGATGGGCCACCCGTCGCTGATGGCCTTGGTCCACTTGGCGCTCGGGATCGCGTAGACGCCGACGCCCTGCGGCGGCGGTGAGCTGACGCCCGCGGCGTAGAGCGTGAGCTGACCGCTCACCTGAAGGCCGGTGACGATCTTGCCAACGGTGCGCGCGGCGCTACCCGCCGTCACCGAGACGTCGGTCGAGGTCCACGCCGTCGAGCCCGTCGGGTTGGTGAGCACGAAGAGGTCGCCCCAGTTGGCGGCCTGGCCGGCGATCGCGACTTGGGTGGGCGTCACCTGCAGAGAGAGCGCGCCGGCGAGCGGCGGCGCGCCCGTCGCGAGCGCGGTCACGTTCACCTCGTTCCAGACGTTGGCGGCGGGGTAGGGCGTCGTGAAGAGCTCCACGACGCCACTACTCGTCAGGGCCGCGAGGTCGACGTCGGTCGAACTCGCGCCGATCGCCAGGGGCCCGACGACCCCCGGCTGGCCGGTGAGCGTGGTGAGGTCCTGGTAGGTCCAGCTCGTGATCGTCGGTCCCGAACTGGTGAAGACGACGAGGTCCCCGCTCGGGAGTGTCGAGGCGAAGGTGGGCGTGAGGCCCGGCAGCACCACCGGGTCACTCGCGAAGCCGTTGGTCGTCTGGTGGGGCGAGGTCTTCGCCGCGGGTTGCGTGGTCGAGGTCACGCCGTAGGTCGTCACGGTGGCGTCGCTCTGGGCGTAGACGGGTACGGGCTGGGTCGGCGACCACGTGAGGGTGAGCACCTCGACGGCACCGGTTGTCGTGCGGTAGGCGACCGTGCCCGTCGTGCCGACGACCTGCACGCTCGGCAGGCCCGGGACGGCGGTTACCCCGGTGAGCGCCGAAAGGTCTGTCGAGACGTAGGGACGCCACGGCGTGTCGTAGTGCAGGCGCGACCAGAGCGTCGTGTCGGGATCATTCGGCGTGACGAGGATCACGTTGCCGGTCTTGTCGACGTAGAGCACGTCGACGTTGCCCGACGGGTCGAAGAACGGGATCGGATCGGCACCGGGCGAGGGCACGTCGTTTTGGGGCGTGTAGTCGAGCCACTGCGTCGCGCCGTTGTCGCTCAAGGTGAGCTGGGCCAGGTGGTCCTGGTTCGTGCGGTAGGCGAGCACGCCCTCGGTCGCGCCGGTGGCGCCGTGGGGTCCGCCGAGCATCGTCGTCGAGTTGAGGTAGCTCTCGAGCGAGGTCGCGTTCCAGGGCAGCGGTTCGACGCCCGTCTCGGCGAACTGGTAGAGGGGCAGCCCCGTCGTCGCCGGCGGCGTCGTCGCGCCGCGCGCGGCGAGCGGCACGAGTACCGCGGCCAGCACCAGCGTCGACACCACCATGAGCCGTCGAATCGTCACACGTCCTTACGTTTGCGTCGCGCTCGCGTCGCGCGGTCACCCGCTCAAAGTTTAGGAGCGACGCGGCGAGTCACCGAGGTCACGAGTCGTGCGACGCGCATATAATTAAGAACGAGTGACAACTCGCATCGGCGCGGACGAACTCGACGCACCAAAGGCGTTGAAGGCTCTCGTCATCACGACGTAGGCGCGCCCCTTGACGAGGCCCGTGACGTGGACCGACGTAGACTTCCGCCGCATCGTGACCCAGGACCTTCCGCCGTTGATCGAGTACTGGTAGAAGGTGATCGCGCTGCCGCCGTTGGAGTTTGGCGCTCGCACGCTCAGCGCGAAGCCGCCGACGAGCGGCACGAGTCGTGCGATCGACGGCGCCCCGGGCTTGCTCTGGACGGCGACCGCCTTGTAGTTGAGTGTCGTCGTGAAGATGGTCTGACCCTGGTAGGAGACTTTGACCGCAACTTGCTGGGCGACCGATGAGCCGACCGTGAAACTCACCACGCCGTTCGTGTCGCTCGTCACCGGACTCGACGCCATGCCGAGACCGTTGGCGCGCTGGAAGACCTTGTCGATGCTGAGCAGCCCTCCCGGCGCCGTGGCGTTGACCTCGACCGAGGCGTTCGCGACGGGGTTGCCGTTCACGTCGCGCAGCGTCGCCGAGATGGTGGGGCCGGTCGAGTCCGCGACGGCCGTCGGCTTCGAGACCGAGAAGCTGCTCTTGCTCTTCGAGAGTGGCGGGGGACAGAGTCCCGCGATGAAGGCGGCGCCGTCGGGGCTCCCGAGACCCGAGGCCATGTCGTAGCCGACGCCGGCGGGGTAGACCCCGATGGCGAAGAGGTCGTTCGATCCCGTCGTCACGTCGATGAAGCCGGTCTGGGCCATGGCGTAGAGCGAGGGGTTGATGAAGCCGAGTCGACTTGCGCCACAGGTCTGCGCCGCGACCGCGACCAGAGCGCTCACAATCGGCGCGCCGATCGACGTGCCACCGATCGCCGCCCACCCGCCCGAGCACGAGTGGGTACAGCCGTCGGTGGTGCCGGTGTAGTACTGGATGAACCCCGTCGCCGGGTCGGCCATCACCGAGAGGTCCGGCACCATGCGCATGGTGTCCGTCGACGGGTCGATGCCGGGGGCGACCTGCCAAGCCGGGCGGCTCCAGAGCGAGGAGATGCCGCCGCCGCCCGCGCCGCAGTCGTTCGCGGTGACAGCCGTCGTTCCACACCGTTTCCTCGAGGGGGTCGATGTTCGACACGGTGAGGCCCCCAACGCCCGTGACGTAGGGCTGGGAGGACGGGTCGTCGACCGCGGCCGCCGACGCGTCGACCCCGGTCTCGACGCCCTCGCAGTCCGAGGAGCCCTCGTCCCCCGCGGCCGAGATGATGGTCTGGCCCTGGGCCGCCATCTGCTCGAAGATCGGTTGTTCGACCTGGGCACCGCCGTCGGTCTGGTTCTCGCAGATGCCCCACGAGGTCGTGATGATGGTGGCGGTGTCGTCACTCGCGATCTGGGTGTAGACGTCGGTCGGGCCGCTGCCCGCTGTGGTACCGGCGTAGACCTCGATCGCGGCGCCGGGCGCGAGCGCCGCGGTCTCTTCGACGTCGAGGGTCGCCTCGTCGGGCGAGTTGTCGGAGTTGTCGGCACCGGTCGGACCTCCGTCGACGAGCACCGGCTCGATGTTGGGCGTGATCCCGTAGCAGCTGAAGTAGGTGGCCACGTCACTCGTGTCGTAGGAGGAGAGCTCGTAGACGCCGATCGTCTGACCGACCCCCGTCTCGCCCGCGGCCCACGCGTGGTCGAGCCCGTAGAGCTCCGCTTGCTGTTGGACCGTGTAGCCACCGACGTTGTTGGGCGTCGTGCCCGTGTCGCTGCCGGCTGACGCGCAGGCCGTCGGCGTCGTGGCGACGTGGCCGAGTCCGGGTGTTCGAGGTCTCGGGCCGCACCGAGGAGAGTCCCGCCACCGCGGTCACGTCCTTCGCGATTGAACGCGGGAGGGATCCCTTGTTCGCGAGCACCGCGCCGAGCGCGCCGTTGCTTCGCCGCACGGTCTCCACTCGCGCGTCGAAGGCCTTGGCGATCTCGTCCGTCGATCCCGTGACGTGCAGGATGTTGCGTCCCGCACTCAGCGTTGTCGTCAACCCGTAGCCGCGGAGGTAGCCGCGCACGGCGGAGACCGTCGCCGAGGTTGCGCCGAAACGCGCCGCGTACTCGCCGGGGGTGAGGAAGTGGTGGTAGTTCGGCGACGCGGTGTTCGAGAGGGTGGCGATGAAGGCCGCGAGCGCGGCGTCGTGCGGTTGGGCGAGCGCGAGGTCAAAGGACGTCGTGATGACGCGACTCACTACCGTGTCGCTCGTCGGCAGCGGCGTCAGGCCGACAACGTTCGCGCGCGGCTCGCTGGCGTTCGCGCTGACGCCGATCAGCGGCAGCGCGAAGAGCACGAGCGCGGAACTCATCGCGAGTGAACGCCACCGTGCGCGCGGACCAGCTCGAGACATATGCCAGAGCCTACGGAAATCCGGTCGCGTTAGGTATCCGGCCCCCGCATTTTGGCAATTGTTCGTGACGTTAGAGAGCGTGGTGCCCGGCGCGACGGTAGCGACTGGAGAGATCGGCGCACTCCTCGCACACCGACTGCGGGATGACGCCAGCTCGCATCAGCCAGGCGAAGACCGTGCAGCCCAAGCAAAACCCAACGAATCCCTCGAGTGAAGCGGCGCCGATCAGGGGAAGGAGGATCCAACGCGCGTCGAGCCACCCGGCGCTGAGCCACGTGAGCAGCGCCGCGAGGGAGAGCGCGAGGCCCATCGTTTGGGCAAAGCGCTTGGGCGGACCGGGCACGGGCCTCTGCCACGAGGTGAGACGCGGCCCGCTCACGTTGACGGCGAACCATCCGAGTGGTGAGATCTTTGGCCCCGCGGCGACGCGCGCCGCAAACCCGTAGGCGAGGGGGATGAGCAGCCAGGCGGCGCCGGTGACGAAGGTGACCACCGACAGCGCCACCACCCCGAGGGCAACGCTCCTGGCCGCGGCGTCATTCACCGGGTTGGGGAACGAGAAAAATCGCTTCACCCCACAAACCCTAGTGGAGTAGTCAACATTCGATCACGAGCCGACGGCGAGCTTCACCGTCGTCGCGACGCCGATCACGACGACGAGGACGCGCACCAGCGTAGGGGAGAGACGCAGCACGAGGAGGGCCCCGAGCCACCCGCCAATGAGCGTGCCGACGAGGATCATGGCGACGTCGGTGGTCGCGAGATGGCCGTGCACGAGAAAGATCACGGCCGCGACGGCGTTGATGACGAGCGAGAGCGCGTTGCGAAGTCCCTGGAGCTCGTGGATCTCGAGGGGCAGCGCCAGCGCGATCACCGCGAGGAGGAGGATGCCCAACCCCGCGCCGAAGTAGCCGCCGTACGACGGCAACCGCGAACACGCCAATCGTGAGCGCCCAGCGGCGGCTGGCGTGGTGATGATCGAGGCCGCTGAGCGCCTTCGTGATGAGCGGCGCCAGCGCAAACAGGAGCGGTGCCCGCGCCGATCAACCAGGGGACGACCGAGCGAAACGTCGACGGCGAACCGATGAGCAGCAGCGCGCAGCCGAGCGCCGCACCGAGCACGCACGACGGAATGAGCGATCGCGATGAGACGTCGATGGGGCGCGAGTTGGTGACGGAACACGCGCAGTGAACCGACGTAGCTCGGCAGCACGCCGACCGTCGTCGAGATGTTCGCCTGTCAAGGCCGGCACGCCGAATCGCGAGCAGGGTCGGGAACGTGATGAAGGTCCCGCCGCCCGCGATGCCGTTGGCGACGCCCGCCGCGATCCCGGCGAGAAACACGAGCCCGAGGCGCCACCACAGCGGCAGAGTCCCGATCAGCATTGTCACTACTCTAAGTGCGATGGACTATTTCCAGAGGGTGGCCGAACAATCCGCCAGTTCGGCTACGGCGTCATCTACCGTTAGCGACGTGTACCTCTTGACGCGGCGAGCTCATCGTCCCGAAGGATGCGCCCGATGATCTGATTCGAGCGGCCGGTGGCATGGTGACGACGATTCGTTCCCGGGGGACGCGTCGAGGTCGCGTGCATCTACCGCGAGGCGCGCGGCGACTGGACGTTCCCGAAGGGCAAGCTCGGCGATGGTGAGACCTTCGAACAGGGCGCGCTGCGTGAGGTCACCGAAGAGACCGGCATGAAGTGCCGCGTCGATGCGCTTCGTCGGCACGACGAACTACACGCACCGCAAGGGCAAGCCGAAGATCGTCGCCTACTACTTGATGAGCGTCGAGGACGGCGAGTTCGCGCCGAACGTCGAGGTCGACGAGTTGGTGTGGCTGCCACTCGAAGAGCGTTCGCGCGAACCTCACGTGGGACCGCGACCAGGAACTCTTCGACCTCGTCTTGGAGCTGCCAGAAATCCGCGCGCTGGCGTCCTAGCGCACGCGCTCCAAGAAGTTGCGCGTCGAGGCGTGCTTGGGATTCGTGAAGATCTCTTCGGGCGTGCCCTTCTCGACGAGGACCCCCTGATCGAGGTAGACGACCTGATGGGCGACGTCGCGAGCGAAGTCCATCTCGTGGGTCGCGATGAGCATCGTCGTGCCCTGGTGGGCGAGGTCGCGTGAGCAGGTCGAGCACCTCGCCGACGAGCGTCGGGTCGAGTGCGCTCGTAACCTCGTCGAGCAGCAGCAGCGCCGGGCGTCATTGCCAGCGATCGCACGATCGCGACGCGCTGCTGTTGGCCGCCCGAGAGCCGGTCGGGATAGTCGTTGGCCCGATCGCGCAGGCCGATGCGCTCGAGTAGTGCGAACGCTTCCTCGCGGGCTTCGTCGCGCGCTCGCTTCTGCGCGCGCACCGGTCCGAGGAGGATGTTCTCCAGCACGCTGAGGTGCGGGAAGAGATTGAAGGACTGAAACACCATGGCGACGTGACGGCGCACGAGGTCGGGATCGATGCGCGGGTCGAGGAGGGACTGGCCGAAGAGCTTGACGTCACCGCCGTCGATGCGTCTCGAGAAGGTTGGCGCAACGCAGCAGCGTCGACTTGCCCGACCCCGACGCGCCGATGAGACAGACCACTTCGTGACGGTGGAGCTCGACCGAGACACCGCGCAGCACCTCGTTGTCGCCGAATCGCTTGACGACATTGTCCAGCTCTAAGATGACCTCGCTCACGTCGCTGCCAGGCGCCGCGAACGGTCACGCGCGATGAGCCGGTCGGTGAATCTCGTCATCGGGATCGTGAGGACCAAGAAGAACAGTGAGGCGACGACGAGTCCGCTCTCGTTGAAGGTCGTCGAGACGAAGATCTGCGCGGCCCGCGTGGCCTCGACCGCGCCGAGCACCGAGACGAGTGCGGTGTCCTTCTGCAACGAGATGAAGTCGTTCAACAGTGGCGGAATGACGGTTCGCACCGCTTGGGGAAGGATCACGCGCCGCATGGTCGACGCCTGGGTGAGTCCGAGCGACCGAGCGGCGAGCACCTGCCCGTGGGGGACCGAGAGGATGCCCGCGCGAAAGACCTCGGCCACGTAGGCGCTGTAGGTGAGGGTGAGGGCCATCACGCCGTAGACGGCGGGGGACTGATTGGAGATGAAACCGAACTCGAGCGGGGGAAGTCCGTAGCCGACGAGAAACACGACGAGCAGCAGCGGCACCCCGCGAAAGACGTCCGTGTAGGCGGTCGTGAGCACCCGAAAGGGGAAGAGCACGGGTGACTGACTCATGCGGATCCAGGCGATGGCGAGTCCGATGAACAGGACGAGGACCTCGCTCAAGAGGAACATCCAGATGTTGGTGAGCAGTCCGCTGCGAATCGCGACGATGCCCTTTGCGGGATCGCCGACCCACGCCTCCCACATGTAGTGCGGGTTGAAGAAGTAGTAGCGCACGGTGGCGCCGCCGGGCGCGACGAAGAGCACCGACAGGATGAGCCCGAGGATGACGAGGCTCGAGATCGTGCTCGCGGCCACGCCGCGCCGGCCGACGAACATCCGACTGCGCCGCGACGCGAAGAGGTTTGGCGTCTCGTCTGACGCCGCCTCGGTCTCGAGTGTCACGACGTCTAGGGCTTGATTTGTGGCACGCCGGTGTAGATGCCCAACCACTTCTGCTGCAGGGCGGCGAGCGTGCCGTTGCTCTTCATCGCGTTGAGGGCGGCATTCACGCAGCCGACGAGTGGGTTGCCCTTCGAGAAGAGCAGGCCGTAGTGCTCACCGACGCTCGGGAACTGGCCGACCTGCGTCGCAATGTGCTGCTTGCTCTTGTTGACGATCTGCTGGGAGGCCATGTACTGACCCGTCGGCGTGTCGATGACCAGCGCGTCGATCCGGCCGTCCTGGAGGGCTAGCACCGCCTGGTCCAAAGTCGAGTAGACCCGGGCGGGCTTCGTCGGCTTGATGTGGTCGTTGATGTAGGCGAGTCCCGTCGTGCCGATCTGGTCCCCGTACTGGTAGGTCTTGAGTTCGCTCGGCGTGTGCTTGGTGACGATCGCGTCGGTCTTCAGCGCGACGATCGACTGTTGGACGTCGTAGTAGCTCACCGAGAACGTGATCGCCGTCGCCCGCTGGCTCGTGTAGGAGATCTCGTTGATGTCGAAGTCGAAGGACTTTGGTCCCGGGGTGTAGCTGTTGTCGAAGGGCTCGACCACCCAGACGACGTTGGACTTCGAGACGCCGAGCTCCTTCGCGATGGCGTAGGCGACGGCCGACTCGTAGCCCTTGCCGTTAGCGGGCTTGTTGCCGATGAACCAGGGCGTGTACGCGGGGTCGTCGGTCGCGACGGTGAGCTTGCCCTTGGTGTGCTCTTGGCTCGTGACCGTCGTCTTGCACGACGCCAGCGTCGGGGTGGTGCCGGCGACGGCGGCGGGGCCCGACGCCAGCCCGACGGCGGCTAGCAACGACGTGCCCAAGACGGCGGCGAGGGTGAGTCGGACGCTACGCATAGAAATCCCTTCGTTGAAACGGGTCGGCGCGGTGCCTGCCAGTGTAACCCTTGGCCACTGCCATTTTTGAGGTCAGCGCGGTGCGAGCAGCACGTCAAATGCCGTCGAGAACGGTGCGAAGCGCGCGCGCGTAGTCGTCGAGGGCCGCGCGACCCCTCGCCGTGAGGGCGACCGACGTGCGCGACGCCACGCCGCCACCGGTCTTCACGCTCTTCACGTAGCCGGCGTCCTCGAGCTTTCGCAGGTGGGTAATGAGGTTGCCCGGCGTGAGGGAGATCATGTCCTGAAGTCGCGTGAAGGCGAGCGTGTCGCCTTCGTGCAGCGCGGCGAGCGTGGCGAGGATCCGTAGCCGCGAGGGCACGTGGATCAGCGGATCGAGCTCCTCATCGGTCATCAGCTCGGCGTCACGGTGCGACGTTGGAGAACGAGCTTGACGAGCCCGGAGCCAATGAGGACGACGCACGCGCCGAGCCCCGAGACCGCCCAGACCCCGACCGGTCCGGCGAAGGCGGCACCGGCCGCGATCGCCGCAATCAAGAGGAACGACCCAAAGAGGATCCAGTCATCGCGCGTCGCCGCGCTAAAGGCACCGAGGACGCCGCCGACGAGAAGCGGCACGCTCGCGGGGTAGATCCCGTACACGATGGCGTTGCTCACGTGCGCGTGGTAGAGCGCGCCCATCACGACGTACGAGCCGCCGAGTCCGACGACGCCGATGGCGGCGTGGGCGCGGCGCTCCTTCGTGAAGCGTCCGCCGATTCCTTTGCTCGATCGGCGGCGGTTGACCAAGGTGACGATGTCGACGATGATGACGAGTAGGTACAAGACGCCGATCGCGCCGAGCGAGGGTCCCTGATAGGGATGTTGGTGTCGCACCGAGAGCCAGATCGCGCCGAAGGCGATGAGAAAGACCACTCCCCCTAAGAGGGGAATCAGCGCGGTATTCGCGCTGAGCTGGCGAGCGGCCCTGTCGCGGGTCGCCGAGAGCAGCTCGCTCGCCGACCTGGGATCTAACGGTGCCTCGTGCTGCTCTGGCGTTTCAGCGATCTCGGGTGATTCGCTCATGGCATGCTCCTTTTACTTTGTGAGGCAAAGTTACAATACTTTGTGGCACAAAGTCAAGTCAGTTCGAGCGGTTTTGCGGTGGACGGATGTCGTTCCCGTAGGGGGCGAATGCCACGACGCGTTAGCCGACGTGCGTCTTTGTTTCGCACGCCGATGGGATGGTTGGGTAACGGCGTCATCGCCGAGCGGATTCCTTGACGATGGTTTGGTGACAGAAGGTGCACGCAGGGTTGACGGGGATGGCAACGTGTTTCCTTCATTCTGCAGAGAGTTCCGCGGAGTTCTGCCAGAACGGGTCGTGAGTAGGCTTGCTGCTCAGGGAGAGGTGGGTGAGTTCGGTTTAAACCACATTCCTGCTAAGAATGCGGCCTGCGAAAGTGGGCCCGAGGGTTCAAATCCCTCCCTCTCCGCCAAGACGATCGAGCGCGCCGCGCTCGTCGTCGCTACGTGAAGGGAACGTTGTGCGGTACTGGATCGAGACGCTCGGGTGCCCCAAGAACCACGTGGACTCCGCCAAGCTCGCCGGGCTCTTGGAGTCCGAGGGCTACCGTCTCGCCACCGCCTCCGACCAGGCCGATCTCGTCGTCGCCAACACCTGCGCCTTCATCGACGCGGCCCGCGAGGAGTCCATCGAGACGGTGCTCGACCTCGCCGACGCACAAACGCGCCGACGCTCGCTTGGTCGTGACCGGCTGCATGGCCGAGCGCTACGGCGACGAACTCGCCGCCGCCCTGCCCGAGGTGGACCTCGTCGCTGGCTTCGGGGTGGCGCTGACGTCCGCGCCGTCGACGCCGGTCGCGTTGCGCGCCCGCCCGCTTCCCTCCTTCGACCTCCTCAACTTGCCGCGCCCGGCGTCGCGAGCGCCGTGGGCGTACCTCAAGATCGCCGAGGGGTGCGATCGCCGTTGCGGCTTCTGTGCCATCCCGACGTTCCGGGGCGACCAGCGATCTCGCAGCACCGAGGAGATCATGAGCGAGGCACGGTCACTCGTCGCTGGCGGCGTCGAGAGATCGTCCTCATCGCCCAGGACCTCGCCAGTTGGGGCCACGATCGACGCGGGAGTGGTCGGGCGAGCGCGCTCGAGGCGCTCGACGAGGGCGCGAACGCAGCCTCTTATCGGTCTCGTCGAGCGACTGCGCGGCGAAGTCGATCGAGTCCGCCTCCTCTACCTCTATCCATCAGGTCTCACCGAAGGACTGATCGAGTCCGTCCTCGCGACCGGCGTTCCCTACTTCGACCTCTCGTTGCAGCACGCGTCGCGACCGCTCCTGCGCGCGATGCGTCGATGGGGCGACGGCGCGCGTTTCCTCGAGCGGATTGCGGCGATCCGCGCGGTCGAACCCCACGCGATGTTTCGCTCGTCGTTCATCCTCGGCTACCCCGGTGAGACCGAGGACGACCAAGCGACGCTGCTCGACTTCATCGAAGCGGCGCAACTGGACTGGGCCGGGTTCTTCACCTTCTCCTCCGAGGAGGGCACGCTACGCGGCCGACCTCGACGAGCCGGTCGCCCACGGCCTCGCCCTCGAGCGTCTGCGCGAGGCGAGCGAGATCCAAGACGCGATCACCGCCGCCAAGCGCGACGAACTGGTGGGTTCGCGCCAGCAACTGCTGATCGACGAGCCAGGCGTCGGGCGCAGCTACCGCGAGTGTCCCGAGATCGACGGCGTCGTGCTCGTCCGGGGACGGGCGCCGGTCGGCGCGATCGTCGAGTGCGACGTAGTGGCGAGCCGCGGTGTCGATCTCGAGGCGGTCGTCGCATGAGCGACCAGCGCACGTACGGTCCGAGCGCGCTACTCACCCCGGCGAACATCATGACGGCCTTTCGCCTCGTCGATCGCGCCGTTCTTCATCTACCTCATCATCTTCGACCGGATCTCGTGGTGGACGGCCGTCGTCGGGCTCTCGGTCGCCGCGTCGGACTACTTCGACGGGATCGTCGCGCGCCGGCACGGCACGACGACCTCGGGCGCGTTCCTCGACCCGCTCGCCGACAAGGTGATCGTGCTCGGTGGGCTCTACGCCGTCATCGTCTCGCGCCCGCACGGGCTCACCTTCTTCGTCGTGCCGGCGATCATCATTACGCTTGCGCGAGATCGGCATGAGCGTCTACCGGGCGCGCGCCTCGCGCCACGGCGTGTCGATTCCGGCGAGCCGCCTCGCCAAGTGGAAGACGTTCGTCCAGGACTGGGCGATCGGGTTCTGCGTGCTGCCACTGACCGGGCACCACCCGGCCTTCGCCTTCGTCACCATCTGGCTCGCGGTGGCGCTCACTCTCTACACCGGCTGGCAGTACTACTCGGTCGGCAAGCGGGTCGTCGCGCGTGCGGGTTGAGATCGTCGCGGTTGGCAGCGAGCTCCTCCTCGGACAGATCGCCGACACCAACTCGCAGTGGCTCGGCGAGCAGTCTCGCCGCGAACGGCGTGGCGTCGCACTTCCACCAGCACGTGGGCGACAACCACGAGCGCATGGTGCTCGCGTTTCGCACCGCGCTCGCGCGAAGCGACGCGCTGATCGTCTGTGGGGGACTCGGACCAACCCAGGACGACATCACGCGCAGCGCCCTCGCGGAGGTGATGAACGTGCCGCTCGTGCGCAGTGAGGAGCTCGTCGACACGATTCGCGCGATGTTCGAGTCCCGAGGGCGCACGATGCCCGACAACAACATGCTCCAGGCCGACGTCCCCCTCGGCGCGACGATCATCCCCCAGACCCGCGGCACGGCACCGGGACTGATCGGCGAGGTGGGGCTGAAGGTCGTCTACGCGGTGCCCGGCGTACCTCACGAGATGACCGACATGTTCGAGCGGGCGATCCTGCCCGACCTCCTGGCGCGCCAGCGCGCCGCCGGCGAGACTGCCGTCATCGCCAGTCGTCTCCTGCGCACTTGGGGGGCCAGCGAGTCCGCGCTCGCCGAAGCCCTCGGTGAGCGCTTCGACGCCCTCGCCGCGGTCGAGGATCTCACCATCGCGTTTCTCGCCTCGGGCATCGAGGGCATCAAGGTGCGCCTCACGGCTCGCGCCGAGGACGCGGTCGCGGCCGAGGCGATGTTGACGGCAGAGGAGATCCGCGTGCGCGCGATCATCGCCGAGCGCCTCGGTGACATCGTGTTCGGCGTGGACGAGGAGTCGATGGAAGACGTCGTCGCGGGCGAGCTGCTCGAGCACGGGCTCAGCCTCGCCGTCGCCGAGTCCCTCACGGGCGGGCTCATCGCCAGCCGTCTCGTCAACGTCGCGGGCGCCTCCCACTGGTTCCGCGGCGGAGTCGTCAGCTACGCCTCGTCGGTGAAGTTCGATCTGCTCGGCGTGCCCGACGGTCCCGTCGTCACGGGCGACGCCGCCGAAGCCATGGCGAGCGGGGTGCGCAAGCTGCTCGGCGCCGACGTCGGCCTTTCGGTGACCGGCGTCGCCGGACCGGAGGAGCAGGACGATCAGCCGGCCGGCACCGTGTTCGTCGGTCTCGACCTATACGAGCACGTCCAGCACGTCGCCCTTCGCCTGCCGGGCGATCGCCAACGCGTGCGCGCCTACAGCGCGATCAGCGCGCTCGACGTCTTGCGGCGCGCGCTGGAGCGTGGCGCGTCAAACGAGCTCGCCTGATGGTCGCCGCACTCGACATCGACGTCGACCCGTCGGAGTTCGGCTTCTCGAACGAGGGCCTCGCGCTGTTGAAGCCGGCCTTCGATCGCTACGTCGAGGATCGCCGACTCCCCGGCTGGCTGGCCACGATCTCACGCGGCGGTCACCTCGTCTGGAGCGACAAGGGCGGCTACCGCGACCGCGAGCGGTCGCTCCCCGTCGAGGACGACACCATCTGGCGGATCTACTCGATGACGAAGCCGGTCATCGGCATCGCCGCGATGATCCTCTACGACGAGGGTCGCTTCGACCTCAACGACGACGTCGGCCAGTGGATCGAGGGCTTTCGCGAGCCGCGGGTCTGGACGGGCGGCACGGCGGAGAGCCCCGAGTCGACGCCCGCGAACGGGCCGGTGCGCGTGGTCCACCTCCTCACCCACATGAGTGGACTGACCTACGGCTTCCAGTACCGACACCCGGCCGACGCCCTGTATCGCCACCTGGGCTACAACTTCGGTTTCGCCGAGGGAGCCGATCTCGACCAGGCCATTCGCGACTGGACCTCGGTCCCACTGCTCTTCGAGCCGGGCACGCGATGGAACTACGGGGTGAGCTTTGACGTGCTCGGCCGACTCATCGAGATCTGGAGTGGGCAACGACTCGACGTCTTCGTGAAGGAGCGGATCCTCGACCCACTAGGGATGCTCGACACCGAATGGTGGACGCCGCCGGAGAAGGCGGAGCGCCTGGCCATGCTCTACGTCCCCTCGGACGGCGTTGCGGTTCCGTTCGAACGCCTGGCGAACGCTTCACTGCACCCGCCGACGATCCTCAACGGCAGTGGGGGTCTCAACTCGACGGCCCACGACTACGAGCGATTCATGGCGATGCTCGTTCGCGGCGGCGAGCTTGACGGGAAGCGAATTCTCTCGCGAGACTCGCTCGAGCTCATGACGACGAACCACCTACCGGGTGGCGGCGACCTCGTCGCGCTCGCGGTCGACTCCTACGCCGAGCCCTACTACACCGGGCTCGGCTTCGGGTTCTCGATGTTCATCATCGACGACGCTCCCGCGAACCGGACGCTCGCCTCCGAGGGCGCCTTCGGTTGGGGCGGGGCCGCCTCGACGACGTTCCTGGTCGATCCGTCGAAGGACCTGACGATGGCCTTCTACACCCAGCTCCTGCCGAGCGGCACCTACCCGATTCGCCGGGACTTGGAGCGCCTCGTCTACGACGCTCTCGTCAACTGACACGAGCGCCGCTGTCCTCGCGAGGGTCACCCGAGTGGACGCCCGTAGGGTCCATCATGGAAGCCGAATTGGTCCGTGTTACGAACACTTGTTCGTAGTAACCTGGTGGCAGGCGGGACCGATGTGACAGCGGGAATTTAGCGTTTCCCTGTCAGAGAATGGAGATAGCAATGGCGACCGATGACCGTGCGAAGGCCCTCGAGGCCGCGTTAGGCCAGATCGAGAAACAGTTCGGCAAGGGCTCGATCATGCGCATGGGCGAGAACATGAACTTCAACATCGAGTCGATCCCAACCGGCGCCCTGGCCCTCGACATGGCCCTCGGCATCGGGGGCCTGCCGCGGGGACGCATCGTCGAGCTCTACGGTCCGGAGTCCTCGGGCAAGTCGACCCTCGCGATGCACGTCGTCGCCGAGGCCCAGCGCAACGGCGGCGTGTGCGCCTACATCGACGCCGAGCACGCGATGGACCCGGTCTACGCGCGCGCCATCGGCGTGAACGTAGACGACCTTCTCATCAGCCAGCCCGACACCGGTGAGCAGGCCCTCGAGATCGTCGACATGCTCATTCGCTCGGGAGCGCTGGAGGTGATCGTCATCGACTCGGTGGCGGCGTTGACGCCGCGAGCCGAGATCGAGGGCGAGATGGGTGACAGCCACGTTGGCCTGCAGGCGCGACTCATGAGCCAGGCGCTGCGCAAGTTGACCGGGGGACTTTCTAAGTCCAACACCGTCGCGATCTTCATCAACCAGCTGCGCGAGAAAATAGGCGTTCTATACGGTTGTTTTTTTTATGACGCGCGTGTGGTGCTTGCAGACGGCACGACCGAAATGATCGGCAAGATCGTGAACCAGAAGCTGCCGGTAGAAGTGCTCTCCTACGATGCAAAAACGGGTTCTATCGGTCCTAAGCGGGTTGTCAACTGGTTCAATAACGGTCTCGCGGAGGAGTTTCTTCAGATTACGGTAGCGAAGCCCAGAACAGGTGGCCGGGCCGAACTGGCTTGCACTCCCAATCACCTCATTCGAACCCCGTCGGGATGGGTCGAGGCCGGCAACTTGAAAGTTGGCGATCGCGTACTTGAAGCGCTGCCACACTATTTATCGGACTTCCAAATGACCGCGCTTCGGGGCACCCTGATGGGTGACGGCGCACTCTCTCCCACGCGAAATGGGAGCGCGGCGCGCTTCCGCTACACGCACTGCGCCGCACAGACCGATTATGCCGACTGGAAGGCGTCGCTTTTTAGCAATCTTGATGCTACCCGCCACGTTCGGACCGATTCCGTGGTCACTTACGATTTCCAGCCCATGCCAGAACTCGCGGCCTTGCGCCAGAGCGTCTACGTCGACGGGAAGAAGGTATTCGACGACGATTACTTAAAGGACCTCGCGCCACTCTCCCTCGCGCTTTGGTACATGGACGATGCGCACTTCGCAATTCGGTCAAAGGGCGTCCAGAAGCGCACCGAGGGTTTGTCCGGTCGCGTCGAAATTGTCGTAGAGGCAATGGAGTCAGCTACGCGTGAGCGCCTGGTTTCGTACTTGGCCGACACTTGGGATGTTCAAGCAAGACTCATCCAGAAGGGAAAGTCAAAAAAGGCCGCGCTGGTGTTCAACACCGCTGAAGCAGTGAAGCTTCAGGCCATAATCGCCCCATATGTTCACCCGAGCATGGAGTACAAGCTCCTGCCGCGCTTCAGGGGGCTATTCGCCGTCAGCCCGGAGTTTGTGCCAATGGTTCTCCGCCTTATGCCAATGCCGGTTCTCGACATACAAGTGAAACCCAAATCGCGATCGATGCATCGCTTTGATATTGAGGTGGAGGGTAGCCACAATTACTTCGTCAACGGAGTTATGGTGCACAATTCTCCTGAGGTGACCTCGGGCGGACGGGCCCTCAAGTTCTACTCGTCGGTGCGGCTCGACATTCGCCGTATCGAGTCGATCAAGGACGGCGCCGAGGTGGTCGGCAACCGTACGCGCGTGAAAGTTGTCAAGAACAAGTGCGCCGCGCCCTTTCGTCAGGCCGAGTTCGACATCATGTACGGCTCTGGCATCAGTCGCGAAGGATCGGTCCTCGACGTTGCCGTGGAGCTCGGTTTCGTGAAGAAGGCCGGCGCATGGTTCACCTACGAAGGCGAGCAGATGGGTCAGGGCCGCGAGAACGTAAAGACGTTCCTGCGGGAGAACCCCCAGACGATGGCCGAGATCGATGAGCGCGTGCGTGCGCACCTCGCCAACGCTCTTGTGCCCGACGTGGTCGGCACCGGCGACGAAGTCGACATCGACTCGCCAATTAGTTTCGACTAGCGGACTCACCGACCGAGTTCAACGCTGAGCGTCATGCCTCGGCCCAGTCGGGCGGGCCAGGGATCCGAGGCACCGGCGGTAGCGTGACCCTCAGTGAGCCTGCGTCTTCGACTTCGTCGTCTCCTCGGTGCGCGCGTGCGACGGGCTCGCACCTACCTCAACGAGGTGGCGACCGTCGGTCCCGACGACGACTACGCGCGCGCCTTCTTCTACTTCGGCCGCGGCGCTGCACTGATGGCGCCCCAGGGCGTCATCTACAACGAGCGCTACCTCTCGATCGGCGATGGCACGCTGATCGGGCCGAACGTCTGCCTGACGGCAGGCATCAGCGGCGACCAGGAGATGCTCGCAACGCCCACCGTCGCGATCGGCCAGCGCTGCGTGATCGGACGGGGGTCCCACATCGTCGGGCACTGGTCGATCGAGCTGGGTGACGAAATCCAGACCGGCCCGTACGTCTACATCACCGACCAGAACCACTCGTACGAGGGGCTCGACGAGCCGGTCGGTTGGCAACACCCAGTCGAGGCGGCGGTGCGGATCGGTTCTGGCAGTTGGCTCGGCGCGAATGTCGTCGTCTTGCCCGGCACAACGCTCGGTCGCAACACCACGGTCGCTGCAGGCGCGGTCGTGCGAGGCACGTTCCCCGACCACGTGGTGCTCGGGGGCGTGCCGGCGAAGGTCCTGCGCCACTACAGCGAGAGCGAGGGTTGGTTGGCGGGACCGGCGTGAGTCGAGGGTTCTTCGGCGTCGACCTCTCGCCGCTTCGCTCGTCGGGCCAGTACCGGCGCCTCTACGCGGCGGGTTTCATCAGCATGCTCGGCAGCCAGGCCACGTACGTGGCGGTGCCCTTCCAGCTGCGACTGCTGACGCACTCCACGCTTGACGTTGGTGCAATTGGCCTCTTCGAGCTCGTCCCGTTGGTCCTCTTCGGTCTCTACGGCGGCGTGCTCGCCGACCGGCTGAACCGCCGGCGCCTCATCATCACGACCGAAGGGGTCATCATGGTGTCGACGGCGCTGCTGTTCGCGAACGCGCTGCTCACGCACCCCTTCGTCTGGATTCTCTACCTCGACGCCGCGGTCGTCGCGGGGGCTGCGAGCATTCAGACCCCGAGCGTCTCAGCGCTGAACCAGGTGCTCGTGCCCCATGACCTCCAGCGCGCCGCGTCTACGCTCTCGAACCTGAGCTCGACGACCGCGTCGATCATCGGCCCGGCGCTCGGTGGACTCGCGGCCGTTGCCTGGGGACCGGGCTCGCTCTACTTCGCCAATCTCGTCACCTTCTCGTTCTCGCTGATTCTGCTCTACGGACTTCACCCGACGCCGCCGCCCGAAGTCCGCCCGGTGAGCGACGTGGCGGCGCTGCGCGCGGGCCTCGCCTACGCCCGCAGCCGCCCGGACATCCTCGGGACCTACGTCGTCGACCTGCTGGCGATGATCCTCGCCTTTCCGGTCGTGATGCTGCCCTTCGTCGCGGCGCGCTTCCACGAGACGTACGCCCTGTCACTCCTCTACTGCGGGCTGCCGGGCGGCGCCCTCGTGGCGAGCCTGACCTCGCGCTGGACGCGCCACGTGCACCGCTACGGACGGGCCATCGTCGTAGCGGCGGCGCTCTGGGGACTCGGCATCGCGCTCTTCGGCTACTCGTCGACGCTCTGGCTGGTGCTCGTCGGACTCGCCATCGGCGGCGGGGCCGACGCGGTGAGCGGCATCTTTCGCAACACCATGTGGAACGAGTCGATCCCTCCCGAGGTGCGCGGGCGCATGGCCGGCATCGAGATGATCTCCTACTCGCTCGGTCCAACCGCCGGCCAGTTCCGCGCCGGCGTGATGGCGGCGTGGACGACGCTGCGCTTCTCGCTCACCTTCGGTGGGCTCGCCTGCACGGGCGCGGTCGGGGCGGTCACGGCCGCCCTTCCTTCAATGTGGCGCTTCGACGCGCGCAGTGACGTCCACGTCGCCGAGGTGCGCGCGCTGCGCGAAGCCGAGGGTGACTCGACCGACGGAGACGAACTGGGCCCCTAACCTCTACCCATGTCTCGTACGACCTATCTGGTGACGGTCAGTGGACCCGATCGGGTGGGGGTGGGCGCCGAACTGTTCGACGCACTCGCCGTCCTCGAGAGCGACGACGTTCATCTGGTCGACGTGGCCCAGATAACGATCCGCGGAACCCTCGTGCTGTGCGCGGAGGTGAGCGCCGAGGGGGAAGTCTCTCAATCGACGCTTATGGCGACGCTCGCCGAGCACGCCATCGAGGGCGAGGGAATCGGTGTGCGCGTCGAGGAGGTCATGCCGAAGGAGGATGCCGCGGGACGTCGACTGCTGGTGACGCTGCTCGCGCCAAACATCGGCGCCCGCAAGCTGGAGCGCGTGTTTCGGGCCTTCGCCGGAAGCGGCGCGACGTGCGAGCGGATCGTGCACCTCGCGAGCTACCCGGTCGACTGCTACGAGCTCATCGTCCTCGGCGCGGACCATTCCCGTCTTCGCGCGCTGGTCACGGCCGCCGCTCAGGAGACCGGTGTCGACCTCGCCATCCAGCGCGCCGGCCTTCACCGGCGCGCGAAGCACCTCGTGGTGATGGACGCCGACTCGACACTGTTGCAGGACGAGGTCATCGACCTGCTTGGCGAGGCGAGCGGTCGCGCCGAGGAGGTGGCAGCGATCACCCGCGCAGCGATGGGCGGCGAGGTCGACTTCACCGAGGCGCTGCGCCAGCGGGTCGCGCTGCTCGAGGGACTGCCCGCGAGCGTCCTCGATGACGTCCGCGCGAGGCTCCGACTCGCTCCCGGTGCGCGCACCCTGTTGCGCACGCTTCGCCGCCTCGGTTACGTGCCCGCTGTCGTCTCGGGCGGCTTCTCTGAGGTGCTCGAGCCGCTGCTTGCCGAGATCGGGGTCGAGCACTTTCGCGCGAACCGTCTGGAGATCGAAGGAGGCGTGCTCACGGGTCGGGTTATCGGCGACGTCATGGACCGCGAGGGAAAGGCGCTCGCGCTGCGCGCCTTCGCCAACG
The DNA here is from genome assembly GCA_963823815.1 of uncultured Acidimicrobiaceae bacterium. Lineage (GTDB taxonomy): Bacteria > Actinomycetota > Acidimicrobiia > Acidimicrobiales > RAAP-2 > RAAP-2. The sequence continues at coordinate 260,016 of CAWGMU010000003.1, forward strand.
AGGTCGGTGTGCCGCTCGCCCAGACGGTCGCCGTGGGCGATGGGGCGAACGACGTCGACATGCTCTCGCTCGCCGGCCTGGGCATCGCCTTCAACGCGAAGGCCCACGTTCGCGAGCACGCCGACGTCGCACTCTCGGTGCCCTATCTCGACGCGGTGCTCTACTTCCTCGGTATCACCCGCGAGGAGATCGAGAGCGAGTGACCCGCGCAGCGCCCGAATTACCAGGTAGTAATGTCAGGGCCAAGGAGGGTCCGTGAAGGTAGTCATCGACGCGTCGCTCTGTCAGGGCCAGGGTCGCTGCTTCTCCATCGCGCCCGTGCTCTTCGGCTTCGACGACCTCGGCAACGGCGTCGTCCTGGGTGACGGCACGATCAGCACCGAGACCATGGAGTTCGCTCGACTGGCCGTCGCCAACTGCCCGGAGCACGCCGTTTCGATTGTGGAGTCCCCGTGAGCGAGAAGGCGCCGGTCACCGACTTCGCGACGGATTGGGACCACACCGACCCGTCCTGGGTCCACGATCCGTATCCGATCTGGGAGGACCTGCGTCAGCGCTGCCCGGTCGCCCACACCGATCGTTACGGTGGCGGCTGGTTTCCTGCGACGCACGCGGGCGTCTCGGCCGTCGCGAAGGACACCGACAGCTTCACGAGCCGCACCGTGGTGATCGGCAACGGTCGCCCGACCGAGGAGGACCTGCCCGCGCCAATCGGCGTGGCGCCGCCGATCACCTCGGACCCGCCGTTCCACGCGATGGCGCGCAAGCTGATCTTGCCCGCCTTCGCCCCGGGGCCGATCAACGACCTCGAGCCCCAGATCCGCGAGCTCTGCGTGAACCTCCTCGACGCCGTGGCGGACGAGGAGGTCGTCAACGCCTCCTTCGACTACGCGCGACTCATCCCGCCCTCGTCATCCGTCAGATGCTGGGCTTCCCCGCGGAGGACACCGAGACGTTCATCGAGATGGTCCACACGATCATCGAGGCGGTGGACCTGTCCTTCGAGGAGCGCATCGAGGAGTTCGAGCCGATCGAGGCGTACTTCGTCAGCCAGATCGAAGAGCACATGGACAACCCGCGCGACGACCTGACGACGTTCCTCTTGAACGTCGGAGATCGCCGGACAGAAGCTTGCCGTCGAGCACGTCTTCGGCACCATGGTGCTCATCCTCGTCGCCGGTATTGACACCACCTGGGCGCGATCGGCGCCTCGCTCTGGCACCTCGCCCAACATCCCGAGGACCTCGAGCGCCTGGTGAACGAGCCCGAGCTCATGCCCGTCGCCATCGAGGAGTTCCTGCGCTTCTACGCGCCAGTCACGATGGCCCGACTCGTGAAGGCCGACATGGAGTACCTGGGCTGTCCGATGAAGGAGGACGACTGGATCCTGCTCGGCTTCCCCGCGGCGAACCGCGACCCGGTCGCCTTCAAGGACGCCGACAAGTTCCTCATCGACCGCGCGGAGAATCGCCACGTCGCCTTCGGGCTCGGCATCCACCGCTGCATCGGGTCGAACCTCGCGCGCCTCGAGCTGCGCGTCGGTCTCGAGGAGTTCTCGAAGCGCTACCCGCGCTTCTCCCTCGCCGACCCCGAGCAGGTCACCTGGTCCCAGGGCCAGATACGCGGCCCGCGGAACCTGCCGCTGCGAATCCTGCGCTGAGGTGACCCTCGAGCGCGAGCGGAAGCGCCTGGTCGAGGACTTCGCGACCGACTGGGACCACACCGATCCAGCGTGGGTGCACGACCCCTATCCCATCTGGGACGACCTGCGCGAGCGCTGTCCCGTCGCCCACACCGACCGTTATCACGGTGGCTGGTTCCCGACGACCCACGAGATGGTGAGCGCCGTGGCGAACGACACCGAGCACTTCACGAGCCGACTCGTGGTCGTGACCAATAACAAGTTCCCTCCGAACGCCGTCGCGCCCATCGGCGGCGCGCCGCCGATCACGTCGGACCCGCCCTTCCACGCGATTGCCCGACGCGTGATGCTGCCCGCCTTCGCCCCAGGGCCGATCAACGCGCTCGAACCCCAGATCCGTGCGCTGTGCGCGAAGCACCTCGACGCGCTCGGCGAGGAGCGGTCCTTCGACGCGGGCGGGCAGTACGCGCAGTTCATCTCGCCCGGGGTCATCGCCACCATGCTGGGCTTTCCCGAAGAGGACGAGGACCTCTTTCGCGACTTCGTGCACGTGGTGCTCGACCTCGTGGACCTCGACCCCCAGGTGCGCGGTCCGATGTTCGCGCCGATGGGCGAGTACTTCGAAGCCCAGATCGAGGATCACCTGGCGCGGCCCCGCGACGACTTCACGAGCTATCTCCTGGGCGTCGAGGTGAACGGCGAGAAGCTCTCGCTCGATCACGTGCGCGGCACGATGGTGCTCACGCTCGTCGCGGGCATCGACACCACGTGGTCAGCCATCGGCTCGGCGATCTGGCACCTCGCGAGCCACCCGAGCGACCTCGCCCGACTCGTCGCCGAGCCGGAACTGATGCCGCTCGCCGTCGAGGAGTTCCTCCGCTACTACGCGCCCGTCACGATGGCCCGGCTCGTCATCGACGACTTCGACTTCTTCGGCACCGCGATGAAGAAGGACGACTGGTTGCTCCTCGGCTTTCCCGCCGCCAACCGCGACCCCGCGGTCTTCGAGGACGCCGACACGTTCGTCATCGATCGCGTGCTCAATCGCCACGCCGCCTTCGGCCTCGGCATCCACCGCTGCGTCGGGTCGAATCTCGCGCGCCTGGAGCTGCGCGTCGCGCTCGAGGAGTTCGTCGCGCGCTACCCGCGGTTCACCTCGCCGATCCGGCGAGCGTCACCTGGGCGCCGGGCCAGATTCGCGGACCGCGTTCGCTACCCGTGCGCGTCCTCGACTGATCAGAGCCCGAGGTTCGGCGAGCCCGCTCGCCAGAGGTTCGCCATCCACGCCTCGACCTCGTCGGCGGCGCGCGGCAGCGCGGCCGAGAGGTTGCGCGACCCGGTCGCCGTGACGAGGACGTCGTCCTCGATGCGCACGCCGATGCCGCGGTACTCCTCGGGGACGGTGAGGTCGTTGGGCTGGAAGTAGAGGCCCGGCTCGACGGTGAGGACGTAGCCCTCCTCGAGGACGCCTCGCGGTACGTCTCGTCGTCGCGCCTTGGCGCAGTCGTGGACGTCGAGGCCGAGCATGTGACTCGTGCCGTGCAGCGTGTAGCGCCGGTGCAGCTGGCGGTCCTTGCGCAGCGCGATCTCGGGCGATTCCTTCAGGATCCCCAGCTCGAAGAGGCCCTCGGCGAGCACCCGCATGGCCGCCTCGTGGGGATCGCCTGAAGCTCGCGCCGGGGCGCACCGCGGCGATGCCCGCCTCCTGCGCGGCGAAGACGAGGTCGTAGACGCGCCGTTGGGCGCGCGAGAAGGTCCCGACGACCGGCAGCGTGCGCGTGACGTCGGCGGTGTAGAGGTTGTGCGACTCGACGCCGGCGTCGAGCAGCAACAGGTCGCCCTCGCGCACGTCGCCGGTGTTGCGCGTCCAGTGCAGGATCGTCGCGTGGGGGCCACTCGCGGCGATCGTGTCGTAGCCGACGTCGTTGCCCTCGACGCGCGCGCGCAGGTTGAAGACCCCCTCGACGACGCGCTCGCCGCGACCGATCGCCGACGGGCAGCGCGCGCACCACGTCCTCGAAGCCCTTCACCGTGTCGTCGACGGCGATCTGGAGCTGGGCGATCTCGAAGTCGTCCTTCACGAGTCGCAGTCTCGCTCAAGACGACGGCGAGTTCGTGGTCGTCGGCCATGGCTTCGCTCAGTCGCGTCGACCGAGTGCGTCAAAGCCGCGCAGCGTCACGAGGTCGGTGCCGCCGAGTGCCACGAGGTCCTTCTCCAGGTTCTCGAGCGGCGCGGCGTCGATCTCGTAGTAGACGGCCGCCTCGTCGACGCCGCGGCGCGGGCCGACCCAGAGCTCGCCGTAGCGCGCGTTGGTGAAGAACTCGTGGGTGCTGGCGTCGCGGCGGTGCGGGACGTAGAGCGTCGAGCGCGGTCCCTCGACGCCGGGCGAGATGACGAGCACGGCGTCGGGCTCTTCGCAGGAGGTGAGGTAGAAGAAGTCGGTGCCCGCGCGGAAGCGGTAGTCGGTGTCGTTCGCGCGCACCTTGAAGCCGCCGGTCGGGATGACGAGCGTCTTGCCGACGAAGTGCTCACCGAGCACGCTTGCGTCGTGCTCGGGCGTGCGTCGCGCCGGGGTGCACCTCGCGCGCCATGAGGGCCGGTGCCCAGTTGCTCGTCATGTGCTCGACGAGCACGCGCGGCGTCGGCAGACGGTGGTTACCCGTCCAGACCCAGTGCTCGGAGATCGGGTTCTCCTCGGAGACGTCGGATCTCGGGGATGTCGGACTCGGGGCGTCGGACGCTTCGCTCACGAGGCCAACTTACTCGTCGGGTGCCGCCGTAGGCTCGAGCGATGAACGCGATTGACATGACGCTGCGCCACGAGGGGTCGGTCGGGATCATCACCTGGAACGACGGTGAGAACCGCGTCAACCTCGACTCGCTCGCGCGCCTGAACGAGCTGCTCGACGAGCTCGAGGCGACGACCGGCCCGCTCGCGGTGGTCCTGACCGGGGTCGGCAAGTTCTTCTGCAACGGACTCGACCTCGCGCGATTCGGCGACAAGCCCGACGAGTTCCAGGCCACCCTCGCCGACCTCCAACGCACCGTCGGGCGACTGCTGCTCTTTCCCGCCTACACCGTCGCCGCCATCAACGGCCACGCCTTCGCCGGCGGGGCGCTGATCTCGCTGCGCGTTCGACTACCGGGTGATGCGCGACGACCGCGGCTACTGGTGCATGAACGAGGCGGAGATCGGCCTCACGCTCGATCGCAAGCTCTGGTCGATCCTCGAGCACCGCCTCCCGAAGGCGACGGCGATCGTCGCCGCCACGACGGCCAAGCGCTTCACCGGCCCCGACGCCCTGGCGGCGGGCATCGTCGAGGCGATCACCAGCGAGGACCAGGTTGTTCGCCACGCCATCGACGTCGCCGAGGGCTACGTGATGCTCGAGCGCACGGCGCTGTCGAAGCACAAGTACCTCGTGCACGGCGACGAGGCGAAGCTGCTCGGCTTCACGACGTAACTCAACGACTCCCCGTCAGTCGATCCAGCCCTGATCGCGCGCGATCTGATCGACGTCGCCGATACGCATGCCGGTTCGGTGTTGCAGCGTGCGAATCAGACCGCCCGCCTCGTAGAGCGACTCGTGCGTGCCGGTATCGAGCCACGTCGTCGCGCGCGAGAGCACCTCGACGCGCAGTTCGCCGCGCTCCAGGTACGCGTTGTTGAGCGCCGTGATCTCGAGCTCTCCGCGTTCGCTCGGCTAGAGCTGTCGCGCGAACTCCGACGCGCGCTCGTCGTAGAAGTAGATGCCCGGCACGGCGTAGCTGCTCTTCGGCTTGGCGGGCTTCTCCTCGATCGAGAGCACGCGGCCCCCGTCGTCGAACTCGACCACGCCGTAGACCGACGGGTCGAGCACCTGGTAGGCGAAGATGAGCGCCCCGTCGACCCTGGTGTTCTGCTTAAGGTGCGTCCCGAGGCCCGGCCCGTAGAAGAGATTGTCGCCCAGGATGAGCGCGCACTTGTCGCCGTCGAGGAACTTCTCGCCGAGCAAGAGGGCCTCGGCGAGGCCGTTCGGTCGGTCCTGGACCACGTAGGAGATGCTGAGTCCGAGTTGAGAACCGTCGCCCAACAGCCGCGAGAAGGCGTCCTGGTCGTGAGGCGTCGTGATGAGAAGGATTTCACGAAGTCCGCTCAGCATCAGGGTGCTGAGCGGGTAGAAGATCATTGGCTTGTCGTAGATCGGCAACAGCTGTTTGGACACGGCGCGCGTGATCGGGTGCAAGCGAGTACCCGTGCCACCAGCCAAAATGATTCCCTTCACGCCATTAGTGTATAGAGGTCGTCTCACCCCCTCCGAGGTCGAGGAACTGATATGCGCGTTGTCATCACGGGTGCCGCCGGGTTCATCGGATCGCGACTCAGCCGAGCTGTTGGTCCAAGACGCCGAGCGTCTCGGCTACGACGACGTCGTCCTCTTTGACGCGCTGACCTACTCGGGACGTCTCGAGAACGTGGAGAACGTGCTGCGCGACTCGCGGGTGCGCCTCATCAAGGGTTCGATCAACGACGAGGTCGTGTGCGACGAGGTGCTCGACGGCGCACAGGCGGTGCTGCACCTGGCGGCCGAGAGCCACGTGGACCGCTCGATCACTGGCGCGCGTGCTCTTCTACGAGACGAACGTCCTCGGCACCCAACAACTACTGGAGAGCGCGCGCCGCGCGGGCGTCGAGCGCTTCGTGCACGTCTCCACCGACGAGGTCTACGGCTCAATCGACGAGGGCGCCTGGCGCGAGGACCACCTGCTCGAACCCAACTCGCCCTACTCCTCGAGCAAGGCCGGCTCGGACCTGGCGGCGCTCGCGTACCAGCGCACGTATGGACTCGACGTGATGGTGACGCGCTGCTCGAACAACTACGGTCCGCGTCAGTTCCCCGAGAAGCTGATTCCGCTCTTCGTCACCAACCTGTTCGACGGCGTGCGCGTGCCGCTCTACGGCGACGGCCTCAACGTGCGCGACTGGCTCTTCGTCGACGATCACTGCCGCGGACTGCTGCGCGTACTCGAGGACGGACGGCCCGGGGAGATCTACAACATCGGCGGGGGCACGGCCCTTACCAACGTCGAGATCACCGGCCAGCTGCTCGAGCTCTGCGGCGCGGACGAGACGATGGTCCAGCCCGTCGACGACCGACTGGGCCACGACCGGCGCTACTGCGTCGACTGGACGAAGATCGCCGACGAGCTTGGCTACCGACCGGAGGTCGACTTCGAAGAGGGCCTCGCGCGCACCGTGAAGTGGTACCGCGAGAACGAGGCCTGGTGGCGACCGCTGAAGGGTCGCGTATGAAGCTGACCGAGCTCTCCATCACCGGCGCCTTCGTCGCGGAGTCGACCGTCTGGTGCGACGACCGCGGGTACTTCCGCGAGTGGTTCAAGCGGGGCGATTTCGCCGAGGTGGGCGTCGAGTTCGATATCCATCAGGCGAACCTCTCGGTCTCCAAGCGCAACGTCGTGCGCGGGCTGCACTACTCCATTGCACCCGAGGGTCAGGCGAAGCTCGTCAACTGCACGTTTGGCGAAGTCGACGACGTCATCGTCGACGTGCGCGTCGGCTCGCCAACCTTTCGACGGGTCGAGATCGTGCGCCTCGCCGCCAATGAGGAGCGGGCCGTCTATCTTCCTGCTGGCACGGCGCACGGATTCTGCGTCACGAGCGAGCTCGCCGCGCTGACCTACCTGCTCTCGTCGCCCTTCAACCCCGCGAAAGAGCTCGAGATCAATCCCTTCGACGAGTCGCTCAACATCCCCTGGGCCGTGACGGATCAGGCGATCGTGAGCGAGAAGGACCGCGAAGCGCCGTCGCTCACGAAGCGCCTCGCGGCGAGCGAACTGCCGATCTTCCCGCACCAAGCCCTCTGACGACTTTTCCCGTCGATTGCTAGCGTGGTGCAGGTGAGTACGGCGCCCTTGCGGCTTGTTTCGAGTGACGATCGCGGCGTGCTGTTGCCCGCGAGTTCGGCCGTGCCGGTCGTCGAGAACGAGGCCCAACTTCGCGCGATCGTCGCCGCGCTCTCGGGCGTGGACACGGTCGGCGCGGAGGCCCGAGCGGCCAAGCTGGCGACCAGGTCGCTCAAGAAGTCGACCAAGCTCGCGGCCCTCGACCTCGCTATCTCGATGGTGGATCTCACGACCCTCGAGGGCGCCGACACGCCTGGTCGGGTGCGGTCTCTCTGCGCGAAGGCGATCCACCCGGATCCGCGCGACTTAAGTGTGCCGAGCGCGGCCGCGGTGTGCGTCTACCCGGACCTCGTCGAGGTGGCCCGCCTCGCTCTCGCCGACTCGCCCGTGAAGGTCGCCGCCGTGGCGACCGCGTTCCCCTCCGGCCGGGCGTCACTCGAGGTGAAGCTGCTCGACGCGCGCGACGCCCTAGCGGCAGGCGCCGACGAGATCGACATGGTGATCGACCGAGGCGCGTTCCTCTCCGGGCGCCTCGGTCGGGTGTACGACGAGGTCGTCGCCGTGCAGTGAGGTCACGGGATCCGCGCACCTCAAAGTCATCCTCGAGGTCGGTGAGCTCGTGACCTACGACAACGTCCGCCGGGCCAGCTGGATCGCCATGCTCGGCGGCGCGGACTTCATCAAGACCTCGACGGGGAAGGCGGGCGTGAACGCGACGCTGCCCCACGCGCTCGTGATGCTCGAGGCGGCCCGAGACTTCGCCGAGGTCTCGGGCAAGCGCGTCGGGGTGAAGGTCGCCGGCGGCATCCGCAACGCCAAGGACGCGCTGCGCTATCTGGTGGTCGTGAACGAGACGGTCGGCTCCGAGTGGCTCACGCCTGACGGATTCCGCTTCGGCGCGTCGTCGTTGCTGAACGACCTCTTGATGCAGCGCCTGAAGCAGCGCACCGGCGCCTACGTGCGCGCCGACGAGTTCAGCACCGACTGATGAGCGACCTCACCTCGCACCTCGGGTCGATGACCTACGACCCGGCGCCGGAGTCGGCCGCGATCGCGCACCTGCGTCCGAGCTACGGCCTCTTCATCGACGGCGACTTCACCGATCCGAGCAGCCACGAGCCCTTCACGACGCTCAACCCGGCGAACGAGGACCCGCTCGCCACCGTCGCCCAGGCGTCGAGTGCGGACGTCGACCGCGCCGTCGTCGCCGCGCGCCGCGCCTACGACACGATGTGGTCGCAGACGACCGGAGCGCAGCGCGCGAAGTACCTCTTCCGCATCGCGCGACTCATTCAGGAGCGCTCCCGCGAACTCGCCGTCGTCGAGACGCTCGACAACGGCAAGCCGATCCGCGAGTCGCGCGACGTCGACGTGCCGCTCGCCGCTGCCCACTTCTTCTACTACGCCGGCTGGGCCGACAAGCTCGAGTACGCGGGCTTCGGCCCGAGTCCGAAGCCACTGGGCGTCGCCGGTCAGATCATCCCGTGGAACTTCCCGCTGCTCATGGCCGCGTGGAAGCTCGCGCCGGCACTCGCGGCGGGCAACACCTGCGTCCTGAAGCCGGCCGAGACGACGCCGCTCTCGGCGCTCGTGCTCGCCGAGATCCTCCAGCAGGCCGAGCTGCCACCGGGCGTGGTCAACATCATCACCGGCGACGGCACGACGGGCGCCGCTCTGGTCGATCACCCCGGCGTCGACAAGATCGCCTTCACCGGTTCGACCGAGGTGGGTCGACTGATTCAGCAGCGCGTCGCGACGAGCCACAAGCACCTCACGCTCGAGCTCGGCGGCAAGGGCGCGAACATCGTCTTCGAGGACGCGCCCATCGACGAGATGATCGAGGGCATCATCGACGGGATCTTCTTCAACCAGGGCCACGTGTGCTGCGCGGGCTCGCGGCTCCTCGTCCAGGAGTCCGTCGCCGACGAGGTCCTGCGTCGCCTGATTCGCCGGGTCGACCAGCTGCGCGTCGGCGATCCGCTCGACAAGAACACCGACGTCGGCGCGATCAACTCGGCCGCGCAGCTCGCGCGGATCGAGGAGCTCACCGCGTACGGCGAGCAGGAGGGCGCGACGCGCTACACGAGCTCCTGCGAGTTGCCCGAGAAGGGCTACTGGTTCGCGCCGACGGTCTTCGCCGACGTCTCCCAGTCGCACCGCATCGCGCGCGAGGAGATCTTCGGGCCCGGTCCTCTCGGTGCTCACCTTCCGCACGCCCGAGGAGGCGGTCGCCAAGGCCAACAACACGAACTACGGCCTGGCCTGCGGCGTCTGGAGCGAGAAGGGGAGTCGCACGCTCTGGGTCGCCGAGCGCCTGCGCGCCGGGGTCATCTGGGCGAACACCTACAACCGCTTCGACCCGACGAGTCCCTTCGGCGGCGTGCGCGAGTCGGGGTTCGGTCGCGAGGGTGGCCGTCACGGTCTCGAGGCGTACCTCGATGTCTGAGTCGCGCCTCGACGTGAAGAAGACCTACAAGCTCCTCATCAACGGCGCCTTTCCGCGCTCGGAGTCGGGCCGCAGCTACGAGGTGGCGAACTCGCCGCGGGTGCGTTCCTCGCGAACGTCGCTCAGGCGTCGCGCAAGGACGTGCGCGACGCCGTCGTCGCCGCGCGCGCCGCCCAGTCGGAGTGGTGGAAGCTCGACCGCCTACAACCGCGGGCAGGTCCTCTACCGACTGGCGGAGATGGCGGAGTCGCGCCGCGACGAACTCGCCGACCACGTCGGCTTCGCCGAGGGCCTCAAACCAAAGGGCGCGCGCGCAGATCGTCTCGGCGTCGATCGACCGGATGGTCTGGTACGCCGGGTGGACCGACAAGGTCGCCCAGGTGCTGGGCTCGTCGAATCCGGTCGCCGGACCGTTCTTCAACTTCTCGATCCCCGAGCCCAGCGGCGTCGTCGGCGTGGTCGCGCGTGCAGGACGTCCTCCCTCGAGGCGTTCGTGGACGCCGTGCTCGCGCCGATCTGCTGTCGGCAACACGGTCGTCGCGATCGCGAGCGAGGACGCGGCCCACGCCCGCGGTGCTGCTGGGCGAGATGACCGCGACGTCCGACTTCCCCGGCGGGCGTTATGAATATCCTCACCGGTTTCACCGGTGAGCTCGCGCCGGTGCTCGCCGCCCACGAGGACGTCGACGGCCTCGACCTCGCGGGGGTCGACGAGAGCTTCGCCGATGACCTCGCAGCTGCTCGGGGCCGGTTCGATCAAGCGGGTGTTGCGCCCCTCGCCGAGCGAAGCGATCCGGCGCTTCGCCGGCTGCGCGCCTTCGTCGAGACCTCGACGGTGTGGCACACGATCGGCCAGTAGCGACGGGTCCGTACGAACTCGCGCAGGCGCGCGGCCGACGAGCTGCGCGCGGCGAGTGGCGTCGACCACTACGACGTGGCGGTCGTCCTAGGTTCGGGCTGGAAGGAGGGCGCCGTCGCGCTCGGCGAGCCCGACGAGCGTCGTCGCGACCGCTCAGCTGAGCGGCTTCGCCGCGCCGACCGTCGCCGGTCACAGCGGTCAGATCCTCTCCCTCGACGGTGGCGGGACCGACACGTGGCGCTCGTCGCCGGGCGCGTGCACCTCTACGAGGGTACACCGACCCGACGAGGTCGTGCACCCGGTTCGCACCGTCATTGCCGCGGGCGCAACGACGGTCGTGCTCACGAACGCCGCCGGTGGACTCGACCCCGCGGTCGCGCCGGGCACCGTGGTCGTCATCCGCGATCACATGAACCTGACCGCGACCTCGCCCCTGGAGGGCGACGCGCCGCCCGAGGGCTACGGGTCGCGCTTCGTCGACCTCTCCGACCTCTACAGCCGGCGCCTCCGCGACGCCGTCCACGACGGTCGCGCCGGAACTCACCGAGGGCGTCTACCCGGACTTTCGCGGACCGCACTACGAGACGCCCGCCGAGATCCAGATGGCGCGGACCATCGGCGCGACCCTCGTGGGCATGTCAACCGTGCTGGAGGCGATCGCGGCGCGTCACCTCGAGCGCCGAGGTGCTCGGGCTGAGCCTGGTCTCGAACTACGCGGCCGGCGTCAGCGGCGCGGCGCTCGAGCCACCTGGAGGTGCTCGAGTCGGGCCAGCACGCGGCCGCGTCGCTCGGACGCTGTTGGCGACGATCCTGCCGGTCGTGTGAAGTCCGCGTTGCGCGCCCAGGTCGACGGCGTGGATCGCCCTCGATCCCGACGACGAAGACCGCGCCACGCTGCAGGCACTGCTCGACGCCGATGACGAGGTCGAACTCGAGCGTCGCTTCGACGCGCCGCTCACCTTCGGCACGGCCGGGCTGCGGGGACCCGAGATGGCCGGGCCCGCAGGAATGAATCGCGGCACGTCGTTCGACGCGCGACCCAGGGCGTGCTCGCGTGGCTCGACGAGATCGGGGTCGGGCGCGTCGAAGGGCGTCGTCGTTGGTCGCGACGCACGCCGCGGGTCCGAATCGATTCAACGACGAGGTCGTCCAGGTGCTGCTGGGCGCGGGCGTCGCTCGTCTACGAGATGCCCTCAGCGCTGCCGACGCCGCTCGTGCGCCTACTGCGTGAAGGCACTTGTCGGCCGCGGCGGGCATCATGGTCACGGCGAGCCATAATCCGCCGGCCGACAACGGCTACAAGCTCTACGCGCGCGACGGCGCTCAGATCATCCCGCCCGACGACGAGATCGTCGAGCGACATCGCCAGATGCAGCGCGGCGAGGCCGCGCTCGCCACGCGCTCGAGTCGCCGAACCACGCCACCGGATCGCCCCGGACGTCGTTGGACTCAGTACCGCGCCAACCTGTTGGCGCGCTTCTCGGTCACGGGCGGCAGCGACCTTCGCCTCACCTACACGCCGCTGCACGGCGTCGGCGGCGCGTTCATGACCAGGACTGCTCGCTGACGCGCCGGCTACGTCAACGTGAGCGTCGTCGCGAAGCAGTTCGCGCCCGACGGCTCGTTTCCGACGTTGCCGTTCCCGAACCCCGAGGAGCCCGGCGCGCTCGACCTCGCGATGGCGACGGCGACCGAGGCGAACGCCGAACTCATCCTCGCCAACGACCCCGACGCCGATCGCTTGGGCGCGGCCGTTCGCGACGGATCGAAGTGGCGCGCCCTGCGAGGCGACGAGATCGGCTGGCTGCTCGCCTCCGACGCTGCTCGAGGAGATCGCGGCGGCGAAGGACGTCGTCGCGACCACGATCGTCTCCTCGACGTTGCTCGCGAAGATGGCGAGCGCGCACGGCGTTCGCTTGCGCGACGACGCTGACCGGGCTTCAAGTGGCTCGCGCGCGCTGCCGGGCGACGGCGTGCTCGGCTTCGGGTACGAGGAGGCGCTCGGCTTCGCGGTCGACGCCCGACGTCGCCGACAAGGACGGCATGTCGGCGGCGACTCGCTCTCGCGGCGCTGGCCGACCGGCTGCGGCGCGAGGGACGCAGCCTGCTCGACCGACTCGACGACCTCGAAGGTCGCTTCGGCGTGCACTCGACGTAGCAGCTCTCACTGCGTGCCGAGGGCCCCGACGGCCTCACGTCGATCCGCCGACGTGGTCGCTCGGCTGCTCGACCAGTCCGCCGACGGCGCTCGGCGCGCTGCCGGTGACCGACGTCGTCGACCTCGGGCGCGGCTGCGCGGGACTGCTGCCGACCGAGGGCGTGGTGCTCGCGCTCGGCGAGCTCGGTCGGGTGGTCGTGCGACCCTCGGGCACCGAGCCGAAGCTGAAGGCCTACGTCGAGGTCGACGCCGCCGAGGGACGGGACGTTGCTCGCGAGCAGCGCGCGAGGGCGGCCGACACTCGTCGAGGCGCGTGCTCGCCGAACTGCGAGGTGCTGCTACGCCTGTAGGCGCAGCGCGGCGTACCCGGGCTTGATCACCGTGTTGATCATGGCGAGGCGCTGGTCGAACTGGTAGAACGTGCTCTTCGCGGCGTTGAGCGTCAGCCACTCCATGTCGGCCAGCGTCCAGCCGAACGCCGCGGCGCAGCGCTCGAACTCCCCGAGCATGGTGACGCCGCTCATCAGCCGATTGTCGGTGTTGAGCGTGACGCGAAAGCGCAGGCGCTTCGAAGCAGATCGATCGGGTGGGTCGCGATGGACCTCGCCGCGCCGGTGTGCACGTTGGAGGTCGGACAGACCTCGAGTGGGATGCGCCGGTCGCGCACGTAGTTGGCCAGGCGGCCGAGGTGGTAGGCGACCGTCGATCTCGGTGATGTCGTCGACGATGCGCACGCCGTGGCCCAGCCGCTCGGCGTTGCAGAACTGCACCGCCTCCCAGATCGAGGGCAGACCGAACGCCTCGCCGGCGTGGATCGTCAGGTGGAAGTCTTCGCGCTGGACGAGGTGGAAGGCGCGCAGGTGCTGCGTCGGCGGGAAGCCATCCTCGGGCCCGGCGATGTCGAAGCCGCAGACGCCCCGCGTCGCGGAAGCTCGACCGCGAGCTCGGCGATCGTCTCGCTCAGGCTCGCCTGGCGCATCGCGGAGAGGATCGTGCGCACGACGATGTGACGGCCCTCAGTTCGGCCGCCTCCTTCGTGCCGAGCGCGAAGCCGTCGAGCACGGCTCGCACGACCTCGTGCAACGTGAGCCCGCCGTCCAGGTGCAGTTCGGGCGCGAAGCGGACCTCGGCGTAGACGACGCCGTCGCGCGCGAGGTCGACGGCGCTCTCGGCGGCCACGCGCTCGAGCTGGTCCTTCGTCTGCATGACGGCCGTCGTGTGCGCGAAGCCCTCGAGGTAGCGCACGAGGTCGCTGCCGGGCGTGTCCGCGACGAACCAACGGCGCAGCTCGTCGGGGTCGTTGGTCGGCAGCCCGGCGTAGTGCACTCGTGGGCGAGTTCGAGGACCGTCTCGGGCCGCAGCCCGCCGTCGAGGTGGTCGTGGAGCAGAACCTTGGGCGCCCGGCGGATGACCTCGGAGGTGAGGGCGATCGTCATGGATTCAGGCTAGCCAACGGGCCCGTTTAGTCGTCGATGAGTTCGAGCACGAACGGCTCGTGCGTCTCGGGGATTCGTCCGTCGACCTCGACGCGCATCCGGCGATCGCGTCGCGTCCCAGTGGCAAGGTGGGTTTCGTCGTCGGCGTGCAGCTCAACGAGCGGCTGGCCCGCTACTCACCGAGTCGCCCTCACGCACGAGACAGACGCACGCCCGCCGTGGCGCTGACCGGATCGTCCTTGCGGCGCGCGCGTCCCGCGCCGAGTCGCCACGCCGCGACGCCGACCGCGACGCGTCGAGTCGGTGCACGTACCCGTCGCGCGGAGCGGCGACGACCTCGCGGAGTGGCGCCACCGCGAGCGCGGCGTCGGGGTCGCCGCCCTGGGCGGCGATCATCGCGCGGTAGACCTCGTAGGGCCGAGCCGTCGTCGAGCGCGGTCGCCGGGATCGGCCTTGATGCCGACGAGTTCGAGCATGATCCGCGCGAGGTCGAGCGAGAGCTCGCGAACGTCGCTGGGCCCCGCCCCCTGCAGGACGTCGACGGCCTCGGCGACTTCGAGCGCGTTGCCGACCGCGCGGCCGAGCGGCGCGTCCATCGACGTGAGACTGCGCCACGGTCTTGACGCCGTGCTCGGCGCCGAGGTCCACCATGGTGTGGGCGAGCTCGCGAGCGCGCGTCGACGTCCTTGATGAAGGCGCCCGAGCCGACCTTCACGTCGAGGACGAGCGCCTCGGTGCCCTCGGCGATCTTCTTCGACATGATCGACGACGAGATGAGCGGGATCGAGCTCGACGGTGCCCGGTCACGTCGCGCAGCGCGTAGAGCCTGCGGTCGACGCGGCGCGAGCCCCACCCCGGCCGCGCAGATGACGGCGCCGACGCGCTCGAGCTGTTCGCGGATCTCGTCGTTCGAGAGCGTCGCGCGCCAGCCGGGAATCGACTCGAGCTTGTCGAGCGTGCCGCCGGTGTGGCCGAGTCCGCGACCGGAGAGTTGCGGCACCGCGGCGCCGCACGCCGCGACGAGCGGCGCGAGGATCAGCGAAACCTTGTCGCCGACGCCGCCGGTCGAGTGCTTGTCGACCGTCGGGCGCGAGAGGCCGCGCAGATCGAGTCGCTCGCCGGAGTCGATCATCGCGTCAGTCCACGAAGTGAGCTCGCGCGTCGCCGAGACCATTGAAGAAGATCGCCATCAAGAGCGCGGACATCTGCTCCTCGGCGACCTCGCCGCGCAGGTAGCCGTCGAGCACCCACGTGATCGCCTCGTCAGAGAGGGCGACGTCCGTCTCGCTTCGTGGTGATCACGTCCACCGCCGACTGGGGGCTCACGAGCTAGTCCGCGTCCCCAGATCCTCGGGGCCGAAGGCGTCGGGCAGTAGTTCGATCAGCCGACGTCGGCGGCGCGCCGTTCGCCGCCGTCGACCAGGAGTTCGGGGCCGCCGTGCTCGTAGAGCAGTTGCCGGCACCGGCCACACGGCGCGAGCGGGTCGCCGTCGCCCGCGACGATCGACACCGCGACCAGACGGCCGCCGCCGCGGCGCACGAGGTCGCTGACGAGGGAGCACTCGGCGCAGAGCGTCAGCCCGTAGCTCGCGTTCTCGACGTTCGAGCCCACGACGGTCGTGCCGTCGGGGCGCAGTCCGCCAGCGCCGACGCGCAGACGTCGAATACGGAGCGTAGGAGCGGCTCGCGGCGTCGCGCGCGAGCGCAGCGCAGGTTGGCCCACTCGATGTCCGGGGCCGAACTCACGATCTCACAGTACACTTCGCGCTGCGTGAGCAACTCTCGATTCCCCTCGGTCGTCGTCGCTGACGAGGTCGCGACGCGCGTTGACGAGGGTCGCGGCGTCGTCGCGCTCGAGACCACGATCATCGTCCACGGCTTACCCGCGCCGATCAACCTCGACGTCGCGCGCGGCGTGCGAGGACGCGGTGCGCGCGAGCGGTGCGATGCCCGCAACCATCGGCGTGCTCGACGGCCGCGTCGTCGTCGGACTCAGCGCGAAGGAGCTCGAGGCGCTCGCGAGTCCCGAGCGACGGGCGGCGAAGTTCTCCGCGCGTGACCTCGGCGTCGCGCTCGCGACCGGCACCGACGGCGCGACGACCGTCGCGGGCACGATCGCCGTCGCGCATCGCGTGGGCATCTCGGTGATGGCGACGGGCGGCCTCGGCGGCGTGCACCGCGACGCGAACGAGAGTCTTCGACGAGTCCGCGGACCTCACGACGCTCGCGCGCACGCCCGGTGCTCGTCGTCGCCTCGGGCGTGAAGTCCATCCTCGACATCGGCGCGACGCTCGAGCGCCTCGACACCCTCGGCGTCGCCGGTCGTCGGTTTCGGGACGCGACAGTTCCCGGGCTTCTACTTGCGCGATAGCGGTTTCGCAATCGACTGGTCGGTGGCGAGTGCCGAACGAGGCCGCGATGGCCTTCGCGCGCCACCGCGAGCTCTCCTCGACCGGGTTTCTCGTCGCGAATCCCGTCGCGGCCGAGCACGAGCTCGACCGCCATCTCCACGACGAGGCCCTCGAGAGCGCGCTGATGCGCGCACAGCTCGAGGGCGTTCGCGGCAAGGACGTCACGCCCGCACTACTCGCCGAGTTCGCGCACTACACGGCCGGCGTGAGCGTCGCAGGTGAATCGAGACCTGGTGGTCGCGAACGCGGCGCCTCGGCGGCGAGGATCGCCGCGGCGTTGGTGCACCTCGGGTGAGCGTCGCCGTCGTCCTCGGGGACGTGATGCTCGACGTCGTGGTGCGTCCTCGACGGATCGTTCGCGCCGGCGAGCGACACGCCGGCCACCATCAAGGCGACGCGCGGCGGGGCGGGCGCCAACCTCGCCATCGCCGTGCGCGCGAGCGGCCACGAGGTCCGCTACGTCGGCGCCGCCGGTGAGGACGCCGGAGGCGACGTCTTCGCCGAGTCGCTTCGTCGGGCCGACGTCACGGCCGAGCTCGAGATCGTCGACGCGCCGACCGGCACCGTGGTGGCTCTCGTCTCCTCGGACGGACAGCGCTCGATGTTGACCGATCGCGGCGCGAACTCCCGGCTGAGTGTCCCCTTCGTGGAGGCGTGCCTCGCCGAACCCTACGACCATCTCCACGTATCGGGCTACCTGCTGCTCGATCTCGCGACGCGTCCCGCGGCGGTGCGGGCTCTGCGGCTAGCGGAGCAGGTCGGCCACACCACCTCGGTCGACGTCTGCTCGGTCGCGCCGCTGCGCGAGATCACGCCCGAGGTGTTCCTCGAGGTGGCGAGCTTTGCCAAGTGGATCTTCGCCAATGAAGAGGAGGCGCTCGTGCTCACTGGCGCGCGCGACGTCGACGGCGCGCTCGACGTGCTCGCGGCGAGCTTCGAGGAGGCGGTCGTCACGCTCGGCGAGCACGGCGCGCGCGCGGCCCGCGGTCACGAACGCTTCGGCGCGCCCGCGCGCGAGGTGCGCGTGCTCGACACCACGGGTGCCGGGGACGCGGCGACGGGCACCTACCTCGGCGCTCGACTGCACGGTGACGCGCCCGATGCCGCGCTGGAGATCGCGATGGAGGCGGCCGCGCGGGTCGTCGGGGGACTGGGCGCGCTCGGCTAGTCCCGCAAGTACGGCCGTCCGTCGGCCGCGGGCGGCCGCACCCGTCCGATGAGGCCCGCCACTACCGCGATGGTGATGAGGTAGGGGACCATGTTCAAGAAGTAGATCGAGATCGGCACCTGGTAGGTGACGAGGTTGTAGGAGAGGTAGACCGAGAGCCCGAAGATGATCGAGGCGACGACCGCGCCCGAGGGGCGCCAACGACCGAAGATCAGCGCGGCGAGGGCGATGTAGCCGAGCCCCGAGGTGTAGCCGACCTGGAACTGGCCCTGGGTCGCCATGAAGGCGACCCCGCCGACGCCGGCGATCACGCCGCCGAGCACGACGTTGATGTAGCGCACGCGGATGACGTCGATGCCGACCGTGGCGGCGGCGCGCGGGTGCTCCCCGACGGCGCGCACGTGCAGGCCGTAGCGGGTCTTAAAGAGGGCGAAGCTCACGACGGCGACGAGGACGATCATGACGTAGAAGAAGCCCGACTGGTTGAAGAAGACCGGGCCGATGATCGGGATCTTCGAGAGCAGGGGGATCGCGAGGTTCGGCGCGAGGTTGCCGGTGTTGAAGTTCGGAAAGGGCGTGAAGACCTGAAGGTTGAGGTACGAGGAGAGGCTCGAGAGCATCGTGACGAGCACGATGCCCACGATGATCTGGTCCGAGCGGTAGCGCAGCGAGAAGAAGGCGAGCACGAGCCCGATGACGCCCCCCGCGGCCGCCCCGGCGAGGGCCGCGTAGAAGAAGTTGCCCGTCGTCGAGGCGATCATGCTGCCGAGGAAGGCGCCCGCGATGAACTGACCCTCGATCGCGATGTTCACGACGCCGGCGCGCTCGCACATCACCCCCGAGAGGGATCCGAAGACGAGGACCATCGTGGTCGCCGACGCGCCGATCAGTATCGAGGTGACGTTGACGAAGGAGATCGGCGACGGGCCCGGCGTGCGCGCCGCCCAAAAGAGCACGGCGATGAGGAAGAGCACGGCGACGCCGCCGAAGCGCACCATCACGGCGCGCTTGGGTCGACGCACGAAGACCTCGGCGGCCATGGCGACGACGATGAGTCCGAGCACGACGTCGGTCCAGCGCACCGCGACCGTCAGCGACCCGAGGTGCCAGGGCGCGTTGGTGAGGCTGATCGGCGTGAAGGTGAGCGACGCGTGCGAGCGGGAGGAACTACCCACGCCGAGCACCCAGATCATGAACACCCCGACGAGACCCATCAGGACGGCGATGACCCTCGTCCGACGGCTGTGGACCACTGGAGCCGCGTCGGACGCGGTCGTCGCGACGACGGTCACGCGCCCCATCCCGTCGTCGCGAGTTGGACGTGATCGGTCGGGGCCGCCTTCAGCCGGAAGATCTCCTTCACCATCACCGGCGTGGCGACGAAGAGCACGATCGCGGACTGGATCACCGTGGCGAGGTCGAGCGGGATTCCGGTCGAAGCTTGCATGTTGCGGCCCCCGACGCCGAGGGCGGCGAAGAGCAAAGAAGCCCAGACGATGCCCATCGGGCGATTGCGCCCGAGCAGCGCGACCGTGATCGCCGTGAAGCCAATGCCGGCGTTGCCGATGAGGAACCCACCGTCGATGTAGTGGGTGGTGCTCGCGACCTGGACGACGCCCGCGAGACCGGCGAGGCCCCCCGAGATGAGGAACACCGTGACGATCACCGTCCGGGCGCTGATGCCCGAGGCCCGCGCGGCCGACGGGTTCGCCCCCGTGACGCGGAAGTCGAAGCCGAGCGAGGATCGATCGAGCAACCACCACGCGAACAGCACCACGAGGGCCGCGACGAAGACGCCGTAGCTGACGCGCAGCCCCGAGCTCTGGCCGAAGAGTGGCGCGAGCTGGGCCGAGGGGTCCATCGTGCGCCCGATGTCGTTCTGCTGGCCGGGTTGCTGGAACGGGGTCGAGAGCACGGCGTAGAGCAAGAACGCGTAGGTCACGTAGTTGAACATCAGCGTCACGATGACCTCGTGCGCCCCGGTGAACGCCTTGAGCAGCCCGGGCACCAGCCCGCAGACCACGCCGCCAACGATGCCCCCGAGCAGCGAGAGAGGGAGGTGGATCACGGTCGGCATGTGCAGCATCGATCCCACGGCGGCGCCCGCGACGCCGCCGATCACGGCCTGGCCGTTGGCGCCGATGTTAAAGAGGCCGGTCTGGAAGGCAATCCCGACGCCGATGCTCACGATCACGAGGGGCGTCGCGTACGTGAAGGTCTCCGAGATCGGCGTCAACGTATTCGTCCAGCCCTTTCCGGTCGTCAGCGAGTGCCAGAAGCCCTGCGGGTCCACGACCGATCCCGTGAAGATCGCCCGGTAGGCGGCCCCGACGTTGTCGAAGGAGATATTGAGGGCGTGGGGCAGCCCGTCCCAGCTGCGGAAGATCTCGCGCCACGCGTCGAGCACCGCGGGCGTCGTCGTGATGATGATGAGCGCACCGAAGACCAACCCGAGCAGTAGTGCGAACACTGCGACGACGAAGGGGCTGCTCGACGTGTAGCGGGCCCAGAGTGAGGGCCGAGGCGCGGGCGTCGCCTCAGCCACTGGCCATCGCCAGCGAGGTGCCGGCCATCAAGAGCCCGATCGACTCTCGACTCACCGTGGGTTCGACGACGCCGCTGATCTTGCCCTCGAACATCACGGCGATCCGGTCGCCGAGGGCGAGGACCTCGTCGAGCTCTGAGGAGACGATGAGCGAGCCGAGGCCCCGGTTGCGGTGCGCGACGATCTGACGGTGCACGTACTCGATCGAGCCGACGTCGAGGCCCCGAGTGGGTTGGGAGGCGACGAGGAACTCGATCTGGCGCGAGAGTTCGCGCGCGACGATGACCTTCTGCTGATTGCCACCCGAGAGCGAACTGGCCGGCGCCATGATTGAGGTCGTGCGGATGTCGAAGTCGCGCACGAGCTGTTCGGCGTGCTCGTTGATGGCGTTGAAGTTGCGCGTGCCGTGGCGAGCGAAGGGCGCCCGACGGGGCGTGTTGAGCACGAGGTTGTCGGCGACCGACATCGAGAGAACCAGTCCGTCACGCTGGCGGTCCTCGGGAATGTGTCCGAACCCCGCGTCGAGGGCTTGGCGCGGGGTCAAGTGCGTGACGTCGCGCCCATTGAGGGTGACGGATCCCGAGAGCACTGGTCGCATGCCGACGAGCGCCTCGACGAACTCGGTCTGGCCGTTGCCCTGGACCCCGGCGAGCGCCAACACCTCGCCGGCTCGAACCTCGAGCGAGACGCCGTCTACCGCCACGAGCCCGCGGTCGTCGAGTACGACGAGGTCGCGGACCTCGAGCACCGTCTCGCCCGGGTCGTACGGCGACTTTTCGACCGTTAGGGTAACGTCCCGGCCAACCATCATCGAGGCGAGCTCGGACTCCGAGGCCGTCGGTTCAGCGGTCCCCACCACCCGACCCTGGCGGATCACGGTGATCACGTCCGCGATCTCCTTTACTTCCTTCAGCTTGTGCGTGATGAAGAGGATCGACTTGCCGGCCGCGGCGAGTGAGCGCATGATCGCCATCAGCGCCTCGATCTCCTGAGGCGTCAGGACGGCCGTCGGCTCGTCGAGGATCAAGAGCTCCGCGTCGTGGCTGAGAGCCTTTAAAATCTCGACGCGCTGTTGCAGGCCGACCGGCAAGTTCTCTACGACGGCGAGTGGGTCGACCTCGAGGCCGAACTGCCGAGAGAGATCCTTAATCTCCTCGATGGCTCGCCGGTAGTCGACGCGATTGAGCGACTTGGTGGGTTCGAATCCGAGCACGACGTTCTCGGTAACGCTGAAGACCGGCACCAACATGAAGTGCTGATGGACCATCCCGATACCTCGGCGTACCGCGTCGCCCGAGTCGGCGATCGGCACGACCTCGCCGTCGATCAGGATCTCGCCCTCGTCCGGGCTGAGCAGCCCGAAAAGCACGTTCATCAGCGTCGACTTGCCCGCGCCGTTCTCGCCGAGGAGCGAGTGGATCTGCCCGGGCTCGACCTTGAGGCTGATGTGGTCGTTGGCGGTGAGCGAACCGAATCGTTTCGTTATCCCGCGCAGCTCAAGTTGCATGAGGTCTCATCGTAGGCCGCGACAAAGACCCGGGACGTATCCCGGGTCTTTGTCGAGATGGAGCGCCGAGGCGCTCGTTGGCTAACTAGCTGGGTACTTGTTCGGGTTCACCGAGATGGTGCCGGCAATGATGCCCGCCTTGGCGGTCGCGATCTCCGTCTTCAGCTTCTCGGGAACCATGACGCCGCCGTACTCGAGCTGCGTGCCGTTGTTCTTCAAGGTGCCGATGTACGAGCCGGCCTTAAAGGTGCCCTTCGCGGCCGAGAGGACCGCGGCCTCCACGGAAGGCTCGACGCCCTTCGCGACCGTGCCGACGAAGTACTTGCAGTCCGCGTGATCGGAGACGCAGCCGTTGCTGTCAACCCACATGACGTAGTGCCCGGCGCCCGCCTGCTGCGCCGCTGCGACCGATCCGAGGCCTACCGAACCCGCGACGGGGAAGACAATGTCCGCACCTTCGGAGAAGAAGGTGGTGGTGTCCGTCTTGCCGGCGGTCTGGTCGGTGAAGTTTCCAATGAAGGTACCCTTGCCGGCGCAGGCAGCGAGCGAGCAGGCTCCCTTACCGGGCGTCCAGCCGAGCACCTTGACGGACTTCGAGTAGGTCTTGTCGTAGTAGCGAACTCCCGCGACGAAACCGTTCATGTAGAGGGTGACCGCGGGGAAGTTCTGGCCCCCGTAGGTCGCCACCGTGCCGGTCTTCGTCATGCCCGCGGCGAGGATGCCGCCGAGGAAGCCGCCCTGGTCGGTCTCGTACTGGAGAGCGTCCACGTGCGTGCCCGCCTTCACCACCGGCGCGTCGTCGACGATCGCGAACTTCTGGCTCGGGTGAGCGTTCGCGGCCTTGGCGGTCGCCGCGTCCATCAAGAAGCCGACGGTGACGATGATGCCGCAGCCCTTCGAGATGAAGGTGTTGATGTTGGGCGCGTAGTCCGACGACGAGGTGGACGAGAGGTACTGGTACGAGATGTTGCTGTCCTGCTTGGCGGCGTCCTTCAATCCCGCGTAGGCCGAGGCGTTGAAGGACTTGTCGTTGATGCCACCGGTGTCGGTTACGACGCAGGCCTTGAACTTCGACGCGGCGGACGCCGACATCGTTGTCGCGGCCACACTCACCGTGAGGGTGCCAAGAACCAAGGTTCCAGCCCCGAGCACCGTAGCGAGGCGACGAATTCTCCCCATTGATTTCTCCCTTATTCGTTTGTCAACCCGTGAAGGATTGTCCTCAGCTTCGACGACCCGCCGACACGGCGTCATCACACTTGCGGATAGTTGTCATTGGTGACACTAGCCCCGAATGAAGATGTGAAATGGGGCGACCGGAAATCGGTCTCGCGGCCCAACTCCCCCGTAATGTAGGGATTACTTAGGCGCGACGCGGCCGGTACGTGGGGGTAAGACGAATGTCAGTCCGAGCGCCAACAACGTGATCACGGCGGAGATTTGAAAGGCACGCTGATAGCCCTGGGTGAGGGCGAGGTTTCGCGTCACGCCCGCGAGCAGTGAGTGCGCGGTTCGGTCGGTCGCGACCGTCGCCAAGATGGCGAGGGCCAGCGAGCCACCCACCTGGCGCGCGGTGTTGAGGATGCCCGACGCGAGACCGGCGTCGCTGCGGTCGACGCTGGCGGTCGCCGCGGTCGCGAGCGGCGCGAACAGCAGACCCATCGCGAACGCCGTCACGAAGGCGGGCACGAGGACGTTGGCCCAGTACGAACTCGTCGGTTGGACCAACGAGAGCCAGAGGAAGCCGAGCGTCGCGAGCGTCGCGCCGACCTGCAGGAGTGGACGCACGCCCGTCTTCGTGAGGATACGTGAGGAGATCTGTGCGCCCGCGATGATGCCGATCGCCATCGGGACGAAGGCGAAGCCCGCGCTGAAGTGCGCCGTAACCGAGGACGAACTGGAAGTAGTACGTCAGGAAGTACCACATCGCGAAGAAGACCCCGCCGACGAGCACCATGACGCCGTTCGCCACGGAGAGCGGTCGCGATCGAAAGACGCGAAATGGCACGAGCGGGTGCGAGGCAATCCGCCGTTCCCAAAAGAGGAAGCCGACGATAAGCACGAAGCCGGCGAAGAGCCAACTCAGCGTGAACGTGGAGGACCAGGCGTGGGTCGTGGTGTTCACCACGGCGTAGATCACCGACGCGAGGCCGCCTGTCACGAGCACGGCGCCGGTCACGTCGAGCTTGGAGGTGGCGTCCTTGTTGCGCATCTCACGCAGGTAGAGCACGGCGATCGTGCCGGCGACGACGCCGATGGGCACGTTGATGAAGAAGATCCATCGCCACGAGACGAGTCCCGTCAGGATGCCACCGAGAAGCGCGCCGACCGCGCCGCCGGCGCCCGCCATGGCGCTCCAGGCGCCGATGGCTTTGGGAAGCCGTGGTCCCTGAAAGGTCGTGACGATGATGGTGAGCGTCGCGGGCGACAGGATCGCGCCTCCGACGCCCTGAATTGCGCGAACCGTCACCATCTCGGCCGCGGTATGGGCGACGCCGGCGCCGATGCTCGCCAGCGTGAAGACCACGATGCCCGTCAGATAGACGTTGCGCCGTCCGAAGAAGTCGGCGGCACGACCGCCGAGCAACAAGAAGCCAGCGAAGGTCAGGACGTACGCGTTGATGACCCACTGCGCACTCGAGTAGGTGAAGTGCAAGTCCTGCCCCATGCTCGGCAGCGCCACGTTGACGATGGAGACGTCGAGGACCACCATGAACTGCGCGATGCAGGCGATCGTGAGTACCAGCCAGTCGGGGGCCTCATGGTGCGCTTTGGTAGAGCCCAGCTCCGTTTCGGACTTTGACATTTCTCGAGCGTAGTGGTGCCCCTGTAACGAGCGCGACACCAATTCGCTCATAACTTTTCGGCCACACTAGAGACGTGGTAGCTCAGTTCATTTTCACGATGCGCGACTTGCGCCGGTTCTACCCGCCGGACCGAGAGGTCTTGCGGGGTATCAATCTCTCGTTCTACCCAGGCGCCAAGATCGGCGTGATCGGGGCCAACGGCTCCGGTAAGTCGTCGCTCTTGCGCATAATGGCCGGACTCGACGACGGCTTCACGGGGGAGGCGCGGCTCACGCCAGGATTCAGCGTCGGGTATCTCTCGCAAGAGCCCCAGCTCGATCCGACGAAGGACGTCGTCGGTAACGTCGCCGACGGCATCGCGGAACAGCGCGACCTCCTGATTCGCTTCAACGAGGTGTGCGCCGCGATGGCCGATCCCGAGGCTGACTTCGACGCACTCCTCAGTCGAGCAGTCCGACCTCCAGACCCAGCATCGACGCCGCGAACGCCTGGGACCTCGAGCGCACTCTCGACATCGCCATGGACGCCCTGCGCTTGCCCCCGCCCGACGCGAGCGTGGCGACGCTCTCTGGGGGCGAGCGCCGGCGCGTCGCTCTCTGTCGAATCCTCCTTGCTCGACCTGACTTGTTGTTGCTGGACGAACCGACCAACCACTTGGACGCCGAGTCGGTCGCGTGGCTGGAACGAACCTTGCAGGAGTACAGCGGCACCGTGGTCGCGATCACGCACGACCGCTACTTCCTCGACAACGCGGCCCAGTGGATCCTCGAACTCGACCGAGGACGACGGCATCCCCTGGGAGGGCAACTACTCGTCGTGGCTCGAGCAGAAGCAGGCCCGGCTCGCCGCGGAAGAGCACGCCGATAAGGCACGCGAGGCGTCACTCGAACGCGAACTCGCGTGGATCCGTCTGTCGCCGCGCGCTCGACAGAGCAAGGGCAAGGCCCGCGTCAACTCCTTCAACGAACTCGTCGCCGAGTCGGAGGCGGCCGAACGACGCGCCGATCGCCTCGAGATGGCGATCCCGCCAGGACCGCGCCTTGGCGACCTCGTGGTCAACGCCCGAGCCCTCACCAAGGGTTATGACGATCGGCTCCTCATCGAGGACCTCACGTTCCTCCTCCCACCCGGCGGCATCGTCGGCGTGATCGGGCCGAACGGCGCGGGCAAGACGACGCTCTTTCGCGATGATGGTCGGTCAGGAGCAGCCCGACGCGGGCACGATCGTTGTCGGTCCGACCGTCCGCTTCGCCTACGTCGATCAGTCGCGTGACTCCCTCGACGCGGCGAGCACGGTGTTCGACGAAATCAGTGGCGGGCAGGAGCACATGGTCGTTGGTTCCAGAGAGGTCCACGCACGCGCCTACGTCGCGAGTTTCGGCTTCAAAGGCAGCGAACAACAGAAGAAGGTCGGCGAGACTCTCTGGCGGCGAACGAAATCGCGTACAACTGGCCAAGGTGCTGCGCAGTGAGGGCAACGTGCTCTTGCTCGACGAACCGACGAACGACCTCGACGTCGACACCCTGCGCGCACTCGAAGACGGGCTCTTGATCGTTCCCGGGCTGCGCGGTGGTGATCAGCCACGACCGCTGGTTCTTGGACCGGATCTCGACCCACGTGCTCGCCTTCGAAGACGACGCCGTCGTGCGGTGGTTCGAGGGCAACTTCTCGGACTACGAGGCCGAGCGCCACAAGCGCCTCGGCACGGACGCGGACCAACCGCACCGGCTCCGCTACAAGCCCATCACCGTTCGTAACGTCGTGTGTTGCAGCAGACGTAAGGTGAAGCCGTGGCAAAAGGCACCGACTACTCGACGTACCTTCGCATCAACGACCTACTCCGAAGCTCCAGATGCCGCTCACCGAGGACGCCCCCGACGAACTTCTCTTCATCGTCGTCCACCAGTCCTACGAGCTCTGGTTCAAGGTGATCGTCGACGAGCTGCGACGCGCCGCAGCCGCGCTCACGAAAGGACGAACCGTGGCGGGCGACCTCTCACCTTCGTCGCCTCGTCGAGGTCGAAGAGCTGCTGCTCGCTCATCTGCGAATGCTCGACACGATGTCGCCCGAGGGCTTTCTCGAGTTCCGCGACCCGTTGGACCCGGCGTCGGGCTTCCAGTCGTTCCAGTTCCGCGCGATCGAGTTCCTCAGCGGCGCCGGTAAGGCGGCCGATGCTCGACTTCGACTTCTTCGACGACGAGCAGCGAGCCTGGCTCCGTGGCGTGAGCGAGGAGCCCACGGTGTGGGCCGGGTTCGAGCGGTCGCTGCGCGCCTCCCTCGGCGCGTCAGAGGAGGACGATCTCCTCGACCTCCTGCGCGCGCTGTATCACTCGCACGACGAACCGTCGTCGCGTCGGCGCTGCACGAGGTGGCCGAGCTCCTGGTCGACCACGACGAGAACCTCGCGCTCTGGCGCTACCAGCACTTGTTGATGGCGGGCCGCCAGATCGGACGGCGCCCGGGCACCGGGGGGAGCGCCGGCATGGCCTTTCTCGACACGACGCTCGCCCAGCGCCTGTACCCGGTGCTCTGGGAAGTGCGGTCGGTGTTGTGATCACGCGCGACGAGTGCGTCGCACTGGACGACAAGGATGAGCTCTCCGGGCTGCGCGACGAGTTCGTGCTGCCGGCGGGGGAGATCTACCTCGACGGGAACTCGCTTGGTCCGGTGTCGAGAGGCGTCACGCGACGCGTGAACGAGGTCCTCGACTGAGGAGTGGGGACAGGGTCTCGTGCGCAGCTGGATCGACGCGGGGTGGATGGCTATGCCAACGGCGCTCGGCGCGCGACTCGCGCCACTCCTTGGCGCCAATGCCGATGAGGTGCTCGTCGCCGATACGTTGACGTTCCTACTCGCGAAACTCATCGGCGGCGCGCTCGAGCAACGACCGGATCGACACGTGATCGTCACCGACGCCGCGAACTTCCACTCGGACCTCTACATCGCTCGAGCCATGGCTGCTCGCGCCGGGCGCCCCGTCGAGGTGCGGCCGATCAACCGTGCGACGCTTGCCGACGAGCTCAACGATGACGTCGCGCTCGTGATGCTGACCCACGTCGACTTTCGAACGGGCGAGATGCTCGACCTCCGAGCCATCACCGAGGAGGTGCACGCCGTTGGAGCACTGATGCTCTGGGACTTCGCGCACTCCGCCGGCGCCGTGCCCCTCGACGTCGAGGGCGCGCGCGTCGACTTCGCCGCGGGCTGTGGGTACAAGTACTTAAACGGTGGCCCGGGCGCGCCTGCCTTCGCCTACGTGCGCCGCTCCTGGCAAGGGGTCCTTCAGAACCCTTTGCCGGGCTGGCTCGGTCACGCCCGGCCCTTCGACTTCGAGCTCGGATACGAGCCGGCCAAGGGCATGCAAGCGTTCGTCACGTCGTCGCCGTCGATCGTGGCGCTCGCCGCGTTCGACGGAGCGCTCGAGGTCTTCGACCGAGTCTCGATGGAGCAGCTGCGCGTAAAGAGCCTTGCGCTCACCGATCTCTTCATCGAACTCGTCGACGAGCGTTTCGGGAATGCCTTTGAGGTCGTGACACCACGCGAACACGCACGACGGGGGAGCCAGGTGGCCCTTCGTCACCCCGACGCCTACGGCGTCATCCAGGCACTCATTGAACGCGGGGTCGTAGGAGACTTTCGCGATCCCGACGTCGCTCGTTTCGGGTTCGCGCCGCTGTATTTGCGCTTTATGGATGTCTTCGACGCGGTCGAGGTGCTGGTTGACGTCATGGCGGAGGAAAGTCACCGTGAGCCCCGCTTCGCCACCCGAAGAGACGTCACCTGACCCAGTCGCCGGAAACCCAGCGCACTGCTTGGACTCGAAACCGCGCCTCCGTGAGCGACATCTGCGGCCCATCGTGGCCCGCTGTGATCTTCTACGCCCGCTGACCAGGCAGTTCAAGCTGCCACTTGACAAACGACCTATAACGATATATCGTTATAGGTACCAATCTATCGAAAGGAGACTCTCATGAGACATGAGAATCACAACCACTCGCCACGAGGGCGAGAAGGACGCGACGAGTCGGGCGAGGCCCAGCTCTTCGCGGAGCGGTCACCCCGGCGCCACCGCCACGGACCGCGACACGGCGGACGCGGCGAAGGCCGCGGAGACCGCGAGACGTCGGTGCGGCGCGGCCGCGGCCGACGGGGCGACGTCCGCGTTGCCGTACTGGCGCTGCTCAATGAGCGGCCGATGCACGGCTACGAGATGATGCAAGAGCTGGCCGATCGCACCGAGGGAATCTGGCGCCCGAGTCCCGGATCGTTGTATCCGGCGCTCCAGCTGCTGGAGGACCAGGGGTTCGTCCGCTCCCAGAGCGTCGACGGGCGCCGCGTGTTCACCCTCACTGACGAGGGTCGCGGCGAACTCGGCGAACACCCGAAGGCGTCGGCACCGTGGGAGAAAATGGTTCACGAGGCCGACCGGGGCGACATGGCGCTACGCGCCGCGTTGCACCACGTCGCCATCGCCGCGCACCAGGTCGCCGAAGCCGGGACCGACGCGCAGAAGGCCAAGGCCGACGAGATCCTCAAGGAGACTCGCCGTCAGCTGTACCTGCTCTTGGCCGAGTCGCTTCAGACCGACACGGACTGAGATTTTCGGCGACGAACGAACCTGTCTCTGAGCAGGTTCGAGAGGCCCGGATCCCAAAAAGGATCCGGGCCTCGTCGCGTCTCACTCGTGTCGACCAACCGTTTAGATCCGACGACGGCGAACGCTTCGGCGCACCAGTCCGCCGAAGGCGAACAGCGTGGCGAGGATGACGACCGCGAAGAGAACCGGTCCGGCGATTCTCACGAGCCACTCGAATCCGTCGACGAAGCCCTTGACGCTGTTGTGCCACGCCTTGGCGAAACCGGAGCGATGCGACGGCGACACGCGATGGTGACCCGCCTCGGCGACGTTGACGGTCAGTGCGCCATAGGACGTCTGATGATTGAGCACGCGCAGCTGCCCCTGGTCCTGTTCGATCTGACTCTGCAGCGTGTCGATCTGGTTCTGCACGGCGAGGATGCCGCTGATCGTCGTCGCGCGGGTCATGATGCGCAGATACTGTGCACGACTCGCTTCGAGCGCTTCGATGCGCGACTGGAGGTCGACGTACTGGCCCGTCACGTCGCTCGAGTTCGTGAGGACCGACGTCGCCCGTCCTAACTTCTGCACCTGATCGACGGCGCGGGCGAAGAGACGTTGTGGTACGTCGAGCACGACGGTCCCCGAAGCGACAGGCCCCGTGCCCCGCGCTCCTTGGTGGGCTTCGCTGCTCGCGACCAGCCCGCCGTCTTTCGAGGCCAGATCGGTCAACTTCGTCAGCGTCGTTGACACGTGTCCGACGCCCACGGACAGTTTCACGGTGCCGGTCGACTCGATCTTCTGGCCGACGCTGGTCCCCGCCGTCGACGTCCCGAAGCCGGTGCCGGTCAAGGTCTTTTGGTCACCGGAGGCAGATCCTCTCGTGACGGTCGAGCCGGTCGAGGGGCTGAACGATGGCGCGCCATGGGTGGTCTTCAGAGCACTCGTCGCCGGCCGACCAGATTCGCCGCGAACGAGGGGCACACTGATCGCCGCGACGAGCACAAACGCCGCCGCCGCCAAGAGAATCGTGGCCGGCCTTCTCGAGCGATGGACGATATCCGCAGCTCGGTTCCGTCGATCGTACGCCTCTTCGGCGAGCGCGACGGCGAGGATCCTGTCGGCGGTGTCGGGGGCGAACACAAGGTCGTCGGCGGCGCGGTGCAGCTCACGGGTGAGAACTTCCTCGTCAATCAGGGTCATGAGAACACCTCCGTTGAGTGCGTCGATTCGATGGGGGTCTCATTCGCCAATGCCGGGTGGGCGGCCAGGCGACGGCGCGCCTCGTGGAGTCGCGACTTCACGGTTCCCTGCTTACGTCCGATCGCGATGGCGATCTCACGCTCGCTGAGATCGGCGAAGTAGCGCAACACGACGACGACGCGCAGATGCGTTGGCAAGTCCGCGAGCGCGTCTCGCACGTCGTGGCGGAGGTCGAGGCGACCTTCGGCGTCGGCGGCGGGGACGTCGCCCAGCTCGCTGGCGTCCCGAAGGTCGCGACGGGGGATCTCGCGGCGCAGCTTCGAGTTGCAGGTATTGACGACCACGCGGTAGAGCCAGGGCTGGAAGCTCGACTCTTTCGAGAGCGACGCTCTGAAGCGCCACGCCCGCAGGAAGGCTTCCTGGACCGCGTCCTCGGCGTCGAGTCTGTTGCCCAGGATGAGGTAGGCGGTGCGCACGGACTGCGGATAGCGTTCGCGCAGCCACGCTTCGAGGTCGTCCACGGCTATCCCTCCCTACCTGGACTCTGTCGCGAGGCGCGCGTCATTACCCTCCACACCCTCAAAGAGACACCTCGTCGGTCCAAAAGGTTCGCGGCGCCGACCAGCGACACCCTTTCTGGTCGAGCTATGGGCGGGATCTCCTGGAGGATCCCGGAATGAGACGACCGGACGCTAACAGCCACGTCTTACGATATTGACATCGAAACCCTTACCTTTCTCTTCACTGACGTAGAAGGCTCGACCTCGCTGCTGCGTCAGGTCGGCTCCGAGCCCTACGGCCGCTCGCTCGAGCGACACCACGAGGTCGTGCGAGCAGGGCTCCTCAAGCACGGCGGCGTGGAACAGGGGACCCAAGGCGACTCATTCTTTGCGGTCTTCACGTCACCGAGTGCCTGTGTGGCGGCGGCCCTGCAGATCCAACGGCAGCTGGCAAGCGTCGAATGGCCCGACGACGTCGCGTTGAAGGTCCGCATGGGCGTGCACTCCGGCGAGGCGTCGACGGCCTCGACGGGTCTCGTTGGCTACGAGGTCCACCGCGCGGCTCGGATCGCCGCGGTCGGTTACGGCGGGCAGGTGCTGTTGTCGTCGGCCGCTGCGGGCCTCGTGGAGGACACGTTGGATGCCGACGTAACGCTGCTCGACCTTGGGTCGCATCGCCTTAAGGACCTCGGTCACCCCGAAACCATCTTCCAACTCGTGGCCGAAGGAATGGAGCTCGACTTCCCGCCCTTGCGCTCACTGGACAATCCCGAGTTCGCCAACAACCTGCCGACGTCACTGAGCCCGTTCATCGGTCGAGGGGCGGAGGTCGCCGAAGTTCTCGAACTCGTGAAGAGTTCGCGTCTCGTGACGTTGACCGGTTCGGGCGGCTCGGGCAAGACCCGTCTCGCGCTCCAGGTGGCGGCGGAACTTCTTGACGGCAGCGGCGAAGGTGTCTGGTTCGTCGACCTGGCGACGATCAGTAACCCTGACGAGGTTCCCTCGTGCGTGCTCTCGTCGCTCGGGCTGCGTCCCCAGCTCGACTCCACCGCACTGGAGTCCTTGCTTAACACTCTCAAGAGCCAGAACGCCCTGCTGACGCTCGATAACTGCGAACACGTCATCAGCGCCGTGGCCAAACTCGTGGACGTCATCGGTCGGGGCTGTCCTCGAATCTCCATCATGGCCACGTCGCGCGAGCCGCTCGGCACCGACGGCGAAACGGTGTACCGAGTTCGATCGCTGTCGCTGCCCGCCGAGACGATCGAAGGGGTGAGCGACCTCGAGGGCTCTGACGCGGTCAACCTGTTCCTCGCGCGCACGAGTTCGAGAGACTCGACGTTCGTCCTCGACGACGAGGCGGCGCCGATGGTCGCCTCGATCTGCCGGCGCCTCGACGGGATCCCTCTCGCCATCGAACTCGCGGCGTCGAGGCTGTCGTCGATGTCGCTCGAGGACCTCCACGACCGACTTGATCAGCGTTTTCGACTACTCACCGGCGGGAGTCGCAACGCCCTGCCTCGCCAGCAGACGCTGGGCGCGATGGTCGCCTGGTCGTACGACTTGCTCAATGAGCCCGAACGCGACGTGCTGCGGCGACTCTCGGTCTTCGTCGGGGGATTCGATCTCAAGGCGGCCGAGTACGTGTGTTCGACCGACGAGCTGGAGTCCTTCGACGTCGCCGACATCGTGAGCTCACTCGTGAACAAGAGCCTCGTGAGCGGCGAGCGCACCTCGACGGCACTGCGCTACCGGCTCCTCGAGACGATTCGCCAGTACGCGGCCGACCAGCTCATCCAGATCGGGGGAGAGGTCGTCGCTACTCAGGTGCGGCGTCGTCACGCCGAGTACTTCCTCCAACTCTGCGAGGGCGCCGAGACGCTGCTCATCGGTCCGGAACAGGGCGTCTGGATGAAGCGGTTCGACGTCGAATGGGACAACATCCAGGCCGCGTGGCGTCACTACCTCGACGACCC
The DNA here is from genome assembly GCA_963823815.1 of uncultured Acidimicrobiaceae bacterium. Classification (GTDB taxonomy): domain Bacteria; phylum Actinomycetota; class Acidimicrobiia; order Acidimicrobiales; family RAAP-2; genus RAAP-2. The sequence goes on from CAWGMU010000003.1 coordinate 293,157, forward strand.
CGACGGCTACGAGGCGGCGCTGTCCTTCGGGGTGAGTCTCTCTCCGTTCTTGGGCTCGCGCCTGAAAGTGTCACCCGTCGAGTGGATGAGGACGGCACTCGACGGCACCGCGGGTGCTACCCCTCTTCGGGCCCGCGCGCTGCTCGCAGTCGGCGAGCTGCGGATGATGACGTCGGGCGTCGGAGCGGACCTTGCGGCGGCGCGGAGCTATTTCGATGAGGGGCGTCGCCTCGCCATCGAACTGGCCGATCGCCCGCTCGAAGCGAGGTTGCTCGCAGTGACCGCGCTGGTCTCGCGCACGAGTGGCGATTCCGAGAACGGCGAGCGACTCGCCCGCGAGGCGTACGACATGGCCCAAGCGTCGGGCGATCCGGTAGCGATCGGCCACGCCTCGATCATCCGGGCGCTGACCGAGAGGGACTTTTCGACGGCGCACGGATACTTTCTCGAGACGATTGACTATCTTCGCGGGCTAGGCGATCTGCTGAGCGTCTGTACGGCACTTATCGGACTATCGATCACCGGCGGTCTCTACGCCGGTGACGCGCGAGAGGCGAGAGCACTCACCGACGAGGCGCTCGCCATCGCCGAGGAGATTGGTTCACAGTTCCACACGCAGATCCTCTGGATCAATCACGGCATCACCATCTTCTTGCTGGGCGAGGTCGACGAGGCCGAGCGTTTCAGCCGACGCGCCCTCTTCCAGGCCCGTCGGCTCGGGTTCAACCCCGGCAACCTGTACTGGATCGTCTTTGGCCTGGGCTGTTGCGCGACGACGCGCGGCGACCTCGAGCGCGGCGCCATTCTTCTCGGAGCCCACGACGCCCTAGGGGAGTCCTTGCCCGGCAGCTTCGGCTACTGGACGCCCATCGAGATCGCCATGCGCGAGAACAACCGCAACACCTTGTTCTACGCGTTGGGCGATGAGGAGTTTGAGCGACTCGTGGCGATCGGCAAGGGGCTCTCTCTCGACCGCGTGGTCGAGTACGGCCTCGGGCGCGTCGACGTCGCCCGCTGACCTACTGCGCGAAGACGACGGTCCGGTTGCCAACGAGCGCGACGCGGTCCTCGGCCATGAATTTGACCGCGCGCGCCAGTACGCTGCGCTCGACGTCGCGCCCGAGGGCGATGAGGTCGCCCGGCACGCGGGCGTGGGTGACGCGCACGACGTCCTGTTCGATGATCGGTCCGTCGTCGAGGTCGGTCGTGACGAAGTGGGCGGTCGCCCCGACGAGCTTCACGCCCTTCTCGTAAGCCTGGTGGTAGGGGCGCGAGCCCTTGAAGCCCGGCAGGAACGAGTGGTGGATGTTGACGATCTTCCCGTCGAAGTCGTCACAGAAGGCGGGCGAGAGCACTTGCATGTAGCGCGCGAGCACGATGAAGTCGACCTTGAAGATCCCGAGGAGATGACGGAGCTCGTCTTCCGCCGCGTCCTTCGTCGCGGGGCTGACCGGAATCTCGAAGAACGGGACGCCGTAGCGCGCGGCGAGGGCGGCGCACGTGGCGTGGTTGCTCACGATGGCGGCGAAGTCGAGGGGGAGGTCTCCCTGCTCGCGACGGTAGAGCAACTCGGCGAGGCAGTGATCAAGCGCCGAGACCATCAGCAGCGCGCGGCGCGGCACGTCCTCGCGGCGCACCCCGAGGGTGGGGGAGAACCGCGCGAGCTCGTCGCGTAGCCGGGATTCGACCGGCGCGAGATCCTCGACACCGGTCTCGAAGCGAGTGCGCATGCAGAACAGTCCCGTCACCGGATCGGTGAACTGATCGTTCTCGAGGATGTTGCCGTTCAGGCCGACGATGGCGGCGCTCGTCGCGTGGACGATGCCCGGCACGTCGACACATCGCAGGGTCGCGAGGTAGTTGACCACTGGGCTCGCCGCCTAGCCCTTGTAGGCGAAGAAGCCCTGACCGGACTTGCGTCCCATGAGGCCCGCCTGGGTCATTCGCGAGAGCAGTGGTGGCGGGGCGAGGTGGGGCTCCTTGAACTCCTCGTAGAGCGACTCCGCGACCGCGAGCGTGGTGTCAAGACCGATGAGGTCGGTGAGGGCGAGGGGCCCCATCGGATGCGCGCAGCCCACGACCATGCCGGTGTCGATGTCCTCGGCGCTCGCGAAACCCGACTCGAGCATGCGGATCGCCGAGAGGAGGTAGGGGATGAGGAGGGCGTTGACGACGAAGCCGGCGCGGTCGGGCGACGTGATGACGCGCTTGCCCAACGAATCGGTCGCGTAGTCGCGCACCCGTTCCGTCGTCTCGGGGCTCGTGAGCAGCGATGAGATCAGCTCGACGAGCTTGAGAACCGGCACGGGGTTGAAGAAGTGCATGCCGATGACCTGTTCGGGGCGCTTCGTCGCCATGGCGAGCTTGATGATCGGGATCGAGGACGTGTTCGTCGCGAGGATGGCCTCGGTGCTCTCGACCGCGGCGTCGAGCTGACGAAAGACGTCGAGTTTGATCGCCTCGTTCTCGGCGACCGCTTCGACGACCAGCTCGCGGTCGGCGAGGTCGCCGATCTCGGTCGAAAAGGTGAGATTGCCGCGCACGGAATCTGCCTCGTCCGCCAACATTTTGCCCGAGCCGACCGCCCGCGTGAGCGAGCGCTCGATCCGCTCGAGGCCGCGCCCCATCGCCGCGTCGTCAACCTCGACCACGATCACCTTCGCGCCGGCTCGTGCCGCCACTTCGGCGATGCCGGATCCCATCAGTCCGCAACCCACGACGCCGATGCGTTCCATGGAGCCTCCTCGCTGGCGAAGGGTGACTTCGCCGGCTCAGTCTAGGTCGGCCCTTCCGCACGGCTCTTGGAGCGGCGCGCCGCCGCGCGCAGCGAAAGTGACGCGTGGACGCGGTCGCTACGATGGCTTTCAATCACGCGACGTAGAGTTCGTCGCACGGCGAAGGAGCCCAATGGACACGGTCAACGTCATCGTCGAGATCCCGCGTTTCAGCCAGAACAAGTACGAGTACGACCACGACAACCACACCATCAAGCTGGACCGACACCTTCTCGTGGCGATGGGCTACCCCGCGGAGTACGGCTTCATCCCTGACACCCTGGGCGGTGACGGCGACCCGCTCGACGCGCTCGTCATCACCGAGTTCCCGACCTTCCCCGGCTGCCTGATCGAGGTGAAGATCCTCGGCATGTGCGTCATGACCGACGAGAACGGGCCCGACGAGAAGCTCATCACGGTGCCGAGCTACGACAAGAAGTGGCGCGAAGCCAACGACATCAACGACGTGCCCAAGGAGATCCTGGATCGGATCGCCCACTTCTTCACGGTCTACAAGGACCTGGACGAGGGCAAGTGGGTGAAGGTCGAGAACTACGTCGGCCGCGCGGAGGCACTTGAGGAGCTCGCGGCCGCGCGCGGTCGGTTCGTCGGCTGACCTCGTCGAATCGCGGGCGCGCCGCGCATCCACGAGGTGAGCGCCGCGACCGTGCAGATGAACGCCGCGAAGTCGAGCGCCGGGTGAAGGCCGGTGACGAACGCCTTTTGAATGATGGTCGGGAAGAACCGTCGACCGAGGACGGTCGCGCGCGCACTCGGACTGAGGGCCGCCAACACGTGGGGCCCGAGCAGGTGGACCATCGGGTTGTAGCCGAGGAAGGCGGCGAAGAGCGTCGAGACCGGCGGCAGTGTCGACACGTGGTGCGCGGTGGCGCTCGCGACGCCCTGGCCGAGCAGCCCGAGGTAGAGCGCGTGGGGCAACGTGCGCGAGAGCCCGATGATCATGAGCGTGAAGAAGATCCCGATGGAGAGCACCTGGCCGGAGTTCTGGAAGGTCGAGTTCATGCCCGAGCCGACGCCGCGGTGTTCGGGCGGTAGCGCGTTCATCACGCTCACGCGATTCGGCGCGGAGAAGGCGCCCATGGCGAGGCCGTTCAGCAGCAACAGCCCGCCGAAGGCCGGGTAGGAGAAGTCGGCCGGGAGGAACTGCAACAAGAGGAACGACGTGGCGGCGCCGACCATGCCCGTCACGGTGAACGGTCGCGACCCGTAGCGGTCCGAGAGGTACCCACAGAGTGGTCCCGCGAGCAAGAAACCGCCGGTGAGGGGTAGCAACGCGATGCCGGCCCAGAGCGGCGTGCTCGAGAAGCTGTAGCCGTGCAGCGGCAGCCAGATCCCCTGGAGCCAGATGACCATCGTGAACATCAGGCCGCCTCGCCCGACGGCGGCGAGGAGCGTCGAGATGCTCCCCGCGGAGAACGCGCGGATGCGAAACAGGCTGAGTCGGAACATCGGATCGGGCGAGCGCGACTCGACGCGCGCGAACGAGGCGAGCGAGACCAGTCCGATGACGAAGCAGCCGAGCACGAGCGGGCTCGTCCAGCCCATGTCGTGGCCGCCGTAGGGCTGGATGCCGTAGGTGACCGCGACCATGAGGGCGATGAGGCCGACGGCGAAGGTGAGGTTGCCCGTCCAGTCGACGTCGTGGTCGCGCTTGGTGGGCACCTCGCGCAGTTTCAGGTACGCCCACACGCTGCCGAAGAGCCCGATCGGCACCGAGATGATGAAAATGAGACGCCACTGGATCGGCCCGAGCAGCCCGCCGAGGATGAGCCCGATGAACATCCCCGAGATCCCGGCGATCTGGTTGATGCCGATCGCCATCCCGCGCTGGTGCTCGGGGAAGGCGTCGGTGAGGATCGCCGTCGAGTTGGCGATGAGGAACGCCGCACCGACACCTTGGAAGAGGCGCATGACGACGAGCCAGATGGCGGCCGACGTGCCGGACATCCAGGTGACTGACAGCAGCAGGGAGAAGAAGGTGTAGACGACGAAGCCCAGGTTGTACATCCGAACCCGGCCGAGCATGTCCCCGAGTCGTCCGAGGCTCACGACCAGCACCGAGGTGACGATCATGAACCCGAGGATCATCCAGAGCAGGTAGAAGGTGTTGCCCGGTTGCAGTGGGTCGATGTGGATGCCCTGGAAGATGTCGGGCAGGGCGATGAGCACGATCGAGGTGTCGATCGTCGCCATCAAGACGCCGAGGGTCGTGTTCGAGAGGACCAGCCACTTGTAGCGGTCCGAGTCGGGCCGCGGCTCCTCGCTGCGACGCAGTCGCTGCGTCGCGACGCTCACGGGGTCGCGTCCTCCAAGAGATCGCTCGGGGCGCTCGCGAGTGCGCCGAGGATCGCGTCCGCCAACTCACGCGCGCTGGCGGCGCTGAGCTCGAGCGCCACGCGCGCCGCGGGTCCCTTGTCGAGGTTCATCACGTCGATGAGGACGGCGTGCCCGGCGCCGTAGTGCACCGGGTGGTCGACGTACACCGAGGCGCTCGTCACGTTCGTCCAGCCACTCGGGGTCTTCGCGCTGCCCTCGACGCTGAGTCGTTCAGTCTGGTAAGTGCACACGGGTCCTCCTAGGCGATCGTGCGGGCGAGGAAGTCGAAGATCTCGCGCCAACCCTCGTTCGCCGCTTCGACGCGGTAGCTCGGACGATCGACGGCGAAGAAGGCGTGGCCCGCGTTGTCGTAGGTGTGGAACGTGAAGTCCTTCCCGGCCGCGCGCAGGGCCCCGGCGAGTGTTTCGTTCTGTTCGGGGGAGGGGAACTGATCCTCCGCGCCGAAGAGGCCGAGGAGCGGGCCGGAGAGATCACCGACTTCGCCAACGATCGCCCGTGCGCTCATGTTGCTCTCGGCCGGCGGGTCCACGACGACAAAGGCGCCGTAGCAGTCGATGACCGCGTTGAGGGGCAGACGACACCCGGCGAGCAGCGACTGGCGCCCGCCCGAGCAGTGGCCGATCGAGGCGACCTTGCCGTTCGTCACGGGCAGTGCGTTGAGGTGGGCCATCGCGCCCGCGACGTCACCGACGAGGCGATCGTCCGGCACGCCGCCGAGCGCGCGGGCCGTCGCCGCGGCGTCGTCCGGGCTCGCCCCCGGCGCTTCACGCGCGTAGAGGTTCGGCACGAGGGCGGCGTAGCCGTGGGCGGCGAACTTGCGGGCCATCTCCTTCGTGGACTCGTCGTAGCCGGGCATGTGGTGGATCACGACGACCGAGCCGCAGCCCTCGACGTCGGTGGGCACCGCGAGGTACGCCTCGATCTCGTCGTCGTGGTAGCCGGTCATGGTGACGGTGTCGGCGCGCAGGTTGTGCGTCATGGTCGTCCTCTCTTCAAGCGTTCAGCGAGCACCGAGGGAGCTCGCACTTCCCGGAATTAGTTACGTAGAGTAACTAATTGGTATGATAGCGCAGTGACGAAGACGGCGGGGGCGCCCGGTGCGGCGACGACACTCGAACGCGAGTGGGGGAGACTCCGACGCGGTCAGCTCATCCAGATCGTGCGTTCGGCGAGCGCGAGTGAACACAGCCCGCTCGCCATCGAGGTGCTGCGCGCGGTCGTCGAAGCCGGGGAAGTCCGTGCGTCGGATCTCGCGAGCCGGCTCTTCGTCACCAAGACCTCGATCAGCCGGTACGTGAACGAGATGCTCGAGGAGGGACTCCTCGAGCAACGGCCCGACCCGAGTGACGGACGGGCCACGCTGCTCTCGGTGTCGAGTGCCGGTCGACGCGAGCTCGCCGAGCGCGAGACGCGGCGCAGCGCGGTCTTGCGCGAGCTCTGCGAGGGTTGGCCCGCCGGTGACGTCGCGACGCTCACGCGACTGTTGCAACGTCTGAACGACGGCATTCAGCGACGGTTCATGGAGTCCTCGTCGCGCTGACGACGCCGGGGTTATTCGGCGCTGACGAGAGACCGACGCTCGGCCGTGCCGGTGAAGTAGGCGATACCCCCCGAGACCAGGAGCAAGAGGCCCGACGTTGAGAGGGCCAGGTTGAGGCCGTGGGTGAAAGCTCCGTACGCGGCCGAAACGACGCGATTGATGATCCTCTGAACCGCGGCGCTGCTCTTGCCGCTCGCGGCGGCGGCCTTGGAGTTGACGGATCCCGTGATCACGGCCGTGATGATCTCTTGGCGAAAGGATTTCGGAATGCCGATCTGGATGAGACGCTGCGTCAGATGGACGGTCAACTGCCCGTTCACGATGGAGCCAAGGATCGCGACACCAGTCACGGCACCGAGCTCGCGGCTGGTGTTGATGGTCGACGCCGCGATCCCCGAGTTCGCCGCCGGGATGCTGATGAGGGCGGTGGCGTTGATGGGCACCACGATGATGCCGAAGCCGATGCCGGCGAGGCCCATCGTCCAGCCGACGGTCGTGAGTCCAGCGTGCGGCGTGATGACGGCGTCGGTGAGCAGGACGCCCACGCCCGCGATCAAACAGCCCACCGTCATCGGAACTCGCGAGCCGACTCGACCAACCCAGCGTCCCGCAAACAAGGAGGCGACGATCATGCCTCCGAGCAGCGGCAGAAAGTCCACGGCGAGCGTGTAGGCACTCGCTGAGGCCACGACCTCGAGGTAGAGAGCGACGAAGAAGAAGATCGAGAAGATGGAGAAGTAGCTCGTGAAGGCGATCGCCGTTGAGCCGGCGAAAGCACGATTGCGAAACCATTTCACGTTCAGCATCGGTTGGCTCGACGTCGATTCGACGATGACGTAGGCAACGGCACTCACCGCGGCGATTGAGTAGAGGGTGAGTATCGTGCTCGAGCGATAGCCCCACGTCTCACCCGCGATCGTGGCGTAGGTTGCAAATCCGAGGGCGATCGTCGCAAGGGCGAATCCCGCGACATCGACTCGCCGGCGGATCTCGTTCACGCTTTCGGGCAACGCGATCGCACCGACGATCAAGACGAGGATCCCGAAGAAGAAGTTGAACCAGAACACGGCGCGCCACGACCAGAAGCCCACCAGGGCACCGCCCAGGACGGGTCCGAGGGCGAGCGCCAGACCCGAGACGGCCGCCCACGCCCCGAGCGCTCGCGCGCGCGCTCGCTTATCGGGATAGATGTGGCGAATCATTGAGAGGGTGCTCGGCTCCGAACCGGCCGCGCCCACGCCCATGACGACTCGTCCGATGATCAGCTCGTTCGGCGTGTGCGAGAACGCGCAGATGATCGACCCGGCGCAGAAAATCACGACGCCGTAAAGCATCACGCGCTTGCGTCCGAAGTTGTCGCCGAGCGAACCGCAGACCAACATCAAGCTCGCGAAGGCGAGCGCGTACCCGCCGACGACCCACTGGAGCTGTGAGACACCCGCGTGTAGCTCGGACTGCACGCTCGTCAAGACCGCGCTGGCAATGGTGTTGTCGAGAAACGTGAGGAAGAGAACCGCGAGCAGCGCGGCGAAGCTGAAATGGGCCCGAAGTTCCTCGGCGAAGGACCGGCCCCGCTCTTCGAGGGTGCGCGAGGTCATCGACGACGCCCCGTTGAACCCCTTCATGAACCCCCTTCCCTGACGGCTCGCTTCGCTACCTCGACGTCGCGGATCGCCCCTGCCCTCTCTCCCTCGTTGAAAACTCGCTCACCACGACGCACCGTCGCTGGCAGCGTCTCGATCGACCTCGGTCACTCGCTGGCTACGGTGACTTGAAGACGATTGGCGCGACACCAGAATCGCCGCCTGACGCGTTTCCGACACTCACTGCGCAGGCCTTGAGATTGGCCTTCGTCGTACCGCACTTGCCCGAGCCGACCTTGCCCGTCGTCACCTTGAAGGAAGTCCGAGGAAGTTTCCCGGTGCTCGTGATCGTCGCTTGCTTCAGGTTGGCAATGTCACATCCGTTCTCGCCCTTCGCCTTCACCAGGCACTCCACGACGTACACGGTGTCGCCGGGCTTGAAGCCCGAACCGGTCACGTGGACGATTTCCTTGTTATGAAGGTTTGTTGACGGCGTCGCAACTACCTTTGGTGTCGCGGCGGAGGCGCTCGCGGCGCCGATGAGTCCACCGGCGAGACCGGTCGTCACCAGTGCAGCCGCGCTGGCGGCGACACGCAACCATTTCGTCGAAACCATGCATCCTCCCTCGTTGGAACGGCTCGCCGAGATCCTCTCGGTGACTGCTCACAACAACGCAGTCGATTCGTGAAGACTCGAACGACTTCTTTTCACATCGTAGTCAGGCGCTTCGCGAAACAATCCCTTTGAACGGCCCGTGACTTCGGCTTCGGCGCGTCACGACCTCTCAGGTGTCGACGTCCGCTGGGTTGACGGGACGAATGAAGAGTTCGTTGCGTCCGGCGGATCGCACCGCGAGCAGGACCTCGCTGATCGAGGAGTTACGCCCGAGCAGTCCGGTGACGCCGGCGTCAATCGCGCGCTGGCGTTTAGGAGCGTCATCGCTATCGCCGACGACGAGCACCACCCGGGTATCGGGCGACGCCTCGATGATGCGCGCCGCCGCGGCGATGCAGTCGCCAGCCGGAGCGCGGTAGTTGAGGATGACGACGTTCGGCGAGGTCCGGTGAACGAGCTCCAGCGCCTCGTTGATAGTGGCGGCGATGCCGGCGAATTCGAGGTCGGTCTCCTTGGTGATCGAGAGAGCGAGCATCTCCGACACCAGGATTTGGTCGTCGACAATCGCGACCGTGAGCCGCGATGGCACCGCGTCGTCCATTACTCGTCGAGATTAGTAAGCGTTCTGGCGTTAGCCACGCGTATTGCGACCAGATTGTGGCGCAGAAAAAACTTTTTGTTGGTATCAGACGTCGTCGACCGAATCACTGTCGCGCGCGTGCGCGCACGAGTGCGCGCCCGGTCCGTCCTCGTACGCACCGATCACCTCGCCACAGTCGGGGCACAAGAGGTGTGCGTAGCACGCACCTTCGCCACCGAGATCCTCATCGCCGATCGCGATCTCTTCGGTCGCCGGTCCCTTCGTCGACGGACTGGTTATCGGAAGTCCTCCTGGAGTTTGGCGAGCTCGTCCGCCCCGGGACAGAGGCGTCCATAGGGAACGGCGTTGAGCGCCGTGGGCGGCGTCTGGTTGAGCTCGTGGAGTTCCTGTCCGGATTCATTCAGGTAGAGCAACCCCGTCGCGATCTCGCCGCGGCTGGTGCGGTCGCGCACGTACTCCTCGACCGTCGTGCGGTCGCTCGGGTCGTAGCCGTCGGGCACCGAGCGAAAGCGCAGCACGCTGCCGTCGTGCATGGTGACGGCCTTCGCGCTGTCGTGGGGGATCTTCTCGCGGATCGGGACGTGCAGGGGCACGAAGTCGGCCTCCACTTCCTTCACCTCGTGTTCGCGCACGAACTTGTAGCTCTTCGTCGAGCCCTCGTGGTCGTTGAAGGTCACGCACGGCGAGATCACGTCGATCAGCGCGAAGCCGTTGTGCGCGATGCGCCGCCTTCAGGATCGGGATGAGCTGCTCCTTGTCGCCGGAGAAGCTGCGCGCGAGGAAGGTCGCCCCGAGGCTGAGCGCCAGCATGACCGGGTCGATCGGGCGCGAGCAGGTTGGCCTCGCCCTTCTTCGGCGCGGAGCCGATGTCCGCCGAGGCCGAGAACTGGCCCTTGGTGAGCCCGTAGACGCCGTTGTTCTCGATGACGTAGACCATGTTCACGTTGCGGCGCATCGCGTGCATCAGGTGTCCGAGGCCGATCGAGAGCGAGTCGCCGTCGCCCGAGATCCCGATGTAGGTGAGCTCGCGGTTCGCCGCGTTGGCGCCGGTCGCGATGGTCGCCATGCGGCCGTGCGCGCGAGTTGAAGCCGTGCGCGCCGCGCACGAAGTACGTCGGCGTCTTCGACGAGCAGCCGATGCCGCTCAGCTTGGCGATGCATGTGGGCGGGGTCGAGAGCTCGAAGAAGGCGTGGCATGATGGCGGCGGTGACCGAGTCGTGTCCGCAGCCGGCGCACAGCGTCGACATCGCGCCCTCGTAGTCGCGCACCGTGAGTCCGAGTTCGTTGCGTCGGGAGGGGGCTCAAGGGGATGAAGGGCTTCAGTGATCGAGGGCATCAGTGGATCTCCATCTGGGTGAGGACGCTGTCGACGACCTGCCTCGCGCTCAAGGGGAAGCCCCCGTAGGCGAGGACCGAGTGCCATTCGTTCGATCGGCGCGCCGGTCTCGATGGCGATCAGCGATCGCAGCTGGCGCGTCGCGGTTCTGCTCGACGACGAAGCAGCGCTCGTGACCTTCGACGAAGCGACGCACGCTCGTCGACGAAGGGGAAACCCCGCACGCGCAAGAAGTCGGCCACCACGCCGCGTGTCGCGAGATCCTCGAGCGCCTCGCGCACCGCGAGGTCGCAACTGCCAAGGGTGATCACGCCGACCGTCGCGCCGTCGCGGCGCTCGATGCACGGGCGCGGGCACGTGCGGCGCGGCGCTCGCGTGCTTCAGCTTCAGTCGGTCGACGACCTCCTGGTACTCGTCGGGGATCTCGGTGTAGTGCCCGTACTTGTCGTGACCCGAGCCGCGCATGAAGTACGCGCCCTTGGCGACCGAGCCGGGCAGCGTGCGCGGCGTGACGAACTCCTCGTCCTCGTCGGTGTAGCGGAAGAACTCCGTGATCTCGTCCAGGTCGTCGTCGCTCAGAACCCGGCCGCGGTCGGGCACGTAGTCGTCGTCCCAGGTGAGCTTCGGGCACGACCCAGTCGTTCATCCCGATGTCGAGGTCCGAGAGCAGGAAGACCGGCGTCTGGAACCGCTCGGCGAGGTCGAAGGCCTTGACGGCGAACTCGAAGCACTCGTGCGGGGTTCGCGGGGAAGAGCACGATGTGCTTGGTGTCGCCGTGGCTCGCGTAGGCGCACATCAAGATGTCGCCCTGCTGCGTGCGCGTCGGCATGCCGGTCGAGGGGCCGACGCGCTGGACGTCGATGATGACCGCGGGGATCTCGGTGTAGTAGGCCAGGCCGAGCAGTTCGCTCATGAGCGAGATGCCCGGGCCCGAGGTGGAGGTGAAGGCTCGCGCGCCGCTCCAGGCGGCGCCGAGCACCATGCCGATCGAGGCGATCTCGTCCTCGGCCTGGATGATGAGGTAGTTGTTGCGCGTACGTCGCTGGCGCCGTCGGGGTCGTCGCTTTCGACCCTCTCGCGCCGGTACGCGCGCGCAGAGCGCGGTGAAGTTGTCCATCACCGCCGTCGCCGGGGTGATCGGGTACCAGGCCGCGACCGTCGCGCCGGCGTAGAGGCAGCCGAGGGCGGTGGCGGTGTTGCCGTCGATCAGGATCGAGTCGCCGGTTCGCGTCCATCGCCTCGAGCGAGAAGGGGAGCGGGCAGTCGAAGTTCTCGCGCGCGTAGTCGTAGCCCAGGCGCAGCGCCAGCTGGTTGGAGTCGCGCAGCGCCTCGTTGCGCGCGAAGGTCTCGGCGAGCAGCGCGGCGACGATCTCGACGTCGATGCCGACGCAGCGCCACGACGGCCCCGGCGTAGGCGATGTTCTTCATCAGGATCCGCTCGCGCGGGCTCTTCGAAGTTCTCGAGGCACAGCGTGGCGAGCGGCACGCCGAGGAAGTGTGACGTCGTCGCGCTCGAGGTCGGGGTCGAGCGGCCAGGAGGAGTCGTAGAGCAGGTAGCCGCCGGGCGGACCTCGGCGATGTCGGCCGCGTAGGTCTGGGAGTTCATCGCGACGACGAGGTCGTAGTCGAGGGCGCGCGCCGTGTAGCCCGGGCTTGTTGACCCGGATCTCGTACCAGGTCGGGAGACCTTGGATGTTCGAGGGGAAGAGGTTCTTGCCCGAGACGGGGATGCCCATGCGAAAGATCGCCTGCACGAGCAGGCTGTTGGCGCTCGCCGACCCGGTGCCGTTGACGTTCGCGAGCTTGATCGAGAAGTCGTTCACCTGCGGCGCTCGACGCCCGCCTTCTTCTTCGCGGTCATCGTCACGGCCGGACTCCGGTGCCGCCGAAGCCGACCGCGACGGGAATGAAGTTCTTCGACTCGCGGCGTAGGGGATCGCGAGGTCGAAGAGCGCCATGTCCCAGGCGGCCGTCGGGCAGCGCTCGGCGCAGAGTCCGCAGTGCACGCAGACGTTCTCGTCCTTCACCATCACGCGGCCGGTCTGGGGGAGCGGCTCGGAGACGAAGAGCGCCTGGTCGAGGTTGGTGGCCGGCGCCGAGCAGTCGACCGCGCAGGTCGGCCTCGTCGCCGTTGCGAGGTGATGGTGAGGCACTGCACCGGGCAGATGTCGATGCAGGCGTCGCACTCGATGCAGAGCGGCGCGGTGAAGGCGGTCTCCACGTCGCAGTTGAGGCAGCGCTGGACCTCGCGCGCGGTCTGCTCGGCGCTGAAGCCGAGTTCGACCTCGAGGTTCAGCGACTCGAAGCGCTTCGTGAGCTCGACGTGGGTCATCTTCTGGCGCGGCGACGGGTTGTAGTCGTTGTGGTAGCTCCACTCGCTCATGCCCATCTTCTGGCTCACGAGGTTCATGCCCTGCGCCGGTCGGTCGGTGACGGGCGACGTCGTGGCAGTAGTTGTGGATGGAGATCGCCGCCTCGTGGCCGTGGGCGACGGCCCAGATGATGTTCTTCGGACCCCAGGCGGCGTCGCCGCCGAAGAAGACGCCCGGGCAGCGTCGACTGCCATCGTGGTCTCGTCGACGACGGGCATGTCCCACTCGCCGAACTCAATCCCGAGGTCGCGCTCGATCCAGGGGAAGGCGTTCTCCTGGCCGATCGCGAGGATCACGTCGTCACAGGGAATGGTCGTGGTGCCGAGCGTGGTCGAGGATGTCGCGTCCTCGTCCCACTCGAGCACGTCGAACTCCATGCCGACGAGTCGTGCCGTTCTTCGATGACGAAGCGCTTCGGCGCGTGGTTGACGAGGATCTCGACGCCCTCTTCCTCGGCGTCGTCGAGCTCCCAGGGCGACGCCTTGAAGAACTGCCGCGGGCGCCGCGCCATGACCTTGATGTCGGTGCCGCCGAGGCGACGCGAGGTGCGACAGCAGTCCATGGCGGTGTTGCCGACGCCGATGATCAGCACGCGCTCACCGATCTCGCTCGATGTGGCCGAAGGCGACCGACTCGAGCCAGTCGATGCCGATGTGGATGTGGGACTCGACTTCGTCGTAGCGACCGGGGAGGTCGAGCTCCTTGCCGCGCGGGGCGCCGACGCCGACGAAGACGGCGTCGAAGCCCTCGTCGAGAGTGCACGCATGCTCGTGACGGGGGAGTTGTAGCGGACGTCGACGCCGCATGCTCGAGGATCATCGCCGTCTCTTCCTCGAGCACCTCCTCGGGCAGGCGGAACGAGGGGATGTTCGAGCGCATCAGCCCGCCGGGCTTGTCGTACTGCTCGAAGATGGTGACCTCGTAGCCGAGCGGCATGAGGTCGTTGGCGACGGTGAGCGAGGCCGGACCCGCGCCGACGCACGCGACGCGCTTGCCGTTCTTCTCGGTCGGGATGACGGGGAGCCGGTCCGAGATGTCGCCCGCGAAGGTCCGCTCGCGACGCGCTTCAGTCGGCAGATCGCGACCGGCTGAGCCGTCGACGCGCTCGCGCCGGCACGCCGGTTCGCAGGGTCGGTCACACGTGCGCCCGAGGATCCCGGGAAAGACGTTGGACTCGCGGTTGAGCATGTACGCGTCGTCGAAGCGGCCCTGGGCGATCAGTCGGATGTAGCCCGGGACGTTGGTGTGGGCCGGGCAGGCCCACTGGCAGTCGACGACCTTATGGAAGTAGTCGGGACTGTTGGTGTCCGTCGGCTTCACGCTGCCTCTCCCCTCAAAAGGGTCTTCCAGGGTCCCTTCACGAGCGCCAGAAATCGCTCGGACCTATGTAATGACTGTAGTTCCTCGTGCCAGCGATGAAATCTCATGATCACTCACCGAGGCGCGCTGTGGCGTCCCCGCTACGTCACGAAAACGAACGTCGTGACCTCAGTGGACGCAACACCCCTCTCGTAGGGTGAGTGAGTCATGAAATCTTCTGGGATGTCCAGCCGCTCAGAGCTCGAGCGCGTGATGGACGCCGCGCGGTCTCCGGGCTGGACCTTCGGCCTCGGCCGCGGCGGCGAGGTCATGGCGACGAGGGACTCGGGCGACATCGGTCTGCCGTGGGTCGTCCTCGCGCGACGCGCCGGCCGTGTGCTCGCCGTGTCGCTCTTTCACCCTGGCGACGACGTCACCGCGGAGGGCGAAGTAATCGGCGAACTCTCGGGCAACGCTCGCGAGATGGGCCGCCAACTTCGCACGCTGCTCGGCGACCTCGACCTCGCTCGCTAGAACCAGTGCCACTGCGACAGTGGCCACACCTTCACGAAGACCTTCCCGATGATGTCCGAGCGCGGCACCGTGCCCCACGAGCGACTGTCGCAGGAGTTCGCGTGGTTGTCGCCCATCATGAAGTACTGACCCGCGGGCACGGTGACGTGGCCGATCGCCGGGCCGAGCGGCTCGTAGTGCGGCCAGTTCTCCTTCAGGGGCTTGCCGTTCACGTAGATCGTGTTGCCGATGGAGGTGAGGTGGTCACCGGGTAGGCCGATGACCCGCTTCACGAGGTCCGCGTAGGCGTCACCGCACGTGGTGCGAACGGCGGGCGGCGCCTTGAAGACGACGACGTCACCGCGATTGATCGTGCCGAACTCGACGCTGAGCTTGTCGACGAGGATCCGGTTGCCGACGTAGAGCGTCGGCTTCATCGATCTCGAGGGGATCGAGAACGACTGGAAGCCGTAGCTGCGCACCAGCAGCGAGATCAAGACGGCGGCCAGAACGACGAGCGCCCACTCGATGATGCTGCGCCGGTTCGACTTCGGCGCGGCGACGGGAAGGTCCTCGGTCGGCTCCAGCAGGTCAAACGCCACGGGTCAAGCGTACGAGGTGGCGGCGGGGCGGTCCGTCGCGCCGCGCGCGAGGGGCTCGGCGTTTGCCTTAGCCGCGTTCGCTCGCCTCGCGAGCGAACGAGAGGGGATCGAGCGCGATCTCACCGTCGAGCATCTCTTCGACACCCTTCGCTTCTTCCACGGCGTCCACGTCGTTGGGTCTCGCCGACGCGACGCGGGGTCGCCCGAGGAGGATCGAGAGGACGCCGGCGAGTGCGGCCATGCTCGCGACGTACCACCACAGGTGCTGGAAGTTGCGCAGCGCGGCAGCGGCGCTCGAGGGCGTGCCGAGCACCACGACCAGGATGGCGACGCCCAGTGCCCCGCCGACCTGGCGCGCCGTCTGGTTGACGGCGCTGCCGACCGAGTAGCGCGCTGGCTCGAGACTCGAGACGGCGGCCGCGCTGATCACGGGGAAGGTGAGTCCGATGCCGAGGCCGACGATGAGCGTCCCGGGCAGCCAGAGCGTGGGGTAGTCCGGGACGAGCCTGACGCGCCACACGTACCACAGCAGCCCGAAGGTGAAGACCGCGAAGCCCACCATCAACACTCGGCGGAAGCCGTATCGGCCGGCGAGGCGTCCCGCCGGACCCGAGACGACCGCGACGACGAGGGGCCCGGGCGTGACGGCGAGTCCGGCCTCGAGGATTGAGAAGTGCCAGACGCTCGTGAGAAACAAGATGTTGCCGAGCAGCATCGGGAAGAACCCCATCGCGTAGACGAGTGCCATGGAGTTCGCGACGCTGAATGATCGAGCGTGAAACAGCTTCAGGTCCAGCACGGGTTCCGCGTGTCGGCTCGAACGCCAGAGGAACGCCGCGAACAGCGCTGCGGCAGCGACGAAGCCGCCGTCGATCGTCGCCGCGGTCCAACCCCAACTCGGACCCTCGGAGATCGAGAGCACGAGCAGGGCGAGTGACGAGCTCAGTAACGCGACGCCCGCGTAATCGGGGGTAGCGGCGGCGTCGGTGCCCGGGCTCGACGTGAGAACCCGACGCCCGAGGATCCACGCGATGAGCCCCACCGGAAGGTTCACGTAGAACGCGGCGCGCCATCCGAAGGCCGTGATGAGCACGGCACCGAGCGACGGACCTGTCGCGACCGCGAGCGCGCCGATGCCACCCCAGAGGGCGACGACCTGGGACCGCTTCTCCTTCGAGTACGCGCCGAGCAAGAGTCCGAGTGACGCCGGGAGCACTGCGGCGGCGCCGAATCCCTGCACCACGCGCCCCGCGATCAGCGTCGCGACCGACGGCGCGACGCCACAGAGGAGCGAACCGAAACAGAACACTCCGAGCCCGAAGAAGAACACGCGTCGACTGCCGAGCCGGTCCGCGGTTCGACCCGCGACGACGAGCAGCGAACCAAAGACGATGGCGTAGCCGGTGAGTACCCACGAGAGGCTCGCGCGCGTGTCGTGGGAGAAGGCTCGTTCGAGCGCTGGGAAGGCGACGTTGACGATGGAGAGATCGAGCGACGCCATGAAGGCGCCGAGGGCGGTAACGAGGAAAATTGTCCGACGCCGGCGGGCGCTGAGCAGAGAAACGGGCGAAACTGGGCTGGCGAGTTCTGACATAGAACGCATACTACATAGTTGCGTAGCATCACGCAACTGACTAGGATGAGCCCATGGAACGAAAGAGTTTTGCGCAGATGGACTGCTCGGTTGCCCAGTGCCTGGAAGTGGTCGGGGAGTGGTGGAGCATGCTCATCATCCGCGACTGCTTCATGGGCGTCACGCGGTTCGAAGCGTTCCAGCGCCGCCTCGGCATCTCGCGGAACATCTTGAAGGAGCGACTCGAGTCGCTGATCGACACCGGCGTCCTCGAGCGGGTCGCCTACAACGAGCACCCCCTCCGATACGACTACCGGCTCACCACGAAGGGCCGTGACCTCTGGCCCGTGCTGACCGCGATGCGCCAGTGGGGCGACCAGTACGCCGCGCCGAGCGGGCCGCCGGTAGAGATCGTGCACCGCGGCTGCGGCGAAGCGACGCACGCCGAGCTCAGTTGCGCGTGGTGCGGCGAGCGACTGAACTACCGCAACGTGCGCGCGGTCGCGGGACCCGGGCGCGACCCGGGGCTGCTGTTTCCAGCGTCGCGCGGCGACGTCGTTGAGGTCGAAACCGCCTAGGTCGGCGAGGCCGGCGGCGACTTCGGCGCGAATTTTCCCGGTTCGGCGCCAACGGCCATGCCGATATTGGCGACGTGGCGGTGGATCTCGTCGAGCAGGTCCGTCGCGCTCTTCACCGCCTCGGTGAGCGCGGTGTTCTCCTCAATCAGCCGCTTGATGTCGTCAGTGTTGTTGGCGGTGTGCAGAGCCACCTCCGAGGAGATCGCGTCGGCCCGCTTCGCGGCGATCAAGAGGGCCGCTGCCTGCACGCCTGCCATCATCGAGAGGAACAGGTTGAGCAGGATGTAGGGATAGGGGTCGAAGGCCTTGTGGTGCAAGACGTGTTCGAAAAAGACGGTGTTGACGAGCGCCCAGAGGATCATCACCGCGAAGAAGCCGAAGACGAAGCCCCAGGATCCCATCACGTTGCGCATGCGGTCGGCGGCGCGTTCGCCACGCGAGAGATCGCTGCCCGTGCGAACACCGGGATGCTTGTGCCAGAGGGTCTGCCACGGGCGTCGCGTCACGGTCTCATCGTCGCACACCGTTCGGTCCGACGGACGTACCGAGACCGGCGCGGGGCTAGAACGTCGGCTCGAAGTCCAGGCGCAGGGGGAGGTGGCTCTGGCCCGCGTCGGGTCGCACGCTCAGGATCTGGTGTATCTCGAGGTGATGACGTTCGAAGCCGACGGCCGAACCGGCCATGTAGAGCCGCCACGCTCGAGCCCGCTCCGCGCCGACCTCCTCGATCGCCTCGTCGAAGCGCTTCACGAGGTTGTCCACCCATCGCCGCAGGGTCATGGTGTAGTGCTCACGAAGGCTCTCGAGGTGTCGAACCTCGAAGCCGTGGGACTGGAACATCGACACCAACGTGCCGACCTCGTGGAGCTCGCCGTCGGGAAAGACGTAGCGGTTGATGAAGGGGCTCATGGTCTTCGAAGGTCCGCGCATCCCGAGCGCCACCTGGACCTGCCGACTGGCCACGGCGCTCTTCGACGGCTTGGGGTCGTCGCCCACGGCGACGGGCCGCCCGATGGCGTGATTGAGGAACAGCCCGCCCGGGCGCAGCTGATCCCAGATCACTTGGGTGTAGCGGAGAAGCGAACGACGTCCCACGTGCTCGGCCATGCCGATCGAACACACCGCGTCAAAGGGTCCGTCGGTGACGTCACGGAAGTCCTGCAGGCGGAACTCGACCAGGTCGCTGACCCCGGCGAGGCGCGCCTGCTCGGTCGCGTAGCGGCGCTGGGGCTCCGAGAGCGTCACGCCGACGACCTGGGCGCCGTAGTTGCGAGCCGCGTGGATGCCCATGGCGCCCCAGCCGCAGCCCACGTCAAGGAGTCGCGATCCGGGCTTGAGGTCTAGTTTGCGCGCGACCAGGTCGACCTTGCGGGCCTGGGCGAGTTCGAGCGTGTCCTCGGGCGAGGCGAAAACGGCGCACGAATACGTCATCGAGGGGCCGAGCACCATCTCGTAGAAGCGGTTCGAGACGTCGTAGTGGTGGGTGACCGCCTGGCGGTCGCGGTCCCTCGAGTGAAGCGCCCCGTGGGGCCGGGCTTCGATCGTGGGCGGTGCCGGGCGCTTCAACGCTGCGGCACCCACCACGGTGAGCAGCGAACGGACGTTGCGCGCGCTTCACGAACTGGCGCAGCGGCGGCATTTCGAGATTGAAGATGGGCTCGAGGTCGCCGTCGACGTCGAGGTCACCGGCCACGTAGGCGCGCGCGAGTCCGAGCTCACCGGGATGGGTCAGCACCCGCGCGATGCCGTCGCGGCTAAGGATCTTGAGCGTCACGCTGTTCGCGGGCGAGACGACGGTCGGTTCGGCGACGCTGCCGTCGTAGGCCTCGACGCGAAAGGGGAGCTGGTGGTCAAAGAGCGTGGCGACGAACGTGGCGACGTTCAAGGTGCTCCTTTCGAAGTCTTCGCCACACGAGAGCGGCGAGGGCTCGGCTCTCATGGTTTACCAGGAACTTCGGACGTCGGCTTAAGTCGTGCGGCGTCGTCCACTTCTTCGGGAAGCAGCTCGGCGCGTCGGTGAGGCGCCCCGTCGCAGCCCACGTTCGCGCCGTTGCGCGAGGGATTCGCAAAATTTGGCTCCGATACACTCCACTTAGCAACCACGACACGACCAGTTAGCTCAACTGCCGCGCCGTTTTTTGGAGGTAGTCGAAAATGAACACCGGAATCGTCGTCGCGATTGTCGCGGCCATCATCGTCCTCTTGGTCATCTTGACCATCTCGAAGTCGGTGCGCATCGTCCAGCAGGGCTTCGAGGGCGTCGTGACGCGCTTCGGCGAGTTCAAGGACATCAAGAACCCCGGCCTGACCTTCATCTTCCCCTTCATCGAAGTCATGAAGATCATCGACGTGCGCGAGACGCCGCGCACCGGCGACCGTCAGCAGGTCATCACGCGAGACAACGTGTCGGTCATCGTGAACGCGACCATCTTCAGTCAGGTGGTCGACGTCCGTCTCGCCCTCTTCACGAACTCGAACTACGTCGTCAGCGTGGATCAGCTCGCTCGCACCTCGGTACGTGCGGTCTTCGGCTCGATCAGCCTCGACGAGGCGTTCTCCCAGCGCGAGCGCATCGGCACGCTGCTCCAGCAGCAGATGGAAGAGGCGACGGACAAGTGGGGCGTTCGCATCAACCGGGTCGAAGTCCTCGAGATCACCCCGCCGGACCAGATCCTCCAAGCGATGGCCCTCCAGAAGCAGGCCGACCAGGAGAAGCGTGCGCGGATCCTCGAGTCCGAGGGCCAGCAGCAGTCCGCCGTGAACGTCGCCGACGGCCAACGCCAGGCGGCGATCAAAGAGGCCGAGGGCGCTCAGCAGTCACAGATCCTCCGCGCCGAAGGCTCGAAGCAGGCCCAGATCCTCGAAGCCGAGGGCCGTGCGCAGGCCATTGCGTTGGTGTACGCCGCCATCAAGGGCCAGTCACCGGACCCGACACTCGTCGCGATCCTTCAGCTCGACACGTTGTCGAAGTTCGCCGCGAGCGAGAACACCAAGCTCATCATTCCGGCAGAGAGCTCGGCGTTGCTTGGCGCCGCGCAGGCGATCCGCACTGTGCTCGACGCGGCACCCAGCGCGTCGGCGTAGTTCGAATTCCTCACCCGGCCGGTCGCCGGGTGGCGTTGGAGATCTAGACGCGCTCCACCCAGAGGGTCGTGCCGTAGGTCTTCTTCACGATGACCTGGACCCCGTCGGGGATCGCCTCCTGGGCGTCGGTCACGGCCTTCCACGACTCGCCCTTGATCTTCACCCGTCCGGGGTGGCCCGCGTCGCCGACGGTGTCCTCAACGAAACCGGTCAGATTCGTCATCGAGCTGTTGGACGGCGCGGAGAGGTCCAGGATCCCTCGATGGTGAAAGCGGTGCAGCGCGGCGGGACGCAGCACGCCGATGAGGATGCCCGAGATGACGAGCCACAGGATCGCCTCGATGGCGAAGGGAACGCTCGCCAGGGCGAGGAAGAAGGGGATGATCGCGCCCGCAGCGATGAAGACCGCGATGAAGGCGTTGGTGTGGATCTCGGCGAAGATGCACACCAAGATGATGATGAGCCAGAAGAGTACTGCCATAGTGCGCAGTATAAGTCTGGTGACGGCAAATACTTCGGCGCTAGGCCGAGGCAAATCGTAAGGACGACGGCGTTGGCGAAGCGGAGGCAACTCGATGGGTGAGCCACGTCCATTCACGCGCCGAAGAGGGCCAGGGCGAGCGCCCAGCCCCGCGATATGGAGCTCGGTGGATTCACGGTTACCTTGGTTGGTGATCAGGAAAGGACCGATTCGTGGCCGAAATCGCCAGCGACTCCGACGGTGGGCGCGGCCTGCTCGGCGACGTGACGGCGCCCCTCGACGTTGACGTCGATGAGTCGGACCCGCGACGCCTCGCGCTACGGGCGTGGCTGCAACAGCACCCGAATCCATCGGGTCGTGACCTCGCCGAGGAGAAGCTGGTCGCGCCGTCCTGGCCCGAGCCGTGGGGACGCAACGCTCCTGTCGATTACCAGCTCATCATCGACGACGAGCTGCGTCGTGCGAACGTCCGGCGACCAATCAATCCGATCGGCATCGGCTGGGCTGGCCCGACGATCATCGCGGCGGGAACGAGGGAACAACAGGAGCGTTGGCTGCCCAAGATCCTCAGTGGCGAGGAGTTCTGGTGCCAACTCTTCAGCGAGCCCAACGCCGGGAGCGACCTCGCTTCACTCACGACGTCGGCGCGGCACGACGGCGACGAGTGGGTCATCACCGGACAGAAGCTCTGGACGAGCTACGCCCACCTCGCGACCTGGGGGATCCTGCTCGCGCGCACGGCCAACGAGGGGCCGCCGCAGAACGGCATCACGTACTTCGTCTGTCCGATGAACGCGCCGGGGGTCACGATCCGTCCCGTCATCGACATGACCGGCGACCACGCCTTCAACGAAGTGTTCCTCGACGAGGTCCGCATTCCCGCGGACTGCCTGCTCGGCGCCGTGAACGACGGATGGCGTCTCGCCAAGATCACCCTCGGCAACGAACGCGTCTCGCTGTCGGGTGAGGGCGTGCTCTGGGGACGAGGTCCGACGGCCGAGGACCTCGTCGAACTGGTCCGCTCGCAGGGACGTGCGCTCTCGAAGCTCACGCGCGACGAACTCGTGCGGTGCTGGGCGCACGGCGAGATCCTTCGATTCCTTCGCATGCGTCTCACCGCCAACGCCCTCGCGGGACGTTCGACCGGCTCGGACGCGTCGGTGCGCAAGGCCCTCGCCGACGACCACGGCCAGGAGGTGATGACGCTCGCCCAGCGCCTGGCTGACACCTCGGGCATGCTCGAGGGCCGCGGACCCGGGGGGATCGACGGCGACAAAGGTCACGACTGGTACTGGGGCTTCCTCTACGCCCAGGCGCTCACGATCGGCGGGGGCACGTCGGTCGTCCAGCGAAACATCATCGCCGAGGGCGTGCTCGGCATGCCGAAGGATCCCGTCGCCTAAGCGCGAGCCGACGTTGCGCTAGAAAGTCGGCTCGAGACCTTCGACGCGGGGCTTGGGCCCAGCGTTGAGGTTGCCGTAGCGATGGTTGGTGATCGAGACGCTCTGCTCCAACAGCCAGCGGGGCAGCTCGACCGCGCCTGACTGGGCGAGGGCGCGCGTGTCGAGGTGGAGGTCGCGATCGAGCATCGACACGGCCGGCGCGACCTCGCCGCTCAGCCAGCGCACCCTGGAAAACGGCGCGAGACGCGCCACGAGCTCGTCCGCGCTCTCGAGGGTGACGTCGAGCGCGCCCTTCACGACCTCGTCGGCGCTGAATTCGACCTCGGTTGCGGCGAGCGCGGCCAGGCTCTTCACGTAGTCGGCGTGGTCGAGGGAGAACGTGCCGTCGACGCGAACGACGGTCGTCGCGAGCGGCCGACGGTAGCGAACGAGGTTCCGTTCGGCGGCGAGCCCGACGTCGTCGCGCGCCCGCCCACCGAACTCGCGCCACCACGTCACAGCGTCCTCGAGCGCCGCGCCGACGTCGTGCACCGGGTTCCAACGGCGAAGGCACTCGACGTAGTGAGCGCCCCCGGTCTTTGCCGTCGGGCCGACGCTCGAGCGCTTCCAGCCGCCGAAGGGTTGGCGTTGCACGACGGCGCCGGTCGTGCCGCGATCGACGTAAAGGTTGCCGACGGCAACGCGTTCGAGCCAGCGTTCGCACTCGGCTTGGCTGAGCGAGTGCAGCCCACCCGTGAGGGCGTAGGGGATCTGGTTCTGCCAGGCGATCGCCTCGTCGAGGTTCTCGGCGATCATGACGCCAAGGACCGGCCCGAACCACTCGTTCAGATGGCTCCACGATCCCGGCTGGACGCCGACCTTGACGCCAGGGCGCCAGCGAAGGTTCGCCGCGTCAAGTGCCTCGGGCGCGACGAGCCACTGCTCGCCCTCGTCAAGGTCCGTGAGCGCGCGGCGCAGCGCCGGTTCCGGTGGACGGATGATGGGACCGACCGTCGAGGAGAGTTCGTAGCCCGCGCCGACGTGCAGGCTCGTGACCTCGTCGGTGAGTTGGGCCACGAATTTCGGATCCTCGTAGAGGGAGCGTTCGACGATGGCGAGGCTCGCGGCGCTGCACTTCTGACCGGCGTGCCCGAAGGCCGAGTGCACGAGGTCGCGGACCGCCAGGTCGATGTCGGCGCTCGCCGTGACGACCATGACGTTCTTGCCGCTGGTCTCGGCGAGCAGCGTGAGGGTCGGCTTCCACGAGAGGAAGAGCCTCGCCGTCTCGTACGAACCGGTCAGCACGACCGCGCTCACGCCAACGTGGGTGACGAGGTGGCGACCGCTGTCGTCGTCACGCGTCGGGATCAACTGGAGGACGTCGCGCGGCACGCCGGCCGCCCAGAGCTGTTGCACGAGTGTGTGCGCGACGGCGACGGCTTCGGGCGCGGGCTTCAAGATGACCGCGTTGCCCGCCGCGAGGGCGGCGAGCACGCCGCCGGCGGGGATGGAGTACGGGAAGTTCCACGGCGGTACGACGAGCACCACGCCGAGGGGGCTTGAAGCGTCGTCGCCGAGCGCCAACGCCGCGTAGTGGCGGGCGAAGTCGACGCCCTCGCTGACCTCCGGGTCGGCCTCGGCGACGGTTTTGCCGCCGTCGCGGGCCATTACCGCGATCGACTCGGCGCGCCCGGCGGCCATCACCGCTGCCGCTCGCTCGAGCACGGCGCGTCGCTCGCCAACGGTGAGTCCGTGCCAGGCGGCGAAGCCGGAACTCGCGAACTCGAGAGCCCGGTCGATCTCCACCTCGTTCGCGACGCGGTAGCGATACCAGGCCCGGCCCCCGTCGTTGGGATCGTGACCGTCCTCGAAGTCGCGCTCGGCTTCGAGATCGAGATGGTCGAGCGTATTGATCTCGTGGTGCTTGAGCGCGAGCACCATCGCCATCTGCTCCGTAAGGTCGTCGACGTAGCGCTCGTTCGTGGGGTCACCGTCAGGTTCGTTCTCGAATCGACCGCTCGAGGAAGCCAGTGCGTGGCGGCGCGGCGCCGTGCCGATCGTGTGGCGGGCGTTGAGGGCGTCGAGGAACCGTTGGCGCTGCTCGTCGAAGACGTCGGCGTCGCTCGCGATCGACGCGACGGCGCGCAGGTAGTTCTCGGGTGCCGTGTTCTCATCGAGGCGACGCACGAGATAGGCGACGGCCGCGGCGAAGTCGTCGGAGCGCGTCACCGGGGCGTAGAGCAGCACCGGCTGTCCGCCGTCGACGAGGGCGAGTGCCTCGGTGTTGGCCATTCCCTCGAGCATCTCGACGTCCAGCTGCGTGCTCACGCCTCGCGCGCTCGCGAGTTCGAGGGCCCACGTCACGTGGAAGAGATTGTGGCTGGCGACGCCGACTCGCAGCGCCGCCGCGTGCTCGGGGCGAAGCGCCACGTCGAGGAGTCGAAGATAGCTCGCGTCGACGTCGGCCTTCGTGCCGTAGGGAGCGGCCGACCAACGGTGGAGTTCGGCTTCGACGTGCTCCATCGCGAGGTTCGCTCCCTTCACCAGCCGGACCTTCAAGGGGGCACCGCCGAGCGACACCCGACGCGCCGCGAAGTCAATCAGTTCCTCGAGCGCCGCGTGGGACTCCGGCAGGTAGGCCTGCAGCACGACGCCCGCGCTCAGCTCGCGAAACTCGGGTTCGCTGAGGACCGCCTCGAAGGCGTCGAGGGTCAGGCGCAGATCCCGGTACTCCTCCATGTCGAGGTTCACGAACGTGCCCTCCGCGTCGGCGACGCGATAGAGCGCGCGCAGCTTCGCCGCGACTCGTTCGAGTGACCCGGCTCGATCGATGGTGATGAGCTGGCTCGCGATCGCCGACAGCTTCACTGAGACGTAGTCGACGTCTGGACGTTGCATCATCTCGATCACTCGAGCGAGGCGATCCTCAGCTTCGCGTTCGCCGAGCACCGCCTCACCGAGTACGTTCACGTTGACGCGGAGGCCCTCGCCCTGATGTTCGGCGAGTCGCTCGTGTAGCGAAGCGCCTTCCGCGGCGCCGATCAACGTAGACGTGAGTCCGCGCACCCGCGTCGTGACGATGTTGACGGCGAGTCGAGGCGCCACCCACGAGAGGGCCGCGACGGCGCGTAGTCCGAAAAGATTCAAAGCGCCGAAGCCTCGCGCCGAGGCGTCGCGGACGGCCGTTCGAAGCGCCCGGGCAGCGCTCGCCGGCGAGGAGAAGCGCATGACCTCGTCAGTGAGGGTGATGGTGACCCCGACCGCGCGCGGATCATCGAAGAGTCGTCGGAACCGTCGGCGCGAGCGCGCCTCGCTCCGCGATCGGGGCTCAGAAGAGTCGCGGATGAGTTGCGTCGCGCGCTCGAGCGCGCGCGCCAGCACCGACGGCGGGACGTGGTCCTCGGTCTCAATCATCCTCGCGCCGACCTCGCTAAGCCTTGCGTGGGGTGCCGTCGCCAGGGAACGGCGTCGACGTTCGACTACCCCTCGTCGAGATCCAGATCTCGCGGAGAAGGACGTGGGCGGTGGCGGCCGCGGGGACCGCCAGGAGCACGGCCACGAAGCCGCCGAAGATGCCGTCAACCCAGGCGCCGAGTTCGGCGCCCACGAGGATGGCGATGAAGACCGTGAGCGGATTGATCCTTTCGGTGCGGCTCATGACGATGGGGTTGAGCACGTGATTCTCGATCTGGGTGTACACGATGAAGACGATGAGCGTGACGACGCCCGCGGTGAGAGAGTGCACGGCCGCGAAGAGCACCGTCGGGATACCGGCGAGCGCCCCGCCGATCTGGGGCAGGAAGTCAACGAGGGCGACCCAGAGCGCCCAGAGGATCGCGAAGGGCACCGAGAGGCTCCAGAGTGTGATGAAGACGACGAACCCTGCGATCACCGAAGTGAGCAGGTTGCCCAACATGTAGCCGAGCGCCACCTTTGAGATTTGACTGCCGACGCGGGTGATCCACTCTCTACGAGGCTCGGACAGCATGGCGAGTCCTCCTCGACGGATCTTCGGGCTCTCGAGGAGCAACAGGACGACGAAGGCGAAGAGCGTGACCAGAGCGAGCACGATGGTCGCGGCGCCCTTGCCGAGGGCTAGCGCCGGCTTGCTCAGTCCGTTCGCGAGGGTGACCAGCTTGGAGGAGTTCCTGCTCAGCCAGTTCTCGATGTGGTAGCGGTGCAACAGGTGGCCGATCCAGCCCTTGTTGTGCTCGGCCTTGGAGACGTAGGAGGGCAGCGCGTTGGCGAGGTGCGTCATCGAATTGACGAGGGGGTAGCCGAAGGCGAAGGCCAGTCCGAGGAACGCGAGCACCGACACGAACATGACGATGAAGACGGCGAGGCCGCGCCGCGGCACCCCCCGGTGCTGGAGGAGATTGACGAGCGGGTTGAGGAGCAGCGCCACGAAGCCGCCGACGAGTATCAGCAACAAGATGTCCCTGAGTCGATAGAGCACCTTGCCCGCCACGTAGACGGCGACCACGACGAAGACGGTGACGAGGATCGTCTTCAGCGGGACGTTGTTGGCTTCGGCGCGCTGGAAGAGCCGGGAACGACGAGTGTCGATCTCGTCGCCTGAGCTAGTGGACACCCGTTGGCTCCCTCTCGCCGTCAGTCCTCGGCCTCACGCTACCGTCGCCGATCAGCCGGTTCACCCGGTGCTCGCGCTCTGGCTAAGGGGTCCGTAGCGGCGACGGTAGAGGACGTAACAGACGCCGCCGGCGATCGTCGGCAGCCAGTACGAGCCAAGCCGGAAGGCGAGGGTCGCGACGACCGCGTTCGCTGAGGGCACGTCGGCGAGCACAAGCAGTCCACTGAGACTCGCCTCAACGATGCCGAGACCTCCGGGCGTGATCGGCAGCAGCGCGAGCACCGCCGTCGCGGCGTAGGCGAGCAGCACGAGCGAAGGATTCGGCCGCGTGCCCGTCGCGCGCAACACCGAGAGCAGGCTGGCGTAGTCGAGCCCGATGCGACCCGCGACCAGGAGCACGGCCTTCCACCAGTTCTTCCCGAGGTCGGCGCGAACCTGGTCGCGCTCGTTCAGCAGTCGCGTCCCGAGGTCGCGGGTCTCCTTTCGCCGAAGGGGCAACTTGTCGAATACCACTTGGATCGCACGACCGAGCCACAGCAAGGCACGATCGGTCGTCAGCGCCAGGTAGCCAAGCAGGACGAGTAGTCCGAAGCCGATCGCGCCGAGCTCGCCGGCGTGCACGAGTCCGGGGCTCACCGATTCACCGCCGAAAATGACCGGCAACGCGAAGATCGGCAGCGAGAACAGACCCGCGACGCCGATGACGGAACTCACCGCGAGGCCGCTCGCGGCTTGGACGGTGTCGATGCCGGTGCTCGCGAGCATCCGGTACTGCACGCTGGCGCCGACGGCGTCGCCGCCGGGCAAGGTGTTGGTGACCGCGTTGCCCGCCAGTCCCGCCGTCACGACCGCGAACCAGTTCTTCGTGCGCAGCACCAAGCGCAGCAGTGCCATGGCGCAGAAGAAGCTCGCGGCCTCGCAGGTGAACGCCACGAGGAGCCACCACGGCTCAAGGGTGAGCAGTCTCGGCCACGAGGAGATGACGCGCACGAGTCCGGGGAGGAGGACGTAGAGGCTCAGACCGGCGACGACGACGGCGATGACGTGGTAGACGGTCGACCGAGTCGAACGAGGCTTGGCGTCGATGTCTATTGGTTCAATATAGGCGAGTCGTCTCGCGACTCCGGGGGTCTGCCGTGGTGACGCGGGCAATCTCTACGTAAGGTTCACGACGTGGCGTACTACCGCGAGCACGTCGAGCCGCGATTGATGAACCGAGCGTGCGGCGCAAAGGGCTTCGCTCCGTGGCGACAGATGGTCTGTGAGGGCTTGAGCGGCACCGTCGTCGAGATCGGCTTCGGTTCGGGTCACAACGTGCCGTTCTATCCGACGAAGATCGACGTCGTCTACTACGTCGAGCCGTCCGCGTTGGCCCTCAGGCTCGCGGCGAAGCGCGTGAAGAGTGCGTTCGTGGCGGTCGAGCAAGTTGGCGGCGACGCGCAGGCGATTCCGCTCGCTGACGAGACGTGCGACGCGGCGTTGTCGAGCTTCACGCTCTGTACGGTGGACGACGCCGAGCTCGCACTTCGCGAACTCTGGCGAGTGCTCAAGCCCGGCGGTCAGTATCACTTCTTCGAACACGGACTCGCGCCGACGCCCGTGCTCGCGATGACCCAACGACTGCTCAACCCGATCGAGAGGCGACTCGCGGCGGGGTGTCATCTCACGCGTCGCCCGCTCGAACTCGTGCGCGACGCAGGCTTCGAGTTGCTCTGGAGTGACGAAGGACCGGCGTCGGGTCCAAAGCCGTGGTGTTACTGCAGCGCGGGCGTGGCGGTGAAGATCTGACTCATGCCATCCGCAGGGCGCGAAAAACTACATTGAATCGGTGGAACGAGTCGCGGTGGTCGGATCCGGTGGCTCGGGCAAGACCACGTTTGCTGAGACCCTTCGGGTGGTGACGGGTCTTCCGCTCGTCCACCTCGACGAGCAGTACTGGCATCCAGGGTGGGTCGAGACCCCGCGCGACGAGTGGCAGACATTGGTGCGCGGACTCGTGGCCGACGAGCGCTGGATCATCGATGGCAACTATGGAGGCACCTTCGATGTGCGCTTCGAGCGCGCCGACACCGTAATCGTGCTCGCGCTGGCTCGACGAATCTGTATCTACCGCGTGCTGAAGCGCGTGGTACGCAACTGGCACCGGCCCACGCAGGCGCCGGGTTGTCCCGAGCGAGCTGATCTCTCATTTCTCCTCTGGCTGTGGTGCTTTCCCCGCGACGCGCGGCCACAGCTGGACGAGGCGCTCAATCGGCACCGCGAGCGCGTCGACGTCGTCGAGCTCACGACGAGGCGCGCGGTGCGCGGGTACCTTGACGGACTCGCTCACGTGGTCTGACGTCGCTACCGAGTGAGTCCGCCAAGGATCGATCAGACGCCGCGACCTACCATGGCGTCGTGCCGCTCTCGCCCGACGAGTTTCATAAACACGCACTCTCGAGTGCCGACGCCGAAGGTCGCCCTCCGCTCTCACGGATCACGGCGTGGTCGATTTTCCCCTTCGAACCCGAAGGGCTCCGCGTCGTTCCCTTAAGGCCGCCGGTTCTCCCCGAAGCGCGGCGCCGCGGCGAAGATGGTCAGCCGTGCGAGTCCTGTCGCGACGACGGTCTGGGGCAGATCTGGGAGGACGACCATTGGCGACTGGTCGTGTTCGACGAGCCCTCCGGCGCGCCACTCGTCATGGTGCTGCTCGCGAAGGAGCACTACGACCTTCCCGATCTCCCCGACGAACGGGCGTCAGAGCTCGGGAAGCTCATCGTGCACGTCGCTCGCGCCGTAGAGTCACTTCCGCACATCGCACGCGCCCACGTGTCGCGCTGGGGCGACGGTGGCGCGCACGTGCACGTCTTCTTCTTCGCTCGACCCGAGGGCTTCGAACAGCTTCGGGGCACCTGTTTCGCCATCTGGGACGATCTTCTTGCTCCGACTGAGCGACTCGTCCGCGACGCCGACGCGCGCCACGTTGCTGCCAACCTCATCGACTCGTACGGAGGGCGAGCGCTCGTTTGACAGGGCCGAATCGAGCGGTCTAGCGCTCGCGTTCGTCCGGCGCGGCCAGATCGAACTGGACAACCTGGTCGACGGGCTCGAACCCGAGACGCTGGTAGACGGCGTTGCTCGTGGGGTAGTCGGCGTCGGCGTAGAGCATGACGCGCGAACCGGTGGCCAGCAACCGTTCGCTGAGCCAGGCCGTGACCGCCGAACCGTAGCCTCGTCCACGAAGCTCCTCGGGCGTGAAAACTGGACCAATTCTCGTGACGAGCCCTGACGGCGTCGCGACCGCCATGGCGTTACCGGCCATGGCGACCGGGTCGTCGCCGACGAACCACAGGTACATCGAGCCCGACGCCACCCGAGCGGCGACGTACTCACGGTTGCGCCCATCGTCTCGTCGAGCGGCGCCGTCGACGAAGAGGTGAAAGTCGGCGGTCCATTTGGCTACCAAGTCGACGTCCTCGAGGTCTGCCTGGCGACCGTGTCCAGTGACGTCCGGGCTCCTCAGATCGCCGAGCTCATAGAGAATGCTTCGTCGGCCGTTCGTGACGCGACGGCGCGAGCCCGCAGAGTTCGTTGCGCCGTAGGCGTCGAGAAAGGCCGCGACCGGCCCCTCGAGGCCTGACACCCAAGGGAACTCGTCGTCCTCCGCGGCGATCCTTGGTGCCAGCGCCCGCGCCGCGATCTCGGACATGGGGCCGAGCCCAACTCCGAACGGTGCCGTGCGCAACGCAGCGCCGACGATCTCACCGTCCTCTCGAAGCAGCCACCACCAGAACGCGTCGTCGTAGACGGACGTGCCTTCGGCGACCGAAGCCGCGATCGAGCCGAGAATGTTGGTGCGAATCGGGTCGGCGTCTCGGTAGGCGACGGTCGCGTCGAGAAACTCCTTGGCCGTGGCGCACCGCTCGATGTTCATCGCTCGACGATAGAGGCTGGATGACGCGTCAGTGGGTCGCCGGGCTACGTGAGCGGCGCCTCACTCCTCGAGCAGGTACTGCGGCCCCGAGCCTGACGCGGCCGCCTCGTCGGACGGGTTGGCCAACGCGCACGTACGTAGCGAGAGACAGCCGCAGCCGATGCAGCTCGTAAGGCCCTCACGAAGAGCCTCGAGGAGCACGATGCGTTCCTCGATGCGCTCGTGCCAGCTTCGGGTCATTCGTTGCCAGTCCCTGGCGGTGGGCGCCTTGTCGGCCGGAAGCTCGCCGAGGGCGTCGACGATCTCGTCGAGACTCAATCCCACGCGCTGAGCGATGCGGATGAAGGCCAGGCGACGCAACACGTCGCGGCGGAAGAGCCGCTGATTGCCCGCCGTGCGTTCGGCGTGCACCAGACCCTCACGTTCGTAGAAGCGCACGGCCGACGGAGCGAAGCCGCTTCGTTCGGCGACCTCGCCAATGGTGAGTTGCTCGCTGACCATACGATGGCTCCTTTTCTCAAATGACTTGACTTAAACTTTACTTTAACTACTAGCGTGAGCGTTGTGAGCCGCCGTTGGGGTGGCCGAGGAGGTGGTGCGTGCCAGTAGCGCTGATCACGGGCGCGTCGCGCGGGTTCGGTCGGGCACTCGCGCTGGACCTGGCGTCGAGTGGCTGGTCACTCGTCGTGGACGGCCGCGACGGCGCGGCCGTTGACGTGCTCGCGCTCGAGCTCGGGGACGCGTCGTTTCGGGCGTTGCCCGGCGACGTCACCGACCCGCGCCATCGTGAGGCGCTGATCCAAGCGGCGGAAGCCTTCGGCGCGCTGGACCTGCTCGTCAACAACGCGAGCACGCTCGGACCGAGCCCGTTGCCGACGTTGGAGCGGGTGCCGCTCGGTGAAGCGCGCCGCGTCTTCGAGGTCAACGTGTTGGCCCCGCTGGGGCTCATCCAGGGAGCGCTCGCGCTGCTTCGTCACTCCGGTGGCGTCATCGTGTCGGTGACCTCGGACGCGTCGGTCGAGGCGTACGAGGGCTGGGGTGTCTACGGTTCCTCAAAGGCGGCCCTCGATCAGGTGCACCGGGTACTCGCGCTCGAGGTGCCCGAGCTTCCGATCTACGTCTTCGACCCCGGTGACATGAGGACCGCCATGCACCAGGCGGCCTTTCCCGGCGAGGACATCTCCGATCGTCCGCTCCCCGAAACGGTCGTGCCGGCCCTGCGTCGGCTCATCGACTCGCGCAGCCCGAGTGGTCGCTACACCGCGAGCCAATGGGCGTTGACGTGACCCTCGGCGCTACGGCATCCCCACGCTTCGACTTCGAGTTGCCAACATCACTCGAGGCCAACGAGCCCCCCGAGACGCGCGGGGTGGAGCGCGACGCGGTGCGCATGCTCGTTACCCGCCGCGGAACCGGGTCCCTCGTCTCGAGTCGCTTCGCCGAGCTTCCGACCTTCCTCGAGCCGGGCGACCTGCTCGTCATCAATACGTCGGCCACGATCCCCGCGGCGCTCGACGCCGTCACGAATGACGGTGCCGCGGTCGTCCTACATCTGTCGAACGCGCTCGATGACGGGCGTTGGGTGGTGGAGCTCCGTCGGCCGCTCGGCAAGACGACCGAGCGCTGGCGCGGGGACGCGCCCGCAACGTTGAACCTGCGCGGCGGCGTGTCGCTTTCCCTCGAGTGTCCCTACGACACCGGCGAGCGGCTATGGATCGCGAAGGTCAAGGGGACCGGGTCGATGCTCGAGTGGCTCGAAACGCACGGTCGTCCGATTCGCTACGGCTACGTCGATCGGACGTGGCCACTCGAGATGTATCAGAACGTCTACGCCAACGAGCCCGGCAGCGCCGAGATGCCGAGCGCCGGCCGTCCCTTCACGGCCGCGATGATCACGCGTCTGGTCGCCCTCGGCGTCGACGTCGCGCCCCTCACTCTCCACACGGGTGTCTCCTCGCTCGAGGCGGACGAGGTGCCCTACGCCGAGCGCGTGAAGGTACCCGCGACCACGGCGGAGCGAGTCAACCTTGCGAGGCGCGCCCGTCATCGAATCATCGCGGTCGGTACGACGGTCGTGCGCGCACTGGAAACCGCGCTCGACGAGGACGGCGTCGCTCGGCCCTACGACGGCTGGACCGATCTTGTCATCACGCCGGAGAATCGGCCCCGCGTCGTCGACGGCATGATCACCGGCTGGCACGAGCCCGTCTCCTCGCACCTCATGATGCTCGAGGCGCTGATGGGCCGCGAGCTGTTGGCGGACTCGTATCACGCGGCGCTGGTGCAGGGCTACCGGTGGCACGAGTTCGGCGACGTCCACCTCATTCTGCCCTAGTCGCCACTTGATTGCGCGCAGATGCGGGTGCTGCGGGCTCTCCGCCGCGCAACTGCGCCGAGTGAAACGCCGACGCCACTCGTGAAAATTCGAGTTGCGGTCACACACCGTGCTACTACTCTGAGGCAGTGAGGCGCGGAGCCTCTATCGACGAGGAGGTACGCGTGAGTGGCGTACGAGTGCTAGTGGGTACACGTAAGGGAGCGTTCGTCCTCACGGCGGACGGCAAGCGCGACGACTGGACGGTGAAGGGCCCCTTCTTCGAAGGCTGGGAGATCTACCACGTGAAGGGTTCGCCGGTCGATCCCAACCGGATCTTCGCCTCGCAGTCGACGGGCTGGTTCGGCCAGATCGTGCAGCGTTCGGACGACGGCGGCGAGAACTGGGAGCCGGTCGGCAACCAGTTCGTGTACGACGGGGTTCCCGGCACGCACCAGTGGTATGACGGGACGCCGCACCCCTGGGAGTTCGCGCGCGTCTGGCACCTCGAGCCCTCGCTCAGCAACCCCGACGAGGTACTCGCCGGGGTTGAGGACGCCGCGCTCTTTCGCTCCACCGACGCGGGGGCCAGTTGGCAGGAGGTCTCGGGGCTGCGCACGCAGACGACCGGCTCGGCGTGGCAGCCCGGCGCCGGCGGCATGTGCCTGCACACGATCATCGTCGACCCGTCCAACGCGAACCGGATCTTCACCGCGATCTCCGCGGCGGGCGTCTTTCGCACCGACGACGGGGGCACGACGTGGCAACCGATCAACAAGGGCCTGCTCTCCGAGGGGATTCCCTCCGAGGCGGCCGAAGTCGGCCACTGCGTGCACCGCATCGCCCTGCACCCCTCGAACCCCAGCACGCTCTTCATGCAGAAGCACTGGGACGTGATGCGCAGCGACGACGGTGGCGACTCCTGGTTCGAGATCAGCGGCGACCTGCCGACCGACTTTGGCTTCGCCATCGACGTGCACGCCCACGAGCCCGAGACGGTCTACGTCGTGCCGATCACGAGTGACTCGGTGCACTTTCCGCCGGACGGGAAGCTCCGCGTGTACCGCAGCCGTTCCGGTGGCAACGAGTGGGAGCCACTCAGCAAGGGACTTCCCCAGGAGAACTGCTTCGTGGACGTGCTGCGCGACGCCATGGCGGTCGACTCGCTCGACAACTGTGGGGTCTACTTCGGGACGACCGGGGGCCAGGTCTACGCCTCGGCCAACGGCGGCGACAGCTGGAAGGCGATCGTTCACGACCTGCCAGCCGTCCTCTCGGTCGAAGTCCAGACGATGGCATGATCCGCGTCGTTCTGCCGGCGCACCTGAAGACTCTCGCCCACGTGTCCGGTGAGGTCGAGTTCGACCTCGACGCGCCGACCCAGCGACTGGTGATCGACGCGATCGAGGAACGCTTCCCGGTCCTGCTCGGGACCATCCGCGACCCCGTCACCATGCAGCGGCGAAAGTTCATCCGATTCTTCGCCTGCGACGAGGATCTCTCCTTTGAGTTACCCGACACCGTGTTGCCCCACGACGTGGTGATCGGCAAGGAGCCGTTCTTCGTCATCGGCGCGATGGCCGGTGGCTAGTCGAACCACGCCCTAGTCGGCCGGACCTACGCTTTCGGCGTGGGACTCGCCGCCAAGGTACTCATCGTCTCGGACTCGGTGGTCTCGGGCGACCGCCAGGACACGGCCGGACCGCTGCTCGCAGCGCGACTCGAGACCGCGGGCTACAACGTTGTCGAGCAACGCGCCACCGCCGACGGCGTGGCGTCAGTGGCGGGGGCGTTGCGCGAGCTCATTGACGGCTTCGCTGGCCTCGTGGTGACGTCGGGCGGTACCGGTTTCTCGCCGCGCGACCAGACGCCCGAGGGCACCCTCGAGGTGATCGAGCGGGAGGCGCCCGGACTCGGCGAGGCGATGCGGCTGGTGAACCCCCTCGGACGGCTTTCACGCTCGCGCGCCGGCATCGCGGGGCGAAGCCTGATTCTCAACTGTCCGGGATCACCCAAGGGAGCGGTTGAGTGCCTCGAAGCCGTGCTCGACGTGCTGCCGCACGCGCTCGAGCTCTTGGCCGACGAGCAGTCGCCTCACCCGCCCGAGACCGGCGGTAGCACGGCGATCTCGTCGTAGTCCTCGACGCGCGTCGATAGGTCCACGGGCTCACCGTTCAGCCACACCTGGCTCGATCCGAGTAGCACCTTGAACGGGGCGCCGTAGCGGGCGACGGCTTCGTTCAGGACGTCTTCGATCGTGGGCGCGTCGATGACGTCCTCGCGCACACCCGCGACGTCGTGCGCCGGCCCGAGCAAGACGATTCGCGCCACCTCAGGCCCCGCTCAGCTGGTCGGCGTCGATGACCATTGCGCGGACGTCGTCGCCGACGGCGAGCCCCTCGCCGTCAGGAACGATGGCGATGGCCGTCGCGTCCGTGATGGCGTTCAGCAGGTGCGAGCCCTGGCGTGCCGCGCGCTCGACGTGGACCCGCCCGTCGGGGTGCAACTGCGTGACGACGTGTACGAAGTGGACCTTGCCGTCGCGGTGGCGTGGCAGGGGACAGTCGAGGACCATCGAGATCGTCGGGCGTTCGAGGACGTGATGCCCCGAGAGCAGTCGTAGCGCCGGCCGCACGAAGAGCTCGAAGCCGACGAGCGTCGAGACGGGATTCCCCGCGAGGCCAAACAACGGCGCGCCGCTCGAGGTCACGCCAAAGGCGAAGGGCTTACCCGGCTTGATCGCGACCTGCATGGAACGGGCGCGCCCTTCGGTCAGGTCGGCGAGGACCGATTTCACGAAGTCGGCGTCGCCGACGCTGACCCCGCCCGTGGAGATGACGGCGTCGCAGTCGCGCAACGCCCGTTCGAAACCTGCGGTGATCTCCTCTCGAGTATCACCGACGATCCCGAGGTCGACCGGCGTGAAGCCGGACAGGCGCAACGACGCGAGGAGCGACGGGCGGTTCGTGTCGCGGATCGCGCCAGGACCGAGGGGCTGACCCGGTCCGACGAGCTCGTTGCCGGTGGAGAGCACGCCGACCTTCGCCCTCGGGATGACGCGCGCGGAGTTGAAACCCTGACCGATGAGCACACCGAGCAGCGCCGGACCGATGGTCGCGCCCGCATCGACGAGCACGTCACCGACGGCGACGTCATCACCGACGAGGCGCACGAACTGACCCAACGCGATGCTCGGGTGGACGACGACGTACTCGCCACCGTCCTCGACGGTCGCCTCCTCTCGCATGCAGACACCGTCGGCGTCGACAGGAACGGGAGCTCCCGTCATTATCCGCACGGCTTCACCCTCGCCGACCGACACGTCCCCCGAGTCCCCCGCGAACACCGCCCCGACGATTCGAAGACGTGCGGAGCCCCCGCGCGTGTCGGCGGACCGCAGTGCGAAACCGTCCATCGCCGAGTTGTTGAATCGCGGCGACGGCTCACGGGCGAGCAGCGCCTCGGCGGCCACGCAGCCGAGCGCCTCGTCGAGGGCGATCTCGACTGGCGCAAGCGACGCGAGATCCTCGAGGACGAACTTCTTCGCTTCGGGGTAGGTGACCATCGAGCTTGCGCTCGCGTCGGTGCGCGCCACCTTAGGGTTCCCGGACGTCAAGCAGCGGGGAGGTGTCTTCGCTCCAGGCCGATCCGCCGACCCAGTGCTCACGCTTCCACATCGGCACGCTCTCCTTCACGGTGTCGATGCAGTAGCGCGCGGCCAGAAAGGCGTCGTCGCGGTGCGGCGAGGAAACCGCGACGACGACCGTCGGCTCCGAGAGTTCGACGCGACCGGTTCGGTGATGCACGGCAACTGCCTCGAGGGAGGGCCAACTCTTCCGCGCCTGGGCCACCACCTCGCGAATCCGGCCCTCGGCGAGCTCGACGCTCGTCTCGTACTCCAGCGCGACGACGCCGTCGCGCTCGTCGGAGTGGTCACGGACAACACCGAGAAACGTGACGACGGCCCCGCAGTTCGGGCGCGTCGCCCAGGTCGTCAACTCCTCAGCCGCGAGGGGCTCCTCGCTGACCCGCACCCAATCCGAAGTCGGCGTCGGCTGCACGCGGCTCATCCTACCGGTGACGTCTTCGAGGCTCGTAGCGTGACGGGTGCGC
Source organism: uncultured Acidimicrobiaceae bacterium (assembly GCA_963823815.1). Classification (GTDB taxonomy): domain Bacteria; phylum Actinomycetota; class Acidimicrobiia; order Acidimicrobiales; family RAAP-2; genus RAAP-2. The sequence continues at coordinate 330,782 of CAWGMU010000003.1, forward strand.
AACGCCGTTGTCGCGTGGCCTTGCTTCGCTCCTTCGCTTGAGGTCGCCGGGACGACTTGACGGTGAAAACATCCTTAGCGCAGATACGTATAAAAGTTCCTCATAACATGCTATTTACGTCGAATCAGACTCGCTGTTACAGTAAGTGCAGAATGCAAAGCAGGTTGAAAATGTCACGCTCTCGGGTCTCCAGCACGCCGCATCGCTTCGCCGGGCGCGAGGTACTGCTCGCAGCTCTTGCCGTCGCGCTGATCGGCGCCGGCGTGTTCACGATGTCCGCCGACGGCGCCAAGGCGGGCGCGACCACGACGAAGAAGGCCTCCGGGCCCGTCGACGTCCTCTACGCGGGCTCGCTGCTCGACCTCATGCAGCAGAAGATCGGCCCCGCCTTTCACAGGGCGACCGGGTACACGGTGAGCGGCTACTCGAACGGTTCGACGGCCCTCGCCAGCGAGATCATCGGCGGCACCCAGGTCGGTGACGTCTTCATCAGCGCGTCGCCGGCCGTCAACGCCTCGTTGGCGGGCAGCGCCAACGGCGACTGGGTGACCACCTACAAGGAGTTCGGCTACTCGCCGCTCGTGCTCGGGTACAACGCGTCCTCGCAGTTCGCGAAGGACCTGAAGACAATGCCCTGGTACAACGTGGTGGACCTGCCCGGCTTCTTGCTCGGTCGCACGGACCCCACGACCGACCCCAAGGGCGTGCTCGCGGTCGACGCCCTCGAGGGAGTGGCGCTCAGCTACGACGTCCCGCAGTTGGCCGCGCTCGCGACGACGTCCTCCAACATCTTCGAAGAGACCGCGCTCGTCGGTGACCTTCAGGCGGGCCAGCTCGACGCGGGCTTCTTCTACGGCGTCGAGGCCGCCGCGGCCCACCTGAAGACGGTGCCGCTCACCGGCACGAAACTCTCGGGTCAGTACACGGTCGCCATCCTCAATCGCGCGCCGCACGAGGCGGCGGCGAAGGCCTTCGTGAGGTTCCTCCTCGGTAAGCAGGGTCTCGCGATTCTGCGGGCGAACGGCATCGTGCCGATCGTGCCCGCTGGGGCGTACAACGCGACGACGGTGACGACGACGACAACCACGACTACGACTGCGCCATGACCCCTTCGAGGACTCTTCGGAGTCCTCTCCTTTGGCTCGGCGGACTGATCGTCCTCTACCTGGGCTACCCGCTCGTGGGCTTCGTGGTGCGTCTCATCACGGCGCCCCAGCGAGGCTTCCACGCGCCCGGCCTGTTCCCCGCGCTCTGGGTCTCCATCAGTTGCGCGACGATCTCCCTCGCCCTCGTCACCCTCTTCGGCGTGCCCCTCGCCTACGTGCTCGCGCGTTCGAGGGGGCCCTTCGCCGCCATCGTCGGCGTCATCGTGCAGGTCCCCTTAGCGCTACCCCCACTCATGAGCGGGATCGTCCTCGTCTACCTCATTGGCCCGTACACCTTCCTCGGCCAACTCTTCGGTCGTCACCTCACGGACTCGCTCGCTGGTGTCGTCATCGCCATGACCTTCGTCTCGGCACCGTTTCTCATCGTGGCCGCTCGCGCCTCGTTCGCCGCTCTCGACCAGGGTCTGCTCGACGTCGCGGCCACGCTAGGCCATTCGGAGGCGTCGCGCTTCCTTCGCGTCGCCGTACCGGGAGCGGGTCACGGGATTCGCGCGGGCATGCTGCTCACCTGGCTGCGGGCGTTCGGCGAGTACGGGGCGGTCGTGATCCTCGCGTACAACCCGGCGTCGCTGCCCATCTACACCTACAACCAGTTCAGCGGTCGTGGGCTGCCGACGACGCTAGCCCCGACCGCGCTCGCCTTGGCGGTCGCCGTGGTTGCGGTGTTGCTCAGTCGCGTCCGTCTGCCGCGCGCGACGCGTACCCCCGCGACCGCGACCGCGTCCCCGCCCACGGAGCGAGCGACGGAGCCGGTTCGCTTCAGCGTCGATCACCGCCTCGGGTCGTTCCACCTCGCGGTCGCGAGCACCTCGAACGCGCGACACCTCGGCGTGCTCGGCCCGTCGGGATCGGGCAAGTCGGCGCTGCTGCGCTGTCTCGCCGGGCTGTACGGTCCCGGCCCCGGGCCCGTCTTCTACGGCGACCAACTGGTGAGCGACGTGCCGGTCGAGAAGCGCGGCGTCGGCTACGTCGCCCAAGGATTCTCGCTCTACCCGCACCTCACCGTCTGGCGCCACCTGCTGTTCGCGAAGGGCTCTTCGCCCGAGCTCGCTGCCTACTGGCTCGAGCACCTGCGCCTCAGCGGGCTCGAAGGTCGACTGCCCGCGGAGCTCTCCGGTGGCCAACGCCAACGCGTCGGGCTGGCGCAGGTGCTCTGTGCGTCGCCGCGGGTGCTACTACTCGATGAGCCGTTCTCCGCGCTCGACGTGCCGGTGCGGCTCGAGTTGCGGCGCGAACTTCGCACCCTCCAGCGCGAGACTGGTCTGGCGACGGTGCTCGTGACGCACGACCCCGAAGAGGCGGCGTTCCTCTCCGAGGAGCTGCTCGTGATCACCGACGGCGTGGTGCTGCAGTCGGGCCCGAGCCGCGCGATCTTCAACCGCCCGGCGTCAGCGCAGGTAGCCCGTCTTGTCGGCGTCGAGAACCTTCACCGCGCGACCGTTGCCAGTCGCGCCTCGTTGAACGTGGGTGGCGACGTCGTCGCCATCGCGCCGACCGACGTGTCGCCCGGCACCGAGGTGCTCTGGAGCATCCGGCCCGAACGCGTCACCGTGTCACCAGCGCACGTTGGCGAGATGGTCGAGGGCGTCGCGCTCGAGGGCACGCTCAATGACGTGGCCGACGTCGGCACGGCGTACGACCTCACCGTCACCCTTCGCGGCGGGCTCGAGTTGAGCGCGCGGACGTGGGGTTCACTCGAGCTCGGCGAGGGTTCGCCGTGCCGCGTCTCGTTGGACCCGGACGGGATCGCGCTGTGGCCCGCCGAGTTGAGCGAAGACGGCGGCGCGGATCTCACCATTGGCGTCAGTCCCGACGACGCGGGCGCCAGCAACTAGAACTTGTCGGGCAGCTCGACGCTGACGTTGGTCGCCTTGATCACCGCGTCGACCACCACGCCGGGGGCCAGTTCCAGTTCGTCGGCGCCCTCGCGCGTGATGAGTGACACGAAACGGTGGGGGCCAGCTTGGATCTCGACCTGGGCGACGACCTTGTCTTTGACGACCTTCGTCACGATGCCGACGAATCGATTGCGCGTCGACTGCGCTCGCGGGCTCTTCGGCGCCGGACCGCCGCCCGCCGCGACGGCGGCTCTCGCGAGCTCCTCGCCCTCGAAGTACCGCTTGCCGTCGGACGCGACGGTCGACTTGATCCGTCCCGCGTCGGCCCAGCGGCGCACGGTGTCCGCGCTCACCCCGAGCAGTTCGGCGGCCTGCGCCGCCCGGTACTTCGCCATGGCGAAAGAGTAGCGGGCGTCGGTCCACTCGCTCTTGGTCGACGTTGCGAGCGTCTCGGCGATCAGCCGCCGATCATGGACATCGAGCGAGCGGGGCGCAGGAAGCTCGGCTCGTTGATGGCGTGGCCGGGGTACTTGTCCCAGACGGCGCGTCGAAGCGCCAGGGCGACGTCCTCGTCGGTGCCGCCGCCGCGCAGGAGGTCACGAAGTGATCGTTCATCGTCGGAGAAGAGACAGTTGCGCACCGAGCCGTCGGACGTGAGGCGAAGTCGATTGCACGTGCCGCAGAACGGCTCCGACACGCTCGAGATGAGCCCAATCTCGCCGTGGCCGTCGGCGAACGTGAAGCGCTCGGCGGGCGCCGAGCCGTGGCGCTCGATAGCGACGAGCGGCCACCGCTCGTGGATGCGGTCGAAGACCTCTCGGCCCGAAACCATTTGGCTTCGCTCCCAGTGTCCCGCCGCGTCAAGCGGCATGAACTCGATGAAGCGCACGAGGCGGCCCGTCCGTCGCGCGAAGTCGGCGAAGTCCAGGATCTCGTCGTCGTTCTCGCCGCGGAGGATGACAACGTTCACCTTGATCGGCGTCAACCCCGCCGCCTCGGCCGCGTCCATCGACGCGAGCACGGTGGCGAGGTCGCCCCGACGCCGGATGGCGGCGTAGCGGTCGGGTCGCAAGGAGTCGCAGCTGATGTTCACGCGTCGAAGTCCGGCGTCGGCGAGCGACTGGGCGATCGGGGCGAGCAGCATGCCGTTGGTGGTCATCGCGATGTCGGTGAAGCCGATGTTCGAGAGATGCTCGACGAGGGAGACGATATTTCGTCGAACGAGCGGCTCGCCGCCCGTGAGGCGCAACGCGGTGACACCGAGACCGAAGGCGACCGAGCAGACCCGTTCGATCTCTTCGAAGGTGAGCAGGGCCGAGCGTGGCTGGAAGGTCATGTCCTCGTCCATGCAGTAGACGCATCGCAAGTTGCAGCGGTCGGTCACCGAGATCCGCAGGTCGTCGTGCACCCTTCCGTAGCGGTCAACGAGTGGCCCTTCGAGGGGCATGGCCGCGTCGTTGTCCGCGCTACTTCGACCAACGGCGCCGACGAGTTCCCGGATGGGGCCGGACGGATACCGAGACGGTCGTGGCACTGCCGATGATCGGCGAGGAGCGGTGGCCCGTGGCGGGGTGCGTCGGTGGGTTCGGCACTGCCGCCATGCTAACGGTGGGTCCCGTCACGACTCGTGTCGCGCCCTCGTTGCTGTCGCCGGTCGTGGAATGAGGACGCGACGCAGCTTCAGCGTCCTCTTTGGTGCGCGCACCGTCGCTCCCGCGACAAGTCGTCCCCAGTTGCCGGACTTGCCACCTTCCTTGCGCAAGAGCACGAGGTCTTCCACGCGCGCCTCGGGGTCCGCCTCACTGAGGGCGTCGAGCACGCTGAGGGCGGCGAACGCGCACGCCGTCAGCGCTTCCATCTCGACGCCCGTGCGCTGGGTCGCCGTGACCGACGAGGTGACGGTCAGCCCGCCGTTACGCGCTTCGAGGACGACGTCGACGTCGTTCAGATTGAGCGAGTGACAGAGGGGGATGATCTCGGGGGTGCGCTTGGCGGCGAGCACGCCGGCGACGCGCGCGACGTGCAGGACACTGAGGCCGTCGGCGCGCGGCGCGAGCTTGGTGACGTCGACGCTGGTCACGACGACGCAGTGAGCCTCAGCCCGGCGACGCGAGGGTCGCTTCGTCGAGACGTCGACCATCCGCAGCCGGCCCGTGGCGTCAACGTGGGTGAACGGACGCTCCATCGCTCGTGCCTCCCCTGGTCGAAGGGTCGCTCCCAATTCAAGCGGTCCTTGGTGCCAACGCGCCGGGAACCAACGGTAGTCGGGACCAGTCCAGCAAGGACTCGTCGAAGGGGGTCGCCTCGAGCGACCCGCGACGCCGACGGGCACGTGGGAGGCTTGGACCGGCGCCCGTAGCGTGGTGTAACGCCGTTGGCGACGAGAGAACTGTAGTTATGGACGAGACCGTTCCACGAATCGAACCGAAGAGAAGCCGTGGCCGCCATACCTGACCAGACCCACCCGGATCCGCCGGCGGTGCGCGTGGCGGTCGGTCGTCGCGTGTTTCTCGGCCTGGCCGCCGTGGGGGCGGTCGGCGTCGCCTTCGGGAACCGCATCACGAGCATGTTGAGCGACGTCTTCGGATCGGGATTCGGCGGGCTCTTGCCGTTCGGTGACCACTTTCGGATCTACTCGATCACGGGCGCCTACCCTAAGGTCAGCGAGCAGAACTACCGCCTGAAGGTGAGCGGACTCGTGCACCGTCCGACGACGTTCACGCTGGCTGACCTGCGCGCGATGCCAAAGACCTCCTTTACGAAGACCTTCCAGTGCGTCACCGGCTGGAAGGTGCCCGGCGTGCACTGGGAGGGCGTGCAGCTCTCTCACATCCTCGAGACCGTCGGCGTGCAGCCCGGAGCGGTCGCGATCAGCTTCGACTCCTACGACCACGCCGACAGCGAGAGCCTCTCGCTCGACCAGGCCCAGCTGTCCGACGTCATCGTCGCCTACAAGATGCTCGGTGAGAACGTCACCATTGAGCACGGCGGTCCGGTGCGCCTCTACGTGGCACCGATGTACGGCTACAAGTCGCTCAAGTGGCTCTCGGCGATCCGCGTCGTCGACAAGGTCGAACCGGGCTTCTGGGAGGAGAACGGGTATCCGGTGAACGGCTGGCTTGACGGCACGACCGGACCGACCAATCCCAATCCCGAGCTGACCTAGTGGTGTCACTGGCCCAAACTCGCTCGAGCACGGTGCGGATCCTCCGCTTCGATCGCGTACAGCGCGCCGCCCACTGGTTGAACGCGGCGCTCTTTGGCGTCTTGATGGTGACCGCCGTCGAGCTCTACTACGGCTCGTTCTTCGGACTGGTGTGGCCCCGCCACGTGATTGAGATGATCCACCTCTGGACCGGACTCGCCCTGCCGGTCCCGGTCATCGTCTCGTTGCTCGGTCCGTGGGGACGCGGCATGCGCCGCGACCTGAAGCGCGTCAACTTCTGGTCGCGCGACGAGATCCGGTGGCTGTGGTCCCTCGGGCGCACGTCACTGCGGGCCGACAAGTTCAACCCGGGCCAGAAGCTCAACACCATCTTCATCGGCGCGGCGATTCTGGTGATGCTGGTGACCGGATCGATGCTCCAGTGGTTCCGGTTCTTCTCGCCCTCCATCCGGACCGGCGCCACGTTCGTGCACGACGCGTTCGCGCTCGCGATCTTCGTCGTGGTCTTCGGGCACCTCTACATGGCCCTGACGCACCGCGACTCGCTGCGCTCGATGTTCAAGGGTTGGATCACCGAGGGGTGGGCCGCGCGCTACGCGCCGCGCTGGCTGAAGGAACGCGAACCCGACGTGTCACTCGACGCCGGTATTCCGGTCGACGCTCCCTAACTCAGCGACTCCGCCTCGCGCAGGCCGCGCAGGCTGAGCGCCATCACCGCCGAGACCGCGAGCGCCGCGGCGAAGGCCCCCATGGCCCAGTGGGCGGAAGTGTGGGCAACGAGGAGTCCGGCGACCAGCGGCGAGAGCGCGGCGAGGCCCACCGCCACCTGGAGCAGCGCGTTCGTGACGCGTCCGCGCAGCGCCTCGGGGGTATTGCGCAGCAGCACGGCGAACAGCGCCGCGTTGGCCGTGGGCGCGAGGAAGAAGGGAATCGCGATCGGAATCGCGATGAAGAGCGACGGCGAGATTAGCGCCGCGAGCACGAAGAGCAGCGTGCCACCGGCGGTGATCGTGATCACCATGCCCGAGAGGGAGAGTCGACCCTGCAGCTTCGGTGCGGCGATGGCGCCGAGTAGTCCGCCCACCATGATCGAGGATTCGATGAGACCGATGGCCGTCGCCGAGCGGCCCGCGTGGCGCAGCGAGAGGATGACCGTGAAGATGACGCCGTTGAAGGCGAAGTTGATGAGCGGCGACTGGATGAGCACCGCGCGCAGCAGTGCGTTGCGCCAGAGGAAGCGCACCCCGTCGAAGGCCTCGGACCAGAGGCCCTTGCGCTCGACCTCCGAGGTCGGGCGAAACGCCCCACGCATCCGCCACGAGGTGAACACCGAGACGCCGTAGGAGAGGGTGTCGCCGAAGAAGGGCACGGCGCGGCCGACGCCGTAGAGGATCCCACCGAGCGCGGGTCCCGCGAGGTTCGCCCCGTACTGACGCGCCTCGGTCGCGGCCCAGGCACCCTCGAGCTGTTCGTCGGCGACGACGTTCGCGAGCGCGGCGGTCGAGGACGGGGAGAAGAGCGTGTCGCCCACGCGATCGACGATCGCCACCGCGAGGACGACGGGCCAGTCGATCGCGTGCAACACGACCAGGATCGCGAGGGCCCCGAGCACGAGCGCGCGTGCGCCGTCGCAGACGATCATGGTGCGGCGCCGGTCGAGCCGGTCGGCCAGGGCGCCCGCGGGAAGGCGCACGGCAAAGGCGGCGATCGCCGTCACGGTGCCCACGACGCCCGCGATGACGGGCGAATGGGTCAGGGCGAGGATGAGCAGGGGATAGGCGAGGGCTCCGAATTGGGTCCCGAGGTCCGAGAGAACCTGACCGATCCAGAGCAGTCGGAAGTTGCGGTTGTGCCGAAGGGCGAGCGTCGGCGATGCCGCCGACTTCAGTGACGGCGCGTTGGGGTCGTCACTCACCATCGAGCGAGGCTACCCGTGCCCGGGAACGTCAGTCGCTCACGATCGTCGGGTGATAGCCAATGAACAGTCCGGTCGCGACGACGCCCGGCAGCGAGCGCAGCCGTGCGTCGAGGTCGGGCGTCACGTCGTCGAAGCGGACGTCGAGTATCACGTTGCCGTGCTCAGTCATGGTCGGGCCATCCTTGCCGGTGGCGAGTCGCAGTTGCATCTCTCGCACGCCCGCCATGTCGGCGAGCTCCGCTCGGACGAGATTGAGTGCTTCGGGCACGAGCTCCAGGGGGATCGGTGCCCGAGTGCCGAGCCTGGCGACGCGCTTCGTGCGATCGGCCACGACGTAGCGCTCGGGCGAGGCGGCCATGAGCAGTCGTTCGCGCAGGAGGGCGCCGCCGCGACCCTTGATCATGTCCAGAGCGTCGTCGACCTCGTCCGCGCCGTCGAAGGACCAGTCCGGACGTGTCGCGATGAGGCTGGTGGTCCCGACGCCGAGAGTCGCGCAGGCGACCTCCATCTCCACTGACGAGGTGATGGCGACGAAGCGCAGTGACCCCTCGCGAGCTCGACCGGCGAGCGCGTGCAGCGTGACGAGACTCGTTGAGCCGCTGCCGACACCGACGATCTCACCGTCGCGAAGGCGCGCGGCCATCTCGTGGGCGATAGCGCTCTTCGCGTCAAAGTTGTCGACGCCGGCGTGCCACGAGGTGTCATCCATCCCCGGTGTTGACCAGTGCATTCGCCCGCCCGCCACCTTTCCGTTCGCCAGGGCCCAAGTTAACGCGGGCCCCGGCGAAGGGCGTCGCCGGGTTAGGCGACGTCAGACAGCTGAGCCGGTGATTCGACGACCTCGCTGGCGAGCGCCGGCGTCAAGACGTCGGCGATCGTCGCGGCGAGGTGGAACGTCATCGATTGGCGCACCTCTTCTGGCACGTCTTCGAGGTCAGGTCCGTTGCGCTCGGGCAGGATCACTTCGGTGAGCCCCGCTCGGTGCGCGGCCAGGACCTTCTGCTTCACGCCGCCAATGGGCAAGACACGCCCTTGGAGCGTGACCTCGCCCGTCATGCCGACGGTCGAGCGGACGGGCTCGTCGCGCAACAGGCTCACGAGTGCGGTCGTCATCGTGACGCCCGCCGAGGGACCATCCTTCGGGACGGCGCCCGCGGGCACGTGCACGTGGAAGCGCTTGTCGGCAAAGGCCTTGGGGTCGATGCCCAACTCTCGCGCGTGCGAGCGCACGTAGGACATCGCGATCTCGGCGGACTCCTTCATGACGTCGCCCAGTTGCCCGGTGAGGGTCAGCCCCTCGGGTCCCTCGGCGACACTCGCCTCGACGAAGAGGACGTCGCCGCCGGCGCCGGTGACGGCGAGACCGGTGGCGACACCGGGCACGCTCGTGCGGTCGGCGGGCTCGAAGTAGAAGCGTGGCCGTCCGAGCCACTCGCGCACGTCGGCGGCGTCGACCTTGAGGGGCGCCTCACGCTCGCCGCTCGCGAGCTTCGTCGCGACCTTGCGCAGCAGGCGCCCGATCTCGCGCTCGAGTGAACGCACGCCCGCCTCGCGGGTGTAGTCCCCGATGATGGTCTGCAGCGCCTCGTCACTCACGTCGACCTCGTCCTCGCGCAACGCGGCGCGCGCCAGCTGTCGACCCATGAGGTGGTGCTTCGCGATAGCGACCTTCTCCAACTCGGTGTAGCCGTCCAAGCGGATGACTTCCATCCGGTCGAGTAGCGGTCCGGGGATCGTGTCGATGACGTTGGCGGTCGCGATGAACATGACCTTCGAGAGGTCGAGGTCGACCTCAAGGTAGTGATCGCGGAACGTGTGGTTCTGGGCGGGGTCGAGGACCTCCAGCAGCGCCGACGAGGGGTCGCCGCGGTAGTCCGAGCCGAGCTTGTCCACCTCGTCGAGCACGATCACCGGGTTCATGGTTCCCGCTTCGCGCAGGGCGCGCACCAGGCGGCCGGGCTGAGCGCCGACGTACGTGCGCCGGTGCCCGCGGATCTCGGCTTCGTCACGCACGCCACCGAGGGCGACGCGCACGAACTTGCGTCCGAGCGCGTTCGCCACCGACTGGCCGAGCGAGGTCTTGCCGACGCCCGGGGGCCCGACCAGGGCCAAGATGGCGCCGGACCCGCGACCGTCCAAGGGCTCGATGCCACGCTCGGCACGAAGCTTGCGCACCGCGAGGTGCTCGAGGATGCGCTCTTTCACGTCGACGAGCCCGTCGTGGTCGGCGTCGAGCAGCTTCGCCGCTTCGGCGACGTCCAGGCGGTCCTCGGACTCGACGCCCCACGGCACTTCGAGGATCGTGTCGAGCCACGTGCGGATCCATCCGACCTCGGGGCTCTGGTCACTCGTGCGCTCGAGCTTGTCAACCTCGCGCATGATGGCCGTACGCACGTCCTCGGGCAGGTCGCGCTCGTTGACCTTGGTGCGGTAGTCGTCGGGGTCGGCCTCGTCGCCGTCGCTCAGCTGGCCGAGCTCCCTGCGGATCGCCTCGAGTTGGCGCCGCAGGAGGAACTCGCGCTGGGTCTTCTCCATGCCCTCTTCCACGTCGCTCTTGATCCGTTCGCGCAGGGTGAGGTCGGCGAGGGTGTCGCGCGCCCAGGCGAGCACGAGCCGCAGCCGCTCTTCGACGTCGACGGTCTCGAGGATCTGGACCTTCTGCGCAAGGGAGAGGTCGGGGGAGTAACCGGCCACGTCGGCGAGACGACCCGGCTCGGTGATCTCGCGCAGCTGCGCGGCGACCTGTCGCGCCCCGCGGCTAAGGAGAATGTTCTCGAGGACCGCGCGGTACTCACGGGCGAGCTCGATGGCGGCGGGGGTTGCCTCGCCGTCGTCAAGGGGCTCGGCCTCGACCCAGAGCGCGTCGCCGGTGCCGGGCACGCCGGTGCCGATCGTGGCGCGCTGGTCGCCGCGGATCGCGGTGGCGTCGAGGCCACCGGGGAGGGTGCCCTCCTCCATCACCTCGGCGATCACGCCGACGTTCGCGTAGCGGCCTTCGATGTGGGGCACGAGGAGCAGGTGCCCACCGGCGGAGCGTGCCGCCTCGACGGCGGCTCGGGCCTCGTCGGACTCGAGGGCCATGGTAAAGACCATGCCCGGCAAGACCACGCCGGACTTGAGAGGTAGTAGGGGAAGCGTCACGTTGGCGTTGGCCACGGTCCATCCTTTCCAAGCGATCGAACTCACTTGGCAAGTCAGCGACGCGCCGTACAAGTTCTTCCCCGGTCACCAACGGTGCTGCCAGGGGCCGAATCATCTTTCGGGGCATCCAGTATACCTGTCGTCATAGAAGTCGGAACGGGCTCAGGCGTGCCGTTCTCGCGCGCCACCCACTTAGAATCGCGACGATCGACCGCAAGGTCCTCGTGAGAAGGAGTGCGCATGGTACTTCCCGCTGGCACCCCGGCGCCGGACTTTACGCTTCTGTCCGCGCCCGGAGAGAAGGTCACTCTTTCGGATCTCGACCGACCGACCGTCCTCATCTTCTATCCCGCCGACTGGAGCCCCGTCTGCAGTGACGAGCTCGCGGTCTTCAGTGCCGCGAAACGGCTCTTCGACGAACGTGGTGCGCAGCTACTCGGGGTCTCGGTCGACAGCGTCTGGTGTCATCAGGCCTTCGTCGCGGACCGACGACTGTCCTTTCCCCTGCTCGCGGACTTCGAGCCGAAGGGCGAAACCGCCCGAGCCTACGGCGCCTACCGGGACGTCGACGGCACTTCCGAGCGGGCGCTGTTCGTTATCGACGGGGACCACGTGATTCGCTGGAGCATGGTGTCGCCGATCGACGTGAGCCCTGGCGCCGACGGGGCGCTCAAGGCCGTGGAGGCACTTTCGTGAGCGGCGGCGCGTTCCTCGTGGAGCCGGTCAACGCCGACGACCATTCGCGCGGCAACGAGGGCGCCGCCATCACCCTGGTCGAGTATGGCGACTACGAGTGCCCGTACTGCGCCATGGCTGATCCGGTCGTCAAGCAGTTACTCGAAGAGTTCGGTGAGGATCTGCGACTCATCTTTCGCAACCTTCCCCTGGCCGACGTGCACCCCCACGCGGAGCAGGCTGCCGAGTTCGCCGAGGCGGTCGCGCTGCAAGGCAAGTTTTGGGAGATGCACGACGCGCTCTTTAAGAACCGCAAGGACCTCACCGAGCCGGCCCTTCGCAACTACGCGAGCGACGTCGGGGCCGAAGCGAAGAGGCTCGACGAGGACCTCGAGTCCGGCGCGCCGCGTCGACGCGTCGACGCGGACCTCGAGAGCGCGATTCGCAGTGGCGCGAACGGCACGCCGACGTTCTTCATCAACGGCGAGCGTTACGACGCGTCGTGGTCGTACGAACCCTTCGCCGAGTACCTGCACGGGGTGCTCGGCCGATGACCGTGACCCTTCAGCTTCTGCGCGAGCAAACCGATGAACGCGTGCGCGTCAGTTTCCATGGAGGAGCGTGACGGCCGTCACCAGGGGCTTCTTCGGTCGCGGCGCCAAGGATCCCCGACTGCCGCCGGGGCAGTACGAGGTGGGCAGCGGGTGGCCCATTCTCACGGCGGAGGCGACGCCGGACCTTCCGACCTCGACGTGGACCTTTCGCGTCGAGGGACTCGTCGACCAGCCGACCACGTGGACCTGGGACGAGCTCCACGCGTTACCCCCCTCAACCTTTGAAGGTGACATCCACTGCGTGACCTCCTGGTCGAAGTTGGGCGTCACCTTTAGTGGCGTGTCGATCGACACGCTGCTCGGACTCGCGAAGCCCCAGGCGAGCGCGACGCACGTCCTCGCGTTCTGTCACACGGGCTACACGACGAACCTGCCGCTCGCCGACGTCACGAACGGTCAGGCGTGGGTCGCCTGGGAGTTCGGTGGCAGCCCGTTGCCGACCGAACACGGCGGACCCGCGCGGCTCCTCGTGCCCCATCTCTACTTCTGGAAGAGTGCGAAGTGGGTCGCGGGACTGCGAGTGCTCGATCACGACGAGCCGGGTTTCTGGGAGCAGAACGGCTACCACGACCGCGGCGACCCCTGGCTCGAACAGCGCTACCAAGGTGATTGACCCGACGGCGCCCGCACCGGGGCCCGGCCCCTGGGAGATGGCGCGCGTGACGGACGTCCGCAGCGAGACCGCCACCGCGAAGTCCTTCCGACTGGCGCTCGCTGAGCCCGCGAACTACCTGGCCGGACAGCATTACCTGGTTCGACTCACCGGCCCCGATGGCTACCGAGCCTCGCGCTCGTACTCGGTGGCGAGCGCTCCCGACGGCACGAATGAGATCGAGCTCACCGTCGAGCGACTCGTGAACGGCGAGGTATCCCCGTTCCTCCACGACGTGGTCATGACCGGCGACGCCTTCGAGGTTCGAGGACCGGTCGGCGGCTGGTTCGTCTGGCGTGGCGACGCGCCGGCGATCCTCGTCGGCGGCGGCTCCGGCGTCGTGCCGCTGATGGCCATGCTGCGCCTCGCTCGACGAGAGGGACGAAGCGACCTCGTTCGCCTCATCGCTTCGGTGCGTTCTCCCGAGGACCTCTACTACGCCGACGAGATACAGGGTGGGGAGACGACGATCGCCTATACGAGGACGGCGCCCGAGGGGTTCGCGCGGCCGGTCGGACGTCTCGGACACGCGGACTTTGCCGATACCGCTCGAAACGGCGCGACCGTCTACGTGTGTGGGTCGGCAAAGTTTGCGGACGCCGCGACGGCGCTGCTCATGGACGCCGGCCACGACGCGTCGTCGATCCGGGTGGAGCGCTTCGGGCTTTCGGCTTGAGGAGACCCGTCACGCGGTCACGTCAGGGGGCGCCGTTCGCCCGCCCCGGTGACCGAAATCCGGGAGAGGCTCACGTATGATTCGCGCGTGGAAGTCACGATGCTCGGCACGGCCAGCCCCTACCCGCGTCCCGGCGATCCCTGTTCCTCGTTCCTGCTCAGCACCAACTCGACGCGACTGTGGGTCGACGCCGGTTCGGGGTCGCTCGCGGCGTTAACGTCCGTGTGCTCGCTCATCGACCTCGACGCGGTGTGGATCTCGCACACGCACGCCGATCACTTCAGCGATCTCTCGGTCACCTTCTACGCGCTGCTGTTCGGGGACGTCTCGCGAGCGCCGCTGCCGGTCTACGGCCCCGCCGGGTGGGCCGGACGTTTGCGCGAGTTCCTGACGCATCGCAAGCGCCCACCGCTCGAGGACGCCTTCGTCATCCACGAGGTGAGTGACGAGGACCTCGTCGAGATCGGACCGCTCTCACTCAGCGCGCATGAGATGACTCACGACGCGCTCTGCCACGGCTTTCGGGCCTACGGCGACGGCGTGGTCGTCGCCTACACGGGCGACACTGGCGTCGGACCGGGTCTCGATCGCGTGGCGGCCGACGCGGATCTGCTGGTGTGCGAGGCGGGTCACGGCGCGCACGCGAAGCCCTCGACGCCCTTTCACCTCACGGCGAAGCAGGCCGGCGCCGCGGCCGCCGCTAGCGACGTTCGTCATCTGCTGCTCACCCACCTCGCTGGCGCCGACGTGGAGGAGTGCGTGATTGCGGCGAAGGCCGGGGGAGCGGGCAACGTCACCGGCGCTCGGCCCGGCGACGTGGTGCGCGTCACCCCGAGCTGATCGTTTCTGCCTCGTCGGCCTCGGCACCAGCGGGGACGCTTCGGCGCCGGCCCCGTACTTGACAAGTCCGGTCGGTTACCATAAGGTGCCAAAAGTTAATTGGAACTAAGTTCTAATTATTGGAACTGTCTAGCACAGGGGGGCGTCATGTTTCGATCCACTAAGGAAGGTCGCGGCAGCCGCCGGTATCGAGTGGTGGCGGTCGTCGGCCTCGCCGTGGCGCTCGCCTCGGGCGCGGGACTCGTCACCGCCGCGGGCGCGAGCTCGAAGGTGACCCTCACGGTCTGGAACGACCCGCTCGCGGCCGGCTCGGTCGGCGTGCCGGCGTCGAAGTCGTTCCTCACGAAAGGCGTCGATCTCTTCATGAAGGCGAACCCCAACATCCAGGTGAACATCATCCAAGAGCCGATGGCCTCCTCGACGGCCTTCGACACGCTGCTGCAGTCCTCGGAGCTAGCGGGCACGACGCCCGACATCGGCCAGCTCTACGTCGGCGGCCAGGTGATCCAGAACGCCAAGTTCCTCGACCCGCTCAACTCGCTGCTCGGCCAGTCCTACATCAACTCGCTCACCGGCTGGCAGTTCGTCACCGGGGGCTACAAGGCCGGCGGCAAGATCTACGCCGTTCCCTACGGCGCGGGCTACTACTACACCGTGTACTACAACAAGAAGGACTTCGCGAAGGCCGGCATCACCGGTCCGGCGCCCACCACGTGGACGGCGCTGCTCGCCGACGCGGCGAAGCTGAAGGCGAAGGGCATCACGCCCTTCGAGTTCGGCGAGAAGGAGGGCTACTTCGGCGCCTGGTCGATGGACGCGATGATGTCGATGCTCGGCGGGAACCAGGGCGTCCTCAACATGTACACCGGCAAGTCCTCGCTCGACACGAACCTTCTGATCAAGCCCTACGAGGCCTGGCACGCGCTCTTCGGCGACGGGCTCACCAACTCGAACGCGGCGACGCTCACCTACACCACGGGCGTCGCGAACTTCGCGGCGGGCCAAGCGGCGATGACCATCACGGGCCAGTACTACGACACGCAGATCTCCCAGGGGCTCGGCACCAACGTCGGCCTCTTCCCGGTGCCGGCGCTTACGGGCTCGAAGTACCCGAAGTCGCTCTCGGGCGGCCCGAACAACTCGTACGTGATCTTCAAGAACTCGAAGCACGTCGCTGACGACGTGAAGCTGATCAAGTTCCTGACGACCATCAAGGTTCAGGAGCTCTCGGTCCAGGAGCTGGGCCAGCTGCCGAACAACATCTCCTTCTCGGCGTCGGCGGCCTTCGCGAAGGCCCAACCGCTCTTGGCCGAGCTGAGTACCTACATCAAGACGGACCACTACGCGCTGGATGAGGCCTTCGACAACGTGATGCCCGGCAGCATCGACTCGTACTGGTACCAGACCAACAACGGGGTGTTCTCCGGGGCACTCAGCGCGCAGAGCGCAGCCTCGAGCATGCAGTCCCAGATGAAGAGCTACCTCGCCACTGCCTCGACGGGCTGAGCCGTCGCGGCCGCGGCGGACGCGGCGAATCTAGGTAACTTCGGGATGTGTTGAGGAGGCGGTCGATGGGGTCACGGAGCAACTCCGCGATCGACACTGACGACGCACCAACCGAGCAACCCCAGCGGCTGAAGAAGCGGCGCAACGTCTTCTCCTACGTGGCCCTCCTGCCCGTCGCGATCCTCGTGCTCGGACTGATGGTGCTGCCGATCGGCGAGACGATCTACCACAGCTTCACCAACTGGGACGGCGTGTCGAGCACCTGGATCGGGCTGCGCAACTTCGACCTGATCGTGCACGACACGATCATCCGCGAGGTCTTCGTCAACTCGTTCATCTTTCTCATCTCGGTGCCGCTCATCCTCGCGGCGTCCCTCGTGACGGCGGTCCTCGTCTACGAGAAGGTGCTCGGCTGGAAGGTCTTCCGGTTCCTCTTCTTCATCCCCATGGTCCTCTCACCGGTCATCATCGGCGTGCTCTTCAGCACGTTCTTCCTGCCCGGCGGCGCGGTCGACCAGATCCTGCGACCCCTCGGCCTCGGCCAGTTCTCCTGGCTCGGCAATCCCTGGGCGGCGCGTTGGGTCGTGATCCTCGCCCTCGTGTGGGCCTCGTTCGGATTCGGGATGGTCGTCATCCTCTCGGCGATGGCGACCGTCGACACCGCGCTCTACGACGCCGCCGCGATCGACGGCGCGTCGTGGTGGCGGCGACTGCGCTCCATCACCATTCCGATGATCTCCGGGTCGCTGCAGTTCCTCAGCGTCATCAACGTGATCTACACGTTCACGTCGCTCTTCGCCTTCGTGTTCGTGATCACCGCGGGCGGACCGGGCTTCGCCACCACGACCGTCGACTACTACACGTACATCACGACCTTCGAGAACGGCCAGTTCGGCTACGGGGCGGCGCTGGCGCTGCTGCTGTTTCTCATCGTGCTCACGCTCACCATCGCTCAGGTGAAGCTCTTTCCCAACCGCGAAGTGCAGCAGGGGTCCTAGGTGTCGTCTCGGATCGCGCGCGGACTGGTCTTCACGGCCCTCACGTTGGTGGGGATCTCGACGGTCTACCCGCTGCTCTTCATGGCGCTCAACTCAATGCGCACCCCCCAGCAGTTCGAAGTCAACCCGTTCGGCCTGCCCCAGCACTGGGGCCTTTCGAGCTACCACTCGCTCTTCTCACAGATCCCGTTCCTCCAGAGCATCCTGCACTCGCTCATCGTCGTGGTGCCCGCGGTGCTGCTCGCGACGTTCGCCTCCTCGCTCGCCGCCTTCGTCTTCACGAAGGTGCCCGTCAAGCTCGGCAACGTCTTGTTCTGGACGATGTTGATGATCATGTTCATGCCGGGCATCGTCGTGCTGCTCCCGCTCTACGTGGAGGTCGCGCGCACGGGGCTCGCCAACAACTTCGCCCCGGCAATACTCATCTACACCGCCATCAACATCCCCTACGGGACGTACCTGCTGCGGTCGAACTTCCGCGCCATCCCCAATTCGGTCGTCGAGGCCGCGCGGGTCGACGGCGCGAGCTGGATCAAGGTCTACTGGCGCGTCATCTTGCCGATCGGCCGTCCCGGGATCATCACGGTCGCGATCCTCACGTTCCTCAACATCTGGAACGACCTCTTTATCTCCCTCGTCCTCTTGCACGCGCCCAACACGGAGATGGTGACCCCGACGCTCGCCCAGCTGAGCGGCAAGTTCACCTCGGACATCCCGGTCTTGATGGCCGGGCTGCTCCTCGGGGCGATCCCGACGCTGCTGCTCTACGCGGTCACGGCGCGGGTCTTCATTCGGGGCATGCTCTCGGGCGCCGTGCGTTAGAAAGGTGTCGTGAGTACCGGCCCCTCGCCAGCGGAGACCATGGCGATCGACGCCGGCATCGCGAAGGAGACGCCCCTCGAGCGCGTGAAGGCGGCGTTGCGCGAGTCCGTCCACGACCTGCTCGTCCTGACCGGACGCGACTGGGTGCGGTGGCTCACCGGTTACGCGCGCTTCGGCGGCGGGCTCACCTCGATCCTCGTTCGCCCCGACGCCCCCGCGACGCTGTTCCTGCCCAGCTACGAGATCGACGTCGCGCGCCAGATGATCGACGTCGCGGCGGTCAACCTCACGCCCTTCACCGACGACGGCTTCGGGATGCTCGAGGACCCCCACGAGGCACTCGTCGAGGCGTTCCGCTCGAGTGGGATCGCTGGCGACGCGCACGTGGGCGCCGTCAACAGCGACTGGCTCGCCGACCGGTACCTGATGATGAACGCGCCGGTTGACGTGGGCAATCAGGCGGGGGCTCTGCGGATGGTGAAGAGCGCCAACGAGGTGGGCGAGATGGCTCGCCGGGTCGAGCTCTGCTGGCTCGCCCACCGCGCCCTCGCGCGCGCCCTCGACGAGGGCGCGACCGAGATCGACCTCTACTCGCTCGCGCGCTCCACCGTCGAGCACGAGTGGGGGACGCCGATCGACATGAACGCCGACGTCGTCAGCGGTCCGTCGTGCGCGCTCATCGGCGCGCCGATCTGCGTACCCTCGTCGAGAGTGGTCCAACCCGGCGAGACCGTGATCGCGGACCTCGTGATCGGGGCGGACGGTTACTACGCCGACGTGACGTGGACCCACGTGCGCGGTTCCAACCCCGACGCGGAGAAGCTGCGTGAGGGCCTCATCGGGGTGATGGAGGAGACGGCGCGAGGACTCGTGCCGGGACGTCGCGCCTCGGAGGTGTACCGCGACATGGCGGCCAGGATCAAGGAACTCGCGCCGGATGACACGTTTCGCCACCACGGCGGCCACGGCGTCGGCCTCTCGGGCTACGAGCCGCCGTTTCTCACCCCCTACGACGACACCGTGCTCCAGGTGGGCATGACCCTCGCCGTCGAACCCGGCTCCTACGGCGCCGATCACGGGGTCCGCGTGGAGAACGACTACCTGGTCACCGAGAACGGCGGCCTAGAGATCCCGGGCCGTCCGCTCGACATGGATCTCACCAAGTGACCCTGAGCGTCGCGGTCGTCACCGGCGCCGCCAACGGCATCGGACGAGCGGTCGCCGAGCGGCTGGTTCGAGACGGTTGGCGCGTCGTCGGTGTGGACCGAGTTGTTATCGACGGACCGATCGACTTTGCTCCACGCACCTTCGACCTCGCCGAGACCGAGGCGATCGCACCGATGGTCGCGGACCTCGAAGGGGAGTTCGGTCCGATCGAGGCGCTCGTGAACGTCGCCGGCGTCTACGAACGGATCGATCCCTCGGCGTTCTCCCTCGAGGCGTATCGCCGCGTGTTGGCCGTCGATCTCGACGCGCCGATCGCGCTCGCGGCGGCGGCGGGGAGCCGCATGGCCGAGCGCGGGTACGGACGCGTCGTGAACGTGACGAGCATCCACGGCGAGTTCGGCGAGCGCGGCGGCCTGGCCTACGACGCGGCGAAGGGCGGTCTCAACCAGGCGACGCGCACGCTCGCTCTCGAGTTCGCCGACTCGGGCGTGCTCTGCAACGCGGTGGCGCCGGGCTTCATCGAGACGGCGATGGCGATGGTCGACGGCGTCCTCGAGACGGCGACGGAGGCGTTTCGACGCGTCTACGTCGAGGGAGGGAAGCTCCCACTCGGGCGTGCCGGCCAGGCCGAGGAAGTCGCCGGACTCGTTGCCTGGCTCTGCTCCCGTGACAACACGTATCTCACGGGACAGGTGCTTCGCGTCGACGGGGGGCTCTCCGCGACGTTCTAGCGATCGCCCGAGGGTGAGTCCGTCAGGGCTGCAGGAGGATCTTCACCGACTTGGTCAGCTGTCCGGCGAGGTTCGCGAACGCCGCGGCCCCGTCGCGCAACGGGAGTCGCTCCAGCCACCCCACGGCCGGGGGAGCGGTAGCGAGCATCGCCAGCGCCTCTTCGAAGTCGTGGCGGGTGTAGGCGTAGCTGCCCCGAAGGGTGACGCCGCGCCGAACGAGGTCGCCGATGTCGAGATTCCCCGCGTACTGCCCGAGTCCGACGACGACGACGTGCCCACCCGGACGCACGGTGCGCAGTCCGGCGCTCCAGGTGGCCTCGTAGCCAACGGCGTCGATCACGACGTCAGCGGAGGCGGTGGCGAACTGGTCGGCCGAGGCGACGGCGCTCGCGGCACCGAGCTCGAGGGCCGTGGCGCGCCGGTCGGCCATCGGATCGGCCGCGGTGACCACCGACCCGGCGAGAGCGGCCGCGTAGATGGCGAGCAGGCCAATGGACCCACAGCCGATCACCGTCACGTTGACGTCGGGTCCGAGCGTGACTCCTTCGAAGGCGGCGAGCGACGTCGCGAGTGGTTCGGTGAGCGCCGCGACGTCAGCCGAGACTCCCTCGGGCACGGGCACGAGTGCTGACGTCGGGACGACGACGTCGTGGGCGAAGGTGCCCGGACGGTCGAGGCCGAGCAGTTGACGATCGGAGCACAGATTCTCCCGTCCACCCAGACAGAGCGCGCAGTGCCCGCAGCCCTGGAGCGGCAGTACGACGAAGAGGCGATCGTCGCCATCAATCCGGCCGACCGCCTCGTGGCCGAGCACCAGTGGCGGCACCCGCTTGCCACCCGCGCCTCGGTAGGCGTGGAGGTCGGACCCGCAGATGCCCGCGAGAACGACATGAAAAAGTGTCTCTGCGGGACTAGGAGTTTCGGCGGGAAGGTCCTCGATTTCGAGGCGGTCGCCGCCGAGCCACACGAGTGCTTCCATCGGGCCCCCAGTCAGTTTCAATTATCAGAACAGTGTTCCCATTCTGGATAGACTGACTATAGTGGCGAATCAGGCTCGCCGAAGGGGAAAAATGAAGGTGAACGAGGAGCTCCAGGCGTCGCGTCTGGACGAGGTGAAGGGCCTCAATGGGGCCGATCGGGTGCTCGCCACCCTCAACCTGCTGGGTGGCTACCCCGAGGGCATCGGGCTCAACGACCTCGCCCGTCTCATGAACTCTCCGCGTTCGAGCGTCCACCGGGCGCTCGCCGCGCTGCGCCGGGCCGACCTCATCGAGCAGGATCGCGACAGCCGCTACCGGCTCGGCTACGGCCTCTTGAAACTGGCCTTTTCCTACTACGAGGAGCTCGACGAGGTCGGTCGGATCCGACCGGTGCTGTCGGCGCTCGCGGAGAACTTCGGCGAGACCGCCCACTACGCCACTCTCGACGGGTCCGAAGTCGTCTACTTGGCGAAGGTTCAGCCTGCCGCCTCGCGCTACCAGATGACCTCCGTGATCGGCGGGCGCAACCCCGCCTACTGCACCGGCGTCGGCAAGGCGTTGCTCGCCTACAGCCTCCGCGACGAGGCGGCCGTCAACGCGTTCGTCGAGCGGCACGACCCGCCCCTCGCGCGCCACACCGACCACACGATCACGACCGCGGAGAAGCTCCACCTCGAGCTCAGCCAAATTCGCGATGAGGGCTACGCCCTCGATCGCGAGGAGAACGAGCCGGGGATCAACTGCCTCGCGATCCCGCTCTTCCTCACGTCGACGACCGTGCCGGACGGGGCGGTCAGCGTGACCGCGGTCGCCCAGCGCTTCCCCCTCGAACGACTCGTCGCCTCCGTCGACGAGGCCAGGGCGATGATCCGCTCGCACCTCGGCGAGGTAATGGTGTGAAGATCACCGACGTCGAGGCGCTCGTGCTGCGCACGGGCGAGATCGACGCGTCGCGCGCCGACGGCACCCAAGACGCCTTCGTCGTG
Source organism: uncultured Acidimicrobiaceae bacterium (assembly GCA_963823815.1). Lineage (GTDB taxonomy): Bacteria > Actinomycetota > Acidimicrobiia > Acidimicrobiales > RAAP-2 > RAAP-2. The sequence continues at coordinate 352,658 of CAWGMU010000003.1, forward strand.
CGAATCCACACCGACGAGGGCGTCGTCGGTGTGGGCGAGGGCGACACGTCCCCGTACGTCGCGCGCACCATCGTCAACACTCCCTCGTCGCACTCGCTGTCGCGCGGGCTGCGCGACGTCATACTCGGCGAGGATCCGCTGCGCGTCCGTCCACTGTGGGACGAGATGTTCCTCGCGAGTTACCACTACGGCCGCGACGGGGCTGCGCTGCACGCGATGAGCGCCATCGACATGGCGCTCTGGGATCTCGCGGGCAAGGTCGAAGGACGCTCGGTCGCCGACCTGCTCGGCGGGGCCGTCGCGAACGAGGTCGAGGTCTACGCGAGCGAGGTGATGCCCGAGACGCCCGAAGAGGTGACCGCCGTCGCGGCCAGGGTGGTCGGGGAGGGCTTCGGAGCGCTGAAGCTGGGCTGGGGTCCGCTCGGTCGAGACGTTGGTCGCGACGTCGAACTCGCCACCGCCGCGCGTGACGCGCTCGGACCCAACCGCAAGCTCATGATCGATGGCGGCATGGCCTACACCGTGGCGAGCGCGCAGGAGTTCTGCCGACGGAGCGAGAGCCTTCATCTCTTCTGGTTCGAGGAACCCTTCCTCGCCGATGACCTCGACGCCTACGAGCGCCTCACGAGGTCCGTCGGCATCCGGATCGCCTGTGGCGAGGCGCACTCGACCGCGGCGCCGTTTCGCCAGCTCATCGCGGCGGGCGTGAGCATTCTCCAACCGGACCTCGGGCGTTGCGGCGGGCCGACGATCGCCCGCGACATCGCCGCCCTCTGCCGAGACGACGCCGCGAGCGCCGTCGTGATCCCGCACTGCTTCTCGACCGACGTGCTCCTCGCCGCGACGTTGCAGTTCGTCGCGACCTTGCCCGGCGAGCGGCTCATCGAGTACCCGGTGACGGCGTCCAAGCGGTCGGGCACGCTGCTCACGACGCCGTTCACACCGATCGAGGGGACGCTGCGCCTGCCGGGCGGTCCGGGTCTTGGCATCACGCTCGACGACGAGGCGCTCGATCGTCGACTGGTCAAGGACTAGGGCCGTGACGTGCGTCAATCGACTAGAAATCGCCAGAGGAGGTGGTCGTGGCGTCGATCTCGATTGAGCAAGTCTCGAAGATCTACCCCAACGGCTTCCAGGCGGTGTTCGACCTCGACCTCTCGGTGAGCGAGGGCGAGTTCATGGTGATGGTCGGGCCGTCGGGCTGCGGCAAGACGACGGCACTGCGCATGGTGGCCGGTCTCGAGGAGATCACGTCGGGCACGTTGCGCATCGGTGACCGGATCGCCAATCAGCTGACCTCAAAGGAGCGCGACGTGGCGATGGTCTTTCAGAACTACGCGCTCTATCCGCACATGTCCGTCGAGGAAAACATCGCCTTCGGTCTAAGCCTGCGCAAGATCCCCCGTGCCCAGATCAAGGAGAAGGTCGCCGTCGCGGCCGAGATCCTCGGACTCGCTGATCTCTTGAAGCAGAAGCCCGGCCTCCTCTCGGGGGGTCAGCGCCAGAGGGTCGCCATGGGACGGGCCATCGTGCGCGAACCCAAGATCTTCTTGATGGACGAGCCGCTCTCGAATCTCGACGCCAAGCTGCGCGTGCAGATGCGCACCGAGGTCCGCCGGATCCAGCGTCGCATCGGCGTCGCCACCCTCTACGTCACCCACGACCAGACCGAGGCCATGACCATGGGCGACCGTGTGGCGGTCATGCGACTCGGGGTCCTCCAGCAGTGCGACCAGCCGCAGGTCCTCTACAACAACCCGGCCAACCTCTTCGTGGCCGCGTTCATCGGGTCGCCAGCGATGAACCTGTTCGAGGCGAACCTCAGCGAGGACGGCACGACGATGGCGATTGGCTCGCAGTCGATCGCCATCGGCGACGCGGTGTACCGCCACCGGCCTGGACTCGCCGCGTTCCGGGGACGGCGACTCATCGTCGGGCTCCGCGCGGAGGACTTGCCAGTGGTCGCGGGGGACTACGCGCCCGATGGCGTGTTGAAGGCACGCGTGGAGGAGATCGAGGCGTTGGGAGCGGAACTCCTCGTGCACTTCTCGCTGGACGCGACGCGCGTCAACGCTGAGCTGAAGAGCGCGAGCCGTGACGAGGAGCTCGACTCCGCCGCCATCGACATCGTTGGTGAGGGCGTGGCCCGCGTCGAACCGCGGGCCAATCTTGTCGTCGGCGAAGACGCCCTGTTCCGCGTCTTTCCCGAGCGCCTGCACTTCTTTGACCCCGAGAGTCAGAACGCGGTCCAGTAGTGACGAGCGACGCGAGCGAGCACGTGGCGACACAATCGAAAGGCGTCCGATGAGATTCGTTCGAGTTGGCGAGCGGGGGCGCGAGCGGGCGGCGGTGCTCGGGCCGAGCGGCGAAACCCTTCGACTACCGGCCACCGTGGGCGACCTCGACGCCGCGTTCTGGCGCGACGGCCACGCCGACGAAGCGCGACGGCTCCTCGACTCAAACACCCTGCTCGAGATCGGCGGCGAACCCCTGCGGCTCGGACCGCCGATCGCCAAGCCCGAGAAGGTCGTCTGCATCGGGCTCAACTACCGCGACCACGCCGAGGAGACCCACGCGGCGATTCCCGACGAGCCGATCATCTTCATGAAGGCACCGAACTGCGTGGTTGGCCCGAACGACGAGATCCTCATCCCGCGCGGGTCGACGAAGACCGACTGGGAGGTCGAACTCGGGGTCGTGATCGGTGAGCGCGTCCGCTATCTCGACAGCCCGGACGACGCCCCGGCGGTGATCGCCGGTTACTGCGTCTCCCACGACGTCTCCGAGCGCGCCTTCCAACTGGAACGGGGCGGCCAGTGGGACAAGGGCAAGAGCGCCGAGACCTTCAACCCGCTGGGCCCGTGGCTGGTGAGCGCCGACGAGGTCGGTGATCCCCAGAACCTGCGACTGCAACTCAGCGTGAACGGGGTCGTGCGCCAGGACGGCTCGACCGCCAACATGATCTTCCCGGTTAACTATCTCGTCTGGTACGTCAGCCAGTTCATGGTCCTAGAGCCCGGCGACTTGCTCAACACCGGCACGCCCGCGGGGGTCTCGATGGGACACGACGACGTGCCGTATCTGCAACCGGGCGACGTGGTCGAACTCTCGATCGAGGGCCTCGGCAGCCAGCGAAGCGTCCTCGGCCAGGCCTAAAGGGGGAACGATGGACAATCTCAATGGCAAGCGAGCGCTCGTCACCGGTGCCTCGAGCGGCATTGGTCAGGCGATCGCCGTCAAGCTCGCGAGTGAGGGCGCGGACGTCGCGGTGGGTGGACGCGACGTCACCCGCGTCGCCGAGACGTGTCGCCAGATCGACGAGAGCGGCGGCCGCTCCGTTGCGGTCGTGGGCGACGTGTCCAACGCCGACGAGGCGGAGCGCGTCGTGAGCGAGACGGTCGCGGCGTTGGGCGGTCTCGACATCGTCGTCAACAACGCGGGCATCGACGCCAACGAGTGGCACGACGTCGCCGACTGGCCGATAGACGCCTTCGACGAGATCATGGCCGTCAACACGCGCGGGCCGTTTCTCATCTCCAAGTTCTCGATACCTCACCTCCTCGCGGCCGGTGGCGGCTCGATGCTCCACATCAGTTCGGTCTGCGCGGTGACGGTGTGGGCCGGCGACTGCGCGTACGACGTCTCGAAGGCCGCGCTCAACATGCTCTCGGACCACATCGCCGTCGAGTACGGGTCGCGAGGAATCATCTCCAACACCTTGATGCCCGGGGTCGTGCGCACCGCGCTCCACGAAGGCGTGATGGAGGGCATGAACGACGGGCGGGCCTTCGAAAGGGTGCTGCTCTCGCGCCATCCGATCGGGCGCTTCGGCACGGTCGAGGAGATTGCCGAGAGTGCGGCGTTCCTCTGCAGCGGCGTCGCACCGTTCATGACGGGTGCGAACATACTTGATCGACGGGGCCTACAGTCGGGTCTGACGTCACGACGAGCGACGTTCTGGTCGCGCTGACGTCGCGCAGAGGGGGTGACACGCCATTGACGAATGAGCTTCGCGTCGCCGCGGTGCAGATGACCTCGGGCGCGAACGTGTCGGCAAACGTCGAGCGAGCGATCGAACTGATCTCAGCTGCCGCGAGCGACGGGGCCACGTACGTCCAGTTGCCCGAGCTCTTCAACTACCTCGGTCCGCCCGAGGGCTATCAGTTCGTTGCCGAACCGATACCTGGTCCCACGACCAAGCACTTCGGTGCGCTCGCGAAGGAACTCGGCATCACGCTGCATCTCGGGAGCATGCTCGAGACGTCGCCGGTCTCGGAACGGTGCTTCAACACGAGTGTCGTGCTAACCCTTCTGGCGAGATTGCCGCAACCTATCGCAAGATCCATCTCTTTGACATCGACGTGCCCGGTGAAGTTTTCTTCGAAGAGTCCGCCACCGTCGCCCCCGGAGATCAGGCGGTGGTGTTCAGCGACCGTGAGGTGGCGATCGGACTGACGTCTGCTTCGATCTGCGCTTCCCGGAGCTCTTCCGCGCACTGGCGACGCGTGGCGCGACGATTTTGGCCGTCCCGTCTGCCTTCAACGCGGTGACGGGAGCAGCCCATTGGGACGTCCTGGTTCGTGCTCGGGCGATCGAGAACCACGCCTTCGTCGTCGCCGCGGCCCAGGCGGGCGCGACCGCCGAGGGCATCGCGACCTACGGACACTCGATCGTTGTTGGTCCGTGGGGTGAGACGCTCGCCGAGTCCAAAGCCGCGGGCGAAGACGTTCTGATCGTGACGCTCGACCTGAGCGACGTCACGCGGCGACGCTCCCAGATCAACGTCTTGGGTCTCCGTCGACCCACGTGACCGGTCCATAGGTTCATTGAGTTTCCGCCACAAAGGAACGGAGATCGAGTCGGATCGGCACGCAACGAGTGGTAGGTGTACCGTCCGATTGTCGGGAAAGTTGTTCCTGACGCGGAAGCGACGCGTTGACGCACGGGCTCCATTTGGTCGCCACACGGCCCGCGACGAGCTAATGGCGAAACCGACGCCTCCCTACAGAAGTTGGAGGGTAATGATGAAGAGAGCACCGTTGTTCAGGGGCCGAATCAGGCGATTCTCGGCCGTTTCGGCGGCCGCGGCGCTGGTTGGTTCGGTAGCGCTGGTAGGCGTTGCAAGCACAGCCGGGGCTTCGGTCGCCCGCAACGAGATAATCACGTACACGTATTCCTCCGTGGCGTACAGCTACTCCTATCCCACTTACTACGAGACGAATGATGTGATCACCATCAATCCTTGCGACGGAACCTTTACCGGGACCGCGGTCAACTCGGTTTGGGGAGATACGGTCATCCAGGGATATTCGACCAGTGAGAACACGGCAACGTTCACGGACAGCTAGACGGTTTTCGCGCAGACGAACTACGTCAAGACGGTCAATATCACCCTCAATCCAGACGGCTCGTTCACCGGGACGTGGTCCGACAATCTCTTGCCCATTTACGGGGGGCCGCTGTCGGGAACAGTGGTCGCCGGCGCGCCAACGGTGACGTACTCGACGTACGCGAACCACGGCCAGTACGTCTCATCGATGGGTGGAGGCAGTGATGCCGCCCACTCCTGCATCGGAATGCCGATCCAGAGCAGCAGTCGTCCAACAACGCGCAGTCCCTCTCGCTGGTCAAGTCGTCGCGCTTGGCGGGCGAGGGGGACTGACCTTTCCTCCAGCGCTCCTCGCAACGAGGCATGAGCCACTCGAAGTTCCGAAGCGACATCTCCGACGAGATTGAGCAGCGGTTACAGTCGGCCGCCGTTCAGCCGACGCCTCGGCAGCGGACCAGGGGAGTCAGCCCGCGCTCGTCGGCTTGAAGCGCAGGGCGGAAGCGAACGCCGCGACGTTGAGCGCGGCGAAGGACGCAATGACAATGGGGACCGCGTGGATGCTGAAGAGCGAAACCATGAGGCTCTCGGCCCCGGGGCCGATGACGCCGCCCAACATCATGAAGAGGATGATCATCGCCAGTCCGTCGCCGTCGTGGGGGCAGAGCACCGTGTACCACACGAGGCCCATCGGGTAGACCGACGCGAGCACGAGACCCATGATCGGGTAGGCGTACGGGGCGAGAACGTGCGCGTACGCGCCAAGGCTGAGGACGATAGCGAGGGCGAGACCGCCGAGGACGAGGCTCTTGTCCGAGAAGCGCTTGTAGAGTGGCCCGCCCACGGACCGTCCGAGCGCTAGGCCGAGCCAGAAGGCGCCCGTGACGAGGCTGCCGATCGAGGTCGAGTAGCCCTCACGATGGAGCTGCGCGGCGACCCAGCCCGCGGTGCTCGACTCGGTCGCCACGTACAAGACGTAGGCCACGATGAACGTCACGAGGATGGGCGTTCGCCGTGCGTGTTGGATCGAACGGGCATGGCGGCGCGTCTCGTGGGTGAGCGGCGGCGCGATCACGCCACCGTTGAGTGTCGACAGGACTACGGCGATGGCGGCGACGCCCCCAAAGATCACGGGGAAGTTCTTCGGGTCAACGGCGATGATGAGTAACGGCCCGACGACGGCGCCCACGCCGTAGCCGGCGTTGGCGAGGCTCAGGCGGTGGGCTCTTCCCAGCACGGCGGTTCGTACCAGCAGCGTGTTCAAAGTGAAGTCCAGCGCTCCGAAACCAAGTCCGATCACGAAGACGCCGGTCAAGAAGAGTCCCCAATGGGCCGCGAACGCGACGGTCCCGGCGCCGACGGCGAGCAGCAACAGCGCGGCACCGATTACCACCTTTCCGGGATAACGCCGCATCGAGATCCACCCGAGTGGGACGCCGAAGAAGGCGCCGACGAAATTCACGCTCAAGACGATGCCGGCCTTCGGCAGTGAGAGGTGGAACTTTGTGGAGAACTGGACGAGCAGCGGACCGTAGAGGGAGGCCGTGGCGCCGACGAGGACCAACATCGAGGTGACGTTGGCAAAGGCGAAACCACGAAGCGTCACCTGCGTCGCGGGTTCCGCCGCTTCGTCGTTGGGCATCATGAGTCGGTCGTCCCCGGTGAAGAGTGGCGAAGGAGCATCGCGTTCCGCAGTTCGTGAGCGTCGATCGCGCTCACGACGGCGTGTCGGGTTTTCCGTCTCGAAGCGTCGTTGGTCGAAGGTAGCCACGTTGGCGACCGCGGGCCGCCTCGTAGTTCCCCCGCGCACTTCGCGTCGTCGCGCGTTCGCTGACCTCTGCGACTGGAACGTCCCACCACGACTCGGAGTCGGGCGCTGGGATCAGAGGATCCGTCTCGACGTGCACGACGGTCGTGACGGTGTTGGACCGCGCCTGGACGAGCGCGTCACGCAACTCGGCGATCGTGCGCGCGCGAAGCACCGCCACGCCGTAGCTCTCGGCGTTGGCCGCGAGATCGACGGGTAATGGTGCACCGGCGAGTTGTCCCGACGCGTCGCGATAGCGGTACTGGGTGCCAAAGCGCTCGACCCCGACCGACTCCGAGAGCGCGCCGATCGACTGAAAGCCGTGATTCACGACGAGCACCACGATGATCTTGATCCCCTCGGCGACGGCCGTGGCGAGCTCGCTGCTCAGCATGAGATACGAACCGTCGCCGACGAGCACGTAGACCTCGCGGTCGGGTGCGGCCATCTTGACGCCGATGCCGGCGGCGATCTCGTAGCCCATCGTGCTATACGCGTACTCCACGTGGTAGCCCTTGGGGTCGCGGGTCCGCCACAGCTTGTGCAGGTCGCCGGGCAGGCTCCCGGCCGCCGCGACCACGACGTCGCGGGTAGTTGACGACTCCTCCACCGCGCCGATCACCTCGGCCTGACCGGGCAGCGGCTCGTGCACGGTCTGGTACGCCTCCTCGACGATCGCGTTCCAGCGCTCGGCGTCGGCCCGGTAGTTGCCTTCGTACTCGGCGCTGACGCGCCAGCCCTCGAGTCGTTCGGTTAGCGCCTCGAGGGCCTCGCGGGCGTCGGCAACGATCGCGACTCCAGAGAGCTTCGCGGCGTCGAACGCGGCGACGTTGATGTTGACGAAGGCAACGTCGTCCGCCTGGAACGCGGAAAACGACGCCGTCGTGAAGTCGCTCCACCGCGTGCCGACACCGATGACGAGGTCGGCGTCGTGCGCGGCCTTGTTGGCGGCCGTCGTCCCCGTGGCGCCGATCCCGCCGAGCGACGACGAGTGGTCAAAGGAGAGCGATCCCTTGCCCGCCTGGGTCTCGGCGACCGGCACGCCCGTCGCGTCGGCGAGTCGTCGCAGCGCGTCCGTCGCCTCGGCGTAGAGCACGCCGCCGCCGGCGACGATGAGCGGACGCTTCGACGAGCGAACGCGTTGCGCCAGTGCGTTGATCTGTTGCGCCTCAGGCGGCGGACGCCGGACCCGCCAGACGCGCGGAACCAGCAGATCGTCGGGCACGTCGAAGGCCTCGACCTGCACGTCCTCCGGTAGAGCGAGCGTCACGGCTCCAGTCTCGGCGGGGTCGGTCAGGACTCTCGTCGCGTGCAGCAGCGCCTGAGCCAGCTGCTCGGGTCGCCAGACGCGGTCGAAGTAGCGCGACACGGGTCGCAGGCAGTCGTTCACCGAGACGTCGAGCGACGCCGGGTCCTCGAGCTCCTGCAAGACCGGGTTGGCGCGACGCGTGGCGAAGACGTCGCTCGGCAGCAACAGCACGGGCAGGCGGTTGGTGGTCGCGACGGCGGCGCCGGTCACGAGGTTGGTCGCGCCGGGACCAACTGAGGTCGTGCACGCGAACGCTTGAAGCCGATTCGCCATGCGCGCGTAGCCGACCGACGTGTGCACCATGGCCTGCTCGTTGCGCGCGAGGTAGTAGCGAAGGTCGCCGTCGTACTCGAGGAGCGCCTGACCGACGCCGGCCACGTTGCCGTGGCCGAAGATGCCAAAGCAGCCGGCGAAGAATCGCTGCTGCACGCCGTCGCGCTCGACGTACTGGACTGAGAGGAAGCGCACCAGTGCCTGGGCGACGGTGAGCCTCACGTGGTCGCGTTCGCCGACGTCATCGGGAGCCTCGGGTCGACGTCCTGCTCGTGCCAGGAGTCGCGTATCCAGGCGTGGGAGGGATCGTCACAGAAACTCATGGTACGAGGCGACGCCGGTCCGGCGAGAACGTTCAAGAAGTAGAGGTCGTAGCCCGGGGCCGCCATCGTCGGGCCGTGGTAGCCGTGGGGGATGAGGATCGCGTCGCCCGTCGAGACCTCTTCGAGCACGTCGATCGGACGGGCGGGGTCGGTGCTGTAGACGCGCTGGTAGCCGCCGGGACCGGGCGCGCCGATCGTCGAGCCCCGGACCTCGAAGTAGTAGATCTCCTCCAAGACCGCCTCGCCGGGGCGTTCCTCGTCGTGCTTGTGGGGCGGGTACGACGACCAGTTGCCCCCGGGCGTGAGGACCTCAACGGCGATGAGCCGGTCCGTCTCGAAGGCGCCGGGCGCGGCGAAGTTGTTGAGCTGGCGACTGGCACCGCCCGCGCCGCGTAGCTCGACCGGCACGTTCTCGGCGGGACCGTAACGCACCGGCAGCACGGCGTCGGCCCGAGCGCCCGTGAGCGCGAAGCGTCCACCGCGTTCGCTCGTGATCGTGACCACGGCGTCACGCGGCACGTAGCAGAAGTCGCTCACGCGTGAGAACACGCTGGCGCGGCCCTCGAGCGTGACGGTCGCGTCGCCACAGGAGGTGACGCAACTTCCCTCGAGGGGGAGCACGATCCACTCGAAGTCGCCCGTCTCGAAGGTGACGCTGTCGGAAGGACCGAGCAACAGGGTCCGCAGCGCGCTGTACGTCCAGCCGGCGTTCCCGGGCTCGATGGAGAGCATCCACCCGTTCTCGTCCGGCGAGGGTGCCGGCCGGTAGAGCGGAACGGTCATAACAAGCTGAGGGCGGTCTTCACCGCCGAGGTCACGTCGTCGTCGTGCGGGTAGAGCAAGTTGCGCCCGATGACGAGGCCGCGGACGCCCGGCAGTCGCAGGGCCTTCTCCCAACGCGCGAACATCTCCTCGGGTTCGTCACTTCGCTCCCCGCCGAGCAGCACGATCGGGAGTGTCGTCGCTTCGACGACGTCCTCCATGCGGTCGACGACGGGCACCTTCAGCCACGTGTACGCCGACGTCGCCCCGAGGGCGCTCGCGATCGCCATCGAACGGATGACCGCGTCGTGCGTGAGCACGTTCCGCTGGCGTCCGTCGACGCTCTGGGTCATGAACGGCTCGACCATCGCGAGATGCTTCGTTGCGGCGAGCGCCGTGACGGCGTCCGCGCACGCCGCGAGCGTCGACGCGGTTGACGGGTCGTCGACGTTGATGCGTAGAAGCATCTTGCCCCCGTCGAGCTTCGACTCGACGATGGACTGCGGGGTGTAGCCGGTGAAGCGATCGTCCATCTCGAAGATGGAGCCGGGCAGCCCACCACGGTTCATCGACCCAAAGACGACCTTGTCGTCGAGCGCGCCGAGGATCAAGAGATCTTCGATGACGTCCGGCGTGCCGAGCACGCCGTGCACCCCAGGGACCTCCAGCGCCGCCGTCAGCCGGTCGAGGAGGTCGTAGCGATTACGCATCGCGGTCGCGTTCCCGCCGACGCTGAGGATGCCGCGCGCGGTGTGGTCCGCCGCGAGGATGAGCAGGCGTTCGCCGCTCGAGAGGGCGTCACCCCGTCGACGATTCGCCGCGAGCGTCGCGATCGTGCCAGGCGCGCGGAATCTCGTCTCCATCAGCAGGTTCTGGTCTTCGTTACGCACCCCCGGCACCCTCCATTAGGTCTTCGATCTCCTGACGCGTCGGCATCGCGTCGGAGCACGCCAGACGAGAGGCGACGATCGCCCCGGCCGCGTTGGCGAAGCGCACCGTGTCGGCCAGTTCCCATCCGGCGAGTACGCCGTGACAGAACGCACCGCCGAATCCGTCACCCGCGCCGAGACCGTTGACGACCTCAACGGAAAACGGCGGCACGAGGACCCGAACGTCGTGCGTCTTCGCGAGCACGCCTTCGGGGCCGAGCTTGATGACCGCGAGATCGGGACCCATCGCGAGCAGCCGGTCCGCCGCCTCGTCAGGGTCAGTCGCGTCGACCGCCATCGCGGCCTCCTCGAGGTTGCCCACGGCGATCGTGACGAGAGCAAGCGCCTCCGCGCGTCGCGGCGCGGGCGTCCTTCATCGACGTCCAGAACGTGGGTCGATAGTCGAGGTCGAGCACCGCCGGGAGATCGTGGCGTGCCGTAAAGGCTTTGAGCGTCGCCGTGCGACTCGGTTCGACAGAGAGGCCGCTCACCGTGGCCCAGAAGAGCCGCGCCGCAGTGATCGCGTCGAGGTCGAGCTCGTCCTCGTAGATCTCGAGGTCGGGTGCCTTCGGTGCTCGATAGAAGTAGATGGGAAAATTGTTGGGAGGAAAGATCTCACAGAACGTGACCGGCGTCGGCAGTCCCTCGACGTCACTGACGAAGCGATCGTCGACGCCGTAACGTCTTAGGGCGACGTGCACGAACTGGCCGAAGGGATCGTGCCCCGTGCGCGTGATCACGGCCGAGCGATCGCCAAGTCGAGCCGCCGCCACCGCGACGTTGGTCGGACTCCCCCCGAGGAACTTCTCGAAGTACTGAACGTCGACCAGGCTTCCTGGTTGGGTGGGGTAGAGGTCCACGCCGACACGACCCATCGTGACGAGGTCGAATGGCTCGCTCATGGCGGCGACGCGCTCTCTGCTCTCAGCCACGGTGCGCGTGATGAACGTTTCGGACGCGGGGCTAAGCGCATATGTCCTAACAATAGCAGTAGCGACCTCAATTTCGTATAGGCTCAGCCGCAAGGTCGCGACGGAGGATGACGATGGCTCGACAGATGGTGCCGGCGTACAATCCGCTCGAGACCATCGTGCTCGACCGCAACAGTCCGGTGCCGCTGTACTTCCAACTGGCCCAACACTTCGAGAACGAGATCCATTCCGGCAGCCTCAACTCCGGCGACCGCTTGGAGAACGAAGTCAAGATCGCCGAAGAGCTCGGTCTCTCGAGGCCCACGGTTCGTGCCGCCTTCCGCTACCTCGTCGACAAGGACCTGGTGCGTCGCCAGCGTGGTCAGGGCACCGTCGTGACCAAAGAAAAGGTGAACCGCAACGTCCGCCTGACGAGTCTCTTCGACGACCTCGCCGTCGCGGGAAAGAAACCCACCACCAAGGTGCTCCACAACGAGGTGGTGCGTGCATCGGACCTGGTCAAGGGTGCGTTAGGGCTTGCCGATGAACAGTTCGTCATCTACCTCGAGCGGCTTCGTTTCGGCGACGGCGAACCAATCGCCCTGATGCACAACTTCATTCCGACGTCGCTCGTGACCATGAGTAGCGAGATGCTCGAGGATCACGGTCTCTACGAGCTCCTGCGCGCTAGCGGCGTCTTTCCTCATCACGCGACCCAGCGCATCTCGGCGAAGAACGCCTCGACGGTCGAAGCTCGCTTGCTGAACGAGACCAAGGGAACGGCGCTCGTCACGATGGAACGAACCACGTTCGACGAGCGCGGTCGAGCAATTGAATTCGCCCAACACGTCTATCGGGCCTCACGGTACACGCTGCTCACGGCCGTCGCGATCGACGACTTTGCGGCGGAACGGGCTATGTAATGTCAATTGATAGCAGTTGTTGACATAAAGGGGGATGTACGTTACAGTCGCTCGCAGCACGGTCACCGAGGGGGTGTCCAGAGGTAGGCGTGTCGCGCCCCATGGCTAGTTCCGCGTGGGCGGCGGGCCGGTAGGAGGGGACGTGGGGGAGCGAATCGTTTCGACCGTTCTTCCCGCGTCGTTGCGACGGCGTCGAACGGCGCGAAGGGGCGTTCGCGCGTGAACGAGATGCGCTTCGAGCACGTGTGGAAGCTGTTCGAAGGCAACGCGGTCGTCTCCGACCTCACGCTTGACATCCGCGAGGGTGAGTTCCTGGTACTCGTTGGTCCGTCGGGGTGCGGAAAGACCACGTCCTTGCGCATGCTCGCGGGCCTCGAGCGTCCGAGCCACGGTCGCATCTACATGGGCGACCGCGACGTCACCGACCTCCCGACCGGTCAGCGCGACGTCGCCATGGTGTTCCAGAGCTACGCGCTCTACCCCAACATGAACGTCTACAAGAACCTCGCCTTTGGCCCACGGGTGCGCAAGGAGCCGAAGCAGGACCTCAAGGAGCGCGTTGACGTGGTCGCCGATCTGCTCGGCATCAAGCACCTTCTCGGGCGATCTCCGGCGGCCCTCTCGGGTGGCCAGCGCCAGCGTGTCGCCCTCGGACGGGCCCTGATCCGCGAGCCGCACGTCTTCTTGATGGATGAGCCCCTGTCGAACCTCGACGCCGCGCTGCGCGTGCAGATGCGCGCCGAGCTCATTCGACTGCACAAGCGCCTCGAGAGCACGACCACCGTCTACGTGACTCACGACCAGGTAGAGGCCCTCACCATGGGCGACCGGGTCGCGGTCCTAAAGGACGGCGTCCTTCTCCAGGTCGACACCGCCAACGACCTCTACGAGTACCCCGAGACCGTCTTCGTGGGCGAGTTCATTGGTTCGCCGCGGATGAACATCGTTCCCGGCACCCTCGAGGTCACGAGCGACGGCGTGAGAGTCGACTGCCTCGGCGTGCGCAGCCAGCTGTCGGCGCGCCTCGCCGGGCGCCTTGACTCGTCAGTTGACGGGGGACCGGTGCTCGTCGGTATCCGTCCGCACGACCTGCAGCTCGCCAGCGCCGCCAGCAACCCGAGCGCGGTGGTGGTGGGAGTCGTTGACATCGTTGAGCACACGGGCACGGAGGTCTTCGCGACGATCGACGTGGGCGAACTCAAGGTGATCGCCCGTCTGCCGCGCACCCCCTTGCCCCTGCACGGCCAGCGAACGGAACTCGCCTTCGACACCGATCGGGTGTTGCTCTTTGACGCGACCTCAAGGAGAACACTGCTCGGACGCGAGTCTCAGCGAGAGAAGATCAGCGTCGGGTAGGGGGCCACGCGAACGTTCGTTTCAAGGAAGTTTAAAAAGTAAATCCAACTAGGGGGAGTAAATGAGTAATAGGAAACACATGAGCAAGGGCCGACTGCACCGGTTCATCGCCGGGGCTTCGGTCGCGGCGATGGTCGCGGCGGGGGCCGTTGGAGCAACCGGCGCGGGTTCGGCGGGCGCTTCGAGCAAGGTCTCGATTTCGGTGGCCTACGCGGCGAACACCACCTTCGACACGACGCCACTCGGCCACACGTGGTGGACGGCGGTGAAGAAGGAGTTCGAGACGAAGTATCCGAACGTCACGGTCAACCTCATACCGGTCCAGGGCGGCGAGCCCGACTTCTTGACGAAGTTGGCGCTGCTGTACCACACGGCGTCAACGGCACCGACGATTGCCCAGTTCCCGTCGACCGAGATTGCCCTCTACGCCTCGACGGACTACCTGATGTCGATGAACTCGTACCTCGCCACTTCGTCGTGGTTCAAGGAGTACCCGACGGTCATCCAGAACGAGGGCAAGATCAACGGCAAGATCTACGCGGTGAGCGCCGGCGAGAACAACAACGGCATCTACTACGACAACGCGATCCTCCAAAAGGCGGGGATCAAACTGCCGTGGCAGCCGAAGACCTGGCAGGACATCATCACCGCCGCGCAGGCGATCAAGAAGGCTGAGCCGAAGGTGATTCCGCTGTGGCTGGACGCTGGAACGGCCGCCGGTCCCAACGGCGCCGGCTACGGCATCTTGAACCTGCTCGCCGGGTCGAGCACGCCGACGATCCAGACCTCGAGCGGCAAGATGGTCGTTGGGAGCCCGGGACTGCTGCAGGCGCTCGAACTTCTACCACACCGTCTTCGCGGACGGCCTCGGTGCGCCCACGTCGCAGCTCTTCAGCCCGAACAACGCGCCGAACATACCTTCGGCGGACTTCGCCAAGGGGACGCTCGGCATTGCGGTCAGCGCGAACTTCATCGGTGGCAACTGGACCAAGCAAGTGAGCTTCCCGTTCTGGTCGAAGGCCTCGACCGCCATGGGTGTCGCGGGCCTGCCTACGGCCAGCGGCAAGGGCTACGCCTCGACGCTCAGTGGCTGGGACTACGGCATTTCGTCAGGGGCCACCTCGGCTCAGGCGACGGCCGCCGAGAACTTCTTGAACATTGCCCAGGAGCCGACCAACTTGATTGACGCCGCCAACTGGGCCGGGTGGGTTCCACCGGTGCAGACCGACTGGTCCGTCCCGCTCTACAAGAACTTCGACGCGCCCTTCGCCGAGGAGTTTGGCAAGTTGCTGCCGTACTCGTCGGAGCTCCCGTCGAGCGCTAACTACTCGGTGTGGGTGCAGGGCATCGAAGAGGCCAGTGGGGCGATTGCTGAGAAGCCCAGCACCACTGGAGCTCAGGCCGAGGCGCAGATGAACAGCTTCGTCACGAACCAGCTCGGATCCAGCGCCGTCACGACGCTGAAATAGGACCACGAAAGTTGAGATGAGGAGGGCTCGGTGACGGTGTCAACGCTGGAGGCAGACACCGTCACCGACCTCCCCATCGCCGATCTGTGGAAACGCCGTCAGGATAAGACGCGTTTCCAGTGGAGCAGCCTGGCCCTGTTGACGCCAGCCTTCGCGCTGCTCATCATCCTCTTTCTCATCCCGATGGGCTACGCGGTCTACCTCGGGCTGACCAACCTGACCCTCGTCGGGCCGACCGCCCTCAAATGGGGATTCACCGGCGCTCAGAATCTGGAACGTCTCAAGTCCGACACGTCGTTCTGGATCTCGCTCCGAGTGACCGGCGTCTTCATCGTCGGCTCGATCGTGGGCGTCGTCATCGTCGGTTACGGACTCGCCTCCTTGCTGTTGCGCGCCCGACCGTGGCTGCGGGTCATCGTCGGAGGGATCGTCGTCGTCGCCTGGATGATGCCGGCCGTCACGGCGGGTATGACCTGGTACGCCTCGACGACCGGCGCGGGCACGTTCGCGACGCTCCTCGGGACGCCGAACACCAACTTCCTCGACAGCCAGCCGCTGCTCATCGTGACGCTGGCGAACATCTGGTCCATGACGGGCTTCTCCATGCTGGTGATGGGGGCGGCGTTGCGCAACATCCCGAGCGAAGCCATCGAGGCCGCGGTCGTCGAGAACGCCTCGGTCTGGCAACGCTTTCGCATGATCGTGCTGCCACTCATGCGGTCCACGATGATCGCGGTGGTGTTGCTCGTCGCGCTGCTCTCGCTCGCCAACTTCTCGTTGATCTACATCATGACCCAGGGCGGTCCGGGCAACGCCACGAACATCCTGCCCCTCTACTCCTACCAACAGGCCTTCTCCTACAACAACCTGGCCTACGGCGCGTTGATCGGCAACGTCATGGTCGTCATCGCGACGATCTTCGGCGCGCTCTACGTTCGAATCGCGCGGCAACGATGAGCACGGTGGACGACGTCGCGCTGTCGGATCCCGGTGAGCCGCCGGTCGAGGTGGCGGCGCCGGCGATGCCGCCCGAGAACCGCCCAACCCAGCGCACCGCGCTGCGCAGTCTGTCGTCGAACTCTCTGCTCGGGGCGATCGGGCTGCTGTTCGTCGCGCCGATGCTGTGGCTGCTTCTCGCCTCGATCGACTCCCACGCGTCCTTCGGTGTCGAGTGGCCCCACTTCTCGCTCATCAACTTCAAGCACGTGCTGAGCGGGACGCTCCTGCACTCGCTCCTCAACAGCATCATCCTGGCCGTGATCTCGACGGCGATCGCTTCGGTCGCGGGCGTGTTCGCCGCCTACTCGTTCTCGCGACGCAAGATCCCCTTCAAGGGCCCGTTGCTGCTCTTCATTCTCTTCTCCTCGGGCGTGCCGCTCACGATCATGGTGATCCCGGTGTACGAGATCTTCGCCCGCTTCGGCTTCCTCTCGATCCTGCCGACGGCCCTCTTCCTGTCGGTGACCTCGCTGCCCTTCGAGGTCTACCTGATGAAGAACTTCATCGACGCGGTGCCCTTCGACCTCGAAGAGGCCGCTCGGATGGAGCGCGCCAGCACCTGGCAGATCCTGCGTCGAGTGATCGTGCCCCTCGCGCTGCCCGGCATCGCCGCGGCGGCGATCTTCGGCTTCGTGAACGCCTGGGGCTCGTTCATCGTCCCGCTCATCTTGATCAGCTCCCAGAACCAGCAGCCCGCGCCGATTGCGCTCTACACCTTCCTCACCCTGCCCAAGACCGAGTTCGGCAACATCGCGGCGTACTCGCTGGTGTTTTGCGTCCCGGTCTTCGTGCTCTACGCCGCCTCCGCCCGCCTCTTCCGAGAGGGATTCGTTCTCGGCGGGGGCATCAAGGGATGAGCGAAGCGCGCACGAGGTACCGCGTCAACAAGAAGGCGGAGGACTAGTGAGCGACCGTCTGCGCGTGGGCGTCGTCGGCACGGGGGTGATCGCCCAGGTGATGCACCTTCACTTCCTGCGCGAGCTCGCCGATCGCTACGAGGTCGTGGCCCTCTGCGATATCTCGGCAGCGAGCGCCAACGCGTGTGCCACCGACTACAACGTGCCCGAGGTCTTCACCGACTGGCGAGAGATGCTTCGCCGACCCCTCGACGCCGTCTTCATCTTGACCTCGGGGAGTCACGCGCCCCTCGCGATCGCGGCCGCAAAAGAGGGCCGTCACGTCTTCGTGGAGAAGCCCATGTGCTTCTCAGCCGCCGAGGGCGTCGAGATGATCGAAGCCGCGAAGGACACCGGCGTGACGTTGATGGTCGGTTACCCGAAGCGCTACGACGGTGCCTTTCGGCGCTTCAAGCTGGAAGCCGACCAGCTGGAAGAGAAGCGCCTCCTCCGCGTGACGACGACGGAGTCGCCGTTCCTGCCCTACGTGCGCCACTACGGCCTGCATCCTCCCGCGAACGACGTCGATAAGGACGTCCTCGCCGCCCTTCGGGCCGACAGCGAGGCGAGGCTGCGTGATGCCCTCGGCACGGATGACGAGTTCCTCCTCACCCAGTACCAAGCTGTGCTCCTCGACACGCTCGTCCACGAGATCAACACCGTGCGCGCGGTGCTCGGCGAACCCGCGTCCCTCGACTACGTCGATCTCCGTCCCGGCCAGGCGACGGTGCTCCTCGGCTACGGCCCGACGCAGGCGGCGATCCACTGGGTGGATACACCGAACATGACCCGCTACTCGATGGAGTTCGCGCTGCTCGCCGCCGGCGGGCGGGTCACGCTCACGTTCCCCTCGCCGTATCTTCGCAACGCGCCCGCGTCGCTCGTCGTCGAAGGGGGCAGTGCCGACTCGACGACGTCGTGGCGTCGCGAGGAGACGACGGACTACGAGAGCGGCTTCAAGGAGGAGCTTCGCGTCTTCTACGACGCCGTCACCGCGGGGGGACCCGTGCCGACCGACGGCACGGACGGCGTGCGCGACGTGGCGCTCTGCCAGGCGATCATCCGCTGCGCGCACACGCGCCAGCCCGTCGAGCGGCCAACCGACTTCTAGGGTTGGTCATCGCACCTTCGCGCAGCACCTGACGCGACGAGAGAGAGGCAGTAATGAAGTTGACGGTAGCGAATGCGCCGATCAGTTACGGGGCCTTCGAGTTGACGGTGGGCGTCGACCCGAACGTCCCCGACGGCGAGATGGTGCTCGACGAGGTGCAGCGCGCCGGCTACGCCGGCATCGACCTCGGACCCGTCGGCTACCTCGGCGACGGTGCGGAACTGGCGAAGCGACTCGCCGCGCGCAACCTCGGACTCGCCGGGGCGTACCTGGAGTTCCCCTTCAGCGACCCCGACGCGCTGCCGGCGCTCTACCCAGAACTCGACGCCCTGCTCGACATTTTCGACGCCGTCGCGGGCGCGATTCCCGGTCCGTCGCCACGCCCGACGATCGCCGACGCGGGCAGTGCCGCGCGCCGCGCCGCGCCGGGACGCAGTTCGATTGACCACTCGGTGGGGCTCGACGACGACGGCTGGTCGCGCTTTCGCGTTGGCGTGGCGACGATCGTCGAACGCTGCCGCGCCCGGGGCTACGAGCCCACGTTCCACCCCGAGACGGGCACCTTCGTCGAGGCGCCGTGGGAGTTCGCGAAGGTCATCGAACTCTCGGAGGTTGGCATGTGCCTCGAGACCGGCCACCTCTTCGTCGGTGGGGGAGATCCTCTCGCCATCTTGCGTGAGTGGTCCGGTCGGATCAACCACGTGCACCTAAAGGACGCGGTGCGCTCGGTGATGGACGGCATCATCGCCGACCACGAACCCGCGACGGCCATCTGGGGACGTGAGGCGTTCTGCGCCCTCGGCGAAGGTGACGTCAACCTCATCGGCGTGCTCGAAGAGCTCGATCGGCTCGACTTTGAGGGGTGGCTTGTCGTCGAGCAGGACATCTTTCCCCAGACCGCGGCACGCTTCGCGAAGGCGATTGAGGATCAACGGGCCAACCGGGAGTTCCTCGCGAGCCATGGCGTCTAACGCCGCCCCGTTTCGACTCGGGCTGGTCGGCGCCGGGCGGATGGGCCAGACCCACCTGCGCGCCCTCGCGAGCGCGGACGACGTTTCCTTCATCGCGGTCGCCGAACTCGTGGAATCGCTGCGCGACAGGGCGGTCGCCAACTTCGGCGTGACGGGCTACTCCTCGGTCGCCGATCTCCTCGGTGACACGCGTCTCGACGGCGTCGTCATCGTCAGCCCGAGCGACACGCACGTCGAGGTGGTGGAACTGGTCGCTGCGGCGGGACTCCCGATCCTGTGCGAGAAGCCCTGCGGGGTGAGCCCTGACGACGCTCGTCGAGCGCGCGAGCTCGTCGTCGCGGCTGGGGTCGCCCTCCAGGTCGCCTACTGGCGTCGCTTCGTACCCGAGCTCCAGTTGTTGCGTGAGCGGATCCTCAGTGGGCACTTCGGCGAGATCCTCTCGTTCTCCTGTCTCCAGTGGGACGGCGAGCCGCCCGCGTCGTCGTTCCGCGCCCGCAGTGGCGGCATCTTCATCGACATGGGCGTGCACGAGTTCGACCAGGCCCGGTGGTTGACGTCAAGTGACGTCGGAGCGCTCTTCGCCGTCGCCTCGGGCGTCGTCGACGCGAACGCCGGCGGCGACCCCGATGGCGCCCAGGTGCTCGCCCGCATGACGAACAACGCGGCGGCGCTCGTCTCCCTCGGTCGCCACTACGCGGGCGGCGACATGGCGAGTGTCGAGGTCTTCGGTACCCGCGACCACGAATGGACGATGTTCCTTCGCCCCGAAGACGGCGAGCGCGCTCAACTCGAGGCACTGCGTCGTCAAGCCTCGGCCTTCGCCGGACTCGCTCGCGGTGGCCCGGCGCTCGGCGCGAGTGTCGACGACGCCATCGCGGCGCTTGAGGCGGCGTCGGAGGCCGCCACGCAGATCGGCAACGCGGGGAAGTGATGAGCGACGAGCTGCGCGTCGCCATCGTCGGTTACGGCATGACGGGTCGGGCGCACGCCTACGCCTACCGCGCCGCACCGCTGCTGCGCCCCGCGCCGGTGCGTTTCGTGCCGGTCGTCATGACCGGCCGCGACGAGGCGGCGCTTGCGGCGGCGTCGTCGGCATTGGGCGTTGAAGAGTGGATGACGGATTGGCGCGACGCCGTCGCGCGTGCCGACGTCGACGTCGTCGATATCTGCACGCCCCCGGGCACGCACGCCGAGATCGCCGTCGCCGCGGCGGCGGCCGGAAAGGCCGTCGTCTGCGAGAAACCGCTCGCCACGAGCTACGCCGACGCAGCGAGGGCGCGCGACGCGGTGGTGGCGGCCGGCGTTCGCAACGCCGTCATGTTCAACTACCGCCACCTTCCGGCGCTCGCGTTGATGGCCGAGATGGTGAGAAGCGGCGAGCTGGGCGAGATACGACTGTGGCGCGGGACCTGGCTCTCTGATGAGTTCGTCGATCCCGACATCGCCTTCGACTGGCGTTTCGAGTCGGCGATGGGCGGCTCGACCATCGCCGACCTCGGCAGTCATCTCGTCGACCTGGCGACGTGGATGCTCGGGCCGGTCGCCGAGGTCACCGCGACGTCCTCCACCTTCATCGAGGATCGGCGTCAGGGAGCGACGAGTCGCCGAGTGGAGATCGACGACGCGTCCTCGGCGCTCGTGCGTTTCGCCTCGGGCGCACAGGGAACGATGGAAGTTGCGCGCGTGGCTCCACGTCGGCCGTGTGATGTCATCGTTGAGGTGAACGGGAGTCGCGGGACTGCGTCGTTCTCGTACGCCCGGCTGAATGAGCTCTGGTTCGGGTCCGTCGATGACGAGTCGCGCCACTACGGTCTGCGCCGAATCAGAGCGGAGCATCCCCTCCACCCCGAGACGGCGGGTTGGTGGCCGATTGGCCAAGGAGTCGGCTACGAAGCAAGCTTCATCAACTCGATGGCCGACCTCGCCGCGTCGTGGCCGAGCGGTCAGTGGACACCGAGCTTCGCCGACGGCGCGCAAGTGGCCGCCGTCTGCGCGGCGATGGAGCGGAGCGCGCTCGAGCGACGCTGGGTCGAGGTCGCCGAAGTGACCGATGAGCAGATAGGCACCTGATGACCTGAGGTTCCCGGGTAGATAGTCCAGCGCGCCACCATCGTCATCCGAAAGTCCTCTCGATCAGCAACCGTCCGTCGGCGGTAGGTACCTTGACACTCGCGCCCCTTCGCCCTTACCTTGGAGTCGAGGAGGGCTACGAGTTAGTTGTCCGCGGAGGGAGAGGCCATGAAGTGCGCCACCCTTCCTCACCGCGCAGTCCGTGGCCTCGCCGGCGTGCTCGTCATTGCGGGAGCGCTCTTCTTCTGTGCGCCCGTCCATCCGGCCGGCGCCGCACTGACCGGGCGCTTGTTGGACGTCGCCGACATGCCGCGGGGCTGGCACGAGCACGCGATCTCTCCGTCGTCCGTGTCGACGGTGAAGTCCGGATGTCTCGCCCACGCGACGACAAGTCCGCGCAAGGGCGTTCGCAAAGCCGAAACGTACCTGACGGAGGGCGCTGGCCTCCCCTCATTCACTGAGGTCCTCCTACGCGATTCGAAGGCGACCTCGGACTGGGCAAAAGGAGCGGCGGTGCTCTCGAAGTGCTCGTCGCTCACCTTCCGCCTGGGCACACTGACGGTCCACGCGTCGTTGAATCCGCTCACGCTGCCGACCTTCGCTGACAGCTCGTCGGCCTTCGTGCTGCACTTCACCGTCGCGGGACTCTCCATCGTGGAGGACCTCGCGCTCTTCCGGCAGGGCGACTACGAGGGCTTTCTCGAGTACGCCGACACGGTCTCTCAGAGTGCGAGCACCTTCGTGACTCTTGCGCGGGCTGCGGTATCGAAGGTCGAGGGAGTGGCGGTCCACGTGGCGGCGCTCTCCGTGACCTCCATCCGCGAAACCGAGGCGCACAGCACCGACGGGAGCGTCGGCTACCGCGTCTTCGGCTCGGGCCCGCCACTCGTGCTGATCACTGGCTACAGCGGGACCATGGAGAGCTGGGACCCGCGCTTCGTCGACGCCCTCGCCCAGCACTTCCGCGTCTACATCTTCGACAACGCCGGCATCGGCCGCACGACCGCCGTCGAACCGCTCACCGTGGACGCCATGGCCGACCAGACGAGCGCGTTCATTAGCGCCCTCGGTCTCGCCCGGCCCGACGTGCTCGGGTGGTCGATGGGCAGCATGATCGCCCAAGCCCTCGCCGTGCGCCATCCCGACCAGGTGCGTCGACTCGTCCTGTGCGCGACGTATCCCGGAGACGGCTCCGCCGTCGTGCCACCGCAGAAGAACATCGACGCGCTGAAGAGCGGCGTACCGACGAAGGAGCTCGCCGAACTCTTCCCACCGTCGCAACAGGGAGCCGCGGAGGCCTACGCGACGGCAACCGCCGACTTCCCCGCTGCGAATCCGGCACCCGAGAAGGTAGTCGCGGGCCAGGCCACTGCCATCACGTCGTGGTGGGCCGGCAAGGACGTCGCCGGTCGCCACTCGGCGTCGATCGCCGTGCCCACGCTCATCGCCGACGGGAGCGAGGACCGACTCGACGCGTCGAAGAACGACCAGGACGTGGCCAACATCATTCACGGAGCAAAGTTGGCGTTGTTTCAGGGGGCCGGGCACGCCTTCTTGTTCCAAGACGAAGCCGCCTTCGTGCCCAAGGTTGTCGCGTTCCTCAAGTAGGAGGCCGCGATGGGCGAGGATTCAATCAGTCGCGAACGCCGCGAGATCGCGCGCGGTTTCGCGGCGTCGTGGGTCCAACCGGGCCGCGATCGCCGGGTCAAGCGGCACGGTCGGTCTTAGAAGGTGGCGGCGTCGATCACGAAGCGATACTTGACGTCGCTCGCGACCGTCCGCGCCCAGGCGGTGTTGACGTAGTCCGCCGCGACGACCTCGACGTCGGCGGTGAGATCGTGCTCCGCGCAGAAGTCCATCATCTCCTGGAGCTCGCGCATCCCTCCGGCCATCGATCCCGCGAGCGAGCGGCGCTTGTTCACGAGCGGACCCGCCTCGACGCGGTAGGGCCTCGCGGGCAGGCCGACGATCACGAGCGACCCGTCGACCTTCAACAGTTCGAGGTACGGCGCGAGGTCGAGGTCGGCCGACACCGCGTTCAAGATGAGGTCGTAGGAGCCGGTGTGCTCGCGGGCCGTCGCCGCGTCGAGGTCGGTGACGAAGTGGTCCGCACCGAGTCGCAAAGCGTCCTCGCGCTTGCTCGGCGAATGAGAGAAGACGGTCGTCTCGGCACCGAGCGCGTGGGAGAACTTGACGCCCATGTGGCCGAGTCCTCCGAGTCCGATGATCCCGACGCGCTTGCCGGGCGCCGCTCCCCAGTGACGCAGCGGCGAGTAGAGGGTGATCCCGGCGCACAGCAGTGGCGCGACGCTCGCGAAGTCCAGGTTGTCCGCGACGTGCACGGCGTAGGTCTCGTCGACCACGAACCGAGTGCAGTAGCCGCCGTAGGTTACGGTCTTGCCGTCGCGCTCGAGGGCGTTGTAGGTCCCGGTCGGGTCGGTCGTGCAGTACTGCTGGTCGCCGACGACGCAGTAGTCGCACGTTCGGCACGAGTCGATGAAGGTGCCCACCCCGATGCGGTCGCCGACCTCGAACTTCTTCGCCGCAGACCCCGTCGCCGTAACGACGCCGACTATCTCGTGACCGGGGACCATCGGGAAGATCGACGCACCCCAGTCCTCGTCGACCTGGTGAATGTCCGAGTGACACACCCCTGAGAATCGCACGTCGAAGGCGACGTCGTGCGCGCCGACGTCGCGACGCTCGAACGCAAAGGGGACGAGCGGCTCCTTGGCGCGGAGTGCCGCGTAGCCAGCGGTCTTCATGACGTTTCTCTCCGTTCGGCGGCGGTCAGGGACGACGTTGACTCTATTCGAGCCTCCCGTAAAACCGAGAACCGACTGCTGGAGCACGGGTCATCTTCGAGACCGCGCTCGAGACGGCCACGTAAGATGCGGCCATACCACGGATCGCATGCCAGCACGGAGGATCGCATTCCAGCACGAGTAGGGAACATCACCTTCGATTGCGACGACGCGCTTCGGGTCGCGAGGTTCTGGTCCGACGCCCTTGGACGGCCGCTCGACCCTGGCAGTGGCCCGGGTTACGCGTCGATCGGTCTTCTCGATGCTGAGCGAACTGAGCCGGCTTGGTTCTTCGAGAAGGTCCCGGAGTCCAAGATGGCCAAGAACCGTGTGCACGTGGATCTGATGGACGATGACCCCGCGGCTGTGGCGCGATTGGTGACCCTAGGCGCGACCGTCGTGGGCGAGCACCGCGCGGGAAGCCACCGCTGGACGGTGATGCAGGACCCCGAAGGTAATGAGTTCTGCATCGCCGAAGGCAGCTACACCGGTTGATTCGCGAGACGCCCTTTGCGCCTGATCTAGCCGCCCACGCGACCGTCACCACCGACTCATCGTCGAAGGAGCGGACCGGTTTCCCCGACGAAACGAGGCGGTGCGTCGCGGACCCGACGTCACAGGTCTGCTACCACCCACTGGCGGCTTCGAGAGGGTGATACCCCATGCACGCGTCAAAGGGCGCTTCTGGCGTCCCCCGCGAAGCGTTCAAGCCGTGACCGGAGTCAGCTTAAGTCTGTCAGCAATCGCCGTAATGTTCTCCTCGAGCGAACTCGAAATATCCCAGACAAGCTGAAACGCGTCATCATCATCCAGGTCGGGAGCAAAGCCGTTGAGATCACAACAGACCACGGTGCTGAGCCAGGCAAGTCTCTTATTGCCGTCAACAAGCGCATGGTTCTTGGTCATCGAGTGAAGTAGCGCAGCGGCTTTGAGCTCTAACGTCTTATATGCGTCCTCACCAAACGCGCTGGATCGGGGCCGGCCCACGGCTGAGTCCAAGAGGCCGAGATCACGGATGGGGCCAACGCCCAGCGTCCGAATCATCTCTACGACATCCTCAATATCGAGGTACTCGGTTTCGATCACTCGGCGCCGAGCCGCTCCAAGACATCGGCCCAGCGAATGGCCATGCGGTGTGTCGCGTCCGTCACTCGAGCTTCGTGACCTGTCCGCTCGTAACGCTCGAGAACCGCACGCCGAATGATCTCTTGGCGCGAGATACCCTCAACTCGTGCAAGGGAGTCGAGCGCCTCTTCGAGTGCGGCGTCGGTGCGAACTGTAAATGCCATGATTCAATGATACCACTTCGGTATCACTCTCGTGTCGGAGACCCGATTCAGCGGAGGTGCCATCTCGCACTGGCGGCTTGATGTGTTCGAAGCGGTGTTAGGACCGAGTAGCCAAATGCGACGCTGCGTTCATCGCCGCGACCGTGCCATCTCACTCAGTAGCAGGGTTCCGAAGGTCATGTGGGTGGGCGTCAATCACGACCCGAAGGGTGACGTCGTGTTCAAGGGCGGCCTTGAGGGAGCTCAGCAGGAACGTGAAGCCGGCCGTTGACTCGAGCGCACGCGCGACCTGGGTGTCGGCGTCGCCGGTGAAGCCGGTTTCGGTGATGACCACGTAGGTCGTGTCGTTCTCGTGTGGACTGAAGTTGAACTCGACGGTAGTCGGATGGGAGGGGTCGTACCCGTCCCAGGTGAATCGGATCAGCCGGTCGTCCTCAACCTTGTCGACTCGGACGGCCCCGGCGGCGCCGTACATCTCCCACTCCCAGAGAAGTTCGGCGCCCTCGACCATTCGGCCGCTGCTCTTCGAGTACCAGAACCTCGTGGTGATGCTCGGATCCGCGAGGGCCTCGAACACGTCGTGCGGCGCTCGCCGGATGAGCATGCCGACGCGCACCGTCGGCGGTCGAGTTAGTTCGCTCGACATGGATGATCTCCTCTCTTCGCGGGCGGTAGTAGCGAGCCCGAACGTTGCGGACCAGGTGGATGAGAAGCGAAGTTAGTTGGTGTCAGGGGAGTGAGTTGATCACCACCTGCTTCACTCGGGTGAACTCCTCCACGCCCGCGGCGCCGCCCTCCTTGCCGTAGCCCGAGGAGCGGAATCCGCCCACCGGCATCTCCGGGCCGAGGGTCAGGTGGTCGTTGATCCAGACGGTCCCGAACTGCAGGGCGTTGGCGAAACGCGTCGCGCGTCCGACGTCACGCGTCCAGACGGACCCGGCCAGTCCGTATTCGACGTCGTTGGCGAGTTGGAGCGCCTCGTCCTCGTCGGCGAACCGCTGCACCGTCACGACCGGCCCGAAGCACTCCTGCTGGACCAGGGCGTCGGCCTGGTCCAGATCGGTCACGATGGTCGGTTCGAAGAAGAAGCCGGGCCGCTCGGGAGCGCCGCCGCCGAGCACGATGGTCCCCGTCGAACGCGCTCCCTCGACGAAACCGCGGACCCGTGTCCGCTGGGCCTCGGAGATGAGCGGGCCGAGGGTCGTCGCGCGATCGGCGGCCGCTCCGAGCGCAACCCGCTGGAACTCGCTCGCCAATCCTGCGAGGAAGAAGTCGAGGAGGGGAGCGTGCACGAGGATCCTTGTTGCGGCGGTGCAGTCCTGACCGGCGTTGTAGAGCGCGCAGCCGGCGATGGTCGGGAGCGCCGACTCGAGGTCGACGTCGCTGAAGACAACCACCGGGGCGTTACCGCCGAGCTCGAGGACGACGGGTTTCGGCGTCGCCGCGGCGAGCTCGGCGATCCGTCGCCCCGCTCTGGTCGAACCCGTGAACGTCGTGAGCGCGGTCAGGGGATGGGTGACCAGCGCCTCGCCGGCGACGGGACCACGCCCGTGGACGACGTTGAGCACGCCCGGCGGCAGGACTTCGGCCGCGAGTTCACCGAAGGCGGCCGTCGTCAGTGGCGTGTTCTCCGAGGGCTTGACGACGACGGTGTTGCCCGCGGCGAGCGCCGGGCCGATCTTCCAGACGGCCTGCCACAGCGGGTAGTTCCACGGCGTGATCGCGGCGACGACGCCAAGCGGTTCTCGCCGGAGGTAGAAGGAGCGTCCCGCCACGTAGTCGCCGCCGACCTGGCCCGAACCCATCCGCGCCGCACCGACGAAGTAGCGAAACGCGTCGGCGATGGCGGGGAACTCGACGTCGTGGGCGGCGGTCCACGGCTTTCCGGCGTCGAGTACCTCGAGGTCCGCGAACCGGTCCAGGTCGGCCTCGAAGCGGTCGGCAAGTTTGCGCAGCTGCTGGAAGCGCTCACCCGGCGTGTAGCTCGACCACCGCGGAAACGCTCGGTGAGCGGCCTGGATCGCGTCCTCGACGTCCGACGCCGACGAGTCGCCGACGGTCGCGATGGTCTCTCCCGTCGAAGGGTCGAGCACGTCGATGGTGTCATCAGACGAAGCTGGCCGCAGCGCGCCGTCGATGAGATTGTCAACCCTTCGCACCGAGTTGTCGCGCACGTGGCTCCCCTCTACTCGCCGAGCGTCGCCGCTCACCGTGGCGGTCCGCCCGCGACGGGCCACGGTGCTCGGCCCCTCTCGGGTGTACCGGTCTATTCGACCGGGATCTCCTTGTTGATGAGACCGAGGTCGATGCCCTGGCTCTTGCGCACGAGTCGCGCCACGATGTAGACGACGATCGCGAGCACGTAGAGCGCGGCCATGAAGACGAGCGAACCCTTGTTGTTCACGCCGAACGCGCTGTTCTTCATCCACTCGATGAGGTTGTAGATGATGAGGCTCATCGTCACGAGTCCCGCGACCGGCACGATGGGTACGCCCATGAATCGGAATTTGCTCGCGGCCGACGAGGCCCACAGCTCGGGCTTGCGCCAGGGGAGAATGACGACCGCGAAGGCGCTGACGAGATACGTCACCGCGATCACGAGCGTCGCGTCCAAGGTATACGTCGCGAATTTGACCCAATAGGAGTAGACGGCGCTCAGCGCCACGGCCGGCAACAGCATCAAGAAGAGCGACGCCATCGGGACCTTGCGCTTCTCCGAGACCGAAGCGGCCGCGTCGGGCAGCACACGGTCGAAGGCAGCGGCGAAGATCACCCGAGTGGAGGAGAGAAAGAGTGTCCCGACCCAGCCGAAAAACCAGAGGCTCATCACGAGCAGCAAGATCACCTGGAAGGCCGCGTTGTGGACTAGCCAACCGGCCAGCATCATCGGGTACGGCCAGATCGGGATGGTCGCCTTGCCCGCCCAGTAGACGGCGTTCGCGTCGTTGTAGAACGACCAGCCGAAGGTCTTGAGCATCAGCAACAAGAACACGACCGAGAGCAGGACCGTCAGCCAGAGGCCCGTGAACATGCCGGTGAAGACGCGCTTGAAGTCACTCGCGCCGCGCACCTCGCCGTAGAGCGTCGAGCCCCAGTTCGGCCACAGGAGATAGAACATCAGCATCGGCACGAGCAGCATGCTCGCGCCCCAGGCGTTCAGCCCGAAGGCTGGCGCCGAGTAGCTGATGGCTTTCGCGGCGGACTGCGTGGCGCCGTAAGCGTGGTTGACGCCGAAGATCTTGTGCGCCTCAAGGTTGATGGAGCTCACGAAGCTGCTGTGCGAGTGGAAGAGCAACAAGACGACGACGGCGAGGAAGCCGACCATGCCGCCGAGGAAGCACCACTTCTGGATCTTGGCGTAGCCGCCCATGCCGAGCGAGACGAAGATGCCCGCCAGGATGATCGTGATGACGCAGATCGTCATCGTGCCGTTGTGCGTGCCGAAGTACGAGGCGAGGCCCTTCGCGCCGATGGTGTAGAGCACCGGCTGGAAGAGTTCGACGTTGAGGACCGTCCCGTAGATCGGCGCCCACAGCCAGAGGATGAACCACCAGCCGGTCGTCGCGAACACGAAGCCCACCGGTCCGCCGAGGATGCGACTCTGCCAGACGTAGTCGCCCCCGGCTCTCGGTATCGTCACGATGAGGCCGGTGTAGGCGATCACGAGGAACGACACCCACACCGCCGAGATCAGTACGCCCGTGAGCAACTGGCCCTTCGGGATGAACGAGTTGAAGGAGAACTCATAGATCCCGAGCGTGATGATGTTCGTCGACAGGCAGGCGTAGATGATCGCGTCGCGCACCGACCAGCCCCGCACTAGGCCGGTCGCCTTGCGCAGGAACAGCGTCGGGGCTTCGGACCCCAACGGCCTTCCCCCCAGGTCTCCGGTGTCTTCGGTAATTGCCACGATTCCCCCTTGGTAGTGGTTAGCCGTTGACGAGGATGTACCTCGTCACCTTCTTCTTCTTTTCGTTGAGATCGATCACGGCGCCCTGGAGGACGCCGTCGGTGTAGACGCTGCCGGGATTGAGCGCCAAGGTGCGGCCCAGGTTCTTCATGCCCCGGCTCTCGTGGATGTGGCCGTGCACCGAGAGCATCGGCTGGTGCTTCATGATCGCCTCGGCGACGGCCTTCGAGCCGACCGGCTCCATGACTGCGCCGCCATGCTTCGGCCGCAGGGTCTCGTCGAGTGCCGGCGCCTCGTCGAGGCCCGAGTTATAGGGCGGCGCGTGGAAGTTGAAGATGGCCCGACCCATGTCGGGGATCTGCTCGGCGAGGGCCTCGATGCGCTGGGCGAGCTCGGGCTCGCTGGCCTCGCGGAAGGTGTTCCAGGGGGTGGGGTTGGTGTAGCCCATTGAGGCTAGATAGAACCCGTCGAGTTCGACGACCTTGCCCTCGGTGAAGTTCACGTGGGGCGCGGACTCGATGACGTTGTCGATCTCGAAGGTGTCGTCGTTGCCGCCGTTCAGGTAGCACGGGATCGTTCCCTCGCGCAGCTTCGAGTCGGCCATGTCCAGCCAGCGGTCGAGGGTGTGGACCATCTCGGTCGTGAAGCGACGGTCGATCGAGCCGTCCTCCTCGTTGAGGGCGTTGAGCTCCTCAGAGGAGATGCGGGTGGGGTAGAAGCCGCGGTTGCGGATCAGCGCCTCGATGGCCTTCACCTCTTCTTCGGACTCGAGGTGGTGCTTTTCGCCGGCGAAGGTGACCTCGTAGAAGCCGTTCCCGACGACGACCGGCACCAGCACCTTCCCGGTGAGGTCGCCGCCCAGGATCACCATGTCCGCTTTGTAGAAGGCGGCGGCGTTCAGGAACTTGCGCCAGCAGATCTCCGAGCCGTGGATGTCGGTCGCGAAGAAGATCCTCATGCCCGCCTTCGCACCTCCCGACTACCGCTCAGGGCGAGCGTAAAACCACCATATGGAACGGCGCTTCTCGCCGCCTACCCGGAGCGCTGGCAATGCTTATCACAGGTCCCCAAGAGTTTCAAGGAGTTAGTGATCAACCTCTTCGGGTAACTCGTACCAGCGCGTCCGCTCACCGACCTTGGCGCGCATCTTCCACTTCATCGACTTGGGCGTCGTGTTCGCGATCTCGAAAAGCAAGACGGCGCTCGCCAAGGCGTCGTACGGCGCGGGTGTCGGCACGAGGTGCGGATGCTCCTCGGCGAGGTGCGGCAGCTTCGCGAGGTTGCCCGTGACGGTGCGCCACCAACCCCAGTCACCGGCGAGGACCTTCTCGAATCTCGTCGCGTCGATGCCGCCCGCACTCGTGGTCTCGCCGACCACCACGGGGTGTCCCGAGAGCAGGTGGAAGATGTCGTGCGCGTCCTTCTCGTTGATCTCGATGATCTGGAGCTTCGTGAGCAGCACGTCGACGACGTCGAGCGTGATCGGCATCGCCGAGAAGCGCGGTCGAAAGTCCAGCACGTGGCACATGTTGAGCTGGTCCACCATCACGTCGATCGGCCGCCCCGAGGGCGCGTTGAAGTACATCTGGCGATCACCGTTGAGCGAGTTGAACCGCTTGTCCGCCTCGCAGCCGGCCGACTCGAGGTAGGTGACGACGTCCTTTCGACCCTTCGAGAGACAGCCGAAGTCGATGTCCTGATCCCGGCGCAGTCGCGGCGTGAAGTCGGGGCAGAGCACGCGCACCGCCAGTCCGCCGAGCAGACGCAAGTGCACGCCCGCGGCGGCGGCCCCCTCGGCGAGCGCGCGCGCCTCGGTTAAGGGGTCGTCGGCCGTGCCGACGAGGTCCGCTGCGCTCTCGGCCATCGGTGCTCCCTTGATCGACAGGGCAAATCTATACCGGGGCGCACGTCGCCTCGGAGCCGCGCTGAGCTCAGCGACGCGCCGTCGAGTCGTCGAGCGTGGGGGAGTGCGTCGTGGCGGCGGCGAGCAGCGACTGGCGCCACTGTTCGGTCTCGCGCAGTTGGTTGAACGTGAAGACGTGCACACCGTCGACCTTGTTCCCCGGGTCCGCCAAGGCCGCTCCCTCGCGTTGGAGCAGCCGAGTCGGGTCGTAGCCGCCGGGCGTGCCGAGGCGCACGATCCAGTTCCGGTGCCCCGAGAGGACCCGCGCCGATTCGCCGACGCCGATCTTCGTCGCCATGCGCAACAGCTTCGCCTGCTCGACGGGTCCCGCGAGTCCGAAGTAGAGCGGCAACTCGACGCCGCGCGAGCGCACCCGCGCGATCCATTTGCGCGCCGTCGTCGCGTTGAAACAGAGGTTGCTCACGATGTAGGTGGCGTAGCGGCGCTTGTCCCACATCGCCTGAACGGTGAGGTCGTCCGAGATGCGCGGATGGCTCTCGGGATAGCCGGTGATCCCGACGTTCGGAAACGGCCGCCCGAGTTCGTCGAGTTCGAGCAGCAGACCGAGCGAGCTGTCGTAGCGCCCGACCGGGGGATCGGCGTCGCCCGCGGGAACAAAGACGTCCTCCACGCCGAGGGCCACGAGTCGCGCGACGATCTCTTCCAAGTGCGAGCGATCGACGACGAGTCTCGCCGAGACGTGCGGCACGACGCGATAACCCTCAGCGCGAAGGCGCTCGGTTATCTCGAGCGAGGTGTCGAGGCCCTTGGTGGGCGAGGCCGTCACGGTGACGGTGACGTCGCGCGGCACGAACTCGAGGACCTTCTGCGCGATGGACGCGTTGGGGATGATCTCGTAACGTGGACGCTCGAGCAAGGTCGTGGCCGACCGGAGTGAACTACGCACGATGACTCACCGCCACCGTCGCCCCGGATGAGCGCGCCATCCGCAGAAGACTCTCGAGCTCGACTTCGAGTGAACCGGTGCCGACGTTCACGATCTCGAGCGGCAAGGCGAAGAGCGTCGCCACCGCGCGGGCCTCCTCTTCGAGTTCGGCGCGCGGTCGCTGTGCCAGCCACACGACGCGCCGATAGTGGGAGAAGTAGTCGCCCCAGAGCTCGGGGTGACGGTCGAGACCGAGCTCGTGTAGCACGGTGCGGCGAAAGCTCTTCACCAAGAAGTCCGTCAGCAGATAGGTGCCGGGCTCTGCGGCGAACAGCTCAGCGACTTCGGTCGAGCCGGCAAAGACGTCGT
Organism: uncultured Acidimicrobiaceae bacterium; assembly: GCA_963823815.1. Classification (GTDB taxonomy): domain Bacteria; phylum Actinomycetota; class Acidimicrobiia; order Acidimicrobiales; family RAAP-2; genus RAAP-2. Next base: position 385,254 of record CAWGMU010000003.1, read on the forward strand.
AGCAGTGCTGACCGCCGAGGCGCTCGAGCGAGAGTCGGCGACAGACGTCGTCGAGCGCGCCGTAGGTGCCACAGTCGGCGTAGGCGAGAGCGACGCGGTGACCCTGAGAGAGGAGCTCTCGGGCGAGGGACTCGACCGCCGGTGCGATCTCGTGGGGACGATTGTGCAACAGAGCGGGCAGGAGATGGAGGTCGACGGACCAGTTCCGACGACTCGCGATCTCGCGGATCGAGGGGCCGAGCGCCCCGCAGGCGATGACCGCGACCTCGGGAACCTCAGGCGGGGAAGGCCAGCTGATCGACGAATCGGTCATTGAAGTCGCTTCTATCGGAAAGCTCGACATACTCCACCTCCTCCAGCAAGGTCATGGCCCCCGCGCGTTCGCGCAGACTGAGGAGCGTCATCTTCGCGCCTTCACCGGCGACGTTGCCGGCGCTGACGATGCGCAGCAGCGGGAGCTTTGGCACGAGACCCAAGCGAACGGCGCTCGCTGGTGAGAGGTAGCTCCCGAAGGAGCCGGCGAGCAGGACCTGCTGGAGGTCCTCGACGGCGAGCCCCGCCTCTTCGAGCAGTATGCGCCATCCGGTCGCGATCGCGGCCTTCGCGAACTGCAGCTCGCGGACGTCGCGCTGTGAGAGATAGATCGACTGTTCGACGTCGCCCTCGTCGCCGAGCCAGTGCACGACAAAGACGCGGTGCTCGCCCAACTGGGTCAATCGGTCGGCGACCCCGGGCGCGAGAGTTGCGGCCTCGTCGTCGCTCACGAATCGACCCGACGAGTCGATGAGCTTCAGCTCCACCAGTTCGGCTACGACGTCGACGAGTCCCGATCCGCACAGTCCGAGTGGTTCGGCGTCGCCGATGACGCCGAGCTCGATCCCATCGGCGCGCACCTTGACGACCTCAATGGCGCCCGGCGCGGCGCGCATCCCGCAGCGGATGGCGGCGCCTTCGAAGGCCGGACCCGCCGGCGCGGCCGTCGCGAGAAGGCGATCGCTGTTGCCGACGACCACTTCGCAGTTGGTGCCGATGTCGAGGAAGAGCCGCACGCGAGAGTCCCGGTCCATGCCCGACGCCAAGAGCCCCGCAATGATGTCCCCGCCGACGTAGGCGCCCAGCGCCGGGAAGACCACCGCGCGAGCTCGTTCGTGCACGTTGACGCCGACGTCGCTCGCGAGGATCTCGGGGAAGAACTTCGTTGACATGATGAAGGGCGCGACACCGAGCGCCTCGGGGTCGATGCCCAGCACGACGTGGGTCATGGTGGCGTTGCCCGCGATCGCCACTTCGTAGACCTCGCTCGGATTGACGCCGCCCTCTAGACAGACGGCCTGGGCGAGCTCGTCGAGCGACTCGTGGGCCAGCTGGGTCAACCGCTCGAGTGCCCGAATGTCCATCATGATGGCGCTGATGCGCGTGATCACGTCGGCGCCGAAGGGCTGCTGCTTGTTGAGCATCGAGTGCACCGCGACGGGCGTGCCGGTCGAGAGGTCGAGCAGCGTCGCGACGACGGTCGTCGTGCCGAGGTCGAAGGCGATGGCGAAGTTGCGTTCGGTGGTGTCGCCGGGCTCCACCGCGATCAGGACGTCATCGACGACAACGGCGGTCACCTTGTAGTCGTTCGCGCGCAGCACCGTGCCGAGTGAGCGCAGCACGCTGAGCTCGGGCCGCAACTCGAGGTCGTCAAGGGCCGCGAAGAGCCGATCGAGGTCGGTCGTCTGGTCCGACAGCGAAGGTGCCGCGAGCTCCACGTAGCGCTTCTGGACGGCGGGGCGCAGGATGACTTTGCGTCCGACACCGACGGTCGCCGCCTTCGGCCGAGTGACCAGTGGCGGGACCTCGACGTGGAGGTTGCTCGTAACTTCCACGCGGCAGGCGAGTCGCCAGCCAGCGCGCAGCTCGTCGGTCGAGTAGGCGCGGGTGTCGAGCGCGGTGATCGGCGCAGCCCCGTCGAGAACCTTGACCTTGCATTTGCGGCACGTGCCGTGACCGCCACAGGTGGAGTCGATGGCGACCCCGTTCCAGCTCGCGGCGTCAAAGAGGATGACACCCGGCGGCACGCGAACCTTGCGTCCGGCCGGTTCGAAAAGGAGGTCGAATCGGCCCCGCGCGTCTCCGGTGAGACCACCCGTTGATCCCGCGAGCGGTTCGTCGTCGCGAAGCGTTCGGGCCTCGCTCATTGGCCGCTCGCGGCCACCTGGGATCGATGGGTGGCGATCCACGCGGCCCCCCACGGGTCGCGATCGAGGAGGAGATCGCCGGCCTGAACGGCCCGCACCAATTGGGGCGTGCGCGCGTCCATGATCGCGCTCGTAAGCCCGCACTGCATCGCGATGGGCAAGAACGTCGCCCCGAGGGTTGCGCGATCGGGCATGCCGAAGGAGACGTTCGACGCGCCGAGGGTCATGTTCACCCCGAGTTCGTTATGGATCAGTGCAATGGTCTCCAAGGTCTTGGCGACAAGGGTGGTGTCCGCTCCGATGGGCATCGCGAGCGGGTCGATGAGGACGTCTTCGACAGGGATGCCGTACTCGCCGGTCGCGACCGCCACGAGCTTTCGCGCGAGCTCGAGTCGCCGCTCGGGCTCGTAGGGGATCTCGTTCTCGTCGTTGGGCAGTCCGATGATCGCCGCGCCGTAGCGTTTCACGAGCGGCAGGATCGCCTCGAGCCGATCGTCCTCGGCGGTGACCGAGTTGACGAGGGCCTTGCCTTGGTACGTCGCGAGTCCGGCGTCGAGGGCCTCGATGACCGAGGAGTCAATGCAAAGTGGTAGGTCGGTGAGTCCCTGAATCATGGTGACGGCCTGGATCATGAGGTCGACCTCGTCGGCGAGGGGGACGCCCATGTTGACGTCGAGCACCATGGCGCCGCCCGCGACCTGCTGGGCGACGTCGATCGCGATGCGCGAGAGGTCGCCGGCGCGCAGCTGCTCTTGGAAGATGCTGCGCCCGGTCGGGTTGATGCGTTCCCCGATGATGCAGAACGGCTGGTCCACCCCGATGACCACTTCCTTGGTCGGCGAGGAGAGGACGGTGTGCACGGCGACTACGCCAGGGCCGTGGCGCGACGTCGCGCCAGGAGGTCCTTCGCCTTCTTCACGGCGGCCGACGCGTCCGAGGCGTAGCCGTCGGCTCCGACGGCGTCGGCGTACTCCTGGGTGACCGGGGCGCCGCCAACCATCACGATGACCTTCTCACGCAGACCGGCCTTCTCGAGCACGTTCATGTTGGCCTTGAACATCGGCATCGTGGTCGTGAGGAACGCCGAGAAGCCGACGATGTCGGGCTTGTGCTCGATGATCGCTTCGACGAAGCGTTCGGGGGCGACCTGAACCCCGAGGTCGATCACGTGGAAGCCCGCGCCCTCGAGCATGATGTCGACCAGGTTCTTGCCGATGTCGTGCACGTCGCCCTTCACGGTGCCCATGACGAACGTGCCCACGGGTTCGACGCCGGTCTCGACCATGAGTGGCCGCAGGACCTCGAGTGCCCCGGCCATGGCGCGCCCCGCGATGAGCATCTCGGGTACGAAGAAGTCGCCACGCTCGAAGCGCGCGCCGACCTCCTCGAGCGAGGGGATGAGCGAGTCGAAGAGCAGGGTCTCGGGGGTGAGGCCCATGGCGAGGCCGGCGTTCGTGAGCTCGAGCACCACCGGCGCGTTGCCGAGCAGCGTGGCGTCGTACATCTCCTTTAAGAGCTCGTCCTGGTTCACGCGGCCCCCCTCCTCTTCGCTCGGTACCCGAGGGTTGCTGACAACGCGTTCGCCTCATTGACGCACTGAGCGCCGACCTGGCTGACGCGCGTCGCGCCGAAGCGCGTCGACGGTCCCGACACCGAGATCGCGGCGAGAACGACTCCGTCGGCCCGACGCACCGGTGCGGCAACGGCGACGAGCCCGGACTCGAGCTCCTCGTTCGCGACGGCGAAGCCGCGTCGTCGGATCCGGGCCAACTCCGCGTCGAGTTCGGTCCGCGAGGTAATGGTCCTCGGGGTGAGGCGTTCGAGGCGCCCCGGGGGCAGCGTGGCCGCGCCGTAGGCGAGGAGGACCTTGCCGAGTGCCGTGCAGTGCAGCGGCTCGGAGCGGCCGAGCCAGTTGGTGCCGCCGAGCACGTAGCGGCTGTCGACCTGGGCGATCTGGACGACGAGGGCGTGACGGATGACCCCGAGGTTGACCGTCTCGCGACTGCGCTCGCCCAGACGTTCGAGGAAGGGCTGCGCGACGGCGGCGAGGTCGGTCTCGGCGTTCGCGCCGAGCGCGTAGCGCACGAAGGCCTCCCCGGGCACGAAGCCACTCGGGTCGCGGCGGAGCAGTCCATTGCGTTCGAGGGCACTGAGGATGCGCGACGCGGTGCTCTTGGCGAGTCCGGAGGTCTCGGTGAGTTCGGCGAAGCTGACCGGACGGGTCGCCTCGACGACGTGACGCACGAGCGCGGCGGCCCGGTCGATGGCCTGCGAGCCGGACGGCTTGGTCGTGGCGGTCGCTTGCACGGGTTCCATAGTACAGTACGAGGTTCTACAATGTGATTCGCGGCCTCAGGCGCGTGGCTGCTGATCTCGAGCGAAGTGGGGTGACGATGTTCGTAAACAAGATGGCCCGCTACGAGCTGCTCTCACCCGACGCGATCGAGGTCCTTGATCGCGGGTGGCGACGCATCGTCTCGGAGATCGGCGTGCAGTTCGTGAAGCCCGAGGCGACCGAGCTGTTCGCCAAGGCCGGACAGAAGGTGGACGGCCAGACCGTGTGGCTCGACCCCGACTTCGTGATGGAGCAGATCGCAAAGGCCCCAGGCGAGTTCGACGTCCAGGCGCGCAACCCGGCCAACAACGTCCACGTCGGTGGTGACGCCATGATCTTCTCTGGGGTGTACGGCCCCCCGTTCGTGCGCGCCGGTAGCGAGCGACGCGACGCCACGCTCGATGACTTCCGAAAGTTCTGCATGCTCGCCCAGAGTTTCCCCGAGCTGGACTCGGCCGGCGGGGTCATCTGCGAACCCAACGACGCGCCACTCGACTCACGGCACCTCGACATGATCTACGCCCTGCAGACGGTGACCGACAAGTTCTACATGGGCAACGTCGTCTCGGGCGTAAACGCGCGCGACACGATCAAGATGACCGAGATCCTCTTTGGCAGTCGCGAGACCATCGAGGAGACTCCCGCGACGATCTCGCTCATCAACTGCAACTCGCCGCTGCGCTGGGACGACCGGATGCTCGACGCGCAGTTTGAGTACAACCTCGCCAACCAGCCGGTCGTCCTCACGCCCTTTCTGCTCATGGGGGCGATGTCCCCGGTGACGATCCCGGCGGCGCTCGTCCAGCAGCTGGCCGAGGCGCTCTCGGGGATCGCGCTCGCGCAGCTGATCCGGCCCGGTTGTCCGGTCATCTTCGGTTCGTTTCTCTCCAACATCGACATGCAGTCGGGCTCGCCGACCTTCGGCACGCCGGAGTCGGCGATCGGGCTGCTCTGCACCGGTCAACTGGCGCGTCACTTCGGACTGCCCTTTCGCACCGGTGGCGGGCTCACGTCGAGCCAGACGCCCGACGCGCAGGCGGCCTACGAGGCGCTCATGACCATGCTGCCGACGTTCCTCGCGGGCACCAACATGGTCATGCACTCCGCCGGCTGGCTCGAGAGCGGACTCGTGAGCTGCTACGAGAAGTTCATCATTGACGTGGAGCTTCTGCGGATGCTGCGCGTCGAGTTCACGCCCCTCGAGATCGACGAGGCGGCCCTCGCCTTCGACGCGCACCTTGAGGTCGGCCACGGCGGCCACTTCCTCGGCGCGGAGCACACCATGACGCGCTTTCGCGACTGCTTCTATCGACCGATGCTCTCCTCGTCGAAGAACTACGAGCGTTGGGCTCGTGACGGCGCCCTCGACGCGGCGGCCCGCGCCGGCGAGATCTACCAGAAGACGCTCAACGAGTACGTGGCGCCGCCCCTCGACGACGCGATCCGCGTCGAGCTCGAGGAGTACGTCGTGCGCCGCCGCGCCGAGCTGGGGGACTGACCGCTCGTGGCGTGGGGTTGTCTCCCCGAGGAGCGCCGCGCGCGGCGACGGCACTCTCGATTGGCGAAGGCGTCATCGATGCGGGAAGGATGAGCCGAGGTGAGCGAAGAGAAGATCCGCGCGAGGGCCGTCATCGTCGGCGCCGGCATCGTCGGCAACTCCCTGGCGTATCACCTGGCCCTCCTCGGTTGGCGCGACCTCGTCCTCATCGACAAAGGCCCGATGCCCAACCCGGGTGGCTCGACGGGCCACGCGTCGAACTTCATCTTCCCGGTCGACTACTCGAAGATGATGACCGAGCTCACCTCGGACTCGACCGCGCAGTACAAGGAGCTCGGCGTCTTTATCGAGAGCGGCGGCATCGAGGTCGCTCGCACCGAGGCGCGCCGCCAAGAACTACGCCGGCGCGTGGCGGCGGCGACCGCCTGGGGCGTGCCGTGCGAGCTGCTCGACCCTGAAGGCGTCGCGAAGCTCGTGCCCTACCTCGACCCCGCGACGATCCTGGAGGGCCTCTACTTCCCGGGCGTCGGCGTGGTGGACTCGCTGCGCGCAGGGACCCTCATGCGCGAGCGCGCCCAGGAGATGGGCGCACTCGTCGTGCGCGCCAACACCGAAGTTCTCGGCGTCGAGCTGAGCGAGGACCGCGGAGCCGTGCGAGGGCTGCGCACGACCGCTGGCGACTTCGAGACCGAGGTCCTAGCGATCTGCTGCGGTGTCTGGAGTCCGCGCCTCGCCGAGATGGCCGGGGCGACGATTCCCCTCACGCCGGTCGTGCACCAGATGATCAGCGTCGGGCCGATCCCGCTGTTCGCCGACACGGTCGGCGAGATCGCCTACCCGATCGTGCGCGACATGGACACCAACATGTACGAGCGCCAGCACGGGGGCGACATGGAGGTCGGTTCCTACGCCCATCGACCCATCGTCGTGCACCCCGAGGAGATCCCCTCGATCGAGGCGTCCGCGCTTTCGCCGACCGAGCTGCCCTTCACGCAGGACGACTTCGACCCGCAGCTCCAGGAGGCCCTCGAGCTGATGCCCGAACTGCTCGGTGACGAGCGCGTCGGCGTGCGCTACGCGATCAACGGACTCATCTCGATGACCCCCGATGGCCACCCCGCCCTCGGCGAGACCCCTGAGGTGAAGGGACTCTGGTCGGTCGCCGCCAGTTGGATCAAGGAAGGGCCGGGCATCGCGCGAGCGGTCGCTCAGTGGATGGACGGTCGGGCTCCCGAGATCGACTTACACGAGGCGGACGTGGCACGCTTCTACGACCATCAGCGCACCCGCCAGCACGTCGAGTCCCGAGCGCGCGAGGGCTTCAACAAGATGTACGGGATCGTCCACCCGATGGAGCAGTGGGAGTCCGAACGCCCGACGCGGCGCTCCCCGGTCTACGAACGCGCTCGCGATCTCGACGCCGTCTTCTTCGAGACCGCGGGCTGGGAACGGCCCTTCTGGTACCAGAGCAACGAACCCTTGCTCGAGCGCTACGCCGGACAGCTCATGGATCGAAGCGCCGAATGGGAGTCGCGCTGGTGGTCCCCGATCATCAACGCCGAGCACCTCGCGCTCCGTGACGGGTGTGGGCTCGTGGACCTCTCGGCGTTCGTGGTGCTCGACGTCTCGGGTGCGGGCGCGCTCGCGAGCCTGCAGCACCTAGCGGTCGCCCAGATGGACGTGCCGATCGGTCGGGTCGTCTACACCTCGCTGCTCGACGAGCGTGGCGGCTTCAAGAGCGACCTCACGATCATGCGGCTCGGTACGAACCGGTACCGCGTCGTGACCGGTGGCGCCACCGGCATGACCGAGAAGAAGTGGTTCGTCGACCACTTGGTTGCCGACGGATCGGCGCAGCTGACCGATCTGACCTCGTCTTGGGCCACGTTCGGACTCTGGGGACCGCGGGCGCGTGACGTGCTCGAGCGCTGCACCCGCGATGACGTCAGCCACGCCGGCTTTCCCTTCGCCACGTGCCGCGTCATTGAACTCGGCGGGATCAAGGTGCTCGCCTCACGCATCTCCTACATCGGCGAGCTCGGCTGGGAGCTCTACGTCCCGATCGAAGAGGGCGCCCGCGCCTGGGACACGATTCTCGACGCCGGGCAGGAGTTCGGTCTCGTGCCCGTCGGCATCGGCGTCTACGGCACGACCGGTCGGCTCGAGAAGGGCTACCGCGCCCTCGGCAACGAGCTGACGGCCGACTACACGATCGTCGAAGCAGGCATGGCGCGCCCGTCGGTGAAGAAGGAGAACTTCATCGGCCGCGAGGCGTATCTCGCCCAACGAGACGAGGCGCCGGTCGCCCAGATGTGCACGCTCACGGTCGACGACAGCCGATCAGCGAGCGGCGAGCTGCGCTACATGCTCGGGGGCGAGCCGATCCTCGGGACCGACGGAGAACGACTGGTCGACGAGAAGGGCCGGCCGTCCTACGTCACGAGCGCCGGATCGGGGCCATCAGTGGGTAAACACCTGCTGCTCGCGTACGTGCCGAGTGCGCTCGCTGACGCGGGCCGATCACTGCTGGTCGAGTACCTCGGGGAGCGCTACCCGGTCACCGTCGCGGTCGTCGGTGCGACGCCGCTCTTTGACCCGGAGAATCTGCGCGTCAGGAGTTAGGGTGCGCGTCCTCGTGTGCGTGAAGCGCGTGCCGATGGTGGGCGCGCGCATCGTCCTCACCGACGACGCCCTCGACGTCGACGTGCGCCAGCTCGGCTTCACCATGAGTCCCCACGAGGAGTGCGCGGTCGAAGAGGCGGTGCGGATCGTCGAACAGCGTGGCGGCACCGCCTCGGTCTTAACCCTCGGTCCGCCGGAGGCGGCCGAACAGTTGCGCGACGCGGCCGCCCTCGGCGCGAACCGACTGGTCCACCTCGTCACCGACGGCCGCGAGTGGGATCCCATCGCCACCGCCGCGGCGATCGTCGAGTCGGTCCGTCGCGATGAAGCCAGTGAAGGTCCCTACGACCTCCTGCTCTTCGGCAACGAAGCCGCTGACACGGGTGACTATCAAGTCGGCGTCCGGGTGGCGCACGCCCTCGATCGCCCGATCGTCAACGGGGTAAAGAACATCGAGCTCGCTGAGGCGACACTCCGCGCGCGACGGGAGTTCCGCGGCGGCGACGAGTTCTACGACCTCGCCCTGCCGTGCGTGCTGGCGGTGCGCGAGGGGATCAACCTGCCTCGTTATCCCTCGTTGCCGGGCCGCGTCCGCGCGAAGAAGATGGCCATCGAGGCGAGCGAGGTGGTCTGGCGTGGGGGACCCGTTCGCCTCGAACGCCTCCGCGTGCCGAGCGAAACGCGCGAACGCGCCGAGATCCTTGGCACCGGCGTCGAGGCGGTGCCGGCACTGGTCGGACTCCTGGACCAGTGGGGGTTGCTCGCGTGAGCGCGGCGGCGCCGGTCGAACGAAGTGAGGGCGTCGTGCTCTGCTTCGTCGAGCACGACGGGGGCATTCTTGACACCTCGCTACGCGCGCTCAGCCTGGCGCGCGCACTCGCCGACTCCTCTGAGGGCGTCCTCTCGGCCGCCGCCGTCGGGCCGATCGAGGACTCGTGTCTTGAGACGCTGGGCGAGTACGGCGTGAACGAGCTGTTCGTCCTTTCTCTCGAGGGTCTCGAGGACTACGCGCCCCTCGCCTGGGCACGTGCGCTCGGCGCGCTTTCGCTCGAGCTGGGGGCGACCGGCCTCGTCGCGGCGGGCAGCGACCGGGGCAACGAAATGCTCGCCCACCTCGGAGCGTTACACGGCCTGCCCATGGCGGCGAACTGTCTGACCGCAACGCGCCTTAGTTCGACGAGCGTTCGCCTCAGTCGACAGCGCTGGGCCGGCAGCCTCGTCGAGGAGTCGACCCTCGAGGGACCGCCGCCCCTGCTCAGCGTCGCCTACGACGGCGTGGAGGCGACGCCCGCGGCGACGACGTTGGTGTGCGCGCGACGAGAGTATCGGTACGAACCGAGCGAGGATGACCTCGCGGTGCGAGTGGCGGAGTGGAGGGGACGTGGGGGTGGCGTCTCACTCGCCGACGCACGTGTGGTGGTTGGCGGGGGCCGCGGTGTTGGCAGCGAAGAGGGTTTCGCCGCCCTCGACGAGTTGGCCGGGCTCCTCGGCGCAGCGGTCGGCGTCTCGCGCGTCGTGACGAGCCTCGGTTGGCGTTCACACGCTCAACAGGTCGGCCAGACCGGCACGCGAATCTCGCCCGAGCTCTACCTCGCGTGCGGCATCAGCGGCGCGACCCAGCACTTGGCGGGATGTCGGAGCGCCAAACACGTGGTGGCGATCAACACTGACGCCGAGGCGCCGATGATCACTCGCGCCGACTACGCCGTCATCGGCGACGTGAACACGATCCTGCCCGCGTTGATCAGTGCTCTTCGGGAGCGGTGACCAAGCAGCGAGCCGACGCAGCCTCATAACGCAGCGTTAGCTCCGACTGAAGAGTGATCGCGGGGCGTTCTAGGTTGGCGAGGTGGGTACCCTTCGCAGGACCGGTCAGCGTCACCGTGCTGTTCGCCCTGTCGTCGCCTTCGTCATCGCCTTCCTCGTCGCCCTCGGCCCGGCGATCGCGGGGGCTCCGTGGAATGAGGCATCGGCGACGCAGAACAGCGCTGCACCGGGGTCGCTGCTCACCAACACGGCCCTCGACGGCTACAGCGAGCTGGGGCAGATCGACATGCTCTCTCCCAGTTTTGGCTACGCCCTCGCTGATCATCCCCTCAAGGGTGGCCACTTCGCCTACTACCTCGTTCGCACGACCACGCTCGGCAAGTCGTGGACGATTGTGGGCCGTCGCCTCTTCGAAGATGGCTACTATCCGAACCTCGACGACGAAGGAGGCTTTGACAGCAATCCGCCCATTGACTTCGTGACTCGCGACGTCGGCTACGTGGCGGGCCCGCGAGGAATCATTTACATGACTAGTGACGCGGGACGATCCTGGAGTCGAATCGCGAGCTCGAGCGGTTACGGCGTTACTTCCTCAACGCTGAGTTTGGTCAATACGAGATGCAAGCCCCCCGGGTCCGCGAGCTACTCGTGTGTGAACACGTTGATCGAGTACCCGGTGGGCTCGGCGGTGCCCGAACGGTCATCAACTGTTCCGGGCACTCCGTCGGAGAGTGTTCGGACTGCCCTACTCGCCGTCGCACCGGGGCCGGTGCAGGTTGTCGATCTCGCCAACGACGGCGACTCCACCCCCACGTCGCTTCTCATCACTCGTGACGCTGGCGCCACGTGGTCCACGATGACGAACCCCTGCGCCGGCCAGATGATCGAACAGTTGGCCGTGGCCGCCGACGGTGAGTGGCTCCTGTCGTGCTTCCACGACGAAGGCATGAGTCAGGGTCCGGCCAAGGTCTTTCGTTCCGCGAACGACGGTTCTACGTGGACCACCGTGCTGAATGAGGTCCACGGCACCTCGATTTACTACTTTTTCAGCGGCAATGGCCACGTCCTCTTCGGGGCGGCCACGAATCCGGCGGGTGGGCTGGCCTACAGCACCGACGGAGGACTGAAGTGGACGAGACTGCCGATCCTCGGCAACAGCGGGGGCGCGTCGGAGTCGGTCGTCAACTTCGGGCCGATGGCGTCGATCTATCAGGTGAATCAGGGACCGCTCTACGTGACGCGAAATGACCGAACGTGGACCATCCTGCCGCCACTATCCGCCGGAACCCATGACCACCTCTCGATCTGCACGAAGCGAGACGTCAAGGTCCAGTTTCACCGCTACAAGTCGGGCGGCCTTCACTATGAGTACCTCGACTTCGTCAACGTCGCCGCGGTCGCGTGCTACCTCGACGGTGTGCCGATCATCCGACCGGTGAACTCGTCGGGACAGAAAGTCGGCCCGTGGATCACCACCAATGGCTACAGCTCCAGCGGCGACTTCGTGGTGCTCAAGGCACACGGCGGAGAGGCCAACGTCGACTTTCAGATAAATCCACCTTCGGCCTACACCCGAAGCGCTCACTGTCACGCCAAGCGCGTGAGCGCCGTGCGCATCGAGTTTGCGACCACGTCGCAGCTTCGGCTCTCGCTTGGCGCGACACCGATATCGGTCTGCACGACGTTCGCGAGCGTCTCTACGAATCAGGTCCGCCCGGGACCCGGGCACGTCCCTCACTACTAGCTCGGACCGACGTCACCTGACCGTCGTGACGTCGCCCTACTCCGGCAAAATCGGCGTCGTGTCCGATCGGTTGGAGAGCTACGACCGACCCGCGGGCAAGTGCCGATAGAAGTCGGCGTTCGCCGGCGGCAATGGGGCGTTTCCGATAATCAGGTCGGCCGCCTTTTCAGCCACCATCATGACGGGCGCGAAGATGTTGGCGTTGGTGACGTAGGGCATCACGGACGCGTCGACGACGCGCAGACCCTCGAGGCCATGAACCCGCATCGTTGTCGGGTCGACGACGGACATCTCGTCCGTGCCCATCTTGCAGGTGCACGAGGGGTGCAGGGCGGTCTCGGCGTCGCGCGCCACCCACTCGAGGATTGCCTCGTCACTGGTGATCGCTGAACCCGGCGAGAGCTCGCCCCCGCTGAAGGGACCAAAGGCCGGTTGAGAGAGTATGTCGCGGGCGACGTGCACCGCCTCGACCCACTCGCGTCGGTCCTCGTCAGTCGAGATGTAGTTGAAGCGCAGCGCGGGGTGCACGCTCGGGTCGGTCGAGGTGAGCTTCAGCGAACCGCGCGAGTTCGAGTACATCGGCCCGATGTGGATCTGGTAGCCGTGGTCGCTCGCGGGCTTCGAGCCGTCGTAGCGGATGGCGATCGGCAGGAAGTGGAACATCAAGTTCGGGTAGGCGACGTCTTCGTTGCTGCGCGCGAAGCCCCCGCCCTCGAAGTGGTTCGTCGCTCCCGGGCCGCTCCGAAAGAAGAGCCACTGCGCTCCGATCCACGGACGGTTGCGCCACTTGAGGGCGGGCGCCACCGAGACGGGCTGCGTGCAAGCGTGTTGGATGTAGACCTCGAGGTGGTCCTGGAGGTTCTCACCGACACCAGGCAGGTTGGCGACCACGTCGACGCCGAGGGCCGCGAGGTCATCCGCGTTACCGACGCCCGAGAGCTGCAACAGGTGCGGTGAGTTGAAGGCACCGCCGCAGAGGATGACCTCGCCGGCGCGGACCTCGCTGCGGTGCCCGCGCTCGATCACCTCGACGCCCGTCGCACGCTGGCCCTTGAAGTTGACCTTGGTGACGAAGGCGCCGCAGCGGACCTCGAGGTTCTTTCTGTCCATCACCGGGTGCAGGTACGCGCGCGCGGCACTGAGGCGACGGCCGCGGTGGATCGTCCGGTCAAAGGCGGCGAAGCCCTCCTGGCGGTAGCCGTTCACGTCCTTCGTGAGCTCGTAGCCGGCCTCCTGGACCGCCTCGAAGAAGGCCCCAAAGAGCGGACTCGTCGCGGGGCCGCGCTCGAGGATCAGTGGTCCCTCGGTCCCTCGGTACTCGTCGCCGCCGGCGAGGCAGTTCTCCATCCGCTTGAAGTACGGCAGACAGTGGGCGTAGTCCCACTCGGCCATCCCCTTGTCCTTCGCCCAGCGCTCGTAGTCCAGGGCGTTACCACGCTGGAAGATCATCCCGTTGATGGAGCTCGAGCCTCCGAGCACCTTCCCGCGAGCGTGGTAGACGCGTCGCCCGCCCATGTGCGGCTCCGGTTCGGACTCGTACTTCCAGTCGTAGAAGCGATTCCCGATGGGGATCGTGAGGGCGGCCGGCATGTGGATGAAGACGTCCCAGCGGTAGTCGAGTCGTCCGGCCTCGAGCACGAGCACCTGGGTGGTGCCGTCAGCGCTCAATCGGTTCGCGAGCGCGCTGCCCGAGGAGCCGCCGCCCACGATGACGTAGTCGTAGTGGTCTCGCTTCATACGCTCCCTCGCCCCGAGTCCCATGACGGGCTATCGAAAACATAACCGTCGAGGTCGTCGGGTCGCGCCGCCACTCGGCCCGGCCCCGTTCGGCCACCGGCGATAGCGTGAGTGGCTGCACCTCAGAGGAGTTGAATGGCAAGTGGGCACCTTCGGCGACTTCTAATCCGCGCCCTGGCCCGCGGCGAATGACCAGCGCTAGCCCCAAGGTTCGGTTCGACGACATGCGCGCACGCACCTCGAGCGCCCTTACGGGGTTCCTCGGTGAGCTGCGCGCCGACCACGTCGACCAGGTGCCAGCCGTGCTCGAAGCGGTAGAGGAGGCGGCGCGAGAGGGACGGTGGTGCGGGGGATTCCTCACCTACGAGTGCGCGCCAGCCTTCGACAAGGGTCTTCGAGTCCACGAACCGGACCCCGAGTGGTGCGTCAAGACGCCGCTCGCGTGGTTCGGGGTCTACGAGGCGTGCCCGACGACGCCACTGCGCCTACCTCGGGCGTCGCGAACGAAGCGCCGTGCGCCGTGGGTATCGATGACCAGCGAGGACGACTACCGCTCGGCGGTGCGGTCCATTCTCGGGGACATCGAGGTCGGCAACGTCTACCAGGTCAACTTCACCGGCCGGATGGCCACGCGCGAGCCGGGCGACCTTCACGCGCTCTATCGCCAGCTCCTCACCGCCCAACAACCCGCCTTCGGCGCACTCATCGAGGTGGACGACACCGTCATCGTGAGCGCCTCGCCAGAGATGTTCATCGACTGGGATGGCCAGCGTCTTCGGAGCCGGCCCATGAAGGGCACGATTCGGCGTGGCCGCTGGTCCGACGAGGACGCCGAACTCTCGAGAGAACTGGAGAGTTCGCCGAAGGAGACGGCGGAGAACATCATGATCGTCGACCTCATCCGCAACGACATGGGTAAGGTCGCCGAGTTCGGGTCGGTCGCGACCCCTCGCCTGCGGATCCTCGAGGCCTACCCCAACGTGTGGCAGCTCGTCTCCGAGGTCGAGTGCACGACGCGACCCGGCGTCGGCCTCGGTGACGTCTTCGCCGCGATGTTTCCCTGTGGATCAGTGACGGGCGCGCCGAAGCAGAGCGCCATGGGGATCATCGCGTCACAGGAGTCGACACCGCGCGGGGTCTACTGCGGCGCCGTTGGGCTGGTCGGGCCGGGACCGGAGGCGCCGCACGCGCAGTTCAGCGTCGCCATTCGCACGGCCGTCATAGACAAGAGCTCCGGTGAGGCGCGTTTCGGCAGTGGCGGCGGCATCGTCGCGGCGTCTCGGCCCGACGACGAATACCGAGAGATGACGCTCAAGAGCGAGATGCTGAACGCCACCAGCATCCGGCCGTTCCGACTGCTCGAGACGTTGCGACACACGCCCGGCGTCACGAACGACAAGCTGGAGCGTCACCTGGCACGAATGCGCCGCTCGGCGGAGTTCTTCGGTTTCCGAGTCCCCGCCGACCTCGACGCACGAGTGGCCAGCAAACTCGCCGAAGTCGACTACGACGCGCGCGTGCGGGTTCTGCTTGCGCGCGGCGGCACTCTCGAGGTGCTGCGCGCCGTCGCACCACCACCGCCGTTGGGGCCCGTGCGTCTCGCGATCGACGACGGTCCGGTTGACAGCCAGTCCCCGATGCTCTTTCACAAGACAACCGAGCGGGCGCTGTACTTGAGTCGTCGCAGGCGGCACCCCGACGCCGACGACGTCGTCCTCGTCAATGAGCGTGGCGAGTGCACCGAGGTGACGACCGCGAATCTGGCGGTGCTGATCGGGTCGGTCTGGCTCACCCCGCCGGTCTCGGCGGGGTGCCTTCCGGGAATCGAGCGCGCTCGACTCATCGAGCGAGGGGAACTGACAGAAGCGACGCTTCGTCCTGAGGATCTGGTGGCAGCTGAGGAACTGGCCGTCGTCAACTCACTTCGTGGATGGCGGAAGGCCGTGCTCGTCGACTCGCGCTAGTCGGTGTTCTGGTCGCCGTCCGCGTCCGGCTCGGGCGCCTCCTCAGTTACCGGAACCAGTCGGCGGAGTTGGGTGACGTGCCCTGGCGTCAGCTCATCAAGGCTCGCGACGCCGAGCAGGCGCATGGTCCGGGTGATCTGGCTCGCGAGAATCAGGATGGCTCGTTCGACGCCCGCCTGTCCGCCGGCCATCAGCCCGTAGAGGTAGGCGCGTCCGATCATCGTGAACCGGGCACCGAGGGCGATCGAGGCGACGATGTCGGAGCCGCTCATGATCCCCGTGTCGACGTGGACCTCGAGATCCCGGCCGACCTCACGCACCACGCTCGGCAGCAGGTGGAAGGGAACGGGCGCTCGGTCCAGTTGGCGACCGCCGTGATTGGAGAGCGAGATCGCGTCGACGCCCATCGTCGCGAGCGTCCTCGCGTCCTCGAGGCTCTGGACACCCTTCACGACGACCTTGCCCGGCCACTGCTCCTTGATCCAGGCGAGGTCCTCGAACGTCACCGACGGGTCGAACATCGCATCCAGGAACTCGGCGACCGTCCCTGGCCAGTAGCCGTAGGAGGCGAAGGTGATCGGCTCGGTCGTGAGAAAGTCGAAGAGCCACGCGGGCCGGGACAGGAAGCCAGCGAGGGAGCGCCACGTGAGTTGGGGCGGAATGACGAGGCCGTTGCGCTGGTCGCGCAGGCGCGCGCCGGCGACCGGCACGTCGACCGTGACGACGAGCGTGTCGTAGCCGGCGTTGGCGGCGCGCTCTACGAGCGCCATCGAGCGTTCGCGGTCCTTCCACACGTAGAGCTGGAACCAGTTGCGTCCGAGCGGGTTCGCCGCCCTCACGTCTTCGATGGTCGCCGTGCCGAGCGTGGAGAGGGTGAAGGGTATGCCGGCCAGTCCGGCCGCGGTCGCGCCGGCGACTTCGCCCTCGGTTCGCATCATCCGCGTGAACCCCGTCGGCGCAATGCCAAAGGGCAGCGAGACCGTGTCGCCGAGAACCGTCGTGGACGTGTCGACCTTGGCGACGTTGCGCAGGATTCGCGGATGGAACTCGACGTCTTCGAAGGCGAGGCGTGCCCGGGCGAGTGAGATCTCCGCCTCCGCGGCGCCCTCCGTGTAGTCGAAAGCAGCCTTCGGCGTGCGCCGCTCCGCGAGAGCACGAAGATCGGCGATCGTGAGCGCCGACCGCAGGTGACGAGTTGTCGGATCCAGCTCTGGCCGCTTCACGCGCACGAGTCGCGAGAGCTCGCGAACGCGGGGGAGCTGGCGCTTCACTGCCTGCTCGTCTCGTGGCGCGCTGAAGTGGTCACGGCCCGTGCTGCAGGGACGGGCGAGGTCCTCTTCGTGCTACGCGCCCACGTAGTACTGATCGGCGACGGCGAGTGCCCGGTCGAGTCGCGCCAACCCTTCGCGTGTCTCGTCGTCGGTAATGGTGCACGGCGGCACGACGTGGAGGCGATGGAAGTTGTTGAAGATCAAGAGCCCCTCGCGCTTGCAGGCGGCGAGGATCTCGTTCATCGCGGGCGAACTCGCGCCGTAGGGGGCGAGGGGCTCCTTCGTCGCGCGATCCGTCACCAGTTCGAGGGCGAAGAGGACGCCGAGCCCGCGCACCTCGCCGATGACGCGGTGCTTCTCGGCGAGCGCCTCGAGGCCGGGACGCAGCACCTCGTCGCCGATACGCCGTGGCGTTCTCGATGATCCCCTCGTCCTCCATCGCCTCGATGCGTGGCGACCGCCGACGGCGCAGGCGAGTGGGTGCCCGGAGTAGGTGAGTCCGCCGGGATAGACGCGGTCGTTGAACGTGGCGCTGATCGCCTCGTTGAGGACAACGCCGCCAAGGGGCACGTAGCCCGAGTTGACGCCCTTCGCGAAGGCGACGAGGTCGGGCTTCACGTCGAAGTGCTGGTACGCGAACCACGACGCCGGTGCGCCCGAACCCGCACATCACCTCATCGGCGATGTAGACGATGCCGTAACGGTCACAGATCTCGCGCACGCCGGCCAGGTAACCCCTCGGGGGCACCATGATCCCCGCGGTGCCGGGCACCGATCTCGAGGATGATCGCGGCGAAGGCACTCGGACCCTCGAATTGGATCGTGTTCTCGAGGCTCTCGAGCGCGCGCGCGCACTCCTCTTCCTCGGTCGTCGAGTGGAACACCGAGCGGTAGAGGAACGGCCCGAAGAAGTGCACGACGCCCGACGTGCCGTTGTCGTTGGGCCAGCGCCGCGGGTCGCCGGTCAGGTTGATCGACGTCGACGTGCCGCCGTGGTAGCTGCGGTAGGTCGCGAGCACCTTCTGGCGCCCGGTGTGCAGTCGGGCCATGCGCACCGCGTGCTCGACCGCTTCGGTCCCGCCGTTCGTGAAGAAGACCTTCGCCGCGCCGTCGAAGGAGTGGTCGACGATCAACTCCGCCGCGCGGTAGCGCTTCTCGTAGCCGTGCTGGGGCGCGATCGTGCAGAGCACGCCGGCCTGGTCTCTGGATCGCCTGCACCAGTGCGGGGTGTTGGTGACCGACGTTGGTGTTCACGAGCTGCGAAGAGAAGTCGAGGTAGGTGGTGCCGGCCTCGTCGGTGACGTAGACGCCCTTGGCGTCCTTGATCATCAGCGGATTGATCGTCGACTGGGCGGACCACGAGTGGAAGACCGAGGCCTTCTCTCGTTCGGCCGACGTCAGGGTCGAGCGGTCAGTGGACATGGTGCCTCCCTCGCTTCACGTTGCACTGTAACGTTCCCTCGCCCAAGCGGCCGTGTGCCGGTCACGCTGTCTTCGCCGGCAGCACGAGGTTGAGCGGCTCCTCGTCTCGTAGCAGTCGATCGATCTGTGCGCGCAGCAGTCGCGCCATGCGCGGCAGCCCCGCGCTGGTCGCTCCGCCCACGTGGGGTGAGATCAGCACGTTGGGCAGCGCGAAGAGCGGGTGGCCCTCGGGGAGCGGTTCGGGGTCCGTGACGTCGAGGGCGAGTCGAAGCCGTCCCGACGTCGCGTGAGCAAGCAGCGCCTCGGTGTCGGCGACCTTGCCGCGTGCGACGTTGACGAGCAGGCTCCCCTCGGGCATGAGCGAGAGGAAGTGGTCATCGACGAGACCCGTCGTCGCCGCCGAGAGCGGCACCGCGATCACCACGACGTCGGCCAACGGCAGCAGTTCGGGCAGCGAGGCGACGTCGTGGACGAAACCTCGATCGTCGATTCGCTCGTGGAGCGCCACGCGCACGACCTTCGTCTCGAAGGGGAGGAGACGCTCCTCGATCGCTCGTCCGACGCCGCCGTAACCGACGAGCACGACCGTGCGATCGGCGAGGCTCTGGTGCCACGCCGGCGCCCAATGGCCCTCCTCGGCCGCGCGAACGAAGTCCGGGATGCCGCGCTGCGCGGCGAGGATGAGCGCCAACGTCATCTCGGACGTCGAGGTCTCGTGCACGCTCGCGGCGTTCGCGTAGCGGTGTCCGGGTGGCAGGACCTCGGCGACGCCGTCGTAGCCGACCATGGTGCTCTGCACGAGACGGGTCTTCACCGTCGAAAGCGCCGAAAGCAGACTCGGTGAACTGAGATAGGGCGGCACGACGAGGTCGATCTCGTCGCGCGGCGCGGGACCCGACAGGTCCCACAGGATGACCTCGACGCCCTCGGGCAGTTCGCCGAGCACGTCGCGCAGCCCGTCGTCGGGCAGGCTCACGACCAGGCGCGGGGAGTTCAAGGGTCGAGCCTCATGGCGGCGCCAGCCTACGGGAGGTTCCGACCTCGGCCGGCCCGCACGGTCCGGGGCCGCGATGAACCCTCACGGCCGCCGGTTAACTCGGAGCTCGAAGACCCCGGGGACGTGCCACTCGGTCGAGAGGATGACGGCGTGCCCTTGCCGCGTGAAGTCGATCTCGCTGATCTGCTGGAGGGGACTTCCCACGTCGACGTCGAGTAACCCGGCGAGGTTCTCGTCCGCGACGACCGGAAGCAGCACCGCGTTCGCGCTGACGACCCGATGACCGATCCGCTCGAGCACGTCATAGAGCGAGCGCGTGAGCGCCTTCTCCGAGACACCCGCGAGCAGCGTCTCGGGCAGGACGTCGAGCGAGTAAATGACCGCGCGGCCGTCGGCGGTGCGAAGTCGTTCGAGACATCGAACGAGGGCGTCGTCCTCGAGGTCGAAGTCGCGGGCCTCGTCGTGTGTCGCTGGGCGGGTCGTCGAACTGAGGATCTGGACGCCGGGGCGCATCCCCGCGTCGGCGATCATGTGGGTGTAACTGATGGTGGCGTCGAGCGCGTGGCGCGGACCGGGAACGCCGACGACGTAGGTGCCGCTGCCGTGACGTCGCTCGAGGTAACCGGCGCTCGCCAATGCCGAGACGGCCTCTCGAACCGACGAGCGACTCACCCCGAAGCGCGTCGCGAGGCCCTGTTCGTTGGGAAGCTTGGTGCCAACGCGCAGCGAGCCGTCAAGTAAATCTCGCAGCAGGCCTTCGCGGACCTTCTCCACGCGGTTGCCGCCGAAATCGAGGACCCTCGTCATGAGCGGGCGGCGACTTCGAGCACGTGGCGGACCTGCGCGGCGACGTCCGGTGCCCCGAAAAAGAGTCCGTCGAAGATCGCCGAGCCGATCGTGAAGCCCCAGGCGCCGGCCGCGCCGAGCCTGACGATCTGGTCATCGTCGACGACCGACCCCGCGGCGATCACCGGACCAGACGACGCCTTAACGACGGCTCTCGTGAGGTCGTCGATGTTGGCCGTCGGGTGGCGATAGGCGAGCAAGTCGAGTCCGTAGACGCCGGGCGTCGAGGTGAGCGTCGCTGCGCTCGCCGCGATGTCGGCGATGCTGCCCGTGAGGACGCTCGGATGGCCCGTAACCGTGCCGGGGAACGGGCAGTACTTCACGTCGGCACCGGCGAGGAGCGGGAGCACGGCGTCGGGCTGGGTGCCGCCGAGGATCCAGTCGACGCCGGCGTCGAGCGCGGCGCGTACCGAGTTGATCTCGTCGTCACGGGTGGTGGAGACGACCTCGAGCATCGTCTCGAGGCCGATAGCGCGCGCTGCCGAGGCGAGCGATTGTTGGCGCTCGGGCGTCGCACCGACATCCTTGAAACCGATGTAGGAAAGTCCGCTCCCGGCGACCTCGTCGACGTACCGTCGTGCGTCGTCGATGGTTCGATCCGAGTGAGTGAGCATGAAGACGAAGTTGATCATCGAACCAACCTCCCTTGCTCGGCGAGTAGGTCATCGACGTCCAATTCGCTCCACGCGCCGAGTGCTGACGCCAGGTCCACGACGCAGAAGCGATCGCGCATGAGGTAGCAGTTGGTGACGGCCCACTGCACGACTTCGGGAGCCGGCGCCGGTTTGAGCTGGCTGAAGTCAGTCGGAGCGCCCGCCATCTGCAACGTCGAGGCGACGACGCCCCCTGGCCCCAGCAGGTCTTCGAGCGCCTCGTCGTGACGCGGCCATTCGTCGAGGAATCGTTGGAGGTCATCCTTGTGCTCGACGATCCAAGAAGACTTGCGCTCGTAGGCCCGCCAACACTCCTCGGCGGTGGCTCCCGTGGCGTCCAGGTCACCGAAGGCGCGGTAGACGTAATCGCGTCCGGCCACGTGATCCACGTCGAGGGTCGGCGAGCCTCCGCGCAGTCGTTCCCGGACGCGTTGCCAGATGAGTCCGGCGAGCACGCTCGCCGCGCCGACCTGCGAGCCGTGCGACGCGGCAGCAACGTCTTGGGCGTCAGCACGCATCTCGAGCAGGTGACTCACCAAGTGTTCGGTACCCGACGAGGGTGCCGTTCGGCCCGCGACGCCCATCGCGAGACCGCTCAGGGTGAGCGAGTGCGCGAGCTCTTCGACGGCCACTTCGTCGCTCCTAGCAAGATCGCCGGCCACGGCGGCGAGTTCGGGCCAGCGTTGGCGCGACAGGTCGACCGGGGTGGTGGAGTAGCTCGCGTCGAACCCCACGGCACTTGCGAGGTACCAGTCGGCGGCCGCGCTGAACGTCGAGAGCTGGTCGCCGAGGCCCGAACGCGTCATGTCAACGGGCGCCGCCGCGACGAGGGTTGAGTCGATGATCAGCGCGTCGGGCCAACGACTCGGGGTCGTTCGTTTCACGCCGTCGACCAGGAGGACCGATTGGTCGTCGGCGAAGCCATTGACGCTCGCTGCGGTCTGGACGATGACGTGCGCGACGCCAAGCCGCTGAGCCGCGACCTTGCCGATGTCGGCGACCGTTCCTGAGCCGACGCTCACCAGGACGCCCGGCGACGAGCGCAGGGCGCTCGTAACGGCACCCGCGATGGTCGACTCCGTCACGAGCACCGCGACGGCGGGAGCCACTGGCTCGAGTTGGACAACCTCAACGGGTCGCGTCCGGCCGAGTACGGAGAGCACGACTTGAAGCGCGTCACCGTCGCGGTACTGCTTCGGCTCGTTGTCGGTGAGGACGGCGACCAGCGCGGATCGAGCGACGCCCACGCGCTCGAGCACGTCGGGCAACGCGGTGATGGCCCCCGGGCCACGGACGATCTCGCGCAGCCCGATCGGTAGCAGCCGTGCTGCGTCGGGCGACTCGGCGACGATTGTCCGCACGTCGCTCAAGTCGTCGACGACACTCGCAGAGCGTGTCACGCGAGGGCTCCCTCGACGCCGTCGAAGAGAGCGCGGTAGCGCCCGTACATTTCGGCGTAGAGCGACGCTCGCGCCGGCTCGGGTGTAGCAGGGTTCGTCGGCGAGCGTGACGGTGCGATCGACGGCATCGCTGAGGTCATCAAAGGTTCCCGTTGCGACGCCGCCGAGCAACGCCGCGCCGAGCGCTGCCGCCTCCGGCACCAGGACGCGTCGTACCGTGCGGCCGGTGACGTCGGCTTTGATCTGTAGCCAGAGCGGACTCGCCGCGCCGCCGCCGACGACGCGGATTTCGCCCACACCGAGTCCGAGGGCAGCGAAGCGGTCAGTGACGTCTCGCAGCGCGTAGGCGCAACCCTCGAGGACGGAGCGCGACAACGTTGCGTTCGAGTGGGACATCGCGAGTCCAGCGAAGACCCCGCGCATCTGACCGTTCCAGCGCGGCGCCATCGAGCCGGACAGCGCCGGCACAAAGAGCGCGCCATCCGAACCGGCTGGAGCCTGTTGCGCAAGGTCGAAGATCGCGCCTTGAGGGACTGGAGAATATTTTCGGCGAGCCACATCGTGCTGCCACCCGAGACGAAGCCAGGGTTTTCGACGAGGTAGTGACCGATGAGCGCGTGCGCGTGCGTCTCGACGAGTCGCTCCTGGTCGAGGACGACCGAAGAAGAGGCGACGGTGACCGGCTCCGCGGTGCCGGTCACGTCGGTGATGATGCCGGGGGTGACCGCGCCAGCGCCGAGGGAGGCGGCGTGCTCGTCGCCGGTGCCGACCATCACGGCGCATCTCGTTGAAAGAGCCAGAGTCTCCGCGGCGGTCGAGGTCAATGTTCCCGCAATCTCGTTCGCTTCGAGAATCTCGCCGAGTTGAATCGCGCTCAGTTTGCACGCGTCGAGCAGCTCGTCTGACCACTGGCGTGACCGCAAGTCATAGAGGAGACTTGATGAGGCATTCGAGTGGTCGAGTGCGAATCGGCCGGTGAAACGACAAAGTAGGTACCCCGAAACTGGCGCCAGCGCGACCGATGCCGCGAACGCCTCGGCGTCGTGCTCGCGTAGCCACATCATCTTCGGTCCCGAGTGCGAAGCGTCGGGGACAAGACCGGTGATCTCGAAGAGCCGGTCCTCTCCGATTGCCCGGGCCAGCGAGTCGGCGTGCTCTTGGGCGCGACGGTCGAGCCAGATGATCGCCGGGCGTAGCGCTTCACCCGCACTCGAGACGGCTACGACGCCGTCCACCTGGCACGCGAGGCTCAACGCACCGACGTCTCTGCCCGAAACACTGGCGCTCGCGAGCGTCGCCGCGATCACTTTGGCAACGCCCTCGTCCCAGTCGCGCGGATCCTGTTCGGCCCAGCCCGCGTGCGGGTGGGTCATGGAGAGTGCCGTTCTCGCGGATCCGCAGGGCGCACCGTCCGGATCGAGCAGGACGCCCTTGATGCTCTGGGAGCCGACGTCAAGGCCGAGGACGTAGGTCATCAACGGACGCACCACGGTGGGAACAGCGTGTTCCAAAGGTCGGACCGCCAAGACGTCTCGTGGGCGGGTCGCGCCGAAGTTGGGCGCACCAGCCGAATCGAAGTCCGCGATGAACGTGGCGCTGGCGGCGCGATTCATGCCAGAGACCTCCGTTCGATTCGTCGTCACCTGATCACCAGGAGCGCTCCAGCCGATGGGGCGTTGGCGACCACAGTAAGTCATCTGATGACTTTGGTCAACTTTTTTCTCTACTCTCAATCGGGGTCCTCGGCGAGTGTACGCACGTCTCCAGCTCGCTCGAGACCCGGTGGAATGAGCCGAAGCGCACGTGACGGCAAACTGGTTGACAAAAGTCGTCAGATGACTTACTGTAGTCGAAAAATCGCGGACACCTGGGGGGGAATCTGTGACGACGACTGCCGACACACCGAAAGACGACATCAGCGGAGACGTTGGCCTCAAAGAGAATTCGGTAAGCCTGTGGGGCGACTTCGTCGTCTCGATCGCCAACGTGGCGCCGTCAAGCAGCGTCGCGTACACGTTGGCCATCCTCGTCGCTTTCGCGGGTCACATCGCACCGCTCGCCGTGCTCATCGTGGGCTTTGGGATGTTCTTCTGCTCGATCGGCTACGCGAGCCTTAACCGGTGGCGAGCGCACGCCGGCGCGCCCTACATCTGGGTGGGCGAAGCCACGACGGCGCCGATCGGCGTGGGTACGGGGCTGCTCAACGTCGTGGTGTCCACGTTCGCCAACGTCGGCAACATCACCCTCGCTGGCGCGTACTTCCTCTTCGTCGTCTCACCGACGGGGACCACGTTCTCTAACCCGGTGACCTGGCTCGTCGCCACGGCCATCATGGCGATCCTCGTCTACCTCGCGATCCGCGGAATCCGTCCGTCGGTGCGGCTCCAGTGGGGCTTCATCTTCATCGAGTACACCGCGATGATCTCCTTCGTCGTCTTGGCGCTTATCCACGAGGCCAGTCACGCCGGGGGCGCGACGCTGCCGTCGATATCGGACTTCGCGTTCTCTGGTTCGGTTCATGGCATCGGCGGCTTCGTCGGGCTGGCGAAGGCCGCCGTGCCCTGTGGCTTCCTCTACCTCGGCTGGGAGGCGACGGCCGTGCTCGGCGAGGAGTCGACTCAGCGCAAGGTGAATCCCGGTCGGGCGATGATGATGGGGACGCTCTTTCTCACCTTCTGGTACACGTTCCTCATCCTCGTCTTCGAGGGCGTGTCGAGCCAGGCCAACGTGCTGAAGTACGGCACGAACGTCCTGCAGTACGCCGGACAGCTTCTCGTGCCGGGATTCTGGGGTCGCGCGTTGCCCCTCGCGGTGCTCGTCGCCGTGATCGGCACCTGCCAGATCCAGATGATCGAGCCCAGCCGCGTCCTCTACGCGCTCGCGCGCGACAAGCTGATCCCCAAGGTCTTTGGCTTCATCAACCGCAAGCACCAGACCCCGTGGGCGGGGCTCTTGATCCTGGCGGCGATCCCTCCGGCGCTGCTCATCCCGTACCTCGTGAACACGTCAGCCAACCACGCCATCGGCGACATCATCAGCTCCGACGGCATGATCGGGCTCTTCATGTACTTCATCGTCGCGTGCGCCAGCGTCTGGTTCTACCGTGACCACTTGAAGCACAGCGCGCAGAAGCTGTGGCTCCTCGGGATCATCCCGCTGCTCGGTGGGCTCTTCATGGGCGCCGTGTTCTTCTACGGACTGACGACGCAGGCGCACATCGTCTCGGTGGTGGCGGGCATCATCATCGTGATCGTGTTCGGACTCGGCTTCGTCATCTACGCGGCACGACCGTCGTCTCCGTACTTCACGGAGATGAAAGAGCGCCGCAGCCAGGGCGTTCGAGGATCGGACGAGACCTAAGCGCTGCTAGTCGGGTTGCCATCGCGAGAGCGCTCGCGAAGAGGTGGTCGTGCCGTCGTGTTGACTCGACGGTGGGCGACGTGTTCACCTTGGGGGCGCGGTCGAGTGGGGCTTCGAGATTCGAGGAGAGTTCGTGAACAGGTTTGAAGGCAAGGTCGCGGTCGTCACGGGCGCGGGGCACGGCATCGGTCGCGCGAGTGCGCGTCGCTTCGCTGCCGAGGGCGCGAGCGTCGCGGTCGTCGATATCCGGGAGGAAGAGGCAGAAAGCGTCGCTCGCGAGTGCGCGAACGACGGACTGATTGCGCGCGCCTACCAGACCGACGTCGCCGATGCCGAACAGGTCGCCGACCTGGTGGCGCGCGTCACCAGTGACCTCGGTGGCATCGACGTCCTGCACTCACACGCTGGGCGGCTTCGGGCCGGCACTGTTGAGGAGACCGACCTCGCCGAGTGGAACCTGACCCTCGCCGTCAACGTGACCTCTATGTTCCTCATGGTCCGCTCGGTCGTGCCAGTAATGCGTTCGCGAGGCGGGGGAGCGATCGTCACGACCGGCTCGATCAGTGGCCTCTTTGGTGAACCCGCGCTGTCGGTGTACACGGCCTCGAAGGCGGCGGTCGTCAACCTGACGCGCAGCCTGGCCATCGACTACGCCGCCTCAGGCGTCCGCGTGAACTGCGTCTGCCCCGGCTGGGTGGACACCGGCTTCAACGATCCCCAGTTTGTGCACGATGGACTGAGCGAGAGCGACATCGAGGAGCTGATCAAGCGAACTGTGCCAATGGGACGCCAGGGTCTGCCCGAAGAGATGGCCGCCGCGGTCGCGTTCCTCGCCTCCGACGACGCCTCGTACGTCACGGGCCAGACGTTGGTCGTCGACGGCGGGTTGCTCTGTCACGTCTGAATCGGGTAGTCCGATACGTGAGACCTGCCGGGGGAGAGTCGCGCGCTCGCGGCGGTAGCGTGCCAGGAGATGGAACGCCTCGATCTTCGACGTGAACTAGTTGCCGTGGTCGGTCCCGACAACGCGACGTTCTTTCCCGATCACAATCCCGACGACCTTCACGACGAATCGCTCCATGTCCGTCACGTCCAGCCATTCGCGGTCGTGCGGCCCTCGTCCACCGACGAGGTGGCGAAAGTGGTGCAACTCGCTGATCGCTATGACCTGCCGGTGACCGCACGAGGGTCGGGGACGGGACTCTCGGGCGCCGCCACGCCCGTCGCCGACGGGATCGTACTCGAGCTTCGAGAAGATGAATCGCGTTATCCGTCTCGACCCGCAGGACCACGTGGTCGTCGTGCAACCGGGCATCACGTTGCGCGAACTCAACGAAGAACTCGCGCCGACGGGGCTCCGCTACCCGGTCTATCCCGGTGAGCTCTCGGGGTCAATCGGCGGCAACGTAAATACGAACGCCGGCGGGATGCGCGCCGTTCGTCACGGCGTCACCCGCCAGCACGTCCTCGGACTCGAGATGGTCCTCGCCGACGCGAACCGTGCTCCGTACCGGCGGGCCGGTCGTCAAGTCCTCGTCCGGGTACGACCTCACCCAACTGGTGATCGGCTCGGAGGGAACGCTCGCCCTCGTCACCGAGATCACCCTCAAGCTTTCGCCGGTCCTCGCGCACTCGGCGACGATTCTCGTGCCGTTCGCCTCGCTGGACCTCGTCACCCAGGTGGTGCCGACGGTCGTCGCCTCGGGCCTTCAGCCCTCGATGCTCGAGTACCTCGACGTGTCGATGATGTCGCTCGTGACCTCGGCCGCGTCACTCGAGCTCGGCGTCTCAAAGTCGGTCGCCGAGGAAGCGCTGGCGTACCTGATCGTCATCCTCGAGACGAGAACCCCCGAGCAGCTCGAGGCCGACATCGCCGACCTCGGCGAGTTGCTCGAGGGCGCCGGCGCGCTTGACGTCTACGTCTTGCCCGAGCACGTGGCGCCGCGACTCATCGAGGCGCGCGAGCGGATGTTCTGGGCCTCGAAGGACGCCGGCGCGCGCGAGATCGTCGACGTCGTGGTGCCACGCTCGACCGTGCCCGCGTTCCTCGACGAAGTGTCACGCGTCGCGAAACGTCACGAGGCGAAGATCACCGGCTGCGGCCACGTGGGCGACGGGAACGTGCACCTCTCGGTCTACGTCGACGACGACGACGCTCGCGAGGTCATCTTGCGCGAGCTCTTCGTGTTCGGGCTAGGTCTCGGCGGACAGATCTCGGGCGAGCACGGCATCGGCAAGGACAAGCAGTCGCACTACCTGGCTCTCACGGACCCTGCGTTGCTCGAGCTCCAGCGCAAGATCAAATCGGTCTTCGACCCGAAAGGCCTGTTGAACCCGTATCGACTCTTCGACTCGCGCCCCGACGTCGAATCCGAGGAACCGGCGACGACGTCGAGGGCGGGCCCGTGAGTAGCGAGGTCGTCTTCGACGGACCCCATGGTCCGGTACCGGGCTACCTGGCCCGGCCGAGCGGCGCGGGACCGTGGCCGGGCGTCATCGTCATCCACGACATCATCGGCATGTCGTCGGACCTGCGTCGTCAGAGCGACTGGCTCGCCGCCTCGGGGTTTCTCGCCCTCGGGCCGAACCTCTACTCCTGGGGACGCAAGCTCGTCTGCGTACGCTCGATGATGCGCGACCTCCACGCCGGAAGGGGGCGGTCCTTCGAGGACCTCGACGCGGCGCGGTCGTGGCTGGCGGGCCAAGAGGATTGCACTGGCCGCGTCGGCGTCATCGGCTACTGCTCCGGTGGTGGGTTCTCGCTGTTGCTCGCGCCCGGGCACGGGTTCAGCGTCTCGAGCGTCAACTACGGCGAAGTGCCCGACGACGTCGACGCCATCCTCGTCGGCGCCTGTCCCGTCGTCGCGAGTTTTGGGGCGAAGGACCGACTACTTCGGGGAAGCGCCACCCGGCTGGCGCGAGCCCTCGACGACGACGGGGTCGTCAACGACGTGAAGGAGTATCCAAGCGCGGGCCACGGATTCCTCAACGTCCATGGCGGCGTCGTAGGGGTGCTGCTCGCCGTGGTCGGTCGGATGTTCGGCATGGGCTACGACGAACGGGCGGCGGCCGACGCGCGTCGGCGGATCGTCGAGTTCTTCGATCGATACCTTCTCGAGGCCTGAGACGCTCTCACCACGTCGAATCGCGAGATGACTTGGCCGCGGTCGGACATAATCAATGAGCGAGGACCGCAACGAAGGAGGGGGACGCGATGGCTATCAACGTGACGCCGGTCGCCGGTCTCAGTGACCAGATCAACGACGTTCGTCTGCGTACCGCAGCGCTCGTCAACGACGAGGTGCTGCCGAATGAGGCCCTACTGTGGCGCAGCCCGCGTGTCGAAGGTCAGAGTGACGAAATCGAATTGGCTCGACGGCGCGAGAGTCTCGACCTGCGCGAGCACATAAAGACCAAGGTCGTCGAGGCCGGCCTCTGGGCGCCGCACCTGCCAAAGGAGTACGGGGGAGCGGGTCTCGACTTTCTCTCGCTCGCCTATATGTA
Source organism: uncultured Acidimicrobiaceae bacterium (assembly GCA_963823815.1). Lineage (GTDB taxonomy): Bacteria > Actinomycetota > Acidimicrobiia > Acidimicrobiales > RAAP-2 > RAAP-2. Next base: position 414,554 of record CAWGMU010000003.1, read on the forward strand.
CGAGATTCTCGCCTACGGCGTGGGCGGTCCCTCGCTATTTGGGATCGCGGCGCCCAACTCGGGCAACGCGAGCATCCTCGTGAAGTACGGGACCGAAGAGCAGAAGCGAAAGTGGTTGTTGCCGCTCATCGCCGGTGAGATGGAGTCGGGTTTCTCGATGACCGAACCCGAACACGCCGGTTCCGATCCGCGCTCGATCACGACCGAAGCCGTGCGCGACGGCGACGACTGGGTCATCAACGGCCACAAGTGGTTCACCTCGAACGGGATCGACGCCAACTTCTTCATCGTCATGTGCCGAGCCATCGATCCGACCGGAGAATACGGGTCCAGCGGCGCGATGACGCAGATCATCGTGCCAAGCGACGCGGCGGGCGTCAACATCATTCGCGGCATCGGCATCTTTGGGCACGCGACGTCGGACCACTGCGAGATCCGCTACGAGAACGTGCGCGTCCCTGTCGCCAACACGCTTGGTCTCGTCGGCCAGGGTCACCAGGCGGCCCAGGACCGCTTGGGCGCCGGTCGGGTATACCACTGCATGAACTCCCTCGGCCAGATGTGGCGGGCCTTCGACCTCATGGTCGAGCGATCCCTCGTACGCGAGGTTCACGGCGGACTTTTGAAGGACAAGCAGTTTGTCCAGGGCTTCATCGCCGAGAGCTTCATGGATCTGCAGTCGGCACGTCTCATGACCATCAACGCCGCCGAGAAGGTCGCTAACGCGGACCCCGCCGCGCGCACCGCGATCTCGGCCATAAAGGTCTTCGTCCCCGCCGCCTACCACCGCGTCGTCGACCGCGCGATCCAGGTGTGGGGTGGCGCGGGGGTGAGCAACGACCTTCCGCTCGCCCAGATGTACTTGACGGCCCGAATTCTGCGTCTGGCCGACGGGCCCGACGAGGTGCACAAGATCCTGATGGCTAAGAACATCCTGCGTCAGTACGAGACCGGCGCCGGGTGGAACTTCGGCTCGTGAGGGTGCTGTCGGGCGCGAGCGACCGCGCGTGGTCGCCACGTTGAAGGTCGAGGGCCTCTTCGTCTATCCGGTCAAGTCGATGCGGGGTACCTCCCTCGACGAGGTACTCGTCGACGCCATCGGGCTCGAAGGGGACCGGCAATTCGGCGTGTATGACGTCACGTCGAGCACCGTCATCACGGCCAAACGCGAGGGACGTCTCCTTGAAGCAGTGGCCTCGCTCACTGACAACGGGATCAGCGTGACGCTCCCTGGGGGCGAGGCGCTCACGCCGGGTGCGGAGCTCGACGAGGAGCTCTGCCGCTGGCTCGGGCGCGAGGTGCGATTGGTCGAGGCGACGACATTCGGTCCAGCGACTTTCGAGGGCCTCGACGACTTCGAGCGAGACGATTCGCCGCTGCACACCTGGGAAGGAGTGGCTGGCTCCTTCGTCGACGAAAGCCCCCTGCACGTCCTCGGCACGGGGGAACTAGAGCGCCTCGCGGCTGAGAGGCCGGAGCTGCAGTGGGACTCGAGGCGCTTCCGTCCAAACGTGATGGTCGACGATCCCGACGACGAGCTGAGCGCCGTCGTCGCGGGCAGGAGAATCGCCGTCGGCGACGTGGAGATCGCAATCGAAGGGGGTTGCGTGCGATGCGTCATGACGACCCGGTCCCAACCCGACGGACTGGTTCGCGAACTTGACGTCCTGCGTCACGTCGCTCGCGACCATGACACCGTCGTTGGTGTGCTGGCGCGGGTGGTACGTCCCGGAGCGCTGCGCGTCGGTGACGACGTGCGACTACTTGACTAGTCGTACTGCGATGACCAAGTCGGGGACCCGCGGCCCAACACCTAGGCGATGAGGAACTGATTGTTCTCCAATCGTTACCTGCACGATGACCACCCCTGGGGTACCCAATGCTATTACTTGAGGTCTGTGAATCGTTCCGCGGCCTCTACTCCTGGATAGTCGCCCGACTACCAACGGGCCCTTCCCCTCGTTCTCGAAGGGACCCTCGAAACTCGGCGCCTTCCTCACCTCAAGCATTTGCCTGCCGCTCTTGCTCTTGGGGCTCTCGAACGCAGCGGGATCCGCCTCGCCCCGTGCGGACGCGAAAGCGCGTGACGTCAAGCATCAAGTTGAAACAGCCAACTGGCCTCGCACTTTCTCCGGGCGGCGATTTGTACATTGCCGACCGCGCGCTCAACGAGATCATCGAACGTCAAGCGGACGGCAATCTCCGCGTCGTCGCCGGAACCGGGAAGGCAGGTTTCAGCGGTGACGGCAAACTCGCTACCGACGCTCGGCTGAAGCAACCGACAGCCCTCGTCCGAGCGGCGAACGGGGACCTCTTTGTGGCGGACACCGGAAACTTTCGCGTTCGAGAGCTGCTACTGGACGGGCGAATCACGACGATCGCGGGCGACGGCCTCAGCGGAGGGGTGAAACCTCCGAAGGCCGGGAAGATCGCGACGAAGGTTGCCATCAATCCGAGCGCCCTCACGATCGGTCCTAACGGCGACCTTTACGTAGCAGACGGCAACGTCATCCTGGAACTGGCAAAGTCGGGCACCATCGCTGACGTCATCAATCTGTCAACCACTCCCGGTATCAAAGTCCGCTACCGGCTGTGCGGCCCCGAGGCGTTGGCATTCGATCGATCGGGGGATCTCATCATCGGGTGTGGCAACGCCAGTGAATTGATCGAGCGCAGCCCGAGCGGCCACTTTTCCGTCGTCCTTTCGAGTTATCGTCCTCACGACTACGCGGGTCTGGTTGCTGCTCCCGGCGGCGTCGTGATCTTCGCGGATGGCGAGTCGCTGATAAAGGTCGTCAACGGCAAGACCGAGGTGGTGTCCGGTCTCGACGCCTTCGCGAAACCAAAGACCTTCGTCCCGAGTGGTGTCGCCATCGCCGCCAACGGGACGATCTACACGGACTCCCAGTGGGGGGACGGCTTCACCGACGGCTCGGCCCTCGCGACAGTGGCGCCATCAGGTCACGTGACACTTCTCGATTTCTGGAGGTGGTGATCCAACGGGTCGTCGTCTGTCGAGACGTCGGGCTCCTTCACCCTGAGAGCAACGTCGGCCCAAGTTTCAGCCGTTGAAAAGAGTCGCGGCGAGTTCTACCTCGAACCCGTCGACATTTGAGAGGTACGCGGCGTAGTGATCCGGCCCGCCAGCGTACGGGTGAGTTTCACTGAAGAGCAACGTCCAACCGTGTCGGAGAGCGTTTCGGACCAGTTCGTCAACTTCTTCAGTGGTCCCGGCGTGAAATGCCAAATGGTTAAGCCCGGGGCGGAGACGATCATGGCTTTTGCTCGTGAGCGCCGGTGACTGCTCTACGACGACGTAAGTGTCAGCCAACCTCCAACTTCGGCCATTCTTCCAGTTCTGGAAGGATTCATAGCCCAAGTTCTCCAAGAGCCAACCAAGACTATTCGTGGCTTCTTCGATGTTTGGCACCCAGAGCTCGATGTGGTGGAGCGTGCCGCGACTCATTCGATCGACTGTAGGCGGGTCGCTCAACGACCCACTCGAACGGGGTCACCACGTCGGCCACGCAGCCGGCAGAGGACCCGGCGGTCCGAAGTACTGGAGGAGTCCCGGCCGTGCGCCCAGGGCCGCGAGGAGCGAACTGAAGTTGAGACCGAAGGCGGTCGAGTTCTTTCCGTTGTACTCCACGTGGCCCCGCGCCCGTTCGGGTGACGCGGGAGGATCGGCCCAGCCGGTCTCAATGCACGTCGTCGCGTCGTGCATGACGCCAATGACGGTCGTCGGCGTGACGCGCTGGCCCACCCGCACGCTCGGGGTGACGTTCTCGGCCAGGTAGACGTAGCGGCCCTCCGCGGGGCCGTTCGAGAGTCGATACGAGATGAACACGCCGCCGGGCCACTGCGGCTCGTAGTCGTTCACGACGACGCCGTCACCGAGGGCGTAGACGGGACCCGACCCGCAGTAGTCGACGCCCTGGTCGATCTCCTGAGGCAGCAGCGAGGTCACGGCGCGCAGGGGGTTGTAGTAGCCGTCAAGGGGCGTGCCGTCGACGGCGACGTAGTAGCCGCCCGTCGCGGCGTCGAGGGCGATCGCGCTCGCGAAGCTCCCCTCGGGCACGGCCGCCGCCGTCGTGGCGACGTTGGCGCCGCCGCCGTAACTCCAGACCTGGCCGTTGGCGCGAAGGACGTCGTACCCGGTGCCACCGGCGATCGCGACCAGTGCGCTCGCCGGCACGCCGTCGTAGTGTCCCAGGTCACTGCCGAGCGGCGAACCCTCGACCGGGGCGTCAAAGGCGTAGACCCCACCGTTCGAGGTGGCGATCCAGTAGCCGCCCGTCGTCGGATCGACGGCGATGGACACCGCCACGATCGGCGCGGTAAGTCCGTAGTGAAGGCGACCCGCGAGTGAGCCGTGGGTCTTCAGGCCGTAGCCGTAGACGGCGCCGTTGGCGCGCAGCACGTAGTAGCCCGAACCGTCGGGCGCCGCAGCGATGGCGACGGCGGCGGGGTGCTGGCCCCAGCCGTGCGGCGGGACAAGCGTCTCGCCGAGCGTCGGCGCGTTGAAGGCCTGGACGACACCGTTCGAGGCGACGACCCAGTAGCCACCCGTCGCGGGGTCGAGGGCGATGCCCGTCGCCGTCGACCCCGGCGTGAGGCTGCTCGCGATGAGCGAGCCGTAACTCGTCGCACCGTACGCGTCAACCTCGCCGCTGGCTCGCAGCACGTAGTAGCCGGCGCCGTTCGTCAGCGCCGCGATCCCCACGACGGCCGATCCGGTCGGCGGTGGGGAGCCGAGGTAGGGGGCGTTGTAGACGTCGACCGTCGCCGACGACGAACCCGAGGCTGGCGGTGCGCCACCGAGCGACGTGACGACGCTGAAAATTCCCAGCAACAGCACGGTGACGAATCGTGCAGCTCGGGCGCGGTTCACGAACTCATTTTTAGACGTGCTGTAGAGAGGGGAACGGTCGCGGGCGTCCACGGGGGCGCTTACCTGGGGTGACGCTCGACGGCCACCGTTGTCGGGCCGCGTCATTCGGTGCACCTAAGGGGTAACGCGCCAGGTCAGGGTTTACCCCGATGGCCCTCGGCGCGACGTTGAATCTAGCCTCGAAGTCGAAGCCCTCCCAGCAAAGGACCGAAGCGATGAGCACCGCAACACTGGACGAAGCGCCCGCCGTCCCTCCGTCAGAGAGTCCGTGGGCGGTCGAGACCCACGGACTCACCAAGCGATTCGGCGACAACGTCGCGGTGAACGGCGTCGAGCTCCTCGTGCCGCGCGGATGCGCCTTCGGGTACCTCGGTCCAAACGGCGCCGGCAAGACGACGCTCATCCGCGTGTTGCTCGGCCTCACCCACGCCGACGCCGGCACGATGTCGCTGCTCGGCTATCCGGTACCTCGACGACGCGACCGTGCCCTCGCTCGCGTCGGCGCCATCGTCGACGAGCCGCGTTTTCACGGCCACCTGACTGGCCGCGAGAACCTCAAGATCCTCGCGGCCGCCCGCGAGCGTGCTGCTCGGGACCGCATTGACGCCTCCTTAGAGCGCGTCGGCCTCGCCCATCGCGCGAACGATCGGGTCTCCAAGTACTCGATGGGCATGCGCCAGCGACTCGGTGTCGCCGCGTGCCTGCTCGGCGATCCTCAGCTGCTCATCCTGGACGAGCCGATGAACGGACTCGACCCCGCGGGCATGCACGAGATGCGCGACATGATCACGTCACTGGTCGCCGAGGGTCGAACGGTCATGCTCTCTTCGCACCTCCTCGACGAGGTTGAGCGAACGTGCGACGCAGTCGCCATCGTCGACCACGGCAGCGTCATTCGCCAGGGCTCCATCGCCGAGCTCCTTTCCAGCGCGACGACCGACGTGCGCGTCGGATGCTCATCGCCTGAGAAGGCGCGCTCCCTGCTCGCCGCGGGCCCTCTCTCCGCTGCCATCGACGTCGAGCCGACCTCGCTCGTGATCCACCTACCCACGGGTGCGGGCCACGCCGAGATCGCTGAGATCAACCGCACGCTGGTCGAGGCGGGCATCGACGTGTACTCACTGATTGAGTTGCAGGTCTCGCTCGAGTCGTGGTTCTTGCAGGTGACAAGCCGATTGGGGGACGACTCATGACGTCCATGCACACGACGACAGCGCCCGCTCCGCGCGGCGCACCGTTGGCAGCTGGCGCGGGGGATCACCGAGGCTCGTGGGTGCCGACGTGGTCGATGATCACGACACGCTTCATGGAGTTGCGCAAGCGCCGCGGCCTCATGGCGGCACTGCTCGTTGTCAACGTCGGCCTCCCGGTCATCTTCCTTTCTGTCCGGCTGATCGCCCACGCCGTGGCGCCCAAGTCCTACGGGCCGGCGGGCGGCTACAGCATCTTCAACGGCCTGGTCGTGGGGGCGCTCTTCGGGCTCGGGTTCATCGTCGCGGCGACGCTCGGCTGTTCGGCCGGCTCGACCGACCTCACCGACGGAATGTTTCGCCACCTCGTGATCACCGGCCGGTCGCGCCTCGCCCTCTACTTCGCGCGGATCCCGGCGGGCCTCGCGATCATCGTGCCGATCGTGGCCTCGGGCTTTGCGATCGTGTGCCTGGTGTGCTGCCTTGCGGCGCCGAAGCAGCTCAACTACAACGGGGTCAACGTCCCGCCGAACCTGTCGCTGACGGGCTTTGAGACCTGGGCCATGAGCCACCCGAAAGAGGTGGTCTGCGGTCTTCCGTACGACATAACAAGGACGAAGCCCGGCCAGAAGAGCAAGGTGTTCGTCGGCATCCCCTGCGGCCTCGGACCGCACGGCCAGATCCAGTCGCCACCCGGCGCGAACCTGCAAAACATCTCGAACGCGACGTGGCGCGCCGACGCGAAGACGGTGGCGGAGAAGGACTACAAGGGCTATCAGCGGACCTTCCTCACGCCGCCGATCAACCTCATGGTGAAGGCCGGGCTCTGGGTCGAGCTGGAGGCGATCATCGGACTCGTCGTGGGTCTCGGGCTCGCCTCATTGATCGGACAGCGAACGGTCGCCGTCGTCTTGATGATTGTGCTCGAGGTGATTCTGACGCCGCTCTTTGCCCGGGTCTCGATACCGCACCTCATCAACGGTCAGCGTGCTCTCGTCGGACTTGCGATGGCTCATATCGAACCGGGCGCCCTGATGAAACTCTTCGGTGGTAACGGACCGAACGGGACGGACCATCTCGTCCCCGAGACCACTACCGTCGCCGTGTGCGTCATTGTTGCTTGGCTGGTCGTCTGGACGGCGCTCGGCGCGTGGCGGATGGCGAAACGCGACGCTTAAACGCGCCAACGTCGACAGTGGTGCCGTGTGGCATTGCGACTATCGAAGGATAAGCCGCCTTTACTTCGGGCCTACGGCCGTCATCGCCGTTAGGTATCGCGGCTCGGTCAAATCGCTCGGAACCGTTGGTCTCACCTGGGTAATCAGCGCTGTCGTTCTGACGCCAAAGCAACAGTCCTCCCAGACGACGGCGGAGAGGCAGGTTCGAAGGACCAGAAAGAGCAACCGGAGCGAAGTCGGGAGGAGGAACAGTGTTGGCCAACTGGATCGTCCAAAATATTGGCCAGGCAAAGGCCATGTAAACGCTTACTTTCGGAGGATTTCGGCGATTTTCCTTACGATATAAGGGGTTTACTGACTTGACACGGTAGGGACGCCTGTGTATTTTGTAAGCGGTTACAGAGGCAATCTTGCGTTGTCGCTGCTGGGGGATCCGAGGGGCACTGCGTGGTTGATTCACAGCCAACGATTTATGACGTCGCCCAGAGGGCCGGCGTCTCAATCGCCACTGTCAGCCGCGCCCTCAACTCGCTCTCTTCGGTTCGTCCCGCGACTCGCGACAAGGTCTTGGCGGCGATGCGCGAGTTGGAATTCGTGCCGAACTCAGTCGCGCGAGGTCTCTCGAGTGGCAAGCACTGGATCCTCGGTCTCGTCTTCATGCAGACGGCGGTCGACAACAACGTCCTCGCGGTCGAAGAGGCGAGCCTGCTCTACACCGACATCGTCATTCGAGGCGCTGAGGCACGAGCCGCGGCGAATGGCTACTCGCTATTGCTCTGTGGCGCGGGCGAGAACCATCCGGCCGGCATGGCGCCGCTGCATGAACTTGACGGGGACGGTCGACGGACTCATCATGCTCGACCGAGTCATGACTGAAGATGACGTCGCCGATCTTTCTCGTCGGATCCCCGTCGTGTTGCTCGCCGGCGCCGGGAACTCGTCCGCGGCGATCACCGTGCGCGTTGACAACGAGCAGGCGATGCGCGATCTCGTTCGTCACTTCATCGACGTCCACCAAGTGAAGCGCGTCGGCTTCGTGTCGGGACACGATGGCAGCCCCGACAGCGTGGCGCGAGAGGCGTCCTTTAAGGCCGCCGCTCGAAGAAGGCGGCCTGTCACGTTGGCCGACATCGACATCCTCAAGTCCGACTGGACGTCCGCGGGCGGCGAGGGAGCGATGCGGACACGACTCGCCTCGGGAGAGCCGCTGCCGGAAGTCTTCGCCTGCGCGAACGACCAGACGGCGGTGGGCGTCATCTACGCGTTGCACGCCGCCGGACTGCGCGTGCCCGAGGACGTCTTAGTGACCGGCTTCGACGACATCACGCTCACGCGATACTTCAAACCGCCGCTGACGACGATTCGCCAATCGGGAAGTCTCCTGGGCGAAGTCGCCGTTGACGCCTTGCTCGCCACGCTCGATAACGCCGAGCTCGCTCGCCGGACCATCGTGCTGCCGACCGAACTGGTGGTGCGCGAGAGTTGCGGTTGCGAACCAGCGTCCGAAGCGCCCACGGAGTTGTACAAGACTGCGGCGACACCGACCATGGTGGTGACCTGACCGTGCGCGTTATCGGTCGTCGCCTCGCGCTCTACGCGCTCACGGCGTGGGTAGCGATCACGGTCAACTTCTTGTTGCCCCACTACATGCCGGGCAATCCCATTCAGACCATGATCGGCAAACTGCAAGGACAGGTGACGCCCCAAGAGATCCGGGCGATTCGACTCTCATTCGGCGGCGGGCTCAATCACAGCCTGCTCTCGCAGTACTTCACGTATCTCGGACAACTCGCCCACGGCAACCTCGGTGTGTCGCTCACGCTCGGGGCGCCAGTGAGTTCAATACTGCGAGCGTCGGTGCCCTGGACGATTGGTCTGATCGGCGTCTCCACCATCGTCAGCTTCTTGGTCGGGACCCTCTGCGGTGCACTGTTGGGTTGGACCCGTGGTTCACGACTCGATTCACTGATTCCGACGGCGACGTTCTTTCAGGCGATTCCGTATTTCTTCTTGGCGACGGTGATGCTCCTCGTGTTTGCAAGCGATCTCCGTTGGTTTCCGGTGCTCGGTGCTTACAGTCAGAACCTTCAGCCGGGCTGGAGTTGGGCGTTCGTCGCGAGCCTGCTGCGCTACGGCCAACTCCCGGTGATCTCGATCGTGCTCAGTTCCGTCGCAGGTTGGATGCTCGGCATGCGCAACATGATGATCACGATGGTCGCCGAGGACTTCGTGTTGATGTCGATCGCGATGGGACTGCCGAAGCGCAAGGTCATCATGACGGCCGCCCGAAACGCGGTGTTGCCGAGCATCGCGAACCTGTCCTTGGCGATCGGTCTCGTGGTCTCCGGAGCGCTGTTGGTCGAGTTGGTCTTCAACTACCCGGGCGTCGGCGACCTCTTGTTGAACGCGGTGCAGAGCCAGGACTATCCGCTAATCCAAGGGATCTTCCTGTGCATCACCTTGGCGGTCTTGGCGGCCAACCTCGTGGCCGACCTCGTGTACTTGCTGCTTGATCCTCGAACGAGAACAGAAGTGGCACTGTGAAGACCCTGCGCGTTCCCCGTTCTCCAAAGGTCATCATTGGCTTGATCATCCTTGGATTCTTCCTGCTCCTCACGATCGTTGGACCGTATCTCGCGCCCTTTGACCCCAACAACACGTCGTTCGCGCCGAATCCTGACGCCCTCGATGCACCACTGGTTCGGCACCACCAGCCTCGGGCAAGACATCTTTTCTCAGACGCTGGTGGGGGCGAGGGCGACGATGGTGGTCGCGTTGGTGGCCGGACTCGTCGCCACGATGCTGTCCATGATCATCGGCATATCGGCCGGTTACCTCGGGGGCTTCAGCGACGACGGCCTCTCACTCCTGTCGAACGTCTTTCTCGCCCTGCCCGGACTGCCGCTCCTGATCGTGATCGACAGCTACCTGCCGGTGAACAGCCGTTCGAACTCCATCGTGATCGGTCTCATCATCTCGCTCACGGGTTGGGCGTGGGGCGCTCGAGTGTTGCGAGCCCAAACCATGTCACTTCGTAATCGCGACTTCGTCGAGTCGTCGCGGATCATCGGGGAGAAGCGCGTTCGGATCATGTTGTCCGAGGTAGCGCCCAACCTGCTGCCAATCCTGGCGTCGTCGTTGCTCTTCACGATTCTCTACTCCATCGGCGCCTACGTGACCTTGGCCTACGTCGGACTGACGAGCACGTCGGTGTGGAACTGGGGCACGATGCTCTTCTGGGCGCAGGCGAACAACGCGCCGCTCTCGGGCGAGTGGTACTGGTTCGTGCCGCCGGGCATCTGCATCGCCCTGGTCGGCACGAGCCTGGCGCTGCTGAATTTCGGCATCGACGAGTTCATCAACCCCCGTCTTCGCGCCGGTGGACTGAGCGGGCGCCAGCGGCGTCGCTTAGGGCTGCCGCGTCGACAGCGTCTCGGACTCACGCCGGTCATCCGGTCGACGAGACGCGCGCCTCGACTCTCTCCCACCACCACAAGTTCGGTGGCGCCATGACGACCGAATCCAGGGGGATTGACGACTTGGTGGTGACCGACGCTCTACCTGATCCTCCCCCGATGAGACCGACGAGCGAAGTGGCGGCGGGTCCGCGCGACGAACGCGCGATGGGCGAGCGCATTCTGGACGTGCGCGATTTCAGCGTGGACTACGGATGGGGTGAGAGCGCGGTTCGGGCCGTCGACAACGTTGACCTGCAACTGGAGCGTTCCAAGGTGCTCGGGATCGCGGGCGAGAGCGGGAGCGGAAAGTCGACCTTGGTCTACGCGATCACCCGACTCCTTCGAGCGCCCGGCGTGATCACGAGTGGCGAAGCGCGCTTCAACGTTGGAATGAAGGAAGGGAGCGAACGAGTCATCGACCTCGTGAACGCCGGCGAAGGTGAACTGAGGACCATCCGATGGTCGAACATCTCTATCGTGCTGCAAAGCGCGCTCAACGCGCTGAATCCCGTCAAACGAGTTGGTTTTCAGTTCGAGCAGGTCCTCAAGAGCCATCGCGGCGAACTCTCGAAGATTGAGCGACGGACCCGCGCCACCGAGATGCTGGCTCTGGTCGGATTGAGTGAGGATCGTCTCGATCGCTACCCCCACGAGCTTTCGGGCGGTCAGCGTCAGCGAATCATGATCGCTCTTGCGCTCATCCTCGACCCGCAGCTCGTCATCATGGATGAGCCGACGACGGCGCTCGACGTGGTCACCCAACGCGAGATCATCTCCGAGCTGTACGACCTGCGCTCTCGGTTCGGTTTCTCGATGATCTTCATCACGCACGATCTCTCACTGCTCACGGAGCTGGCTGACGAGATTGTGGTCATGTACGCCGGCGCGGTCGTCGAGCGGGCGACGTCGAGAGAACTGTACGAGGCACCGCGACACCCCTACACGCTGGGACTGTTGGACTCCTTTCCCCCGATGCACGGTGAACGTTCCCAGCTCTCGGGAATCCCCGGCTCGCCACCCGATCTCGCCCAGCTGCCGTCCGGTTGCAGCTTTCACCCCCGATGCCCGTACGCCATGGCGCGGTGCTCAATCGAGACGCCGCCTCTCGTCAAGACCGGTGACTCCGGACGCTCGGTGGCCTGTTGGCTCCACGCCGGTGACCCCGGAGTCGCGGTCCCGGTCGAACTGAGTCGAGTGAGTTCCTCCGAGGTCGCGACCGCTCATCGCCGGTCAGAGACCTTGCCATGAGCAACGCCACGACGGACCCCGGTGCAGCTCGCGGCGCGTCGGCTCACCCGCCACTTCACCGTGCGCACGCCCGGCCGACTCCGCAACGCCAAGCGCGTCGTGCGAGCCGTCGACGACGTCAGTCTCGACTTGATCGCGGGAGAAGTCGTAGCCGTCGTGGGCGAAAGTGGTTCGGGAAAGTCGGTCTTGGCTCGGATGCTGGCGCGCATCGTGACCCCAACGTCGGGCGACCTTGTGCTCCAGGGCACGCCCATCGCCATCAAGTCCAAGCGGACGCTCGAGTACGCCTCGCAGGTCCAATTGGTCCTGCAGGACCCGTTCGCGTCGATGAATCCGGTTCACCGCATGAGCAACAACTTGCTGCGACCGCTGCGCATTCACGGCGCGTCGAAGTCCGACGCGCCGCGTCTCGCCGAAGCGGCCCTGCGCCGCGTCTCGCTCGAACCGCCCAGCCGGTTCCTCGAGAGCTACCCGCACGAGCTGTCGGGCGGACAACTGCAGCGGATCTCGATCGCGCGCGCACTGTGCGTTGAGCCCAAGGTGCTGCTCGCCGATGAGCCGATCTCCATGCTTGACGTCTCGGTGCGACTCGGCGTGCTCAATCTCTTGCGTGGTCTGTGCGATAACGACCGGCTCGCGATTCTCTACATCACCCACGACATCGCGTCAGCTCGCTACCTCGCCGACTCGATCATCGTGATGTACGCCGGTCAGGTTGTCGAGCAGTCGCGCGGCACGAGTCTGGTCGACGAGCCGACCCACCCCTACACCCAACTGCTCATTTCGTCGGTGCCCGACCCGTCGGACCCGACGCGCGACGCCCAACCCACGGGCGAGCACGCCGGTACGGCGATCGCCGAAAGGGGCTGTCGGTTCGCTCCTCGATGCCCCTACGTCATGGAACGCTGCCGTCAGGAAGAGCCTCCGGCGTTCATGGTGGGCGACGATCACACCTCGAAGTGCTGGCTCTACGCCGATCACGAGATCGCAGTCGAAGTGGCGCTGTCGACGCGCCAGAGGGAGGGGGAGATCGCGACGACATGACCCACATCGAATAGAAAGCCGCGAGGGCGCCCGTTTTCGGGCTCTGGCGGCCGCAAGAATCGCGAAGGTCCAACCGGCCTCGCGTTTGTTAAGTAGGGACCCACACGGTTCGTACAAAACGTCGGCGAAAGCCGGCTGGACACTATCAATATAAAGGAAAAAATATGTTTAAAAGAGCTGCTGTTGTCATCACGGCGATGTCGTGTTTGACACTAGGCATCGTCATGAGCGCCGGTGTCGAGGGCGCCTCGGGGGCGAGTTCCACGTTGACGTTGGAGAACAACACCGGTGTGACTTTCACCGACAACTTCAATCCGTTGGACTCGGCCTCGTTCGCGACCGAAATGAGCGTTCGCTCGCTCGTCTATGAACCACTGTACGAGTTCGACTCGCTCAAAGCGGGCGTCTCGTACCCGTGGCTCGCCACGGCGTACGCGTGGTCCAACGGTGGCAAGACGTTGACGTTCACGATTCGCACCGGCGTGAAGTGGAGTGACGGATCGGCCTTCGGTCCCGCCGACGTGGCCGCGACGTTCAACCTCGTCAACAACACGCCCGCGGCGAACATCTGGGGACTTCCCCCGTTGGCGAGTCCGGCCACGGTCTCTGGCAACACGGTGGTGTTGAACTACGCGGTGCCGGAGTACTCGAACATCGTCGGGATCGCCGGAACGCAGCTGATGCTGCCCGCCAACTTCGGGACGACGTACTCGAGTCCCGCCACCGCAGCGGTGACGGCGCCGATGGGCACCGGACCGTACGAGTTGAGCAACTACAGCTCGACGCTCGTGAGCTACAAGGCCAATCCGAACTACTGGGGCGGCACACCCGCGGCGAGTCAGATCAACGTTCCCTCGGAGGCGTCGAACACTGACGCCGCGACCGCTCTGGCGAGTGGGCAACTGGACTGGGCTGGCAACGACATTGAGAACGTCAACAAGATCTTCGTGGACGTGAACAAGTCGACCAACCACATCTACTTTGCCCCGGGCTCCACGGTGACATTGGAGTTCAACCTCACCAAGTGGCCATTCACCAACCTCGCGGTTCGCCAGGCCATCAGCGCCGGCGTGAACCGGACGGCGTTGAGTGTCAAGGGCGAAAGTGGGTACGAAGCGCCGGCAACGTCGCTGAGCGCTCTCATCCTGCCCAGCCAGGCTTCGTACCTTGGGTCGCAGTACAAGAACGACATCAAGTCAACGAACCAGCCCAAGACGGTGAAGTCGATCATGACCAAGGCCGGGTTCAAGTTGAACAAGCAGGGTTACTACGCGTTGAAGGGCAAGGTGGTCAAGTTCTCCATGGAGGACCCGATCTCGTACTCCGACTACTACGCGGACATCCAGCTCATGTCATCCGAACTGAAGTCCGAAGGCATCGACGCCACGGTTGATGGTGTCGAGGCGTCGCAGTGGTACACGGACTCGGCCGACGGCCACTTTGACTCGATCGAGCACTGGGGCAACGGTGGCACCGACCCGTACACGCAGTTCGACAACTGGTTCGACTACACGAACTCAGCGGTGATCGGCAAGTCGGCCAACGCCGACTACGGCCGTTACCACAACGCTCACGTTCAGACGTTGCTGTCGAAGTTGGCCTCCACCGACCCGTCGAACACGGCGGCGGTAAAGGCCGCGACGCTGCCACTCGAGACGATTGAGGCGACCACGTTGCCAATCGTGCCATTGCTCTACGGCGCGGACTGGGACGAGTACAGCACGGCGAACTTCACTGGATTCGTGACCGCGGCGAACCCGTACATGGACCCGTCGCCGAGCGACCCAGAGTTGCCGTACATCTTGATGCAACTCAAGGCGTCGTAACGCATCACCTCTGGGTGCGGGCTAGCAGTGCTCCAACCCTGCTAGCCCGCACGCAGAGGGAACCAGATTGCGCACGACCGCGCCGATATTGGGATCAGCGTGGTCGCGCGCGATCGCCTTTCGCCCAAACTCGACCAGTTACTATCAGGAGAGACCCACACCATGAGTACCGAAAGCCCGAACGACGAGAGCCCATCGCGCTCGTTTCCACCTGGTTTCCTCTGGGGAACCGCCACCGCCTCCTACCAGATCGAAGGCGCCGTCGACGTTGACGGCCGCGGCCCCTCGATCTGGGACACGTTCAGCCACCGCTCCGGCGCCGTCTGGAACGACGACACCGGCGACGTCGCCTGTGACCACTACCACCGCGTGGACGAGGACCTCGACCTCATGAAGAAGCTCGGCGTCGGCTCGTACCGATTCTCCGTCGCGTGGCCGCGGGTGCAGCCCGACGGCAAGGGTCCCGCCAATCAGGCTGGGCTGGACTTCTACCGACGACTCGTCGACGGCCTGTTGGCCCGGGGGATCGAGCCCACGCTGACGCTCTATCACTGGGACCTCCCGCAGCCGATCGAAGACGAGGGCGGCTGGTGCGTGCGCGAGACGACCGAACGCTTCGGCGAGTACGTGGACATCGTGGCGGGCGCGCTGGGCGACTCCGTCGAGCGCTGGATCACGCTCAACGAACCGTGGTGCTCGGCCTGGCTCGGCTACGGCTCGGGCCGTCACGCACCGGGCGTGAAGGACATCGGCAAAGCGATTGCCGCCACCCACCATTTGCTCCTGGCCCACGGCACGGCGGTACCGATCCTGCGCTCGGCGATTCCCGACGCCAAGGTCGGCATCACCCTCAATCTGGGCGTCTCTCGACCGGGGACGACCCACGAACTCGACCTCGCCGCCGCCCGCCGAGCCGACGGGAACCTCAATCGGATGTTCTTGGACCCGGTCTTCAAGGGCCGCTATCCCGAGGACATGCTCGAGCACTACCAGGCAAACCTGCCCGGATTCTCGGTCGTGCAAGACGGCGACATGGAGATCATCGCCCAGCCGCTCGACTTCCTCGGCGTCAACTACTACTTTCCGGGCACCATCATGGACTCGACGCGGGTGGTGGAGGCCCGGGCCGCCGGCTACGGCGTGCCGATCGGCCAGCAGTTTCCGGACCTTCGGGTTATCTCGCTCGAGACGCCCGGCACCGACACCACGTCGATGGGTTGGGAAGTCGACGCCTCGGGACTCACCGAGCTACTCGTGCGGGTGAAGAGCGACTACCACGACCTGCCGATCTACATCACCGAGAACGGAGCGGCCTTCGACGACTACGTCGATCCCAACGGCCGCGTCTTGGATCACGACCGGGTGTCGTATCTCGAAGAGCACATCTCGGCGGTGCACGACGCCATTCGCGCCGGCGTGGACGTGCAGGGCTACTTCGTCTGGAGCCTGCTCGACAACTTCGAGTGGTCCTTCGGCTACTCGCGGCGCTTCGGAATCGTGTGGGTCGACTTTCCCACCGGCACTCGTCTGCCCAAGGCCAGTTACTCCTGGTACGCCGACACCGTGGGCAACAATGGATTGGTCAATTCGACCATCCGATAGCCTCGCCGTGAGGCGCCATGAACGTGGGAGTCCCCATCGAAAGGCTCAGGCTGAAGATGGTGCGTAAATCAGACGAGAAGGTCCGCGTCGGCAAACCCAAGACGGTAGCCGTGGGGATTCCCGCCATACGGCACTCGCTGCAGTTCGCGATCACCGAGATGGGCCTCGAACGCACGGCGACCACGCTGCGCGCGCTCAATCAGACCGACGGCTTCGACTGTCCGAGCTGCGCGTGGCCCGACCCGGTGGCCGGCGAGCGCAAGGCGGCGGAGTTCTGTGAGAACGGGGCCAAGGCGACGGCGTGGGAGGCGACGCGCCGGCGGGTGGATCGGGCGTTCTTCTCGTCGCACACCGTGAACGAGCTCCTGGGCGAGGAGGCCCACGCTCTCGAACACCACGGGCGACTGACCGAGCCGATGTACCTCGCCGAGGGGAGCGACCACTACCTCCCGATCAGCTGGGACGACGCGTTCGCACTCATTGCCGACCGGCTAGGCGCGATGCCCGGTCCGAACCGCGCCGCCTTCTACACGAGCGGTCGAGCGAGCAATGAGGCGGCGTTTCTCTACCAGCTGCTGGCCCGGCGCCTCGGGACCAACAACCTCCCGGACTGCTCCAACATGTGCCACGAGTCGAGCGGCACGGCTCTCACCGAGACGATCGGCGTGGGCAAGGGAACCGTCGATCTCGTCGACATCACCGACCACGCCGAGTTGATCGTCGTCGTGGGCCAGAACCCCGGGACGAACCATCCACGGATGCTGACCGCCCTCGAGGAGGCGAAGCGTCGTGGCGCGCGCATCGTCTCGGCGAATCCGCTGCCCGAAGCCGGGCTCATCCGCTTCAAGAACCCCCAGAGCCTTCGCGGCTTGCTCGGTGACGGCACGACGCTCACGGACCGCGCGCTGTCCGTACGCGTGAACGGGGACCTCGCCATGTTCGCCGGCGTCAACAAGGCCTTGCTCGCGCTCGAGGAGGCCGAACCCGGCACGATCTTCGACCACGAGTTCATTCAGACCTACTGCGACGGTTTCGAAGAGGCGTGTCGGGCCTGGCGCGAACTCTCGTGGTCGGTCGTCGAGACGCAAAGCGGACTCTCGCGCCAGCAGCTCGAGGAGTTCGCCGCCGACGTCGTCGCGGCGAAGAGCGTCGTCGTCTGCTGGGCCATGGGGATCACCCAGCACCGCAACGCGGTCGCGACGATCCGCGAGATCGTGAACTTCCTGCTGCTGCGGGGCAATATTGGACGGCCCGGCGCGGGGCCATCGCCGATCCGCGGGCACAGCAACGTCCAGGGGGATCGCACGATGGGGATCTGGGAGACGCCGTCCGCCAAGTTCCTCGACCGGCTGCGCGACGAGTTCGGCTTCGACCCGCCCCGCGACAACGGCTACGACACCGTCGACACGATCCGCGCCATGCGCGACGGCAAGATCGACGTCTTCTTTGCGCTGGGCGGGAACTTCGTGGCGGCCACCCCCGACACGGCCGTCACGGAGGCGGCGATGAAGCGTTGCGCCCTCACGGTTCACGTCGCGACGAAGCTCAACCGCTCGCACCTGTGTCACGGTCGAGAGGCCCTGTTGCTGCCGTGTCTCAGTCGCACCGAACGCGACCACCAAGCGAGCGGCGATCAGTTCGTCACCGTCGAAGACTCCATGAGCAACGTCCACCAGAGCCACGGCCGTTTGGAACCCGGTTCGAAGGACCAGCGCAGCGAGGTCGCGATCATCGCGGGCCTCGGCCGCGCGCTCTTCGGCGACGCCATGGGCTGGAGCGAGATGGCTGACGACTACGCCGTCATTCGCCGCCACGTCGAGCACGTCGTCGACGGCTTCGAGCGCTACGAGGAGCGGGTCCGCGAGCCCGGTGGCTTCGCGCTGCCCCGCGGACCGCGCGACTCGAGGACCTTCAACACCGCAACCGGGAAGGCCCGCTTCACCGTGAACGAGCCCGACGCGATTGAGGTGCCCGAGGGACACTTGCTCCTTCAGACGGTGCGCTCGCACGACCAGTTCAACACGACCATCTACGGGCTCGACGACCGCTATCGCGGGGTCAAGGGCGGGCGGAGAGTCGTCTTCGTGAACCCGCTCGACCTCGCGGCACGGGGTCTGCGCGACGGCGACGCCGTCGATCTCATCAGCGTCTGGAGCGACGGCGAGCGCCGGGCCGCGGGCTACCGGGCCGTTGCGTTCCAGACGCCGCGGGGGTGCGCCGCGGCCTACTTTCCCGAGGCGAACGTGCTGGTGCCGCTCGACTCGACGGCCATCGGCAGCAATACGCCGACGTCGAAGTCGATCGTCATTCGCCTCGAATCAGCGTCGTGAGCTGGTCGTCGGGCGCGGCGTCCGGCTCTGGGGCCTCGCGAACGCGATCCGCGCGGGCGTAGACGACCATCGACGTACCACGGAGGAAACCGATCAGGGTCACGCCCATCTCCTCGGCGAGGTCGACGGCGAGCGACGACGGCGCCGAGACGGCGCAGAGGGCCGGGACGCCCGCCATCACGGCCTTTTGGACGAGTTCGAACGAGGCGCGGCCCGACACCAGCAGCACCGTTCCGCCAAGGGGCAGCCGATTCTCTCGCAACGCCCAACCGACGACCTTGTCCACCGCGTTGTGGCGACCGACGTCCTCGCGCAGGACGAGCAGCTCACCCGACGCGACGTCAAAGAGCGCCGCCGCGTGGAGCCCGCCGGTCTTCTCGAAGACCTCCTGCGCGGCGCGTAGTCGATTGGGGAGCGTCACCAGCCACGACGGCGCGAGACACGCCGGGTCGTCGTGGACGTCGAAGGCCGAGCGGGTCCGCACGGCGTCGATGGACACCTTGCCGCACAGCCCGCAGGAGCTCGTCGTGAAGAACGCGCGCGCTGCACCGTCGCTCACGGGAGCGACGGTGCTCGCGAGCGTCAGATCGAGCACGTTGTACTCATTGACGCCGTCCTCGCCCCGACCACTGCAGTAGCGCATCGCGACGAGCTCGTCGGTGCCCGTGATCACGCCCTCGCTCACGAGGAATCCCGCGGCCAGATCAAAGTCCGCCCCCGGTGTTCGCATGGTGACGGCTAGCGAGCGTCCGTTCACGCGTAACTCGAGAGGTTCCTCGCCCGCGAGGGTATCGTGTTCGGCCCGCGCCGGCTCGCCGACGGTCACTCGCGTGACGCGACGGCGGGGCGCTACCCGACTCATGGCCGACCCGCTCGGCGCCATGCGGGCGTGGCCGCCACCGCGCCACCCCAAGGGCCGAGGGCCCTAGTCGAGTAAATGAACCTCGCCACGTCGTTCATCCGTTCCGTTCCTCGAGAGGGAACTGTGCCGTGACCGATTGAGCGAGTTCGAGGGCGTTCGCTGGGCTGAGCCCGGCGGCACCGGCGATCCAACAAGCGAGCGGCGCGGCCGTTCGCTCCGAGGAGTGCGCCGCCACTCCCGCCAGAGCGAGCACCGCGTCGCGCTCCTCGATGGTGAGCGGCAGCGCGTTCGCCGTCGCAGCAAACGCTTCGATCCAACTGAGAGCGTCGGTCATTGGATCTCCCCTACGTCGTTCGGTCGGTCGCCGTCAACGCGCTACCGCTCTGCGTTTCGTGTTCGTCGAACACGTCACCAGCGACAAGACCACCAGCCACTCTGTCGAACGCTAGCAACCTCGGCCAACGGCTCTTCACGCGGCAGCGCCGTAGTCTCGAGCGTATGGACGCCTCGGAGACGAAGGAACGGATCTCCTTCGTTGGCGCGGTCCTGACCGGCGGCTACGCCCATCGGATGGGACGCGACAAAGCCCTTCTCCCGGTGAAGGGGATCCCGATGGCTACCCGCGTGGCTCAGTCAATGCTCGCGGCCGGAGCGAACGAAGTGGTGGTCGTCGGGGGCGACGCGGAGCTCCTGGCCGGTCTCGGACTGCGACACGTCGCGGACCAGACGCCGCACGAGGGGCCGCTCGCTGGAATCATCGCCGCGCTGCGTAATGCGTCCGAGAGTCTCGTCGTCGTGACCGCGTGCGACATGCCCTGGATCGGTGCGCGTCAGGTCGCGGGGCTGGTGGAGGCGATCGGCGACGCCGACGTGGTGGTGAGCGCGGCCAACGGTCAACTGCAGCCGTTACACGCCGCCTGGAAGCGCACGGCGCTCGCTGAGCTCGAAACGGCTTTCGATGCGGGTGAGCGTTCGGTCCTTCGCGCCATTCACGAACTACGCCACTCGACGGTCGACTTTGGAGTGGGCGAGTGGTCGATCGATCTCGACACGCTCGACGACCTCTTCTCGATCACGCCGGGGTGGTAGCGAAAGGTCAGAGGCCTCACCCTGCGTCTCGGCGACCGCGGAGTTCGGACCGCGGGTGTCCGCGGATGGTGCTCAAACCAGGTCGAACCGATCGAGGTTCATGACTTTGTCCCACGCGGCGACGAAATCGTGCACGAACTTCGGTTGCGCGTCGTCGCTCCCGTACACCTCGGCGATCGCGCGCAGCTGCGAGTTCGAACCGAAGACGAGGTCGGCGCGGGTGGCCGTCCACTTCAGCTCGCCGGTCGTACGGTCGCGCCCCTCGAAGGTCTCTTCGGCGTCGGTGGTCGGCTGCCACTGCGTGCCCATGTCGAGCAGATTCACGAAGAAGTCATTGGTCAGCGATTCCGGCCGGTGGGTGAAGACCCCGTAATTCGACCCCTGGTAGTTCGTGCCGAGCACCCGAAGACCGGCCACGAGGACCGTCATCTCCGGTGCGCTGAGCGTCAAGAGGTGCGCCCGGTCCAAGAGAAGGTCCTCGGCCGGTAGGGGAGCACCGGCGCCGAGATAGTTGCGGAAGCCGTCGGCGGTCGGCTCGAGCACGGCGAAGGATTCGACGTCAGTCTGGTCTTGGGACGCGTCGGTACGACCTGGCGCGAAGGGGACCTCGACGTCGTGCCCCGCGTTCTTCGCGGCCCGCTCCATCGCGGCGACGCCGCCGAGGACGATGACGTCGGCGAGGGACACCTTCACGTTGTCGCTGCGTGATTCATTGAACTCTCTTTGGATCCCCTCGAGGGTCGACAGCGCCGTCGCCAGCTCCGCCGGCTCGTTGGCCGCCCAGTCCTTCTGTGGCGCCAAGCGAAGTCGCGCGCCGTTGGCACCGCCTCGCTTATCGGTTCCGCGGAAGGACGACGCCGCCGCCCAGGCCGTTGCGATCAGCCGGCCGATCGAGAGACCCGATTTGAGGACGGACGCCTTCAACTCGGTGATCTCGCGCGGTCCGAGCAGCTCGTGGTCGACCGCGGGCACCGGGTCCTGCCAGAGCAGCGCCTCGTCGGGCACCAGTGGGCCGAGGTAGCGCGAGCGCGGCCCCATGTCGCGATGGGTCAGCTTGAACCACGCCCGGGCGAACGCGTCGGCGAGTTCTTGGGGGTTCTCGTAGAAGCGCTTCGAGATCGGTGCGTACACCGGATCGAAGCGCAGCGCGAGGTCGGTCGTGAGCATCGTTGGCGCGTGGCGCTTCGTCGGGTCCTGCGCGTCGGGAACGGTGTCAGCCGCCGCGCCGCCCTTGGGCTTCCACTGGTGAGCGCCGGCGGGGCTTGTCGAGAGCTCCCACTCGTTGTTGAAGAGGACCTCGAAGAAGCTGTTGTCCCACGTGACGGGTGTCGGCGTCCAGGCGCCCTCGAGCCCACTCGAAATCGTGTCGTTGCCGTGACCGGAACCGAAGCGGCTCGTCCACCCGAGACCCTGCTCTTCGATGCTCGAGGCCTCGGGCTCGCGACCGCCGTACACGTTG
Source organism: uncultured Acidimicrobiaceae bacterium (assembly GCA_963823815.1). Taxonomy (GTDB): domain Bacteria; phylum Actinomycetota; class Acidimicrobiia; order Acidimicrobiales; family RAAP-2; genus RAAP-2. The sequence goes on from CAWGMU010000003.1 coordinate 436,731, forward strand.
GGGTCCGCGGCGCCGTGCGTCTTGCCGAAGGTGTGACCGCCCGCGATGAGGGCCACGGTCTCTTCGTCGTTCATCGCCATGCGTCGAAAGGTCTCTCGGATGTCGACGGCGGCGGCGAGGGGGTCGGGTGCGCCATTTGGACCCTCAGGATTCACGTAGATGAGGCCCATCTGCACGGCGCCGAGAGGTGTGTCCAGTTGGCGTTCGCCGCGGTAGCGCTGGTCGCCGAGCCAGGTCGTCTCGTACCCCCAGTGCACGTCGTCCTCGGGCTCCCAGATGTCAACGCGTCCCCCGGCGAAACCAAAGGTCTTGAGTCCCATTGACTCCAACGCACAGTTGCCCGCAAGGATCATGAGGTCGGCCCAGGAGATCTTGTTCCCGTACTTCTGCTTCACCGACCAGAGCAGCCGACGAGCCTTGTCGAGATTGACGTTGTCGGGCCAGCTATTGAGCGGCGCGAAACGCTGCGCGCCCGATCCGGCGCCGCCGCGGCCGTCGTGAATCCGATACGTGCCCGCGCTGTGCCAGGCCATGCGGATAAACAGTGGTCCGTAGTGTCCGAAGTCGGCCGGCCACCACTCCTGCGAATCGGTCATGAGCGCCATGAGGTCCTTCTTCAACGCGTCGAGGTCGAGGGTCTTGAACGCCTCGGCGTAGTCGAAGTCGCCGTCCATGGGGTTGGCCCTCGTCGATCCCTGATGGAGGATCCTTAGGTTGAGCTGCTCTGGCCACCACGTCTCGTTGGGCTGACCGTCGGCCAAGCGCGTATTCGCTCCTCCCGAGACCGGGCATGAGGCTTCGTTTTCCATGACTGCTCCTTTTGGGGGTTCATCTCAGGTTCGCGACTCCACGATACGGGCTAGAGGAGCGAACGACGTCCCGTCGGCGCGTGTGCAGCGCGACTGGTCGCCGAGTTCAGGGACACCTCTACTCCACGGGGATGGGATGCTCCACTAGGTGGCTCAGCAGCTGCTTCAAGCTCGCGGTAGCCGCGCACACCACGCTGTCCGCAGCGCCGTAGTACAGGTGCAGGGTGTCGCCGTCATCGCGCAGGATCCAACCACAGGGAAAGACCACGTACGGCACGTCGCCCGACTGCTCGTAGGGGGCCTGGGGCCCGAAGACCCACTCGTTTCCTCGCGCGAGGACCCTCGCGGGGTCGTCGCGATCGAGCAGGGCCAGTCCGAGGCGATAGATCGAGCCCGACGCGGTCACCCGCACGCCGTGGTAGCACACGAGCCAGCCCTCCGTGGTCAGCAGCGGCGGGGGACTGAGGCCGACCTTGTTGGCGTCCCACCATCCGCCACGCCGTGCCGGCAGCAGGACGCGGCCCTGTCCCCAGTAGCGCAGGTCGGGACTGTAGGACAACCACACGTGCGCGCCCATACCTCCGAAGGACGGCACCGGGCGGTGCAGCAGAGCCCATCGTCCGTCGAAGGTCTGGGGGAAGAGTGCGGCGTCCTTGTCCTCGGGGGGCTGGAGGACGCCAAAGCGCTCCCAGTGCATGAAATCGCGCGTCGTGGCGAGGCACACGAGTGGTCCGTAGGCCGAGTAGCCGACGTACACGACGTAGTACAGGTCGTCGATGCGAGTGATCCTCGGGTCCTCGATTCCCCAGCGCTCCTCTTCGAGACCCGGGTCGGGCTCCAGTCCTCGGAGCGGGTCGATCTGCCACCCGGTCAGTCCGTCATCGCTGGTCGCGACGGCCAACGATGAGAGGCCGGTGCGGTGCTCAACGCGCATCAACAACAGCGTGCGCCCCTCGAATTCGGTGGCGCCCGGGTTGAACACCGCGTTGACCGTGAGGGGAAAGTCGGCGGGCGTGATGATGGGATTGCCGTCGAATCGCTGGAACAGCTCACGTGGGTCAGTCGGTTGGTCCATGGGCATCCCTCAATTGAAACCTACCCACTTCTACACTTCACCTACCCGTGAGCGTGAAGCAGGAGTAGGGTAACTCGTTCGCGCCTGAAGGCTGCGGGTCACGAAGAGGTCGCAGACTATGGGGATGGCTTCCGAACGAGCACCACGGGCCCGACGCCTGCACGACCGGCCCGTCGTCGAAGCGGGATCGGTGCCGGGCTACGGTGCCGTGTTCAACGCCGGGCTGCTCCACCACGACGGTCGCTATCACCTCTTCGCCCGCGGCGTTCGCGACGGCTACCGCCGTAACGAGGGTTCGGGTCCGCGATTCCTCGACTACATCTCCGACGTACTGGTCCTGACCTCCGTCGACGGCCGGAGCTACGAGTTCGAGTACGTCCTCGCGAGCGCGGGCACCTCGGGGGTCCACTGCTTCGAGGATCCGCGCGTGCAGCGCGTCGGCGGCGCCGACGGCGAGCACGTCGTCATGACCTATACGTCGCTCCCGCCCCCGAGCAGCGGGCGTCCCTGGCGCATCGGCGCGCATCGACTGATCTGGGACGGCGAGCGATTCCACCTCGACGGGGCGTCGGGTCAACTGCTCGGCCCCCCCGACGTCGCCAACAAGGACGCGATCGTCTTCACGTTGACGGACCAGCGCGTGGCGCTGATCCACCGCATCCACCCCGACATGCTGCTGGCGGTCTTTGACGATCTCGACCACCTGTGGAGCGCGGGTCCGGAGTACTGGGATCCGTACATGTCCGACCTCGACGCGCACGTCCTTCTTCGACCGACGCCGGGCGCTCTCGGCGTGGGTGCCGGGGCACCGCCAATTGAAACCGACGCCGGTCTGTTGCTGTTCTTCCACGAACGTCGCGCCGACGGTGGTTACACGCTCAACCTCGCCCTTCTGGACAAGTCCACCGGGCGACTCGTGAGCCAACTCGATCACCCGCTGCTCGAGCCCGAGCTCGAATGGGAGCGTAGGGGCGACGTGGAGAACGTCGTGTTCGTCCAAGGGGCGCACCGCGACGGTGATCTCGTCTATCTCACCTACGGCGCCGCCGATCGGTGTGTCGGTGTCGCGACCGTCCAGGTGGGCCACCTGACCGACGCGCTGCTCAGCGTCGCGTGAGGGACGACCCTTCCGCGTGACGGGACTAGATAGCCGTCGCCGCGAGCTGTGGTGCGAGCATGTCGCGCGTGGAACATCGTGCCGGTGAGGGCCATGGAGGACTCGGCCCCCTCGTTGCGGTTCACGCCGTTTGACGTGAGTCCGTCGTAGCTGCCTCCGGTAACAAGGTCGGCGACCATGACACCGAGGTCGTTGTCGCCCAAGAACCATCCCGCCGCGCGTTGCACGGCTTCGGCCCACCAGCGATGTCCCGTGTAGGAGAAGGCCCTGGCGCAGGCACTCGCCATCGCCCACGCCTCGATGGGCTGCTGGTCGAACATTGGGGCCCTCGAGGTAGAGTCGCTGCCCCCGACGGGGGTGAAGCTGAAGTGTCCCTCGAGCGTTTCATGTTCGACGAGCCAGCGCAGTTGGTCGAGGGCGACGGCGGCCCCCGAGGCGTCTCCTTCGACCAGCGCCGCGACGAAGGACGCTTCGGGTATGAGCGCGTTGGCGTAGGTGAGTCGCGCCTCGGGCCACGGCCACGACGGGCTGGCGAGGTCGCTGTGCAGCAGCGACGCTTGCCGTACGAGCGAGCGCGCGCCGGCGTGGGCGGGCTCGACCTGTAAGACTTCGGCGGCTCCGAGGACGGAGTAGGCAACGGCACGTAGGTGGCTGGAATGAAAGTCGGCGGCGCGATCAAAGAGCGCGAGCGAGCGCTGGCGCAACTCCGGCCACGGTGCCCACGCGACGGCGGTGCCGAGTCCAAAGAGGGCGCGACCGGTCGCGTCGTCGCTTGGTTCGTCCTTCGTCCACGTGCCGTCGCCGCGCTGTCGCAAGCGAAACTCAGCGCCAGCAAGGTGGGCGCGCTCGAGAAATCCCAGGGCCACTCTCGCCAGGCCGAAGGAGTTGGCGTCGTTCGAGAGACGCGACGCGAGTGCGAGCAATCGCCCGGCGTCGTCGGTGCAGTAGCCGTAGTCCCGCCGAGGTCGGTCGAATTCAGCGTGCTCGACGATGCCGCGGGCGTCGGATAGTTGCGCCAGGTGGCGCAGGTTCCCGAGTAGCGCCGAGTTGCTACTCACGCCACTGCTTGGCGTGCCGCTACCCGTGAGATCAGTGAACGATACGTGGCGCCGATGGTTGGCCACAGCATCGCGGTCGCTTCGCGACGCGCACACTCGCGCATCGTTTCGGCGAGACCGGGCTCGTAGAGCACTCGTTCGAGGGCAGCGCTCATGGCGGCGGCGTCGCGCTGGCGCACCAGCAGTCCGGCCCCGTGGGTTAGTAACTCCTGAGCGTGCGGGAACATCGTCGCGACCACCGGCTTACCCGACGCCAACGCCTCGACGAGGACCCCGGAACTCTCCTGGTCGAGCGAGTCGTAGGGGAGCAGCACGACGTCCGCGCTTCTCACGAGGGCGCGCAGCGAGTCCCAGTCGCGGTACCCGTCGTCGAAGACCACCTGGTTCTCGACGCCGAGGTCGCGGCACTGCTGCTGCAACGCCCGCCGATACGCCTCGCCCTCGGCGGCGAGCACCTTCGGATGGGTCCGGCCGGCGATGACGTACGTCGGCGATGGTACGTGGGACTGCAACCGTGCGACGGCGGCGATCCCGTACTCGATCCCCTTGCCCGGCCCGAGGAGCCCCCAGGTGAGGATGCGCGGATGCGCGACGTCTGACAGGACTGGTCCGGCGAAGTTCTTCGTGGCGCCGTGGGGCACGACGACGACCTGGTGGGGATCGATGCCGTACGTCCGCAGGAGCCGTCGACGGGCACCCTTGCTCTGAACGACAACGAGTGACGCGGTCGCGATTAACCGATCGAGGATCTTGCGTTGGCCGCGGGTCGGACGCGACAGCACGGTGTGCAAGACGACGATGAGGGGCTTCGTGACAGCGCTCACCAACTCCAAGACGTCCTGGCCGTCGGCACCGCCGAAGAGTCCGTACTCGTGCTGCAGCACGACGACGTCGGACGAATCGATGGCGTCGAGTGACCGGAGGAGCGACTTGCGATCACCGGCCAACCAGTGGGCGACCACCTCGTCGTGCGTCTCGTGCTCTGGCTCATCGAGCACTCGCGTCACGATGACCCGCCAGGGTGAGCTGGACGGGGCGATCGCGGCCGAGAGGTTGCTAGTGAAGGTGGCCAACCCGCAGGCAGTCGGCGGATACGTTCCGACCATCGCCACCGTTCGCGGGGGCTCAGCGACGTGCGCCTCCACCGTCGGGCTCAGGGCCGCCGACCCTAACGCCAACGTCTTTTCCTTCGTGTCGATGTTCACGCGCCCACCCCGACGACGACTCGCCGCGTCGCGGCGTGACTCGAGGCGTCAAGAGGTGCGCTCCGGGCGGGCGCCACGATCTGGGTCGTGCCGTTGCCCAGGCAGGCGAGAACGGTCTGGATGATGCGGGCGGTCTCGGTGGGGTCTCGCACGAGTAATGAGTCGACGCCGACCTCTTGCACCGGGAAGTCGTTGCCGCCGACGAAGATGGCGTCACCGACGAAGAGCATCTCCTTCAGGGGGATGTCGAGCTGTTCGTGCAGTTTGGCGATGCCGTAGGCCTTGTCGATGCCCGCCTTGGTCACGTCGATCGACGTCGTGCCGCCCATCCGGACCGAGAACTTCGGAAGGAGGGGCTCGAGCACCGCGAGAATCGCTGACCGCTTGGTGAAGTCGGGATCCCAGCGTTCCTTCTCGCTCAGCGGCGCCTCCTGACCGAGTACCGAGAGGGTTACCTGGCTTCCCCGGTCTTCGATGGCTGGTCCCCACACCTTGGTCACCTCAATCCCGGACTCGCGGAGAGCCTGCTGGAGCGCAGCAGTGATTACTTTGCGCTCTTCTACGGTTAAGTCCTCGGAGTAGACCTTGGACCAACCGGCGCTGTAGCGGTAGAACTGAGTGCCGCACGTCGGCAGGAGGAAGAGGTTTTCCAGACGCTCACCGGCATCAAGATTGGTGAGAAGCTGCGTCTCGAACTGCTCGAATCGGCCGCCCGAGATCACGGCCACCTTCATGACGCCCAAGAGTTCACCGAGCAGCTCAGCGTTCTCTGCACTAAGCGGCGATTTGCTCTCGGCCAGGGTTCCGTCGAGATCGAAAATAAGCAGTTTTTTCATACTGTTCGAACCTCCGGAGATCGACGACCGCGTTATCACGGCGAGGTTCAGGGCCAACTGTTTCCCTCATAGAACACCCTATGGGGAGTGGTCGGGGCGAAAACCATGCATCAAGAGGCTGGTGTCGTAGCCGACGCGAGCGCAGGGGCGCTCACAAGGAGAATCGCGCCGCCCGCAGAGAATATAAATTTTCTCCACGCGTTGGCCGAAGCTTAATTCGCTGTGGCAATTGAAGTGAGCTGCACGACGTGAACATCATTCACCGGAATAGTTGCTTGTCAACCTCACAGGAGAATCTAGGAAAAGGCAAATTAAAATCTGTGTGTGGGAAGGAGACATTATGAGTTTGCGTAACCACACCATGGAAAGAGAGACGCGGACAGATGGCATGTCCGCGCCCGACAAGGAGACGACGCCCGTGTACGGCGCCGTCATGACCAGAGAACGCGTCACCAGCGAATCAGCTTCGCCGTCCGATCCGGCGGCAGCGAATCGCACGGAGATCGCGGCACCAAGGGCGTCGATTGGGTTGATGGTTGGATCCTTCTTCGCGCTCCTGTTGTCCGCGTGGGCGGCGCTCGTGCTCTTCGTCGGTCCGACGTTCGGCTTCGCTCCCGACGGAGCGCTGTCGTGGACCTGGAGCGAGGGACACGCACTTGGCGGACTCCTGCCCGGTGCCGTTGGCGTCGTCGCCAGTTTGATCATCCTCGTCGGTGCGCCGCGCCCAATGGGACTCCAGTCGACGGCTGTTCTCTCGACGGCTGGATTCACTCTGCTGCTGTGCGGGATCTGGCTGACGTTGGTCCCGCTGCTGTGGCCGATTTGGGTGGGCACCTACTTCCTCTCGGCGTCACCCACGATGACGCTCGCGTACTACCTGGCCGCCACGAGTGGTCCAGGGATACTGCTCATCGCCTTTGGCTCATTCGCCATCGGTCGCGCCCGAAGCGCGTCGACGATGAAGCAACTGCAGCTGCAGTAAGGGTCGCTCTCGGTTGAAGTTCGCCGCCCCCTTGGGGGGAGAGGGCGTGTGACCTATTCGCCAGGAGTTGTCCGTCGGAGGGGCGGGGAGACCTCTTTGGGACTCCCCGCCCCTCGAATCGACAGGGTGGCTAGGACGATTCCTTCCCCGTCGAGCGCCGCGAGAAGGCAGTTCGACAGGATCGGCGCAAGCGTTGACCTGGGCCGAGCGCGAGAGGTCCGTGCACAACTAGGGGGGCGTCAGGGTTTCCCCCAATAGCCCCAGTTTTCGACGGGCCGTAACGTCCTATCGATGAACCGACTCGCCCAGAAACATCTTGTTCGAGGAGCGTTCGACCTTGGCAATTGAAACGAATCCCGGCCCGGGTCGCGACACGATTGCTCGCAGTCGTTGGCTGGTTCATCTCGCGCTGATCACTGCCTTTCTGGCCGCCGTGACCTCCGCGGTCTTCCTCTCCCGTAAATACCTGGGTCACTCTGGGACGACCGATCACTCGATTATTGGGCTGATCGTCCTCGCGATTGTTCTTGTTCATTTGACGCAACGCCGGCACACCGTGGGACGGCTTCTCTCCCAGCTCTTTGGTCGTCGGAAAACGATGAATCATTGGTTGCGCCTGGCCGAATCGGACGCGATTCTTTGGCTTCTCACGTTGAACGCAATGGTCTCGGGTATCGCCGACTTCGTCGTCGGCCGCACGATCTTCTTACCGATTCCAGGACCGTTCGTTCTCCAAAAGTGGCACTTGATGTCAGTCGTCGTGCTGCTCGCGTACGTCATCGTCCACGTGATTCGACGGAGAAAGCGCCTTCGGACGTCTCATATCAGATAACGCGATCGGCACAGATTAAGGTAATGGGCGAATGCCCATATGGGAGAGTCGCCGATTGACGACGGAGAGCCTCGTCGGCGACCGCTCACGTGGCTTGATCTCAACGTCAGGAACAATGTCGTTGCCTACCTAAGGAGTCACCGTGGCTGATAAGCGACCGAGTCAACACAACACAAAGAAGGTCGGTAAGTCGCTGAAAGAGAAGCGAAACGAGAAACACGCCAAGAAGGACGCGAAGAAAAACCTTCTCGGCGAGTAGAGCGCTATTGGCTCTGAGGTTTCCTACTTACAGGTGGCTTCGCGCGCCCGTCGATTGTCGTTGTCTTGCGCTGGGTCTACAAACAATGTCCGTGCGCGTCTGACGTTTGCCGGGGATGCGAACTCGTTGGGCTCCCTTCATTATGAACTCGGCAGATTGGGACGACCCTTCGATCTAGCCAAAGGTCGATTCGAAGCAAACGCTGGGAAAGTGAGGGAGTTTCGTGTCGAGCCGAGGACCGCTGACGCACGAAAAGCCATAGCACGGACGCGGACATGAACGCTCGATCACCATCGTTCTCGGGTTATGACACTCTCAATAATCTGCTCACAGAACACACGATGCGAACCGGAGTGGGTGCCGTTGTCCGAACCGAGGCCCTGTGGTACCTTCCGAGTTGAACCGCTGGTGAACAGATGGTTTCAACAGTGAGACAGGACAGAGCGATGCCAAAGCGGTGACGTTCGGGCTAAGTGTGGAGGCGTATTTTGAGATCCAGAAAATTATTTACGAAACGAACTGCCGCGGTCGCCGCAGCAGCGGCAATGATCGCTTCAGTAGCGGCAATTGGCGTCAACAGCGCGGCGAGCGCTTCGGCCAAAATCGGCGGGACCGTATCGGTGTGGAATGAGTTTTCCGGCGGCGAGGCGACGGGTTTTGCTACCGCGCTCAAGCCGTTCGAACAGAAGACTGGGATAAAGGTGACGGTCCGCAATGCCGGCTCTAGTCTTCCCACCCTGCTGGAAGCCGCAGTGGCGGGAGGAAAGCCGCCGGACATCGCGGCAGTCCCGACCCCCGGGTCGTTCGACCTACTCGCAGCCGGCAAGCGGTTGACGCCCCTCAAGGCAATTCTGGGAAGCGAAGTGAAGAACTTCTCGCCAGGGTGGAGCGCGTCGGCGACGTACAAAGGAACGCTCTACGGGCTGTGGCTCGACTCTTCGTCGAAAAACACCGTTTTCTACAACCCAGCAGTGTTCAAGGCGGCGGGCATTACGTCCACGCCCACGACCTTTGAGCAGATGCTCACTGATGCCTCGACGATCGCTCAGGCCGGTTACACGCCTATCTCCTACTGCAGCGGAACGTCCGGCGCAGGCTGGGCGGCCACGGACCTCTTTCAAAACCTGTTCGTGAAGCTGAATGGCGCTACGGCGTACAACGACTTGGTGAGTGGGAAGTTGAGCTGGACGAGCCCTGAAGTGACCGCCGCGTTTGCCAACTATTCGTCGCTTCTCGGGACGAACGGCGCCAACGTGGGTGGCATCAGCAAGGCCTTGGGCACCGATCAGCTGTGGCCCACGTGCCTCAACGACGTCTTCCCCACGTCGGGAGCGCCGACGGCCGCGATGGTGATTGAGGCCTCCTTCATAGAGCAGTCCACGCCGGCGAACTACAAGCCGTCGAACGACTCGTCGTGCACGTTGACACAGGCGAGCCCGTGCTACGACTTCTTCGCGTTCCCGGCGCCCGCTGGTAGCAAGTACGTCAACGACGACCAGTCGTCAGGTGACGTGGCCATGCTGCTGAAGTCGACGAAGGCGACGCGAGCGGTAATGAAGTACTTGGGTTCCAAGCAGTTCGCGACGTTGTGGGAAGAGGCTCCCGGGGGGACGATCACCCCCAACCTGGCGGTGCCGGCGAGCGCCATCAAGAATCCTGTGACCGCGGCCATCGTGAAGAACCTCGATAGTGCGGCCGCGACCGTGTTCAGCATGGACGACGAATACGGTGGCACGCTTGAGCCAGAGATGTGGTCGAACATGCTGGCCTGGGTCGGCGGCACGGACACGACGGCTCAATTTCAGTCAACCATGCAGAGCGAAACCAAGACGTATTTGGCCTCTAACGGTTAGTCGTACGTAGTATCAACGGCGTGCGTGTAGTTCACACGAACTACACGCACGCCGTTGGGCACTGGGTAGTTGCCGTTGTGTAGTGCAACCGCATAGTCGTGAGTGGTGGGGGGCCGTGAGCGCGAGCGTCATCAACGTACCGAGACGGGCGAGCGGGCGCCGGTCGTGGATCCGAAGTCACGCCGTCTCACTCGCGTTCTTAGCGCCCGCGGCGATCTGGTTGGTGTTCATCGTCATCTGGCCGACGATTGACACGGTCCGCTTGAGCCTCTTCAACGAGTCGGCCACCAAGTTTCTCGGGCTGACCAACTACAAGACCGTCTTCTCAACGGACACCATCCTGACCGCTTTTCGCAACAACGTCATCTGGGTGCTGATTTTCCCCTTCTTCGTCACCACCTTTGGTCTCATCTTTGCCGTGCTCACGGAGCGAATTCGTTGGGCCACGGCCTTCAAAGCGTTGATTGTGATGCCGATCGTCTTCAGTACGACGGCCTCCGCACTGGTATGGGCGACCATCTTCGATAACAGCCCGCAGATTGGGGCGGTGAACGCGGCGGCACTCACCATCAGCGATTGGTTTAACGCGCCGGGCGCGTATCCGGTGAGCACGACGGCCGGTCAGACGGTCGCCGACCTCGTGGGGAGCAATTCACGCGCCGAGAAGAACGGCAGCAGCATCATCAGCACCTCATCGGCTCAAGCGGGCGGGATGATCGATATTGGCCTCCGGGATGTGAGCCCCGCGACGCTCACCGTCCTCAAGGCCCAAAAGGCGGTGAAGCCCGAGCCAATGTCCGGTGCCATCACGGGGGTCGTTTGGCGCGCGTTTTCACCGACTGCTCCCACCGATACGAAGGACATCCTGCCCGGAGAGCTCGGTCTTCCTCTCCTCCGCCTGTCGCTCGTGAACGGCCAGGGCGCGAGCGTCGCTTCGACCACCACGACCACGTCCGGCCAGTACAAATTCTCCAACGTCGGATCGGGCAACTATTCCGTCGAAATCGTCTCGTCGAATTTCAGTTCGGGCTTCACGGGTATCTCCTGGCTCGGCGGCAGCTCCCTCACACCGGTGTCGGGGTTGAGCCAAACGGCCCAGGCGCTGCTCTCGGTTCCTCTCGCCGATATGGCGATGATCATTTGCTACTTGTGGATTTGGGCAGGGTTTGCCATGGTGCTGATCGGCGCAGGGCTCGCGTCGCTGAATCGCGAGGTCTTGGAGGCCGCTCGCATCGATGGGGCGAAGGAGTGGCAGGTGTTTCGACGAGTGACCGTCCCAATGCTCGCGCCCGTCCTCGCTGTTGTTTTCGTCACGATGATTATCAACGTGCTCAAGGTCTTTGACATAGTCCTCAATATGGCATCGGGTTCATCGGTCAACGCCACACCAACGCTGGCGGTGGAGATCTATAACGATGGCTTTACCGGCGGCGTTCACTCCGGCGTCTCAAGTGCCATTGCGGTCATCCTCTTCTTGCTCGTCCTTCCCGCGATGATCATGAACCTCAAGCGGATCAAGGGTGTGTGATGGCAAACATCGTTGAGTCGATTGATCTGACCCCGCGCCGGCGCGGACTAGCGCGGCGACTGGGGACCCGGGGACCAGCCAACATCGTCCTGGGGCTGATCGCCATCGTGTGGCTGGTCCCCACCGTGTCACTACTTGTCATTTCGCTGCGTCCCGAAGCGGACTTCGGGGTGAGTGGTTGGTGGAAGGCGCTGCTGAGTCCGGCCAGCCTCACCTTTTCGAACTACCGAGTCCTCTTTGACCAGGGGTTCGCCGCTGGTGGACTGCTGGACTCGTTGGTGACGTCGCTCGAAATTACGATACCGGCCACCTTGTTGGTGACCTTTTTGGCGTGTTTCGCGGGACACAGCTTGGTCTTTGGCAGATGGCGCGGGCGTGACGTGGTGTTTCTAGCCGTCGTGGGCCTCATGGTGGTACCGGTGCAGGTGGCCCTCATCCCCGTCGTGCAGTTCTACCGCGAGTTAGGGAATCTCTTCGGCTTAAATCCTTACGGGACGATTCCCGGCGTGATCATCTTCCACGTAGCGTTCGGTCTTCCCTTCGGGATCTTTCTGATGCGCAACTTCATGAGCGGGATCCCCAAGGACCTGCTCGAAGCGGCTCGCATGGAGGGCGCGGGGGAGTGGAGGGTCTTCTATCGCATCGTGCTGCCCCTCGCGCTGCCGGCCCTGGCGTCGCTCGCCATCTTTCAGTTCATCTGGGTATGGAACGATCTGCTCGTGGCCCTGGTCTTCCTGGGCGGCAACTTCCACACGCCGCTCACCGTCTTTCTTTACGACCAAAATCACGAACTTCAAGCGAACTACTGGATCATCTCAACGGGTGCCATCGTGTCGGTGGTGGTGCCACTCATTGTGTTCTTCTCCTTTCAGCGTTACTTCGTCCGAGGCGTCTTGGCGGGCGCCGTTAAGTAGAAGGTTGCTATGGCCAGCGTCGTTCTGAGAGATCTCTCCAAGCAGTACACCGGTAACACCGCACCGTCTCTGCGCGACCTCAACTTGGAGATTGACGACGGCGAGTTCGTGTGCCTGGTTGGACCCTCGGGATGCGGCAAGACCACCGCGCTGCGCATGATCGCCGGTCTCGAAGACGTCACGAGCGGCGACATCGAAATTGGTGGGCGCGTGGTCAACGATCTTCCCTCGAGGGATCGCGACATCGCGTTGGTCTTTCAGAGCTACGCGCTGTACCCGCACTTGACCGTGGCCGACAACATGAGTTTTGGCCTGAAGTTGCGCAAGGTGCCCAAGGACGAGATTGAAAAGGCCGTGCAGAGTGCGGCCAAGATACTGGACCTCACGGATCTGCTGAAGCGCAAGCCGGCCCAACTCTCGGGCGGTCAGCGCCAGCGCGTGGCTCTCGGTCGCGCGTTGGTGCGTGATCCGGCCGTGTTCTTGATGGACGAGCCGCTATCCAACCTCGACGCCAAGCTTCGCGTACAGACGCGAGCCGAAATCGCTCAGCTGCACCATCGACTCCAGGCGACCATGTTGTACGTGACGCACGACCAGGTCGAGGCCATGACCATGGCCGACCGCATTGCCGTTATGAATCTCGGCGTCTTGGAGCAGTACGGCACGCCGCGCGAGCTCTATAACTTTCCGAACAATCTGTTTGTCGCTGGTTTCATTGGATCTCCGTCCATGAATTTCGTGACAATGCAAGTCAATCGAGATGGCGAGCGCGTCCATCTCACGGGCGTGAGCGCGGGCTCGAGGATGAAAGTCACGTTGACGGACGAGCAGGCAGACATTCTTCGCAAGAGCGATGGGAGCGACATTGTGGTCGGCGTACGACCGGAACACCTGAGCGAAGGGCTCAATCGACGACCCTGGCTTTAGCGCCGTGGCCAAAGTACAAGTCATCGAGTTCCTCGGAAACGACGAACATATTCACGTTACGAGCGATGACACTGACCTGGTCGCGATCTTGGACGCGCACTCCACGCGTTGCCCTAGGAGATTCGATCACGTTGAGTGCTCGGCACGACAGCGTCCATTTCTTTGATCCAACATCGGGTCT